>NZ_JBITLL010000001.1:0-1312921 GCF_044465245.1 Nonomuraea terrae | reverse complement strand
CGAGTACCCCGAAGGGCCTTTCCGCTCGACTTGCATGTGTTAAGCACGCCGCCAGCGTTCGTCCTGAGCCAGGATCAAACTCTCCAAACAATGATTTGGAAACTTCGTCCAAGCAAAACCGTCAAACAATCTCTTTGACGAGGTGTTGCATGAAAATCATGCACTGGCTTTTAACACACTGTTGAGTTCTCAAGAAACGGACGCGTACATCCGCACCAGAATCCTTGGACCCCGGTGCGCGAGGCGCTCACATTTCGTTTCCTTCAATCTACCCTATCGGGACGATCCTTGTCAAACCGCCCGATCCGGGAGCTTCCGGACTTGCCCCGCTCGGAGGCAACCCTGCTAACTTACTCTAACTTTCGGCGCTTGTCCAACCGCGTGGCTGGGGCCGCCCGAAAGCCGGGGCTCATCAGAAGGGGTTTGCCAGAGCCAACCGGCCCTGCGCAGAAAACTCTAGCAGCCTCTGCGACGGGGAAGGCCCATCTTCGGTAACGAATGGACCTCCCCCGTTTGCGTACGGTTCAAACACCCAGCCCGGCGAGCTGGGCCTCCAGCCGCGCGATGTCGGCGGACGCCTGCTCGGCACGGCTGCGGACCTTGTCCACGACGTCCTGCGGCGCCTTGGCCATGAACTGCTCGTTGCCCAGCTTGGCCGCCACCTGGGCGGCCTCCTTGCGCGCCGCGGCCAGGTCCTTCTCCAGCCGCTTGCGTTCGGCGGCGACGTCGATGGCGCCGGCGGTGTCGATCTCGACCGTGACTCCGCCCACCGTGAGCCGCGCCGTGGCGTTGAACGACTCGGACGGCTCCGTCAGCCGCAACAGCGACCGGATCGCCGTCTCCTGGCCGAACAGCGGCGTGCCGGCCAGAGCGAGCCGGGCGGCCACCTTCTGACCCGGCTTGAGCCCCTGATCGGAGCGGAACCGGCGGACTTCCGTCACCAGCTCCTGCAGCGCCTCGATCTCCGCCTCCGCGGCCGGGTCGGTGTAGCGGGCCTCGGCCGTCGGCCAGGCCGCCACGACGATCGACTCCTTGCCGGTGACGGCCCGCCACAACTCCTCGGTGACGAACGGCACCAGCGGGTGCAGCAGCCGCAGCAGCGCGTCGAGCACGTGGCCGAGCACCAGTCGCGTGTGCTCCAGCCCCTCGCCAAGCTGGATCTTGGCCAGCTCGAGATACCAGTCGCAGACCTCGTCCCACGCGAAGTGGTAGAGCAGATCGGAGGCCTTGGCGAACTCGAACTCCTCGAGGGCCGCGTCGGCCGCCGTGATGACGGTCTGCAGCCGCGACAGGATCCACCGATCGGCCGGCGTCAGCTCGGCGTCGTCGAGGGAGCCGACAGCGGCGCCGTTCATCAACGCGAATCTGGTGGCGTTCCAGATCTTGTTGCAGAAGTTGCGGGAGCCGGCCGCCCATTCCTCGCTCACCGCGACGTCGGCGCCCGGGTTGGCGCCGCGCAGCAGGGTGAAGCGGGTGGCGTCGGCGCCGAAGCGTTCGACCCAGTCGAGCGGGTCGACCACGTTGCCGAACGACTTCGACATCTTCTTGCCGTACTGGTCGCGGACCATGCCGTGCAGGGCGACGACGCGGAACGGCGGCGCGCCGTCCATGGCGTACAGGCCGAACATCATCATCCGGGCGACCCAGAAGAACAGGATGTCGTAGCCGGTGACCAGCACGGAGGTCGGGTAGAAGCGCGCGAGCTCGGGCGTCGAGTCGGGCCAGCCCATGGTCGAGAACGGCCACAGGCCCGAGGAGAACCACGTGTCGAGCACGTCAGGGTCCTGCGTGTAGCCGGCGGGCGGATCCTCGTCGGGGCCGACGCACACGACCTCGCCGGCCGGGCCGTACCAGACGGGGATGCGGTGGCCCCACCACAGCTGGCGGGAGATGCACCAGTCGTGCATGTCGTCGACCCAGTCGAAGTAGCGCTTGGCCATCTCCGGCGGGTGGATGCGGGTGCGTCCGTCGCGGACGGCGTCACCCGCCGCCTTCGCCAGCGGCCCGACGTTGACGAACCACTGCAGCGACAGCCGCGGCTCGACCACGGTCTTGCAGCGCGAACAGTGACCGACCGAGTGGACGTAGGGACGCTTCTCGGCGACGATGCGCCCCTCGGCGCGCAACGCCGCCACCACGGCGGGACGGGCCTCGAACCGGTCGAGCCCCTGGAACGGGCCGTGCGCGGTGATGACGCCGCGTTCGTCCATGATCGTGAGGGACGGCAGCGAGTGACGGCGGCCGATCTCGAAGTCGTTGGGGTCGTGGGCCGGGGTGACCTTGACCGCGCCGGTGCCGAACGCCGGATCGACGTGCTCGTCGGCGACCACCGGGATCATGCGGCCGGTCAGCGGCACCTCCACCATCGTGCCGACCAGGTGGGCGTAGCGCTCGTCGGACGGGTGGACGGCGACAGCGGTGTCGCCGAGCATGGTCTCGGCACGTGTGGTGGCCACCACGATGTCGTCGGAGTAGCGGATCGAGACGAGCTCACCCTCGTCCTCGCTGTGCTCGACCTCGATGTCGGACAGCGCGGTCAGGCAGCGCGGGCACCAGTTGATGATGCGCTCGGCGCGGTAGATCAGCCCGTCGTCGAAGAGCTTCTTGAAGATGGTCTGCACGGCCCGCGAGAGCCCCTGGTCCATCGTGAACCGCTCGCGCGACCAGTCGACGCCGTCGCCCAGCTTGCGCATCTGGCCGAGGATGCGTCCGCCGGACTCTTCCTTCCACTCCCAGACACGCTCGACGAACGCCTCGCGCCCCAGGTCGTGCCGGGACTTGCCCTCCTTGGCCAGCTCGCGTTCGACGACGTTCTGGGTGGCGATGCCGGCGTGGTCCATGCCGGGCAACCAGAGCGTCTCGCGCCCCTGCATGCGGGCGCGGCGCGTCAGCGCGTCCTGGATGGAGTGGTCGAGCGCGTGCCCGATGTGCAGGACACCCGTCACGTTGGGCGGCGGGAGGACGATGCTGTACGGCTCGCGCGAGCTGCCCGGGTCGGCGCGGAAGTAGCCTTCGGATACCCAGCGCTCGTAGCTACGGGTCTCGACGTCGGCCGGTGTGTATTGAGTAGGCAGCTCTGGCGTTGTCACAGTGACCAATTCTAAGGACGAGGGCGAGCGGAAAACGCCCCGAGCCGGGAGCCGCCGCACGCGGCATCCCGTATCGGAGCGAGCAACCCCAACACCGTACGGCCTCCGCGCGTGTCCCGGAAAACCGGAAGCGCCCGCGCGGCGGGCTGCCGCGGGGCGCTCGGGATGCCGCCGGACGGGCGGCGGCGGGTCAGGCCGACTTCTCGCGCGGAGTGCGCTGCTGCTTGGCGGCGAGCTGGTCGCGCGGGACGAGCGTCGGGATCGCGTGCTCGATCACCGACTCGCGGGTGATGACCACGCGGGCGACGTCTTGCCGCGACGGCACTTCGTACATGACGGACTGGAGCACTTCCTCCAGGATGGCGCGCAACCCGCGGGCGCCGGTGCCGCGCAGGATCGCCTGGTCGGCGATGGCCTCCAGGGCTCCGTCGGTGAACTCCAGCTCCACGCCGTCGAGCTCGAGCAGCTTGCGGTACTGCTTGACCAGGGCGTTGCGCGGCTCGGTGAGGATCTGGATGAGCGCTTCGCGGTCGAGGTTGTGCACCGAGGTGATGACCGGCAGACGGCCGACGAACTCGGGGATCATCCCGAACTTCAGCAGGTCTTCGGGCATCACGTCGGAGAAGATGTCGGCCGCGTCGACCTCTTCCTTCGACCGGATGATGGCGTTGAAGCCGATGCCCTTCTTGCCGATGCGCGACTCGATGATCTGCTCAAGGCCGGCGAACGCACCACCGCAGATGAACAGCACGTTGGTGGTGTCGATCTGGATGAACTCCTGGTGCGGGTGTTTACGGCCGCCCTGCGGAGGCACCGAGGCGGTCGTGCCCTCCAGGATCTTCAGCAGGGCCTGCTGCACACCTTCGCCGGAGACGTCGCGCGTGATCGACGGGTTTTCGCTCTTGCGAGCGATCTTGTCGACCTCGTCGATGTAGATGATGCCGGTCTCGGCCTTCTTGACGTCGTAGTCGGCCGCCTGGATGAGCTTGAGCAGGATGTTCTCGACATCCTCGCCGACGTATCCCGCCTCGGTGAGCGCGGTGGCGTCGGCGATGGCGAAGGGCACGTTGAGCATCTTCGCCAGGGTCTGCGCCAGCAGCGTCTTGCCCGAGCCCGTGGGCCCGAGCAGCAGGATGTTGCTCTTGGCCAGCTCAAGGCCGTCGTCTCTGCCCCGGTCTCCCGACTGCACCCGCTTGTAGTGGTTGTACACCGCCACCGAGAGAGCCTTCTTCGCCTTGTCCTGACCGATGACGTAGGCGTCGAGGAACTCGTAGATCTCCCTGGGCTTGGGCAGGTTGTCCCACTTGAGCTCGGAGGACTCCGACAGCTCCTCCTCGATGATCTCGTTGCAGAGATCGATGCACTCATCGCAGATGTAGACGCCTGGACCGGCAATGAGCTTCTTGACTTGCTTCTGGCTCTTTCCGCAGAACGAGCACTTCAGCAGGTCTCCCCCGTCGCCGATGCGTGCCACCCCAGATACTCCTTTGCGTGGGACCGCCCTGCTCCCGAGAGCAGTGTCTCCGGACATCCTCCGGACTAGGCCGAACCGCTCAGGTTTCGACGTTACCGTCTTCTGGGCCCTCAGTGAGCCCCCTAGCGGCGAGTCGCACCGGAACGTGCCCTATAGGGCAGCGCTCCGGTGCGTCACGTCTCGTCTAGGAAGCCACGGCCTGAGCTCGTTTCTTCCTGGACGGGATGATGTCATCGATCAGACCATACGCCTTCGCCTCGTCCGCGTTGAGAATTTTGTCGCGTTCGATGTCCTTGCGGACTTCGGCGGAGGACTTACCGGTGTGCCGGGCCACGATGTCTTCCAGCAGCGTGCGCATGCGGAGGATCTCGCGGGCCTGGATCTCGATGTCACTTCCCTGGCCGCCGCCCTCGGTGGACGGCTGGTGGATCAGCACCCGGGCGTTGGGCAGCGCGAAGCGCTTGCCCGGGGTGCCGCCGGCCAGCAGCACGGCCGCCGCGGAGGCGGCCTGGCCGAGGCAGACGGTCTGGATCTCCGGCCGGACGAACTGCATCGTGTCGTAGATCGCCGTCATGGCGGTGAAGGAACCGCCGGGCGAGTTGATGTAGATGCTTATGTCGCGGTCGGGGTCGAGCGACTCAAGCGTCAGCAGCTGCGACATGACGTCGTTCGCCGAGGCGTCGTCGATCTGCACGCCGAGGAAGATGATGCGGTCCTCGAACAGCTTGGTGTACGGGTCCATCGTCTTGGACCCGGTGGACGTGCGCTCGGTGAACTGCGGGAGCACGTAGCGGCTTTGGATGTTCACAGTAGCTCCCCCTTAGGAAACCGGGCCGTGCGAGGGCACCTGGCGCGCACTGCGGACGACGTGGTCGATGAAGCCGTAGTCCTTGGCCTCCTCGGCCGTGAACCACCGGTCGCGGTCGGAGTCGGCCTCGATCTGGTCCAGCGGCTGCCCCGTGTGGAAGGCGATCCGCTCGGCGAGCGTCTTCTTCACGTAGAGCATCTGCTCGGCCTGGATGGCGATGTCGGCCGCCGTGCCGCCGATGCCACCCGACGGCTGGTGCATCATGACGCGGGCGTGCGGCAGAGCGTAACGCTTGCCCTTGGCCCCCGCGGTGAGCAGGAACTGCCCCATCGAGGCCGCCATCCCCATCACCACGGTCGATACGTCGTTCGGCACGTATTCCATCATGTCGTAAATCGCCATGCCGGCACTCACCGAGCCCCCCGGTGAGTTGATGTAGAGCGAGATGTCACGGTCGGGGTCGTCGGCCGCCAGCAGCAGCAGCTCGGCGCAGATCCGGTTGGCGATCTCGTCGTTGACCTCCTGCCCGAGCACGATGATCCGCTCGCGGAGCAGGCGCTGGTAGAGCTGGTCTTCAAGCCGGAAGGCGGAGCCGTTCTCACGGCCTCGAGACTCAGGCTGATAGAAGGTCGGCGGGCTGGTCACAGCGTCACCTTCCGATGCGTCGTAATCGATTGGCTTTGCTTGTGACCTTAACGCGCGCTGCCCATAGCTCATGCCCGGTCGCCGGGACTGTTCGCTGACGGCGCATGTCGCAGCGCCCCGAGGGCTTGCCATGTCGCGTCGCTTTCGTACCTGCCCGCGGGGAAGAGGGCGCTCTGGGCGGCCCGAGAGAGCTGGACGCGCGCATCCCTGCCCGGTAACCCTCCGTTGGCCCGCAGGCCACCACGGGGCCGCTGAGAGCCGCGTACGGCGCCCCGGGAACGCGTAAGCCCCCGGACCGGTCGGTTCGGGGGCTTTACGTCGGCTCGGATGAGGGCCGTTACGCCTCGGGCTTGTCGTCCTCGTCGGCGGGCTCTTCCTCAGGGGCCTCGCCACCGTTGAGCTCGGTGTAGATGGCCTTGAGGTCGATCTCGTTGCCGTCGGCGTCGACGACCTTGGCGGCGTCGCCCAGAACGGCCTTGGCCTTGTCGCGGACGATCTCGACCATGGCGAGCGTGAGCTGGTCGTTGTCGGCGAGGTGCTGGGCCAGCTCGTTGGGCTGGACGCCCATCTCCATGGCGCGGCGGACCACGAAGTTGGTCAGCTCCTGCTCCGAGACGCCGAGCTCCTCGGCCTTGACGACCTTGTCGAGCACGAAGCCGACCTTGATCGCCCGGGCGGAGGTGGTCTCGAACTCGGCGAAGCGCTCCTCCTCCGTCGTCTGGTAGAGACGGAAGAAGGCCTCGCGGCTCAGGCCGCTCTCGGCGATCTGGTGGTCGAGGTTGTGCTTGCGGGCGTCGATCTCGGCCTTGAGCGCGCTGTCGGGCAGCGGGATGTCGATCTGCTCGAGCACCGCGTCGAGCGCCTTCTCGCGGGCCTGGACGACCTGGTCGATCACCTTGTTGCGGCGGGCCTGCTCGCTGATGCTGGCCTTGAGCTCGTCGAGCGTGTCGAACTCGCTCGCGAGCTGGGCGAACTCGTCGTCGAGCTCCGGCAGGACCTTCTCCTTGACCGACTTGACGTTGATGATCACGTCGGCCTCCTCGCCGGCGTTCTCGCCGCCGACGAGCTCGGTCTTGAAGCTCTTCTCCTCGCCCGCGGACATGCCCTCGAGCGCGGCGTCGAGGCCCTGCAGCACGGAGCCGGCGCCGACCTCGTAGGAGACCTCGCTGGCCTGCTGCTCCTCGATGTTCTGGCCGTCGATCTCGGCGCGCAGGTCCATCACGACGAAGTCGCCGTTGGCGGCGGGGCGCTCGACGCCGGTCAGCGTGGCGAAGCGCTGGCGCAGCGCGTCGAGCTGGGCGTCGACGTCTTCGTCGGAGACCTCGGCGGAGTCGACCGTGACCTCGAGGCCCTGGTAGTCGGGCAGCTCGAAGTTGGGACGGATGTCGACCTCGGCGGTGAACTCGATCTGCTCGCCGTCGTCGATCTTCGTGACCTCGATGTCAGGCTGGCTGACCGGGAACACGTCGACCTCGTCGACGGCCTGGCCGTACAGCTTGGGCACCGCGTCGTTGAGGGTCTCCTCCAGCACCACCGCCCGGCCGAAGCGCTGCTCGATGATGCGGGCCGGAACCTTGCCAGGCCGGAACCCGGGGACGCGCACCTGCTGCGCGACCTTCTTGTACGCCGCATCCATGCTGGGGCGCAGCTCTTCGAACGGCACCTCGACAGTGAGCTTGACCCGGGTCGGGCTGAGCTCCTCGACAGCGGTCTTCACGGAATGGTCTCCTTGATCAAGCTACGAGTGATCGCGGGCGCGTCCATCGGTACGGCCCACGCGCCGCGCCCACATGAGCGGTGTTGGGCATGCTCCGCCATGGCGGGATCCAACGCCATGGCCAGTCTAGGGCAGATGCACACCCAACAACGACGCTCGCCGCCCTCAGAACTCGTCGGCGATCGTCCGCAGCAGCTCGATCGTCTCGTCAGGAGTGGTGCTCACGGCGCACAGCCGCTCCATCACCTCGCTGTATCGGTCCACGTCCTCACGCTTGTCCAGGTAGAGCGCGCTGGCCAGCTGCTCGACGTACACCACGTCGGGCAGGTCGGCGTCGGGGAATCTCAGGATGCTGAACGCCCCGCCCTCGGCGCTGTGCCCGCCGTAGCTGAACGGCATGATCTGGATCGTGATGTTGTGCTGGCGCATGAGGTCGATGAGGTGCTCGAGCTGGGCCCGCATCACCTCGACTCCACCGATCGGCCGGCGCAGCGCGGCCTCGTCGATCACCGCCCAGAACACCGGCCCGTCCGGCCGGTCGAAGATCCTCTGGCGCTCCAGGCGGAGATCCACCCTTCTGGCGATCTCCTCCGCTCCGATGCCCGCCGCCCCTGCGGTCACCACAGCCCGTGCGTACTCCTTGGTCTGCAACAGTCCTGGCACGAACTGGACCTCGTAGGTCCTGATCCTGGCGGCGGCCTCCTCAAGGCCGACGTACGCCTGGAACCACGTGGGCAGGACGTCGTTGAACCGGTGCCACCAGCCGGGTTCGTTGGCCGTGGCGACCAGGTCCAGCACCGCGGCGCGAGCCTGCTGATCCACCACTCCGTACAGGGTCAGCAGGTCCTCGACGTCACGCTCCTTGAACCCCACCCGGCCCAGCTCCATGCGGCTGATCTTGGATTCGGACCCCCGGATGAGGTGGCCCGCCTCCTCACGAGTGACGTTCTTCGCTTCCCTGAGCTTGCGCAGCTGGGAGCCCAGGAGGATGCGCAGCGCCGTCGGCCCGGAACCCGGCTGGTTCTGCGTCACTTTGCCTCCTATCAAGGTCCGCACACACAGTGACACCACATCGCCGGGTATGACAAGGTCTCAACCTGGTGTCCGATTCGGGGACTAATGGGCAAAAACAGTGCTTGCTCCTGCACACTGCACATGCACGTGCATTTGGGTCTTGCAGCGACGGCGACTCGTGACCCATGATGGCCTAGTGCATATTGGGCCAAACATGCACTAACCAAGGTTGAATCGGGAGGTATCGGCGGCATGGTGGAGGATCCTCTGGCCACTGCCGATTGCCTGCAGATCACCCGCGAGGTGGGATTCGACCATCTCCTCCAGGGCGGCAAGCCGTACACGACCTCGTGTCCGCTGCCCTTCCAGGCCGACTCGGTGAAGACCGCCAGGGACGTGACCCGCTCGACGCTGCGCGGCTGGGGTCTGCACGACCTCAGCGACGACGCCGCGCTCGTGGTGTCGGAGCTGGTGACGAACGCGGTCAGGTACGCGATGTACGCCGGCGGCCGCCGCGAGATCCAGCTGTTGCTCATGCGGGTCGCGCCGCACGTGCTGCTGGCCGTGGCGGACCCGAGCGACGAGGTGCCGCGGCGCAAGGAGCCCGACTTCATCTCCGAGAACGGCCGCGGCCTTTACATCGTCGAAACCTACAGCCAGTGCTGGGGCTGGGACCCGCTGGCCCGCGGCGGCAAGGCCGTCTGGGCGCTCTTCCACGCCGGCTCCTGAGCCCCCGTTTCCGGGCGTCATTCGCCCGTGACGCCGTCGATACGCTCGCGTAGCAGGTCGGCGTGACCGTTGTGGCGGGCGTACTCCTCGATCATGTGCACGAGAATCCAGCGGTGCGAGCAGTCGTCGCCGTTGCGGTCGCCGACGGCGTCCAGCGGCTTGGCGGCCGAGATGCGGCGGGCGTGCTCGATCTCCCGCCGCCAGGTGTCGAAGGCCTCCCGCACCGACGCGGAGTCGACCTCCTTGAAGTCGTTGTCGTTGTCGCGGTCCTTGTCCCACAGCTTGGGGATGTCCTCGCCGTCGAGCACGCGGCGGAACCACATGCGTTCGACGTGGGCCATGTGCCTGACCAGGCCCAGGAGAGACATGTCCGAGGGCCGTGCGGAACGCTCGCGCAGCTGCTCGTCCGACAGGCCCGCGCACTTGACAGCCAGGGTCGCGCGGTGCCATTCGAGCCAGTTGTTCAGCATGGTCAGTTCGTCGCCGAGGTAGGCCGGGGGTACTCGGGTGTCGGTCACGTCGCCAGACCCTATACCGGACGAAGCGCCGTCTATCCGGCGATCCGCGTCCGGAGGCGGGCCGTGGCCGCGCGGCGGCCCCACGCGATGACGGCGCAGAGCACGAGCAGGGACAACGGCATGACCACCGCTCCCCCGGAGACGAAGAGCTCGGTCAGCGTCGCGCAGACCATCAGCACGGCGAGCGCCAGTCCGGCCACCCCGGCCAGGGGCGGCACCAGCAGGCCCGCTGCGCCGGCCACCTCGAGCGCGCCCGTCAGGTGGCGGAACCAGTCGCCCAGCCCGATCGCCGCGAACGTGGAGGCGGACGGCTCGGCGTTCGTGAACTTGGCCATGGCGGACATCACGAAAATCCCGCCACGACGACCTGGAGGACCCACAGGGCGATGTTCCCCACGCGTGTGGTCATTCTTCTCCCCTTCCGTTTCCTCCGACGCTAAGGAGGGACGCGGCCGGGGAGAATCGACCTGGCTGCCCGGACGGGGTGTACCTACGTACAACCGCCGCTCAAGCTCGGCGGGGCGACGCTCGACTCACCTGGTAGAGGGCCATGCCGTACATGGTCAGGCCGAGCAGGACCATGGCGATCACCACGGGCCAGCGCAGGCTCGGGCTCATGTACGTGGCCAGGAACCAGCTGTGGCGCTCGATGTCGTTGACGATGAAGATCGAGGCCACGATCCCCTGCGGGAACAGCGGGATCGAGCCGAAGCCGAAGCCCACCCAGGCGATGGCCTGCTGGGGCTTGGGCAGGGCGGCGAGTCTGGAGGCCGCGGCCTTCCCCGTACGGCGGCCGGTGCGCATGGCGTGCAGCAGTTCGGGGCCCTGGGCGCGCAGCCGTCGTTCGGCCATGAGACCGAGGCCCCAGTAGCACAGGGCGCCCGTCGCCAGGCCGACCGCGACGCCGGCCCAGCCGTACCGGAGGGCCGCGAGTCCGGCGGGCACGCCGGTCACCACGACGAGCGCCAGCATGAGGTAGGCGAGCCCGGTCAGGCCGCCGTTGTCCTCGCTGACGCGCAGCGGGTTGCCGCTGAGCTTGTGCGGGTCGGTCCCCGGCACCAGCCCGTACACCGACAGCAACGGCACCAGCCCCGCGGCGCCGCCCAGCAGGGCGGGCAGCAGCGCGAGCACGAGCGGCCACTGCCCGCCGGCGACGGCGGTGCTCCCGACGGTGACCACGCCCGCCACCGGGGCGATCACGGCCAGCCAGGCTCGTTGCCGGCCGCGCACGTCGGTCGCACCCGGCGTCAGCATGGTGAGCCACAGCGCGGTGCCGTCGGTGCCGTACAGGTTGGAGGTCAGCCCGGCGGCCATCACGACGAAGATCGGTCCGGCGGACGGCAGCATGCCGTCCCAGCCGATGAGCAGCGGGCTGGCGCCGAAGCAGACGGCGAAGGACAGGGCGAAGACCAGCTGGTGGTTGCGCGCCAGATCGCGGGACCAGGTACGCAGCTCCTTGGCGACGACCGCGCCGTTCGCGCTCGCCGCCCTGATCGGCCGGCGCGGGCGGCCCGACGTGCGCGCTGCGCCCGACCTCCTGGCCAGGAGCGCGGCCCAGACCGCCAGCAACAGCAGATCGAGTACGGCGAGACCGGCCAGCGCGGCGAGGTCGTCCCTGACCGCGAGCAGGCCCCAGCCGGAAGGCAGGTACCAGACCGCCTCCGGCACCCCGCTCTGGTCGAACAGCGCGAGGAACACCCAGATCTGGCTGCCCCCTGCCAGCACGGCCCCGTTGACCAGGCCCGCGCCGACCGCCCCCAGGCGGGAGCGCAACGCCAGGCCGAGCACGCCCACGGCGACCTTCGACAGCAGCACGAACAGGACCAGCTGCAGCACGATCGCGGGCACGGCCGGCAACACGCCGGCCGGTCCCGCATGCCGTACGCCGGCCACCGCCAGCCCGAGCAGAGCGGTCAGGCTGATCAGCGGGGCCGGCCCGACGAACGCCGCCACCAGCAGGCCGGTCGCCACGCGATGCGACTTGAGGCCGAGAAGGGCGAAATGCTCGGGCTTGAGGGTCTCGTCGCCGCCGCCCATGACCACCGGACCCAGGATCCAGCCCATCATCCATACCGCGTAGACCCCGGCGAGCAGCTCGGCGTCGGCCGTCGCGGCCAGGTAGAGCGTCCCGCCCGCGAACAACAGCCCCAACGAGACACCCGTGGAGGTCATCGAGCCCTGCGCGCCCTTGTGCGAGTGCCGCAGCACCGCGATCCTCATCCGGGCCAGGGTCAGCGCGACAGCCACGCCAGCTCCTTCACTCCGCCGCCCTCGGCGTTCACCAGCTGCACGAAGCGCTCTTCCAGGCTCCGGCCTTCCCGGATCTCCTCCAGCGTGCCGGCGGCGGCCACCCGGCCCCCGTCGATCACGGCCACGTGGTCGCACAGCTGCTCCACCAGCGCCATGACATGGCTGGAGAGCACGATCGAGCCGCCTCCCGCGACGAAGCCGCGCAGGATCGTCTTGATCGTCGCCGCCGAAACCGGGTCCACCGCCTCGAACGGCTCGTCCAGCACCAGCAGCCGCGGCGCGTGCAGCAGAGCCGCGGCCAGGTCGATCTTCTTGCGCATGCCGGTCGAGTACTCGATCACCAGCGTCTTCTCGGCCCGGTCCAGCCCGAGCACGCTCAGCAGCTCCTCGGCACGCCGGCCGACCGTGCTCTCGGGGAGGCCGCGCAGCAGGCCGAGGTAGGTCAGCACCTCGCGGCCGGTCAGCCGCTCCGGCATGGCCAGGCCGTCCGGCAGCACCCCGATCAGCGCCTTGGCGGCGTCGGGCTCCTCCCACACGTCGATGCCGAAGACGTGAGCGGATCCGGCGTCGGGCCGCAAAAGCCCGACCGCCATCGACAAGGTGGTGGTCTTGCCCGCGCCGTTCTGCCCCACCAGCCCCAGGAACGCGCCCCGCGGCACCTCCAGATCGATCCTGTCCGCCGCGAGCGAGGCGCCGAAGGCCTTGGACAGGCCGGTGAGCCGCAGCGCGGCATCATCATCCGCGAACGAACGCAAGAGCTTCCCCTCAGGTGAATCACAGCTGGTCAGGGACAGCCTTCCGCTGCGTCCATCAGGCGATCAACGACAGCTCCGATAACATCCCATAACGTCACACTTATGGATTGAAAGGTCGAAATGGAGCTGCGGGACATCGAGATCTTCCTCACGCTTGCGGAGGAACTTCACTTCGGCCGTACCGCGGAAAGGCTCCACATCACCCAGGCCCGCGTCAGCCAGTCCATCAAGAAGCAGGAGCGGCGCATCGGAGCCCCGCTGTTCGAGCGGAACAGCCGTACCGTATGCCTCACTGCCATCGGCAGCCGCCTGCGCGACGATCTGCGACAGGCCTACGACCTCGTCCACAGCGGTCTGGCCCGCGCGGCCGGCACCGCGCAGGGCGTCCAGGGCACCCTGCGGCTGGGCGTGATGGGAGCGCTCGGCAATGAGCTGCGCCCGGTGATCGAGGAGTTCGGCGCCCGTCACCCCGGCTGCGCGGTCCAGATCTCCGAGTACCACTTCAGCGAGCCGTTCGCCGCACTGCGCTCCGGCGAGGTCGACATGCAGCTCATGTGGCTGCCGGTCAGGGAGGCCGATCTCGCCGTCGGGCCCGTGGTCCTGACGGAGGGGCGCGTGCTCGCGATCGCCG
Organism: Nonomuraea terrae; assembly: GCF_044465245.1. Classification (NCBI taxonomy): domain Bacteria; kingdom Bacillati; phylum Actinomycetota; class Actinomycetes; order Streptosporangiales; family Streptosporangiaceae; genus Nonomuraea; species Nonomuraea terrae. The sequence goes on along the minus strand of NZ_JBITLL010000001.1, from coordinate 1,299,291 downwards.
AGACCTCCGACCTCGCCGGCCGTACGTCGGTGTCCATGGAGGACCTGGCCGGCCGGCCGGTTCTCGATCCGGGGCCGGCGGCGCCGGACTACTGGGCCGAGGCCATGATCCCCGCATCCACCCCCTGCGGCGGGCCCATCCCGCGCGGCCCGCGCGCTCGCACCTTCCACGAACTACTCGTGCTCGTCGCCGCAGGGGAGATCGTCAGCCCGGTCAACGCTCACGTCGCCCGCTACTACACCCACCCGGACATCGCCCTACTGCCCATCCATGACGCTCCGCGTACGGAATGGGCGCTGGTCTGGCGCGCGGAGTGCGAGACGCCGCTCGTCCGCGCCTTCGTCCGTACGGGACAGGACCTGGGATCACGGCCCATCGCCACGAAAGCCTGACCTCACGCCCGCGGCAGGATACCGACCATGGAGAAGACCTGGCCGGGCACGGCGTGCGCTTCACCGAGACGGCCACGGTGGTGGACGGCCTCGAGGAGAGCCGTACGTCTCCTATGGCGACCCGGCAGGTCCTCCGATGGAGGGTAAGAAGTATGACGACATGCCCAACTCCTACGGGCAGGTTCTCCACCCGGCCGAGCCCGCGACCTTGGCCGCTCTGATCAAGACGGGAAGCGGACCGACGACACGGTCACCCCCTTGACTCCCCGGCGAGTTCTCGCTGTTGTGACGTCCAGGCCACTTCCGATCACGGAGATGGTCTTCGGGATATCCGTCTCCTCGCGGACATCCACGGCCTCGTCGCGTCGGCGGTTGTGCCGGTGGGCACTGCCAAAGGCGGGTTTCTGGGCCTTCCGTGTTTCACTCGGCTGGGTCCTGGACGCCTGTGACCACGCCGGATTCGTCGGTCACGTACATGCCCTTCGACAGATCGATCAGGACCAGGTCGTTGCCGAACGGGTCGGCCACCACCGCCAGGCGGCCGACGGGAACGTCCGCGGGCTCGCCGACCATGCGACCGCCCGCCTCGACCACCTGCGCGGCGGCGGCGTCCACCGAGGTGACCAGCCAGGTCGGCACGAGGCCGCGCCGGGTCGTCAGCACGATCTCGGTGTCGGTGTCAGGCAGCCGGAGGCCCGCCTGCCCCAGCTCGTCATTGCGCCACAGCAGCTCGTGACCGAGACGGTCCCGGTAGAAGCCGAGACCGCTGTCGAGGTCCGGGACCGGGATCATGACTGCGTCGACCTTCCGGATGACGGGCGACGCCCGATGACCCACCATGTCCTGAAGCTAACCGGTCATGCCTGATCAGGGAGTGGAACCAGCACCTCAGCAGTGACGCCGCTTGTCACTCAGAAGGCCACGGCCCCACCCCAAGGAAATGGCCTTCTGACAGTCGCGCTGGTCGGGGCGACAGGATGTGAACCTGCGACTTCTCACGCCCGAAGCCGGTGAAGGGGCGGGCTCTTGGCGAGCTGTTTCGGGCTGTCCGGGCGTGGGTGCCTCGCTTGTCAGTCATCCGCATGGAGGGAGCCCGGCCCGTCTGCCACGTGCGCCTTCACCACGACGCGCGCCGCGGTGAAATCCAGACGCAGAAGGAGTGCAGGGTGAAGTAGTCGTGGCCGTTCCAGTAGACATCCCCGAGTGGCCTGGGTGCAGCGTGGTCCTTCTCGCTCACCAGGCGATGCCCCAGCGGGTCGTCATACCAGGTGCGAATACGCACGTCCTCGAACCGGAAGGTCACAGCGAGCCATGGCTGGGCCGACATGACCAACGGGTGCTGGAGAACTCCAGTGTCAGGACTGGCGACCCACTGGGCTCGTGGGCGATTCTGCGAAGATCAGCATCACGGAGGTGGACGTGCAGGCCGTCGTCCGTCCGAAACTCATACAGCTCCCACGGCCGCCGCCCCAGCTTCGTGTCACTGCTCTTGGACAACGGCATCCCGTTGGAAGAGATCTCCCGGCTCGTCGGCCACCACAACATCGCCGGGACATGGCGGCGATGCTGTCGGCGTGGCGGGTCGCACGTATGTCTTGTGGCAGATGTGGCGGGAGCTTCGCGTACCTAGTCTGTGGGGTCATCTGCGGCGCTCGCCGCACCATCCTGTTGGAGGATTCGATGACCTGGCCAAGATCGGTCTTGCTTGCCATGCCCCTGATGGTGACGCTGGGAGCGTACGCACCAGCCGCCTCCGCCTCCTCCAGCGGGGTGCTGACGCCGCCCCTGACATGGTCGGCATGCGGGGAAAAGATCTCGGCCGAGTTGCAGTGCGCCAAGCTGGCCGTTCCCGTCGACTGGTCGAAGCCCGACGGGAAGACGATCACCCTCACTGTGGGCAGGGCGCCGGCGACCGGTGCGGCGGCGGGCACCGTCTTGTTCAGCCCTGGAGGTCCCGGTGGCGCCGGCGTTCAGGAGTTGTCCCGCGCGCTGCCCCACTTCACCGGTCTGCGTACCCGGATGGACGTCGTCACCTGGAACCCGCGCGGCGGGGTGAGCGGTGAGCACATCCCGCTGGATTCTTGCGCGGCCGGTCCCGTGTTCGCCACTCCGGACAGCCGGCGCGAGTACGATCAGGCGCTCAAGGCGAACGCCGCCGGGATCGCTGCCTGCCGGGACGCCGTGCCCGAGTTGTTCGCCAACCTGGACTCGGCCACTCAGGCGCGTGACATGGACGCGATCCGCGCTGCCCTGGGCGAGGAGAAGATTTCCTTCTTCGGAAACTCCTACGGCGGCGTGCTCGGGGCCTCCTACGCGCGACTGTTCCCGCAGCGGCTGCGCGCGATGGCGGTGGACAGCGTACCCGACCACGTGGACCCGCTCGCGAAGTCGGAGCGACTGCAATATAAGGGCTTGGAGGCGGGGTTCCAGCGGTTCGTCCGTTGGTGCGCCGGCTCCTCCGACTGCGCGCTGCGCGGGACCGGCGTGGAGAAGATCTGGCAGGCCGTTGTGCGGCGGGCCGAGCGTCGTCCCTTGCCCGGTGCCGCGGCCGCCGGGGAGCGCCGCTACGACGGTGACGATCTGAAGTTCCTGGCCTACGGCCTGGTCGACAGCACGGCGGAGTGGCCCGCGCTGGCCGAGGCCATCGCGGGCGCCGCCAAGGGAGACGCGTCCGGTTTCGACCCGCAAGGCCGCGGCCTGCCGCCGCGGGTGACCGCCATGCTCGCGGTGAACTGCGCCGACGGATTCCGCCACGACGGCTACCACGCCTACCGTGCGGCGGTGCGGCGCTCGGTCAAGGTGTCGCCGAACTTCTCCGGCATGCGGGAGAACGCCTGGCTCGCCTGCTCGCCGTGGGCAGCCGAGGCCGCCAACCCGCCGGCGCCGCTGCCCGCCCGCAAGCTCCCGCCGCTGCTCGGCATAGGCCCGGTCTACGAGTACCCCTCTGTCCGCGCCATCACCGACCAGGTCCCCGGGTCGGTCACGGTCAAGTACGACGGCATCGGCCATGGCCGGTACCTGAACGCCGGCGACCCCTGCGTGATCGGCCACGTGGACCGGTACCTCATCGACGGCAAGGTGCCCGCGCCCGGCACCACGTGCCCCGCCTGGCCGGCGTGATACTGGGCGCGTGAGACGACCAGCGGCTTTCCGCCCCTTTCTGACCGGCGTCCGGCGACGTATGCCGCTCATGGGCCGCGACGCCGTGCTCGCCTGCGCCGTGGCGATCATCGCGCTGACAGTGTCGGCACTGGACGAATGGTGGCGCGGTCAGCCCGCCGAGATTACGCGTGTGGGTGCGGCGGCGTGGGCGGCGCCGATTCTGGCCGCCTGCGCGCCGCTGGCGCTGCGCAGGCGGCTGCCGCTGACGGCAGTAGTCGCGTCCGCGATGGTGATGCTCGCGCTCGGCCTCGCGCTGGAGCGCGACGCCGGGATCTGGGTCCTGGGCCTGATCGTCGCCTCGGCGGCCTACCACCGCCATCGGCTGCGCTCGGTACTCCTGATCGGCTCGGTCGTCTGGGCGGTGGCGGCAGCCCTCGGGGGCATGTCTGTGCCGGACGTCGCTACCGTGTCCGTCTATGCGGCGGCGGGCGCGGCGCCGGTCGCCGTCGGGTACGCGCTGCGACTGCGGGCCGACCGCGCCGTACAGGCCGCGCGGCTACAGCGTGCCCGGGAGGAGCAGGCACGCTCGCAGGAGGCCGCGCGGATCGCCCGGGAGGTTCATGACGTCGTCGGGCATCACCTCAGCGCGATCAGGCTGCAGGCGGTCGGTGCCAGGCGGGCGCTGGCCGGTCACGACTGCGAGGCTGACCGCGCGCTGGCCGGGATCGCCGGTCTGTCAGCCGAGGCGCTGGCCGAGATCCGGGCACTGCTGGCCTCCTTGGTGCGGTCGGACCGCGAGGACCACGCTTACAGCGGAGGCCTCGCCGACTTGCCCGCGCTGGCGGAACGCAGTGGCGGGCCGGAATTGGCCGTCGCCCTGGAGGTCGACCCTCGCCTTGACAGCACCGTCCATCCCGAGACGGCGGCCTGCGCCTACCGGATCGTGCAGGAGGCGCTGACCAATGTGGCGCGGCACTCCACGGCCGCGCTGGCCTCGGTCACGGTCCGTGCGGTGAGCAGCCGGGTCGTCGTCACCATCGACGACCCAGGCCCGCCTCGGCCGTCGGCCGGCGACGAAGCGGCCGGCGACGAAGCGGCCGGCGACGAAGCGGCCGGCGACGGTGTTCTGAGCGGTGGGCACCGCGGTGGGCACCACGGTGGGCATGGCCTGGCGGGCATGCGCGAGCGTGTGGCGGCGCTCGGAGGGCACTGCCACATCGGCCGGCACGGCAGGGCGGGCTGGCGGGTGCGCGTCAGCCTGCCCGTGCTCCCTCCGCATGCGCGTGACGAGCACAGATCGGCGGTGACGGCCGGCGGTGCGGAGCCCGGCCCTTCCACGATGTCCTCTGCGTACAGTCATCCGGCCCGGCAGGTGGTCCCGTGATCCGGCTGCTGATCGCCGACGACCAGCATCTCGCCCGCGAGGGCCTGCGGCAGTTGCTCAGCCATGAGCCCGACATCGCCTTCCTCGGTGCCGCGCGTGACGGGGCCGAGCTGATCAGCATGGCGCGCGAGCACCAGCCGGACGTGATCCTCACGGACCTGCGGATGCCGGGCACGGACGGGATCACGGCGATCCGGCGGCTGACGGCGCGGGCGCCGGACAGGCCGATCATCGCGCTGACCACGTTCGACACCGACGAATACCTCTTCGGGGCACTCGAAGCGGGCGCCGTGGGCTTCCTGCTCAAGGACGGCGACCCCGACCTCTATCGGGCAGCGATACGCGCGGCTCACCGCGGTCAGGGACTGATCGACCCGCAGGTCACCCGCAGGCTCGTGCGCCGCTTCGCCACCCCACCGGTGCGAGGCCATGGCCGGGAGCTGACCGTCCGGGAAACGGAGGTCCTCCGCCTGGTCGCGTTGGGCCGGTCCAACGCCGAGATCGCCGGGGAGCTGCGCATCGCCGCCGGCACGGTCAAGATCCACGTGTCGCGTGTCCTGTCCAAGATCGGCGTGCGCACTCGTGTCCAAGCCGCGATCCATGCCTACCGCTCAGGATTGGTGTCCTCGGACGAGTAGTAGCGAAAAGCCGCATCGGCGCCGCCGCGCCTAGCCCCTGCTGCCGCCCCGCCGGGTGTCCGACTCACGCCCGGGTCGAAGCCGGGCAGGTCAGCGATCTGCGCAACCGACAGTCCGTGCAGCGACAGCAGCACCATCACTGCCCGCAGCGGCTGCCGCCAGCGGCCGCGTACCTCCGTCTGCGGGTCTCGATCGCGGCGTCGGAAGCATACTGACCACGACCTCGCCGGGGCAGGCAACCTCGATCCAACCCCGGGCGAGGTTCCTGTCGATACCTGCCTGTCCCGGCGATCTCACATCCTGTTACGCGCAGAACTTCTGGATACGCGCTTAAGTTGTCTCGCATGGTTGATGGTGTTCCTCTCGCCGAGCTGATCCAGGAAGGCCGCCCTGGTCCCGCGGTGCCCGCGCGGGTCGGCCACCACGACGTCTTGGTGGAGAGCAGTTGGGTAGGGGTTTTCGTGTACCAGATCCGCGGCGATCGGGTCCTGGTGATCCATGCCAACAAGGGCTACCGCGACGATGTCGTGGGCGCGCTGCTGGACGCCGTGGACGATCTGGCGGACGCCGATGACCTCGGTTCGATCGTTCGGCTGCGCCCGATAGAGGTTTCGGGGTTCGCACTGGACCGGGCCGTTCTGCTCGGTCCCGGGCACAGCCCCTTCTTCAAGAACACGCCGTTTGCGGACCGCGGGATGCAGGTCATCCCGGTGCATCGCTCCGAGGCCGTGGACGGCGAGGAGTACGAGGCCTTCTGGCCGGGCGTGATCGGCAAGAACTTGGCCGTCCGGCACCACGACTGGACCCGCGAGCCGTCGTCGAGGGCCGATGTGCGGCGCTTGGACGATGGCAAAGGCGGCGTGTATCGGCACAACCGTCACAGCCGCAGCAGTTCGAAGCCGGCGCTGGTGAAGGCGAGGATGGTGTTGGAGCAGGATCTGCCCGTCCTGCCGGACGATGTCCGGCTGTCGGTCATGGACACACGCGGCCACGATCTGCGGCTGCGTCGCGAGTGGGATCGGCTGCGCGGGACGCTGCAGATCCCAGGTAAGGCCCAGGTCATCGATGTAGACATCCCCCGGCGTTCGGCCTGGGCTGTTTTCGGCCCGTTGTTCGGCGGCGCCGACTTCGATCCCGCTGCCTTGGAGGTGCAGCGGCCGCCCGAGCACATGCTGATGATGCACCGCCACCACGGCCACCACCCCGTTTCTCTGGAGGAGTGCCTGGAGTGGCTGGACGCGCTCGCACCCATCGACGGCAATGACCTGGTCTTCGTCGGAAGGTCGGAAGGCGTCGTTCAGATGAGATGGCAAGGGCCCGGCGAGCCGAGGCTCTGGCTGGAGACGCCCGAGCCCGCCCACCACCGTTCCCGAGGCCGGTACGTCACGCGCGACGAGGCCGCGACCATGATCCAGGCCTTGGCCCGCGAGGACCGCGTGGCCGTGGACGACCTGGGCGATCTGGAGACAGTCACCTGGAATCCCGGCACCGGCTGAACTGCGCCCGCCCCACTCCCTGTTTTGGCCGCCTGGTCGGGCACAGCAGTACGGCGACGACGGAACGTTCACCGCAAGCAGATCCGCCCCGTGGTGGAGTCCGGCGCCGTGGCCATGGAACGCATCACCGCCACTCGGGAACCATGGTCAAGCAGTTAGACGAGCAACGGCCACGTCCCGTGTGGGACGTGGCCGTTGAGCTGGTCGGGGCGACAGGATTTGAACCTGCGACTTCTTGCTCCCAAAGCAAGCGCGCTGCCAAGCTGCGCCACGCCCCGTATCGTCGAGTACGCAAGCGCTCCGCGTCTCCGGTACGCTTACGCTCTGACGACCGGATGAAGTCTAAACCAGAGTTCGACCGGTTCGCGCGGACGTAGCTCAATGGTAGAGCCCTAGTCTTCCAAACTAGCTACGCGGGTTCGATTCCCGTCGTCCGCTCCACGCACGAAGGCCCAGGTCAGGGAGATGATCCCGAGCCTGGGCCTTACTGTTATCGGATCTTGTCCGTTGATCGGTGCCGCTCATGTGCATACGTCCCGGCGTGACGGCCCCGCCGTGCCTGGCTCATGCCGGAACGCCGCCCGATCACGGGCAGCCCGGTGGAGGGTGGCCGGCGGCCATCCCGCGCGGCTCTGGCTGATCGCTGGCTCGGGCTTCGGCCGTGGAACGCTGGTGAGCGCCATGGCAGCGCAAAGCCCTGCCAAGATCGCCCGTAAGCTGGGGGTGATGCGTGCGCGACCGATCTCCCGTGAGGCTCTCGTCGAGGAGCTGGCCGAGCTGATCTCCGCGCGGCCGTCCGGGGCGTGGACGCGGGTGGCCGTCGACGGTGCGCCCGCCGCTCGGCCGGGAGAGCTGGCCGACGCGCTCGTGGCGCCCCTGCGGCTGCGCGGGCGGGCGGCGTTGCGGGTGTCCGCGGGTGACTTCCTGCGGCCCGCGTCGCTGCGGCTGGAGTACGGCCGGACCGATCCCGACGTCTTCTACGACGACTGGCTCGACGCCAAGGCGCTGGCGCGGGAGGTGCTGGATCCGCTCGATCCCGGCGGATCGGGGCGGGTGTTGCCGGCGTTGTGGGACAGCCGGGTGGACCGGGCGTACCGGGTTCCGTACGAGGAGGTGCCGCCGGGCGGGGTGGTGCTGGTGGACGGGACGCTGCTGCTGGGGCGGTGGCTGGGGTTCGACCTGAGCGTGCACATGTGGTTGTCCAGGGGTGCGCTGGAGCGGGGGACGCCTGAGGACGAGCGGTGGCGGTTGCCGGCGTACGAGCGGTACGAGCGCGAGGTGCGGCCCGCGGAGACGGCCGACGTGGTGGTGCGGGCGGACCATCCGGACCGGCCCGCCGTGCTGGTCCGCTGACGGACAGGACGATCCGCCGTGCTGGTCCGGACGGACAGGACCGGCCCGCCGTGCCGACCCGCCGACGGTTCGGCACGTCTGGCTGGAACGGGGCGGGCGACGGGCGCAGACTGAAGCGATGATGCCCAGCAACTGGTACAACATCGTTCCCGATCTGCCGGCACTGCCGCCTCCGCCGCTGCACCCGGCCACTCGGCAGCCCATAGGCGCCGACGACCTCGCGCCGCTCTTCCCGATGGAGCTGATCGGGCAGGAGGTGAGCGCCGAGCGGTACATCCCGATCCCGCAGGAGGTGCTGGACGTCTACCGCCTGTGGCGGCCGACGCCGCTCATCCGGGCCCACCGGCTGGAGAAGGCCCTGGGCACTCCCGCCAGGATCTACTACAAGTACGAGGGCGTCTCCCCCGCCGGGTCCCACAAGCCGAACACGGCCGTGCCGCAGGCGTACTACAACGCGAAAGAGGGCGTGCGGCTGCTCACCACCGAGACGGGCGCGGGGCAGTGGGGGTCGGCCCTGGCGTTCGCGTGCGCCCAGTTCGGGATGGAATGCCAGATCTGGATGGTACGGGCGTCGTACGACCAGAAGCCGTACCGGCGCTCGCTCATGCAGGTGTACGGCGCCACGGTGCACGCGAGCCCCTCCCCCATCACGGGAGCGGGCAGCAAGGCCCTGGCCGACGACCCGGACTCGCCGGGCAGCCTGGGCATGGCCATCAGCGAGGCCGTCGAGGTGGCCGCGGCCACGCCCGACGCCCGGTACGCGCTCGGCTCGGTGCTCAACCACGTGCTCATGCACCAGACGGTCATCGGGGAGGAGGCGCTCGCCCAGCTCCCCGAGATGCCGGACCTGGTCATCGGCTGCACCGGCGGCGGCTCGAACTTCGCCGGGCTCGCCTTCCCGTTCCTGCGCGACAAGCTGGCCGGGAAGATCAAGACAGTGTTCCGCGCGGTCGAGCCGGCGGCCTGCCCGTCGTTCACCCGCGGCGTGTACGCCTACGACTTCGGCGACACCGCCGGACTGACGCCGCTGCTCAAGATGCACACCCTGGGTCACTCGTTCGTGCCGGACCCGATCCACGCGGGCGGCCTGCGCTACCACGGGATGGCGCCGCTGCTGTCGCACATGTACGAGCTGGGCCTGTTCGAGGCGGTCACCCGCTCGCAGCGCGAGTGTTTCGAGGCCGGCATCCGCTTCGCCAGGACCGAGGGCATCGTGCCCGCCCCGGAGCCCACGCACGCGCTGGCCGAGACCATCGCCGAGGCGCTGCGCTGCAAGGAGAGCGGCGAGGAGAAGGTCATCCTGACGGCGCTGTGCGGCCATGGGCACTTCGACATGGGCGCGTACGACCGTCACCTGGCCGGGCAGCTGGAGGACTACACGCTGCCGCAGGAGCGCATCGAGCAGGCGCTCACCGAGCTTCCCGGCTGACGGCGGCGGGGGCGAGCCAGGGGCCCGCCCCCGGCCGCGTCACTTGGCCGTGGGACGCTTGCCGTGGTTGGCCTTCTTCTTCTTGCGTGCCTTGCCCTTGCGCGCGCGTCTCGCCATGAGCTCGCCTCCGGTCGTCGGGTAGTCACCAACGTCTCTCTCCCCGATCGACCTGCGCAAGCAGTCCGCACTGAACTAACATTCCTCAACAAATACGTGTCATAATTTGGTGGAATCTGTTGGAAGGAGCGGGCGTGCTCGCACAGCAGCGGCAGCAGGCGATCCTCGAGCGCGTACGCAGCCACGGCGGGGTCCGCGTGGCCGACCTCGTACGCGAGCTCGGCGTCTCCGACATGACCATCCGCCGCGACCTGGAGGTGCTGGCCGAGCGCGGGCTGCTGGAGAAGGTGCACGGCGGTGCGACCGCCGTCGGGCCCGGCTCCACCGAGGAGCCGGGGTTCACCGCCAAGTCCGCCCGCCAGCAGCAGGAGAAGGAGGCCATCGCCCGCGAGGCCGCCAAGCTCGTGCGGCCGGGCACGGCCGTGGCGCTGTCGGCCGGCACCACGACGTGGGCACTGGCCCATCACCTGATCGGCGTGCCCGAGCTGACGGTCATCACCAACTCGATCCCCCTCGCCGAGGTCTTCCACCGCAATCCGCGTCCTGACCGCACGGTGGTGCTGACGGGCGGCGTACGCACTCCGTCGGACGCGCTGGTGGGGCCGGTGGCCGTGGCCGCGATCCGCCGCCTGCACGTCGACACGCTCTTCCTGGGCGTGCACGGGATGAGCGTACGGGCCGGGTTCACCACGCCCAACCTGCTGGAGTCGGAGACCGACAGGGAGCTGGTGGCGGCCGCGCACCGGCTGGTCGTCCCCGCCGACCACACCAAGTGGAACACCGTCGGCATCAGCACCATCGCCGAGCTGAGCGAGGCCGACGTGGTCGTCAGCGACGCGGGGCTGCCGGAGGACGCACGCACCGAGCTGGCCGAACGGGCCGGAGAACTGATCATCGCGGAGGGCTCGTCTTGAAGCGCACCATCACCCACCTGGCCGACGGCCGAGAGCTGATCTACTTCGACCGGCGCGACGACGCCGACCGGAGCGCGATCGACCGGCGGACGCTCGACCCCCGGCCGGTGGCCTCGGAGCTGCGCTACGACACGCTGACCGAGGAGTGGGTCGCGATCGCCGGGCACCGGCAGACGCGGACGTTCCTGCCGACCGGGGGCACCGCGGAGTGCCCGCTGTGCCCGTCGACCGACACCCACTCCACCGAGATCCCGGCGTACGACTACGACGTGGCCGTGTTCGAGAACCGCTTCCCCTCCTTCTCCGGAAATCTCGGGACTTATGAGGATGTGGGCGGGCTGAGCGAGGTCCGTCCGGGGGTGGGGCGGTGTGAGGTGGTGTGCTTCACCTCCGACCACTCCTCCTCCTTCTCCAAGCTCTCCGACGAGCAGGTCGAGCTGGTCATGGAGGCATGGGCCGACCGGACCGCCGAGCTGTCCGGGATCGAGGGCGTGGAGCAGGTCTTCTGCTTCGAGAACCGGGGCGAGGAGATCGGCATCACGATCTCCCACCCGCACGGCCAGATCTACGCCTACCCGTACGTCACCCCGAGGACCAGGCTGCAACTCGGCGCCGCGAGCCGCTACGACGGCAACCTGTTCGCCGACGTGCTGGCCGCCGAGCGGAAGGCGGGCACGCGGGTGGTGGCCGCCAACGAGTTGTGGACGGCGTTCGTGCCGGCCGCCGCGCGCTGGCCGTTCGAGGTGCACATCTACCCCCACCGGCAGGTGCCCGACCTGGCCGCGCTCACCGAGGAGGAGCGGGCGGCGTTCGCACCCCTGTACACCTCGGTGCTGCGGGCGTTCGACGGGCTGTTCGGGGTCGTGATGCCGTACATCTCGGCCTGGCACCAGGCGCCGGTGCGACACGGGCGCGAGCTGGCCTATCTGCACCTGGAACTGTTCAGCATCCGGCGGGCGCCGGGCAAGCTCAAGTTCCTGGCGGGCTCGGAGTCGGCGATGGGCGCGTTCGTCAACGACGTACGGCCGGAGGAGGCCGCACGCATGCTTCGATCACAGGTAGATCACTAATAGATTTCTACTTAAGGTCGCATGACTCGTGATCTACCACTAATATCCCCTTATGCACCGGCCGTAACAGCCGGTGCATCGCCTAATTCCGGGCGCGTCGCCCGGGAGCCGGGGACCCAATCCGCACTGGGGTGAATCCACTTCGGTGGTAGGGACGCGCCTCCCATACCCGAACCCGTCAGCTAACCCGGCCGGCAAGAGGGAGAGGAACACCTACGTGGCGGCTTCGTCCCCCGCGATTTTCGCCCTTGGCCTCGTCACCGCCGCAGCCGTCGCCGTCCTGCCGACGGCACCGGCCTCGGCCGCGCCCAAACCGACGGAGTCCGAGCTGCGCACCCAGCTCAAGCGGCTCAACACCAAGGTCGACAAGCTCATCGAGACCTACAACCTCAAGCGGGTCGAGCTGGCCAAGGCCCGTGAGGCCGCCACGACGGCCAAGGAACGGCTGGCCACCGCCGAGCAGACGCTCGTGACCGCCGAGCAGCGGGTGGCCGAGATCGCCCGGCTGCGCTACCAGAACGCCGACCCGTCCCTGGCCGGCATGCTGCTGCCGACCAGCACCTCCGACATCGCGCTGCTCGAACAGCTCACGGCCGAGCAGCAGGCCGTCGTCCAGGGCATCGCCAGGGCGCGTGACGAGAAGAAGAAGGCCAGCGAGGAGGCCGCGGCGCTGGCGCGGCAGATCGGCGCCGACGCCGCCGAGGTGGCCGACCAGCGCGACGAGGCCGAAGACGTCATCGACGACATCGAGGACAAGCTCGAGGACCTGGTGCCGTACGGGAGCGGACGGAACACCGACGGCTCCTGGGCGCCCCAGCTGCCCACGGGCTCCGACAACATCACCGCCCGCACGCGGCTGATGAAGGAGCAGGTGGAGAAGAACTTCGCGCTGCCGTTCGCGGTGGGCTGCTTCCGCTCCGGCTCCAGCGGCGAGCACCCGCTGGGGCGGGCGTGCGACTTCATGATGAGCGCCGGCGGCGCGATGCCCTCCGCCGCCAACAACGCGCTCGGCGACCGGATCGCCGCCTGGGCCCTCACGAACAAGGACAAGCTCGGCGTCAAGTACGTGATCTGGAAGCAGCGCATCAACCAGGGCTCCGGCTGGCGCGCGATGTCGGACCGCGGCAGCGTCACCGAGAACCACTACGATCACGTGCACATCTCGATGAACTGAACGCGTCAGGGCAACCGGGCGATCAGCGACCTGGGGGCGACCTGGCGGTAGGCGTCGGCGACCAGCTCCGCCACCTCGTCCCAGTCGACCTCCGGCACGTCGAGGTAGACCCCGGCCCACCCCCGGTGCCCGACGTACGGCGGGCGGAAGAAGCGCTCGGGGTCGCTGCCCACGAGCGCCTCCTGGGCTCCCGCGGGGGCCGCGCACCAGAAGGCCAGGCGGTCGTCGTGGTGGTGGTCGGCGAACATCACGAACGCCTTCTTGCCGCGGACGAACCACACCGGCTCCCCGTGGGAGAGGCGTTCGGTGGTCTCGGGCAGTGCCAGGCAGCGGGCACGCAGCCGGTCGAGCGCGTCCACGGCCGCCCTCAGTTCGTCAGCGTGAGCGGGTTGACCAGGTCGGCGTAGACGAGCAGGCCTGCCATGATCATCATGACGAGCGCGATCGCGTAGGTCAGCGGCAGCACCTTCGCGATGTCCACGTAGCCGGGCTCCGGCCGCCGCATGATCTTGGCGTAGGCCCGCTTGACGCCCTCCCACAGGCCGCCCGCGATGTGGCCGCCGTCGAGCGGGAGCAGCGGGATGAGGTTGAACATGCCGATCGCCAGGTTGAAGCCGGCCAGCAGGTTGACGAAGATGGCGATCTTCTTCTCGGCCGACAGGTCGGAGGCGAGGATCTCACCGCCCATGCGGCCCGCGCCGACCACGCCCACCGGGCCCTCGGGGTCGCGCTCGTCCCCGGAGAAGGCCGCGTGCCAGACGCCGACCATCTTCTCCGGCAGGTTGAGCAGCGAACCCGCCACCCTGGCCGTCAGCTCGCCCATGTAGCCGACGACCTGGCCCATGCTCTGCTTCTCCATGACCTCGGTGGGCAGCACGCCGAGGAAGCCGACATTCTTGTCGATCTTTTCGGGATCGTCGGGGTTGGGGCGGTCCTGCGCGATGAGCGTGACGCCCAGGGTCATGGGCTGCCCGTCGCGGACGACGCCGAGCTGCACGGCGCCGGCGCCGTGGGAGCGGATCAGGCGGGTCGCGTCGTCCCAGGAGGCGATCTTCTGGCCGTCGAAGGAGACCAGGCGGTCGCCGGGCTTCAGACCGGCCTGCGCGGCGGGCGTGGGCCGGTCGCCGGACCTGCAGTCGGTGCGCTGCTCGGTGACCGGGATGACGCACGTGCTGGTGTCGGGCGAGACGATCGGCGCCCAGCTGGGCAGGCCGATGCCGACGAGCAGGATGCTGAAGAACACGAACGCGAGCACGAAGTTCATCAGCGGCCCACCGGACATGATGATGACCTTCTGCCACCACTTCTTGCGGTAGAAGACACGGTCTTCGTCGCCCGGCCGCACCTCTTCCTGCGCGGCCTCGCGGGCCGACTCGATGAGGCCCTGGAACGGCCCCGTCGCGGTGCTCCTGACCTTGGTGGGATCGTCGCCGGGCCGCGGCGGCAGCATGCCGATCATGCGGATGTAGCCGCCGAACGGGATCCACTTGATGCCGTACTCGGTCTCGCCCTTGCGCCGTGACCAGGCCGTGGAGCCGAAGCCCACCATGTACTGGGTCACCCGGACACCGAAGATCTTGGCGGGCACGAGGTGGCCGAGCTCGTGCAGCGCGATGGAGAACATCAGGCCGAGGAGGAAGACGACGATCCCCACGACATAGAGCCAGTTCATCTAGGCGCGCTCCAGGCAGACGACAGGAGGACGAGGAGTCCGATGACCCCAGAGTAGTCGAAACCCGCACAGCCCACGGCTGGCCAGTTGGGAAGAGCATTGACAGTACGCAATCAAACGATCACCCTAGGAGACGACCGAGGGGGACGTCTTGATCCGGATACTCATCGCCGAACACCTGCTCTTGGTGCGCCGTGGCCTGCTCGCCACCCTCGAGACCGAGCCCGGCCTGTGTGTCGTCGCCGAGGTCGGGCACGCGGATGAGGTGGTCGGCGCCGCGCTGGCCGGCGAGGCCGATGTGGCCGTCGTCGACCTCGGCCTGCCCGGCCCTCCCGCGGCCGGCCTGCTCGCCGAGCAGGTGCCGCGCTGCCGGGTGCTCATCCTGTCGGCCCACCCCAACCCCGCCCAGGTGCGCGAGGCGCTCGCCGGGCCGGCGCTGGGCTTCATGAGCCTCTGCGTGGCGCCGGAGCGCCTGGCCGAGGGCGTGCGGCAGGTCGCCGCGGGACACCGGGCCATCGAGGCGGAGGTCGCCGTGGCCGCGCTCAAGTGCGCGACCAACCCGCTGACCAGGCGGGAGCTCGACGTGCTGCGCATCGCCGCGGGCGGCGCGCGTTCCGCGGAGATCGCCGACGAGCTCTTCCTGTCGGTCGGCACCGTCCGCAACCACCTGTCGCGGATCATGTGCAAGACCGGCGCGCGCAACCGGCTCGACGCCGTGCGCATCGCCAGTGACTACGGGTGGCTGTGAAGGGCTCCGGCGGAGCCGCGCCGCTCAACCGGAGCCCGACGCCCTAGAGGATTTCAGGCAAGGCGAGCCCCCGGCCAGTGACCGTCATCACGACCTGACCCGTGTGAAACGTCATGGACGCCAGATGAGCACCAGCGCGCAGTCGTCGTTGTGACCCGAGGCCATGGCGTTGACCAGCGCGCGGGCGCCGTCGCGAAAGCCCGACGGCAGCAGCCGCTCGGCCTCGCCGAGCAGCCGGTCGAGACCGGCGTCGATGTCGCGCCCCGGCTGCTCGATCAGCCCGTCGGTGTAGAGCAGCAGCGCGTCACCCTTGCGCAGGGTGCCGCTGTCAGGCTCGCAGTGCAGGTCGGGCACGACGCCGAGCACCACGCCCTTGGCCGAGGCGGTCTGCCAGTTGCCCGTGCCCGCGTCGAACTTCACCACCGGCGGATGCCCGGCCGAGGTGATCGTGTAGTCGCCGGTGGCGAGGTCGAGGCGTACGTGGACCGCGGTCACGAAGCCTTCGTCGCCGCGCTGGCGGTGCAGGTAGGCGTTGCAGGCGGGCAGGAAGTCGTCGACGGAGCCGAGCAGCCCGCCGAACGTGCCCGACAGCAGCAGCGCCCTGGTGCCGGCGTCGACGCCCTTCCCGGAGACGTCGACCAGCGCGATCTCGACGGAGTCGTCGTCGCGCATGGAGACGAGGAAGTCGCCGCCGAACGACGAACCGCCCGCCTGCTTGAGCACGACCTTGCCGCCCCAGTCCTTGGGCAGCGGCGGCAGCTCGCCCTGGCTCTTGAGCCGGTCGCGCAGCTCCAGCAGCATCGCGTCGCCGCGCAGCCCCTGCACGCCGAGCTTGCCCCTGGTGCGGGCCATGAGCACGGCGAGCACGGTGGTGAACACGATGGTGACGGTCAGCCCCAGGCCGATCCGGTTCGCCCCCAGCGTGAAGGCGATGTAGCCCAGCGAGGCGCCCACGCCCACCAGGAGCTTGACAAGGCTGCGCAGCCGGAGCTGGAGCCCGCCGACCAGGGTGACGAGGATGAGCAGCGACGGCGAGAACCACTCGGTCGAGACTTCGGCCGCGAGCACCCCGATGACCAGGGCCAGCGTGACGAGCGTGACGAGCAGGTTGCGGTCGCGGGCCAGCAGCACCCGCCGGACAAACCGGACAATAGGCACCAGAAAAGGAACCCGCACCAGTACAGCGCGGACCCGGGGCGGGATCAGCGGCGCCGTACGGGAACTCATGATGCGCCTGACTGTATCGGTCTCACCCATGTTTGGGCAGCCCACTTGACCAACGCCTTGATCGTTAAGCACGGATATTCGG
Source organism: Nonomuraea terrae (assembly GCF_044465245.1). Classification (NCBI taxonomy): domain Bacteria; kingdom Bacillati; phylum Actinomycetota; class Actinomycetes; order Streptosporangiales; family Streptosporangiaceae; genus Nonomuraea; species Nonomuraea terrae. The sequence goes on along the minus strand of NZ_JBITLL010000001.1, from coordinate 1,282,493 downwards.
TGGCCCATCCGCTTTGCCCGCTCATAACGTGGACAGATGACGTTTCCCATCCGTCCGGTCGCCGAGTCCGAGTGGCCGGCACTCACCCGCGTCCTCGAAGAGGCGTTCGGCTGGACCCCGCATCCCGAGCAGTCCGCACGGTTCAAGGCGCAGACCGAGTTCGACCGCACGATCGGCGCCTTCGACGGCGACCAGCTGGTCGGCGCGGCCGCCGCCTTCAGCCTCTCGATGACGGTCCCCGGCGGACGTCTGCCGGTCGCGGGCGTCACCTCGGTCAGCGTGCTGCCGTCCCACCGGCGCCGCGGCGTGCTGTCCTCCCTGATGCGCACGCAGCTGGCCGACGTGCGCGAGCGCGGCGAGCACGTCGCCGCCCTCTACGCCTCCGAAGCCTCCATCTACGGCCGGTACGGCTACGGCCGGGCCAGCAGCGAGCTCTCCTTCCACCTGCGCAAGCCCGATGCGGCGTTCGTGCGCGAGTGGCCGCAGGACCCCTCGCTCAGGCTCAGGATCGTCAAGCCCGCCGACGTCCGTTCCGACCTGGAGAAGCTGTTCGCCTCCCTCGTGGCCCGCCGCCCCGGCCGCTACGAGCGCCCCGAACTGGTCTGGGACGCCGTGCTGGCCGACGAGGAGTACGACCAGCGTGGCGCGGGCCCGCTGCGCTCGGTGCTGGCCGAGGACGACGGCGGCGTGCGCGGCTACGCGCTCTTCCGCGTCAAGACGTCCTGGGACGCCCACGGCCTTCCCGACGGCGAGCTGAAGCTCCAGGAGCTGGAGGCGGCCGATCCGGCGGCCTACGCCCTCCTGTGGCGCAGCGTGCTCGAACGCGACCTGGTCTCCCGGGTGGAGGCGGGCGGCCGCCCGGCGGACGACCCGCTCGTCGCGCTGCTGGCCGACCCGCGCCGGTTGCGCGCCGAGGTGGCGGACGAGCTGTGGGTACGCCTGGTCGACGTGGACCAGGCGCTGGCCTCCCGCGCGTACGCGGCGCCCGTGGACGTGGTGATCGAGGTCGAGGACGACGTGTGCCCGTGGAACGCGGGGCGCAGGCGGCTCACCGCCGGCCCGTCGGGCGCGGTGTGCGGGCCCGTGGACGACGCGCCGGACGTGACGCTGCCGGTGGCGGCGCTGGGGTCGGCGTACCTGGGCGACGGCCAGCTCGGCGAGCTCCTGCAGGCGGGGCTGCTGCGCGAGCACTCCCCCAGCGCGGTGCGGGCGCTGGCCGCCGCAATGTCGTGGAGCCCGAAGCCGTGGTGCGGGCTGACCTTCTGAGGGCGCCGGGCCCGATTCCGGCGTAGTGTCGAGGACATGGCGCTGCAGAGTCTTCAGATCACCGCGGTCGTCGCCATGCGCGCCCGCGACGTTTCGCGGCCGTCGAAGGAGCAGCAGGAGGCCGCCGACCGGCGGCCCCTGCGCGACGAGGTGCCGAGGCGCGACTCCCGGCGCAAGGGTCAGGGCAGCGAGGGCAGCTGGCCGATCGTCTCGTAGCTGGCGAGCTGGGCGATCCGCCGGCTGTGGCGCTCACCGCCGGAGAAGGCGGTGTTGAGGAAGGTCTCCACGAAGCCGGTGGCCTCGTCGGTGGAGTGCATGCGGGCGCCGACGCTGACGACGTTGGCGTTGTTGTGCTCGCGGCCCAGGCGAGCGGTGTCGTCGCTCCAGGCCAGCGCGGCGCGGATGCCGCGCACCTTGTTGGCGGCGATCTGCTCGCCGTTGCCCGACCCGCCGATGACCACGCCGAGGCTGCCGGGGTCGCCCGCCACGCCCTCGGCCGCACGCAGCACGAACGCGGGATAGTCGTCCTCCGCGTCGTAGACGAAGGGACCGCAGTCGATCACCTCGTGGCCGTGGTCCTTCAACCAGGACACCAGGTGGTTCTTGAGCTCATAGCCGGCATGGTCGGCACCGATGTAGACACGCACCTGTCCAGTCTTCCACAGCCTCGGCGATGCGGCTCGCCCGACTAGAGTAAGGGTCTCTATGGTTGTCCAGTCCTTACGAAAGCAGAGAGCCATGCGAGAGATCCGCATCGTCGGCGACCCGGTCCTGCGCACACCCGCCGAACCGGTGACGGACTTCGACCGCGAGCTGCGCCGGTTGATCGACGAGATGTTCGAGGCCATGTACGCGGTCGAGGGCGTGGGCCTGGCCGGCCCCCAGATCGGCGTTTCGCGCCGGCTGTTCGTCTACGACATCAGCGGGCGCAAGGGCCATGTGATCAATCCGGTCCTGACCGTCGACGACCCGGAGGAGGTGCTCGACGAGGAGGGCTGCCTGTCGGTGCCCGACCGCCGGACGCGCCGGCCGATCTACGCCACGGTCGGGCGCGCCTCGGGCGTGACCGTCGAGGGCGTCGACCGGCTGCAGCGGCCGGTGCGCGTCAAGGCCCGCGGCTCGCTCGCCCGCTGCTTCCAGCACGAGACCGAGCATCTCGACGGCAAGCTGTACGTCGATCGCCTGCCGCGAAACGAGGCCCGCGAGATCATGCTGCGCACGTAGGTTGGCGGCATGAGCGTACTTTCTGGAAAGGGCGCAGTGGTCACCGGCGGCTCCCGGGGCATCGGCAGGGCAGTCGTCGAGCGGCTCACCGATGACGGCGCGCAGGTCGTCTTCTGCTACCGGAGCTCCGACGAGGCGGCGCAGGAGGTCGCCAAGGCGACGGGCGCGCATCCCGTACGCGCCGATCTGGGGAGCAGGGCCGATCTGGAGCGGTTGTTCGCCGAGGCGGAGGCGCGGCTGCCCGGTCTCGACATCCTGGTCAACAACGCCGCCACCAGTGAGGGGCACAAGTCCGTCGCCGACCTCACCGACGACGAGTACGACCGGGTGTTCGCGGTCAACACCCGCTCGGTCTTCCTGGCCCTGCGGTGGGCGGCGCGGGCGATGCGCGACGACGGGCGCATCATCACCATCTCCACGCTCAACACCAAGATCCCCGCGCCGGGCCTGTCGCTCTACTGCGGCAGCAAGGGGGCCGTCGAGCAGTTCACCAAGGTGGCCTCGCGCGAGCTGGGCGGGCGTGGCATCACGGTCAACACCGTCTCCTCCGGCGCCACCGACACCGACATGCTGCGGGGCGCCAACCCGCCGGAGGCGCTGGAGCGCACGCCGGCGTTCACGGCGCTCGGACGGCTGGGCCGCCCCGACGACATCGCGGCGGTGGTCGCCTTCCTGGCCGGCCCCGACGGACGCTGGGTCACCGGGCAGAACCTCCTGGCGACCGGTGGCCTGTTCGTCTGACGGCTGCTGCGGCCGGCGCGGCGAGCCCCACACCCGCCGCGCCCGCGAGCGCTACAGCTGCAGCGCCTTGACCTCCAGATACTCCTCGAGCCCGTGTTCGCCGAGCTCGCGGCCCACGCCCGACTGCTTGTAGCCGCCGAAGGGCGCGAGCGGGTTGAACCGGCCGCCGTTGACGGCGACCTGGCCCGTGCGCAGCCGGCGGGCGACCGCGAGCGCGCGGTCCTCGGTGGCCGCCCAGACGGCGCCGGCCAGGCCGTACTTCGTGCCGTTGGCGATCTGAACGGCCTGTTCCTCCGTGGTGTACGGGATCAGCGACAGGACCGGCCCGAAGATCTCCTCCTGCTCGATCGTCATGCCGGGCTCCACACCGGCGAACACCGTGGGCTCGACGTAGAAACCCCGGTCGTGCGGCCGCTCGGTGCCGCCCGTCACCAGCCTGGCGCCCTCCTCCTGGCCCCGGTTGATGTAACGGACCACGCGGTCGCGCTGGGCCGCCGACACCAGCGGGCCGAGCTTGGTGGACTCGTCGAACGGGTCGCCCACGCGGTAGCCGCGGGCCAGCTCGACGGCCAGGCCGACGGCCTCGTCGTAGCGGTCGCGCTGGACGAGCATGCGCGACCAGGCCGAGCAGGTCTGGCCGGCGTTGACGAAGCAGTTGGCGACGCCCACCTTGACGGCGAGGTCCAGGTCGGCGTCGGGCAGGATGATGTTGGCCGACTTGCCGCCGAGCTCCAGCGCCACTTTCTTGACCGTCTCGGCGGCCAGCGCGGCCACCCGGCGGCCGGCGGCGGTGGAGCCGGTGAAGGAGACCATGTCGACGTCGGGGTGGGCGGCCATGGCCTCGCCGACGACCGGGCCGCGCCCGCTGACCAGGTTGAACACTCCCGGCGGCAGGCCCACCTCGTCGAAGATCTCCGCCAGCGCGTACGCCGCCAGCGGCGCCACCTCGCTCGGCTTGAGCACCACGGTGCACCCGGCGGCCAGCGCGGGGGCCACCTTGCAGACGATCTGGTGCAGCGGGTAGTTCCACGGGGTGATCGCGGCGACGACCCCGACCGGCTCCTTCACCACCAGGGAGTTGCCGACCCGGGTCTCGCGGGGATGGCTCTCGGCCAGCTGCGCGTAGGAGGCCAGGACGTTCGCCGGCATGAGCGTCTGCACCCTGAGCGCGAAGGCCAGCGGGGAGCCCATGTCGGTGGCGATCGTCTCCGCCACCTCGTCCGAGCGCTGTTTCAGCAGCTCGGCCGCTTCGCCGAGCAGCTTTCCGCGCTCGGCGGCGGCGGTCTGCGACCAGGCCGGGAACGCTCGCCTGGCGGCTTCGACCGCCGCTTCGACATCGTCGGGTGAGCCCGCCGGCACCCGGTCGATGATCTCTTCCGTGGCCGGGTTGACGACTTCGATGGGCTCGTCCGATGCCGAAGCGGTCCAGGAGCCGCCGATGTACAGCTGACGCATGGTCCCATCCTGACAGTCGTACGGGAGACAATGCGAGAGCTCGTCGCGACCCGGGGATAAGCCTTTTCCACCGTTACCGGCTTATCCCCCGCCGGAAATACCCCTTTTTTAACTTAAAAGGGATATATCACTCGAACGTCGGCCGCTTGGTGCGTGTGCGCTTCAGCTCGAAGAAGTCGTCGAACGACGTGACCGCGAGCACGCCGTCCCACAGCCGGCCGGCCTCCTCGCCACGGATGATCTTGGTGATGACGGGGCCGAAGAAGGCGTTGGACCCGACGCGGATGATCGGCGTGCCGACCTCCTGGCCGACCAGGCCGATGCCCTCGTCGTGGGAGGCGCGGATCGTGGCGTCGTACTCCTCGGAGCGCATCGCGTCGGCGAGCCCGGTGTCGAGGCCGGCGTCGGTGAGCGCGCCCTCGATGACCTCGCGCAGCCGCTCGGGCTCCTTGCTCATGCCCTGGTTGTGCAGCCGCGTGCCGATGCCGGTGTAGAGCTGCCCGATGACCTGCTCGCCGTGCTTGGCGGCGGCCGCGGCGATCACCCTGACCGAGCCCATGGCCTTGGCGGCCCTTTCGAGGTAGTCGGCGGGGACGTCCTTCTCCTCGTTGAGGAAGTACAGCGACATCTGCCGCCAGCGCGGCTCGATGGGGCGTACCTTCTCGACTTCGAGCAACCAGCGGGACGTGATCCAGGCGAAGGGACACGAGGGGTCGAACCACAGGTCCACGGGAATCTTCTCAGTCATGTGTGGCCATAACCTGAGGTGGTTCTGGTCCTATTCCCTGGCATGGCAGGATACGGACAACCCCGACGAAGTGGTGAAAAGGAGCGCATCTTGGCAGGCAACCTGACCCGGGACGAAGCGCGCGAGCGTGCCCGGTTGCTGACGGTCGAGTCGTACGACGTCGCCCTCGACCTGACGAAGGGAGACGAGCGCTTCGACAGCGTCACGACGGTCCGCTTCACCAGCGCCGCACCGGGCGCTGCCACCTTCATCGACCTGCACGGCGCCGTCGTCCGCAAGGTCACGCTCAACGGCGAGGACCTCGACGTGGCGGCGTACGACGCGGAGAAGGGGCGTTTCCCGCTGCCCTCGCTCGCCGCGTCCAACGAGCTCCGGGTCGAGGCCGGCTGCGCGTACATGCGCACCGGCGAGGGTCTGCACCGCTTCGTCGACCCGGTCGACCAGAAGGTCTACCTGCACAGCCAGTTCGAGACGGCCGACGCGCACCGCATGTACGCCTGCTTCGACCAGCCCGACCTCAAGGCCACCTTTCAGCTGACGGTGGCGGCGCCGGGCGACTGGGAGGTCGTCTCCAACGCCGCCGCCTCCGGGGTCGAGGACGCCGGCGCGGGCGCCAAGCGGTGGACGTTCCCCCCGACGCCGGTCATGTCCACCTACATCACCGCGCTGGTGGCGGGGCCGTACCACAAGGTGACCTCCGAGCACGACGGCATCCCCCTGGGGATCTACTGCCGGGCCTCGCTGGCCGAGCACCTCGACGCGGACAACATCCTCGACGTCACCCGGCAGGGCTTCGACTTCTTCCACCGGGTCTTCGGGCTGCGCTACCCCTTCGGGAAGTACGACCAGCTCTTCGTGCCCGAGTTCAACGCCGGCGCGATGGAGAACGCCGGCTGCGTGACCTTCCTGGAGGACTACGTCTTCCGCTCCCGCGTCACCGACGCGGTCGTCGAGCGGCGCGCCGAGACGATCCTGCACGAGATGGCGCACATGTGGTTCGGCGACCTCGTCACCATGCGCTGGTGGGACGACCTGTGGCTGAACGAGTCGTTCGCCACCTACATGTCCGTGCTCGCCCAGGCCGAGGCCACGCGGTGGGGCAAGGGCGCGTGGACCACGTTCGCGAACGTGGAGAAGGCCTGGGCCTACCGCCAGGACCAGCTGCCCTCCACCCACCCCATCGCCGCCGACATCCCCGACATGCAGGCCGTCGAGGTCAACTTCGACGGCATCACGTACGCCAAGGGCGCCTCGGTGCTCAAGCAGCTCGTGGCCTACGTCGGCCTGGACAACTTCCTGGCCGGCGTGCGCGACTACTTCGCCGAGCACGCCTGGGGCAACACCGAGCTGAAGGACCTGCTCAACGCCCTGGAGCGCACGTCCGGCCGCGACCTGTCGGCCTGGTCGAAGGAGTGGCTGGAGACCGCCTGGGTCAACACGCTGCGCCCCTCCTTCGAGGTGTCCGACGGCCGCTTCACCTCGTTCGAGGTGCTGCAGGAGGCCCCGGCCGACTATCCGACGCTGCGCTCGCACCGCGTCGCGATCGGCCTGTACTCCCTGACCGGCGGCGAGCTGACCCGTACCAAGCGGGTCGAGCTCGACGTGGTCGGCGCGCGGACGAAGGTGGCCGAGCTGGTCGGCGAGGAGCAGCCCGACCTGGTGCTGCTCAACGACGACGACCTGACGTACGCCAAGATCCGGCTCGACGACGGCTCGCTGCGCACGCTGGTCGACGGCGGCATCGCGGCGTTCACCGAGTCGCTGCCGCGCGCCCTGTGCTGGTCGGCGGCCTGGGACATGACGCGCGACGGCGAGATGTCCACGCGCGACTACGTCCGGCTGGTCGTCTCCGGCGCCGGCACGGTCAGCGACATCACGGTCCTGCAGGCGGTGCTGCGCCAGGCCCGCCAGGCCGTCCAGCAGTACGCCGACCCGGCCTGGCGGGCCGAGGGCATGGCGCTGCTGGCCAAGGAGCTGCGCTCGATGTTCACCGCGGCGAAGCCTGGCTCGGACCACCAGCTCGCCTTCCTGCAGGCGTTCGCGCCGGTGGCGACCTCCGACGACGACCTGGCACTGCTGCAGGGCATCCTCGACGGCACGGCGGTGCCCGAGGGCCTGGCCGTGGACGCCGACCTGCGCTGGGCGCTGGTGCACGCGCTGGTCACCGGCGGCAGGCTGGGCGAGGCCGACATCGCGGCCGAGCTGGAGCGCGACGCCACGGCGACGGGTGAGCGCTCGGCCGCGCTGTGCCGGGCCGGGATCCCGACGCCGGAGGCCAAGGCGGCGGCGTGGGAGCGCATCGTGGGCGGCAAGCTGGCCAACCACATCGCCCGTACGACGATCAACGGCTTCCAGGACCCGCACCACCCCGAGCTGCTGGCGCCGTACCGGGAGAGGTACTTCGCCGAGGTGGGGCGGATCTACCGGGAGTGGACGTTCGACCAGGCGTCGTCGTTCGCCATCGGGTGCTTCCCCGCGCTGCTCATCGAGCCGGCGACGGTCGAGGCCGCGAACCGGTTCCTGGAGGACGGCGAGGTGCCGCAGGCGCTGCGCCGTCTCGTCCTGGAGGGCGCCGACGGCGTCAGCCGCGCGCTGCGCAACCGCGAGAAGGACGCCGCCTCCGCCTGACCCCCTCCTCATGGCACGACAAGGCCCTCGCCCACCCCGGGCGGGGGCCTTCCGCTTCGGTGGCTGGGGCGACAGAACCTGATGTTTCCGAAGTGACGGTTTACCTCCCAGAGGGTGAGCGGATCGATGTTTGGACCGGACACTCCCTGGACGGCGGCCGGAAGGTGACCCGCCCGCCGAGCTGGACCGGCCCACCGTGCTCCGCGCCGCCGCGCACCGGCGCCGCCCGGCCTCGGCGTTCGCCGACTGAGCGGACTTGCCGGTGGGGGCTGACCCGCGGTGTTAGCCTCGAAACGTGCTTGGCGCGGGGACCACCCTCATCGACCGCTACGTGCTCGGAGACCGCCTCGGCGGCGGCGGCATGGGCGAGGTCTGGCGTGCCGACGACCTGGTCCTCGGGCGCGCGGTCGCGGTCAAGGTGCTCATGCCCGCGCTCACCGAGAACCCCGCCTCCGCCCAGCGCTTCCAGAACGAGGCCAGGGCCATGGCCACGCTCCGGCACCCGGGCGTGGTCGACGTCTACGACTACGGCACCACCGAGGTGGAGGGCCGCCGCGTCAGCTTCCTCGTCATGGAGTACGTCAGCGGCGAGTCGCTCGACCGCGTCCTGCGGCGCGGCCCGCTCGGCCCGGAGGCCACGATGCGGCTGGTCGCCGAGGTGGCCGACGCGCTGGCCGCCGCCCACGCGCAGGGCATCGTCCACCGTGACGTCAAGCCGGCCAACCTCATGGTCAGGCCCGACGGCCGCGTGGCGCTCACCGACTTCGGCATCGCCCACTCGGTCTCGGCCGGGCATCTGACGGCCACCGGCACGATGCTCTGCTCGGCCGGCTACTGCGCCCCAGAGATGGCCAGCGCCAGCGACGTGACCCCGGCGGTCGACGTCTACGCGCTGGGCGTGGTGGCGTACGAGTGCCTGACCGGGCGGCTGCCGTTCCAGGGCGACACTCCCGTACAGATCATCTTCAAGCACCTCAACTCCCCGATCCCGCGGCTGCCCGACGACGTGCCGCCGGGGCCGCGCCACGTGGTGGAGCGGGCGCTGGAGAAGGCGCCCGACGCGCGCTGGCCGAGCGCCCCGGCGATGGCCGAGGCCGCGCGCCGCGCGCCGGCCTCGCCCCTGGCCCTCTCCGCGGCCCCGCCTCCGGCCCCATCCCCCGCCGCGCTCTCGACGTCGCCGGTCGGGATCGACGCGTCGCGCCGCCGGCGCACGCTGCGAGCGGCGCTGACCATGGTGGCGGCGGTGGCGGCGACCGCGGGCGTGGCCGGGTTCGTCTGGCTGCGGCCGGCCGAGCCCACCACAGGCACCCAGGTCGTCCAGCCGCCGAGCATCAGCGGCACCCCCGTCGATCTCGCCCCTGCCACGCCGTCGGTCGTCCGGGAGGAGCCCGCGTCGCCGGCCAAGCGCTCGTCCACGCCCCGGGCCACCCCCACGGCGCCCAAGCCGCGGCCCACCACGAGCGCGCCCGTCACCACCCCGGCCACGACGCCGCCGCCCACTCCCACCACCTCCCAGCCGGAGCCGGAGCCCGAGCCGTCGCAGGAGCCGTCCGAGCCTCCCCCCACGCCGCCGGGCCCCGAGGAGCCGACGGCCGAGCCCACGCTCAGCCGCCCGTCGGGCGAGTTGCAGTGCGTCCGTTCGCCCTGCTTCTGACACCCGAGCGGGATGTCCGTGATCGCACGCAGATCGTGAGAAAGTCGTCGAGTGGACTCGACTCGTGACCTTCTCGTGGCCCTTGCCCGTAGATATGCCTTCTCCGACCTCGGTGCGCTGACATCGGACCCGGTGGTGGCGGAGGTCTGCGAGTTCGGGCACCGGCTGCTCTCGCTCGACGCCGAGGACTTCGCTGCCGAGGCCCGGGGCGTGCCCGCCGACCTGCGGCGCAGGGCGCGCGCCTGCCACATGCCGCAGACGCCGCGCGAGCAGCCGCGTGGGGCGCTGGAGTCGCTGCGGCCGGCCTATGGGCTGCTGCTGGAGGTCATCGCCGTGCGGTGGCACCGACGCGAGCTGAGCCCCATGATCGCCGCGGTCCACATCGCCGGCGAGTACCTGCCGCTGCTGGCGTTCGAGCCGCACCTCGGCCACGCCGGGGACCCGGCCCGCTGGCCGGAGGGGCTGAGCGCGCCGGGGAGCAGGTTCGGCGTGATCGGCGATCGCGAGTGTGACCACACGAAGTCGGAGCAGTCGGCCACCAACAGGACGCTGCGGGTGGCGGCCGAGCCGGCCGAGGGGTGGCGGGCGTACTTCGACCGGCAGCACAGCCAGGTGGCGGGGGCGCTGGGTGTGTGCGTGTCCGCCTGCCGCAACCCGTGCACGGCCATGGACTGGATCGAGCCGGAGCCGCGCGCCGACCTGCAGACGCGGGCGCGTACGGCGCTGGCCTTCGGCGAGACGCCGCTCGTCCGGCTGCGTCACGCCGCGCCGGTGGGGCACGGGTTCGGGGTGCCGTCGCCGGAGGAGGTGCTGGACGCCTGGGAGCGCAGCCGGGCCGCCCTCGACAAGAACCCGGTCGGCACGGCGGCGCTGAAGGACGACGGGTTCCCGCTGCCGGGGCTGCCGTCGTTGTTCTCGGCGATCGCCGAGGCCGACATCCAGCCGGCGACCCTGCTGAACGGCGTCAGCGAGCACATCGCCGCCCTGCTCGAACGCGGGTGACTACCGGCGGGCGGTGGCCTGCTCACCGAGGGCGGCGATGCCGTGCAGCAGCCCGCCGACGAGGTCTCCCGCGCCGAACGCGGTGGCCATCGACATCGCGACCATCCGGCAGGTGCCGTCGGAGAGCCTGCGCCGCGCGTTCTGCCCGGTGACGATCTCCAGGCCGCGGCCGTTGAGGTCGACCAGCACCACCACGGCGTCGTCGGCCTCCTCGCCCAGGGCGGCGTGCAGGCGTTCGGCGAAGTGGCGGCGCCCGTCCTCCGGCTCGCCGAGGAACAGCCCGAAGCGCAGCCCGCTGCGCCGCTCGGCGATCAGCAGGGCCTGCCTGACGTCGTCGGCCTGGGGTGCGGTGAGCGGTCGCATGGCCTGCTCACCATCCCGCCGAGGCGCCGCCGGTGCGGCCGCCGGGCTCGGCGGTCTCGGCGGCGGCCACCCAGTCGTTCTCGGGCCTGTCCGCCCAGCGCGGCACCGCGTCGGTCAGCACCGGGTCGGACGTGCTCACCCCGCCCTCGCTCCGGCCGGGGCCGCCCAGCCAGACGGGGCCGGAGTCGATGTGGCGCGGCGTGCCGCGTCCCGGCACCATGATCAGCAGGCTGATCAGGACGAACAGCCCCATGGATATCCCGATGAGAACGAGCAGAATCTCCGTCGCGCTGTTCACAAGACGACCGTAGACCGCGCAAGGTGGGCGGGCCAGACCCATGTCGTGCCGTACATGATCGGGACGCCCTCCAGCGGGTTAGGATCCATGGTGTCGCAGGGCATCTCTAGAGAAGATGAACCTAAGACATACCCCGAAATCCTGGGTGGAACACGATGAGCCGGGCCATAAAACTATGGACGCGGCAACACTAGGAAACGTTTCGATCTCCGAGTTACGGTGAGTTACGTGGACTCCGACAACCAGCGAGAAGACGGTCACAATGCGTCACCGATCTGGGTGAGCGACCGGCCTGAGAGCGAGCAGACCGCCACCGCGAAGCCCTCGGCGCCCACCTCCACGTACGCGCCGGTGGAGCGCGCGTCCGTGGGGACCCTGCTGCAACAGCCGCGCTTCCGCCGCCTGCGCAACCGCGCGATCCTGGCGGTCGTCGTCGGCGTCGTGGTGGGGTTCCTCGTGGCCGACTGGCGCATCGGCGTGACCGCCGGGGTGATCGCGGCCATCGCCGAGGCGGTCTACCGGGCCCGCACCAACTCCTCCGTGCCGGCCTGGCGGCGCACGTCCGTGGCCGAGCGCCGCACCGAAGGGCAGCTGCGCAAACTCGAGCGCAACGGCTACCGCACGCTGCACGCCAGGGCGATCCCGGGCAGCGAAGCCCAGATCGACCACCTCGTGGTGGGCCCGACGGGCGTGTACGCGGTCGACTCGGAGAAGTGGGACAAACGCCTGCCCGTACGCGTCCAGATGGGCAAGAAGCTCTTCCACGGCCCCTTCGACAAGAAGGAGCGCCTGACCGAGGCCAGGTGGGAGGCGACGCAGGCCAGCGAGCTGATCAGCAAGGCGTTCGGCCGAGAGATCACGGTGGTGCCCTCCCTGGCCATCTACGGCCCGCCCGTGCCATGGAAGATCATGACCATCCGCGGCGTGGACGTCTACCAGGGCGACCGTGCGCGCAGGTGGATCACCAAGCGGGAGCGGGCGCTGACCGACGCTGAGATCGACCGGATCTACGACATCGCCGCCCAGGTGCTGCCCGCCCGCTACGGCGAGGACTGATTCTCACCGGCCGCCAGCTCCGCGCCGAGGGCGTCGAAGCGGGCGGCCAGCTCGGCGCTCGGCGGCAGGTCGCGCGGCAGCCGGGAGTACAGCGCCGTACCGAACCCGGCCACGCGGACGACGCGGTCGATCAGCGCCTCGCGGTCGGGCCACGGGAACGACGGCTGCGCGATCAGCAACGAGGCGCAGCCGTGCAGGGCCGACCACAGGCCGAGCGCGATCTCCTCGGGGTCGCCCGCCACCACGCCCGTCTCCATGCAGGCCGACACGGCGCCCACCATGTGGCCGAACGCCTCGGCCGCGGCCGGCGGCACTCCGGGCGAGCCTGACGGGCGCATCATCAGCACGCGGTACTGCACCGGATGGTCGAGGGCGAACCGGATGTACGCGCGTGCGCACCTGCCCAGGGCCAGCCACGGGTCGCCGCCGAAGTTGTCGCGGACCAGCCGGCCCAGCTCTCCCCACACGCGCATGCAGACCGCCTCGACCAGGGCCTCCTTGCCGGCGAAGTGGAGGTAGACGGCGGGCGTGGACACGCCCGCCCTGGCGGCGACGGCGCGCACCGTCAGGGCGTCCTCCGTGCCGGCCTCGGCCAGCAGCTCCTCTGCCGCGCCGAGGATCTCCTCGCGGAGCAGCGCTCCCTCTCCTCGCTTGGCGCGTACGCGTCTGGTGGTCACGCACCGAAGGTTGACACCGTCAGGTTAACGATGTCAATCTGAGCGCTTTGGTGGAAGGGATTGCTAAATATGGGGACATTTCAAGAAGCAACCACATTGACCACCCGGGGGGACGGCGCCGTCGGCGTCACGCTCGACGCGCAATGGAGCATCGGGACCCGGCTGCACGGCGGCTACCTGCTGGCCGTGCTGGCCAGAGCCGCGCGCGAGAGCGCGGGGGCCGGGCATCCGCATGTCACGGCGGTCACCGGCTCGTTCATCGGGCCACCCGACCCGGGCGAGGCGATGGTGCGGGTCGAGACCCTGCGGATCGGCAAGAGCGTGGCCCAGACCAGGGCGTCACTGATACAACAGGGCCGTACGTGCGTCGAAGCGCACGTCACGCTGGGCCTGCTGAGCGACTCCGACCCTTGGTGGTCGGCGCACGAGCCGGTGGACATCCCGCCCGAGCACGAGTGCTTCCGGGTGCCCGTCGAGCCGCCCGGCCTCGGCGTCCAGGTGCCGCTGATGGGCGTGCTGGAGGAGCACATCCACCCGGGCCACATGGGCTTCGCCTTCGGTGAACCGGCCCAGAACGGTGTGATCGCTACCTGGCAGCGGCTGGCGGACGGCTCCGACTGGGACCCGGTGAGCCTGCTGGTGACGCTCGACCCGGGGCCGCCGATCGCGTCGGAGCTGGGGCTGATGGGGTGGTTCCCGACGATCTCGCTCTCCGCGTACATCCGCAGGCTGCCCGCCCCCGGGCCGGTCCGGGTCCGGCTGTCGGCCACGGACGTCGGCGGCGACCGCATGGACCAGTCGGTCAGCGTCTGGGACTCCAAGGACCGCCTGGTGGGCCAGGCCAGCCATCTCACCGGCGTGCGGCTGCCCGCCGGACGGTAGCCGGGGCCCGGCCGGCGCGCTCCCTCGGGCGGTCTATCGTGAGGGGGAACGTGCCGGCCCGGGCGAAACCGTCGACATGGCTGTCCCGTGGCTCATCGGAATCTCCCACCCACGAGTTCCGGCACACGTTCCGGCGACGACCGTCCGATCCGTGGACACGCGTCTCAGTCGCCGGGCAGTGGTCGTACCATGTGAAGACTCGCCAACGATGGGAGATGCGAATGCCCGCCCTCAGGTCACGTACAGTCACCCACGGCAGGAACATGGCCGGTGCCCGGGCCCTGCTCCGGGCGACCGGCGTAGCCGGGAGCGACTTCGGCAAGCCCATCATCGCGGTGGCCAACAGCTTCACCCAGTTCGTGCCGGGTCACGTGCATCTGCGCGAGGTCGGCGACGTGGTGTCGGCGGCGATCAGGGAGGCGGGGGCGATCCCCCGCGAGTTCAACACGATCGCGGTCGACGACGGCATCGCGATGGGCCACGGCGGCATGCTGTACTCCCTGCCCTCGCGCGAGCTGATCGCCGACGCGGTCGAGTACATGGTGGAGGCCCACTGCGCCGACGCCCTGATCTGCGTGTCCAACTGCGACAAGATCACGCCGGGCATGCTGCTGGCGGCGTTCCGGCTGAACATTCCGACGATCTTCGTCTCGGGCGGGCCCATGGAGGCCGGCAAGACGCCCGGCAAGAAGCTCGACCTCATCGACCCGATGATCGCCTCCGCCGACGACTCCGTCTCCGACGCCGAGCTGCTGGAGATGGAGGAGAACGCCTGCCCGACCTGCGGCTCCTGCTCCGGCATGTTCACCGCCAACTCGATGAACTGCCTCGCCGAGGCCATCGGCCTGGCGCTGCCCGGCAACGGCACGATCCTGGCCACGCACAAGGCGCGCAAGAAGCTGTTCGAGGACGCCGGCCGCCAGCTCGTCGAGATCACCCGCCGCTACTACGAGGAGGACGACGAGTCGGTGCTGCCGCGCTCGATCGCCACCCGTGAGGCGTTCGAGAACGCGATGGCGCTCGACGTGGCGATGGGCGGCTCGACCAACACGATCCTGCACATCCTGGCCGCCGCCCGCGAGGCGCAGGTCGACTTCGGGCTCAAGGAGATCAACGAGATCTCGCAGCGGGTGGCCTGCCTGTGCAAGGTCGCCCCGGCGACGAACAAGTACCACGTCGAGGACGTCCACCGCGCCGGCGGCATCCCGGCCATCCTGGGCGAGCTCGACCGCGCGGGGCTGCTCCACCGCGACGTGCCCACCGTCAACGGCGGCACGCTCGCCGACCTGCTGGCCGCGTGGGACGTCCGGTCGCCGTCGGTGAAGCCTGAGTCCGTCGAGCTGTGGCACGCGGCGCCCGGCAACGTCCGCACGGTCAAGCCCTACTCGCAGGACAACCGCTGGGACACCCTCGACCTCGACCGCGAGGCGGGCTGCATCCGCGACATCGAGCACGCCTACAGCGCCGACGGCGGCCTGGCCGTCCTGTACGGCAACATCTCGCGCGACGGCGCGGTGGTGAAGACGGCCGGCGTCGACGAGTCGATCTGGACGTTCAGCGGCCCAGCGGTGGTGTTCGAGTCGCAGGAGCAGGCGGTCGAGGGCATCCTCGGCGGGCGCGTCAAGGCGGGCGACGTGGTGGTCATCCGCTACGAGGGCCCCAAGGGCGGGCCCGGCATGCAGGAGATGCTCTACCCGACGTCGTTCCTCAAGGGCAAGGGCCTGGGCAAGGTGTGCGCCCTGGTCACCGACGGGCGCTTCTCCGGCGGCACCTCCGGGCTGTCGATCGGCCACGCCTCGCCCGAGGCGGCCGAGGGCGGCGCGATCGCGCTGGTCGAGAACGGCGACATCATCGACATCGACATCCCCGGCCGCTCGATGGAGCTGCGGGTGCCCGAGGCCGAGCTGGCCGCGCGGCGCGAGCGGCTCCTGGCCGAGCTGGGCGGATACCGTCCGCGTGACCGCAACCGGCCGGTGAGCGTGGCGCTGCAGGCGTACGCGGCGATGACGACGTCCGCCTCGACGGGCGCCTCCCGCGACCTGTCCCAGCTGTCCCGCTGATTCGCACCCGTACGGCAGGTGACTGGGTTCTCGCCTGCCGTACGGGCCCCTGGAACCCCGCACAGGTTTTCGAAAAATGTCGGTCGGGATCCCTATTCTTGGGGTATGACGACAGTCGTGAAGCACGATTCCCGCCCGCTGACGACCGCCGAGATCGCCGCCCTCGCCCTCTCCCTCGCTCACCTCGGATCGGGCCCCCAGGCCGTCACCGCCAGGCGCGGCCTGCAGCACGCGTTCGAGCACCTGGAGCTCGACGACGACGTCATCGCCACCACGCTCACGACCCTCACCGAGCCGCTGCCCTCCGACGTCGCCTCCCGGGCCCGGCTCATCGCCGACGCCATCACCAGCCGTCTCATGGTCCGCCTCCACTACCG
Source organism: Nonomuraea terrae (assembly GCF_044465245.1). NCBI lineage: Bacteria > Bacillati > Actinomycetota > Actinomycetes > Streptosporangiales > Streptosporangiaceae > Nonomuraea > Nonomuraea terrae. The sequence continues at coordinate 1,266,062 of NZ_JBITLL010000001.1, read as the reverse complement.
CGACGCCTCGGGCACGATCACCGTGCGCGACGTCGAGCCGGTGACCTGCCTGGTCCACCGCGAATACTGGTATCTCGTGGGCGTGTGCCGGATGCGCCGGGCGATCAGGGCGTTCCGGTTCGACCGGATCATCGCGGTCGAGCCGACGCTCATGCCGTCCCGTCCGCATCTGGCCGACCGGTTCCTGCCGTTCCAGCGGCGTAAGCGGCGCACGACCGCGGCCGCGTAAGCCTCCATAACTGGCCGAGCTTTGACCGGGTCCGCCCCCGGCCGTTGGGATGGCGGATGGCAGGCTCCCGCACATGCGCGTTCGGGAGTTCACGCTGTTCGCCTTCCTGCTGGCCGCGTTGCCCGGCTGCGCGCTGCGGGCAGATTTGAGGGCGGACCCGACGGCGCCGCAGCAGGTCTTCGCGCTGCCGGCGGCCGAGCGGCGAGCCCTCGACCGGGCACTCGGCCGTTACCTGCGCGATCGTCCCGGGCGGGCGGCGCTGGCCGTCTACGACCGCACGACCGGGATCAGGTACGCCTTCCACGAGCGGGCGCCGTTCGTGCTGGCCAGCGTGGCCAAGGTGGACATCCTGCTGGCGTTCCTGATGGCCAAGGGCGGCGAGCGGCTGAGCGGGCTCGAACGCCGGCTGGTCTCCTGCATGATCCGCCACAGCGACAACACCTGCGCGCGCCTGCTGTACGTGACCGTCGGCGCGCGGTGGGGCCTGGCGCGGACGCTGCACCGGATCGGCGCGCACCACACGCGGCCCGGCCCCGGGTTCCTTTCGGGGTGGACGCGCAGCCTGCCGTCGGACCAGGTCACGGTGCTGGAGCGACTCACCGACCCGCAGGGCCCGCTTTCCGCCCGTGCCCGGCGCTACGCCCTGGAGCTCATGTCGTCGGTGGCGCCGTCACAGGCGTGGGGCGTCGGCACCGTCGTGCGGACGGGTGAGGTGGCGCTGAAGAACGGCTGGCTGCCGACCGAGCTGCACGACGGCCTGTGGACGGTCAACAGCGTGGGACTGCTCGACGTGCGCGGGCACGAGCTGCTGGTCGCGGTGTTGTCGGAGCGCAGCCCTGACATGCCGACCGGCGTCGACACCGTCGAACGCCTCGCCCGGCTGGTGGTGCGGGCGCTGGCCGAGGAGGAGATCGTCGACGAGGGTGTGCGGCTGGCCGTGGCCCGGCGGCTGGCCGGCAGCCGGGCCTTCCGTGAGACGTGGGCGTACCCGCGCCCCGGCCCTACCCCCGCGGCCGGTCAGGACGCGCAGCACCCACCGCCGCAGCAGCCTCCGCCGGCGCGGGGCGCGGCCGCACCGCCCGTCATGGCGACGGTGGACAGCAGCTTCACCGTGTCGTCGTGACCCTCGGGGCAGGTCGCCGGAGCGTCGGAGGCGGACATGGGACGGGACACCTCGAACGTCGAACCGCAGGAGCGGCAGCGAAAGTCATAGCGCGGCATGGCACCAAGGGTAACCGCATCACCTGGCGTAGGTCAGGTGGGCGTAGTCGCAGACCGGGCGGTAGCCGATGGACCGGTAGACGGAGTTGCTGGTCGGGTTGGCCAGGTCGGTGAAGAGCACGACCTGCTCGCAGTGTTCCGCCAGGCCGGTCCGTCCGGCGTACGCGGTGACGGCCGCGCCGTAGCCGCGTCGGCGGCGCGAGGGCGGCGTGTAGACGGGCCCGATGCGGCAGACCCCGCCGCACGACGGGGAGAGCGCGGCGAGCGAGACCGGCGCCCCTTCGTCCTCCCAGAGGAACAGCTCGCGGCCGGACAGCCGCCGGGCCACCTGCTCGGCCACGTCGGCCTCGCCCATCCCCACCTCGGCGCCGAAGGCGTGGTACCAGCTCACCAGCAGCGGGAAATCGCCCGGGACGGCAAGTCGTCCCCGGCCGGGCACGTCGGGGACGGTGAGCCGCTCCAGGCGGTAGAGCCGCTCCGAGACCACCCTGGACGGCTCCCCGAGCAGGCGCACCGCCTCGGAGGTCACCTCCACGGGGCCCACGAGCTCGGGCAGGTCGCCGTCCAGCGCCTCGACGAGCGGGGACACCGCCTCGACCGGCACCGCGAAGAGCCCGACGGGATGCGGCGGTGTGTGGAAGACCGCTCCAAGAACCTCGCCCCCGGACGTCCACCACCCGAAGTGGGGATCCTTCACGGGCATGCCCGCCCGCAGGTTGGCGAGGACGGTGAGGGGAACGGTGTTACGCACGGGGTCGCCGAGCAGAAAGGGCTCGGCGACCGCGGCGTACTCCTCGACGTCTGAGGTGAAGGTCCACATGCCTGCTCATGCTGTCAGGCGGCGGACCTCCCGCTCAATGCCGTTTCAGGCGGCCGCCTCGAGGTAGGGCGCCCATTGCGGGTCGCCGACGAGCGAGGCGCCGATGAGCCGCCAGTGGGCGCCCCGTGGCACCGCGGGGCTGACGCGCAGTGTCCACCCCAGCTCCTCCAGGTACTTGTCGGCCTTCCTGTGGTTGCAGCTGACGCAGGAGGCGACGCAGTTCTCCCACGTGTGGGTGCCACCCCTGGACCTCGGGATGACGTGGTCGATGGTCTCCGCCTTCTGCCCGCAGTAGGCGCAGCGGTAGTCGTCGCGCCGCATGAGGGCGGCCCTGGTCAGCGGGATGCGGGATCGGTAGGGGATGCGGACGTATCTGCGGAGCCTGATCACCGAGGGCACGTCGAGCGTGCGGCTCGCGGAGCGCAGCACCGCGCCCCTGCCGTCGCGGTGGACGACGTCGGCCTTCTCCCGCAGCACGAGCACGATGGCCCGGTGGAGCGAGAGCGTGGTCAGCGGCTCGTAGGTGGCGTTGAGCAGCAGGACTTGGCGCATCATCGGGCCTCTCCCTGCCGCGCGGGTATCAAAGGGGACATGCCGCGGCATGTCCCGACTGTCGGCCCCTCCTGGGGCACTCGTGCTTCCGTCACGTGGACCTCCGCCGGACGGCCCAGCGGATGGTCACCACGGCACCGTCCTGTCACCAAGTCTGGCGTTTGCACCGTGGTCCCCGCCACCCCAAAAATCTCAGGCCCGGGATGACTGGAGGGACGCACGGTACGTTTTATGCCCCCTCTACCAGCGCTTTACGCATCACCGTTGGCATAGGGTTCCCTGCATGACGCGAGAGCCGTACCCGAGCGCACGCCGCGAAAACATCACCGACATCCTGCACGACACGCCCGTCCCCGACCCGTACCGGTGGCTCGAGGATCCCGACGGCCCCGAGACCAAGGGGTGGCTGCTCGCGCAGGCCGAGTTGTACGCCAAGGAGCGGGGGCCGCAGCGGTTCAAGAGCCGCATCGCCGAGCTGCTGAGGTCGGGCTCGGTGGGCGTCCCGGCCTGGCGCGGCGGGCGCTCCTTCTTCTCCCGGCGCACGCCCGACCAGGAGCACGCCGTCTACTACGTGGTCGAGCCCGACGGCACCGAGCGGGCGCTGATCGACCCGATGGCGATCGACCCGTCCGGGGTGACCACGCTCGACGCGGTGCAGCCCGACAAGGAGGGGCGCCTGCTGGCGTACCAGATCTCGGTGGGCGGCGACGAGGAGTCGGTCCTCTATGTGATGGACGTCACCACCGGCGAGCGGGTCGAGGGGCCGATCGACCGCTGCCGCTACTCCCCGATCGCCTGGATGCCGGGCGGTGAGGCGTTCTACTACGTCCGCCGGCTGCCGAGCACCGAGGTGCCGGAGAACGAGACGCAGTTCCACCGTCGCGTCTACCTGCACCGGGTAGGCACCTCCACCGAGGACGACGTGATGATCTTCGGCGAGGGCCTGAAGATGACCAACTACTACGGCGTCTCGGTCTCGCGCGACGGCCGCTGGCTGCAGGTGTCGGCCAGCGAGGGCACCGCGCCGCGCAACGACCTGTGGGTCGCCGACCTGACCGCCTCGCCGATCGACCGTCCCGAGCTGAAGGTCGTCCAGGAGGGCGTGGACGCGCAGACCGGGCTGGTGTTCGGCCGCGACGGCAGGCTCTACGTCCACACCGACCGCGACGCGTCGCGCGGGCGGGTGTGCGTCACCGACCCGGCGACGCCGGGCTTCGAGGCGTGGCGCGACCTGATCCCGCAGGACCCGGAGGCGGTGCTGTCCGACTTCGCGATCCTCGACGACCTGGAGCGCCCGGTCATGCTGGTGGGCTGGACCCGCCACGCGATCAGCGAGATCACCGTCCACGACCTGGAGACCGGCGAGCGCGTCGGCGAGGTGCCGACGCCGGGCCTCGGCACGATCGGCGGCATCTCCGAGCGCCCTGAGGGCGGTCACGAGGCGTGGTTCGGCTACACCGACAACACCACGCCGCCCACGATCCAGCGCTACGACGCCAGGACGGGCGAGACCACGCTCTGGGCGGCCTCCCCCGGCGCCGTCGAGGTGCCGGAGGTCCGCACGGAGCAGGTCGTCTACCAGTCGCACGACGGCACCGACGTCCGCATGCTGATCATCGCGCCGGCCGACGAGGCGAGCGGCCCGCGCCCGACCGTCCTGTACGGCTACGGCGGCTTCGGCCTGTCCATGACCCCCGGCTACTCCGCGTCGATCCTGGCCTGGGTGGAGGCGGGCGGCGTCTACGCCATCGCCAACCTGCGCGGCGGCGGCGAGGAGGGCGAGGACTGGCACCGCGCCGGCATGCTCGCCAACAAGCAGAACGTGTTCGACGACTTCCACGCGGCCGCCGAGCACCTCATCGCCACCGGCGTCACCACGCCGCAGCAGCTCGGCATCTCCGGGGGCTCCAACGGCGGCCTGCTGGTGGGCGCCGCGCTGACGCAGCGCCCCGAGCTGTACGCCGCCGTGGTCTGCTCGGCGCCGCTGCTCGACATGATCCGGTACGAGAAGTTCGGCCTCGGCGCCACCTGGAACGTCGAGTACGGCTCCGCCGACGACCCCGAGCAGTTCCGGTGGTTGCTGGGCTACTCGCCGTACCACCACGTCCAGGAGGCGGTGGCCTACCCGGCGACGTTGTTCACCACGTTCCAGTCCGACACGCGGGTGCACCCGCTGCACGCGTGGAAGATGTGCGCGGCGCTGCAGCACGCCTCGACGGCGGACCGGCCGGTGCTGCTGCGCAACGAGGCCGAGGTGGGGCACGGCGCGCGAGCGGTGAGCCGCACGGTGGACCTGTCGGCCGACACGCTGACGTTCCTGGCCCGGCACACCGGCCTGTAGCCGAGACCATGAGCGCGCCGGGGCCCGTCATGGTGGAGGCCGCCCCCAGCGCCGCGCTCCGGCCGTACGTCACGCGGCTGTGCGCGTTCCGCGAACACTACGCGGCGCCGGTGACGCGGTCGGAGGCGGCCATGCCGGGGGCGGTGCTCGTGCTGGCGTTCGGCGCGCCGATGGAGGCCGGCGGGCGGCCGGTCACGGCGTTCACGGGCGGGCTCGGCGACCGGTTCATCGTCACGCGCACGGCCGGGCCGATCGAGGGCGTCGAGGCGGTGCTCACGCCGTTCGGGGCCAGGAGGTTGTACGGCGTCCCGATGCGCCACCTGACGAACCTGGTCGTGCCGGTGAGTGACCTGCTGGGGCCGTGGGCCGGCCTGCTCGTCGAGCGGCTGGCCGGCACGCCGTCGTGGCGGGAGCGGCTGGCGCTGACCGACCGGCTGCTGCGTGAGCGCATCGCGGCCGGTCCCCCGCTGCGGCCGGAGGTGCCGTGGGCGTGGGCGCGCCTGCTGGAGTCCGGCGGGCGGGTGAGCGTGTCGTCGCTGGCCGGGGAGCTCGGCTGGAGCCACCGCCATCTGGTCGCCCGCTTCCACGACCAGGTGGGGCTGCCGCCGAAGACGGCGGCCCGGGTGATCAGGTTCGCGCGGGCGCGGCGGCTGCTGGGGTCGGGCGTTGCCATCGCCGAGGCCGCCGCCGCGTGCGGCTTCTACGACCAGGCACACATGAACCGGGAATTCCGGGTGCTGGGCGACATGACGCCAGGTCAGATTCGTCCAAGACCGGCCGGCGCGGGCTCGGCATCCTGAGGTCATGCGCACTGTTTACGCACTGGCTCGCAGTCACGACTGCCAGGCCGCGATCGACTTCCTGACCGCCGCGTTCGGGTTCCGCGTGCACGAGGCGTCCAAGGACGACTCGGGCGCCGTCCACCACGCCGAGCTGCTCGTCGGCGACGACATCGTCATGCTCGGCCGGGGGAGACCGGGAGGGCCGGGGATCTACGTCGCGGTCGACGACGTCGACGCCCACCACGACCGGGCGAAGGCCGCCGGCGCGGTGGTCACCATGGAGCTCGTGGACCAGCCGTACGGGTCCCGCGAGTACGCCTGCAAGGACCCGCAGGGCAACCTCTGGCACTTCGGCACATACCGCCCGTGAAGCTCCGGCCGAGCCGAGCGGGTCGTTCACCCGCTCGGCCGGCCGGCACCGGCCCTCGCCGGCGGGCGTCAGCGCGGGAAGATGACCGTCTTGTGGCCGTCGAGGAGGACGCGCTGCTCGGCGTGCCACTTGACCGCGCGGGCCAGCACCAGCGACTCCACGTCGCGGCCGATCGCCACCAGGTCCTCGGGCGAGTGGCTGTGGTTGACCCGGGCCACCTCCTGCTCGATGATCGGCCCCTCGTCGAGGTCGGAGGTCACGTAGTGGGCCGTGGCGCCGATGAGCTTGACGCCGCGGTCGTAGGCCTGGTGGTACGGCTTGGCGCCCTTGAACGACGGCAGGAACGAGTGGTGGATGTTGATGGCCCGCCCCGCCAGCTTCGCGCAGAGGTCCTGCGACAACACCTGCATGTAGCGGGCCAGCACGACGAGGTCGACCTGGTAGTGCTCGACCAGCGCCAGCACCTCGGCCTCCTGCCGGGCCTTGGTCTCCGGGGTGACCGGCAGGTGGTGGTAGTCGATGCCGTACGACTGCGTGAGCGGCCGCAGGTCGGGGTGGTTGGAGACGACGGCGGCGATCTCGATGTCGAGGGCCTTGGAGCGCACCCGGTAGAGCAGGTCGTTCAGGCAGTGGTCGAACTTGCTCACCATGATCAGCACCCGCGGCTTCCCGGCCACGTCGCGCAGGGTGAACTCCATGCCGAAGTCGGGCGCGAGCGCGGCGAAGGCGGCGTTGAGCTCGTCCTCTCCGGGCGGCGCCGCGAACTGCACCCGCATGAAGAACCGCTCGGCCACCCGGTCGCCGAACTGCTGGCTCTCGATGATGTTGCATCCGCGGCCCGCCAGCAGGCCCGAGACGGCGGCCACCACGCCGGGGCGGTCGGGGCAGGACAACGTCAGGATGTATGCGGCGGGGCTGGTCATGACTTCACTCTCGCGGACGTGGACGGTGCGGCTCCTGGGCCTCGATCGAGGGTACCCGCGGTGACGGTCTCCCGGTGAGCGCTTCGGGGGCGCGGGTCTTTCGCCCAATCTCGGGTAGTTATCTGACATTACGGAGCAAAACACCAGAATTCGGGGTGGCAGGACGGGGAACCACTGCCGCCTTTCTTGGCCATGAATGAGCCTTCCAAGGTCGTAGGAGAGTGGAGCATGTCCCGCCCCTGGCGGGTGGGGCGGGATGGAGCGCGTGCCGTTGGACGTCGTCGTGCTGGCCCTGATCGCCGGCCTGTTCGCCGTCGTGTCGGGGATGAACGACGGCGGCGCCCTCCTTGCGACCGGCCTCAAGCTGCCCACGGTGCGCCCCGCGACCGGGATCCTCACCCTCGTCGTGCTGGTGGCGGTCATCCCCCTCTTCACGCACCAGGTGGCGCTGACGTTCGTGACCAGGCTGGCGTCGTTCGAGGATCCGGGCGGGCGGATCGCGATGGCCATCGCGGTGGTCGCCTCGCTGGCCGTGGTGATGCTGCTCAGCATGATGGGGCGGCCGACCAGCCTCACCCTGGCCGTCGTGGGCGGCCTGACGGGCGCCGGGCTGGGCTGGGGGCTGCCGGTCTCCCCTGGCTCGGTGGCGCTGGTGCTGGCGTTCGGGGTGGCGGCCCCGATCGTGGGCGGGCTGCTGGGATGGGCGATGATCCGGGTGCTGGTGGCCACGGCGAAGGCCTCGGCGCTGCGGCACTGGCACTGGGCCGGCTTCCTGATCCAGACGCTCGCGTACGCGGCCAACGACGGGCAGAAGATGCTGGCCGTGTTCATGGTGGCGCTCGGCTTCTCAGGAGCGCCGGTGGAGTACACGGTGCTGGTGGCCGTGCTGTTCGGGCTCGGCACCATGTACGGGCTGCCCAAGGCGGGCCGGACCCTGAGCCGGGAGATCATCGTCTCCAGGCCCCCTCACGGCGTGGCTGCGGAGGTCGGCGCCGGGGCCGCGGTGATGGCGTGCGCCGCCGTCGGCATGCCGGTGAGCATGACCCAGGCCGTCGCGGGCGGCCTCATCGGCGCGGGCGTCTCCCACGGCGGCGGCCGGGTCCGCTGGTACGCCGCCACCAAGATCGCCGCGGCCTGGCTGATGACGTTGCCCGCGAGCGGGCTGCTGGGATGGTGCCTCGCCCTGCTGGTGAAGGGTTTCGCGAGCTTGGAAGTGTCGTGAGAAGGGGCGCGTGAGCGCCACGGAAGGAGTGGCATGTCTCATCGAGACGCGCTCCTCGGAAGCGGGAGGGCGATGAAGAGATTGCGGCGCATCCGCGACCTGATGACCGGTCGCATGGACAGCGCCCTCACGGAGGCGCTGCTCGGACAGTTGCAGGCCACCAAGGAGGGCGCCTGGCTGGCCATGGCCATGATCGGCGGGGAGGTCGGCAGGACGGGCGCGCACGAGCAGATGCGCGCGATCGAGCACCTCGGCGACGAGGAACGCGGCCGCCTGGTCGAGGAGCTCAAGAACGCCCTCGTCACCCCCATCGACCGGGAGGACCTCTTCCGGCTGTCGCGCTCGATCGACGACGTGCTGGACTCGTTGCGCGACTTCGTCCGCGAGTCGCACCTCTACCGGGTGCCCGACCAGATTCGTTTCTCCCCCATGCTGGACCAGGTCATCGCGGGCATCGAGGCGCTGGAGGGCGCCGTCCGCGACCTCGCCTCCCGTCCCTCGGTGGTCATCCTGAACGCTCTGGAGGCGAAGAAGGTGGGCGGGGTGATCCGGAAGATGTACCAGTACGAGATCTCGCGGATCTACTCCGGGGAGATCACGGCGGACACGATGAAGGAGCGCGAGCTCGTACGCCGGCTGGAGATCGTCGGCGTGGCCATCGGCGAGGCCGCCGACGCCATCGCCGACGGCGCGATGAAACGGTGACCCCAGGGCGCGGGCGGCTCGCCGGGTGAACCGAGCGGGCGGCCCAGTGGGCGGCTCAGGGGGCGGCTCAGCGGGCGGCTCAGTGGGCGGCTCAGTGGGCGGCTCAGCGGGCGGCTCAGGGGGCGGCTCAGGGGGCGGTGAAGGCGTCGATGCCCGTGAGTTCCGCGGACAGCGCCCACAGGCGCGCCGCCTGCTCGGGGTCGACGGCGTGGTCGCGCACGCCCGACCGCGCGGCCGCGGAGGTGACCTCGGCGATGTCGCAGTCCTCGCAGTAGACGCCGCCCATGCCCGCCAGCTGCGGTGACGTGGCCGCCCACACCTGGGTGGCCGCGCCCTGCTCGGGCGTCTTGAAGCTGGGCTCCACCGGGTTGCCCTCCTCGTCGATCCAGCCCGCCGCCACCATCTCCTCCTTGGCGAGGTGACGCTGGAGCGGCGTGAGGATGCCGCCCGGGTGCAGCGCGAACGCGCGTACGCCCTGGTCGCGGGCGAGCCGGTCGAGGTGCACGGCGAACAGCACGTTCGCCGTCTTCGACTGGCCGTACGCGACCCACTTGTCGTAGTCGTGCTCGAAGTGCACGTCGTCCCAGCGGATGCCCGTACGGCGATGCCCGGCGGACGACACCGACACCACCCGGCCCCGGCCGCGCGCGATGGCCGGCCAGAGCAGGTTGACCAGCGCGTAGTGGCCGAGGTGGTTGGTGGCGAACTGCGCCTCCCAGCCCGGCCCCACCCGCGTCTCGGGGCAGGCCATGATGCCCGCGCTGTTGATGACGATCTCGGCGCTGCGGCCCGTGGCGAGGAAGCGCTCGGCGAAGGCGCGTACGCTGCCGAGGTCGGACAGGTCGAGCTCGTCCACCTCCGCCCCGTCGATGCCCTCCACCGCCTGGCTGGCGGGGCCGACGCGGCGGGCGGGCACGACGACGTGGGCGCCGGCTCGGGTGAGGGCGCGGGTGGTCGCCAGCCCGAGGCCCGAGTAGCCGCCGGTGACGATCGCCAGCTGCCCCGACAGGTCGATCCCGTGAAGCACGTCGTCCGCCGTGCTCCTGGCGCCGAACCCCGACCCGATCTTGTGCTGTGGAGTGCTCATGACGTCACCGTACGCAGTGGAGTCCACTCCAGGTCAACCGGCGGGATCTTCCTGGGTTTGGTTGCCCGGGGCCGTTCCGCCGCGTTGCAATGAGCGGTGTGACCGTCCATCGCGGGACGACCGGACGCCCTCGCCTGGCGATCCGTGCGGGCCTGCTGGACGAGGGCGGCGACCTGATCGACGCTCTCACCCCGTACGTGGACTGGGTTCCCGGCCCGCCGGCCGACGGGTGCCTGCACGAGGAGGACGTGCGGCGGCTGCGTGACCCGGCGCCGCGGGAGGCTTTCCTGGAGCGGGTCTTCGCGCACGCCCGGCTCCGTACGCTGCTGGAGGGCGACTGGCTGCCGCGCGATCTGGTCGTCTTCCACGCGCGGCACAAGATGCAGCTGCTCGCCCACGACCCGGTGCTCTACCGCGAGGCCGGTCGCGTGGTGGCCGCCGCCGGGACACGGCCGCGCGGCGCAGTGGCGGCCGAGTACACGGCGGTGTTCCGGCGCGCGCTCGCCGCGCCCGTCACCGTCGGCAGGAACGTCAACGTGCTGCAGCACTGCCTCGGCATGCTCGGGCTCGACCCCGCGCGCCGGGCACAGGCGCTGCGGGCCATCGACGCCTACCAGGCGGGCCGCGTGCCGCTGGACGAGGCCGCCGCGTCGCTGCGCCGGCACGCCACGGGTGAGGCCGGCGGATACGTACGCGATCAGACGTACTTCGCGCCCTTCCCCGACGGGTTGCGCGGCGACCTCAGCCCAGGTCGACGGTGACGCCCGGCGCGGCGACCGACAGCTCGCCCTCGTAGGACGCCGCGGCGGCCGCAAGGGCGGGCTCCGCCGGGGTGTCGGGCCACAGGTGGGTGAGCAGGAGCCGCGCGGCGCCCGCCGACGCCGCGGTGCGGCCGGCCTCGCGCGCGGTGGACAGGTACGGGGCGTCCTCCTCGGGCACCCGCTCCGGGTAGGTCGCCTCGGCGAGGAACAGGTCCGCGTCCCTGGCCAGCGCGAGAAGGTCGGGTGAGGGGCCGGTGTCGCCGGTGTACGCGAGCACCCGCCCGCTCGCGCCGGTCAGCCGGAGCCCCGCGTTGGGGACGTGGTGCGGCAGGTCGAACACGTCGAGGCGGAACGGGCCGATCTCGCGCGGCGCACCGGGCGCCAGGTCGTGCGCGACGAACCCGCCGGCCAGCATGCGCGGCCCGTCCAGAGCCAGAACGGCGTCGAGCGCGCCAGGCGGGGCGTGAACCGGCAGCGGCGCCACCGTCGAGTCGCCCAGCACGCGAGCGCGCAGCAACGGATGGAGATCGGCGCAGTGATCGGGGTGACCGTGGGTGACCAGCACCGCATCCACCTCGGCAGCCCGTACGTGGTGCAACAACCGTGGCAGAGTCGCGTACCCGACATCGAGAAGAACCCGGAACCCATCCTCTTCGACCAGGTACCCGCTGCACGCCTCCCCCGCCGCCGGCCAAGCCCCGCAGCCACCCAGCACGGTGACCCTCACGGCAACCCCCGCCCTTCCACCCGCGAACCCGCATGCCGACCTCGACCCGCCGAGATCATACTCACGCCCGGACCAGCCGGACGGGCTGAGGCCCGGCGGAGGTGTGCCCGGCTGCGTGGGCTGAGGGCCGGGGTGAGGGGACGGCGTTGCCGGCGCCGAGGTGCCCGCATCCGGCGGGCCGGGCGGGAGTGTGGCCGGGTCGGACGGGTGGAGATGCCGGGCCGGCCGGGTCATCCGACGGACCGGACTGGCCGGCCACGTAGAACCGGTCGGACGCGTACGACGCGTCCGACGCGGTCTGCGGGTCCGACGGGTCTGCGGGTCCGACCGGTCTGCACGTCCGACCGGTCTGCGGGTTCGACGCGGTCTGTAGGTCCGACCGGTCTGCACGTCCGACCGGTCTGCGGGTCCGGCCGGTCTGCGGGTCCGGCCGGTCTGTAGGTCCGACCGGTCTGCGGGTCCGGCCGGTCTGCAGGTCTGCAGGTCCGACCGGTCTGCGGTTGCGACCGGTCTGCGCGTCGACGGGTCCGACGGGTCGGGTTACCGGTGTCCCAGTTCGGCGAGGGTTGTGGACATCAGGCCGCGCAGGACCTCGCCGGCGACCTTTTCGTGTTCGTCCTCGACCGACAGGCCCTGGGTCACGTTGGTCCGGTACGTTTCCCGGTCGCGGGCGCCCGTGTACGGCAGTGCGGTCATCGCGACGATGACGGTGACCCTGGCGCCGGTGCGCGGCGGAAGGGCCATCACGTGTGTACGGAGGGTGGTCTCGTCGGGAGCGCCGTACCAGCCGCACTTGACGGCGGTCTCCGGCGAGCCCGTCACCTCACGGGCGCCGAACGCCTGTGAGTCGCTCACCTGCCGCATCCACCCGAGCACCTCGCAGGCCGCCGGGTCGCCCGCGGCGGCGGCCTGGGCGAACACCGCGTACGCCGCGGCCACCTCGGCGGCCGTGACCTCGACCGAGCCGAACCTGGAGGGGTCGCCGTTGGGCAGCCCCCACCGCACGCCGGTGCGTTCGCACAGGTCGTCGAGGATGACGCGGGGGCCGACGCCGAGCCACAGGCCGATCGTGTCGGCGTTGGAGGAGACGACGACGGCGGGCTCGGCGAGGTCGCGCCAGCGCGCGCCGGGCACGCGGGCCGCGCTCACCCAGGCGTACAGCGGCTTGAGCAGGGAGGCGCAGCGCAGACGGGTCAGGCCCGCGGTGACGCTCACCTCACGGAGGGGCGGCCCGCCGTAGCCGCGGCTGATGCCCGCCGCCTGGACGCTGGCACTGTGATCAAGCCTGTCGATCAGCTCGTTGAAGCCCACGGCCACCACCGTAGTGGCTACGGAGCGTCGCCCCAGCGCGATCGGTACCACTCCGGGGTCGGCGGCTCGCCCGGCAGCGCGGTCGCCCCCGGCGCGCGCAGCCCGTCGAGGGCGATGGCGAGCAGCCGCTGCCTGACGTGGTCGTGCTCCGGGCTCGGCGGGCCGGGCGCGGGGCGGCTGAACTGCTCCATGAGCAGGGAGATGTCGAGCATCGTCACGTCGCGCCTGAGCACGCCCGCCTCGTGGGCCCTCGCGACCAGCCGCTCGGCCGTCTCCTCGGACGTGCGGGCCGTGCGCCACATCTCGTCGGTCACCTCGATGGTGCCCGCGACCGGCGCCAGCGCGCCCGACCGGTCGGTCACGCACGTGCGTACGTAGAGCGAGAGGCCCTCCCACGGGTCGGCGTGCGCGAGCCCCGCCTCGGCCGCCTCGACCGTACGCTCCATGGCGATCACGCACAGGCGCTGGAGCAGCTCCTCCTTGGTGCGGTAGCGGCGGTAGAGGCTGCCCATGCCGACGCCGGCCTGCCTGGCGATGGCCGACACCGGCGCGTCGAACCCCTGCCTGGTGAACACCTCGTGCGCCGCCGTCAGCAGGCGGAGATCGTTGCGTCTCGCCTCGGCCTGCCTGCCGCGTGTGCCCATGCGGTCCAGGATAGCGCGGAGCGAAACGCTCCGATAAGGTGATCGGAGTAGATCGCTCCGATTTGAGAGGTGTCGCATGCGCGCAGTGGTCCTGAGGCGGTACGGCGGCCCCGAGGCGCTCGTCGTGGAGGAGGTCCCCGACCCCGTTCCCGGCCCTGGGCAGGTGCTCGTGGAGGTGGAGGTGGCCGGCATCACGTTCGTGGAGACCCAGCTGCGGGCCGACCGGGGGCCGCGGCGGGCCGAGCTGCCCGCCGTCCTGGGCAACGGCGTGGCCGGTACGGTGTCGGCGGCCGGCGACGGCGTGGACCCCGCCCTCGTGGGCGCGCGCGTGGTCACCACGCTCGGCGGACTGGGAGGGTACGCCGAGCGCGCGGTCGCCGCGGCCGGCGACGTCATCGCGGTGCCCGGTGGGCTGTCCTCGGAGGTGGCGGTGGCGCTGCTGGCGGACGGGCGTACCGCTGTGGGGCTGACGCGCGCGGCGGCTCCGGGTCCTGGCGAGTGGGTGCTGGTGGAGGCGGCCGGTGGCGGCGTGGGGAGCCTGCTCGTGCAGCTCGCCCGGGAGGCCGGGGCCCGGGTGGTCGGCGCGGCGAGCAGCCCGGCCAAGCGCGACCTGGCCGCGAGCCTCGGCGCGGAGCTGACCGTCGACTACACCGACCCGGGCTGGACGGACGTCGTACGCGCCGCCACCGGCGGGCTCGACCTGGTCTTCGACGGGGTCGGCGGTGAGATCGGCGCGGCGGCGCAGGCCCTGCTCAAGGATGGTGGAAGGTTCGCCGCCCACGGCATGGCGGGCGGCGCCATGACCGTGCCCGAGCCACGCGTGACGGCGGTGACCTGGCCGCCGGGGAGCCTGCGCGACCTGTCGGAGGCGGCCCTGGAGCTGGCCGCGGCCGGCCGCCTGCGCCCGGTCATCGGCGCCGTGTACCCCCTGGAGTCGGCGGCCGAGGCCCACGCGGCCATCGAGGCACGCAAGATCACCGGCAAGTCCCTCCTCGTCCCCACCCGGTGAAAGACCGTCACAGGCCGGAGCGGGCGATCGAGAACGCGAGGGCCGCGGGCAGGAGGGCCAGGATCGCCGCGAGGGCCGCAAGGCGCCGGCCGCGGGTCACGTCCGGCTGCGTCATGAAGGCGGCCAGGGCTCCGGCGCCGGCGCTGGCGGTTCCGTAGGCGGCCGCGTCCGCCAGCGTCGAGGTCCACGACGGCAGCGACTCGGCGGCGAGCCGGAAGATCAGCAGCGTTCCGGCGGCCGTCAGCGCGACCCGCCGGCCCGGGCGGACGCCCACGCGTTCCAGCGCGACGGCCGACCCGGCGACCGCGGCCGCGCTCAGCAGGACCAGCAGCCCGACGGCCGGCAGCAGACAGCCCCAGTCCGCGCAGCCGACGCCCGCCCACGCCAGCCGTACGGTGGCCCACCACCACACCCCGAGAGCGGCGCACACCACGGCGGCCCGCCCCAATCGCCCCCTCATGCAGTCAATGGTCCCATCAGGACATCTGTGCCGCCCGCCGCTCGTCCGCCTCGGCGTCCGCGGCGCGCCCCAGGGAGCGCAGGGCGACCGCCCGGTTGGCGTACAGGTCGGCCTGGGGCTGCAGCTCGACCGCCCGTGACAGGTCCTCGACCGATCCCTGCAGGTCACCGGTGGCGTACCGCAGCACGCCCCGGTTCCCCCACGCGGCGGCCAGCCCGGGGTCGCGCTCCACGGCTTCGTCCAGCGCCGCCCCGGCCGCCTCGAACCGGCCCGCTTCCGTTTCCAGCTGCCCCAGCACCGTGAGCAGGTGCGGATTGCCGGGCGCGAGCCGGAGCCCGGTCTCGACGTCGGCGCGCGCCTCGTCGTCACGCCCGGAAGCGGCCAGCAGCCCGGCGCGGTTGATGTAGGCGTCCAGGTAGCCGGGGTCCAGCTCGATCACGTACGCCAGGTCGGCCAGCGCGCCCTCGTCGTCCCCCCGCACCGTACGGACCTCCGCCCGGTTGTAGTACGCCTCCGGCAGCGGCGGCCCGGCCCGTATGGCCTGCTCGAAGTCGGCCAGCGCCTCGTCGTGACGGCCCAGCCGGAACAGCAGGTTGCCGCGTTCCAGGACGTGGTCGGGGAAGCCTGGATCGACGGCGATGGCCGCCGCGTAGTCGTCCAGCGCCTCCTTGGCGCGCCCGCACGCGGCCAGCAGTTGCGCCCGGTTGGCCAGCAGCACCATCCGGTGCAGCGGATGCCGCTCCCCCAGCTCGCCCGCCAGCTCGATGGCCGACTCGACCAGCGCCAGCGCGGCGTCGAGCCGGCCCTGGCGCAGCTCGATCAGCGCCAGGCCGTTGCGGTCGAAGCCCAGCTTGAAAGCCCGCTCGGCCGGGTCGGGCAGCAGACCGGAGATCGCGATCGCCTCGTTGACCCAGCCCCTGGCCCTGACCAGGTCACGGCGGGCGGGGTCCGGGTGACGGGCGTCGAGCATGGCGGTGCCGTACGCGGCGGCGGCGTGCATCGCCGGGTCCTGGCTGCTCACCCGGACGAGGTCCCAGACGGCCCAGGCCTCCTCGGTACGGCCGAGCCCGCCGAGCGCCGTCGCCGTACGCTGGGCGAAACGCCACCATCGCGGGCCGCCCGGATCCGTCCGGGCCATTCCGTGCTCCCCCAGCTCGGCGGCGGCGTGCAGGAAGCCTTCGCGCACGCACCGGTCGACGAGCGCCCACAGCTCGTCGGCGTCGCGGGTGTCGGGCGGCGGCTCGGGGCCGCCGGCGTACACCGTGATCGCGAGCGTCGCGGGCGGGATACGCCGCATCATGACGTCGAGCAGCTCGGTGTCCGTCGGGTCGGCCTGCGCGCCGTTGCACACGGTGATCGCCGACCCCGGCGGCACCGCTTCGCGGAAGAACTCCGCCAGCCCGTTGGCCAGCCGGAGCGTACGGCGGGGCGCGGGCACGAGAATGCGTTCGTCCTCCGGCAGCCCCGTCTCGATCGTGCTCCGCGTGACAGGCACGATCGCCGCCAGCTCCGGTGCCGCCGCCCTGATCTCGATGTCGTGGGCCGCCACCAGTTCAGGGGACCGTTCGCATGCCCGCGGCGCCAGATGACGCAGGAGGGCGGCGGCGACGGTGTAGGGGCCGCGCGGCCCGCGATGCCCGTCTATCAACGGGATCAGCAGCCGCGCGGCCTCCGGCGCGCCGGGCGGTTCGCCCGGGACCGTGAGATGGAACCCGGTCACCCCTTGTGAATGACGCTGGAGGCGCCGGCGAGCCTCGCGGTTCCGGGTTTGCGGACGACGATGCGCTTCATGATGTTCCCCTCCACTCTCGATATTTTCCCATTATTGGGTCACCCCGCCGAATATCAAGATTTATAGCGACTAAGTGGGAGGGAAATGGATAAAAACCCCTTGCCTTTTGAATGGCTCATCTAACCTATTGGGAGCGAAACCAGCGCCCCCTGCTGCTCGCGGGGGCCCGTTCCGATTCCTCCATCAGGTCGCACAGGCAGCGCCCGAGCAGCGTGACCGACTGGCAGCAGCCCGGCCCCGGCGGGTTCGCCGACTGGCAGCAACCCGGCGACGGAGGGTTCTTCGCGCGCACGATGCGCGTGGCGCGCTCGATCAGCCGCTCCAGGCTGGGCTCCGTGCCGCCCTTGAGTGCGTGGGCGTGCCAGGGGCACGTCTCGGTGTGCACGCAGGCGCTCTTGACGAGATACGGTGCCGGCCCGCGTTCGGGCCGCAGCGCATCGCTGCGTTTGACCCGCACGTCGGCCAGTGCCTTCGCGGCCCGGCCCGCGACGGTGAGCAGCTCGCGCCGCCCGCGTTCGCGTGCCGTGCCCAGCGCAGCCGTCCTGGACGGCAGGGCGAGCAGCATCGCCCCGGCCATCAGCAGACCGCCCACCACCATGCTCCAGCCGAGCCGCTCGCCGAACCAGATCACCGCGATCGCCGCCACCCACAGGGGCTGCGACGACATGAGCACCTGGCTGGGCACCGCCGGCACGTGGGCCTGCCCGTAGGAACGTGCCAGAAAGCCCAGCGCGCACGACACCACCGACAGGTGAGCCAGAATCGTCCAGTCGGGCAGGCTCGTCGGCAGGTCGATCCCGTCGCGCACGGCGGCCCCGCCGGTGAACAGCCCGATGGTGAACAGCTGGATCACGGTCAGCGCGTACGCGGGAAAGCCCCCGGAGCGCTTGGACAGCTGCGCCAGCATGATCGTGTGCCCGGAGTAGAGCGCGGCGGCGCCGAGCGTCACGACGAGCGCGAGCACCGACAACTCGTGCTCCTCCACGCCGCTCAGCAGCGTGAACGAGGTCATCCCGGCCAGCGCCAGCACGACCCCCGCCCAGATACGCCGGGGCACCCTCGCCTTGAACAACACGAGCGTCAGGATCGGCGTGAACATCACGCTGCACCCGACGGCGAACCCTGACACGGATGACGGCAGGCTGCCGAGCGCGACCGCCTGACCGGTCTGCCCGGCCCCGAACATCACCCCGAGCAGGGCCCCGTTGATCCACGTCCGGCGTGACAACCCCCGAAGGCAGCGCGGCCTGATGAGCAGCAGCGTCAGCGCGGCGAGCAGATAGCGCTCGGCGAGCAGGTCCTCCACCGGTAAACGCTCGATGAGGTCCTTCATCAGCGGAAACGCCGACCCCCACGCGGCGCTGACGAACAACAGAAGCACGGCTCCCAGAAGGGGGCGGGGAGCGGGCACGACTGCCATGAGAAAAGCATGGCACTACTATTCGCAGCCGGAGATGTACAGCCAGCAGTCGGTGATGTTCCTCTACATCCGGGTGGTAAGAGCCTCACCCGCGGGTTCGTACTTCCTTATCCGTGGCCGTCCGCCACGCGGGAAAGTACACACCTTTCACGCGGGATTCCAGGATGCACAGCCGCGAATGCCGTCACTGTCGGTGACGAGGGAGATCGGCGGGAAACGTCACGCCGGGAGCGGCCCCATGGAGGGGGAAGGTGGGGCCGTCGTTGCCTACCGTTCGACGACGGCGGGCGGAATCAGGCGTTTTTCTCCGTAGACGACCACGAGGTCGCCGACGCGCTGCCTGGACAGCTCGCGCCAGCCCTGGCGCGCGTACAGGGTCAGGGCGGCTTGCTGGTTGAGCGTGGTGTCGCCTCTGACACAGCTGAAACGGAGCTCCACCGCACGCCGCTCCAGGGCGGCGAGCATGGCCGCGCCGAAGCCACGGCGCTGGAACTCGGGGTGGACCCGCAGCCGGCAGACCTCTGCGGTGTCGGTGTCGACGGGTTTCAGGCCGCCCATGGCGACGACCCGCGAGCCGACCTCCCCGACCAGGAAGTCGCCCCCGCAGGCGAGGTAGACCTCTTGGATGCGGGGGAAGTCGTCGTCGTAGTAGACCCCGTCTCCGGGGACCAGACCGACCTCGGCGAGGCAGATCCGGTGTAGCGCGAGGATGGTGTCGAGATCCGACCAGCGATAACGTCTGATCGCCAGTTTCATGCACCGCCCCCTTTCAGTTGCGGCCTCCGCGACCGGCGCAACTCGGCCCGGTAGGCGTCGAGTCCTGGGGCATTCGGATCGCTCGCCATGATGGCCTGTTCCAGCGCCATGGCGGGGCGCACGATCAGCTCGGTGAGATGTTCGTCGCTGACCAGCGACAGCGCCCGTGTGCCGATGACCACGGCCTCCTTGACGTCGCCGTCGATCAGGCGGCACTGGGCCTGGTCGAGCCTGATCAGCGTCTGGTCGAGAATGTGGTCTTCGTACTTGGTCAGCGCCTGGTCGAGCACCACCTCCGCCTCGATCGTCTGGCCCAGCTTGGTGAGGACGTCGCCCTGGTAGAAGTAGAGCTGCCGCTCGGTGTACCCGAAGGCGACGTCTTCCTGGTCTTCGGTCTTCATGTGCGAGAAGGCGCTCCTGGCCCGCGCCAGCGCGCGCTTGGCCTGGTCGACGACTTCCTTCTTGCTCTCGCCGCCCGACAGCATGGCCAGCGCCCTGGCCTCGACGACCGGCGCCATGGCCTGGGCCGGGCACGGCGTGGAGCCGGCCAGGTCGCGGCTCTTCTTCGCCAGGTTGAGTGCCTCGCGGGCGTCACCGAAGTAGAGGGGGACGAGCGACTCGCGGGCGCAGATCCAGGCGCGCAGCGCGCGGTCGCCGGTCTCGTCGGCGGCGGTGCGCCCGGTGCGGAAGAACGAGCGGGCCAGCCGGTGGTCGCCCAGGTTGATCAGGATCATGCCGCTCAGCCCGGACAGCTGCGCGGCCATCCTGCACAGGCGTTCCTGCAGGTCGATGGGCTGGCGGCGGGACATCGCGGTGCGTACGGCGCTCAACTCCAGCAGCACGTCGCACAGCAGCCGCAGCGGCGCGGTGGTCGTGTACTGGCGGCCGAAGCTGATCGTGGCCTCTTCCCACTGGTCGAGCATCGCCGCGGACACGGTGGCCGCGACGAGCGTCTCGTCCATCCGGCGCCTGATGCCCTCGCACGCGCCGAGGATCGGCCCGTCGAGCTGCTGGGAGAAGGCGGTGTCGGCTCTCAGCAGGTTTAACAGGGTGCGGCGGAGGATGTTCTCGTCCTCCTCGGCGTCGGGCACGCTGTCCACCGACGGGTGGAGCCGCTCGCGCTCGGCCGGCAGCGCCGGCCGCTCGAGCACCTGCTCGGCGAGCTTCGGCGTCGCGCGGTGACTGTTGCCGCAGATGCACGGGCCGTCATAGCCGAGCGCGGCGGGCTCGACCCGGTAGACGGTGCACAGGTAGTGCAGATATTCGGGCCCCGGGCGCTTGAGCCCGCTCTCGTACGCGGACAGGAGGGTCTCGCCGATGCCCGGCGTCGGTTTGGAGTCGCGTTCGAACAGGGCTCGAACCTGTTCGATCACGTCCGCCAGGGCGATGCCGTGGGCGAGGCGGTGCGACTTGATGCGGGTCGTGCTGAAATGGGCGGAGCATGCCTCGTGGATCTCGTCGGCGATCTGGGCCGACGTCCGCTGGGCGGCGAGGCCCTTGGCTCGGATCCGCCGGGCGATCTCTGTCTCCTTGTGCTGTCTGCCGGACATCCCGGCCCCTCTCACGCATGTCTCGACCGGTCCGCAACTGGTGACTCAGCGTAGCCCCCGGGTTGCTGTGCGCCTACCCATGATGATGAAGCAATGAGGACGTCTTGGAAACGCCACGACTCACTTTACGGTTAAGGATCGTCCTCCGAGGGACTGTTTCTTACATCCCATGAGTGAGAAGCGACAGCCTGTGAGCATGTGGCCGTCGTTGCGCCCGCCCTTGACTTGAGACATCTTTGGCGCACCAGCAACGATTCCTGAGGGAGGACGAACGGTGGGGGACGACAACTTCGAACCTCTGGAGCGTCTCGTGTCCGAGCTCGGCGCCCGAGGGTTGCTCGCACGTGTGGTCCAGACGCAGAGCGGACGCAGGTTCGTTCGGGTCATCAATCCGAACGCGACGAGCCTGTCCGAGAACGTCAGCTGCCGGCCGGCCGACGCGTCCGGAATCCCTGACTGGTGGTACTGCTGGTCCTGGGGCGAGCGGATGCACACCGCCGACGACCCGGCCGGTGCGGCGACGAAGGTCGCCCGCGTGCTCGCCGCCGTGGGGGAGTGACGACGTGGTGAACCGGGTGGAGCGCAGCCACCACGGCTCACCACACCCGCGGCGGCTCGAAGGAGCCGGCGGAGTGGCCGGTGCGGAGGGTCTCGCGCATGGCGGGCCTCTGGTCACTCCGCCGGTTCCGGCCGGCGCCCTTTCCATAGACCTCCGTACGGCGCCGGTGCGCCGTACGGAACCAAGCCGCTCGCCCGGCACGCCGGGCGGGTGTTCGGGGGATCCCGATCCCTCACGGAACCGGCACGGGACATGCTTCCGGGTGTGTGTCCCGTTCCGAGCCGTCCGTCATCGGGGCGCCGCCTCTCTCCCTCCGCGGCCCAGAGAGCCGGCGTCCCCGTCTTCCCCGGCGTGATGTGACGGCGGGCGGTTCGGTCGGCTGTATTTTTGGATCGAATCGGTCCAAACAGTTGGCCGAACCGCTTCCGGAGGGGGATCCACCACGTGTTGGTGACACCGTCGCCATCGCCCACAGCGCCGCCCACGGACTTCCTGGACCTGGACCAGGTGACTCAGCAAATGGCCGGAACCTGCCAGAACGAAGTGTTGTGCTCCTGGCTGGCCGGGTGGTTCGACAACGCGATCTGGGGGCAGGTGGCGGCCAGTGCGGCCACCATCATCCTGATCCTGTTCCTCGGGTTCGTGCTGCGCAAGGTCGCTCACCGCGTCATCACCAAGGTGGTCAACCGCGCGGCCATGGGGGGCTCACTCACGAGCAGGTTCCGCAAGGGCGTCACGGTCGGCGGCGTCGACGCGCTGCTGAACGAGCGGCGGCGTCAGCGAGCCGAGACGATGGGGTCGGTGCTCAAGAGCGTCGCCTCGGTCGTCATCCTCGGCACCGCGGTGCTGACCGTGCTCGACCGGCTGACGATCCCGATCGCGCCCCTGCTGACCAGCGTCGGCATCCTCGGCGTGGCCGTCGGCTTCGGCGCCCAGGAGCTGGTCAAGGACTTCATCGCGGGCATGTTCATGCTGCTGGAGGACCAGTACGGCGTCGGCGACGTGATCGACGTCGGCCCCGCGGTCGGCACGGTCGAGGCGGTGACCCTGCGCATCACCCGCCTGCGCGACGTCGACGGCCGCGTCTGGTACGTACGCAACGGCACGATCACCCGGGTGGGCAACGAGTCGCAGGGCTGGTCGCGGGCCTACATGGACGTGCCGGTGCCCTACGACGCCGACCTGGTGAGCGTGCGGGCGGTGCTGGAGAACGTGGCCGAGGAGATCTGGGCCGACACCGAGTTCCGCGAGTCCAAGATCGTGGAGGCTCCGCAGGTGTTCGGGGTCGAGCAGCTCTCCGACAGCTCGCTGGTGTTCCGCATCTCCGCCAAGACGGTGCCGGCCGCGCAGGCCGAGGTCTCCAGGGAGCTGCGGCTCAGGGTCAAGACGGCTCTTGACGACGCCGGGATCGCCATGGCCGCCCTGGTCTAGCGACCACCGGCCCCACCTGTGGTGTGCCGCTGCACGCGGCACCCCCTAGTCTAAGAATCGTGACAGACACCTCCTTCTACGACGCCGTCGGCGGCGAGGAGACCTTCCGGCGCCTGGTGCATCGCTTCTACGAGGGGGTCGCGGAAGACCCGCTGCTGCGCCCCCTCTATCCGGAGGCCGACCTGACCGGCGCCGAGGAGCGGCTCCGGGGCTTCCTGATCCAATACTGGGGCGGTCCCAAGACCTACAGCGAGCAGCGCGGCCACCCCCGGCTGCGCATGCGGCACGTGCCGTTCGTGATCGGCGAGGCCGAGCGCGACGCCTGGTTGCGCCACATGCGTGACGCGGTCGACTCGCTCGAACTGCCCGAGGAGCAGGAGACCAGGCTCTGGGACTATCTGGTCTACGCGGCCCAAAGTATGGTGAACGCACCTACATAACGGGGCATGACACGCCTCATGAATATCCCCTGGTGGCGTGACGCGGTCGTCTACGAGATCTACGTTCGCAGCTTCGCCGACGCGTCGGGTGACGGCGTCGGCGATCTGCCCGGGGTGCGCGAGCGCCTGCCCTACCTCCGTGACCTGGGGGTCGACGCCATCTGGCTGACCCCGTTCTACCCCTCCCCCATGGCCGACGGCGGCTACGACGTGGCGGACTACCGCGGCGTCGACCCGCTGTTCGGCACGCTGGCCGACTTCGAGGCGCTCGTCACCGACGCGCACGAGCTCGGCCTGCGGGTGCTGGTCGACATCGTCCCCAACCACAGCTCTTCCGAGCATCCCTGGTTCCAGGCGGCCCTGCGGGGCGAGGGCCGCGACCGGTACGTCTTCCGCGACCGGCCCAACAACTGGCAGTCCACCTTCGGCGGACCCGCCTGGACGCAGGTGGAGGACGGCCAGTACTACCTGCACCTGTTCGCGCCCGGGCAGCCCGACTTCAACTGGCGCAACCCGGAGGTGCACGCCGAGTTCCTCGACGTCCTGCGCTTCTGGCTGGACCGCGGGGTGGACGGGTTCCGCATCGACGTGGCGATGGGCCTGTACAAGGCGGAGGGCCTGCCCGACGTCGGCGACCAGTCGTTCACGACGTCCTCGCCGGTGTGGGGGCAGCCGGAGGTGCACGGCGTCTACCGCGACTGGCGGCGGCTGCTCGACGCCTATCCGGGCGAGCGGATGGCCGTGGGCGAGGTGTGGACCGACAGTCCCGAGGACCTCGCCCGCTACGTGCGCCCCGACGAGCTGCACCAGAGCTTCAACTTCGCCTGGCTGGAGGCGCCGTGGTCGCCGACGGCGTTCAGGAAGGTGATCGACGACACGCTGTCGACGGTGCCGTTCGCGACCTGGGTGCTGTCCAACCACGACGTCGTACGCCACCGCACCCGTTACGAGACGGCCGATCCCGGCACGGGCCTGGCGCGGGCCAGGGCGGCGCTGTTGACGATGCTGGCCCTGCCCGGGTCGGCGTACCTGTATCAGGGAGAGGAGCTGGGGCTGCCGGAGGTGACCGACCTTCCGGCGGAGGCGCGGCAGGACCCGGTGTTCTTCCAGTCGGAGGGCAAGCTGCCGGGGCGTGACGGATGCCGGGTGCCGATCCCGTGGACGGTCGATCCGCCCTCCCACGGGTTCTCGCCGGGCGGGGTGGAGCCGTGGCTGCCGCAGCCGGCGACGTTCGCGGAGCTGAGCGTGGACAAGCAGGAGGGCGACTCCGACTCGACGCTGGAGTTCTACCGCCGGGCTCTGGCGATCCGTCGTGACCTGCTCCGAAGGATTCCTTACACCGTGGAGTGGCTGGATTCTCCCGAGGGTGTGCTTTTCTTCACCCGCGGCCCGCTGATCTGCGCGATCAACTGCGGCACGCACGCCGTTCCGCTGCCCGGGCACGACAGCGTGCTCCTGGCGAGCGGCCCGGTCCGCAGGGGCATGCTGCCGCCCGACACGGCGGTGTGGCTCGAGCGCGGCTCACAGCCCGGCTGACTGCTCCCGCCGGAACGGGATCACCGGCAGGGAGATGAGCGCGCAGGCCAGCCCGGCCGCGAAGGCCACCCCGTAGCCGCTGCCGGTGATCAGCACGCCGGCCAGCGGCGTGACCGCGAGGGAGACGACGTTCTGCAGGGTGTTGTGGGTGCCGAGCACCCGGCCCGCCCACGCGGGCCCGGCCAGCTCGCCCGCCCTGAGGTAGGCGAGCCCGTTGCCGGCCACGGTCATCACGGAGGCCACGGCCAGCATGGCCGCGCCCAGCGTGGTGCGGGTGAGGGTGCCGGCCACCAATAACGCGAGCACGACCAGGTTGGCCAGGGTGAGCAGGAGCAGGGGCCGCATGCGCAGGCCCGAGTGGTCGGACCAGCGGCCGGCGGCGATGCGCACCGCGGCCCCGCAGATGGCCGCGACGCCGAAGAGCTGACCGGCGGCCACGACGTCCCAGCCGTACAGGCGGACCAGGCAGGTCACGCCGTACGTGCTGACGATCACCTGCGGCACGGCGTGCAGGGCGCTGGTGGCGTGCACCCGCCACAGCGCCGGCTGCCGGTACGGCGAGCCGGCCGCCACCGGGCCGGACGCGGTGATCGCGCGCGGCGGCTCGGCCAGGAAGATCCCGGCCAGCACGGCGGCCACCAGGCTGACGCAGGCGCACACGAGCAGCACGCCGCCCAGCCCGTACGCGCGGGCGGCGGGCGGCAGGGCGAAGGCGCCGATCGCCATGCCGAGGGTGAAGGAGACCTGGCGCACGCCCATGGCGACGCCACGCTCGGGCGGCTCGAACCAGCGCAGCACGATCCGGCCGCCGCCGACCATCGCGGCCGAGCCCGCCGCTCCGGCCAGCGCGAGTAACGCGACCACCGCCCAGGTCTGCTCGACGAACGCGACGGCCGCCAGCAGCAGGCCAGCCAGCCCCACGCCGGTGCCGAGGATGAGACGCTCGCCGTGCCGGTCGGCCAGCGCGCCCCAGGCGACGAGGGCGGCCAGGATGCCGAGGGCCGGGGCGTTGGCGATCACGCCGGCCACCGCCAGCGGCACCCCGAAGTGCCGCTCGATCTCGGGCATGACCAGGGGCAGACCGAACAGGCCCAGGGTGACACCGGCATGCGCGTTGACACCCAGCGCCAGCATCCACCAGCGTTTCATGCGGGGTCAGGACTGGTAGCGCTTGAGGTAGGACAGCTCGCTCTCGGTCAGCCTGCGCGGGGCGGCCCGCTCGGCGTCGTAGGCCGCGATGACGGACATCGCCGTGACGTACACCGTGTCGTCGTCGCGGATCTCGTACCGCAGGGTGAAGCGCACCGGCCTGATCTCGGTCACCCAGGTCTCGACCAGGACGGGCTCGGCCCGGAAGCCGAGCGGGCGGCGGTAGTCGATCTCGTGCCGGGTCACGACGAGGCCCTTGAACGGTTCGTCGCCCGAGACGTACGGATCGATGCTGAACATGCCGAAGCGGGCGTCCTCCAGGTAGTCGAGGAAGCGCACGTTGTTCACGTGGCCCTGGGAGTCGACGTCGGCGAATCTCACCGTACGCGGATAGATGTGCCGTTCTGCTGGGGTGCGTTCAACCACGTCCGCCACCGTATCGTCTGCGTCAGACGGCTTTGCGCCGGGCCAGGCAGGCGAACACGGTGAGCACGGAGATGGCGGCCATGGAGCCGAGCGCCCATTGATAGCCGGTGACGAGCTGCTCGACGGCGCCTCCTGACAGCTGGGAGAGAGTGCCGGCGAAGACCTCCTCGTGCAGCTCGGCGGGCAGCGGCGCGGTGATGATCGACAGGACCAGGCCGGTGCCCACGACGTTGCCGGTGTTCTGCACCATCAGGCGCATGGCGTTGACGATGCCGAGCCGGTTGGACGGCAGCCCGTCGAGGATGGCGGTGGTGTTGGACGGCAGGAACACGCCCGACCCGAGGCCGATGAGCACGAGCCCGGTCGCCACCGCCGGATACGGGATGTCGGTGGACATCACCGACAGCATGACCACCAGCCCGCACGTGGTCGTCGCGGCCCCGGCCACGGCGAGGGTGCGCGCGCTCATCAGCCGCTGCAGGAAGCCGGAGACCACCGACGCGATCATGGCCGCGATCGCGAGCGGCAGCACCTTCACCCCGGCCTGGACGGGATCGTCTCCCTTGACGGCCTGGAAGTAGAGCGCGACCAGGAAGACCATGCCCATGCGGGCGACGGCGTTGAGGAACGACGCCAGCGTGCCGAAGGCGAAGGCCCGCTCGCGGAACAGGTTCATGTCCACGACCGGGTGAGCCGCCCGCGACTCCCTGATGACGAACAGCGGCAGGCCCACGACGAAGGCGGCCAGCCCTCCGAGCACGAGAGGGTGTTCCCAGCCGAGCCGGGTGAACTCCGACAGCGCGACCAGCAGCCCGCCGAGGGTGAGCAGGACGAGCGCGCTGCCGGCCGCGTCGAGCCCGCCCTCGCGCTGCGCCGGGGCCGGTCTGCGCAGCACGATGGCCCCCCACACGAAACAGACCACGCCGATCGGCACGTTGAACCAGAACACCCAGCGCCAGCCGAGGCTCTCGGCCAGCACGCCGCCGAGCGTCGGCCCGATCAGCCCCGCGATCGAGAACGAGGCGACGTACACGCCCATGCCCTCGCCGAGCCGTTCGCGCGGGAAGGCGTCGCTGACCAGGGCGGCGCTGTTGGTGAGCAGCATGGCGGCCCCTACCGCCTGCACCACGCGCATGGCGACGATCACCCACGCGTTCGGCGCGAGCCCCGCGAGCAGGGCGGCGACGGTGTACGTGGCCAGCCCGACGAGGTACATCCTGCGCCGGCCGAACAAATCCGCCAGCCGCCCGAATACCACCATGAGGACGGTCGTGGTCAACTGGAAGCCCAGAAGGATCCAGCCTGCGGCGGTGGCGTCGGCGCCGGTGTGCCGGGCGATCTCCGGCAGAGCGACGTTGATGGCGCTGCCGCCGAGCCCGGTCAGCACGCTGGCCAGGCTCACGACGGACAACGTGCGCCAGGCGTAGCCGATCGGGGTGGTCGTGGTCGTCGGCGCCAAGTGGGCCTGTCCTTTCTAGATTTTAATACTAGAATCCAATTCAAACGTCAGCCGGTCAAGGATCGAGGTGTCGGATGAGCGGGATCGTCGAAGGCCGCGTGGTGATCGTCACCGGTGCGGCCAGGGGCATCGGGCGGGGGCACGCGCTGGAGTTCGCGCGGCAGGGCGCGAAGGTGGTGGTGAACGACCTGGGCGCGGAGGTGGACGGCACCGGCTCGTCGGGGGCCGCGGCCGAGGTGGTGGCCGAGATCGAGGCCATGGGCGGCCAGGCCATCGTCAACGGCGAGGACGTCTCCGACTTCGACGGCGCCGAACGGCTGGTCAAGGCCGCCATCGAGCACTTCGGCACCCTCGACGTGCTGGTCAACAACGCGGGCATCCTGCGCGACCGGATGCTCGTCAACATGACGGCCGACGAGTGGGACGCCGTCATCAGGGTGCACCTGAGGGGGACGTTCGCACCGTTGCGCCATGCCGCGGCCTACTGGCGGGCCAAGGCGAAGGCGGGCGAGCAGGTGGATGCCAGGATCATCAACACGACCTCGTCCTCCGGCATCTACGGTAACCCGGGACAGGGCAACTACGGCGCCGCCAAGGCGGGCATCGCCGGCCTGACGGTCATCGCGGCCAGGGAGCTGGAGCGCTACGGCGTCACCGTGAACGCCGTCGCCCCCGCCGCGCTCACCCGCATGACGGAGAACCTCATGCCCAAGGGCGCCAAGGGCGCCGACCCCGACGACATCGCGCCGCTGGTCGTCTGGCTGGCCAGCGCCGAGGCCCGCGCGATCACCGGCCGGGTGTTCAACGCCCGCGGCGGCGTGATCAGCGTGGCCGAGGGCTGGCACGCCGGGCCGGGCGTCGACAAGGGCAGCCGGTGGGACCCGGCCGAGCTGGGCTCGGTCATCCCCGCCCTGGTCGAGAAGGCCGCGCCGAACGCGCTGACCAACGGCCGCATCCCCGGACGGGAGGACTGACATGCCGCTCGACCACTCCGTGATCGGCCTCGAGGGCGACCCGCAGGAGCGCTCCTGGACGGCCAAGGACACCATGCTGTACGCGCTCGGCGTCGGCGCCGGCACCTCCGAGCTGGAGTTCACGACGGAGAAGGGGCAGCGGGCGCTGCCGACGTTCGCCGTGCTGGCCGCGCAGGCTCGGGGGCGGCGCTTCGGCGACTTCGACCCGGCCATGCTGGTCCACGCCGAGCAGGGCTTCGAGCTGCACCGGGAGCTGCCGCCCGCGGGCTCGGTGCGGACGACCTCGAAGGTCACCGGCATCTACGACAAGGGCTCGGGCGCGCTGGTCACCACCGAGGCCACGGCGGTGGACCCGGAGACGGGCGAGCCGGTGATCTCCTCGCGCAGCTCGGTGTTCATCCGGGGCGAGGGCGGCTTCGGCGGCGAGCGCGGGCCGCGCGACGAGTGGGCGGCGCCCGACCGGGCTCCCGACCACAAGGTGACCTACTCGACGCGGCCGGAGCAGGCGCTGATCTACCGGCTGTCCGGCGACTACAACCCGCTGCACAGCGACCCGGACTTCGCCGCCAGGGCCGGCTTCCCCCGGCCGATCCTGCACGGCCTGTGCACGTACGGGGTGACCGGGCGGGCGTTGCTGCACGCGGTCGCCGGGTCGGATCCGGCGCGGTTCAAGGCGATGTCGGGGCGCTTCAGCAGCCCGGTGTTCCCCGGTGAGTCGCTGACGGTGTCGATCTGGGTGGACGGCACGGACGTGGTGTTCCGTACCGCCAAGGACGACGGGACGGTGGTGCTCGACCGCGGCCGTGCGGTCGTCGCCTGACCGGTGTCACGGGCGCCCGCCTGGCGGGCGCCCGTCAGGTCTCGTGCAGGGACTTGAGGGGATCGAGGCGGTGGATCAGCGTCACGGTCGCCTCGATGATCTCCCGGGCCTCCTCCTCGGTGTCGGAGGTGGCCACCTCGCGCGCCGCCTCGCCGATGATGCTGGTCAGCACCGCCACGGTGAACCGGTCGAGCGGATCTCCCCCGGCGCCCAGCAGCACGGCGTTCTGGCGCACCCACTCGCGGCCGCGCGTGCGGCGCAACAGCTCGAAGCCGGGCGGGCCGTCGCCGTCGATGAAGAGCCTGACCAGGTCGCGCCGCTCCCAGGCGCCGGCCAGGTAGGCGCGCGCCCCCGCGATCAGCAGCTCGACCGGGTCGCTGACGCCGTCCTTCTTGGCCTTGGCCACGCTGGAGGCCGCCGCCTGCTCGTGGGAGGCCTGGTGGTCCTCGTAGAGGGCGAGGAACAGCTCGGTCTTGCCGCCGAAGTGGTGGTAGAGGCTGCCGACGCTGGAGCCGGCGCGGGAGACCACCTCGGAGACGTTGGAGTCGGCGAAGCCGTGCTCGCTGAAGACCTCGCGCGCGGCCTGCAGCATGCTCTTGCGCGTCTGGGCCGTACGGCTCCACTCCCACGAGGACTTGCGTGCCATGCGGCCATCGTAGCGCGCCAAATTCTAGAATCTGATTCTTGACACAAGCCCGCAACAGTAAGACTGTCTTCCTAGAGGTCAATTCTAGAAATTCTCAGGAGGCGGCTGTGGACTTCTCGCTCACCCCCGAGGAACGGCAGATCCGCGACACCGTCCGGTCCTTCATCGAGAAGGAGGTCATGCCGCTGGAGCCGGAGGTGCTGCGCAACGAGCGCGAAGGCCGCCCGGGGCTGGCCCCGGACGTGCTGCAGGAGCTGCGCGCCAAGGCCAGGAAGTCGGGCTTCTGGGGCATCAACACCCCCGAGGAGTACGGCGGCGCGGCCCTCGGCCCGATCATGTCCGCGATCATCGCCATGGAGATCGGCCGGACGTTCGTGCCGTTCTCGTTCGGCGGCAGCGCCGACAACATCCTCTACGCCGGCACCGAGGAGCAGAAGCAGCGCTACCTGCTCCCGACCATCGAGGGCGAGCGGCGCTCCTGCTTCGCGATCACCGAGCCTGGCGCGGGCTCCGACGCCCGCAACATCCGCACCCGCGCCACCCGCGACGGCAACGAGTGGATCATCAACGGCGAGAAGACGTTCATCACGGGCGGCAACGAGGCCGACTTCGTCATGGTCTTCGCCCTGGCCGAGGAACACGGCGTGACGTGCTTCCTGGTGGACCGGGACATGGGCTGGAAGTCGGAGCCGATCCCGACCATGGGCCAGTGGGGCCCTGCCTCGCTGGTGTTCCAGGACGTCCGCGTGCCGGAGGAGAACATCCTGGGCGAGCTCGGCAAGGGCTTCGAGCTGGCCATGCAGTGGATCGGCCAGGGCCGCTACATGATCCCGGCGCGCGCGATCGGCTCGGCCGAGCGCATGCTCCAGATGGCCATCGACTACTCCAAGATCCGCAAGTCCATGGGCCAGACCATCTCCGAGTACCAGGCCATCCAGTGGATGATCGCCGACTCGCAGGTGGAGATCGAGGCCGCCAAGTGGCTGACGCTGTACGCCGCCTGGCGGGTCGGGCAGGGCATGGACGCGCGGCACGCCTCCTCCATCGCCAAGCTGAACGGCGCCGTCATGGCCAACCAGGTCGTCGACCGGGTCCTGCAGATCCACGGGGGTATGGGTTACACGAAGGAACTGCCCATCGAGCGCTGGTATCGCGAATTGCGCCTGCTGCGCATCTTCGAGGGCACCGACGAGATCCAGCGCCGCACCATCGCCCGCAACCTGATCAAGGGACACGCCAAACTCGGCCTCATCGGGGAGTAGTGAGCGCCATGTCCGTCGCCGAGCTGTTCAATCCGCGTTCCATCGCCCTGGTCGGAGCCACGGACAAGTCGGGATGGTCGGTCAGCACGCTGGCCAACCTGCGCGAGCACGGGTTCCCCGGCCCCGTCCACCTGGTGAACCCGCGCGGCGGCATGGTGCACGGCTCGCCCGCCTACCGGAGCCTGGCGGAGATCCCGGAGCCGGTGGACCTGGCGTACGTCATGGTGCCCACGGCGGCCGTGCTCGGCGTGCTGCGCGACGGGGCCAAGCTGGGCATCCGGTCGTACGTGGTGCTCACGGCCGGGTTCGGGGAGTCCGGCGAGGAGGGCGCCCGGTTGGAGGCCGAGATCGCCGCCTTCGCCGCCGAGCACGAGCTGACGATCCTCGGGCCGAACGGCAACGGCTACATCAACGCCGCCGCCGGCATCACCCCGTACGGGCTGCCCATCCAGAAGCCGCTGCTGCGCGGCGCGGTCGGCGTGGTGTTGCAGAGCGGCGCGCTGGCCAGCTCGGTGCTGGCCTTCGCGCAGGCCCGCAACCTGGGCGTCAGCCTGCTCACCTCGATGGGGAACGAGACCGTCGTCAGCGTCACCGACGTCGTCGACTACCTCGTGGGCGACCCCGCCACCAAGGTCATCGCGCTCTTCCTGGAGTCGATCAGGAACCCGGCCGAGTTCTCCCGCGTCGCCCGCCGCGCCCTGGAGGCGGGCAAGCCGATCGTGGCGCTCAAGATCGGGCGCAGCAAGCTGGCCTCGCACACCGCTCAGGCCCACACCGGGGCGCTCGTGGGCGACGACGACGTCATCGACGCCGCGCTGCGCCAGCTCGGCGTGATCAGGGTGCGCTCGCTGGAGGACCTCATCATCACGGCCGGGCTGCTGGCCTCGACCGGGCCGCTCCCGGGGCGGCGCATCGGCGTCGTCACGCCGTCCGGCGGGGCATCGGAGATCATCGCGGACCGGGCCGAGGACGAAGGGCTGGAGCTGCCGCCGTTCGCGCCGGAGACGGTGGCGCGGCTGAGGGAGATCGTCCCGGCGTTCGGGACGGTGCAGAACCCGCTCGACGTCACCGGGTACGTCCTCATCGACCGCACCCTGCTCGGCCGGGCGCTGGAGGTGGTCACCGCCGATCCGGGGATCGACATCGTCATGCTGCTGTCGGAGCCGCCTCGGGTGGAGCCGGCCGACCCAGCGCCGACCTTCGCCCTGTACTCGGCCAGCGCCCAGCGGATCGCCGCCTCGCCGGTGCCCGTCGTGGTGGTGAGCAACGTGCTGACGGACGTCACCGCGTTCGGGCGGCGGGTGCAGCAGGAGACCGGCTATCCGTACATCGCGGGCGGGATCGAGCACGGCCTGCACGCCATCGGGGCGGCGGTGCGATGGTCGGAGACGCGGGCGCGGTTGCTGTCCCGCTCCCCCGCCGTCTCTCCGGCCGTCTCTCCGGCCGTGCCCGCGGCGGTTCCCGGCGGGGCGCGGGGCGTGTGGGCCGAACATCGCGCCGCCGCGCTGCTCGCCTCGGCGGGCCTGCCGGTGGTGCCTTCCGATCTCGTACGCGACGAGGACGCGGCGGTGGCGGCGGCCGGGCGCTTCGGCTACCCGGTCGTGCTCAAGGTGGCCGCCGAGGGGCTGGGGCACAAGAGCGACATCGGCGGCGTACGGCTCGGGCTCGGCGGCGACGAGGACGTGCGGCAGGCGTACCGTTCGCTGGCCGAGGCGGTGCCCGCGATGGAAGGGGTGCTCGTCCAGCCGCAACGCGGCGGCGGGATCGAGCTGCTCGTCGGGATCGTACGGGATCCCGCCTGGGGCCTGACGCTGGCCGTGGGCCTGGGCGGGGTCTGGGTGGAGGTGCTGCGCGACGCGGCGCTGCGGGTGCTGCCGGTGGACGCCGCCGAGGTGCGTACGGCGCTGTCGGAACTGCGCGGCGCGGCCCTGCTGAAGGGGGTGCGCGGCGGCGAGCCGGCTGACCTGGACGCGGTGGCCGACGTCGTGGCCCGGGTGGCGGCCTTCGCCGAGACGCTGGGCGACGGCCTGGAGTCCCTGGAGATCAACCCCTTGCTCGTCACCGGCTCCCACGTCGAGGCCCTGGACGCCCTGGTGACCTGGACGCCTGATATATCTTGACCTCAAGATATTCCCGCTGATCGGGGGCATGGCGTGCGGTTGCGCTGGATCGAGATCGAGCTTCGGGTACGCGATCCCTGGCGGGTGGCCGCTCACGGTTTCCAGGCGATTCCCGCGCTGGTGGTGGCCGTCGAACACGATGGGATGACAGGGCTCGGTGAGGCCCCGGCGTTCCGGACCGCCCAGTACAACTCCGCGATTCCCGCCATGGGCGCGGCTCTGGAGAGCCTGCGCCCGTGGCTCGCACAGGCCGCTCCCGCGGCTCCGGACCGGTTGTGGCCGACGCTGCGGGAACGGCTCGACGGGCACCCGTTCGTCCTGCACGCCGTCGACGTGGCGCTGTGGGATCTGTGGGGCAAGGTGCGGGATCGGCCCGTGCGCGCCCTGCTCGGTGCCGACGGCGCGGTCGGCGCCGTCAGCGCGTACAGCATCGGGCTCGACGAGCCGCGGGCGATGGTGCGCAAGCTGCGCGACAAGCCGGGCTGGCCCATCTACAAGATCAAGATAGCCGGGCCCGAGCACCTCGACGTCCTCAGGCTGCTGCGCGCCGAGACGGACGCCCCCTTCTACGTGGACGGGAACGGCGCGTGGCGGCCCGACGATCTCCTGGCGAGCCTGGACGCCATGGCGGAGCTCGGCGTGGCGCTGCTGGAGCAGCCCCTGCCCGTCGCCCTCGGGAGCGAGATGCCCGGCGTCCGCCGGCGGGCGGCCTTCCCGGTCATCGCCGACGAGTCGGTGACCGCCGTCGAGGACGTGCCCGGCTGCCGGGACGGCTTCGACGGCGTCAACGTGAAACCCCTGAAGCTCGGCGGGCTCAGCCCGGCCGCGGAGGTGGCGCGGGCGGCCCGCGACCAGGGGCTGTCGGTCATGCTCGGGTGCATGCCCGAATCGACCGTGGGCATCTCGGCCACCGCCCAGCTGGCGGCCTGGGCCGACTACCTCGATCTCGACAGCGCGCTGCTGCTCGACGACGATCCCGCCACCGGAGTGTCGATCGACCCGCGCGGGCGCGTACGTTTCCCCGCGGACGCGGGGACCGGTGCGCGTCTGCGCGCCCAGGTGCCCCCGCTTCCGTTCTGAACGGCGTGCCCGGCCTCGGGTCTCACGGCAGCCGGTTGGCGAGGACCAGGGTGGCGGCGGAGGCGAACATGCCGCCGTTGCCGAGCACCACGCTGATCTCCACCTCGGGCACCTGCGCCGCCGCCTCGCCGCGCAGCTGCCGCACCGACTCCTGGATGGCGAACATGCCGTACATGCCGGTGTGGGTGTAGGACAGGCCGCCGCCGTTGGTGTTCAGCGGGAGGCGTCCGCCCGGGGACGTGTGCCCCTCGGCGATGAACGCCCCCGCCTCGCCGCGGCCGACGAAGCCCAGATCCTCCAGGCCGTAGATCGGCACGTGGGCGAAGGCGTCGTAGATCATGAGGTGGTCGACGTCCTCGTGGCCGATCTTGGCCTCCGCGAACGCCGCCTCGCCCGACAACCGGAACGCCTTCGAGGTGGTGAAGTCCTCCATCTGGGAGATCATCGGCGCCTCGGCCGACTCGCCGGAGCCGAGCAGGTAGACCGGTGAACGGCGGGCGCGGTCTTCCGTGGTGACGATGAGCGCGCCGCCGCCGTCCGTCACCAGGCAGCACTCCAGCAGGTGGAACGGGTAGGCGACCATGCGCGAGGCGAGCACGTCGTCCACCGTGATGAGGTCCTGGAACATGGCCCGGGGGTTGCGGTTGGCCCATCGCCGCTGCGCCACCGCCACCTCGGCGAGCTGCTCGTGCGTGAGGCCCGTCTCCTTCATGTAGCGCAGCGCCGTGATCGTGAACGACGTCGGCGGCCCCACCACGCCGTACGGCAGCTCGAACTGGCCGAGGATCGAGTCGGGGCTCATGCCGTAGCGGCCGGCGCCGACGCGGGAGCGTCCCGACTCGCCGTGGGTGATGAGCACCGTACGGCACAGCCCGGCGCGGATGGCGGCGGCGGCGTGCCGGACGTGGAACAGGAACGACGACCCTCCGACGCCCGTGCCGTCCAGCCAGGCCGGCGTGATGCCGAGGGCGTGGGCGATCTGGATGGGGCCGGGGGTGCCGACCGTCGCGACGCCGTCGATGTCGTGGATGGTCATGCCGGCGTCGGCCAGGGCGTTCCTCGCGGCTTCCAGGTGCAGTTGCAGCGTGGAGTGGTGGGGCAGCCTGCCGACCTCGTCGGTCTCTGCCGCCCCCGCGATCACTACGGTCATCGGGCGCCTCCCGCCGGCTCGAAGAGCGGCACATGAACGTCGCCGCGCTGCTCGAACACCACCTGCAGCTCCATGTCCAGCGGCAGCTTCTCGGGGACGTTCTCCACGCCCACGATGTTCGTCATCATGCGCACGCCCTCCTCCAGCTGCACGACCGCGATCGCGTACGGGGCCTCGTCCTCGAAACCGGGGGCGGGGCGGTGGTTGATGACGTAGGAGTACAGGGTCGCGCGGCCGCTGGCGCGGACCCACTCGACCTGGTCGCCGCCGCACCGGGGGCAGTTCGGCCGCGGGTAGAAGTAGTGCCGCTCACACGACAGGCAGCGCTGGATCCTCAGCTCTCCCGCGGCCGTGCCGTCCCAGAACGGCTGGGTCTCGGGCGTGGGCTTAGGTGCCGGCTTCATCGGCCTCCCCAATTCATAGTTTCTAGAATCACACTCTAGATCTAGCTTCTGTCCCCGCTCAAGAGCCCCGGCTGGTGCACGGATCACCACGATGTGACGACCGCGTTGTGGAGCGGGCCTCGGGAGGTGGACGCCATCACGACGGAGGCGGGCCGGCACGGGGACACGCACATCCGCTTGCCGGGCGGGCGCGGCATCGTGCGACGTGGGTCGGCATCCGGTCGGGCCGGAGGAGTCAGGGGCTGGGGATGCCGTTGCCGTTGCGGCCCTGGCCGGCGAGGACCTCGTCCAGGGACGGGCGGGGCTCGTCGCCCTCACGGAAGCCCGGCTGGGCCAGCTGGATCAGGACGCCGTGCGCCTCCTTAGGGTGCAGGAACACCTCCTGCCACCGCGGATCGGACCGGTTGAGCCCGTGCAGGCGGTAGCCGCGGGCGGTGAGGCGTGCCACGGCGGCGCCCAGGTCGTTGACGTGGAAGTTGAGGTGGTGGACGCCGCCCCGCCCCCTGCTGAGCTCGAAGAAGCTGTCGAAGAACGTCGATCCGGCCAGCGGCTCCATCAGCTCCACCTTGCCGCCGTTGGCGTAGCTCAGCTGGAGCGTGCGGTAACCGGCGACCCGGTTGTCGCCACCTCCGCCCAGGTGCCGGCCGCCGAGCAGGTCACGGTAGATCGGCAGCAGATCCCTGATTCGCGGCGCGGCCACGGCCGTGTGGTCGAAGGACACCTCGAGACCGTCCAGTTCCAGGTCCACGCGGGGGGCTCCTCACTTCTCGGAATCCTAGAATTTCATTCTAGCCGTAGACGTCTCGCTCACTCTTGACGGAGCCCCCTGTGGGGAGCAGCATCCAAGAAGGCAATTCTAGAGCTAGCTTCTAGAACGACTCCGGGAGGCGAGAAGAAAGGCTGGCCATGAGGCTGTCCTATGTCCGCGAGCTCGACGAATACCCGACCGGCGCACGCCGGATGAAGATCCTCACGATGGCCGTGCTGGCCATCCTCATCGGCTCCTACGAAGGGCAGATCGCGCCCGTCGTGCCCCTGCTGCTCGAAGACCTCGACATGTCGCTGGCCACGTACGGCACCGTGTCGGGCCTCGCGGCGGTGGCCGGCGCGATCGCCTCCATCCTGGGCGGGCGTCTGACCGACCGGCTCGGCCGCGTACGCCTGCTCATCCCGCTCATGGCGCTGACGGCGGTGCTCTGCTTCGTCATGACCCTCGTACATACACCGCGCGACCTGCTGATCGTCCGGATCGTGCTGGCGTTCGTGGACGGCGTCGCCATGGCCAGCACCGCACCGCTGATCCGCGACTTCTCCCCCCGTCTGGGACGCGCCCAGGCGTTCGGCTTCTGGACGTGGGGCCCGGTCGGCGCGAACTTCCTGGCCGCCGCCGTGGCCGGCTGGACCCTGCCGATCTTCGACAACTCCTGGCGCTCGCAGTTCGTCATCATGGGCTGCTTCTCGCTGGTCATCTCGATCGTCATCGCGCTCAACATCGCCGACCTGTCACCCGAGCTGCGCGCGAGAATCCAGCACACCGAACGCGCCGCCACCCGGGTCGTGGACCTGTCGGCGCCGCCACGCCTGCGCTCCCTGTTCAGCCGGCCGAACATCTGGGCGCACGTCGTCGGCATCTCCCTGTGGCTGGTCCTCTACGTGACGCTGTCCCTGTTCGGGCAGACCATGCTGGTCGGGGCGCTCGGGGTCAGCAGCGCGGAGGCATCGACGATCATGGCGGCGTTCTGGAGCCTCAACCTCATCACCCTGATCGTGAGGGGACGGCTGTCCGACCGTACGCGGCTGCGCAAGCCGTTCTCCCTCGGCGGCACCGTCGCGGCCGTCCTCGTCACCGCCTACCTCGCCGTCGAGCTCGGCCGGCAGGACGTCTCGACCGGCACGCTGATGGTGACCGGCGCGCTGCTCGGCGGCTCACTCGGCGTCGCGTACGCCCCCTGGATGGCCAACTACTCCGAGGACGCCGAGGACGCCGACCCGCGCCTGCAGGGCACCGCGTGGGGGCTGTTCGGGTTCCTCAGCAAGGGCATCGCCGTGATCGGCCTGCTCGTCATCCCGCACGTGGTCGAGGCCACCGGCTGGCAGACGTGGCTCTTCGTGGCCCTGGGGTGTCTCATCCTGTTCATCCCGGCGATCGTGATGTTCAATGGGCCCTGGCGGCGCTCCGCCCGCACCCCCGCGCCCGTCGCCCTCGGGGAGGCTGACTCATGACCGAGCTGACCAACGTCGCCGAATCCGACCTGCGCGGCATCCGTGACCTCGACATCGACGACGTGCTCGCGTACGTGCACCGCGACCTCAAGCGCCTGCCCGACTACACCGAGCTGTACAAGCGGTACCTGCGTCAGCGCTGGGACGTCTACGAGCTCGACTTCTCCCAGGACGTCGCCGACTGGCGCGAGCGCATGACGCAGGAGGAGCGCGACGCCTTCGTCGGCATCTCCGCCGGCTTCCACCACGGGGAGCGGCAGGTGGAGGTGGAGCTGCCGGTGTTCATGCTGGGCGGCTCGGAGGAGTCCAAGATCTACATGTCCAGCCAGATCGAGGACGAGGCCCGCCACACCGTCTTCTTCGACCGCTTCTACCGCGAGGTGGTCGGCATGCCGGGCGACTCCGTCCAGGAGGTGCTGGACGCGTCGTTCGAGCACGTGTCGGAGACGTTCGTCGGCCCGTTCGGGCTGCTCGCCTACCAGGCCGACGAGCTGCGCAAGGACCCGGAGGACCCGGCCGCCCGAGTACGGTACGGGACCACGTACTTCCTGTGGATCGAGGGCGTGCTGGCGCTGTCGGTCATGAAGATCACGCTGACGTACTGCCGGGAGCGGGGGTTCCTGCCCGGTTACTACACCGGGTTCACCGCCACGTGCCGCGACGAGGCCAGACACGTGCAGTTCGGGATGCGGTTCCTGCGCGACTCCGTGCAGGAGGATCCGCGTCTGCTGCTGCAGATCCACGAGACGCTGCGGACGATCCTCGCGATCAACGGCGCCGCCAGCCGCCGGCTCGCGCTGGAGTCGCTCGGCTGGACGCCTGAGGAGGTCAGGCGGCTCATGATCCGCCAGCTCCACATGAAGCTCACGGACGTCGGCATCGCGATCCCGCCCGACATCCGCGAGATGGTCTCCCGCATCGAGCCCGAGCTGGCCGGAGGCTGACACATGCGTTTCTTCACCTCGGAATGGGCCGAAGCCGCCCGGGCCGCCGTGGACGCCGGTCCCGAGCGGGCGGGCAAACTGCCGACGTACTGGAACTGGATCGACCGCGCTCGCACCGGCTACACCGCCACCTGGGCGCTCGGCGTGCGGGAAACGGGCGAATATCTGGTGCTGCGCTGGAAGGACGGCAAGTGCGCGGAGGCGGAGATCAGCTCCGACCCGAGCGCGGCCGACTACGTCCTGGCCGCCGGCGCGGACACCTGGCGCGAGCTGCGCGAGGGCGCCGATCCCGGTCGGGTGGTGATGTATCGGCAGTTGCGGCTGGAACGGGGGGATGTGCTGGCGTTCTTCCGCGTCATCTACTTCTTCGTCGAGTCCCTGGCCGCCCTCTCCCGCCTCAGAACCGATTGACCCACCCGGCCCGAACCCCGGAAGCCACCGAACGTCCGGCACATCATCTGCCCGACACCGCCGGGCAGATGACCTCACCAACACCGCCCGAACGTTCACCTCACCGGCACCGCCCGAATGTTCACCTCACCCGCGCTACCAGACACTCACCCACCCCGCGCCCACCTCACCGACGCCGCCGAACCATTCGAGCAACCAGCAGCACCGGACCCGAACCTGCCCGACACCGCGAGGCAGATGACCTCACCAGCACCACACGAATATGCACCTCACCCGCACTACCAGACACTCACCCACCCCCGCGCCCACCTCACCGACGCCGCCGAACCATTCGAGCAACGAGCAGTACCGGGTCCGTACCGGGCGCTGCCGGGCAGTTCCGCTCACGCACGCCCCGAGTTCACGTCACCGGCATCGCCGGGAAGTGCCGTGACGGCGGTCTCGGAGGATGATGTGTCCCGGCCCGTGCGCCGCGTCGCAGTACGGGCCGTGCACGTCGATGCCCTCCAGGTCCTGGCGGAAGCCCCGTCCGTCGCGCCACATCTCGACGGACGCCTTCTCACACAGCGCCGCCGCTGCCGCCGGCTGCCACCACTCGGGGCCAATCAGGGAGCCGAACCAGCCCAACGCCGGAGCGTCCTGCCAGGCGTGCGGCTGATCCACCGTCATCCTCAAGCAGAGATCGCCGACGATGTCGATCACGGCCGACAGGGAATGCACCTCTGCGACGCTCGCCGCCGGATGCGCGACATGCCCCGCGACCGCGGACAAGACCTGGGTCGGCAGCCGCGGATCATCGAGCGCCACACCGAAGTACATGCCAGGGCGCTTGCGCACGTGCTCGTCGAAATCGAGCACCATGATGTCGGCCGCGGTGTATTCCGGCCCAGCCACGAGCGCACCTCCCATCCGCCCCATCGGATTCCCAGCCGGCCCAAAGCCCGACGTCAGGTCAGGCGTGATCGGCTCCCCTTCGCCCGCCATCCAGCCGGCGGGTCCTCACCGACCCGTCCGTCCACCGCCTCGCGGAGCAGGTCGGCGTGCCCGGTGTGCCGTCCGTACTCCTCGATCAGGTCACAGAGCAGCCGGCGCAGGGCGGCATGGCGGCCATCGGGCGAGGAGAGGTGGACAAGCTGGCCGGGCCCGCCGTTGGCCAAAGCCGCGTCGAGCCTCGCGCGGGACCGTTCGACGGTGGTGTCCCAGAGCGCGTAAAGGGCGTCGGGAGTGTCATCGGCGGCCGAGTTGAAATCCCAGTCGGGGTCGGCGTCCCAGTCTGCGGCGGCCCACGGCGCGCCGATGGAGGTGCCGCTGAGCTTGGTGCTGAACATCTGCTCCTCGGCGCGCGCGAGGTGCTTGAGCAGACCGCCGAGGGTCAGCGAGGAGGCCCCGATACGGGTCCGCAGCCCGGCCGCGTCGAGGTCGTCGGTCTTCCAGCGGAACGTCGCGCGCAGACGCTCGAGCGCACCGACGAGGTGCTCGGCCTCGGTGCCGGCGAGCGGCGGTTCCCACGGACAGTTTTTGCCCGTCACGGCACCACCGTAGATGACCGCACCGACATTTCCCGGAGGCAGGGGGCCTCACCAATTCGGGCGGCTCGAGCGACCGCGCGGCACTGTCGACCGGCAGGAAAACCCCGGCAGCCGGCGGGGGTTCGTGTCATGGGTGTCGCGGCCACGTGCGCGGGTGGTGTGACGCCGTAACGGATGGAAATCCGTTACGGCGTCACACCGTCAGTCGCGGTGCAGCTTCCGGTACGTCACCCGGTGCGGGCGGGCGGCGTCGGCGCCGAGACGCTCGATCTTGTTCTTCTCGTAGTCGGCGAAGTTGCCCTCGAACCAGAACCAGTTCGAGCCTTCCTCCCACGCCAGGATGTGGGTGGCGATGCGGTCGAGGAACCACCGGTCGTGCGAGGTGATCACCGCGCAGCCGGGGAACTCGAGCAGCGCGTTCTCCAGCGACGACAGGGTCTCGGTGTCGAGGTCGTTGGTCGGCTCGTCGAGCAGGAGCACGTTGCCGCCCTGCTTGAGGGTGAGCGCCAGGTTGAGCCGGTTGCGCTCGCCGCCCGACAGGACTCCGGCCTTC
Source organism: Nonomuraea terrae (assembly GCF_044465245.1). Lineage (NCBI taxonomy): Bacteria > Bacillati > Actinomycetota > Actinomycetes > Streptosporangiales > Streptosporangiaceae > Nonomuraea > Nonomuraea terrae. The sequence continues at coordinate 1,224,264 of NZ_JBITLL010000001.1, read as the reverse complement.
TTCTGCTGGTCGGGGCCCTTGAAGCCGAACGCCGCGATGTAGGCCCGCGACGGCATCTCGACGTTGCCGACCTTGATGTGGTCGAGCCCGTCGGAGACGACCTCCCAGACGTTCTTGTTGGGGTCGATGCCGCCCCGGGTCTGGTCGGCGTAGGAGATCTTGACCGTGTCGCCGACGATGATCGACCCGGTGTCGGGCGTCTCGCTGCCGGTGATCATGCGGAACAGGGTGGTCTTGCCCACGCCGTTGGGGCCGATGACGCCGACGATGCCGTTACGCGGCAGGTCGAACGTCAGGCCCTCCATCAGCAGGCGGTCGCCGAAGCCCTTCGTGAGCTCGTCCGCCTTGATCACCGTCGTGCCCAGGCGCGGGCCCGGCGGGATCTGGATCTCCTCGAAGTCGAGCTTGCGGTGCTTGTCGGCTTCGGCCGCCATCTCCTCGTAGCGCTGGAGGCGGGCCTTGCTCTTGGTCTGGCGGGCCTTCGGGTTGGAGCGGACCCACTCCAGCTCGTCCTCCAGGCGCTTCTTGCGCTTGACGTCCTTCTGGCCCTCCACCTTGAGCCGCTGGGCCTTGGCCTCCAGGTAGGTGGAGTAGTTGCCCTCGTACACGAACGCCCGGCCGCGGTCGAGCTCGAGGATCCAGCCCGCGACGTTGTCGAGGAAGTAGCGGTCGTGGGTGACCGACAGGACCGTGCCGGCGTACTTCTCCAGGTGCTGCTCCAGCCACTGCACGCTCTCGGCGTCGAGGTGGTTGGTGGGCTCGTCGAGCAGCAGCAGGTCGGGCGCCTCCAGCAGCAGCTTGCACAGGGCGACCCGGCGACGCTCACCACCGGACAGCTTGGTCACGTCGGCGTCGGGCGGCGGGCAGCGCAGCGCGTCCATCGCCTGCTCGAGCTGGCTGTCGAGATCCCAAGCGTTGCGGTGCTCGAGCTGCTCCTGCAGCTTGCCCATCTCCTCCAGCAACTCGTCGCTGTAGTCGGTGGCCATCTGCTCGGCGATGTCGTTGTAGCGCTGGAGCATCGCCATCGTCTCGGCGACGCCTTCCTGCACGTTGCCGAGGACGGTCTTCTCCTCGTTGAGCGGCGGCTCCTGCTGGAGCATGCCCACCGTGAAGCCCGGCATGAGCTTGGCGTCGCCGTTGGACGGCTGCTCCAGACCGGCCATCATCCGGAGCAGCGTCGACTTTCCGGTGCCGTTCGGCCCCAGGACACCGATCTTGGCTCCGGGCAGGAACGACACAGTGACGTCGTTGAGCACGACCTTGTCGCCGTGCGCCTTGCGCACGCGCTGCAGCGTGTAGATGTACTCCGGCATGCCCCCTAGCTTAGGGGCTCTCCAGCCAGGCTTCCGCCGCTCCTCCCGACGCGCACCCGGCCCGCTCGTTCGCGCCGGTCAGGAGGCGGGCTCGTGAGGCAGCGAACGTGGCGGCGGGGACTGCACGGCCGGAACGCAGACGCGGTCGCGCCCCAGCTCCTTGGCCCGGTACAGCGCCAGGTCGGCGGCGGCCAGCAGGTCGATCAGGTCGTCGCCGTGCACGTTCATCAACGCGACCCCGGTCGAGACGGTCACCCTGACCAGGCTGTCGTCCACCGGGATGGCCATGAGACTGACGTGCGTGCGCAGCCGCTCGGCCACCTGGCGGGCCTCCACGTTGTCGGCGCCGGGCAGCAGCACGACGAACTCCTCGCCGCCGAAGCGCCCCACCACGTCGTAGTCGCGGAGCTGGCCGCGCAGTGTGCTCGCCACCCCGACCAGCACCTGGTCGCCGACCAGGTGGCCGTGGGCGTCGTTGACCCGCTTGAAGTGGTCGATGTCGATGATCAGCAGGGCCAGGCTGTCGCCCGTGCGGCGGGCGCGGACGATCTCGGTGTCCGCCTCACGCTGCCAGGCCGCCGCGTTGAGCAGCCCGGTCTTGGCGTCCGTACGGGCTGCGGCCTGGAGCTGGGCGTGCAGGAGGCTGCGCTGGAGCAGCACCACGGGTGGCAGCGCCAGGATGAGCAGGGCGAGGTTGAGGCCGCACAGGATGGCGACCGTGACGCCGAGGCAGAGCTCGACGACGTCCAGCAGCACGCTCTCCCGGTCCCACAGGACCTCCCGCCAGGTGATGTCAGGGTCGGCCGTGTGCGCCGCGACGGCAATGAGCCCGATGTTCAGCAGGGCGAACAACACGGCGGCCGCCACCGCGGACAGGATCGGCGGGCCGCTCCCCCGCGACAACGACCACGGGTCCTCGACGACCTGGTGGAAGGCGACGCTGGCCGTGCAGCCTGCCAGCCCGATCGCCGCCGAGCTGAACACCCGCCGGTGCAGCACCGTCGCCCGCACCCGCACCTGGAGCAAGACCTGCAGCACGATGGGGGCGAACAACGCGTAGAGCGGTGGCAGGAGCAACGCCACCGGCAGCCACCAGGCCGACAACAGGTCTCGCGAGACACCCGCCGGCATGCCGAGCCGCCTGCTCGCCTCGATGCACACTGCCCCGCACGCCATCAACGCGCCGAAGGTGAGCGCGTCCTGCCACCGGAAGGCGGTGGACGCCCCCAACACAGCGATCGCCCCGAGATCGAGAGCGACGATGGCGCACAGGTAGAGCACCAAGCTGCGACGTTGCCCGAGCAACGGCCAGCGACCAGCAAGCGTTGACACACCGCCGCGAGACTTGACCGAGGCGTGACCGGTAACCGCCATCCCGTCTCCTCCCTGACTAACGATGTGTAACACAATAATTGCGGAGGGTGCGTCGCGCGACGGGAACCGGTACGTTGACAGCCGACCCGCCCCAGCCAGGAGCGGGCGGCGATGGAGCGCAGCGCTGGAAAGGAGCGACCATGGTGCGGGGCGTAACCTGGACCGACCAGCTGCCCTAGCCAGATTGATACGGGGCAACACACCATCGGCCCACCTTCGGGGGTGTCACTGGGACTTGGCCGATGCCCCCCTCCTCCCCCCTCCATCCACCCCCGCCCGTCCTCCATCCGCTCACGAGATCCGGCCGCACGGGGTTCCTCACCCCCCCTCTCCGCACCTCCGCGCGATCGCTTCTGTCACAGGCCGTTGCCCAGCGCGGTCCTTCGCTGGAGCTCCTCGTACGCTCCCAGCCCAACCCCCGGACTTCCTTGATCAGCAGCCGGTGCGATGAACGGTCACATGCGACCCCAGCACTCAACACCGCTCTGGGCGTGACCACCTGGATCGGCGCGGCGCTCAGCCCCGTCGCCATGGCCACGTGCATGGACCGATCGGCACGCGGGCGTGATCCCGTGCTTGCGCTGATCGGCACGCGGACGTGAACACGTGCTGAGTACTGATCGGCACCCGGGCGTGAACCCGTGCTGAGTACTGATCGGCGCCCGGGCGTGAACCCGTGCTGGGTGTTGATCATGACGGAGCCACTCGGTGTTGTGCTCACGCTGTGTTCGTTGTCGTAGCAGCGTGCACGGCGTTCGGGGCCCGCCGGATCCGCTCGACATCCGTTGCGGAGGGACGCCCCTGGAGGGCCCGGCGTGCGGAGGCGCTGGGTTGGTGTGGCGCCCCCGCACGGGGCGGGCGTTACGCTGCCACTCGTTCCTCTGTCAGCTGGTCGGCGGTGTCAGCGGGCGTTTCGTCGGCATCGGCTCCGAGGGTGGGGGCGCCCAGGATGCGTACGTTCCCGTCGTCCGCGCTGAACGGGCTTGTCGTGGCGTGGTCGGAGGTGACGGGGCGGACGGCGCGGGTGCCCATGGCCCAGTCGCGGGTCTCCTCGTCCAGCCGGTCGCGCATCTCCTTGCTGATCGTGCCCACCCCGCCCCGCTCGGGCTTGGTGAAGGCGCCCGTGCCCCAGCGCAGGTCGTGGCCCACCGCGCTGGCCTCGATCTCCGGCACGAAGCGTCGCTCGTTCTCCGCGCCGAACTCGCGGATGCGCAGCTTGCCCGACACCACCACAGGGTGTCCCGCGCGGACGGAGGTGGCGACGTTCTCCCCCAGGGCACGCCAGCAGCGGACCGTGAAGCAGACCCGCTCGCCGTCGGTCCACTGGCCTGTCTTCTTGTCGAAATAGCGGTGTGAGGTGAACACCTTGAGCGAGGTGACCTTGGTGCCGTCGTCGAAGTTGTACTGCCTGGGCTCTGCCGCGACGTTTCCGGTGAGTGTGATGTAGATGTCGTTCATGTGATTCCTCCCATGCGGCGGGCCGACTGCCCGCGACCTGGGAACACGGTGCCGCAGGCGGGCACGGCCGCAGATCGCCGAACGGGGTTCTGTGGAAAGAGGGAGGCGCGTGCGCCTCGCCTGTGGATGACGGATCCGGCCACCCCTCCGGGCCGGACTCCCGTCCACCGCATGCGGAAGGGTTCGCCTGCTGACGGCCGACGCCGAACGACGCCCAGCCGCCGACGTCACCTGCGACCGGCGGCCGGCGTCGGAGACCGAGAGGTTGAGTGCCCGGGACCACAAAGGTTGGGTGACTGCCGCGATCGCCCATGACCGTCCGCCCAGCGCCACGAACCCGGTGGCGGCCACGGCGGACAGCGCGACGTACAGGTTGGGCATGGCCTGGCCGCCGTAGAACAGCGACAGCCAGCTTCGCCGGGACCACAAAGGTTGGGTGACCGGGACCGCGGGGTCGAACAGGGCGGTCCGGCCGTTCCAGTGTCAGGCGGACAGGTCGCGGAGGGCGGTGTAGAAGGAGTGGTGGCGGTTGAGTTCGGTTTCCACCGGCTCCACCACCATCGTCGCCGACACCGCCGCGACCTTGCGGCGCATCTCGCGCTCCAGCCGTTCGCGCTCCCGCGACGCCCCCAACTCCACGAAGTTGCGTGACGCGATGCCCGACAACGCCCCCAGCCCCAGAACGGCCGCCATGGCCAGCCCCACCCAGGGCAGTGTCGCGCTGTCGCCCAGCAACTCCAGCGACGGCGGCAGCTGCTCCGGCATGAACAGCCCCACGGCCAGCCAGGCCAGGCCGGCCACGAAGGCCAGCACCAGGAAGTACTGCCACAGCATGAGCGCCCGCCACCACGTCGGCACGCGGTCGAGCTGCGGCGCCACCTGGGCGAGGTCGTCCGTCAGGGCCTGCGGCAGCTGGCCCGACCTCGACCTGGCCGCCTTGTGCACGGCCGTGCGCCACACCGGGTGCATCCCCATGGACAGACCGTCGGCGAGCGCCTGCACCGCGTTGCCGACCTCGGCCGACTGCGCGCTCACCGAGGCCGTGGTGATGCCGCGGATCTCCTTGCTCACGTCGTCCAGCCGGAGGCTCTTCAGCGGGTCGGTACGGAACTTCCCGATCCACCGCGGGTACGGCCAGCCGACCCACTGGTTGGACCGTTCGGCGTAGACGTTCTCCATGGCGTCGCCCACCGCGGGCACGCCGACCGCGTCGCACAGCGCGTCCGTCAAGCCCAGCCGGCGGGCCTCGTCGACCGACGACGGCGACGACAGCGCCTCACCCAGCGGCATGGATTCGCTGATGCGGCGTTCGAGCCGGTGCAGGTCGGCTTCGAGCTTGTGGATCGCCGCGCGCCGGCGGGCGACCGCGGTGGCGATGACGCTCTTGAGGCTTTCTACGCCGCGCCCGGTGGCGGCCGAGGTCGGTACGACGCTCGGGTGTTCGACGCCCTCGCGGCGCAGCAGATCGTTGAGGTCGATGACCAGCTCGGCCAGCTCTTCGGCGGTCAGCCGGTCGGCCTGGTTGAGCGCGAACACCGTCACCGCCTCGTGTCCGGCGAGCTCCGTCACGTAGCGGCGGTGGGTGGAGGCGTCGGCGTACTTCTGCGGGTCGAGCACCCACACCACGAGGTCGGCCAGGCCGATGAGCCGGTCGGCCTCGGTGTCGGCGAGCGCCCGGATCGAGTCGTGGTCGGGCAGGTCGAGCAGGATCAGGCCGTGGAGCTGGCCGTCACCCCTGTCGAGGGCGCTGGCGCGGGAGAAACGGTGGCGCTCCTGGATCTGCAGCCAGTCGAGCAGCGGCCCGGCCCCTTCGACACCCCACACGCAGGCGTGGGTACGGGCGGTGGTCGGCCTGCGTACGCCCGTGGGCGACAGCTCGAGCCCGGAGATCGCGTTGAACAACGACGACTTGCCGCTGCCCGTGCCGCCCGCGAGGGCGACGACGGTGTGCTCGGACGACAGCTTGAGCCGGTCGCCGGCCTGCAGCAGCAGCATGGCGGCCTCGTCGAGCAGTTTCTTGTCGAGCCGCCCTCGGCCCAGCTCCACCACCTTGGCGAGCGCGGAAAGCCGAGCGGCGAGCCCCGGCTTGGTGGTCATGGTGGTCATCGAGCGACCTCAAAGTTGTACGTTGCCTGGTATAGGCGGGTTGCGGCGGATTCGTCAGGTATGCCGGCCGAGTCTAGAGCCTGCGCGTAACGCAGCGCCTCCTCGTCGAACAGCATGCCGACCCTCGCCCGCAGGTCGCTCAACGCCTTGGCGCCGATGCCGCGCAAGGACTCGGCGCCGAGCACGGCGTTGACGAGCCGGTGAGGCACCCCTTCGCCGTTGCCCCCGCTGAACATCGCGACCATGAAGATCAGCGCGAGCGAGTCGGGGTCGAACGAGACGACCTTCGACACCGAGCGCTTGGCCACCCCTTCGGTGCGTACGAGTTCCATCAGGTGGTCCTGCCAGGACGCGATGGCACGGCCGGTGTGGCGGACGAGGTCGTCTGACGGCCGGTCGAGGCTCTCCGCCAGCTTGGCGCCCAGCGGGGAACGGTGCCGCCAGCGCGCCGCCACCTCCTCGCACGCCCGGTTGGCCGCGGCGACGATGACCGACTCGAGCCCGGCGCGGATCGCCGCCTTGAACGCCAGCACCCGTTCGGGGGCCTGCCTGGCCGCCCGCCCGCGCCTGCGCAGCCGCAGCGAACGCATGAGGTCGCCGGAGCCGACGAAGTCCTGCCAGCGGGCGAGCACCTCGCCGTGGAGCAGCGAGCCGTTCTTCGAGGCCTTGTCGAGGTCGGCGAGCGCCCCGAGGAAGGCCGCCTCCACGTCGCCGCGCAGCTCGGCCCGGAACGCGACCTGCGCCTCCAGATGCTTGGCCAGCGCGGGGACGCGGGTGCGGAAGCTGTTGAGCACACCGTCGAGGGTCTCGCGTACGGCCCACGCCCGGCGCTTGTCGTCGACGGACAGCTCGGCCAGCCACAGCCGCAACTCGGTGACCTCGCTGTCGGGCAGCCTGCCGTCGGCGACCTTGGACTCGTGGATGACGAACCGGTCGATCTCTCCCAGGCCGTACTCGGTCAGCATGCGGACGAAGTGCTTGAGCACCACATCGGTGGACCTCTGCGGCACCCGCGACAGGACGATGGCCAACCGCGCGCCGCGCTCCTTGGCCAGCCGCAGCAGGCTCCACGCGGGGGCGTCGGCGTAGCGGGCGGCCGTGGTCACGAAAATCCACAGGTCGGCGGCGTCGAGCATGCGGTGGGCGATCTCGTGGTGCTCCTCGACCACCGAGTCGATGTCGGGGGTGTCGAGCAGCGCGACGCCCTGCGGGAGTTTCTCGGTCGGGACGATGACCAGACCGTGCTCGGCGGTGCCGGCTGCGGGCCTGTCGAGGCGCTGGAGAGTGCCGAGCAGCTCGCCCTCCGCGAACCACTTGTGGTCGTCGGGGTGGCAGGCCAGGACGGGGGTGCCCGTGGTGGGGCGGCGTACGCCGGTGCGTGAGACGTTCTTCTCGGCCAGGGTGTTGACCAGGGTGGACTTTCCCGCGCCGGTCGAGCCCGCGACCACGATGAGGGCGGGGGCGGTGCTCGTCCTGATCCGCGGCAGCACGTAGTCGTCGAGCTGGGCGAGCAGGGCCGCCCTGGCCTTCTTGGCCTCCTCGGCGCCGGGGAGGTCGAGGCCGAAGCGCAGGCCGGCGACGGTGTCGCGCAGGGTGGCCAGCGCCGTCGTGAGCGCCTCCGCCACCTCGGCGGGCAACTCCTCCTCGGCCACGCCCTCACCGACGGGCGTGGCCGCCGCCCATCCGGCTACCTCACCGCTCGGTGCCTCCCCGCCCCCCTCAGCGCTCTTGTCCTTCCGGGTACGCCCATCCGCCCCGCCCTCCTCGCCGTCCGCCACACGGCCGGCCACTGCGCCGTCCTCGCCGTCCGCCTCGCCGTCCGCCTCACCGTCTGCCGTACGGTCTGCCGCTTCGCGGGGCTCACCATCGCCGCCAGCGTTGGCAGCCTCGCGAGGCTCAGCCTCTGTCGCAGGGTTGGCTGATCTGCCATCGCCCGCACGGCCGGCGGCTTCGGCGGGCTCGCTGCCCGCCGCACGCCCGCCCGCATCGGTGGCGCCGTCGGCCACCGCCCTGGCGGCGTCGTCGTCACCCGTCTCGGCTGAGGCGTCGGAGGTGCCGGTGGTCTCAGTCGCAGCAGTCTCAGCGGCGCTCACCGCAGTGACGGCGGCCTCGGGGGTGTCGTCCTGCGTCGCCTCCCCGTCTTCGACGGCGTCGCCGGTGCTCCCCGCTTCCGCGGTCATGCCGGGCCGCCTTCCGGTGGCGTCGCCGCGGCCCACTTCGGCGGTGTCGCTGTCCACTGCCACGTCAATGGCTGCGTCTGCTTCCGCGTCACTGGCGCTACCGGAACGCCACGCGGAGGTGACCTTGTCCGCCGAGTCCCCGTCGGAGGCCGAGTCCCCGTCGGAAGCCGAGGGCAGCGCGAACGCGGACTCGGGCTCGGGTTCGGGCTCGCTCTCGGGCTTGAAGGTCAGGTGAGCCGAGGAGTGCTTCTCCTCGCTCGGCTCGGCCGTGAAGGACGGGGAGACCGATGACCGCTCATCGGACGGCCACTGTGCCGTGCCGGCCCCGGCATCCGGGTCAGGCCCGCCGAGAGACGCCCCGGCATCCGGGTCAGGCCCGCCGAGAGACGCCTCAGCGTCAGGGCCAGGACCGTCGAGCGACGCGGGCCGGACAAAGAGGGACGGACGCCCGGACAGCTCCTCCGGCTCAGCCGTGGGAGACGGGCTCGCCGATGACGACCGCTCATCGGACGGCCGTTGTGCCGTGCCCGCCCCGGCATCCGGGTCAGGCCCCCCGAGAGACGCCTCGGCGTCAGGGCCAGGACCGTCGAGCGACGCAGGCCGGACGAAGAGGGACGGACGCCCGGACGGCTCCTCCGGCTCAGCCGGAGGGAAGACCCGAGCGGCCGGTTGCCGCAGCGCGGCCGGTTTCTCGAAGAGGGACGGCCTGCGCGCAGGCGGCTCCTCCTCGCCCGCCACCGCACCGTCACGAGGCCCGCCCGACTCCCCGCCGTCACGCCGCTCACGCGCACCGGGCTCACGACGGTCGTCACGTACGGCCCCAGCACCGCCGCCGAACGCGGGCTCGTGCCGATCGCCGGACCGCAGCCCAGAACGGTCGTCAGACCCGAACTCACGCCGGCCCTCGGAAGCGCCCTCAGCACGCCCACCGAGCCCAGAATCACCCTGGTCGTCGAGATCGCGCCCAGAACGGTCGTCAGACCCGAACTCACGCCGACCCTCGGAAGCGGCCTCAGCACGCACGCCGAGCCCAGAATCACCCTGGTCGTCGAGATCGCGCCCAGAACGGTCGTCGGACTCGTCGGGTGTGGGGTGGGGTTGCTCGCCGTTGGGGCCGGCGTCGGGACGCGCCCCTTCGAGGTCATCGTCGGTCACCGGGCGGAACCGCAACGTCTGCTCCCCAGGTGACTCGTGTCGCCCGTCATCCATGGCCGTGTTCACGGCAAGCGCTCCGCTCGAACCATCTCGACCTCCTGGCCGACCCTCACGACGTCGCCGACGATGACGATCGCCGGCGGCCGTATCCCAGCCGCGGACACGCGGTCGGCCACGGTGGAAAGCGAAGCGGCAACCGCCCGCTGGGTCGGAAGGGTACCGTCCTGCACCACCATTACGGGAGTCTCCGGCGAACGTCCGTACTGGATGAGTGCTTCGGCCACTTTTGGCAGGCGTTCGACGGCCATCAGGAGCACCAGCGTGCCGTGGGAACGGGCCAGCGCCGGCCAGTCGACGGTCGACTTGGGGTCGTCGGGCGCCACGTGCACGGAGATGACGTGGAACTCCTGGCTGACGCCGCGGTGGGTCACCGGCACCCCGGCGGCGGCGGGCACCGCGACGGCGCTGGTGATGCCGGGCACCACGATCACGGGGATGCCGGCCTGGGCGCAGGCGATCATCTCCTCGCCGCCGCGCCCGAACACGAACGGGTCGCCGCCCTTGAGCCGCACCACGAACTTGCCCTGGCGGGCACGGTCGACGAGCAGCTCGTTGATCGTCTCCTGTGGCAGGGACCTGCCGTAGGGGACCTTGGCGGCGTCGACCAGCTCGACGTCGGGGGCGAGCTCGTCGAGCAGGGCGCGCGGCGCGAGCCGGTCGGCGACCACCACGTCGGCCTGGGCGAGGAGCTGTCGCCCGCGCACCGAGATGAGGCCGGGGTCGCCGGGGCCGCCGCCGACGAGGGCCACGCCCACGGGCTTGGTGCGGTTGCGCCGGGCGTCGACCGTGCCGTCGCGCAGCGCCTCGACGACCGCGTCGCGGATGCCGGCGGCCCGGCGCGGGTCGCCGCCCGCGGTGACGGCCACGCTGATCTCGCCGACCCGGCCGGAGGCGGGTGTCCAGGCGGCGGAGGCGTCCTTGTCGTCGGCGCGGACGCACCACACGCGCTTGGCCTCGGCCTCGGCGGCGATCGCGGTGTTGACGGAGCGGTCGTCGGTGCAGGCCTGCACGAGCCAGGCGCCGTCGCAGTCGCCGACTTCGTACGCCCGGGCGTGCCAGGTGACGCGGCCGGCGGCGATCAGGTCGTCGAGGGCCGGCGTGACGGACGGCGACACGACGGTGACCTCCGCACCTGCGTCGAGCAGGGCGGGGACCCGCCGCTGCGCGACGCGGCCGCCGCCCACCACGAGAACCCGGCGGCCGGAGAGCCGCAGGCCGAGGAGGTATGGGCCCATGGGGGGAATCTCCCGTTCGCGAAGCTTGTGTTAAGAGGTAAACCTACCGGCTTCGACCATGTCATTTGCTGCGCACGTGTTAACGGCCGTCAAGCAGAGGCTGTCGCGGATCCCAGCGCGGCCCGCCTTCGTCGTCTCTGCGGCGTCTGGCCATCGCTGACAGGGCCTCAAGGATAACCCGGTTCCCGAGGTACGCGGTGATGTCCGCGTGATCGTAGGGCGGCGCCACCTCGACCACCTCCATCCCGGCCACCGGCAGCTCGTAGCAGATCCGGCGCACGGCGTCGAGGAGCTGCCTGGCGGTGAGCCCGCCCGGCTCGGGCGTGCCGGTGCCGGGGGCGTGCCCGGGATCGCAGACGTCGATGTCCACCGACAGGAAGACCTGGTCGCACTCGTCGAGCGCGATCCCGAAGGACTCCGTCAGGCATTCCTCCAGCCCGCGGGCGACGATCTCGGTCATCTCGTACGAGCGCATGTTCTGGGCGGCCATCCAGCTCAGCGTCTCGGGCTCCGGCCAGTAGCCGCGCAGCCCGAGCTGCAGGAACCGGTCGCCCCTGATCGCCCCCGACTCGATGAGCCGGCGCATGGGCTGGCCGTGGCCGTACAGGTGGCCGAAGCTGATGTCGCCGGTGTCGGCGTGGGCGTCGAAGTGGATCATCGAGGTACGGCCCGGCGCGTACGCCCGCGCGGTGCCCCGCGCGTCGGGCAGCGCGACGGTGTGGTCACCGCCGAGCACCAGCGGGATCGCCCCGGAGGCGGCGATGCGGTGCACGGCCTCCTCGATCGCCGCCAGCGAGCCCTCCACGTCGCCGGAGTAGCACTCGACGTCGCCCGCGTCGAGCACCCGCAGGTCGCGCAGGGCGTCGACGCGCAGCGCCAGGCTGGGCCTGGAGCCGTCGTGCGGCAGGTAGCAGGCCTGGCGCAGCGCCATCGGGCCGAACCTGGCGCCCGGCCGGTTGGAGGTCCCGCCGTCGAACGGGGCGCCGATGATCACCACGTCGGCGCCCTCGTAACTGGCCGGATCGGCGACGTCGCAGCGGTCTATACCGAGAAAGGTGATGTCGGGGCCGTACATCGCTCCATAACGTGACACGGCCCCATCATCACACGGACTTTTCCGTCACTCCCGCCGAATCGAAGGTCGCGACCTCGTGCATCACGCGGACGGCCGCGCACAGCGTCGGGTACGCCAGCAGGCCGCCCGTGCCCTCGCCGAGCCGCAACTCCAGGTCGACCAGCGGGCGCAGGCCGAGGTGGGCGAGCGCGGTGGCGTGACCGGGCTCGGCGGAGCGGTGACCCGCCACGCAGTGGTCGGCCGAGGCGGGGGCGAGCGCGGCTGCCACGAGGGCGGCGGCGCCCGCGATCACGCCGTCGAGGACCACCGGCACGCGCGCCGCCGCGCCGCCCAGGATGAACCCGGTGATGGCCGCGTGCTCGAACCCGCCGACGGCGGCCAGCGCCCGCAACGCCTCGCCGGGCTCGAAGGCGCCGGACAGCGCGTTCACCCGCAGGGCCTCGCGGACGACATCGATCTTGCGTCCGTGTGTCTCGTCGTCGATGCCCGTGCCGCGCCCCGTCACCTCGGCCGGGTCCTTGCCGGTGAAGACGGAGACGAGCGCGGCGGAGGCGGTGGTGTTGGCGATGCCCATGTCGCCGGTGATCAGGCAGCGCGCGCCCTTCGCGACCAGCTCACGCGCCACGCTGATGCCCACCTCCAACGCCTGGAGCACCTGGTCGGCGGTCATCGCCGGGCTCTGGGTCATGTCGGCGGTGCCGTACGCGACTTTCCGGTCGACCAGGTCGGCCGCGCCGGGCAGGTCGGCGGCGACGCCCACGTCCACGACGGTCACCGACACCCCGGCCTGGGCCGCGAAGGCGTTGGCGACCGCGCCGCCGGCCAGGAAGTTGGCGACCATCTGCACCGTCACCTCCTGCGGCCACGGGGAGACGCCACGGGCGTAGACGCCGTGGTCGGCGGCGAAGATGGCCAGGGCCGCGGGCCCCGGCATCGGCGGCGGGCTGACGCCGGCGGCGCCCGCGAGGCGTACCGCGATCTCCTCGAGGACGCCGAGGGAGCCGCGCGGCTTGGTGAGGCGGTCCTGGTGGGCGCGGGCGTCGGCGACGGCCTGCGGGTCGGCGGAGCGGATGGCGGCGATGGTCTCAGCGAGCACGGACGGCCTCCTCCTGCGGGACGAGCCGCAGCGCTTCCTCGTAACGGTCGATCACGACGTCGGCCAGGGTCTCGCAGTCGCCGATCACCTCGGCGCACCGGATGTCGAGGTCGGGGTGCCCCGCGCCGTAGGCCAGGGCCTGCGCCCACACGCGCTCCAGCATGCCGCCCGCGAACAGCAGGTAGGGCACCACGATCACGCGCTTGGCCCCGAGGCGGCGGCAGCGTTCGAGCCCGCCGGGCACGCCGGGCGGGGTGAGCGACACGAACGCGGTCTCCACGGTCATGTAGTCGTAGGCGTGCGTCTCCCAGAACAGCCGGGAGACCCGGTGGATCTCGGCGTTGGCGGTGGCGTCGGTGGAGCCCTCGCCGACCAGGACGACCGCGGTCTCCCCCGGCTCGACGTGCGCGTGGGGGTCGTCGGTCGGCGTCGCGTCCACGGGACGCAGACGGGGCCGGGCGCCGACGAGTTCGAGCGCGCGGGGCCGGGAGATGTCGGCCGCGGCCTCCTTGAGCCGCTCGGCCAGCAGCGCCAGCACGCGCGGGTCGGGGCCGAGAGGGCGGCCGTAGTCGTACATGAGGGTCGGGTGCCGCCGCTGCTCCAGGGCCAGCGCGTCGGAGAGCTCCTCGTCCAGCCTGTTCAGGCTGAGCGGCAGCGCCACGAGCCGGTGGTGCCCTCGGGCCACCAGAGAGGCGACCGACTCGCTGAGCCGGGGCGTGGCCCGCTCCAGGTAGCCACCCGAAACGTCGGCGCCCGTCTGGTCGAGGCGGCAACGCAGGCGGTGGACGAACCTGCCGAACTCCGCGGCGTAGGCGTCGTCCTGGGAGCCCTGCCCGATCAGCAGGAGCGGCGGCTTCATGGTGAGGGATCTCCGGTGCGGTGAGACAAAGTCACGCGAGGATAACCGATCCGCACTGGTACGGGACAGGTCACGCTGAGTGCGCGGGTGTGGCATACACCACGAAAAAGGGCTCGGCGGCGGTCAGCCGGTGGGAGCCGTCGGGGTCGAGCTTCAGCCGGGAGGCCAGGATCTGGGTGCCCTCACCGCGGTAGCCGTGCTCGCGCAGCTGTTCCAGCACGGCGGTGACCTGCTCGACCTTGCGCAGCGCGCACACCAGCGCCCGCGGGCCGCGGGCGGCGCAGGCGGCCACCACGTCGGGGCCGCCGCCGCCCACGTAGACGGCGTCGGGGTCGGGCAGCGGCTCCAGCGCGGGCGGGGCCTGGCCCCTGGTCAACGCCACCTTGACGCCGTGCGCCAGCACGTTGGCGCGCAACCGGGCGCACAGCTCCTCGTCGCGTTCGACGGCCATGACGGCCGCACCGAGCCGGGCGCACTCGACGGCGATCTCGCCGGCGCCCGCGCCGACGTCCCACACCAGGTCGCCGAGCCGGGGGCCGAGCTTGGCCAGGATGTACGCCCTGACCTCGGCCGGGACCCGGCTCTCGAACGGCAGCGCCCACTCCTTCGGGCCCGGCTGCGCGCCGGCGACCCAGCTCGCCTCCTTCGGCCGCTGCAGCGGATCGATGACGAGGACCACGTCGGGGTCCTTCCACGGCCGGGTGGTGGCCTCACCCATGCGGCTGTGCGTGACGCGTTCGTCCGGACCGCCGAGGTCCTCGCAGACGATCAGCACGCGGGGCGTGGTGGGGGCGAGCTCCCTGGCGATCTCCGCGGGGCCGACGCCGGGCGCGACCAGCAGCGCGACCTTGGCGTGGGCGCGGCAGGCGTTGACGACCCGGCCGAGCTCGCCCGGGCCGGACGGGGCGACGACCAGCGCGTCCTCCCAGTTGAGCCCGGCGCGGGCGAAGGCGCGGGTGACCGGCGACATGGCGGGCAGGACGTCCGGCTTGAGGCCGTGGGCGCGCAGGGCGCGGACGACGCCGAAGAAGCCGGGATCGCCCTCGGCGAGGACGACCGCGGGGCCCTCGCCTTGTTCGAGGTGGTCGTCGAGGGTCTGCAACAGCGAGCCGTCGGGCACGGTCGCCGCGGTCAGGGCGAGCCGCCCGAGCAGGGCGTCGGGCCCCACGACGAGCGCGGCCTCCTGCAGTCTGGCCACCGCCGTGGCCGAGAGCTCGGATCCGTCCCACCCGACAACCGTGATCATCACTGCCTCACCGTCCTTCCCTCAAGGGTGACGGTTGCCGAGGGGTTTCACAAAGGGTGCGGAGGTCAGTCCGCTGTGCCCTCAGTCCAGGTCCGAGGGGACGAGGCTGTAGACGATCAGGTCGTCGCCGCCCAGGCAGGCGCGGGCGACGCCCTCGCGGACGAAGCCGGCCTTCTCCGCGACCCGCTGGGAGGCGGTGTTCGCCACCGAGGCGCGCAGCTGGAGCCGGCGGAAGGCGTGCCGGTGGAACAGCCAGCGCGCGATGGCCAGCACGGCCTCCCCCGCGTACCCCCTGCCGCGGGCCCACGGCGCTGTCATGTAGCCGACCTCTGCGGTCCTGTTGTTCCAGTCGAGATCGCGCAGGTCCACGTCGGCGGCGAAGCGGCCGCTCGCCAGCTCCTCGGCGGTCCAGGCGATGCCCTGGCCCCGCAGGCGCATGCGCTCGGTGTGCTCGATGAACGCCCGCGCGTGCGGCTCGGTGTAGCCGCGCGGGATGCCGGTCATGGCCTGGGTGAACGGGTCGGAGCCGGTGGCGGCCAGGTCGGGGACGTCCTGCTCGGACGGCGGCCGCAGCAGCAGCCGCGGGGTGCGCAGGCTGTTCCTGGGCAGCAGCGGAACGGGCGGGCCGCCGTCCTCGCGCAGCAGGCCGAGAACGACCAGATCGTGCGGCCCGTCCTCCTCCAGTACGGCGTCGCGCAGCACGCCCTCCCAGGTGAAGCCCGCTTTCCTGGCGACGCTGAGCGAGGCGAGGTTGTCCAGGTTGGCGGTCAGGTCGATCCTGCGCAGCCGGGTGGTGGCGAACACCCAGGCCGTCAGCGCGCGTACGGCCTCGGTGGCCAGGCCGCGGTTGCGGTGGAGGGGGTGGACGGCGTAGCCGACCTCGGTCGTGCCGGCCGTCCACGAGGTCTTGAACAGGCTGACGGCGCCCACGATGAGCCCGTCCGCCCCGGTCATCGCGAGGTGGATGCCCTGGCCGGCGCGGTGCGGCTGGTGCACGCCGTTCCTGAGCCACTGCTGGACGCCTGACAGATCGGAGGGGGCGCCCGGCGGGAGGAACCGTACGCCGGACTGCACGATCGAGCGGACCCGAGCCTCGTCCTGAGGGCCGAACGGCCGGAGCGTGAGCCGGGCGGTGGCGATGCTCACGTCGGGATCGAACACGCTCGGCAGGCTACACACCGGCGATGTTTGCCCACGAAAGCGGGGGTAGGGGCGCACTGAGAGGAGTGAGGGAACTATGCAACGTGGGAGCGACAAGCACGGGCCCCGCATGGACGACCAGCAGAAGCACGAAACCGAGGGCATGGTGCGCGGCGGTGGTTCGACGCACGCCGAGGAATGGAAGGAGCCCGAGGCCATGCGGTCGGCCGATGAGGAGTCCACGCAGTCGTACCCGCCCGGTCACGAGCCCGGTGTGCCCGAGGGCATGACGCAACAGGACGTGGACGTCCGCAGCGAACTGGCCAGATGGCTCAGCGACACCCACTGGCCGACCTCCAAGGAGGACCTGCTGCGGCGCGCCCAGCGGCAGGGCGCGCCCGATCGGGTGCTCGACATGGTCGAGGCCCTCCCCGATCGGAACTTCGAGAACATGGCCGACATCGCCCAGTCGCTCGGCATCGGCGTCGAGCAGGGGAGGTGGTGACCCGTGCGGCTCGACTTCATCCGCCCCCTGTACGAACGCCGCGGCCCCTACGCGTCGGTCTACGTGGGCGCCTTGACCGGGCCGGAGCGGGAGAGCCACTGGCGCGGCGTACGGGACCGGCTCGAACAGGACGGCCACGCCGACAAGGCGACCGTGGACGCGCTGCGGGAGGAGGCGATGCGGGCCGCCGCCGGGCGGGCGCTGTTCGCCACGCACGGTGACGTGGTGCTGGCCGAGTCGCTCGACCGGACGCCGCGCGAGCTCGCGATGTGGTCGCCGCTGCCGCACGTGACGCCCCTGCTCATGCAGCGCGGCGAGAACGTGCCGCATCTGCGGGTCATCATCGACCACGCGGGCGCCGAGCTCACCGCCTTCGGCGGCGGCTCGCCGCGCAAGGCGACCGTGGAGGCCGCCGCGTGGCCCCTGCAGAAGACCGCGCAGGGCGGCTGGTCGCAGAAACGCTACGAACGCGCCGTGGACGAGGCGTGGGAGAAGAACGCGGTGGCCGTCGCCCAGGAGATCGACGAGCAGGTACGCCGGCTCGGCACCGAGGTGATCCTGGTGGCGGGCGAGCCGAAGTCGCGCTCGTTCCTGCTGCACCACCTCGGCACGAAGTCCGCCGACCGGGTGACGATGGTGGAGCACGGCAGCCGCGACGACCACGGGCAGTTCGAGCAGGACGTGGAGCGCTCCCTCGACGAGTGGCTCGACCGCAGGCGCGCCGAGCTGCTGGAGCGGCACCAGGAGTCCGACGGCCCCGTCGGGATGGCGCGGGTCTGCCACGCGCTGCGCGAGGGACGGGTGCACGCGCTGCTGCTGCCCGGCGAGCTGCCGAAGCCGGTCTGGATCGGCGAGGGCGGCACGCAGGTGGCCACCGACCCGGCCGAGCTGCGCCGCTGGGGCGTGAACGAGCCGATCCAGGAACGTTCCGACTCCGCCCTGGCCAGGGCGGCCGCGATGACGGACGCCGAGCTGTGGTTCACCGACGCCGTCTCGGACGTGGCGGCCGTCCTCAGGTACTGATCACCACTTCCAGTGTCCGGGGGCCGTGCACGCCCTCGACCCGGTTCAGCTCGATGTCGCTGGTGGCCGATGGGCCGCTGATCCAGGTGAGCGGGCGGGACGGGTCGAGCCGCGCCACGGCCTCCGGGACGCCGGGCACGATCTGGTCGGCCCGCACCACGCACAGGTGGTAGTCGGGCACCAGCGTCTGCGCCCGCGTCCCCTGGCCCGGGCCGTGGTCGAGGACGATGGTGCCGGTCTCGGCGATGGCCACGGCGCAGTTCGTCAGCACGCCGTCGGCCGTCCTGAGGTCGTCCCAGCCGCCGTCGCGGCCGAACCCCTCCGGGATGACCATGCGCTTGTCCTTGACGCACGCGTCGATCACGGCCGGGACCTCGGCCGACGGGACGACGTGCACGATCGCCCGGTAGTCGTCCACCCGCTCGGCGAACAGGCCCACGAGGTCGTCCACCTGCCGCTCGGTGCGGTAACCGCGCGGGATCTCGACGTCCTCGGCGCCCCCGACGGCCTTACGGATCCGGGAAAGAATCTCCTCACGCGCGCTCATTCCGCTCCCTGCCCATGGGTCGCTCACCACTCCTCACTCGCTCCGCGGAGCCCCTCCTCCGTCGGGCCTCCGCTCCGCTCGCCGCGTCCGGTTCGCTCCCACCAGTCTCTGAACGACTCTTCCGGAATCTCCGGCACGTCCCGGGTGTCGGTCCACGCCGACAGCGGGCCGGGCAGCCGGCGCTTCGGTACGAGTCCGCGCAGCTTCGTGGCCGCGCGCTGGGCTTTGGCCAGGCGTTCGTGGTCGTTCAGGATCCAGCCCGCGACCTTCATGCCGGCCCGCTCCGCCGCCGCGTGCGGGGCCTTGGCCCGCAGGTCCACCAGCACCTCGGGGATGTCGATGGCCACCGGGCAGACGTCGTAGCAGGCGCCGCAGAGACTGGAGGCGAACGGCAGCGAGGCGTCCAGCTCCGAGCCCATGCCGCGCAGCTGCGGGGTCAGGATGGCGCCGATCGGGCCGGGATAGACCGAGCCGTAGGCGTGGCCGCCCGCCCGCTCGTACACGGGGCAGACGTTCAGGCACGCCGAGCAGCGGATGCAGCGCAGCGCCTGGCGGCCCACCTCGTCGGCGAGCACGTCGGTGCGGCCGTTGTCGAGCAGCACGAGGTGGAACTCCTGCCCCTCGACGGCGCCCGTCCACATGCTCGTGTACGGATTCATCCGCTCGCCTGTGGAGCTTCGCGGAAGAAGCTGGAGGAACACCTCCAGATCCCGCCAGGAAGGCAGCAGCTTCTCGATCCCCACGACGCTGATGAGGGTCTCGGGCAGCGACAGGCACATGCGGCCGTTGCCCTCGGACTCCAGCACCACCAGCGTGCCGGTCTCGGCGACCATGAAGTTCGCGCCGGAGATGGCGACCTTGCTGCGCAGGAAGCGTTCGCGCAGGTGGAGCCGGGCCGCCTCGGTGAGGGCGGGCGGGTCGTCGGTCAGGTCGGGCGACACCTCGGGCATCCGGTCGAGGAAGATCTCGCGGATCTCCGACCGGTTGCGGTGGATCGCGGGCACCAGGATGTGGCTGGGGAAGTCGTCACCGAGCTGCACGATCAGCTCGGCGAGGTCGGTCTCGTACGCGGCGATGCCGTGCTCGGCGAGCGCCTCGTTGAGGCCGATCTCCTGGGTGGCCATCGACTTGACCTTGACCACCTCGGTCTCGCCGGTGGCCTTGACCAGGTCCGTCACGATGCGGTTGGCCTCGGCGGCGTCGCGCGCCCAGTGGACGGTGCCGCCCGCCCGGGTGACGGCCTCCTCCATCCGCAGCAGGTAGCGCTCCAGGTTGCGCAGGGTGTGGTCCTTGATCGCCTTGCCGGCGGCGCGGAGCTCCTGCCAGTCGGGCAGCTCGCCGACGACGCTCGCCCGCCGGTCGCGAATGGTGTGCGTGGCCTTGCGAAGGTTGAACCGGAGTTGCGAGTTCTGCACGGCTTTTGCGGCATTTTCCGGGAAATTGCCTGGCATGCCGATGAAGGTCGCGCTCATGAATCGTCCTCCGTCGAGGCGAGGATCTCGGCGAGGTGCATGGTCCTCACACCGGTCTTCTGACGGCGCAGGGTGCCGCCGATGTGCATCAGGCAGGAGTTGTCGGCCGCGCAGAGCACCTCGGCGCCGGTGTCCTGGATGCTGCGGGTCTTGTCGGCGGCCATCGCGGCCGAGACGGCCGGGTTCTTCACCGCGAACGTGCCGCCGAACCCGCAGCACTCCTCGGCGCCGGGCAGCGGCACGAGTTCCAGGCCGCGGACGTTCTGGAGCAGGCGGGTGGGCCGGTCACCCAGGCGGAGCCCGCGGAGCGAGTGACACGTCGGGTGATATGTCACCCGGTGCGGGAAATATGCTCCAACGTCTTCTTTTTTCAGAACGTCGATCAGGAACTCGGACAGCTCGTACACCTTCGGCGCGACCTCCGCGATCGCCGCCGCCCCTCTGCTGCCCGGCTCGACCAGCTTCGGGTACTGCTCGCGCACCATGGCCGCGCACGACCCCGACGGCGCGACCACGGCGTCGTACCCTGCGAACACCTCGGTGAAGTGCCGCGCGAGGCGTGTGCCCTCCGCCCGGTAGCCGGTGTTGACGTGCATCTGCCCGCAGCAGGTCTGGGCGGCGGGGAAGTCGACGTCGCAACCCAGCCTGCGCAGGAGCGACACGACGGCCTTGCCGGTGCCGGGGAAGAGCGTGTCGTTCACGCACGTGATGAACAGGGCGACTCGCACGGCTCTCCTTCCAGGGTATGGTTCAACCACAGTATGGTCAGACCATACCGAATCAGGTGATTCTCGGCCAGCATCAGGGAGGCTTCGTTGGACGGCACCGGCTGGCGTCCCGTCAAGCGAACGCGGACGTTCGAGGACGTTCTCGCCCAGATCGAGCGGCGCATCGCCGAGGACGGCCTCACCGCGGGCGACCGCCTGCCCGCCGAGCGCCAGCTCGCCGAGCAGCTCGGCGTCAGCCGCTCCTCGGTACGCGAGGCCATGCGCGTGCTGGAGACCCTCGGTGTGGTCTCCTCGCAGGTGGGCCGCGGCCCCGACGCGGGCGCGGTGCTCACCTCGCGGCCCGACTCGGCGCTGTCCGACCTGCTCCGGCTCCACCTCGGCCTGGCCGGCCTGGAGATGCGCGAGGTCATCGACACCCGGCACATGATCGAGCAGTGGGCCGCCGCGCGCGCCGCCACCGCCCGCGCCGACATCTCCGGGCTCGCCGCGGCGCTGGCCGGGATGGACGCGGCCGGCTCGGCGGAGGAGTTCGTGGAGCACGACACGGCCTTCCACTGCGCGCTCGCCGACGCCTCGGGCAACCGGCTGGCCGCGGCCATCATGCGTTCACTGCGCGACTCGATGCGCCGCTACTCGGTCGAGGCCGTCCAGCGCCTCGGGGACACCTCGGTCCTGCGCGCCGACCACGTCCGCATCCTGGAGGCGGTCAGGACCGGCGACCCGGACGAGGCCGCGCGGGCGGTCTCGGAGCACCTGGCGCACGCCTACCCGTCGTTGTTCGCGGTTTGACGGGTCACTGCCGCGTGTCGGCCTGCCTGCAGTTCGCGCCCGAGCAGGCGACCATGCCGGCCAGGCGGGCGTCCAGGTTGGCGATCAGCGCCGGGTCGGCGTAGGCGGCGAGGTTGCGCAGCTGGTACGGATCGGTGTGCAGGTCGTAGAGCTGCTTCTCGCCCGTCTCGTACCGCACGTACGTGTACCGCTCGGTGCGCAGCGCCTGGTAGGCCGGGACCGGCGTCTGGGCGGCGGAGCTGCGGTTGGCCGGGCGGACGAACTCGATCAGCGCGTTCCTGCGCCACTGCGCCGGCTTCTTGCCCCGCAGCAGCGGCACCAGCGAGCGGCCCTCCGCGAACGCCGGCGCCGTGGCCCCGCCCAGCGCCGCGATCGTGGTCGGCAGGTCGATGGTGACGCCCATCTGCGAGGCCGTGGAGTTGGCCTTGATGCCGGGGCCGCGCACGACGAGCGGCACCCGGATCGCCTCCTCGAACGGCGTGGTCTTGCCCTGCTTGAGCCGGTGCGTGCCGAGGTGGAAGCCGTTGTCGGAGGTGAAGAAGATGTAGGTGTTGTCCAGCTGCCCCGCCTCGCGCAGCGCCCGCACGACCGTCCCGACCAGGTCGTCCACCCCCAGCATCGACCGCAGCCTGCGCCGGTGGCGCTCGTCGACCTCGACGACCTGCTCCGGCGTGAGCCTGGGCCGTGAGCGCAGCCAGAGCGGCTCGTCGGCGACGTCGTCCTGGTTGAACGACGGCGTGCGCGGCGCGGTGGCCAGCGGGAAGGCGCCCGCGTGACGGTAGGCCGGGTTGGCCGGGTTGTGCGGGCCGACCGGCGCCAGGAAGAGGAAGAACGGCTGCTCGGAGCGCCCGATGAAGTCGCGCGTCTTGCCGGCCAGCACGTCGGACAGGTAGTCCTGTTCGGCCCAGCCGTAGTCGCGCACGACGCCGTTCTCGTTGAGCCGGTAGCCGTACTCCTCGTAAAGGGCGCGCACGGGCACGGCCCACTCGTTCCAGCCGGGCGGCACGTGCGTCTCGGCGGCCGTGTCGCCCGGATAGTGGTTGAGGTATTTGCCCATCAACGCCGTGCGGTAGCCGGCCTGCTGCATCCAGGTGCCGATCGTGGAGCGTTCCAGACCCAGGGCGTGGAAGCGGTCGAACCCGCCCTCGGGCGCGGTGTTGGTCAGCACGCCGTGGCTGTGCACGTGCTGGGAGCGCAGGATCGACGCCCGCGACGGGCAGCACCAGGAGTTGGTCACGAAGAACCGGTCGAACGAGACACCCTGGTAGACGAGGTGCCGGGTGATGTTCGGGAAGTACGGCAGCGTCCCGAACTCCAGGTCGTCGGCCATCACGACGACGATGTTGGGGCGGGAGTCACCCTCGGCCATCGTCGGCTCGGCTGTCGGCAGCAGCAACAGCAGCAGGCAGACGAGACGGCAGAGACCCTTGAGCACAAGCTGTGACTTCCCCGGAAGATCCCATTGACACGTCGGGTGCTACGGACCGTAATGGAATTTAGTTCCGGAGGTGTCACGTGAAGCTCGGGCTGAACCTGGGTTACTGGCAGCGCCACGGCGACGACGCGACCGAATCCGTGCTGGCCGCCGAACGGCTCGGCTACGACTCCGTGTGGACCGCGGAGGCGTACGGCAGCGACGCGTTCACCCCGCTGGCCTGGTACGGCGCGCGCACCACCCGCATCAAGCTGGGCACCTCGATCGCCCAGATCTCGGCCAGGCCGCCGGTCACCACGGCCATGACCGCGATGACCCTCGACCACCTGACCGGCGGCCGGCTGCTGCTCGGCGTGGGCGCCTCCGGCCCGCAGGTCGTGGAGGGCTGGTACGGGCAGCCGTTCGCCAAGCCGCTGGCCCGTACGCGCGAGTACGTCGACATCATGCGCAAGGTGTGGCGCCGCGAGGAGCCGGTGATCGGCGAAGGGCCCCACTACCCGCTGCCGCTGCCCGGCGGCCTCGGCAAACCCCTCAAGCTCATCACGCATCCGCTCAGGGCCGACATCCCCGTCTATCTCGGGGCCGAAGGGCCGAAGAACGTCGCCCTGGCGGCCGAGATCGCCCAGGGCTGGCTGCCGCTGTTCGCGTTCCCCTCCAAGATCGAGGAGATGTACGGCGCGTCGCTCGCGGACACCCCCGACGGCTTCGACGTGGCCGCCATGGTGATGGTGGTGATCTCCGACGACGTGCGGGCCGCCCTGGACGGCGTGAAGATGATGCTCACGCTGTACATCGGCGGCATGGGCGCCCGCCACCGCAACTTCCACGCCGACATCATCGGCCGGATGGGCTACGCCGAGGCCGCCGAGCACATCCAGGCCCTCTACCTGGCCGGCCGCAGGGACGAGGCGTTCCGGGCGATCCCCGACGAGCTGGCCGACGGGATCTCCCTCGTCGGCCCGCCCGGACGGATCAGGGAACGCCTGGAGCCGTGGCGGCGCAGCCGGGTCACCAGCCTGCTCGTCATGGGGCCCCGCGACGAGCCGTCCCTGAAGATCGTCCGCGACCTCGTCCTGGGCTGAGCTCCCGGCGGGCCGGGGCGGGCCGCCGGAGCTCAGCCGGGCCGGGGAGCCGGCCGGTCAGTCGGGGCGGGGAGCCGGGTCGGCGGTGACCGCCTTCAGCAGCGGGCGGCTCAGCGCCCCCGCCCCGATCACGCCCGCGAACCCGGCGACGATGCACACGCCGAGCGTGATCGCCCCCGCCGAGCTCATCCCCACGCTGATGAACGGCAGCGCGCAGAACACACCCACCAGGATCGCCCCGCCGCCCATCACCGTCAGCGGGATCAGCGTCTCGGCCCGGCGGGCCTTGTCGAGCACCGACAGCGGCGTGCCCGCCAGGCGCAGCAGCCCGTACGTCTGCCGCCGGTCCAGCACCGACGACATGGCGGTGATCCCCGAGCTGGCGACGGCCACCAGGAACGACACCGCCAGCACGACGACCGTCCCCACGCGGATGTCGGCGAAGAGCTGGTCGCTGAACCGCGTGTCGTCGTCCTGCGTCGTGGGCGTGTGGCCCGGGGCCATGCCGGCCAGCGCGGTGCGGGCCCGGTCGACCGTGGCGACGTCGGCGGAGCTGCCGAGCGCCGCGACGACGACGCTCTTGTCCGGCTCGACGGTCGCGGTCACGCCGGCCTCCCGCAGGCGTTCGCGGGCCTGCCCGGCCATCTGCTCGACCTGCCCGGCAGGAGCGACGACGCGCAGCTCCGGCGGCCCGGCCGGCCCCTGGTCGAACGCCGCGGGGCTGAGCAGACCGACGAACCCGGCCACGAACCCGGTCAGCGCCACGCCGCTCACCGTCCGCCAGGCCGAGCGGGGGTCGTCCACGAGTCTGCGGCCGGCCAGCAGCCGGACCGGCCCGCGGGCGAGCCGGGCCGTGATCCGCCCGATCAGGCCGACCACCCAGGGGCCGACCAGGTTCACGCACAGGAACGCCAGCGCCAGCACCGCCGCGATGATCGCGACGCCCGCGTTCTCCCCCCGCGTCAGCACCGGGTACGCGACGAGCACGGCCAGCAGGGCGAGCACCCGGACGAACCGCATGCCGGGCGGCGTCTCGCGCTTGGCCACGCCGAGCGGGCTGACGACCACCCGCCGCAGGCCGGCCACCGCCGACAGGCCCACCACCAGCGGCACCCCGACCAGCACCGCCAGCATGACCAGCGGGTGGGGGAAGACGTCGGAGGTGAACCAGGGGCCGCCCTGCATCTCGATCCCGGCCAGCAGCGGCGCGGCCAGGATGTAGGCGACGGTCCCGGCCAGCGCGCCGGCCAGCGCCACGATCATCGCCTCCGCCACGGTCATCAGCACCACCTGGCCGGGCGTCGCGCCGACCAGCCGGAGCGCGGCCAGCCGCTGGTCACGTCTGGCCACCGTGAGCCGGGCCGCCGCGCCCCCGAAGACGAGCAGCGGCACGACCATGAGCACGCTCGCGATGACGGCGAGCGCCCCGTACGTGTCGGCGTCGTTGCTCGCCTGCCCCTCCAGGTCGGCGACCTTGACCGGCGTCCGGCCGACGACGGCGTCGCCGGGTGGGGCCTGCAGCTCCGGGGCGTCCGGGGCGTGGCCGACGACCGCGACCAGCTCGCCCGGGTACACCAGCGCCTCGTCGCCGAGCACGCCCGCCTGGCGCGGATAGCGCGCGGCCAGCTGGTCGGCGGGCAGTTCCCTGGCCAGCTCCGCCAGGGCGGGCGACAGCCACGCCTCGCCGGGACGCGGGAAACGGGGCAGGCCGGGCGGCGGCGCCGGGGCCTTCTCCCCCAGCGCGGCCAGGTCGACCACGGTGATCACCTGGTCGCGGACGAAGTCGTACCGGGACTTCTCGACCGCCACCGCGCCCGAGGAGGCCGGGACCGGATTGCGCCAGGCGCCGCGGTCGGCCCTGGCCTGGAAGGCGAAGTTGGCGGCGATGGCGAACAGCAGCAGCGCCGTCGACACGGCGACCGCCCCGAGCGTGAGCCAGGTGCCGAGCATCCCGCGGCGGCCGCCGCCCTTGAGCAGCCGCCACGTCAGTGCGAGGTTCACGCGCGCACCCCGGCCAGCTGCCCGTCGCGGACCTCGACGGTACGGTCGCACCAACCGGCCACGTTCGGGTCGTGGGTGACCACGATCAGGCCGGCGCCGTTGTGCTTGGTCGCCTCCACCAGCAGCCGCATGGTGTCGTGCCCGGTGCGCTGGTCGAGGGCGCCGGTGGGCTCGTCGGCGAACACCACGGCCGGCCTGCTCACCAGCGCCCTGGCGATGGCCACCCGCTGCGCCTGGCCGCCGGACAGCTCCCCCGGCCGCCGCGTCTCCATGGTCTGCAGGCCGAGAGGGCCGAACCACTCCCGGGCCTGCCGTACCGCCTGGCTCCTCGGCACGCCGCCCAGCATCAGCGGCAGCGCCACGTTCTCCTCGGCGGGCAGCTCGGGCAGCAACTGGCCGAACTGGAAGACGAAGCCGAATCTCGTCCGCCGCAGCTCGCTGCGCTTGCGCTCCCCCATCGTGTCGATGCGCTGCCCCTGCAGGTGCACCTCGCCCGCGTCCGGTTTCATGATCCCGGCCAGGCAGTGCAGCAAGGTCGACTTGCCGGACCCGCTCGGCCCCATGATCGCCACGGCCTCCCCGGCTCGTACCGCTATGTCCACGCCCCCGAGGGCGACCGTCTGCCCGAACCGCTTCACCAGGGCCCGTCCGACAAGCACGTCATTCATGCCGACCAGACTCGCGCGCGGCCCTCATGCGCCGGATCGGCCGTGCGTCCACACTCCCTCGGCCGAACGGCCGATCCGCTCCTTAGAGTTGGGGCCGTGACTATTCGGGTTCTCATCGCCGACGACCAGCACCTGGTGCGTACCGGCTTCCAGATGATTTTGGACGCGCAACCGGACATGGAGGTCGTGGCCGCGGTGTCCGACGGCGCCGAGGCGGTGGCGGAGGCCAGGCGACTGCGGCCCGACGTGTGCCTGCTCGACATCCGGATGCCCAAGCTCGACGGCCTGGAGGTGACCCGCGCCCTGGCCGGGCCGGGCGTGGAGAACCCGCTGCGGGTGGTCATCGTCACCACGTTCGACCTCGACGAGTACGTCTACGGAGCCCTGCGCTCCGGCGCGACCGGGTTCCTGCTCAAGGACAGCGGGCCCACCTTGCTGATCGAGGCCGTCAGGGCCGCCGCGGCGGGCGACGCGCTGGTGTCGCCGTCGGTGACCGTACGGCTGCTGCAGCACCTGTCCAAGCCCCGGCGCACGGCACCGCCCACGCGCGACCCGCTGACCGAGCGCGAGCTCGACGTCGTGCGCCTGGTCGCCAGGGGGCGGACGAACCAGGAGGTGGCCGCGGAGCTGTTCGTGTCACTGTCCACGGTGAAGACGCATCTGGGCAGCATCCAGGCCAAACTCGGCGTCCGTAATCGGGTGGAAATCGCTGCTTGGGCGTGGGAATCCGGCGTGGTGAGCTGATTAACCGAGGGGCTCCCGGGATACAAGTGAATGAGAACCTCAGCGCATGGCCCGGGGGGAGATCAAGGTGCGCTACACCCAGGCAGTGCCGGCGAGAGCAGCCTCGGCCGTATACGTGACACTCGCCGCTCAGGTGCTCTCCCTCGGCGCCCTCGTGACCTTCGAACAGTCCCGCGGCCGTGAGCTCGCCGCCCGGCTCGCCGCGTTCGGCGGGCGTCCCCAAGGGGCCGACGCCGAGGCGGTGGTGGGGGCGGTGACCGTGTTCGCGGTGCTGATGATGCTGGTGGCCGGCGCCTCGATCGCCGCCGGGGTGGCGTACGTGACGTGGCTGGTGCGGGCGCGGCAGGCCAACGACCGCTCGGCCGCCACGGGGCCGGTCGCCGTGGCGTGGCTGGTGCCCGGCGTCAACCTGTTCGCCCCCGCGGTGCTGGTCGACGCGGTGTGGCGGGGCACCCGGCCCCCGGCGGGCGGCCGCGGGCGGTGGCTGGCGCTGCTGCTGGGCTGGTGGCTGAGCTGGCTCGCCACGCTCGCGCTGATCACGATCCGGCTGCCGCTGGGCACCTCGGAGGGCGACCTGACCGGGGTGGGGGTGCCGGAGCTGGCCTGCGCGGCGCTGGCGGCGCTGCTGTGCGCGGCCACCGTGCGCGAGCTGACCCGCCTGCAGCGGGCCGCCCGCTCGGGCCGCCCGGCGGAGCCCGCCGGGGTCCGCGCGTTCGCCCCGCACCCGGCCCAGGGCTCCTCCCCGATCGGCCAGCCGAACGCCCTCCAGGAGGGCTAGACGCGCTCACCGCGCGGCCAGGCACGTGCGGAGCGTCAGACGCCCCGGGCCGGCCGCCGTCGGTGAGGAGCGTCAGGCGGCCGTGGGGCCGGAGCTGCCGGGGCTGGCGTGCCACAGCCGGCCGGGCGGGGTGGTGACGGCGGGGCCGAGGTCGGCGTAGGGCGACAGGCGGAAGCCGTTGGCGTATTCGATCGCGCGTCCGCCGACCGCCTCCGACTCCTCCGGCGTCCGGGCGACGAGCGCGCGGACCTCCTCGATGCCCCGGGAGCGCCACAGCGCGGCGAGGTCGGCCAGGTTCCAGCAGTCGACGGCCCGCAACGACACCGCGCGCGTGCCCGTGCGCCGGACCACCCCCTTGGCCAGCAGCAGCCACGAGCCGAACACGGTCGAGGCGCACCTGCCCTGCACCGACTCGAAGAACGTCAGGTCGACCGGCCCGGTCGAGTCGTCGAGCGTGGTGAAGATGACCCGCTGGCCCGAGCGCACGGCGGGCGTCTGGGTCGCCACCTTGACCCCCGCGACCAGGATCTCCTGCCCGTTGCGCCGGTGGAGAAGATCTTTGGAACGTACCACGCCGAGCTCGTCGAGCAGCTCGTCGTAGAAGCTGATGACGTGCCTGCTGACGTCGATGCCGAGGATCTCCAGCTCGGCCTCGACCATCTCCGTCTCGGTCATCTCGGGCAGCTCCCCCGGCGGCAGGTGCTCGCTGAAGCCGAGCGGGAGCTGCACGGCCTCGGTGCCGGGCGGCGGGCCGGCCGCGTGGGGGCCGTGACGCCGGGACTTGCGCGGGCCCGTCCGCACTCCTGCCGCCGAGAGCCGGTGGAGCTCGCCCACCCGGGCGACCAGGTCGCGGCGGGTCAGCTCGCCCGGCCGCCAGCGCGGCCCGCCCGGGTGCAGGTCGTGCAGCGCGTCGAGGCCGCCGACCTGGACGATCCGCTCGAGCGTCGGCCGCGAGGGCCGGGCGCGATCCCAGAAGTCGGCCATGGACGTGTACGGCTGCCCGGCGACCATGCGATCGACCTCCGCCTCGCTCACGCCCTTGATCGCCGAGAACGGCACCCGCAGCGCGTACCCCTTGCCGATCTCGCTGATCCGGAAGTCGTCGACCCGCCGGCGCGGGTCGGCGGCGGGGCCCAGCTCGGAGGGGCGCACGCGGACGCGGACGCGCGGGCCGAGGTGTTCGACCTGCCAGTGCCGGCCCGACTTGTTGATGTCGAGGGGCAGGATCTTCACCCCGCACTGCCGGGCCTCGTCGATGATGACGCGCGGCGGGTACATGCCGGGCTCGTGGGTGAGCACCCCGGCGAAGAACGCCGCCGCGTGGTGCCGCTTCAGCCACGCCGACTGGTAGGTGGGCATCGCGAACGCCGCCGCGTGCGCCTTGCAGAACCCGAACGCCCCGAACGCGTCCAGCACCTTCCAGGCCCGCTCCACGGCCGCGTCGTCGAAGCCGTTGGCCTGCGCCAGCGGGACGAACACCCGGCGCACCCGGTCGCGCCCCTCCGGCGTGTCGAGCGTGCGCCGCAACATCTCGGCGAACGACAGGTCGCGCCCGGTCATCACCGAGATGATCTTCAGTACCTGCTCGTGGAAGACCACGACGCCGTGGGTCTCCTTCAGCGCCTCACGCAGCCGCTCGTGCGGATAGTACGGCTTGCGCCAGCCGTGCCGGGCCTCCAGGTAGGGGGTGACCATGTCGGAGTTGACCGGTCCGGGCCGGAACAGCGAGATGTCCACGATCAGGTCGTGGATCTTGCGCGGCTCCAGCTTGGCCACCAGCTCGCGCTGGCCCGGCGACTCGATCTGGAAGCAGCCGAGGGTGCGGGAGGCGCAGATCATGTCGTAGGTGTCCTGGTCGTCGTGGGGGACGTACTGGACGCCGGGCCGGGAGTCGGAGTCGTCGCCGCTCTGGCGGTCGAGCTCGACCACGACGCCGTCCACGCGCTCGATCTCGCTCAGCGCGTACGCCATCGCCGACTGCATCCGCACGCCGAGCACGTCGAGCTTGAGCAGCCCGGCCTCCTCCACGTCGTCCTTGTCGAACTGCGACATCGGGAACTCCAGCAGGCTGCGCTCGACCGGCGTGCGGTCGCGCAGCCCGGCGTTGCCCACCAGCACGCCGCACGGGTGCAGCGCGATGTGCCGGGGCAGCCCGTCGAGCCGCTCCGCCAGCCGGAACACCCGGTCGAGCCCGGCCTCGCCGAGCCGGCTCTCGCGCAGCTCGGGCAGGTCGTGCAGGGACGCGGTGATCTGCCTGGCCCGGATGTGGGGGAACGCCTTGGCGATCGCGTCGATCTCGTGCGGCGGCAGGCCCATCGCCCCGGCGACGTCGCGGATGGCGCTGCGCGCCCGGTAGGTCTCCATCATGGACACGCAGGCCACCTGGCTCTCGCCGTAGCGGTCGAAGATGGCCTGGTAGCAGTCGAGGCGGCGGGCCGACTCGACGTCGACGTCGATGTCGGGCAGCCCGACGCGGCCCTCCGACAGGAAGCGCTCCATGAGCAGGCCGTGGTCGAGCGGGTTGACCTCGCCGATGCCGATCAGGTAGTTGACCAGGCTGCCGGCGCCCGAGCCGCGGATGGCGCAGCGGATGCCCATGCCGCGGATCATGTCGGTGATGCCGGCCACGGCGATGAAGTAGCCGGACAGGCGTTTGCGCTCGATGATCGCCATCTCGTCGGCCAGCCGCCGCCGGGCCTCGGCCGAGCGGCCGAGACCGCGCCTGGCCAGGCCGTCCTCGACGCGCCCGCGCAACATCGGCACCGGGTCGCCGCCGACCTCCGGCAGGTGCAGGGCGGGCGGGCTGTTGCGCAGCGCGAGCAGGTCGAGCGGGTCCATCGCGCACGCCTCGGCCAGCCGCCGGGTGGTGGCCAGCAGCCGCGTCACCCGTTCCCCGTCGCCCGCGCACACCTTGGCGGCCACCTGCGCCATCTCCTTGCCGCTCTTGAGGTAGGCGTGGGAGGTGGTGCGGTCGAGGTGGCGCGGATGCAGCGGCACGAGCTGGCGGGCGGCGTCGAGCACGTCGCCCACCTGGTGGTCGGCCGGGTCGAGGTAGCGCACGGCGTTGGTCAGCACGGCGGGAACGCCCATCGACTCGGCCAGGCCCAGCATGCGCACGGCCGTGTTGGCGTCGCGGAAGCCGTACTGGTCGACCAGCTCGACGACCACGCCGGGCACCGCGGCGCGCCACAGCCCGAGCAGCGTCCTGGCGTGCTCGTCGCGCCGCTCGGCGACCGCGCGGCCCACGTCGGAGCGCGGCCCGAGCAGCACCACGAGGCCGTCGTCGGCGCCGAACCCGCGCGGATCGGCCGCCCCGGCCCACTCGCCGACCAGCTCGCGGGTCACCTTGGGCGCGCCGCGCTCTCCCGCGTGGTGCGCGGCCGTGACCAGGCGGCACAGGCGGGACCAGCCCTTGCCGCGGGCCAGCACCGTGACGCGGTCTTCCTGCTGGGGGGCGGTGCGCGGGCGGGGCGGTCGCATCCCCGGCACCGGCGTGAACGCCGAGGCGGGCACGGCGAGCGCCAGGTCGACGCCGAGCACCGGGGCGATGCCGGCCTCGGCGCACGCATGGGCGTGCTTGACCGTGCCGTAGAGGCCGTCGCGGTCGGTCAGCGCCAGGATGTCCATCCCGTGCTCCAGCGCCCGGCCCACCAGCGCCCCCGGGAACGCGGTGCCGTAACGCATGGAGTAGGCGGAGCACACGTGCAGGTGCGGGAACGGGGCGGCCATCAGTCCCACGCCCTCATGAGCAGCCAGCCGTTGCCGGCGGTGTCGTAACGCAGCTCGTAGGAGCCGACCTCGCGGCCGGGGCTGGCCTCCACGCGCCAGAAGCGGCGCTCGCCGGGGTCGCCCTCGCCGGTCTTCCACCACTCGCGCGCGACCACCCAGCTGTCGAGGACACGGCGGACCAGGTAGAGCCGGTCACGCCAGACGAACTGGGCCGGCTCCCCGTCTCTGGTCCACACCTCGATCGGATCGCCATAGAGTCTGCTCAAGACGCTTCTCCCCGCGGCTTTGGTCCTTATTCCTGAACCACCCGGGGGAAGGCGGGTGCTATGTATCGAACATATGTTCTCAGCGCTCGAAACGCAAGTCGCCCGCCTGCCGCGCGAGGGGGTTGGCGCCGATCGAGTTGCGGATGCTGAAGGCGACGCTGCCCGCCCGGTAACGGTCGTCCGAGGTCTCGACGGGGCGGCCCTCGTGGGTGGTCGTGGTCCTGCGCTGACGCAGCAGCGGGCTGCCGCGGCGCACGCCCAGCAGCCGGGCGTCCACGGCCCCGGCGGCCACCGCGTCGATGAGGTGCTCGCCGTAGGCGAACACCAGGCCGATGGAGGCGTACAGCGCCTCGGTGACGGACTCGCAGTCGGCGGGGAGCTTCTCGACGGCGGCCGCCACCCACTCGGCGTAGACGGTGCGCTCCACGAGGACGGGCTCGCCCTCCAGCGAGCGCAGGCGCAGCACCTCCAGCACCTCCTCGCACCCGAGCTTGACCGACTCCGCGCCGCTCGCCGGGCGGCGGCACTGCTCGATCACCTGGCCGCCGAAGCGGTGGCCGTTGGCGCGGGCCCACTGGGCGAAGCTGTGCAGCTCGGCGAAGCTCTGGCTGCGCACTCTGCCGAGGACGATCCGCCGCGCCCCCTGCCGGGAGCCGACCAGCCCCTCGGCGGCCAGCACGGCCACCGCCTGACGCACGGTGCCGCGGGCGGCGCCGTAGCGCTCGGCGAGCTCCGCCTCGCTCGGGAGCTGGGAACCGACCGGATGGACGCCGGAGAGGATCTCCCTGCGCAGCTCATCGGCGATCCGTTCGTAGCGCGCCACCATTCCGCCCCTGTCCATTCACTGAAGAGCCACATTTATACGACTTACTAGGGCTCGCTTGTTTGTACAAGTTCCCCTAGATTCTTGCCACATCCCCCGGAAAATGGAGGCGTCGTGTTCACACCTCGCGCCCGCGCGGCCGGCGTTGTCGCCGCCCTCACCCTCGTCACCGCGGCGTGCGGCGCCGCCCCGAGCACCCAGACCACCCAGGCCTCGCAAGGAGGGGTGAACGCGGCCACCGCCACGTCCGCCGCCGACTTCGGCGGCTTCGACAAGCTGGTCGAGGCGGCGAAGAAGGAAGGCACGCTGCACGTCATCGCCCTGCCGCCCGACTGGGCCAACTACGGCGAGATCATCGAGAAGTTCCAGGCCACGTACGGGATCAAGATCGAGAGCGAGACGCCTGACGCGTCCAGCGCCGACGAGATCAACGCCGTCAAGACCCGCAAGGGCCAGGACCGCGCCCCCGACGTGCTCGACCTCGGCCAGTCGTTCGCGCTCAGCGGCGCCGCGGAGGGCCTGTTCGCCTCCTACAAGGTGCAGGCGTGGGACAAGATCCCCGAGGGCCAGAAGGAGGCGAACGGCCTCTGGATCAACGACTACGGCGGCTACGTCTCCATCGGTTGCGACGCCAAGAAGATCGCCACCTGCCCGACGAGCTTCGCCGACCTGCTCAAGCCCGAGTACAAGGGCAAGGTCGCGCTGAACGGCAACCCGACCAAGGCCGGCTCGGCCTTCGCCGGCGTGTTCGCCGCGGCGCTGGCCGACGGCGGCTCCTTCGACGACATCCAGCCCGGCATCGACTTCTTCAAGAAGCTCAAGGACGCCGGCAACTTCAACCCGGTCGAGACCACGCCCGCGACCATCGAGAAGGGCGAGACCCAGATCAGCATCGACTGGGACTACAACAACGCCGCCTACGCTCCCCAGATGACCGCCAAGGGCATCGACTGGCAGGTCAACATCCCGAGCGACGGCAAGTACTTCGAGATGTACGCCCAGGCCATCAACAAGGACGCCCCTCACCCGGCCGCCGCCCGCCTGTGGCAGGAGTTCCTCTACAGCCCCGAGGGCCAGAACCTCTACCTCAAGGGCTTCGCCCGCCCTGTCATGCTGCCCGCGATGACCGAGGACGGCACCGTGGACCAGGCGCTGGCCGACGCGCTGCCGCCGGTCGAGGGCACGCCGCAGTTCCCGACCACCGAGCAGGTCAACGCGGCCAAGGCCAAGGTCGCCGGCGGCTGGGACGCCGCGATCTCCGGATGAACCGGTCCCGTTCGAGGGGCTGGCTCGGCGCGCTGCCGCTGCTGGCGTTCTTCGCGCTCGTGTTCGGCGTGCCCGCCGTCGCGCTCGTCGTGGGGGCGTTCACCGTGCAGGGGCGGCCGAGCCTGACCAACGTGTCGCAGAGCCTGCAGGGCGGCTACCTCACCGCCAT
Organism: Nonomuraea terrae; assembly: GCF_044465245.1. Lineage (NCBI taxonomy): Bacteria > Bacillati > Actinomycetota > Actinomycetes > Streptosporangiales > Streptosporangiaceae > Nonomuraea > Nonomuraea terrae. The sequence goes on along the minus strand of NZ_JBITLL010000001.1, from coordinate 1,189,942 downwards.
GATCGGCAGCGTGCGACTGTCGGCCGTGGTGGCGCTGCTCGGCGCCGTGCTCGGCACGTTCCTCGCCTACGCCATCGTGACCTCCCGCTTCGCGCTGCTGCGGGAGGCCGTGCTGACCGCCTCGGGGGTGCTGGCCAACTTCGGCGGGGTGCCGCTGGCGTTCTTCTGGATCGCCACGCTCGGCAACTCCGGCGTGGTCAGCGGGCTGATCGGGCTGCCTTCCGGCTCCCTGTACACCTTCTGGGGGTTGGTCATCGTCTACCTGTACTTCTCGGTCCCGCTGATGGTGCTGGCCATGGCGCCGGCGCTCGACGGGCTGCGGCCCCAGTGGCGGGAGGCGGCGGCCAACAACGGCGCCACGGCCTGGCACTACTGGCGCTTCGTCGCGCTGCCGGTGCTCACCCCGGCGATGCTCGGCGGGGTGGTGCTGCTGTTCGGCGGAGCCTTCTCCGCGTACGCCACCGCGAACGCCATGGTCGGCACCGTCGTCCCGCTCGTCACCCTGAAGATCGCCAGCGCGCTGACCGGCGACGTGCTGATCGGCTACGAGAACATCGCGCTCGCGCTCAGCCTCGACATGGTCGTGGTGGCCGGGATCGTGATGGCGATCTACCTGCCGCTGCAGAGGAGGACCTCCCGATGGCTGCACTGACCGGCCTGGAGCGCGTCCCCGCGCGCGCGGCCGACCCGGCGGCCCGGCCTCGGCCGTGGCGCGTCGTGGTGTTCGTGCTCGCGGCGGTGTACTTCCTGGTGCCGCTGGGCGCCTCGTTCTGGTACACGGTCTACACCCCGACCTCGGGGCTGTCGTTCTCGGCGTACGGGGAGCTGATCACGGCCGAGGGCTTCGCGCGGTCGCTGGCGCTCTCGCTCGGCCTGGCCGCCGCCACGATCGTGCTCGTCCTGCTGCTGGCGCTGCCCGCGATGCTGGCCGTACGGCTCTTCGCGCCGCGGCTGCGGCCGGTGATGGAGGTGCTGTGCACGCTGCCGCTGGTGGTGCCGCCGATCACGTTCGTCGCCGGGCTGAGCACGTCGCTGCGCGTCGGGGTCGACGTGCTGGCGCCGACGCCGTTCTGGGGCACGCTGATCGCGGTGCAGAATCCGGCGTTCCCCCTGGTGCTGGTGCTGGCGTACGTCGTGCTGGTGCTGCCGTTCGTGTACCGGTCGCTGGACGCCGGGCTGCGAACGATGGACGTGCGGACGCTGGTCGAGGCGGCCCGCAACCTCGGGGCGTCGTGGCCGTACGTGCTGTTCCGGGTGATCGTGCCCAACCTGCGCTCGGCCCTGGCCAGCGCGTCGTTCCTGACGCTCGCCCTGGTGCTGGGCGAGTACACCGTGGCCAGCCTGCTCGGCTACGAGCCGTTCGCGGTGTGGATCGTGACCGTCTCGGGCTCCAAGGGGCAGCTCTCGGTCGCGGTGTCGATCCTCAGCCTGCTGCTCATCTGGCTGCTGCTGCTCGCCGTGTCGAGCGTCTTCGGTAGGGAGAAGAGGAAATGACCGCATCGGTGGAGTTCCGCGGGTTGCGGCGGGCGTTCGGCAAGACCGTCGCGCTCGACGGCCTGGACCTCGTCATCGAGCCAGGGGAGTTCGTCGCGCTGCTGGGCCCGTCGGGCTGCGGCAAGACCACGGCGCTGCGCTGCGTGGCCGGCTTCGAGCGGCCCGACTCGGGGGCCGTGCTGGTCGACGGCAAGGACGTCACGAACGTCCCGGCCAACAAACGGGACGCGGGCATGGTCTTCCAGTCCTACTCCCTCTTCCCCAACCTGAACGCCCGCGACAACGTGGCCTTCGGCCTGCGCGTGCGCAAGGTGCCCGCCGACGCCCGGCGCAAGAAGGCCGACGAGCTGCTCGAACTGGTCGGCCTGCCCACCCACGCCGACCGCTACCCGCACCAGCTGTCCGGCGGTCAGCAGCAGCGCGTCGCCCTGGCCCGCGCGCTCGCCCTGGAGCCGAGCGTGCTGCTGCTGGACGAGCCGCTGTCGGCGCTGGACGCGAAGGTCCGCGTGAGCCTGCGCGAGGAGATCCGCCGCCTCCAGCTCGACCTCGGCATCACCACCATCTTCGTCACCCACGACCAGGAGGAGGCCCTGTCGGTCGCCGACCGCGTGGCGGTGCTGCGCGCCGGGCGGCTGGAGCAGGTCGGCGCGCCAGCCGAGGTGTACGACCGGCCCGCGACGCCGTTCGTGGCGGAGTTCGTCGGCACCATGAACCACCTGGCCGGGCAGCTGTCCGGCGACCACGTCACGGTGCTCGGCCAGCTGCTTCCGGTGGACGGGCCCGTGCCCGCCGACCCGTCCGTGGACGTGCTCGTCCGGCCGGAGGCCGTGCAGGTCGTGCCCGACCCCGGCGGCAGGGCCGAGGTGGTGGCGGCGTCGTTCCGCGGCGCGTCCGTACGGCTGCGGCTCGCCGTGGACGGCGGCGAGGTGCTCGCCGACGTGCCCGGCCACGAGGCGGCCCGGCTCGGCGCGGGCACCCGCGTCGGCGTGCGGCTGGTCGAGCGGCCGGTGCTCGTGGCGGCCCGCACGGTGATCGCGCACGCTCCCGTCGTGGCCGCCGATGCGGTCTGAGCCGGCCGCCCCCGACGCTGTCCTGCTGGACATGGACGGCACGCTCGTGGACACCGAGGGCCTGTGGTGGCAGGCGGCCGACGCCGTCGCCACGTCCCTCGGGCGTCCGCTCTCCCCCGCCGACACGCCGCACGTCCACGGCCGCACGATCGAGGACGTGGCGGCGTACCTGCTGCCCGACGACCTGCCCGACGACCTGCCCGACGACCCGCCTGACGGGGTCTGCGCGCTGACCGCGCGGCTCACCGACGCCTTCGCCGAGCGGCTGCGGCGGGAGCTGCCGGTGGTGCGGGGCGCGCCGGAACTGCTCGCCGGGCTAGCCGCCGCGTCGATCCCGACGGCCCTGGTCAGCGCCTCGCCCCGGAGCATCGTGGAGCTGGTGCTGCCGCGGCTCGGGCACGCGTTCGACCTGGTCATCGCGAACGAGGACACCGCGCGCGGCAAGCCGCACCCGGACCCGTACCTGGAGGCGGCCCGGCGGCTCGGCGCCGCGCCCGGGCGGTGCGTGGCCGTGGAGGACAGCCCGGCCGGGGTCGCGGCGGCCACGGCCGCGGGCTGCCGGGTGGTCGTCGTCTCGCCGCGCGAGGGTCTGCCGTCGCTGGAGCGGGTCTGCTCGGAACGGCGCGCCGACGAACGTACATAGTGCGCATTTCCGCATTGGCACGCTCCGTGTCGGTAAGCTAACGCGGCGTGAGCAGTGAACCCTCCCACATCGGGCGCTACAAGCTGCTTAGCGTGCTGGGACGAGGTGGGATGGGCACGGTCCACCTCGCCGAGGACCCCTCCGGGCAACACGTCGCCGTCAAGGTGATCAACGCGGAGCTCAGCCAGCACGAGCAGTTCCGCATGCGCTTTCGCAGGGAGGCGGACGCGGCGCAGCGGGTGCGCCGGTTCTGCACCGCCGCCGTGATCGAGGCGGCGCTCGACGGCGACCAGCTGTACGTGGTGACCGAGTACGTGCCGGGGCCGAACCTGGAGGACGCCGTCCAGGAGTCGGGGCCGATGGGCGGCTCCAGCCTCGACGCGCTGGCGGTGAGCGTGGCCACCGCGCTGACCGCCATCCACGCGGCCGGCGTCGTGCACCGGGACCTGAAGCCGTCCAACGTGCTGCTGTCACCGGTCGGGCCGCGCGTGATCGACTTCGGCATCGCGCGGGCGCTCGACACGCTCGGCGGCGTCACCGGCACCGGCGAGCTGGTCGGCACGCCCCGCTACATGGCGCCCGAGGTGCTGCGCGGCGATCCGGTCTCCCCCGCCTGCGACGTGTTCTCGTGGGGCTGTCTGGTGGCGTTCGCGGCCAGCGGGCGGGCGCCGTTCGGCGGCGAGGCGCTGCCCGCGATCGTCTACCAGGTGCTCAACACCGAGCCCGACCTGGAGGCCGTCGAGCCCGGGCTGCGAGAGCTGGTCAGTGCCGCGCTGCGGAAGGACCCGGCCCTGCGGCCCACCGCGCAGCAGTTGCTCGACGACCTCGTCGGGCGATCGGCGGCCCCGGAACATGCCGCGCACACCGCGCAGGTGACCTGGCAGGAGGACGGCACCGTGCCGTACTCCGCCCGGCCGGCCCCACGCCGGCGCCCCCTGTACGCGAGCCTCGCGGCCGGTGCCGCGCTCGTGCTCGCCGCGGGCGCGGGCGCCTGGGCGCTGCTGTCTGCGGACGCGCCGCCCAACCTGGGCGTCCTGTACGCCGAGGACTTCACCCAGACCTCCGGGGGCTGGGCCGGCATCTACGACCCCGAGGAGCCGGCCGGCTACGGCTACCGCACCGACGGCACCTACGGGCTCGACGTGGAGGAGGACGACGAGGAGCGCTGGGCGCAGGCGCCGGCGCCGTTCCTCGTCACCACGCCGCCCGTGTCGCCCCCGTCGCCCGCCTACCCCCGTCCACCCGGCGCGCCCGACGCACCCATGCCGATGCTGCCCGAGACCGTCGTCATCAGCGTCACCACCGAGGTCAGGAAGGCCAGCGGCATCGGCGAGTACGGCCTCTACTGCCACAGCACCAAGGAGGGGTCGTACTACGAGTTCGGCCTCGACACGACCGGCAAGGCCCGGATCCGGCGGGTCTTCGCCGGCGCGGGCGCCACGCTGGCGGAGCCCGTCCACGTGGCCGCCCTGCCCGGCAGGGTGCGGCTGACGGTGGCGTGCGAGCGGGTGGGGGCGTCCATGCGGCTGACGATGTGGGTGAACGGCGAGCGGGTGCAGCAGGTGGAGGACCCGAACGGGATCGGGAACGGCTACCTCGGGATCTTCGCCCGCACGACCAAGGACGGCGCCTCCCTGCTGAAGACGACGTTCGACGACTTCGAGCTCCGCGGCACCCTGGAACCATGACCTCTCGGGAGTGAGACCGTGCCGCCGGAGCGGGCCTTCCCCTCGGAGTGGCGAGAGCCGCCGCTCGGGACGCCCTCATGCGACCCGGCTCCTCCCCCCTTCACCGACGTCGACCGCGCCTCACCTCGAAGGACGCCACCGGGGCTCCCCTGCCGCCCCCGAGGACGCCGACTCCTCCCCGGACCCCCAAGGACCCCGACCGGCCGCACCTCTCGCCGGGCGAGCCCCGCCCCTCCCCGAGCCCCGCGGGCGAACCGTGCCGTACCCCCGAATCAGAGGACGCCGGCGCGGGCGGCGGCGAGGGCCGCGGCGACGGCGCGGTCGGCGTCGTGTTCGCTCACCGGCTCGTGGGCGACGAAGAGCCGGTAGTAGACGGGCGCCACCGCCACCCTGATCACCTCGCTCGGGTCGACGACGTCGGGCAGCTCGCCGCGTTCGATCGCGCGCCGCACCACCTCGGCCGACTGCTCGTGCCGGGCCGCGAAGAAATCGTGCAGCGCCCGGGCGGCGGCCGGATCCTGGATGGCGGCGGCCACGAACGCCGACGACACCGGGCCCAGCTCGGGATCGTCGAAGCCGTTGCGTACGAGCCGGACGATCCCTCGCAGGTCGCCCTCGATCGAGCCGGTGTCGGGGATCGGCCACGGCTCCTCCCCGGCCAGCTCCAGAGCGTCGGAGATCAGCCCTTCGACGCCACCCCACCTCCGGTAGACGGTCGTCTTGTGCACCCCTGACCGCTCCGCCACGTTCTCCACCGTCAAGCCCGTGTAGCCGTGCTCGGCCAGCTCGGCGAGCGTGGCCTGGCGTACGGCGTCGCGGACGCGCGCGCTGCGCCCCCCGGGACGTTTGCGAGGCTCCAAAAACAACTCCAGTTGCGTTATGTGTGAACGTGTGGCAGGCTAAAGCTACATCAGTTGCGATTGGAGTTCCATCCTGACCATCCTCCGGAGAGTTTCCAAGACCTACGGTGACCGCGCCGTCCTCATCGACGTGTCCCTGTCCGTCAGGCCGGGCGAGCGCGTCGGCATCGTCGGCGAGAACGGCTCGGGCAAGTCCACCCTGCTGCGGCTGCTGGCCGGGGTCGAGCCGCCCGACGACGGCGAAGTGCGGGTGGCCGACGACCTCGGCTACCTCGGGCAGACGCTCGACCTGCCGCCCGATCACACGGTCCAGCAGGCCGTCGACGCGGCGCTGGCCGGCCTGCGCGCCATGGAGCGCAGGATGCGCGAGCTGGAGTCGGCGCTGACCGACGACGCCATGGACGAATACGGCGAGCTGCTGACGGCGTACGAGCTGAAGGGCGGCTACGAGGCCGACGCCCGGGTCGACAAGGCGTTCCACGGTCTGGGGCTGGCTCAGGTGGCCCGCGACCGGCGATTGTCGAGCCTGTCGGGCGGCGAGCTGGCCAGGCTCGGGCTGGCCTGCGTGCTGGCCGCCGGGCCGCGCGTGCTGCTGCTCGACGAGCCGACCAACCACCTCGACGAGTCCGCGCTGACCTGGCTCGAAGACCGCCTGCGCGAGCACCGCGGCGCGGTGGCCGTGGTCTCGCACGACCGCGTCTTCCTCGACCGGGTCACCACGGCCGTCGTCGAGGTCGAGCACGGCTCGCTCACCCGCTTCGGCGGCGGCTACACCGGATTCCTGGCGGCCAAGGCGGCGGCCAGGGCCCGGTGGGAGCAGGCGTACGCGGAGTGGTGCGAGGAAGTGCGGCGGCTGCGCGAGCACGCGTCCACCACCGCACATCGGGTGGCCGTCGGGCGCGTGATGCGCGACAACAACAAGCTGGCCTACGACCGCAACGCGGGGCGGGTGCAGAGCTCGGTCTCCAGCCGCGTCCGTAACGCCCACGAACGCCTGCGCCGCCTCGAAGCCGCCCCGGTCCCCCGCCCACCGGCCCCTCTCCGCTTCCGCGGCACCTTCAACCCGGCCCTCGACCCCCCACTCCCGGCTGCCCCATCCCGCCCGACCGTCCCTACCGCGGGCACGTCTCCGGCCGAGACCTCACCGGCCGGCCGGCACCCGGCGCAGCGACAAGCCGGGGCGGCTGAGGACACACCGGCCCTTCGGCCGGCACCCCACAAGGATCCAGCACCACGGCAGCCGACGACGGCGCCGCCCGGCGCAAGCGACCCGGCCGGCTCCCGGCAACCCGACGCGGCCCCACACCGCCGGCCCTCGGCACAGGACTCCCGACCGCAGCAAGACGGGGCACCGCTCCGCGTGGCGTCACTTCATGGCCCAGTACCAGGGCGGGACGCGGCGGAAGGCGCGGGTGCTCGGGTGGTCGCGCAGTTGCGGGACGTCCGGGTGGGCGAGCGGCTCCACGTGCCCGCGCTGACGATCAGGGCCGGTGACCGGCTGCTGGTCAGGGGCGCCAACGGAGCGGGCAAGCCGAAGATTTGGTTATGACACCATTAAATCATGAGTGCGTACACCCCCCAGAGGGCCGTGATCTTGTGCCGGATCAGCGATGCCCGCGACGAGGACACGACCGGAGTCGACGACCAGGAAAAGCACTGCCGTCAGTGGGCCGAGGCCCACGGGTGGAACGTCTGGAAGGTCGTGGTGGAGAACGACGTGTCCGCCTACAAGCGGCGCAAGATCCAGCTCCCGGACGGAACCTACGGCCTGCGAACGATCCGGCCCGGCCTGCGCGACGCGATCACGTGGCTGTCGACCGGCGAGGCCGACGGGCTGATCGCCTATGACCTCGACCGAGCTGTCCGCGATCCCCGCGACCTAGAAGACCTGATTGACACGGTTGAGATGCGGAGGCCACGGCCGCCGGTGACGTCGGTTACTGGGTCGCTGAGCCTCGCGAACGATGGTGAAATCACCATGGCGCGGGTCCTGGTGGCTGTGGCCAACAAGGCATCCCGGGACACTGCCCGCCGCGTCTCGAACGCCCGCCTGCGCATGGCGACCAACGGCGAGTACGGCGGCGGGATCCGCCCGTTCGGCTTCCTGAAGGACGGCGTCACGGTGGAGCCGACCGAGGCGGCCGAGATCGTCAAGGCGACGGAGGCCCTTCTCGCGGGAGCTAGCCTCCGGTCCGTCGTCCGCTCGATCAACGATGCGGGTGTCAGGACCTCGCGCGGCAAGGTGTGGAGCACGACCGAGCTGAGGGACATGCTCAAGCGCGCCAGGAACGCCGGTCTAGCCGTCCACAAGGGCGAGGTGGTGGGCAAGGCCTCATGGCCCGCAATCGTCCCCGAAGAGTCCTGGCGGGCCGTCGTGGCGCTGCTGGCCGACCCCGCGCGCAGGACGTCGCCGGGCAACCGGGCTCGGTGGCTCGGGTCCGGCATCTACATCTGCGGGGGATGCGGGGATACCGTCATCTGCTCCCGTTCTGGCGGGCTCCGGAACCCGTGCTACCGGTGCCGCCCACCGCGCGCAGGAGCCCAGCGGCCGGGCAAGCACGTCACGCGGACGGCGGCGCCGCTGGACGAGTTCGTAGAGGAATTGATCATCGAACGGCTGTCCCGGCCCGACGCGGTTGAGCTGCCCCTGCAAGACCAAGGGGAGGACGTTGCTCCCCTGCACGGCGAAGCCGTCACTCTGCGGGCCCGGCTTGACGAACTGGCCATGCTGCACGCTGACGGAGCGATCGACGCCCGCCAGCTCATGACGGGGAGTACGCGGCTCCGCAGCCAGCTCAAGGAGATTGAGAACCGGATCACCGCAGCGAGTCAGGGGAGCGTCTTCGCCGGGGTCGTCGGCACGGAGGACACACGTGCCACGTGGAAGGGGCTGGACCTCGGTCGGAAGCGTGCCATCCTCGACGCGTTGATGACCGTGACCATCCTGCCCACCCGGTACGGGCGGGGCCCTGACGGCAGCTACTTCGACCCTGCCTCGGTGAGGATCGACTGGAAGCGGTGACCAGGAGGCGGGGAAGGGGGCTCGCGCCCCCGTCGGCCTCCACTCGCAGGTCCCTTCGGGGCTCAGGCGGCGTCGCTGGTGTTCGCCGGCTCATGGGCGGCGGCCGGAGTCGCGCCGCGCATGAGGACCGCGATTCGGGCCTTCTGCTCGGCCGTGAGCGGCGGGGCGCTGTCGACGATTTCGCGCACGAGGGCGGCGTACTTGTACTGGCTCACAGGCGCCTGGTCATTCATCGCACGCACGGGGGAGATATTCACCGCTTCCGCATTTGCCCGGTTGATCACGGGCATGAGGTTAGGGAGGGGCTAGTTCGGATGCGCAAGCCCTGCGAGCGTATGAAAATTCACAGCCTGCCTAGTTCGGATGTTGTTTGCCAGCCCACGGGGTCGTCTGATATTGGCCTGGAAGCCCCGCACCTCCCCGAAGCCGCTAGAGCGTCGCAGGGCTGCCCTGCAGCCGCTCGACGGGTAATTCCCAGGGCGGCATTGATGGGGCCGGAGGCTGGCTCTCAGGGCCGCGTAAGACCCAATACGGTCGGAGGTCGAGCACGCGGCCGGGGATTCCGCGTATCTCGCTGATAAATCGGCCGGAGGCCGTGTCATTGGCCGAGGATATCCATCCCCCTATTTCCTGCCCCCCGGTTCCTAGCTCTCCCGCATCCTCGGTCCTCCGGTGTCGGTGTGACCTCCGCGAGCGCGAAGCGCGTGGCGTACGAAGTACTCTGATTCAATCACTCCTGTTTAAGTGCTCTGCTTATAGCTGGAAGTCATTGACGGGATCCATCGGAAGTCATTGACGGCATCCATCGGAAGTCATTGACGGGATCGGCCTCGACCAGCGGCTTCCTCGACCAGGCTCCTGGCTCTCCACCCGGAGTCTCTGGGCAACCCCAAGCAGCCAGCGGCCCCCGTGTGGCGGGGCGAAATCCCCACGGCCACAACCTCCAAAATTCCCTGAGATATCCCAACTCGCGATTGTGCACACCTGCTAAACGCCCTAACTCTCGGCGCTGATTGGACTGGCTTTGCAGAGTTTCCCGGAATGTGTGAATACATTCCGGGATGGCATGCGCTGCTATCGTGGATCTTGACCATGAAAAAGGCCCGCGAGTGGTGCGAACACTCCGGGCCGGGAGACGAAGGATTGGGCTTCATCTATGAACAGCGTATCAGTTCGCACGGTTGTACGAGTCTTCGGCGAAGCGCATGAGCCGACCGTTTTCTCCGACCGCATGACCAGCTCCGGGTTCCGCACCGTCGCGCTCATTCTCGCCAGCAAGAGCGACCACAGCGCCTATGGCAAGGGAATCCGCTGGCCGATTTTCAAGACCTCGGATATCGCCGAGAAGCTCCGCATGTCGCCCAGCACGGTCGAGCGCACCATTCGCCAGCTCAAGCGGGACGGCTTCATCCAGACCACCAAGACGAAGCAGGGCAACCGGTACGAGTTCCTTGCTCCGGTCTTCGAGGGCGACACCTACCGGGGTAAGCCGAATATCAGCCACAAGGCGAAGTCCCTGATCGAGATGAGCGTGATCACCGCTGACATCTCCGACGAGGCGTTCCACCTGCTCTACATGATGGAGGCGACGGCCAAGAGCTGGCCGTCCGTCAGGCTCCCGCAGAGCAAGCTCAGGACGTACTTCAAGAGCCCTCGGCCCAGGCCGGATGCCGCAGACCCGTACATCAGCCTCCGGCAGCTCAACACGTGGCTCCGCGAGCTTGAAGGAATCGGCCTCCTGGAGCGCCACCGGCCCGGCCAGATGGAGCAGAACGAGTACATCCTCAACAAGGAGCGGTTCGTCGTGAACGGCGTGGATTACGGCAACATGGTGGTCGTACCGGCTCAGCTCGCCAGCGCCCAGAACGCGGCCGTCGTCGAACCCGTTGAGGACCGCCAGGGCACGCAGAGCCTCTCCGGGATGGACCTGGCCAAGGAGTTCCGCCAGGAGGTCAGGAGGATGCACCGTGATCCGGAGTGGGGCAACGCGCTTAGTCGTGAGGACGCCTTCAACCTTCCTGCGCTGGCCAAGACGATCAACCACTGGCTCAGCGATGGTCTGACCGTTGAGGAAGTCCGCGAGATGATCGGCTGCTACACGTACACCTCGAATATCAACACCCCCCCGGAGTACCTGCTGGGCGATGAGGCCCGTAAGTACGTCGCCACGACTCCGATTTGGATCGACTTCATCAGCATCAAGGACCGTCTGTTGGAGAGGGTCTTGAAGCGCGCGGATCGCCTCCGCGATGAGGCCGAGGCCGACGATGACCCGTTCAGTCCGGAGAACCGTCTCGCCACGTACCTCAGCCGGATGGCCAGCTAAGGAGCCGTGACCACACGGCGCGGCCGAGAGGAGCCAGAAGTGACCCGCGACATGCCAGCCTTCCCGGCCGCGCCGTACTCGGCGGTCGTGTTCCCCGATGACGACTACCTGATCGTGCCCATGCGCATGGTGGACGCCGTCGTACCTCCCGGCGCCATCTGCCTCTGGCTGCTGCTGGCCCGGCTCAGCGAGGGGCACCCGGAGGTAGAGGTGTCCACGGCGCAACTGGAGCGGCACACCGGCTGGACCGCCGCAGAAATCGGGGAGCACGTGCGGGCCCTGTCCGCCGACGACTGGTTGACGATCAGGAAGGGACGCATGCCCGGGTCGTATGCCTATCGGCTCCTGCGAATGCCGACCGTCGAGCAGGTCAAAGAGTGGGCCGAGGACCTCGACGAGCCGAGGCGACCGCCGACCGCCCCCCGCCCCACCGAACGACCCGCAAGCCCGAAGCATCACGCGTCGTTCTGGTTCGGGCGGGTGGCCGACCCGCAATCCCCGAAATAATCGGGTGGGGTGAGGCGGAAATCGGGCGAGCGACGGGTCCCCGATGCTCTCGACCTCCCCATCGGACCCCGTACCGCGAGGCCTTGCCCAGCTCCCTGTGTCGTCTGGGCGGTCCCAGCGCCGTCACGGGCTCGGATTTTCTGGCGCCGGTGACCTCGACCAGCACCGCATTTGCCCCCTGAGCACCGTTTCCCCAGGTCAAAAATGGTGGCCGGATTTTCTGAACCATGAGCCGGCGAAAATCGGCGAGGGCCTGGGGCGGATCCTCCACCCCCCTACAGCGACACCATGACGTCATGTGCTGCCTGCTGCCCACCGTGGCCGTCGACCTCATGCCGTCAGCTCCCGGCCGAGCGCCAGCAGCTCCCCGCCGTCGACCAACCAACTAGGCCAAGACCCCGCCCCCCGGTTTGTCAGGCCTTGGGCGCAGACGTGCCCCGGCGCTCGTGCACAGTGGCCGCGTCCGGCCGACGTCGGCCCGCCCGCCGTCCGCTCCCCCGATCTCCTCGGCCGCCACGGCACGCGGCTCCCTCGTCGGCAACGTGGGGTGAGGAATGACGACGTCGTCGGACTGTTCCGGCCTGGCCTCTTGAGCGGGCGCCTCGATGGTGTCCGCCGACTTGCGGTTCAGCTTCGATTTGAGGTCGTTGAACCTGTTCTTGACGTGCGGCGTGCCTTTCACGGCAACGATGCCCATCGCGACGCCTACCGCGACGCCTACGGCTGCAACCGCCTTGATCACGTAGTCAGCCGGGAAGAGCACGGCCTGTGTGACGAGCGCGTTGTCATCATCCCGTACGAGGGCGCTGCTCCCCCCGGGAGTGCTCGACTCCGAGAGATGCGTCCTTGCCGGATACTCAACCCACATCAGTTTCCGGTTCGTCCCGGCCAGGTCATCAGATGCCATGGGGCAACTGTAAAGACCAGCACCAACGCCACAGAGGGAAATGACACGGATGCTCCTCAGACCCCGCAACCCTCGGCGTCGGGCCCGGCCGGGAAGCCGGCGGCATCGCGTACGTCACCCGTACGTGAATCGGATGACGTACAGCCCCCTGTGTGCGGTGTGGTCCCCGCCCTGGGAAATCGGCCCTCCGAGGCAGAGGCGGGGACCAGCACCTACCCCGGTAGTGACGTACCGAGGATCCTTGGCCTGGCCCTCGTCGGCGGTGGGTTGTGAGCTGCAGCAACGAGGGCCAGGTGTCCCGGTGGGAGTACACGGCCTTCCAAGGCGGCGCTCTCCTGCTCGGCCAGCTTGTCGCCCAGCTCGTCGAGGTCGCCCGCGGCCAGGACGTTGACTCCGGTCCGCCCGAGGCGGTTTGCCGGTAGGTTCACGCGTCGCCAGGCGGCAACGCCGATTGCCAGGTCAGTCCTGATGACCCACGTGCGGCCGTACTGGGCTTCAAGCTCTTCGACACCACGGCGGTGATCGGCCATGCGCAGACTGTACGTCCTACTCGTACAGCCTGTACAGCCTGTCTAATCCGGACCATCCGCAAGGACCCAAGCGGACGTCCTTAACGTGTTGTACGTGACCGTTGACCAGCTCGACCCCACGCCGCTCTGGGCGCAACTCGCCGCGATCATCCGCGAGCGGATCAAGGCTGGGGATTTCGCGCCGCGCCAGGTCCTTCCTAGCGAGGCCCAGCTTCAGCAGGAGCACGGCGTTGCACGCGGCACCGTGCGGCGCGCGATGCGGGCGCTCAGCGAAGAGGGCTGGACCGTGACCGTGCAGGGCCGTGGCACTTTCGTAGCGCCTGAGGAGTCCTGGCCGACGTCATGATCGCGGCGGTCGGAAAATCGGACTGCGGGAAGCCTCTTGGCGCTCTCCAGCTCATGACATGCGAAAGCCTCCGCCTGGGTGTTCAGGCAGAGGCTTCGTCAAGCTCGGTCGTTAGTACTTGTACTTCGTGACTTCCTTCCGGCGAACCACGAGCCGGAACAGCCACAGCGGAAGCCACACGAACCATCCCCAAATGGTGCAGGTGCAGATCGTCATCATCAGGTGGAACATGTGGCTCTTGCCCGCCAGACCGCGATGTTTGGTCACGCTCTTGCGCGGTGGCGGCGGTGGCGGATATCCGGGCTGCTGCGGCGGATAGCTCACGGGGGGTTCCCTTCGTAACGTTCCAACTGTGGTGTGGTGCTCAGGCTAGGGGAGCAGGCCGACCTTCCGCGATGCCCTGTGACCGGCTGAAAATCGGGCCGAGGCAGGCCCGGACGCCAGACAGACACGTGTAGAGAAAGGGGCAGGGCCGGGTCTCGGCCGTGAGCCCACCAGCCGGCGGATCCTCGCCAGACACGCCCTCGGATTTTTGACCTGCGGAAATGTCCCTCCGCCCGGGTGAGTATTTCTCCAGTCTTTTTCCCGTAGGGACGCGCTCGGGTCTCCGAGACTTGGAAAACCGAGACTCGGAACGACCTGCGGCAACGCGTCCGGTTGGAAATCGGCGCCGCCACGAGGCCTCCTGTGGATCTCCTGTGAATATCTGCAGGAGGAGGTGCGCACGTACAGCTCCGCTCCTGGTCAAAAATCGGGTCCGCAAACAGATGACGTCTCCACCAGAGGAGGAGAGAAGAGACACGAGGACACTGCCAGTGCTCCATGTCGACCGTGCTGCCGCCGGATTTTCGTGAGCAGCTCCGGCCGACCAGTCCGCGCCGTAGCGTCGGCCGTCGTGGCCGACAGCTCCTCTCGACCACACCAACTACGTCGCAGGCGTCGACATTCGGATACCGGGGCGTGAGCGGAGATGTGTCGGAGGCCGGCGACGACAGTGGCCTTTCCAACATGGCGGCCGGGCCCTCGCCGAGCTGGGCCCATTCGACCTGGCTCGTGCGGAAAATCGGAGGGCTTAGCCGCGCCTACTGCCCACACCACCAACGCGGCAGGGCTGAGACCTTGGCCCTCATGTGGTGGGTCAGGACCACGGCCGCCGAACTTATGCCAGGGCTGCTGCTCTTGGCTTTGGTGGTGCTGATTTTCTACTCGGAGTGATATTTCGCCTACCTGAGACGTTGGATGTCTTCGGACATCGGATGGAAATGTCGGTGGGTGCGAATAGGTTCTCCAATGCTCGCCCTGGCCGATGACATCGCCGAGCGCATTGCATGGATGCAAGCGTGCGAGCTGCTGTTACGTCGGCGCATCACCCAAGATCGCACCCTGGAGGTCGGGATCGTGACTGAGCACATCATCAAGCGGCTCGTGGAGGCTGTCGGCGAGGACCGCGTGGATGCGGGGATCGCTGTGGAGGCGGCATATCGACCGGCGGCGGGGGACAAGGTCATGCCCCCGTCATTTCCTCAGGGACCGTATCTCCTGGAGACGCGGTGGATGGACGGCGAGGCGCGCAAGGTCGTGGTGTTAGACCAGGTGCCTTCGCAGGCTAACCGCGTAGAGGAAGCGCTGTTGATCGCCCGGGACGCGGGACGTATCGAGCTTCCGCTGTTCGAGCTGGTAACCGAGACCGGTCGAGGGCCGCTGCGGCTGACCTCGCTGGAGTTTCCGCACCGCTATGCCGACGCCTACCTGCGCGACAGCCTGGTGGAAGGGGTGCGCTTCGACCGCAGCGATGTGGGTCGGCGGCTGAGGGAGGTCAGTGCGCTGGATGTGCGGCCTCTGTATGAGCGGGATCCGGGCTCTTTGCTGTTCGGAGCGTGGGACTCTCACCGGAAGGGGCGCTGGCCGAAGTTCGCCAGGATTTATTCCTCCTCGATCGTGGGTCTGGATCCACAGGAAGGCGCGCGCAAGGCTACCCGGGTGGATCCGTTCAACCTCAGTGGGGCGATCGACGACAAGGCCAAGGCCGAAGGCGACTGGCAGTACATGGCGGTCGGGGACAAGAAGGAGAAGAAGCAGGGGCAGCGGCTAAGCGAGATCGGGCATGGCAATATCGCGCCCGGCGATGCGCATGGCGGTGTATCGATCACGGCGGCACGCAGGTCGGGATGGATCTCGCTGGCGGCGATTGAGCGTCTGCGTTTCGGCGACGCCCCGGTACAAGCCGCACGCCTGGCTAGGGCCACGCTGGTCGCCTTGGCGTTGGCGGGAGATCGCCTGGCGTTCGGTCGCCCGTCGGTGTGGCTGCGCTCGGGATGCGATCTGATCCGCTCAGACGAGGTCGTAGCGTTCGAACAGGATGGCGGCGTCCGGGAGGAATTCAGCCTGTCGGCAGGAGAGGCCATCGCGGTCTTTCACGAGCTGCGGGACCGCGCGGCTGCAGCCGGGGTGGCGATGGCCTCGGACGCGATCCGGTTGGCGCCGACCCCGTCGTTGGCCAAGGCGATCGAGGTCTCCACGACCCAGGCTGCAGCGGAGGAGTAGCCCCGATGCCGATCGCGATCACGGTCCGTCTGCGGGCGGGCCGCTATGAGGCGGCTGGGATGCGGCCGTCACAGGTGGAATGGCCGCCGCACCCTGCTCGGCTGTTCTGTGCGCTGGTGGCCTCCGCGGTGGATGACGAGGACTGGGCGGTGCTGCGTTGGCTGGAGGCGGCGGGTGTTCCAGAGGTGTGGGCATGCGAAGCAGCCAGCCAGGAGACCGTCGAAAACTATGTGGTGACCAACACGATCGAGCAGAAGAGCGGCAGCCAGTCCTGGCCCGGGCGGACCAACGGGTCACGGTCGCGCGTCTCGGCCATTCCCCAGGTTCCGGTGTTCGCGGTGGTGTGGGCGCACGCTGTGCCCGACGGAGACATGCTGGTTCGGCTGCGCAGGCTTGCCCGACGTGTGCCATACATCGGTCGTGCGACCTCAACAGCAATCCTCGGTGTGGAAGCCGAGATCGACGTGCCTGGGCCAGAATGGACGCGCTACGTTCCTTCCCGCATTGGCGAAGGCGCCCTCGCTGAGCTGCGGATTCCCTACTCGGGCTACACCGATCAGCTCCAACATGCCTACGCCGACGGCCAGCGGGCATGGGCGGTGGCCCGCAGCATTCCCTACACCGTTGCCGGGCGCACGGTAGAGCCGGCGGTTGCGAATGGGCCTTTCTCTGACCTGCTCGTCTTCCGCTTCGAACCTCGCACGGTACCGCCGGCCGGGGATTCGCTCCTGACGTTGACCGCGAGGCTTCGTCAGGCGGTCATCCAGCGCATCGGCAGGGATATTCCAGCCGAGGTGTCAGGCCACGGGGCCGATGACCGGACCCACCTGGGTTACCTCGCCCTCCTCAACGCCGGACACGACAACGCGGATGGCCATGTGCTCGGCGTAGCGCTTGCCGTGCCTCGCACGATGGCTCCTGACAGTCTCGATCGGCTACTAGCACGGACTGTCGATGACCCGATCCGTCGGTTGACGCTTCGCCGAGACCAGGCGATCTCCGTGGATCACGACCCTTATCTGACGTCTCCGCTGCGGCTGACACCCGAGTGGTGGATGGCGGCGCCCCGAGGCAGCCGCAGCTGGGTGAGTGCCGCACCGCTGATGCTCGACCGCTATCCCTCCCGTAAGGAAGACGCCCGTTCCCTGGTGTTTCGGAGTTTGACCACCGCTGGATACCCCGAGCCGGAGGAGGTCGAGATCTCCTCAGCGACCATGACACGAGGAGCCGTACACAGGCCGCGCAAGGACACGATCCCGCAAGGGCGGCCGGTCCGTCCGATGGTGCATGCGCGAGTGACATTCCCCGAGCCGGTCATCGGTCCCGTGCTGGCAGGCTCGATGCGCTATCTCGGGCTGGGGCTGTTTGTGCCGGACAGGAGCAGCCGATGAGCGAGTTGACCGCGGCGGACTTCTCCGCGTTCCTGTGGGAGACCCATGGCCGTAGGCCCTTCCCCTGGCAGCAGCGCCTGGTCGAGCGCGTGCTGACCGACGGGCGTTGGCCGGACGTCCTGGACGTCCCGACTGGTCTGGGCAAGACCACGATGATCGACATTGCCGTCTTCGCGGCTGCGGCAGGTGTCGAGTGCGCACGCCGCCGGTTGTTCTTCGTGGTGGATCGCCGCCTAGTCGTCGATGAGGCGTATGAGCACGCCACCGCGCTGGCCGAGGCTCTGACCGAGCCGAGAGGGCCGATCAGCGCCTCTGTCGCGCAGGCACTTCGTCAAAAAGACGACGACGGACCGGCGCTCCAGGTCACCCGGATGCGCGGTGGCGTCACCTGGTCGTGGCGGTGGCTGGAGCGCCCCGATCGGTATGCGGTGGTGGTCGGCACCGTCGATCAGATCGGCAGTCGCCTGCTCTTTCGCGGCTACCAGGTCGGCCAGCATCTTCGTCCCATCGATGCCGCGCTGACCGGTACCGACAGCCTGATCGTGATCGATGAGGCGCACCTGGCCGAGCCGCTGATCCAAACGATCCGATCTGCGTTCGCTACAGACCGCCCGCAGATTGTGGTAGGCCCACAGCCCACTGTCATCACCATGTCGGCGACCACGTCTGCGGTCCAGGGACAGAAGGTGCATCGCGCCGACACCGACGAACAAGATCAGACAGCCCGCGAACGGCTGGCCGCTGCCCGACGTCTGCACCTCATACAGCCGGAGATGACCAAGAAGAACGCCGACACGGTGATTGCCACGACGATGGCCGCATGGGCACAGACGCTGGCCGGCGGCGCCCAGTCCGGACGCGTTATCGCGGTCATCTGCAACACGGTCGGTCGAGCGCGCGCTGTGCACACCCTTCTACAAGGCGGCGACGCCGATGTAGAACTGCTGATCGGCCGCAGTCGGCCGATCGACCGGGAGTACCTGCTCAGGCGCTGCTACCCCCGGATGAAGGTCGGCCGCAGCCGCACGGCCGGGAGGCCATTGATCGTGTGCGCCACGCAGACGGTCGAAGTCGGCGCCAACATCGACGCCGATCATCTCGTTACTGAGTCGGCTTCGCTGGCGGCATTGATCCAGCGGCTCGGACGGCTCAACCGGCTCGGTAAGCTCACCCGAGCGGATGCGGTGGTGGTCCATGACGAAAGCGCCGGGGTGGACGATCCGGTGTACGGTCCGGCACGTCAGGCTACCTGGCAGTGGCTCAGCACGCTGACCGCACCGCTTGAGTCCAACGAGTTGGGCGAAGGACTCGACGTCTCGCCGCTGTCCCTGCGCGCCCTTCTGGACGCTTTGGACCCCTCCGTATGGCAGAACATGCGCGAGCCGCTGCCCTACATGCCCATACTGTTCGGCCAGGTGCTGGACGCCTGGGTACGGACATCTCCTATCCCATACCCCGACCCGCCGGTAGCCCCCTACCTGCACGGCATCGACCGGGGAAGCCCCGACGTTGCGGTGGTCTGGCGATCCGGGCTGGTGGAAAAAGACCCGCAGTCATGGCCGTCGGCGATCATAGCGATGCCGCCCTCTACAGAGGAGAGCATCGAGGTCTCGGTGCATGCGGTACGTCGCTGGCTCGCTGGAGAGGAAACCACCGCGCCTGTGGCTGACGTGGAAGGCATGCCGCAGGTGGATACCCCGTCGCCGGACCTGTCTTCCCGCCGCCGCCAGGTGGTGCGCTGCCGAGGCAAGGACAACGCCGAGCTGGTCGATTCTGGAGATATCAGGCCGGGCGATCTGATCGTGGTGCCCTGCGAATGGGGCGGCTGTGACGAGTACGGCTGGAATCCCACATCCACGTCCCCTGTGCTTGATGTGGCCGATCTCGCCTATCGCGGTGGACGCCCTGTCGTGCGGCTTGGCCCGGCGATCATCGACGCTGCCCGCCGCGAGTCTCCCGTGATCGGACGAGCACTGCGGGACCTGATCGAACGGACCCGCGCCGATCTCGCCGACGACACTCCACCCGGTGTCAGTGTCTACCGCAAGGAAGTGCAGCGCATCATCGACCTCCTATCCACGGAAGATCTGGAGAATCCGCTACCGCTGACCCGCAACTTGCACGCTCTGACCCGCTGCACGGTCACGTTCACAAATGAGCCTGCTTGCGCAGTGCTGTTGACCGTCAAAGGTGGGGCTTGGGTCGGAGACGCCGACGCCTGGGGCTCGTCGGTGACCGCTCCAGGCAAAACGATGACCCTGCTTACCCACGAGCGCGCTGTCGCCAACCGGGCTGAGGAATTCGCTGTCAATCTTGGCCTGGGACCGGTGCTGGTCAACAGCGTGCGGGCCGCGGCACTCTGGCATGACGAAGGTAAACGCGATCCTCGCTTCCAGGCGATGTTGCACGGCCGTCCTCCTCGCGTCCTACGCGGCGGAACCCGCCGGGAACTGCTCGCCAAGTCCGGGCTCGATCCCGCCGACCGCGCCGCCTACCGGCGCGCCAGGCTCATCTCGGGCTACCCCGACGGCATGCGGCACGAGGCCCTGTCCGCCCGCATCGCCCACCTCCACCTTGAGGCCGAATCCCACGATGTCGATCCCGACCTCGTGATCCATCTGGTCGCGGCCCACCACGGCCGTAGCCGCCCCCTACTGCCGCCCATCACCGATTCCGCTCCAGAAACCGTCCATATCTACGAGTTGTCGGCCGCCCTCGACACCAGCGAAACTCTCGACTGGGACGCTCCCCGCAGATTCGCCACGCTCAACCAGCGCTACGGCCGCTGGGGGCTTGCCCTTCTGGAGTCCATCGTGCGCCTGGCCGACATCTGGTGCTCCGAGCGCTTAGAAGAGGGCACGACGTGAACACCGTTGAACTACCGGCCCTGGATGGCCGTGACCCACTGGGGTTCCTTGCGGCGCTGGGCCTGCTACGGGTCCTGCGAGAAGACGCGCGGCTCAGCTTCTCCGACACCACCGGCTGCGCCCAGATCCACAGCGCCTTCACGAACACGGATGGCATCGCAGGCGCGTTGACAGACATCGTCGCGGACATCGAAGAGGATGCGGCCCTGCCCGGAGTGGGACCGAAGTTTCCGCTCCGCCCGGTTCCCGCGAGTCGAGCGCGTGGCGCGGAGAAGGCCGACGAGAGCGATCCCATGCGCGTGCCCCGTCCCGCCTATGGCGAACATCTCTACGACCGGGTCGAGGCGCTCGGCGACGGGGCCGTTGAATGGCTGTCGTACCTCGTGACAGACCTGGCGGTGGATCGCGCCGGACGTGCCGCGCTCACGCCGTATATGGCTCCGGCCGGCAAGCAAACCGTCTGGACATTCTTCCGCAAATCCCTGGAGGTAGTGCGACAGGAGCCGTCCAGGCTCACTGAAGCCTTGATTGGATGGCGCCGGGTAGACGGTTTCACCGGCGAGTACCTCGACCATCGAGTCCTCCGCAGCGCCGCTGACCACCCGTCCGGAAAGTCCATCCCCGCCGGGGTTCCCGGCGCCACCTGGCTGGCCACCCAAGCCTTGCCCTTGCTCCGAGTCACTGGTGACGGCCGAAACGTCTCCGCCGCTCTATGGCACCGCCACAACCGGCGCGCAGTGATGATCTGGCCCTTGTGGAAACCCGCCCTCGACATCCACGCCGTCCAAGCACTACTCGACCACCCATCCCTGCGGCCCGCCCCCACGAGCCAGGGCCATGCCATCGCCGTCGAACGCGAGCGCCTTGTCCCCTTGGGCGTCTTCGGCATCTATGGAGCGGAACGTCAGGCAGTCGAAGGGGGCAAGAGCGCCGGCGTCCTCGTTCCTGTCCGCGTTGCCAGTGGGCTGGACTGATCTGTGGTCCCGCTCACTCAACGCAAACGCTCCTTGACAACTCCACAGTGATACCTCTTCGCGTAAGCCAACAATCGGCGTTCGGAACCCCAAGTTCACGCCACTTCTCAGGAAGGTTCCCAACCCCAACAAAGCCGCTTCATGGACAAGTCGGACAGCTCAGATGTGCTCTCCCTGGCACAGTCAGTTATCTTCCGAGCTCGTGAACCGGTCCATCCCGGTTTCGCCGCCGGGCTTCATTGCGGGATCAATCCTGTAGACATTCCGATCGGCATCTGGGCGGTCCATCCCGGTTTCGTCGCCGGGCTGTATTGCGGGGGGAAGTGAATCCACACCATCGATCCGAGCGGCATAGCTCCATCCCGGCTTCGCCGCCGGGCCTCATTGCGGGTTCCCCATGCCGTGTCTGGACGTCGGCGCGATGACCTCCATCCCGGTTTTGCGACCGGGCCTCATTACGGGCCCGAGCTGGTCACCTGGTACCAGCGCAACGTCATGGCTCCATCCCGTCTTCACCGCCGGGCCTCATTGCGGGTGCGTCTGGTAAGGGTCAAATCCGAAGACTCGCCGGCTCCATCCCGGCTTCGCTGCCGGTCTTCATTGCGGTCAGGCCATGCCGATGCTGCGGTTCGAGCAGTTTGCGAGGGCCATCCCGGCCTCACCGCCGGGCCTCATTGCGGGCAAGACCCAATCTTCGCGGCGCACATCAACCAGGTTCAACTCCATCCCGGTTTTGCGACCGGGCCTCATTGCGGGCATTCGATTTGGCCGGCCCGCGCGATCTGGTCGCCAGCTCCATCCTGGCTTCGCCGCCGGGCCTCATTGCGGTACCGCGAGGGTGCCCGGCATGTAGCCCAGGTTCAGGTTGGTCCATCCCGGTTTCGCCGCCGGGCCTCATTGCGGGTGCGCCACGGTCATGGCGACGGTCCGCGTGGTGGCCAGCGCTCCATCCCGGCTTCACCGCCGGGCCTCATTGCGGGTATCGCGAGCAGCTCGGCGGGCAGGGCACCCGCGAGCTCCATCCCGGTTTCGCCGCCGGGCCTCATTGCGGGCACTACACCGAAGAGGCCGCGAGAAAGGGTAAGCTCACGCTCCATCCCGGCTCCGCTGCCGGGCCTCATTGCGGTAACGGGTGCATCGCCGGGATGAAGATCTGGCAGGCGGCTCTGTCTCGGCTTCGTCGCCGGGCCTCATTGCGGGTACGAGCCGGAGCAGGCGCCCGCGCTCTACGACACGGGCTCCATCCCGGCTTCGCCGCTGGGCCTCATTGCGGGAGGTTGTTGAGCTTGATCTGGCGGCTGCCAGCGGATCCATCCCGGCTTCGCTGCCGGACCTCATTGCGGGAGCTCCGGAACCTCGACGTCAGCATCCTTCAGATGCGCTCCATCCCGGCTTCACTGCCGGGCTTCATTGCGGGCCTGCCGAGGCCACCACAGCGAACGTGCTGTACGGGTTCTATCCCGGCTTCATCGCCGGGCCTCATTGCGGCTCGTGCTGCGCCCTCTGGAAGGAGCCCCAGATACAGGTCCTCCCCGGCTTCGCCGCCGGGCCTCATTGCGGTTGCACGCTGCTTGACGAGCTGGGCGTCGGGACGTAGCTCCATCCCGGCTTCGCCGCCGGGCCTCATTGCGGGACCGCGTGGGAGACCAACCGACCCATCGTCAAGTCGTTCCATCCCGGCTTCGCCGTCGGGCTTCATTGCGGTTGGAAGGTGGCAGGCGCCAGCGAGCCAGCCAACTACGGCTCCATCCCGGCTTCGCCGTCGGGCCTCATTGCGGTGACCACCTGGCCCGCCAGATCATCCTGGAGGACTCTCGGTCCATCACGGCTTCACGGCTTCACGGCTGGGCTTCATTGCGGTACGGGCACTCCGACCTAGGCCGTGTCTTCAAATGATCACAGCCAGAGCATCAGGCACGCGATAGTGACGACCGCGGTGTAGGACGTCGCGGTCTTGTCGTAGCGGGTGGCCAGAGCGCGGAACTGCTTGAGCCGGTTGAAGCAGCGCTCGACGACGTTGCGGCGCCGGTAGAGGGCTCGGTCGAAGCGTGGTGGCCGGCCACCACGGCGCCCGCGCCGCTTCCGGGCTGCGATCTGGTCGCTGCGCTCAGGGATGGTGTGCCCGATACCCCGCCGGCGCAGGTACGCCCTGATCTTCCGGGTGCTGTAACCCTTGTCCGCCACCACCTGATCAGGGCGGGTGCGGGGACGGCCACCGGCGGGGCGGGCGACACGGATGCCGGCCATGACCTGCTCCAGCTGGGTACAGTCATTGACGTTGCCGCCGGTCAGGCAGAACGCCAGCGGTCGTCCGGCGCCCTCGCAGGCCAGGTGGATCTTGCTGGTCAGGCCGCCGCGGGATCGGCCGAGGGCGTGATCCTCCTGCGAGCCGAGACTGAGCCCCCTTTTCGGGCGCCGGCCGCGTGCTGGTGCGCACGCACGATGGTCGAATCCACCGCCACCAGCCAATCGATGTCGCCACGGGCATCGGTCTCGGCCTGCACCGCCTGCAGCATCGCGGTGAACGTGCCGTCCTTGGCCCAGCGCCGAAACCGCGTGTACAGGCTCTGCCAGGGCCCGTACCGGGGCGGCACATCCCGCCATGCCACACCGGTACGAATCTTCCACACAATGCCGTTCAATACCCGCCGGTCATCCTCACGTGGACGACCTAACCGCGAGACAGGCAGAAACGGCCGCAGCCTGTCCCACTCCTCATCAGTGAGCTCATGACGCCGGATCACCACACCATGATCCACCACCTAGATCAATTTGAAAACACGGCCTAGGCCAAGGGCGTCTTTTAGGTCCATCCCGGCTTCACCACCGGGCCTCATTGCGGGCTGTCCTGTGAGCCGCTGCTTGGCCCAGTCGACCTGGCTCCATCCCGGCTTCGCCGCCGGGCCTCATTGCGGGTATCTAGGTCACCACCACGCTTATCGCCGGGAGCCTGGCTCGATCCCGGCTACTGCCGGGCTTCATTGCGGCGGCTTGTCCGGAGAGGTCGCGATCACCGCCACCGAAGGCTCCATCCCGGCTTCACCGTCGGGCCTCATTGCGGGATGGCGACGCCGAACCAGTACCAGGTGCCGAGGGTCAGGCTCCATCCCGGCCTCGCCGCCGGGCTTCATTGCGGGCCGACGCCAGCGCACCCTCAGGGCTGGGAGTCGCTAGCTCCATCCCGGCTTCCCAGTCGGGCTTCATTGCGGGCACCCGAGCGACCGGAACGTGGTCACGTCCTTGTCCTCGCTCCATCCCGGCCTCGCCGTCGGGCCTCATTGCGGTTATCGGTTCGAGGGGCCGTCCACCACCGACGACTCGTTCCATCCGGCTTCGTCGCTGGGCCTCATTGCGGTGTGCCGGTCACCTCGGGGTGCGCCGCGGTGTTCGGCGCTCCATCCCGGCTTCGCTGCCGGGCCTCATTGCGGTACCGGGCGCATCGTAGTAGTGGATACCGCCAAGACGAGTTCATCCCAGATTCGCCGCTGGGCCTCATTGCGGGGGCAAGGTTATCGACTGGACCGGCGTCATGGATCGGCTCCATCCCGGCTTCACCGCTGGGCCTCATTGCGGGTTGAAGTGATGGGCCTCATCGATCATCAGGTAGTCAATCCATCCTGGTTTCACCGCTGGGCCTCATTGCGGGACGCCAGACGAGACCACGCTGCGCGGCCAGGTGCCGCTCTATCCCGGCTTCGCGGCCGGGCCTCATTGCGAGTGGTACGACCACCGGCTCGACGACCTGGCGCGAGGCGGCTCCATCCCGGCTTCGCCGCCGGGCCTCATTGCGGTGGGAGTCTCGTGCTGAGCGAGTATCCGATCACACTGGGTCCATCCCGGCTTTGCCGGCCGGGCTTCATTGCGGGCAGGCCATGCCGATGCTGCGGTTCGAGCAGTTCGCGGGCTCCATCCCGGTTTCGCGCCGGGCTTCATTGCGGGTTGACGGTCTTGATCTTGATGACCTGTCCGACGCGGGGCTCCATCCCGGCTTCTCTGCCGGGCTTCATTGCGGTTGAGGGGGTCGGGATCGGGCCGACACCAAACCCCTCGGTCAATCCCAGCTCGCCGCTGGGCCTCATTGCAGGGGGATGTACGCCTCATCGTCGCGACCCTCTTCGTGCAGTTCCATCCCGGCCTCGCCGCCGGGCCTCATTGCGGTAAGCAGGCCGGCATTGACATGCCGCGGGTGAGCATGGGTCCAACCCGGCGTCGCCGCCGGGCCTCATTGCGGGCCCGCGCTCGGTTCCAAACCGCCGCTCGCGACGCAGCTCCATCCCGGCTTCGCCGCCGGGCTTCATTGCGGGAGCCACCAGGTGACCGTCCACGCGTTTTGGGTGCCGGTCCCATCCCGGGTTCGCCGCCGCCGGGCCTCATTGCGGGTTTGTGGTCGTCAGCTTGATGACCTGTCCGACGCGTTGGCTCCATCCCGGCTTTGCTGCCGGGCCTCATTGCGGGGTTCCGGACCCCGGCCACGAATTCTTGCGCCAGGCGGACTCCATCCCGGCTTCTCTGCCGGGCCTCATTGCGGGAAGACCGCGGCCGAGGCGTTCATCCGGATCAAGGGGCTCCATCCCGGCTTCGCCGCCGGGCCTCATTGCGGGGGGATGTACGCCTCGGCATCAGCGCCTTCGCCGTACAGCTCCATCTCGGGCTTCACCCTGGGCCTCACGCTCACGTTGAGCCCACTCCTCATAGTGGAGGTCCATCCCGGTGTTCGTGCCGGGCCTCATTGCGGCTCCGACCTTCAGGCGTATACCCAGCGCCGTGTGCGCGCCCATCCTGGCTTCGCTGCCGGGCCTCATTGTGGGAAGGCCGGGCACGAGCTGCCCACCGATGGCGTGTGGGGGCTCTATCCCGGCTTCGTGGCCGGGCCTCATTGCGGGGACACTCCGCACGCTGTCTGTCAGCATGAAGAGCAGAATCTCCGACCCGGGTTCATCGCCAGGTGCTACGGCCGAATTGCATTGGGAAGCTACGCCGCGACGACGCCATCTCTCCGGCATCTGGCGAATAGACCTGGACGGTTCTGACTCCTGATAATGTTTCTTCTCAAGAGCCAGAATCGTCCCCCAAGGAGCCCCCGTGACCGAGCTTGTCCCCGTCGCTCCGGCCGTCCCCGCCGTGCCCGTTCACTCGGCTGCCGATATCGCCCTGAGCGACGACGCACGGGCGGCCATCCTCGCGGGCATCCCCGAGTCGACCCGCCGCGCGTACGCCTCCGACTGGAGCGTGTTCACCGCGTGGTGCACCGACCGTGGCCGCGTGGCGCTCCCGGCAACGGCACAGACCGTGACCGAGTACGTCACGCACCTGACGCTGACTCCCTCGGCGCGCACCGGCCGCCCGCTCTCGCCGTCGAGCATTGAGCGCGCCCTGGCCGCGATCCGCACGGCGCACAACTCGGCGGACGTGCAGCCCCCGCAGACCAAGGCATGCCGCAAGGTCCTGGCTGGCTACCGTGAGCGCCTGGCCCTGGCGAAGGACCCGGCCGCCCGCCCGCGTAAGGCTGACGCGGCCGTGCCTAATGCCCTGCGCGCGATGCTGGCCACCCTGGACCGGTCGACACTGGCGGGGAAGCGCGACGCCGTGCTGCTGCTGCTCGGCTACGCCTGTGCTGCTCGCGTCTCCGAGCTGGTGGCGCTCGACCTGGCCGACGTCCGGGAGACCCCTGACGGCCTGCTGGTCAACGTCTACCGGCGCAAGATCAAGGCGTTCACGGAGACCGCCATCCCCTACGGCCGCGTGCCTGCCACGTGCCCCGTGCGCGCGGTCAAGGACCTGCTCGCCGCGATGGCCGAGGCTGGCCGTACCTCCGGGCCGCTCCTGGTCAGGATCGACCGACACGGCCGCGTGGCGCCGCCCATGCTGCGCAAGGGCCAGCCGATCGGCGACCCGTCCGGGCGCATGACCTCCGACGCTGCCGCCGACGTGGTCACGAGGATCGCTCAGGCTGCTGGCCTGGAAGGTCGCTGGACCGGTCACAGCCTGCGGCGCGGCTTCGCCACGGCCGCCCGGCGCTCCGGCGCGGCCCTGGAAAGGATCGGCCGTCATGGTGGCTGGGCCGACGGCTCCAAGGCCCTGCTCGGCTACCTGGAAGAGGGTGACCGCTGGGAAGACAACCCGGTCACCGGCCTGTAGTCCGGCCTCGTCGACCAAGAGCGTCCGCCCTGCCGTGGGTGCGTGCTCTCGTCATGTCGGGGCCGGCCATCATCGACCACCCGCCGTCGTCGAGCCGCTGGCGCACGCGCGCCTCCGGCCGACGGCTTGCCATTGACTGCAGCGACCCTCCCACCCTTAAACCGGCCTCGCCATGGGATCCCCGCCTGGTGTCCCGAGTAGATGCGCGAGCCATGACGTAAACAGTGGCCTCCTGCCCGGGGCAACGGCATTACCGAATAGCGGAAGAAGTTCGCCAAAGTTGTTTTATGGCAGAGCTTGAAACGAATAGACCGGGCATCGTAGTAATCGTCGATGACGACATTGCCGAGATGCTGAAGGACTCCAGAATAACCGTACGGTCCAGCACCCCCGGGGCATGGTACGCGTGGGCACGGACCGACACGGGAACCAAGCCCGTGGCTCGGCTGGTGATCGATATACCCGAGGGTATGCAGGTAGACCACATCAACAGGAACCCTCTGGACAACCGCCGAGAGAACCTCCGGCCTGCCACGCGTAGCCAGAACGCCCAGAACCGCCGGGGCTGGTCGGCCGTGGGGTACAAGGGTGTCCGGCGCCGGAAATGCGGCAAGGATCGGCTAACCGGATGGTCGTATGACGCCTATATCAACGTCGACGGGAAGAGTATTCGTCTGGGCAGGAGGAAAACGGCCGAGGAGGCGGCGCGTCTGTACGACGATGCAGCCAAGGAGCATTTCGGGGAACTCGCTGCGCTCAACTTTGAGTAGGTCCAGAAATTGCGAGGGGGCACCTTTAAACGGTCCTGAGACAGGAGGCGCCGCCTGATTTTCCGTACAGAGAATTGGCCCATCCTCATAGCAGTGGCCTGGTAGATCACTCACGTAGAGACTCTCTCCAGGCCATAAGTATGTCTGGCCCTGTTCGGCGGGTCTCTGGGCCCAACGGGAGGCGATGTAGTAGGTATGTTGGCCAATCAGCCACGCGACAAAACACGGAATTCTGTGCCGTCGTAGTTGGGCCCCAACTGTGCTGCACACGGAACAGCCTCGTAACTCTAGCCCACCGGTGTGGCCCGACTCTTAGAAGTCCCGCAGCTTAGGCATCACCACTCTGGACTGGGCAAACGCTATGGTTCTGGTCCGTGCAGCATTGGGCGGCGGAGGTATGGACGTCCGGCATGTACTTACTACTTCTGCGGCCTTCGAAGCGCGAGCGTATCTCGTCCTTGCGCATCTGAGGCGGCTCTTCGACGATCATGTCAGGCAGAGGGCGCAGAATCGGGCGACTCGTCGGATGTAGCTTTCATCCGCTTCGGGAGTTTCAATTCCACCACGGTCGGGCTCGGTAGGTCCGGAGGAACCGACCAGTCGCGCACCTCGCTGAAATCAAGCACTCCTGCATTGCTCATACTCGTGAGGTTGAACTGGCACCCTGTGAAAGTTGTTCGGAAGAAGTCTAGTACTCCTTCGTCAAGCTCGGAGCTGCGGAAGTCTACGCGGCCACCAGAGAATACTGTGCCGTGGAAAGTCATGACAGTTCCTACGAACTTCGCGGCCGTAAAGTCTAGTACTCCGTCGGATACTTTCGAGACCTCCAGGCTTACCTTTCCCTGAAGGAAGGTTGCGCTGAGGAAAAGAACTTGCGATCCGGAGAATTGCGATCCTCCAAAGTGCATCCTCGTTCCGGAGAAGGTGGCGAGAACAAAATTGACTTCCCCTCCAGAGAACTTACAGCCGGTGAACCCGATATCTATAGCAGAGAAAGCGGCGCTATAGAAAATGACCTCGGCGCCCGAGAAGTGAGCGCCTGAGAAGTTGGTAAGTCCGCTGTCGAAAACTGCGCTGGAGAAATCGATTTTGCCGCTGGAGAAGATGGCATTCGAGAAGTCCGCACCATCGAATACGACGGCGGTGAAATCGAAGTCGTGCCCCTGCCAAGAGACGGCTGCATTCTCGCGCAAGTGTGCGGTGATCAGCCGAATGATAGTGTGCCGAACTTCCCGCAATCCAGCAAACTCCAGCTGATCAGACTCAGCCGCGTTGTCGGCAGGTCGGGGACTGTACGGAATTCGGAGATAGGCGCACAATACGTCAATGCATGTCTGGCGTAGCTCTCGGGTGGGGGCATCATCTGCCAAGCCTGCGAGCGCGTGCGCACCGGCAAGTCTTACTGCTGGCGAGTCATGCCCGAGATGCTCAGCAGCGGTAGTGAACCGCTCGTTGTGCAGTTTGGTCGCCTCTCGCAGCGCGGCATCATGCGCCCTGTCGTCTGCGAGTTCCGCCAACCGCTGGGCAGATTCGGCTACCTTCTGTCTCCGGTAAGCCACCACCAAGGCAACCAGACCCCCGAGGCCAGCGAGTACGGCGAATGCGATCTTCAATAGATCGAACAGCGCGGTTGAGGTGAGTCGCTTCTCCGGCTTGAGACCTTCCACACCCATGAGCATGAGGCCGCCACCGATTACCACCGACAGCAGTACGCCCGCGATCAAGACGGTTACGAAAATCGCTGCGCCAATATGGACGAGTCGTAGCCTGTCTGGAGGAGGCTGTGGCTGGGCCCTTTGAGCCTCACCCCGTTCGTTGATGCGATCAAGCAGAGGCTTGGGCTTGTGCAGCTCCTCGGGAAGTTCCGTCACACAAGCTTCATCTGGTTACTGGCCATCCCTCGTTACTTTCAGATCCAGGCGTCTGTGGAGGACCCCGGACGTCATTCTCCGGCCGGAGGAGGCCGCTTTCCAGGCTTGGAGGATGCTGATCTCTCGGCCGACGTGTTCTTGGACAGGTAAGGGGAATGACGAAGCCCCTCCGCTTACCGCGAAGGGGCTTGCTCGGGTTAGGGCACGAGATCCGTCGTGGGCTCCTACTCCTGCTGTCTGACCGATGCCTACGTCTTCGTCGGCGGGGAGGTTGCTTCACCGCTGGGGGATCCGGGCTGGTCTTCCGCCTTGGGCGGATCTAACGCCGGTCTCTCTGAATCTGGCTGCTGCTGTGGATCTTGACCCAGTTGAATTGAGGCTCCCCACAAAATAAGACGAGCGTCGCTCACCTTCTGCTTTTGATCGCGGGGAGAGGCCAAAATTTGGCGTGTCCATAGGACGGCGATCAATCGGCAGAAGAAGAGCGCGATCATCCCCCATGGACCCACATCCAAGAGCCAAGCTCCCAATGTGGTCCATGGCATGGTGAGTGAGCCTAGTCCAGGCCCTGATCGATCTTGGCGAGCGACATCGGTTGCCCTCTCCCAGAGTCGTTATGGACAGTTTGAGAGGAATGTCAGGCTTTGCGACGAGGTTGGTCATCTCTGTGGGTCGGCGAGGCGGCCTCGGTGGGTTTCGTCTGGCATCCACGAGGTCCTCCCCTCCGCCCACTGTCCCGGCCTGGCACCCCATGACCTATTGGGACCGTCCTATGTATCCCGCAGGTGCCTCTTGCGCCCGACAGAACGCTAATACAGTGTCTAACCATGCGACGGGCCAACCGTTGGGAGACCGTGACCGTGCCTCGAAAGCCTCGAAAGCCTCCGCCCGCCAAGGCTGGCGGGTTAGCACGCCTTCTACAGCGTGTACGAGCAGCGATACGTCCGCGCCACGACGAAGCTCCCCACGTAAAGTTCTACCGGCGAGGGAAGGTCGAGAACGGGCAGGCGGTAGACAACAGTAAGCCGGTCACTAGGGGAGCGGTCGGCTGGTTCTGGGTTGGAGATCAAATTTTCACGATCGCCAATCGGGTCGGCCACATAGGCCAGGGAGAAGACTCCCTCCCCATAAATTCCCGGAGATACCGCGTCAGCGAGTACGAGCGTGCTCTACATGACCTGCATGAACAGGCCGAACGCCTTGAGAAACGTGCTGAGCGCCTGGCCGGGCAGGCCGATTCAGGAAGCGATCGCCATGAGCTGCAACAGCGCAAGCTAATTGCTCTAAAAGCGGAGATAGCAGAAGCGATTAGAGACCTGCAAGAAAAGCCGCCCGTACGGTCCGTGGTCGATGGCGCCGATGAGGGTGGCTCCGACCCGGAAGACGTATCAGAGGCGACGCTGACGATCACGCAGGGGCTCGATGCGCTGTTTAGAAGGCTAGGGCCACCACCAGACCACCTTCTCTCTGAGCAGCGTGTTCCGGTAACGACCGGAGGCGGTGGAGCGGCACAATGAGAACGCGCCCACGCAGCACCCCTCCAGGGCAACTGCCCGAGCCATCCGGGTTCGAGATCGCCTCTCTCTGGAGTCAGATCCCTGCCGAGCACCTCCAGGTAGCGCTCAAGGCGCTAGAACCCCAGCTCAAGCGGGAACACGAATACCGCATGAGGCGGCTCGACAAGCAGGAACGGGAAGTAGCTGCTCGCAGGACTCACGCGATCAACATGGCCGGCATCGTCGCGGGTGTTGCCATCGCCGCCGGCATGCTCGTCGCCGCCGTGTTCCTTGGCATCAACAACCAGCCGTGGCTGGCAGCTCTGCTGTCTGGCCCCAGCATCCTCGCCTTGATCAAGGTGTTCGTGCTGCGGAAGTCCGGTAACGGCGACATGGCTGCGACCGCCACGGCGAATAAGACGGCCACGCAGAACCTTGTCCCTTGACGCAACAGACGACCCTCGGCATCGCGCCGAGGGCCGTTCTCGTGTCACCAGAAGCGCGCCAGCCGGAACCCCCGAGCGTCTCAAATCCGTTGATCGGGCATGGTGGTCCCAGAAGCGTTCTACGCGACGGCCGCGCAGGTCCTGCCGACGATCCTGATCGCCTTGTCGATCGAGATCGGTTTCCTTCTGGCAGCGACTCGTCGGGATATCAACGTGCTTGCTCCCTTTCTCCGCGAGTTTTCCCAGTCCGTTGAGGACCTTGCGGAGGAGGGATACATACCAGCCTTGAAGCTTTTGGAACTCCAGAGCTACCATCCACGGCTCGAGCAATGGGCGCTGGTCCTCGGTGCCACGTTCGCCATAGGCGAGTCGCTGGCGTTCACGGCGCTGGCTTTCAGCTGGTTCAACCTCTGGACCTTCATGCCGCTCAGTGTCTGCGTGCTGGTGCTGGTCGCTGCGGCGTTCGTGATCCCGCTGAAGCGTCTACGGGCGGAGACCCCCTCCGTGCGGGTGGAGTAGCGAAGGCGCGCATTGCTCGATCATGAGAGAGGAATACACCCCCGCCCGCGCGTCACACACTCCCAGCTAGTCGACCAGCCCCAGGAGTCGCGTCATCAGCACGGTTGCAGGTTCAGCTTGCCGGGCGACACTCTCGCGTA
Organism: Nonomuraea terrae; assembly: GCF_044465245.1. Classification (NCBI taxonomy): domain Bacteria; kingdom Bacillati; phylum Actinomycetota; class Actinomycetes; order Streptosporangiales; family Streptosporangiaceae; genus Nonomuraea; species Nonomuraea terrae. The sequence goes on along the minus strand of NZ_JBITLL010000001.1, from coordinate 1,157,393 downwards.
GCTGAAATCAACTGGCGAGCAAATCGAAATGGAAGCCGACTAGGACCAGCAGCGCCCCAACCGATCTCAATGGCGCCGCTCGTGGGTGTGCTAGCCCTTTGGCCAGATAGGCAAGGGCAACGGCGCTGGATCGCAAAGTTCCGATTACGACTGGCTTCACGCCGGCAAGTACGATCCACATCACCACGAAGAACACGACCACGGCAGGGATACCCACAAGAGGACCGTGGTTGTCAATCACGGGCTGTAGATACTCGTGGTTGACGTGGTTGATGACCAGCAGCGCAAGCACAAAGCTGCCTAGCTGAGCGAAGCATCCGACTGCCACGGCCGCGTGACCGATCTTCTCCTTCACTCGCTTACTTAATTCGGTGATGGGTTCGGGGCCGACGATGTCCAGAATTACGGTCAGTCCGCCCACAAAGGCAACGATCTTTCCTAGACGCCCTACCCAAATCATCGGCATGCCGTGAAGGGACAGGCCGGATAACGACTTACCGGAGAACCATATCTGCCACGCCTCGAAGTAACCAACGTCCACCACAGTTCGAATCGTACGTATACCCGATTCACCGGAACCAGCCCGGGATCGCGAATTTGCGAGGCATTCACACGACCGTCAGTGCTGCTCGACCTCCCACACGATCCGCCACACGTCGCACGGCTTCACCGACGAGCGGCGCATCTCCCACCGCACCAACCGCACACGAGCGCGCCGCGCCGCCAGCTCGTCGAGCTGCTCGCGCACCGCACGCACGACCGCGCTGGCCGGCACCTCCCGCTCGGCGTGCGCGTCCACCGCCCACCCCTTTTACGTGAGCCTTTACTCGCGTTCACAAGGCGAAAGAGGTCTTCCCCGAGCCCCGAAATGATTCGTGAGCGATAGCCCTACCGCGCGCCTCTCCCCGGGACGCGCGGTCTCGCTGACCCAAAGCTTGCCATGCCATTACTCGCGCTCGCAGGTCGCGACACTTCAGTGTTTCTGGGACCTGCGGCAATCCGCCGGCGAATCTGTTCCAAGAGTCAGCACTACTACGTTGGGCGGTACGCCAGGCGGCGTCATGACTTCATGACATCGTGACGTCTCCGGCCATGAGGAAGCCCCGCAGGACGGATCCCACGGGGCTCTCTGGCCAGGCGATCAGCACCACCAGCGACCGCTACAGAAACGGCTCTCGCCACGGTTACGGTTGCTGTCCCGATCAGGCACGTTGACATCGGGCCGAGCGGTGACACCCGCGGGAGTAGGCCGCTTGGTCCCGTACCGAATCCAGATCTTGACCTGCTGCCCAGCGGCCAGCTTCGCACCAGCCTTGGGGAGCTGCTTCGTGACCTTCTCCGTCCCGACGGGCATCGTGTTGTCCGCAGTCCTGGCCACCAGCACTGTGTCTCTGACCGGTCGCAGCAGCTTGGTGAGCTGCGCCAGCGTCCGCCCGGACACGTTCGGCATGGTCTTGTGCTTGGCGTAGAACCGCGCAGCATCCGGTGGGAGAGCAGGCGCCGAGCTGGCGGCCGTCGTCGGTGTGGCCGTCACGGCCGAGTCCCCTTGCCAACGCCTTCCCCATGGATCGTCGCAGGCGTCGACCAGGGCGCCGACGGCGATCAGACCAACGATCGCTCCCGCCGCAACCTTGAGCTTGCTCATGTTCCTCTTCTCGGGTCTCCGGAGAGTCTCTCTGGTGGGAAAGTCGGCCTGCAATCACCAGGTGCTGATCTCGCCTTTCCTGCCACACCGAGGACAGGGCCGGTACCGCTTGGACCACACGCTCGAAGGAAGCACGCCACTCCCCTTGCACGTCGGGCACTTCATGAGGGGATTCCGTCTGCGGGAGATGTAGGCGATCACCAGGGCGACGACCACGAGCGTGAAGAGCAGCTCCATGAAGAGTCCTTTCCAGGGGTTGACGGGACCACCGCGTGATCACAGAGCGCAACGAATACGGTGTGCCTTGCGGCTGGCAGGTGGTGGAGGAGTCGCTGATCGTTTTCGCAGGTCAAGGGCTTGGACTACCCCCTGGCGAAATTTGTTCTGCGGCTTTACCTTCGAGGCCGTTTTGGCTGGATATGTGGTCTGCACCGGAGGTCTGCACGGGGTCTGCATCGGTCACCACGGTGTAGACCCCGTGCAGACCCTTCGGTCGTCACGCTGCGTACGGCTACGCCGTGGCGTCCAGCCCCCGTCGAGCGGCGGCCAGGAGCGCAGCGCGAGGCCGAACCATGCCCGTCGACCGGCGCCGCGACGGGATCCCAGCAGCGTCGAGCAGCGCGGCCGTACGCATCTCGGCCGTCTTGCCCGGCGCCCAGCCCATGCGGGTCGCAGCCATGGCGGCCAGCTCGGCGGCGGGCACCCATTCCGTGCCCCAGGACTGGACGTCAGCGGCGATGGCCTCCAGCAGCGCCAGGGCCTCGTCAGGAACCGACTCCTCCTCGACCGGCGCCAGCGTGACCACAGGAGACATTCCCGCGCCCTCGCCGTCGGTGCGCACGTACACACCCGCCGCGTCCAGGTCTGCGGCCGTCAGCGTCTCGGTGTCCAGCAGAGGGCACCGGCCGAGGGCCGCGTACCGCTCGGCGCGGGCCTGCGCCACGGCGCCCGCCATGTAACCGACCTTCATGGGCAGGGCCATGTCCTCCCCGGCACCGGCCACGTAGAACGTCCCGGCGTCGTTCGGGGAGTCGGCCGACGTGGCGGGCTGGTACCTGCCCGGATCCCAGCCACGCGCCCTGGCGCCCGCACCGAACAGGAGATCGGCCTGCCAGTCCTGCAGACCGGGCCCGGCCGCGCGGAACGCCACCTGGCCCGCGATGGAGTCGCCGAGGGTGTCCTTCTTGGCGTCCTGGCTGGCGAAGATGAGGAACACGGCCGCCTTCCGGCCGATCCGCAGCAGGGAGACCGCCGCGTCACGACCGGCCGGAGTCAGGCGCGGGTACTCGTCCACGATGACGGCCAGGGCCGGGCGCTCCGGCGTCGCCTGCCACGAGTCGCCCATGCCCAGCTTGCGCAGCAGCCGCGTACGCGCCACGGCGATGGCCACGGCGTCCGTCAGCGCGTTCTCACAGTCCTTCGGGTCCAGGGCCACCCTGCCCATGACGGCCGCCTGTGGCGCCTGGCCGACGCCCGAGGGATCCAGGTCCCACAGGTGCACGTCGGAGGCCGCGCCGAGGCCGTCAACGATTGCCCGCAGCAGGATCGACTTACCGCCGCCGGACGCGGCCAGGATGAGGCTGTGCTTGCTGGCGAACGCGGTACTGACCTGGGCGCCGTCGAGCCGCTGGCCGAGCCAAATCGGGTCCAGCACGGTCCTGCTCTGGCCCGCGTAGTCGGCCGCCGACGGCATGTCCGCCCACGGGTCGGACTCGATCACCCGCAGAGTCACCCTGGCCCGCCGGTCCCGGTGCGGGGTGACCAGGACTCCAGCCTCGCGCACGTCCAGGAGCGTTTCCAGGTCGGCCGCCCCGCGGGTGATGTCGCCCGGCTGGCCCTTGCGCATCTGCACGACGACTTCCCACCCCCACGGCGTAGCGGTGGCCGTGAGCGGCCGGACGTTGATCCGCTCGATGGCCAGAGCCCGGCGCACGGCCTCCATGGCGGCGTTCGGGTGTGAGCAGTCCGCGATCGGGATGGGCGCGAGCAACTCCCCGTCCTCGCGCAGGCCGACCTCGGCCCCGGCCCTGGTACGGAGCTGCGCGCGGCGCCGGTCGTGCTCGCGCCGGATGCTCCCGCCGACCGCAGCGAGCCCAGCCAGGCCAGCAGCAGGCAGAGCGGCAGGGCTGGCCAGGTGGACAACGGCGGTGACCGCGTCGACCAGCAGGCTGTTGAACCCGCCGAGGATGGTGGCCAGGAGCGGGTTCGCCGGCTCAGCCGCATACACCCCCTCGCCTGCGGTGACGGCCCAGGTCACGAGCGCCACGGGCACCTTCCCGACCTTGGCGCGGGTCGTCCACGGCCAGGCGGCCACCTTGGCCACGGCCCCGGCACGGCGGGCCCGGTCCTGCTGCAGCTTCGCGTACGTCGCAGCGTGTCGCTCGGCGACCGGGCCCCGGTGGGTGCCGCCCTCACGCAGGTGGGCGAGCTTGGCCCAGTCCCACACACGCTCCCAGGTGTTCAGCGGCGTCCGAAGGGCCCCGCGCCCGACGATGCTCACGGCGTACCGCAGGGCCCCCGCGTCGTCCGGGGACAGCGGCCGACCGGCGCTGATGTGGCTCTGAGCGGCCTTGTCCGCCTCGGAGGTGTCCTTGATCGACTTGGCCACGGAAGCGGGCCGAGGAGCGCCCTCAGGGCCGCTCAGGGGCATCTCTACGGCATCGGCGCTCATCGGGTGCCTCCCTCGACGTCGGCGGAGCAGAAGGTGTGCAGGGGGTCACGACCGCAGCGGGGACAAACGGTGCCGTCGGCAACATCGGCGTCCAGCTTCCGGAGCACGTCGGCGAACCGGCGCAGGTGTTCGTAGTCGCCGAAGTTCGGGTCGGAGGCGAACTTGTGGGCGTAGGCGACGAGGGCCAGGGGCTCGTGCACAGCAAGGGCCTCGGAGATCCGCTTGAGCATCCGGGAGCGCAGCCAGGCCGGGGCCGTCCGGTAGTGGTCCGGCATCTGACCGAGCACGTCGCCAGCCAGCCGAGAAAGATCTTCCTGAGTCGCCGAAGGCGTCTGCGCGGCGCCTCGCGCGGTACGGACCGTGCGCTCGCCTACGGCGAGAAGGTGATCATTGGTCTTCTTGGTGTTCTTCTGGTTGTTGTTCTTCTTAAAGAGGGTGGAAAATCCGTCGTTGGTGCTGACCTGCGGGGATGCCTCGTTCCCACCGGTCACGTCCTGCGACGGGATATCCGTCGCAGGTGCGGCCTGGGTGGCGACCTCGTTTCCGCTGGTCATGACCTGCGACGGAATTTCCGGCATAGGCGCGGGGGTAGAGGTACCGCCAGGGACGGAAAATCCGTCGTTGGCGCTGACCTGCTGGTTTCCGGCCGTCCAGGGGTCGCACAGGATGTAGTCGGTGCCGCCGAGCTTGCCGCTGGCCGCACGCTGGCGCTCCCGGATGAGGTAGCCGTGCCGCTCCAACTCCTTGAGAGCGCCGCGTACGGCGTCACGCCCGTCCGGCGCGGCAGCGATCAGGGCCTTCTCCGAGATGCGGAAGCCAATCTTGTGGGAGGCCAGCCAGGCGAGGACGCCGCGCGCCTTCCAGGTGAGCCGCTTGTCACGGACCCACCTGTTACTGATCGTCGTGAAGTGATCCGTGGGGAGTTCGGCCCGGCGGATCCCCGGGGTACGGTTGGGCAAGGTTCGCTCCTGGTAGTGCAGGGGTGGCCCTAGACCCCGGGCCGGTGTTGGCGCACCGACCGGGGTCGTACTGTCTCTGTGGCTTCGTCAGGCCCTTGTGGGGCCGGGGCGTGAGGCTTAGCGCTCGTCGCGGAGGATCTTGGCGGCATCACGGCTGCAGCCGAGTGCCTTCCGGATGGCCTCCGCCGACGGCTTCGCCGGAAGGGCGCCGTTCGCGATCAGGAGCGTCAGCTCCGTCCGGTGATCGCCCAGGGAGCGGCCACGCGGAGGGGTAGCCGTCCGGGTCTTCGGACGCCTATCCGACTGCTGGTCAGACGCCTTGAGAGAGGTGGAGGGGGAGACCGTCCGGGAGACCTTGGGGGAGGGGGTCCGGTGGGTCGCCGGGGAGGGGGCAGGGGCAGCCTTGGGGGCGCCGTGGTCCAGGCCGGTGAACGCGGCGAGGATGATCGGCAGGGCGGTCACGATGGCCACGGCCACGATGGGCCCGAGGATGTGGAGGACCAGAGCCGACAGGGAGAAGTCGGCGGCCACACCGGGCAGGTGGCGCCAGGCGTTCATGCCCAGGGTGAGGCCCAGGAACAGGCACTCGATCCGCGTGAGCGTCTTGCTCGTGATGGGCTGGCCGTGGGTGGCCATGTAGGCGCGGGCGCCGACGACGACGAGCAGGGCCATGCTCATGAACGGCTCGACCAGCCAGGCGAAGACCCACGACGGCGACCAGGCCGGAGCACCCTCGGCGGCGAACACCTGGACACCGGCCGTCGACCAGGCCAGCGCGAGCGTCAGCGACACCATGGCCACGGTGACCAGGAGCTTGCGCATCCGGGAGGCCTGCCAGGCGCGCATCATCGGGTCCTGGGCCAACTCGTGAAGCCGCGCCGCCTCGTAGGCGGCCCGGCGGCGCTTGCGCACCTTGGGCGTGTCCAGGTGCAGCGGGGTGTCGTCGTCCTGCAGCTCGGCCAGCAGCTTGGCCTCGGCAACCTCGGCCCGGAGCTGGCGCACGCGCTTGGTCTCGCCGGTGACGGCAGCTGACGGGGTGGGCTGCTCGACCGGCGCATTGGCCGCCAGGAGCGCCTCGGCCCCGCTGATCAGCGCGGATACGTCTTCCGGCTCCGGGATGCTACTAATGGTCATGGGTCCTCTCCTGGTGTCGCAGGCGGGGGTCAAGGCCCTGAGCAGGTGTTCCAGCACCCGGCTTGGGGCCGATTGTGTTAGGTGTGTCTTTTGGGCAGTATGGGCAAGACCACGCTCCTGCGCGCCATCGCGGAGCACGCCCGCGACACCGAGGTCGGCTACCTGGCCCAGGAGGTCACGTTCGATCCCGGCCTGACGGTCCTGCAGGCGTACGGCGGCCACGGTCACCCCGACGAGCGCCGCGCCGCGCTGCTGCGCACCGGCCTGTTCCGTGCCTCCGCGCTCGACCAGCGGGTGGGCACGCTCTCGGTCGGGCAGCGACGCCGGCTGGCGCTGGCCCGCCTGCTGGCGGGGGCGCACGACCTGCTGCTGCTCGACGAGCCCACCAACCACCTTTCGCCCGTGCTGGCCGAGGAGCTGGAGCGGGCGCTCGACGACTACCGGGGCGCGCTCGTCGTCGTGTCGCACGACCGCGCCCTCGTCCGCCGCTTCCGCGGCACCGTGATCACGCTGACAGGGGGACGCATCTCTTGACCGCTCTGACCATGATCGAGGCGGGCGCGCCGTACGGCATCGCCGCGGGGCCCGACGGGGCGCTCTGGTTCACGCTCGTCCACGAGGGGCGCGTCGGCCGGTTGGTGCCCGGCGGCGACCCGGTCATCCACCAGCTCGATCCGGCCGACGGGCAGCCGACGGTGATCGCGCCGGGGCCTGACGGGGCGATGTGGTTCACCGAGGGGAAGGGTGACCGGGTCTGCCGCATCACCGCCGACGGGCAGGTGACGTCCTATGCGGCCGCCAGTCCGTACGGGATCACGGCGGGCCCCGACGGCGCCATGTGGTTCGCCGAGATGCGGCCCGGGAGGATCGGACGCATCGGGGACGACGGGGCCCTGACCGAGTTCGCGGTGCCGGTGGAGGGTGGCATGCCCGCCTTCGTCACGTCCGGTCCCGACGGCGCGCTCTGGTTCACGATCAACCAGGGCGACGCCATCGGGCGGGTGTCGCCGGCGGGCCAGGTGACCGTTCATCCGCTGCCCACGGTGGGGGCCGCTCCGGTGGGCATCACGCTGGGTCCCGACGACGCGCTGTGGTTCGTCGAGATCGGCGCGGGGCAGGTCGGGCGGATCGACGTGTCAGGCAGGATCACCGAGTTTCCGCTCCCCGACCGGGCCGCCCGTCCCCACGCCATCATCACCGGCCCCGACGACGCCCTCTGGTTCACGGAGTGGGGCACCGGCCGCCTGGGCCGCATCACGCCCTCCGGCACGATCGACGAACACCCCATCCCCTGGCCACCCCAGGAGAACGACACCACCGCGCCACGCAACCCCGAGCCGCACGGCCTCACCGTCGGCCCCGACGGAGCAATCTGGGTAGCCCTCGAAGCCGGTGCCCTCGCCCGCATCTCCTGACCGCCCGTCCAGGCCATCCGCGACGATCACTCAGCCCCCGCGAAGACACCACACCGTCCCCCGGCCACCCACGCCGTCTCCACCGACACCCGCCCCTCCCGCGCAATCGCGCAAGCCGTCGCCTGACAGCGGACCATCCCACGCGATCAAACCATCCGTTCCGCCTGACAGCGGACCATCCCACGCGATCACGTCCATGACCCGCAGACGGCCGCGTAACCGCAAGCCGTTCGGGCAGACCACGCCGGGACCCCCGCAGGAAGAACCCCTGCACCGCCTCGTGTGGAGGAAAGCCGACCGGCGGAGCCCGCCACTCGATACCTGGTCACGCAGTTGATCGCGTCCAGCACCGCCGCAGGTCATGGGCTATCGGCCTGCCCATGGCCGCGACCAGCCCGGCCATCACCACCGGGCCTCACCTTCCAACACCGCCCACTCGGCACGGAAATGACGGCCCGCGGCCATGACGTCGGCACTCCGGTGAAGCACAACCACAGGCGCCCACGGACGCGAACGTGTAAACAGACAACCACGGGCTCCTGCCCGCCGAGAGATGCGTAGACAACACCCCACCCACCAGGAGCCCGCTCCTGGTGGGTGGCGCATCACTCAACGACACCCTCGACCAGGACCTCCCTGGTCCCGGCGGCGACCACATCCACGGCCAGCAGGCTCCCAGAAGCGTCTCGCACAATGCTGGAGTTCTGAGAGACGTTTTACGAGCCTTGCCAGTGGAAATGCGCCGGTCTCCGGGCTTTCGCAGAACTCTCTCGACTGAACAGTTACGCGAGAGCCGAGCCGCGCGGGCAGGCTCATGCCAAGGGTCCGCGTCGTCAGGCCGGTGGCCAGTTCTGCAAGGCTGCGTCGGCCACCTCTTGCAGGTCCTCACATGTCGCGCCGCCGGCTGCCTGTACGGCCACGCCGTTCGCGATCGTCATGACGTAGCGGGCGATCTTTTCCGGGTCAGCGTCGGCGGGCAGGTCGCCCACCTGGACGGCCTGCCGGAACCGGTCGCGGAGCAGCGCCTGGCCGTGGGCACGCCACTCGGCCAGGGTGTCGCGGGCGACTCGTCCGGTCTCGCCGGCGGCCAGTGCGCCCTGGACACCGAGGCAGCCGGCGGGGAATCCGGGCAGCGTGTTGGCGCGGGCCGAGCCGGCGAGGAAGGCCATGGCGACCTCGCGGGCGGTGGGTGCCCGCAGCGCCTCGGTGACGTAGGCCCCGGGCCCTTCCGCGTAGCGCTGCAACGCCTTGCGGAACAGATCTTCCTTGTTGCCGTAGGCCGCGTACAGGCTCTTGCGGGAGATACCCATGGCCTCGGTCAGGTCGGTGAGGCTGGCACCTTCGTAACCCTGCGCCCAGAAGACCATCATCGCCTTCTCGAGCGCCGCCTCGGCGTCGAATGCCCGTGGGCGGCCGATCTGTGACGTGTGCACCGCAACATCCTACAACTTTGACACCGATCGGTGCCGAACTGCTACTGTCGCATTCTGCATCGATCGGTGCAGAAGTTTCACCATTTCAGAGCCGCTCTTACGGCACAGGAGAAAGAGGAACACCATGACCGGGAGTGATCTGCGTGACTGGTACATGCGCTACGCCGAGGCGCTCAACGCCCACGAGTTCGACCGCATGAACGAGTTCATCGACGACCAGGTGCTGCTCGGCGGCCGGCCCGGCACCCGCGACGACGTCGTCACGGTCCTGAAGGGGATCGCCGACGCCGTTCCGGACATTCACTGGGAGGTCGACGAGCTGGTGTTCGACCGGGACGGCATCGCCGTGCGCGCCATCAACACCGGCACCCCGGTGAAGGAGTGGCTCGGCGTCCCAGCCTCCGGCGCCTCGTTCAAGATCGTCGAGTACGCCATCTACAAGGTCCGTGACGGCCGATTCGTCCAGATGACGAACCTGCACGACTCGGTCGAGATGCTCCGGCAGCTGGCCGCATGACCACCGAGAGGCTCTGCCCGATCCACCGACCAGCAGAGCCTCTCCGGGCGGTCAGTAATCGTCGTAGGCCGTCCTGGTCGGCCAGCTGTTCATCGGTTCCTGCGGCGGCCGGTTTTGTCTGGGTGACTTTGTAGCCGGCCATCTGTGGCAAGTAGGAGCCTGCTGACAAGAGATTGGGGCGCCGATGCCGGGCCCAGGGAGGCACTGGTCGAGGGCGGGGCGATCACACCTTTTCCGCCGAGATCGGGCCGTACTGGACGGTTGGTTACGCCGGCGCTGGGACGGCAGGCGATGGCGGTCGGGGTGGTGGGCCCTCGTCCGTGTCTACGAAGGGGACGGGGGTCGGTGCGGCGGTGGTTCGAGCAGGGCGGAGGAGGATTGGGTGGTGAGCCAGTCGGCGGCGGTCTCCCATGACCAGCCCAGTTCACGTACGGCGTTCCAGGCGGACGTGCCGAAGTAGAACCAGAGGATCTCCTCGGCGCGGGCGCGGTCGATGTCGTCGCGGAGGACGGCGAGGTCGGCCAGCCGGGCGGCGATGCGGCCGAGGCTCGCGCGGTAGCGGTGGACGGCCAGTGCGGCGGCGTCGTCGACCGCCGGGTCGGACGTGCGGTTGTCGAGCAGCACCTTCAGGGTGGTGGCCTGGCGGCGGGTCACCTCGCCCGTGCCGTGTGCGGTGACGCGCAGGATCTCGCGGCCGTCGGTGAGCCGGGACACCTGGTCGAGCACCTCGCGGGTGACCTCGTCGGCGGCACCGTCCTCGCCGAGGGCGCGGATCAGCGCGGGCTTGCCGCCGACGCTGGTGTACACGGTGTTGACGGCCACGCCGGCCCGCCCGGCGACGGCGGCGACGCTCGTGCGGGCGTAGCCCTGCTCGGCGAAGAGGGTGCGGGCCGCGTCGAGGATGGCCGCGCGGGTCTCCTGCGCGGCCTGGACCCTGACTCTTGAGACGTACGGACGGCGTGCCACACTTTCAGATTAACATCCCTCCATTGAAAGTAAGCTCATTCCTACGGATAGGGGTTCAGCGTGCTGATCGATCCCGCCGCACCTCCGGACAAGCCTGAGACCGCCCAGATGAAGGTCATCCACAAGGCGCTGCGCCGGGAGTTCCGGCTGTTGCCCGTGCTGGTGTCCCAGGTGGCCGGGCATGACACGAAGCGCGCTGGCGAGCTCGCCCGCCACGCGACGCTCGTGCTCGGCATGCTCCACGAGCACCACGAGAGCGAGGACACGTTGGTGTGGCCGTTGCTGCGTCAGCGGGTGCCTCTGGAGAAGCCGCTGGTGGAGACGATGGAGGCGCAGCACCACGTCGTCGCCGAGCTGATCGCCGCGCTCCAGGAGGACCTCCCGGCCTGGTCGCGCGGCGCCGACACGCAGACCCGTGACCGCTTGGCCGACTGCCTGCGCCGGTTGCGGGTGGCGCTGGAGGAGCATCTCGACCTTGAGGAACGCGCCGTCCTGCCGCTCGTCCACGAGCACCTGACCGTGCCCGAGTGGCTCGCGCCCCAGCACGCCGCCCTGGCGAACGGGCCCGCCGGCCTGACGGCGAAGCTGCTGCTCGCCGGGGTGGTCCTGGAGGACGCCACCGAACGCGAGCAGGCGTGGTTCCTGCACTCGATGCCGCCGCCGGCCCGCGTGCTGTGGCGCCTGTTCGGCAAGCGCGTGTACGCCGCCCGCACGGCCGCCGTCCGCCGAGCCGTCGCCGCTTAGCCGGGCGGCGAACACCGGCGCTGGAGGCGGGTTGTAGCCGGGTGACCGCGTGGGCGGGGCCGTCAGGTGGTGGGTTGGGTGTGGTGGGTGGCGGGTTGGGCGGGGTTGACTGTAGGTATGCGTGCCATCATTCTTTCCGCCCAGGGCGGGCCAGAGGTTCTTGAATACGTTGAGCGTCCCGATCCGGTGCCGGGGGACGGGGAGGTCGTGATCGACGTCGCCGCCAGCGGGGTGAACTTCATCGACATCTACCATCGCTCCGGCGCGTACGCGCTCGACCTGCCCTCCTCCATCGGGTCCGAGGGCGCGGGGACGGTGTCCGCCGTCGGTCCCGGGGTCGAGGGCGTCGCCGTGGGCGACACCGTCGCGTGGGCCAACGTGATCGGCAGTTACGCCGAGAAGGCGGTGGCGCCCGCCGATCGGGTGGTGCCGGTGCCGGAGGGCGTGTCCGCCGAGGTGGCGGCGGCGGCGATGCTGCAGGGCATGACCGCCCACTACCTCACCCACTCCACCCACGAGGTACGCGAGGGCGACCGGGTGCTGATCCACGCCGGCGCCGGCGGCATGGGCCAGCTGCTCATCCAGCTCGCCAAGCTCAAGGGCGCCAAGGTGTACACCACGGTCTCCACGAGCGAGAAGGAGAAGCTCGCCCGTGCGGCCGGCGCCGACGAGGTGCTGCGTTACGACGACTTCGTCGAGCCGCTGCGCCGCTCGATCGACGTGGTCTACGACGGCGTCGGCAAGACCACGTTCGACGGCGGTCTGGAGGTGCTGCGCCCGCGCGGCCTCATGGCCCTGTACGGCGCCGCCAGCGGCCCCGTCCCGCCGGTGGACCCGCAGATCCTCAACCGGCAGGGCTCGCTCTTCCTGACCAGGCCCACGCTGATCCACCACATCGCCGACCGCGAGGAGCTGCTCCGGCGGGCCTCCGACCTGTTCGGCTGGATCGCCGCGGGCCGGCTGCGGATCTCCGTCTCCCACCGCTACCCGCTGGCCGAGGCCGGGCGGGCGCACGAAGACCTGGCGGGCCGCCGGACGACAGGGAAACTCCTCCTCATACCCTGACGTCCATGGACATAGCAGGATCAATATGGTCGTTCGCCGCCGTGGTGGCGCTGCTGACGGTGACGCCCGGCCTCGACACGGCCCTGGTCCTGCGGACGTCGCTGCTGGCCGGCCGGCGTCCGGCCTGGGGAGTGACGCTGGGCATCCAGCTCGGCACGCTCACCTGGGGCCTGCTCACCGCGGCCGGCCTGTCGGCGTTGCTGGCCGCCTCCGCGACGGCGTACGACGTGCTGCGCTGGGCGGGGGCGGCGTACCTGGTGTGGATGGGGCTGCGCATGCTGGCCGTACGGCCCCGGCCCGGCCACGACGAGCCGGAGCACGAGGAGCTGCGCTTCGGCGCGGGGCTGCGGCGCGGGCTGCTGACGAACCTGCTCAACCCCAAGGTGGGGGCGTTCTATGTGGCGATGTTGCCGCAGTTCATCCCCGAGGGGGCGCCGCACGCGCTGATGGGGCTGGCGCTGGCGGGGGTGCACGCGGCCGAGGGGGTGCTGTGGAGCGCGCTGCTGATCCTGTTCGCGTCGTGGATGAGCGGGTTCCTGCGCTCGCCGCGCGTGCGGCGGTTCCTCGACCGGCTCACCGGCGTGGTGATCGTGGGCTTCGGCGTCCGCCTCGCCGTCAGTGAGACGTGAAGCCCTTGGGCCAGCCCAGCAGGCGGGCGCCGAGGACGGCGGTCTCCAGGGTGAAGCGCTGCGTCGGGTCGTCCGGGGAGAAGCCGGTCAGGCGCCGGATCCGTTCCAGCCGGTACGTCACCGCCCGCACGCTCAGCCCCAGCCGCCGGGCCGCGGCCGCCTGGTTGCCGTGCGAGGCGAAGATGGCCTCCAGGGTCTCCAGCAGCGGCTCGTGCCCGCCGCGGGCGCCGAGCAACGGGTTCAGCACGCTGGTCACGAGGTCTTCGATGGCGCCCCTGTCCCGCAGCAGCACGGGGAAGACGAGCAGGTCGGCGGCCTTGACCACGTCCAGCGTGAGCCCGAGCCCGTCGGCCAGCTCCAGGGCCTGCGCCGCCTCCCGGTAGGAGGCCACCACGCCGCCCGGCCCCCGGTGCGCCCGCCCCACGCCGACCCGCCAGCCGGGCGCGAAGCGGGCGCGTACGTGATGGGTGAACTCCCCCACGGCGGCGGACAGCGTCGCGGGGGCGACGCACACCAGCAGCCGGTCGCGCACGGCGACCAGGACGTTGTGGGAGCCGAACCGGGCGATCAGGTCCCGCTCGATCCGGTCCTGCTCGCCGTCGCGCGACCCGCGCGCCACGGCCACCACGTACGACTCGGCCAGGCGCAGCCCGAAGTGCTCGGCCCGTTCGGCGAGGCGTTCGGCCCGGCCCTGGAGCAGGTCGTCCACGAACTCCCTGCGGGCGCTCTCCTCCTGGCGGATGGCGGCGAGCTGGGCCCGCTCGTAGCCGTCCATCAGCGCGGAGACGAGCCTGCGCAGCGCCGGGAGCACGGACGGCAGGCCCTCCCCGGCGGCGAGGGCCGCGTCGACCAGGGCCCGCAGCGGGACGCCGAGCTCGGCGGCGCGGGTGCCGGCCGTACGGTAGGCCTCCACCGTCGCGCGGTCGGGTAAGCGGCCGGTCGCGGCGCAACCGGCCAGCACCTGCCGATGCCCCCCGAGCAGGTCGGAGGGCACATCGGAGGGCACATCGGAGATCGCCATCAGACTCCTACGTCACGCCTGTCGAAGGCGAGCACCGCGGTGAGCGCGAGCACGGCCGTCGCCCCCAGCAGGACAAGGTAGTTCCCGACGGGCAGCCCCTCGTACAGCGGCCTGCCCTCGGCGTAGTAGTGGAACGGGGAGACCCACTTCAGCCACGCGATGGCGTCGACACTGCGGCCGATGGTGACGACCACGTAGCCGGCCACGACCCAGACGCCGACGACGGCCGAGGCGAGCATCCTCCGCCCGGTGGCGGCGCCGACGGTCAGCGCGACGGTGCCGTACAGCAGGGCGAGCAGGAACGCCCCCATGTGCGCGGCCGCGAGCCGGTCGAACGGCACGCCCATGTCGACGGCGACGCTGATCGCCCACGCGGCGGCCAGCGTCACGCAGGCCACGGCGAGCAGCGACAGCGCCAGCGCCGCCCACCGCTCCATGACGAGCCGCCGCCGGTCCACCGGCAGCGTGACGACCAGCTCCAGCGTGCCCGACTCCTCCGGCTGGGCGATGGCCCGGTTGGCCAGCAGTGTGGCGCAGACGATGAAGAGCATCGGCACGAACAGCTGGTAGACGACCGTCTGCAGATAGCCGGCGCCGCTCAGGAAGTCCTCGAACCCGCCCATGAGGTCCTTGAGCGGGCCGGGGAACTTGTTCATCGCCATGGGGCCGTACGTCTCGGGGTTCTGCTGCACGGAGCCGTACACGCTCATGTAGATCGCCAGGAAGGCGCAGAGGCCGACGGTCCACCAGGCGACCGCCCGGCGATTGTCACGCAGACTCTTGGCGATCATCGTGCTGCTCCTCGTCGCTGTAGTAGGTCAGGAAGATCTCCTCGAGGTCCGGCTCCGCGCTCACGATGTGCACCACGGTGTGGCGGGCCGCCGCCTTGACGAGCGCGTCCGGGCGGCCGTCGATCGTGCACCGCACGCTGCCGCCCTCCACCCGCAGGTCGCGTACGCCGGGCAGGTCCTGGAAGTCGGCGGCCGGGACGGGCGCGTCGAAGTGCAGCTCGATGCGGCGCACGGCCTTCTCGCGCAGCGCCGCCACGTCCTCGACGGCGACCAGGCGGCCGTCGCGGACGATGCCGACGCGGTCGGAGACGTTCTCGACCTCGGCGAGCACGTGGGAGGACATGAGCACGGTGCGGCCGGACTTGCGCACCTCGCGCAGCAGCGCCAGGAACTCCTGCTGCACCAGCGGGTCGAGCCCGCCGGTCGGCTCGTCCAGGATGAGGAACTCCGGCTCGTGCATGAACGCCTGGATCAGCCCGATCTTCTGCTTGTTGCCCTTGGAGAGCTTGCGCATCTGCACCGACAGGTCCGCCTCGAACCGCTCGGCCAGCTCGTCGATACGGGAGGCGGGCACGCCGCCGCGGATGCGGCCGAGGAAACGCAGGTACTCCCCGGCCCGTTCGCGCCCCTCCAGCGCCAGTTCGCCCGGCAGGTAGCCGATCCGGGAGCGCACGGCGGGCTCGCGCGGGTCGCCGCCCAGGACGCGGACGAGGCCCCGGGTGGGCCTGATCACGTCGAGCAGCAACCGGAGCGTGGTGGTCTTGCCGGCGCCGTTCGGGCCGAGGTAGCCGAAGATCTCGCCCGGCTGGATGTCGAGCGTGAGGTCCTCAAGGCCCCGGCGCCTGCCGTAATACTTGGTCAGCCCTTCGGCCTGCACCACTGCTGTCATGGCGGCATCGTCCCGCCCCGCCGGGCTCACGTCACCAGGTGAATCCGGCAATCGACCGTTCCCTTCGCTTCCGGGACACGGCAATGCGTGAGGCCCTACGATCGCCGACCATGAAGAAAATGATCACGATGCTGGCCGCCGCAGGCGCGCTCACGCTGGGCGCCGCACCCGCGCAGGCGGCCCCGAAGGACCCCGTCCGCGCCCTGGAGTCGATGCTCAAGCCCGGCCGCGGCGTGCACGTCACCGACACGGTGACCGGGTCGGACGGCACCAGCACGCGCGAGGCCGGCAGCGGCAAGGGCGTCTACCAGTTCGGTGAGAAAGGCTTATCGGGCTTCGACCTGACGATGGAGGACGACTACGGCACCCAGCGGGTCATCGCCACCGGCAAGACCGTCTACCGCACCGGCGGGTTGCTGAAGAACGTGCTGTCCGAGGACAAGCCGTGGTTGAAGGGCAAGGGAGGCGGATACCCCGGCGGCAACGCGCAGATCATCAACCCGGCGGAGCCCAGGACCGTGGCCACGCTGCTCAAGAAGGGCACGTCGAGCAAGGGCTCCGTCACGGGGACGATCACCGTGAAGGATCTCAAGAAGGTCTCGTCCTGGGCGTCGGGGCTCAACGGCGAGCAGGACGACGTGAAGATCTCCTACGCCCTCACGCTCGGCTCCTCCGGCCTGGTGAGCAGGGTGCGCAGCACCTGGGAGCTGACCGAGCTCGGAGAGAGCAGCATCGTCACCATCGACAGCCGCTACACCAAGTGGGGCTCGAAGGTGACGATCAAGGCGCCCGATCCCAAGAAGATCACCACGGAGCTGTTCGGCTAGACCGGCGCGCCCGGCGGCAGGACCGGCAGTTCGGGCGTTCCGTGCTCGATGAGGCGGAGCAGGGCCTCCGTGTCGAGGTGCTGTTCGACCAGGTCGCCGAGGGCGTCCAGCCGTTCCTCCCGGAGCCGGGCGAAGTCCGTGCCCGGCGCGGGGACGAACGCCCGCCCCGCCCGCTCGGCCACGTCGGCCAGGAACGCGCGCCGGAAGCCGTCGTTCTCCAGGGCGCCGTGCCAGGTGGTGCCCCAGACGTCGCCCACCCGGCAGCCGTCGAGGAACGGCTCCCCGCCCTCCACCGTCGCCACCCCGTGGTGGATCTCGTACGCCCGCACCGGCTCCCCGTACGCGCTGCCCTCCGGTCTGGCCAGGTGCTTCTCGCGTCCGAACGTGACGTGGACGGGCAGCATGCCGAGCCCTTCGACGCGCCCGGCCCCCGACTCGACCTCGTCGACGATCTCCCGCCCGAGCATCTGGAACCCGCCGCAGATCCCGAGAACGGGCCCGCCGCGGGCGCGGATCGCCGCCGCGAGGCCGGTCTCGCGCAGCCAGGCCAGGTCCGTGACCGTGGCGCGGGAGCCGGGCAGCACGACCAGGTCGGCGTCCTCCAGCTCCGCCGGGCCGGTGACGAACCGGACGACCACCCCCGGCTCGGCGGCCAGCGCGTCGACGTCGGTGAAGTTCGAGATCCTGGGCAGCCGGACGACCGCCACCCGCAGGGTCTGCGGGCCGTGCGGCGGACCGGCGACGACCCGGCGGGTGTCGAGGGCGAGGGAGTCCTCGACGTCCATCCAGAGCCCGTCGAGCCAGGGCAGCACGCCGTACACCTCGCGGCCGGTCAGCCGCCTGAGCATGTCGAGGCCGGGCTCCAGCAGCTCCTTCGCGCCGCGGAACTTGTTGACCACGAACCCGGCGACGTGGGCCTGGTCGGCGGCGTCGAGCAGGCCGACCGTGCCGTAGAACGCGGCGAACACCCCTCCCCTGTCGATGTCGCCGACCACGATCACCGGCAGGTCCGCGGCCCTGGCCAGGCCCATGTTGGCGATGTCGCCGCGGCGCAGGTTGATCTCGGCGGGGCTGCCCGCGCCCTCGCACACCACCACGTCGTACTGCTTCCTGAGCCGGCCGAGCGCTTCCAAGGCCGACGTGCGCAGCAGGTCCTTCAGCGCGCCGTACTCCATGGCGTCCACGTCGGCGACCGGGCGGCCCATGAGCACGACCTGGCTGCGGCGGTCGCTGCCGGGCTTGAGCAGGACGGGGTTCATGTCGGCGACCGGTTCGAGCCCCGCCGCCTGCGCCTGCACGACCTGCGCCCGGCCGATCTCGGCGCCGTCGGCGGTGACGTACGAGTTGAGCGACATGTTCTGCGCCTTGAACGGCGCGACGCGGACGCCCTGGCGGGCCAGCCAGCGGCAGATTCCGGCGGTGACGACGCTCTTGCCCGCGTCCGACGTGGTGCCCGCGACGAGCAGTGCCCCGTTGACCATGGGGCCACCGTACCGGAGCGGACGAGTCTCGAAATTTCTCAGTAATCACCCATTTACGAACCCTGTGACTTCTGCCACTCTGTCTAGAACAATGCCCTAGAACGCAATTCTAGATTTTCAGCGAGCGAAAGGGTGGGCATGATCGGGTTGGGTTCGCCGCGCACAGGCGTCATCGACGCGCAGTCCCGCGCGCCATTCGGGTGGGCACCACTGGTCGTGCTCTTCATCGTCGGGCTGGTCGACCGCATCGAGCACAACCTGCTGTCAGGAGTGCTCCCTCTCATCCAGGCGGAGTGGGGTTTCAGCGACACCGCCGCCGGCTCCATCCCCACGGCCGCCGCCCTGGCCGCGGCCATCGTGGCTCTGCCCGCCGGATTCCTGGCGGACCGCTTCAGCCGTACGCGCATCATCGCCGTCGTCGTCTTCGTGTGGGCCATCGCCACGCTGGGCTCCGGCCTGGCCACCGGCTTCGCGATGTTCTACATGATGCGCGTGGTCCTCGCCGCGGCCGAGAACATCGACAACCCGGCCTCGGGCAGCCTGCTCGCCGACTACTACCCGCCGACCAGCCGGGCCAAGGCGTACGGGCTCACGCGCGTCACCACGTACCTGGGCGGCGTCGGCACGCTGCTCGGCGGCGTGCTGGCTGATGCGTTCGGGTGGCGTACGGCGTTCCTCGTCATGGTCGTTCCGGGCGTGCTCACCGCCCTGCTCGTCTGGATGCTGCGCGAGCCGCGCCGCGGCGAGCTGGACCGGCTGGTCGCCAGCGGCGAGCCGGCCGCGCCCCAGCAGGCCAAGGAGGACAAGCCGCCGTTCTGGTCGCAGTTCGGCCAGGTGATCCGGATCCCGACGCTGGTCTTCGTCTGCATCGGCCTGTCGTTCCTCACCCTGGGCCTGGCCGGCATCTTCTACTGGATGCCGACGCTCATGGTCCGCGACTACGGCGTCAGCGTGGGCACCGCCGGCTCGCTGAGCGGCCTGATCACCATCGTCGGCACGCTGACCGGCACCCTGGTCGGCTCGTGGCTGGGCAGGAAGTGGCACGGCACCCGCAAGGGCGGCCGGCTGCTGGCGGGCGGCAGCGGCATCACCGCCGGCTCGCTCGTCCTGGCCGGCGCGCTGTCCACGGACTCGATCGGCGCCCTGACGGGCCTGATCATGCTGTCGTCGTCGCTGATGTCGATCGCGATCCCCAACATGACGGCGTGCCTGGCGGACGTCGTCTCGGCCTCGGCCCGCGGCCTCGGCTTCGCCGTCCTGCAGCTGCTCATCACGGCCGGCGGCGCGTTCGGCTCACTGGTCGTCGGCATCGCCTCCGACCAGCTCGGCTCGCTGGTGGGCGGCATGTACATCCTGGTGGTCCCGATGGTCATCGGTGGCCTGGTGACGCTCGGGGCCAGGGCGTCGTTCGAACGCGACGCGCGCAAGGTCATGGACGACGCGCGCTCCTGACGTTCACACACACGCGGGCGTGGCGGGGTACTCCGCCACGCCCGTTCGCGTTCCGGTCAGCCCTGCGGCGGTGTGCGCCGCTCCCGCTCCTGCTGTGAAGGCTGCTGCTGTGAAGGCTGTTGCTGCGACGGCTGCTGCGACGGCTGTTGCCCGCCCGCTTGCTGATCGGCCTGCTGTTCGGCCCCGCCGCCGTAACGCTGCTGCACGGCGTCCGCGCCCTTGCTGATCTGCTCGTCGTACTTGTGCCCCGTCCGCTCCTTCGCGTACTGCTCGGCGCGGTCCAGGACCTGGTCGGCCTGCTTGGAGTGCCCCCTGGCCAGGTTCTCGGCTTTTTTCAGCCACTCTGCGATGCGGCTCATGACCGTCCCCCCTGTTCCCCCTGTTTCTTCCGGCTGTGGAAGCCCCTACCCGTCCCGCACCGGGCGATGCACCCATGGTGATCCGCCTCACACCCCTTGCCGGCGCCGCCGGCGCACGACCCGCGGCTGTTCCACGCCTCGTGCAGGGTCACTCCCAGGACGGCAGCATGCCCTCCGGGTAGCGGGCGCCGAAGCCGCCGTGGGGCAGGATCTCGGCGATGCGCGCCAGGTCGGAGGCGTCGAGCGTGAGGTCGGCCGCCGCGACGTTCTCCTCCAGCCGCCGCACGTTGCGGGTGCCGGGGATCGGCACGATGTCGTCGCCCTGGGCGAGCAGCCACGCCAGGGCGAGCTGCGCCACGGTGGCTCCCTTGGCGGCGGCCAGCTCGGCCAGCCGCTCGGTGGCCTCCAGGTTCTTCTCGTAGTTGCCGGGCTGGAAGCGCGCGTCCCAGCTGCGCATGTCGGTCTTGTCGTACTCGGCGCCCGGCTTGGCCTGGCCGGTCAGGAACCCGCGGCCGAGCGGCGAGTACGCCACGAACCCGATCCCGAGCTCGCGCAGCACCGGGAGGAGCACCTCCACGTCCCGCTCGAACAGGGAGTACTCGGTCTGCAGCACCGAGACGGGCTGCACGGCGTGCGCCCGCCGGATGGTGTTGGCGCCGGCCTCGCTCAGGCCGAAGTAGCGCACCTTCCCGTTCTCCACGAACTCCTTGACCGTGCCTGCGACGTCCTCGATCGGCACGGAGGGGTCGACGCGGTGCTGGTAGAGGACGTCGATGACGTCCACGCCCAGGTAGCGCAGGCTGTTGTCCACCACCTCGCGGATGTGCTCGGGACGGCTGTCGACGCCGCCCTCGCGGGTGCCGGTGAAGTCGAAGCCGAACTTGGTGGCGATGACGACCTCGTCGCGGACGGGGGCCAGCGCCGCGCCGACGATCCGCTCGTTCTCGCCCTGGCCGTAGAGCTCGGCCGTGTCGAAGAACGTCACGCCCAGCTCGTGGGCGCGGCGGATGGTGGCGATGCCGTCCTTCTCGTCGGACGGCCCGTAGGCCAGGGAGATGCCCATCGCGCCGTAGCCCAGCGCCGACACCGTCAGGCCCTGCTGTCCGAGGCTTCTCTTGCGCATGTTCGCTACTCTCAATGTTAGAGGTCTCTTACATCAACGAGACTACTCTACGCCCGCCGAGAGGAGAATCGTTCCCCGTGAGCAGACCTACGCCGCGGCGCGGCTACCACCACGGCGACCTGCCGGCCGTGCTCGTCCGCGAGGGCGTCGCGCTGCTGGCCGAGACGGGCGTCGCCGGGTTCTCGGTGGCCAAGGTCGCCGCCCGCGCGGGCGTGTCGTCGGCGGCGCCGTACCGCCACTTCGCCGACCGCGACGCGCTGCTGGCGGCGTGCGCGGCGGCGATCCTCGCCGACCTCACCGGCGTGCTCGCGGGCGCCGCCGAGCAGGCCGGTCCCGATCCGGTCGAGCGGCTCGCCGCCACCGCCGGGGCCTACGCCAGGTACGTCCTCGGCCACCGTGCCGGCATCGACCTCATCTACTCCCACGACTTCGGCGCCCCCTACCGCGAGACCGTCCACGAGCGGAGCCGCCGGTTCATGGACGTGCTGATGGCGCTGGCCGCCGACGCCCTGCCCGCCGGCACCCCGTGGGCCGACGTCGCGGAGTTCGTCTACGTCCACGTGTCCGCGGCGCACGGCTACGCCATGCTGCTGGTCAACGGCACCCGCCCGCCGCAGGACGTCGAGGCGCACGCGGCCCGCGCCGCGGCCGCCGCCCGCGACCACCTCACCGGCCACCTCGCGCGCCTGCGCGGCTGAACGGGCCGCCTACCATACGCCCATGACCACGCACGGGTTCACGATCACCGCCGAGGGGCCGTTCGACTTCGGCGCCTCGCTGCGTTTCCTCGAGGACTGGCCGGCCACCAGCGCGCTGCCCTCCGACGGGCGGGCGCTGCGCTTCGCGTACTGCGCGGAGAGCGACTGGCTGCCGATCGGCGTGCGCGTGACGGCCGCTCCCGGCGGGGTCGAGGTCGCCACGACGCGCGCCCCCGGGCCGGGCATCCGCGCCGAGGTGGCGCGCATCCTCTCCCTCGACGTCGACGGCGCCGGCTTCGCCAAGCTCGGCCAGACCGACCCGGTGCTCGGCGACCTGCAGCGGCGCCGTCCGGGGCTGCGGCCGGTGTGCTTCTGGAGCCCGTGGGAGGCGGCCTGCTGGGCGGTGATCGTGCAGCGGTCCTCCATGCTGGTCGCCTCCCGGATCAAGCAGCGCATCGCCGAGCGGTACGGCGCCACGGTCACCCTGGACGACCGCGAGTACACCGCCTTCCCGCCGCCGGTGAGCCTGCTGGAGGCGGACGGGCTCGGCCTGCCCGTGCAGAAGGAGGAGTGGCTGCGCGGGCTGGCCAGGGCCGCGCTCGACGGCCTGCTCACCACCGAGCATCTGCGCTCGCTCGCCCCCGAGGAGGCCCTGGCGCAGCTGCGCGCGCTGCCGGGCGTGGGGCCGTTCTCGGCGGGGCTCATCCTCATCCGCGGCGCGGGCGCGCCCGACGCGTTCCCCGGCGACGAGCCGCGGCTGTTCGCCCTGCTGCGCGAGGCGTACGGGCTGCCGGAGGACGCGCCGCCGTCGGCGTACCGGAAGGCGGCCGAGGCGTGGCGGCCGTACCGGTCCTGGGCGTCGTTCCTGTTCCGCGCGGTCTCCTACGGCGTCATGGCCGACTGACACGCCTGTCCGCCGGGAATGCGCAGGTCAGGAACGTCCCTGTGTTCCGGCAGGTCCCGCCGCCGCAGCCGGTCCCGTCCCCGGGGCCGCTGTTAGTAAGGGACTGATGGTAGCAATTCGCACATGGCGGCCCGCCGACCCGTGGCGGGCGTTCCTGCTGGTGGTGGCGGTCTGCTACGGGCTCGTCCAGCTCGCCGTGGTGACCCCGCAGATGGGGCTGGGCTGGGACGAGGTCGTCTACGTCAGCCAGGTCGATCCGCGGGTGCCGGAGACGGAGTTCATCGCGCCGCGCGCCCGCGGCATCACCCTGCTCGTCGCCCCGGTGGTGCTGTTCACCTCCTCGACGGAGGTGCTGCGCGCCTATCTGTGCCTGCTGTCCGTCCTGGCGCTGTACGCGTCGTTCGGGACGTGGCTGCGGGTGCGTTCCGGGCCGGTGGTGCCGGTCGCCGCCGCGTTGTTCGCCTCGACGTGGCCGGCGCTGTTCTACGGCAACGAGGCGATGCCGAACTTCTGGGTGGCCTGCGGCTCGTTGGCCGCCGCCGGCTGCTTCCTGCGCTGCGTGCGGGAGGGCGGCGGGGGCCCGCTGCTCCGGCTCGCCGTAAGCGTGACGGCCGTGGCGCTGCTGCGCCCGCCGGACAGCGTCTGGCTCGTCCTCGCGCTCGCCGCGGCCCTGGCCGTGCCAGGGTGGCGGCGGCCCCGGGTGGCGGCGGCCCTCGCGGCGGGCCTGGCCGCCGGCTGGGCGGACTGGATCGTCGAGGCGTACGTACGCTTCGGCGGCCTGGCCGCCCGCTGGCACGCCGCCGGCGCGGCGAACGAGACCGGCCTGCACGTCACGCTGGTCGAGCACGCCCGCGCGCTCGACGGACCGCTGCTGTGCCGCCCGCCGGCCGACTGCGGCCCTGTGGTGCCGTCCTGGGCGCTGTGGTGGGCCGCCATTCCCGTCCTCGTGCTGCTCGGCCTGTACGCCGCCCGCCGCCGCGACCGCCTGGCCGAGTGCCTGCTGCCGGCCGCCGCCGGTCTCGCCATGGCGGCGCCGTACGTCTTCCTGGTGGGCTACGCGGCGCCGCGGTTCCTGCTGCCCGCGTACGCGCTGCTGGCCCTGCCCGTCGCGCACGCCGCCGTGTTCGCGGTGACCGGGCCGCGGCGGCGCGGGCTGCGGCGGGCCGGCGCGGGCCTGGTCGCGGCCGGTCTGCTCGGCCAGTTCGCGCTGCAGGGAATCACCCTCGGCGAGGTGGCCGCCCTGCGGCTGCAGCGGCGCGCCGCCGACACCGAGGTCGCCGCGGCGCTGCGCGCCCTCGGCGTGCGCCCGCCCTGCCTGGTGTACGGCGAGCACGCGGTGATGATCGCCTACCGGGCGGGCTGCCAGTCGCACATGGTGCTGAGCTGGCCGCGCGACACCGCCGTCCCTGCCGCGGTGCGCGCCGCGCGGGCCGCGGGCAAGCAGGTCGTCGCCGTGGACCAGGGCCGGCGCATCCCGGCGGCGTTCCTGCACGGCTGGCGCAGGGGGCCGCTGTGGGACGTGCGGCCGGGCCGCTGGCACGTGTACCTGCCGCGTTAGTGCCCGCACGCCTATCCGCCCGCCGGCTGGGCAGCAGGAAGAACTCCAAGGGGCGGGCGCCTCTTGATCGCTACGGTAGAGTCCGCAGCCATGCGGGCCCGGGAGGTGACCGCGATCGGGAAGGTGACGTGGGTGACGGTCGGCGCGGAAACGCAGATCACGGATCTGACCATCAGAGATCACGCCTGTCTCACATTCGGAGAGCCCGAGGAGCTGCTCGACCTGACCGCGGCGTTCGTCCGCGACGGGCTGGCCGAGGGACAGCGGGTCGTCTGGCTGGCCGAGGAGCCGCAGCGCAGGCTCGCGGAGCTGGCGCGGCGGGGCGTCGCCCCGCATGAGACCGTCTCGGCGGGCCGGATGGTCGTCATGGCGTGCCAGGGCGCCCTGCTGGACGGGCAGGCGTTCGCGGTGGAGCGCGCCATGCGCTGGTTCCGCGACCAGATGGCGCACACGTCCGGCGAGGGTTACCCGGGATTGCGGGTGGCGCTCGACATGAGCTGGGCGTTACAGCCGCTGGCCGGCATCGAGCAGCTGCCGGCGTTCGAGGAGGAGATCGCCGCCACGCTCGCGGGCACCAGCACCGCGGTGCTGTGCCAGTACGACCGCGTCCGGTTCGACCCCGTCACGCTCGCCTCGGTCTCGGGCTATCACACGCGCTCGGTCGCGGCGGCCACCTACCACCACGACGCGCTGCTGCGGATCTGCCGCCAGTACGCGCCGCCCGGCATCCGGCTGGCCGGGCAGCTCGACCGCGGCGCAGAGGCCGCGCTGGGGCTCGCGTTGAGCGAAGCCATCCGCCTCGACGGCGACATCACGGTTACCATGGGCGAACTGTCGTTCGTCGACCTGTATTGCGCACGCATGATCATGGATGCCGCTCGTAGCCTGTCCCCTCCCCGTACGGTGACCCTCCACTGCAACCCGTCCATCAGTTCGCGATTCCTCCTGCTCGGCGCCGGCGCCGCACCCGGAATCAGTCTGGTGACCGTCGATGACAGATGACCCGCCACCGGCACCTTGCCAGGAGACCAAGCGCGCCTCTGGGACGCCGGTGCTTCTAGAGCAGCCGTTCGAGCACCGCTCCCTCTACGCGCTGAGGGCCGCGCTGGAGGCGCACGCGGTCAGGGCCGGGCTGTCCGAGGGCCGCGCCGCCGACCTCGTGCTCATCGTCCACGAGTTGGCCACCAACGTGATCCTGCACGGCTCCGGCGCCGGACATGTGATCATGACGGCGGACGGCGACATGCTCTCGTGCGACGTGATCGACCCCGACGCCGCGGCGCCGGACGAGGGCACTCCGGCGTGGCGGGTGGAGCCGGGCCACGGGCTGTGGATCGCCCATTCGCTCAGCGACCGGTACACCGCCGTCCAGGGCCCCGGCGGCACCACCGTCACCGTCGGCTTCTCGCTCCCGCTGCCCGGCCCGCCGCCCTTCCTGCTCGCCCGCTACGACGAGGACGGCCGCACCACGCTGCGCCTGTCCGGCCCGCTCGACCAGGAGTCGGCCGCGGAGGTCGCGGCGGCCGTGCGCACGGCGCTCGCCCCCGAGCGCAGGCTCGTACTCGACTTAAGCGGCATGACGGGCTGGGACTCCAGCGGGATCGTCGTCCTGGTCATGGCGCAGCTGCGGGTCGAGAAGACGCCGGGCGCCACCATGACGCTGACGGGGTTGCCGACGGAGTTCCGGCGGCGCCTCGACTCCCTCAGCACCGTCTTCCTCCACTACGACTGACACCGCCTGTCAAGAATGATCAAAATCCCGATATTTCCTCGTATGATCGGCGGGACGAGGAAGGTGGGCATATGACGGACGAGCAGGCTCCTCAGGGCATCGACCCGACGATCCCCAGCGTCGCCCGGATGTACGACTACTACCTCGGCGGGAAGGACAACTTCCGCGCCGACCGGGAAGCGGCCGAGAAGATCATCGAGCTGGCCCGCGAGACCGGGACGGACGTACGCGAGGTGGCGCTGGCCAACCGCGGCTTCCTCGTCAGGGCCGTCCGGCACATCGCCGAGTCCGGTGTGCGGCAGTTCCTCGACATCGGCGCGGGCCTGCCCACGCAGGACAACGTGCACCAGGTGGTGCAGCGCGTCGCGCCCGGCTCCACGGTCGTGTACGCCGACAACGACCCCATCGTGCTGGTCCACGCCCAGGCGCTGCTGGCCGAGAACCGCGACACCGTCGCGATCGAGGGCGACCTGCACGACCCCGCCGCCATCCTCAAGGCGGCGGCCGCGCACCTCGACTTCAGCCGGCCGGTGGCCATCGTCGTGGCCGCCGTCTTCCACTTCTTCCCGGACGACGACGAGGTGACCTCGGTCGTCTCGACCCTGCGCGACGCCCTGGCGCCCGGCGGCTACCTGGTGGTCTCCCACGGCTACATCGAGCCCGAGGCCGGCGAGCCGGACAAGATGGACGAGGCCAAGGGCGTCTACCGCGGGTCCGCCACGGGGTCGGCCGCCTGGCGCGACAGGGAGACCGTGCGCGGCTACTTCGCGGGGCTGGAGCTGCTGGAGCCGGGGCTCGTGCCTGCCCAGGAGTGGCGCAACGACGACCCGTACCCGGTGCCGGGCCTGGCCAAGGGCGGCGTGCTCGCCGGCGTCGGCCGCAAGCCAGAGACCACCTGAGCCGCCGCGCCCCCTGCCCGCGCGCCCGCTGAGCGCTCAGTCCCCGGCGGCCGGGTTCTCCCGCAGTCTTCCCGCGGCGATGAAGTGCACGGCGACGCGGTAGAAGCTCGCGATCGACTCGCCCGACTCCACGCCGTCGCGCAGCTGCTTGCGCACCTTCACGAACGGGAACGCCGTGCTGCCGTCGGGAAGGAGCACACCCCAGCCGTCGCCGGTCTTCCGCCAATCGCCGCCCGTGGCGGCGACCAGGCACGCGCCCAGGAACGAGCCCAGCACCCCGACCAGGCCGTCGATCCCCTCAGGATCGAAGTCCGGCCGGCAACGCCGGCGCTCGATGAACCCCTCGACCCATTCGACGGACTCCTCGTTGAGGCCGAAGTCCACCTCGCTCAGCGGCCCGAGCTGCTCGACGGCGAGCCGTACGTTGGCCTCGATGGCCTCGAGCTCCTGATCGTTCATCGGAGCATGGTCGCACAAACCCGTCCAAGACCAACGATCTACCCGAGCCGCGTTGCATGATCATGCATTCGTGTGTATATACTTCTACTCGTGTCCAAGGTGCTGAATTCCCTTCCTGTCGGTGAACGTGTCGGCATCGCCTTCTCCGGCGGCCTCGACACCTCGGTTGCGGTCGCGTGGATGCGCGAGAAGGGTGCAGTGCCCTGCACCTACACCGCCAACATCGGCCAGTACGACGAGCCCGACATCGACTCCGTGCCCGGCCGCGCCACCGCGTACGGCGCGGAGGTGGCCCGCCTGGTCGACTGCCGGGCGGCGCTCGTGGAAGAGGGGCTCGCGGCGCTGTCCTGCGGAGCGTTCCACATCCGCTCCGGCGGCCGCGCCTACTTCAACACCACGCCGCTCGGCCGCGCCGTCACGGGCACCCTGCTCGTGCGCGCCATGCTCGAGGACGGCGTGCAGATCTGGGGCGACGGCTCCACCTTCAAGGGCAACGACATCGAGCGGTTCTACCGCTACGGCCTGCTGGCCAACCCGTCCCTGCGCATCTACAAGCCGTGGCTCGACGCCGACTTCGTCAGCGAGCTGGGCGGGCGCAGGGAGATGTCGGAGTGGCTGCTCGCCCACGACCTGCCCTACCGCGACAGCACGGAGAAGGCCTACTCGACCGACGCCAACATCTGGGGCGCCACCCACGAGGCCAAGGCGCTCGAGCACCTCGACGCCGGCATCGAGACCGTCGACCCGATCATGGGTGTGAAGTTCTGGGACCCGACGATCGAGATCCCGGCCGAGGACGTCACGATCCGCTTCGAGCAGGGCCGGCCGGTGACGATCAACGGCAAGGAGTTCCCGACCCCGGTCGACCTGGTGCTGGAGGCCAACGCCATCGGCGGCCGACACGGCCTCGGCATGTCCGACCAGATCGAGAACCGCGTCATCGAGGCCAAGAGCCGCGGCATCTACGAGGCGCCCGGCATGGCGCTGCTGCACGCCGCGTACGAGCGGCTGGTCAACGCCATCCACAACGAGGACACCCTGGCCGCCTACCACATCGAGGGCCGCCGCCTGGGCCGGCTGCTCTACGAGGGCCGCTGGCTCGACCCCCAGTCGCTGATGTTGCGCGAGTCGTTGCAGCGCTGGGTCGGCCTGGCGGTGACCGGCGAGGTGACCCTGCGGCTGCGCCGCGGAGACGACTACTCCATCCTCGACACCTCGGGGCCGGCGTTCAGCTACCACCCCGACAAGCTGTCCATGGAGCGTACGGAAGACTCGGCGTTCGGGCCGGTCGACCGCATCGGCCAGCTGACGATGCGCAACCTCGACATCGCCGACTCCCGCGCCAAGCTGGAGCAGTACGCCGCGCTCGGCATGGTGGGCAGCCCGCACCCGTCGCTGCTCGGCACCCCGCAGACGGCCGCGACCGAGCTGATCGGCGACATGCCGGAGGGCGGCGCCGAGGCCATCGCCTCCCGCGGCGAGGCCCCCGACGAAGAGGCGCTGCTCGACCAGGCCGCCATGGAGGCCGGCACCGACTGACCGGCTGACCGCCGCGCCACGCCGACGCCGCCCGGGCTCGCACCGGGCGGCGTCGGCGTGCCCGGAAACGCGCTCAGCGCAGAAAATCGGCGACCATCGGCGCGAGCCACTCGGCGCGGTGCACGAGCGTCACGTGGGTGGTGCCGGGCAGCACGGCGAGCCGCGAGGCGGGCAGGCCCGCCCGGTCGCCGGCCACACCGCCGCCGAGCAGGCGGAAGGTCTCCACGGCGTGCTCCGGCCGGACGATGTCGGAGTCGCCGATGACGACCAGCGCGGGCGCGGCGAGCGAGCGCACGTCGTCGGCCGTGAAGTCGCGCGCGTCGCGCGCGAAGGCGCTCACCTTCTCGACCAGCTCGGCGAAGTCGCCGGGCCGGGGCGCCAGGCGCAGGTACTCCTCGTGGAAGGGCGAGCCGGCGAGATGCTCGGGCCGCAGGCTCTCGAACCCGTCCCACAGGCCGGGGTGCAGCCCGTGGGCGGCGTACGAGAACGCGGCGAGGACGAGTTTGCGGACGAGCTCCGGCCGCTTGAGCGCCAGGTGGAAGGCGACGTCGGCGCCGAGGCTGTGGCCGAAGACGTCCGCCTTCGGGATGCCGAGGTGCTCCAGCAGGCCCGCGACGTCGTCGGCGAGCAGCGCGGACGACAGCGGGCGGTGGATGTCGGCCGTGCGACCGTGTCCCTGGAACTCCAGCGCGATGACCTGCCGGCTCCCGGCCAGGTGCGGCAGCAGCGCGCCGAACGAGGTGCCGATCGCCGAGAAGCTGCCGTGCAGCAGGACCAGCGGGTCGCCGCTGCCGTGCACCTCGTAGTACATCCGCATGCCGTTGACGGGGGCGTAGCCGCTCGTGTGGTCTGTCATGCGTTCATGATGGGCGGGCGGGCTTACGATCTCCTTCAGGTGCGCTGACGCGAGGAGGCCTCATGACGGAAGACAGGCCCGCGGCGCGCGTGGTGTGCCTCGACGGCGACGGCCGCGTGCTGCTGATGCGCTGGAAGGACACCGTCAGCGGTCAGGTTGTGTGGGAGCCGCCGGGCGGCGGCATCGATCCCGGCGAGACGCCGCTGGAGGCGGCCCGCCGGGAGCTGACCGAGGAGACCGGGCTGCCCGGCGACGCGGTGACCGACCGCTGGGTGCCGGTCGAGCGTGACTTCACCTGGCTCGGCGTCCACTACGTCAAGGTCGAGCCGTTCTACCTGGCCCGGTTCACGGGCCGGCCCGAGGTCACGCCGAGCGCACTGACCGAGGAGGAGTCGGGCGCCTACCAGGGCTTCGGCTGGTTCTCCCCCGCTGAGCTGGCGACGCTGCCCGACCTGCTGGAGCCGCCTCACCTTCCGGACGTTCTGGAGCGGTTGACCGCCGGAGCCTGACCGCCCACCGCCTCCGGCTGGGCGGTCCGCGTCCTGCGGGAGCGGTAGTTGGCCACTTTCACGCGGTTGCCGCATTCCTCCATGCCGCACCACTGGCGGTTGCCGCCCCGGGAGCGGTCGACGAAGACACGCGTGCACTCCTCCCGCCCGCATTCCCGTACGCGCGACCCGCCGATCTCACCGATCTCGCCGAGCAGCTCGGCGGCGGAGCGCGCCACGGCGGCGGCGAGGGCGCCCGCGTCGCCCGAGCGGACGAGCCCCGCCGGGGTCAGGCGCATCAGGGGCGGCGCCCCTTCCGCCTCCGCGTTGACGAGGCGCAGGTCGTCGTCCGGCCAGGGACGGCCGTCCATGGCGGAGCTCACGAGCCGGTAGACGGCCTCCCGCAGCGCGCGCAGCCGCCGCAGATCGCCGGCGCCCACGGACGGCCGCTGCGTCGTCACCCCGGCCTCGACCGCCCATCGCCCCAGGTCGGCGGGGGTGACGAGGAGCTCTTCCGGCTCGCCGCGCCGCCATTTGAGCGTGCCCGCGAAATCGAGGGCGAGGTTCCCGCTGACGAAGACGAAGCTCACGACACCATCTTGACCGGTTACAGGAGAATGCCGCAAGCTTGGTGACACCTGCTGAGACGGTTACACGCCGAGGAGCCCCATGTGATCACCGACGACGACTACCTCTACTTCACCGGCCGCGCCCTCGACGGGATGGCAGGCATCGTGGCGGGCCTCGGCGACGACCTGGCCAACGTCCGGCCGCTGCCCGGCGCCAACTCGCCGTACGCGCTGCTCACGCACTGCCTGGGCGTGGTGTCGTACTGGGCGGGGGCGCTCGTGGCGGGGCGGGCGGTCGAGCGTGACCGCGACGCCGAGTTCACCAGCTCCGGCCCTGTCGGCCCGCTGCTGGAGCAGGTGGCGGCCGCACGCGCCCGGCTCGCCGAGGACGTGCGCGCGGCCGTTCCCGCCGGACCGCTGCGGGGGACGCCGGCGGCGGCGTTCGTCGGCCCCGATCGCGAGCTGACCCAGGGGGCGGCGCTGCTGCACGTCTACGAGGAGCTCGCCCAGCACCACGGCCAGATGGAGATCCTGCGCGACGCCATCCTCGCCGGGAAGGACGCGGCCAGGTGAACGCCTTCGAGACCGTCGACGAGGCACGACTGCGCTCCGGCCACGGCGTCAAGTGGGGTTCCCTGCCGCCGGACACCATCGGGGCCTGGGTCGCCGACATGGACTTCGGCGTTCCGCCCGCCGTGCAGGAGGCCGTCATCGGCGTCACCCGGCGCGCGGACTTCGGCTACCCGTACTGGCCGGGCGAGGACCCGGTGGTCGCGGCGTTCGAGGAGCGCATGGCCACGCGCCATGCGTGGCGTCCCGCGCCGGGGCGCACGCGGGTGTTCACCGACCTGTTGCAGATCCTCCAGGTCCTGATCGAGTACGCCACGGAGCCGGGAGACGGCGTGGCGATCCACGTCCCCGCTTATCCGCCGTTCCTGGCCAGCATCGCCCGCGCGGGGCGGCGGATCGTGCCGCTGCCGATGACGTGGGCGCCGGACGGGTGGCGTCCGCCGTCGGAGGACCTGGCCGCCCGGCTGCGGGAGGAGGGTTGCCGCCTGCTCGTCGTCGTCAACCCGCACAATCCGACGGGCCGTGTCCTGACCCGCGGCGAGCTGTCCGCGCTCGCGGCGGCGGCCGAGGAGCTCGACCTGGTGGTGCTGTCCGACGAGATCCACGCCGACCTGGTGTACGCGCCGCACCGGCACGTGCCGTTCGCCTCGCTCGGCGAGGCCGCCGCGGCGCGCACGGTCACGGCGACCTCGGCGACGAAGGCGTTCAACATCGCGGGGCTGCGCTGCGCCGTCGCGCACGTGGGCCACGACCGGGTGCGCGCCTCGCTGGAGAAGGCCCCGCTCGACTTCTTCGGCACGCCGAGCGTGCTCAGCCGGGTCGCCACCGTGGCGGCCTGGCGGGAGGCCGACGACTGGCTGGCCGGTCTGATGCGCACGCTGGAGCACAACCGCGGCCTGGTCGCCGAGTGGGCGGCGGGCCTGCCGTGGGACGCCCGCCATCACGCGCCGCAGGGCACGTACCTGAGCTGGCTGGACTTCTCCGGCGGGCCACTCGCCGACGAGCCCGCGCCCCGCCTGGAACGCCTGGCGAGGGTCAGGCTCAGCGAAGGCGCGGAGTTCACGCAGCACACCGCGGTCGGCTCCGCGTCCTTCGCCCGGCTCAACTTCGCGACCAGCGCCACCACCCTCACCGAGATCCTCGGCCGCCTGTCCACGGCCGTCCGCGCCTGATCAGAGCAACGGGAGGCGGCGCACGCCGGTCATGGTCGGGGTGGGGATGAACTGGACGGGGTCGTCCGGATCGGTGCGCAGCTCCTCGCGCCGGTCGAGCAGGATGTCGAGGGCGACCCGCCCCTCCAGCCGGGCCAGCGGGGCGCCCAGGCAGAAGTGGATGCCGCGGCCGAAGGCCAGGTGCGGGTTGGGGTCGCGGCCGGGGTCGAAGACGGCCGGGTCGGCGAACTGCCGCGGATCGCGGTTGGCCCACGCGAGCCAGACCATGACCATCTGGTCGGCGGGGATCGTCACGCCGCCGAGCTCGACCTCGCGCATGGTGGAGCGGCCGACCGCGGCGAACGGGGTGAAGTAGCGCAGCGACTCCTCGATCACGTCCGGGATCGCGGACCGGTCGGCCCGGACCCGTTCCTGCTGCTCGGGAAAGGCGTCGAGGCAGAGCACCGTGTTGCCGAGCAACATCGTCGTGGTGATGTGACCGGCCAGCAGGAGGATGATCCCGAAGTTGACCACCTGCTCGTCGGGCAGGCGCTCGCCGTCCACCTCGGCCTGCACGAGCAGGCTGAGCAGGTCGGCGGCGGGAGCGCGGCGGCGCTCGGTGACGTGGGCCTGGAGATAGCCGGACATCTCCCGCCACGGCTTCATCGCGGCCTGTACCTCGGCCTCGGCGGCGGCGTCCGGCTCGTTGAGCGAGACCTTGGCCTCGCGCTGGAAGAGCGCGTCGGCCCACCCCTTGAACAGCGCGCGGTCACTGGCCGGGACGCCGAGCAGCTCGGCGATGACGATGACGGGGAGCGGATAGGCCAGGTCGGTCACCAGCTCGAAGCGGCCGCGTTCCCTGGCGGCGTCGAGCAGCTCGCGGGTGATCTCGGCGATCCGCGGTTCGAGGTCGGCGACGACCTTACGGGTGAAGGCGCTGCTGACGAGCTTGCGCAGCTTGCCGTGCTCGGGCGGGTCGATCTGGGTGAGGAAGCCTTCCAGGGAGAAGTCCTCGAAGGAGGCCAGCATCTCCTTGGGGATGACGCGCATGGTGTCGGAGGAGAACGCCCCGGGGTCGCCGAGCACCTCCTGCGCCTCGTGGAAGCCGTACACGTTCCACATGCCGGCGCCGGCGTCGAACTCGACCGGCTTCCCCGTGTGCGGCCCGTGCAGCCAGGTGTGCTGCTTCGGGATGTCGTACCGCTGGACGATGTCAGCCATCGCCCCTCCTTAGTCGTAGATCCACTTGCGGTAGGGCAGGATCAGTTCCTGGAAGATCGAGATGTACTCCTCCGCCGCCGCGGCGAGCACCTCGTCGGGTGGCTCGGCGGCCGGCTCGAAGGCCTGCCGCACGGTGAAGGCGAGCGCCTCGGCCCTGGCCTCGACGTCGAGCTCCGTCTCACCGCTCTCGAGGCCGTCGAAGACGTAGAAGCCGGTCTGCGCGGCGGTCATCGCGTACGAACGGTGGGGGACGTCCGTCCTGAGCAGCCCGAACCGATCGGACACTTCGTAGACGCGCTCGGCGGCCAGCAGGTCGTGGCTGCGCAGCCGGTGGCCGGCCAGCTTGCCGAGCAGGTCGAGGTCGGTGGTGAACATCGCCTTGAGCAGCGGCTTGCGGCTCATGGCGATCAGGGACTCGCGGGCGAAACGGTGCGGCCGCACCAGCGACGGGTCGCGGCGCATCATCTCGATGAACTCCTCCACCAGTTCGATGGACTCCCGCAGCAGGAGCGCCTCGAACACCTCGTCCTTGGTGCGCCAGTGCAGATAGACCGTGCCCTTGCCCACGCCGGCCCGGGCCGCGATGTCCTCGACCGTGACCTTCCGGTAGCCGTGCCGGAGGATCAGCTCTTCGGCGGCGTCGAGGATCCGGTCCGCCCGCTCCACCACTCGTCCCACCTTTTGACTGGATAAGAAATCTGGTCAAAAGTCACAATACGCCGCGGGGCAGCCGCTTTCAAGCGGGGCGGGCGACGCCGAGGACGTGCCCGACGTGGCGGAAGGCGAAGCGGTCGACGCTCTCCACGGCGAACCCGGTGCGCCCCAGCTCGGCGACGACGTCCCTGGCCGGGCGGCAGCCGCCGAAGACGCGGGCCCACAGCGGGGTCAGCAGGCGCTGCGCCAGCGCCACCGGCGGGATGCCGGAGCGCTGGTGCTCGTAGAAACGCAGCTCGCCACCCGGCCGCAGGACGCGGCGCACCTCCGCGAGCGTCGCGCGCGCGTCCGGGGCGTGGCACAGGGTCAGCGAGCAGACGACGGCGTCGTAGGAGGCGTCGGGGACGGGCAGCCGCGCCAGATCGCCGTGGAGGACGCGCACCGCGACCGGCACGTCGGCGGCGACCGCCTTGGCCGCCGCGCGCAGGAACGGGTCGGGATCGACGAGCACGACCTCGTCCACGGCGGGCGGGTAGCAGGCGAGCTTGACGCCGTCGCCCGCGCCGAGCTCCAGCACCCGCCCGGTCAGCCCGGCCATGAGCCGCCCGCGCTGCGGGGTCGGGCACGGCCGCCTCCGATCACCCAGGCAGACGGGACGGGGATGGTGGAACTGCTCCATGCCGAGGCCGCACCGGTTGCCGGTGTCGGGCGGCTCGACGAGGTCTGCGCCGATGGTCATGGTCTCCTCCAGAGCGTGTGTTCTCCACTCTCCGCCGGAGCCACCCCGTGGCAGCGCCTTCTCTACGGAATCCTGACGCGCCGGGCCCCGATCGATACGTCTTCTTGAGAGTTCAGGGCCGGCCGTACGACAGGCGGCGCAGCAGGACCTCCGCCGGCCCGCGGTGGCCGGCCAGGCGCATGAGCTCCGCCAGCAGGATCGACAGCAGCCACACCCCGGCGGCGACGGCGAAGGTGGCGGCGAAGCTCACGTCGTCGCTCAGCCCCAGCGTGAACGGATAGAACAGGACCATCCAGACCACCGCCTGGAAGAGGTAGAACGTCAGCGACCGCTGGCCGAGCGCGGCGAGCGCCGTGGTGAGTCGGCCGCCCCTGGCCCTGGTGGCGGCGAGCCCGACAGCGGCGGCCAGGCCGACGGCGCCGGCCCACCCGGTCAGGTCGTGGGCGATCGCGACCGCCCAGGCGACGCCAGCCGACGGGGGCGTCCACGCGCCGGCCGCGAGCAGGGCCGCCGGGAGCCGCCCGGCCACGGACAGGCCGATCCCGGCCACGGTGACCCGGGCGAGCAGCCTGCCGTGCCGCTCCGGCTCGTCGAGGATCCTGCGTCTGGCGGCCCAGACGCCCACCAGCATGCCGGGTACGACCATGATCGTGGACAGGGCGGCTTCCACCGGCCAGGAGGGAATGTTCGCGACCAAGTGGGCGGCGTACGTCGGCTCCATGTAGGCCGCCATGGTGACCGGCCCGGCCTGGGCGGTCACGCTCTGCCAGGCCATCAGCAGGGTCGCGGGGACGAGTGTCAGGAGTGCCGTCCGCCAGAGGACGGCGTCGCGGGCGCGGACGAGGGGGGCGAGCAGCAGCAGGGTCAGCCCGTAGACGGCGATGACGTCGATCGGCACGAGCAGGACCGTGTTCGCGAAGCCGATGGCGATCAGCCACCATGCCCGGCGGCGTAACAGCTTCCTGGTGGAGACCCAGTCGCCGCCCCTGGCCTGCTGCCGGTGGGCCAGCTGGCCGAGGCCGTAACCGAACAGGAGGACGAACATGTCGCGGGCCTGGTTGTCGGCCAGCAGGGACTTGAGGAACTTCGCGGCGGCGACGAGGGCGGCGGGGCCGGCGTTCCAGTCGGCGGCGAAGGCGGGCGCGTGGGCGACGGCGATCAGCAGCAGCATGCAGCCCCGCGCCAGGTCGGGCGCGAGCGACCGTGCTGTGACGCTGGTGGGCGCCGCTGAAGAGTCACGATAGTACGTGTTCATCACGCCGGAAAAGCTACTTTGCTTTCACAAAATCGTCAACGAAATGCCTGGTTATTTGCAATGAGATGCGCACGAATGCAAGACCGCATGTTGCAATGGGTTGGAGTCGAAAGCAATACTGGTCTCCCCTACGCACCACCGAGGAGACGAACGCCCATGCCGGGAGGCAGGCTCACCCACGAGGACCGCACGCGCATCGCCGAAGGCCTCGCCGAAGGGCTCTCCTACACCGAGATCGCCGCCCGCCTGGACCGGCCGGTCTCCACCGTCACCCGTGAGGTGGCCCGCAACGGCGGCCCTACGGGCTACCTCGCCGACGCGGCCGAGCACGCGACCCGGGGCCGCGCCCGCCGCCGCAGGGCCCGTGGGGACGCCACCGTCGGCGCCGACGGCCGCGATTCCGAAGCCGTACGCGAGCTGGCGGAGCAGTTCACCGAGTCGCTGACGCAGACCGGGCTGTCACGCATGACCGCGCGGGTGCTCACCAGCCTGTTCCTCGCCGACGGCGACGGGCTCACCGCCGCCGAGCTCGTCCGGCGCCTGGGAGTCAGCCCCGCGTCCGTCTCCAAGGCCATCGGGGAGCTCGAACAGCAGGAGCTGGTGCGCCGCGAGCGCGATCCCCGCCGTCGGCGCGACCGCTACGTCATCGACGCCGACGTCTGGTTCCGCGCCTGGCTGGAGAGCGCCCGGCAGAACGCCATGCTGGCCGGCCTCGCCCGCCGGGGAGCCGCGGTGCTCGGCGCCGGCACACCCGCCGGCGCCCGGCTGGAGGACGCCGGCCGGTTCTTCGACCACACCTTCCGCACCATGATCGATGCGGCCGAGCAGTGGCGCGCGACCCAGACCCCACAAGCGGCGAAGCCGGGCTAATGTACACGGATGGATTGGACTCCCCAGATCACCACCCTCTGCTCGCAGCTCCAGGAGCACTACGTCTTCCCCGACGTGGCCGAGCAGATCGCGGACGTCCTCCGCGAGCGGCTGGCCGGCGGCGCGTACGCGGAGATCGAGAACGACGAGGGCTTCGCCGCCGCGGTCACCGCCGACCTGCAGACCGTCAACGGCGACAAGCATCTGCGGCTGCTGCACAGCGTGGACGAGGTGATCGAGCACGACGCCTTCGACCTGGAGGCGTACCGGCAGGAGATGGCGCTGTCCGGCTACGGCGTCGCCCGCGTCGAACGCCTGCCGGGCAACGTCGGCTATCTCGACACGAGGTTGTTCCACGCTCCGGAGATGGCGGGCGAGCGTGCCGCGGCCGCCATGACCCTGGTCGCCGACACCGACGTGCTGCTCTTCGACGTCCGCCGCAACAGGGGCGGCGCGCCCGGCATGGTGAGCCTGATCTGCTCGTACCTGTTCCCCACCGGCTGGCCGCAGACGCATCTCAACTCGATCTACGACCGTCCGAGCGGCGAGACCATGCAGTTCTGGACGCTGCCGTACGTGCCCGGCCCGCGCTTCGGCCCTGACAAGCCGATCTACGTGCTGACCGGCCCGGAGACGTTCTCCGGCGCGGAGGAGCTGGCCTACGACCTGCAGACGCGCGGCCGGGCCACGGTGGTGGGCGAGCGCACCAGGGGCGGCGCCCATCCGGGCGGGCGCCACCGGGTCGGCCCGCACCTGAAGTCGGCGATCCCGACCGGCCGCGCGATCAATCCGGTGACGGGCACCAACTGGGAGGGCGTGGGCGTGCTGCCCGACATCGAGGTGCCGGCCGACAAGGCGTTCGACCACGCGTACACGCTGGCGCTGGAGCATGTGCTGGGGCTCGGCGAGGAGGGCTACCGGCGGGTCGTGGCGGGCGAGGCCCGCCGTGCGCTCGGCGAGCAGGAGCTCAGCCGATGATGACCCGCTCCTCCGGGAGCTGGTAGCGGCGGGTCCGGTCCTTCAGCGCGAGGGCCGAGCCCAGGGTGAGCGGCCCCGTCCGGCCGATGAACATGAGCAGCACGAGCAGGAGGTGACCGGCCACCCCGGTGTCGGCGGTGATGCCGGTGGACAGGCCGACCGTGCCGAAGGCCGACACCACCTCGAAGAGCACCCGGTCCAGGCTGTGGGGGGTGAGCGCCAGCAGCAGATACGTCGAGACCGCCACCAGCGCCACGCTGACGAGGGTGAGCGAGATCGCCTGCCGCTGGGCCGCCTCGGGCAGCCGGCGGTGACCCACGTTCACCTGCGGCTCGCCGCGCATCTCGGCCCAGACCACGAACGCCAGCAGCCCGAACGTGGTGACCTTGATGCCGCCGGCCGTGCCGGCGCTGCCGCCGCCGATGAACATCAGCAGGTCGGTGGCCAGCCAGCTCGTCGGGTACATCTGGGAGACGTCCAGGCTGTTGAAGCCCGCGGTACGCGGCATCACGGCGGCGAAGAAGGCGGCCAGGAACTTGCCGGGGTCGTCGAGCGGGCCGAGGGTCCTGGGGTTGTGCCACTCCGTGCCGAGGAGGACGAAGGTGCCGCCGACCAGCAGCACCGCCGTGACCGCCACGGTGACCTTGGTGAGCACCGACCAGCGGCGCGGGTGGCGCCAGTGCTTGACCAGCTCGAACACGACCGGGAAGCCGAGCCCGCCGACGATCACCGCCGCCGCGATGGTCAGGGAGATCCACGGGTCGACCACGAACCGCATCAGGTTGTCCGGCCACAGCGCGAACCCGGCGTTGTTGAACGACGAGACCGCGTGGAAGAAGCCGAGGTAGAGGGCGCGGCCGAAGGACTCGTCGTACCCGAGCCAGAAACGCCCGGCGAGCACCGTCGCGATGACCGCCTCGCAGCCGAGACTGAACAGCACGACCTTCCTGACGACCACCCGGATGTCGCTCATGCTGGGCGTCTTGGTCTCCGCCTGCGCGAACGTCTTGGCGCGTAATCCGATCCGGCCGGAGATGATCACCGTGAACACGGTGGCCAGCGTCATGATGCCGAGCCCGCCCACCTGGATGAGCCCGGCGATCACCACCTCGCCGAAGGCGGACCAGTGGGACTCGGTGTCGACGACGGCCAGCCCGGTGACGCAGGCGGCCGAGGTGGCGGTGAACAGCGCCACCAGCCAGCCCGCCG
This sequence comes from Nonomuraea terrae, assembly GCF_044465245.1. Classification (NCBI taxonomy): domain Bacteria; kingdom Bacillati; phylum Actinomycetota; class Actinomycetes; order Streptosporangiales; family Streptosporangiaceae; genus Nonomuraea; species Nonomuraea terrae. Next base: position 1,117,923 of record NZ_JBITLL010000001.1, on the reverse strand, counting down.
ACTCCCCCGACGTGGTGGCCGCCGGCAGCGCGAGCAGGACCGTGCCGACCGTCACGGCCACGCCGAACCCGAGCACCACGACTTGTGAGGGATGCCAGAACAGGAATGCGCGCCCCATAACCCCTCCCGGCCGCCCGGACCGGCCCCCATCAGGCCGGCACACCACGGACAGGGGCACACCCTAACAGCGGCCCCTGACGCGGTTCTTACGGGAGGTTCACCACACCGATGACATCGGAGACGGCGATCGTGCCGTCACCGCCGTCGCCCTGGTGGACGCGGGAATCAAGGGCGACGTGCCGGTTGTCGCTCATGACCCAGATCCGGCCCTGCGGCACCCGGATCCGGAACTTCACCTCGGAGGCGGGCGGCTCCGCCAGGTACGGCTCGTCCAGGGGCACACCGTCCACCAGCAGTCGTCCGCTCCAGTGGCAGCACTCCACCTCGGCCCCCGGCACCCCGATGACCCGCGAGACGTGGGACAGCCCGGAGCGGCCGCGATGCCAGTACGCGGGCGCGTCGAAGACGATGACGTCCCCCCGGCGAGGCGGGTAGTCATCGGTGTTGCCGGCCGTGATCACCGCACCCATCTTGATCGTCGGCTGCATGGACTCGCTCGGCACGGTGAACCGGCGGAAGGGAATCAGGGACGAGAGGGAGCAGCCGGCGAGGAGCAGCACCAGAGCCGGGATGACCAGGATTCTGCGGATCACCGGGGAAGTATGGAACGCGAAGATCACGACCCTGTCTCGGGGCTTCTGCTGCGGACGTCCGGTTCGTGAAGATGTCATACCGAGCCCGTGACCAGCTCTCTGGGCTGGGACTTCGCCCGTCGGCAGGCTGGAGGCCAGTCGAGGAGAAGGAGTCATCATGGAGATCCTGCGGCAGCGGCGGGAGCACTGGCACGGGCCGCTCACGGCCTGCGCGGCGGCGATGGCGGTGCTGGCCGCCGTCAGCGTGATCGGCCTCGTGGTCGACGATCGGACCCTCCTGGGTCAGGCGGTGTGGCTGAAACCGTTCAAGTTCGCGGTGTCCTTCGGCCTGTACGCGATCACGCTGGCGTGGATGATCGGCCTGGCCGGGCGGTTCCGGCGGGCGCTGTGGTGGCTGGGCACGGTCGTCGTGGGCGGGTTCGTCGTCCCGGAGATCTCGGCCATCGTCTTCCAGGCCGCGCGCGGCGTGCGCAGCCACTACAACGTCGCCACACCGCTGGACGAGACGGTCTTCATCGTCATGGGCGGGGCCGCGTACCTGGGGTGGGCGCTGACGTTCGCGCTGGGGGTGCTGCTGGTGGCGCAGCGGCGGGTCGATCGGCCGATGGCCTGGGCGATCCCGCTGGGGCTGGCCGTCTCCCTGGCCGGGATGTCCGTCGGCTACCTGATGACGGCCCCGACGCCGGACCAGGCGCAGGCGCTGACGGACGGGATGAGCCTGGACGTGATCGGCGCGCACAGCGTGGGCGCTCCCGACGGCGGCGCGGCCATGCCGGTGACCGGCTGGGAGACGGGCGCGGGCGACCTGCGGGTGGCGCACTTCGTCGGCCTGCACGCCCTCCAGGTGCTGCCGCTGGTCGCGATCGGCCTGCGGCTGCTCTCCCGCCGCTGCACCACCCTGGCGGGCACGGCGACCAGGACGGCGCTGGTGGTCGTCGCCGCGTTCGGCTACGCGGGGCTCACGGGGCTGGTGCTCTGGCAGGCGCAGCGCGGCCAGCCGCTCCTCCAGCCCGACGCCCTGACCCTGACGGCCGCGGCCGCCCTCGCGGGGCTGGTGGCCGCCGCGACGGCGCTGGTCCTGGCCGTCGCGCGTCCTTCGGGCAGGCACGTCACAGCGGCAGCGGGATCCGGTCGATGAACCAGTACAGGCTGACCGCGACGATGGGCGCCGACAGCGCGGCGAGCGCCCATCGGGCCGAGGGCGTCCGGCGCAGCAGCACCAGCGGCGGGAACAGCACCGCGATGAGCGCGAGCTGGGTCAGCTCGATGCCGACGTTGAAGCTCAGCAACGACAGCAGCAGCTCCCACGAGCCGCTCCGGTCGATGTCGAGCGCGCCCGCGAAGCCCAGCCCGTGCACCAGGCCGAACGCGAACACGATCGGCAGCCGCCACCTGCCCAGCCGGTCCTCCTGCCGGCCGAGCAGGTTGGCGACCGCGACGACGGCGATCGACGCCGCGACGACCGGCTCGACCACGGCTCCGGGCACGTCCACGACACCCATCGCCGCCAGCAGGAAGGTGATGCTGTGGGCCGCGGTGAAGGCGGAGGCCGTGACGACGACGTCGCGCAGCCGCCGCGCGCCGATGAGCAGGGCGAGCAGGAAGAGGATGTGGTCCAGCCCGCTCAGCAGGTGCTCGGCGCCGAGCATCAGGAACTCGCCGGCCTGGGCCGTCGCCTCACGCTCGCCGACCCGCAGCGTCGGGCTCTCGGCGACCAGCACCGCGGAGCCCTTCCTGCCGTCGAGGTCGTAGCGGACGAGCGTCTCCGTGCTGTGCACGAAGCTCTCCGCGTCGGGGAAGAGCGCGCTGGAGATCGCGTGGCCGCCCCCGGCCTCGCCGGGGCAGTCGAAGGCGTACGTCAGCACCGCGAAGGCCGCTTCGTCCCGCACGCGCAGGTCAGCGTCGTGGGCCAGGGTGGGCGCGCACGGCCGGTCGTCGTAGGCGAGGGCGAAGCGGCGGGTGACGTACTCGGTCACCGCGTCGCGGTTGACGGCCAGTTGGCGGAGCTGCTCCGTCCGCTCCTTGGCCTCGTAGGCCTCGGCGTAGAGCCAGGCCGACTTCATGAGCAGGTCGTATTCGAGTTCGAGCACGGCGGTGACGTCCGGGCCCGTGCCGGTGACCCGCACGTGGGCCTTCGTCGTGGCGTCGTGCGCCGCCGCCGGGGCGGCCGCCGCACCGCAGAAGAGAACGGCGAGGACGGCGGCGAGCAGGCTGCGGGACATGTCGCTCCTGGGGAGAGGCCGCCGCCCCGGACCGGGATCCGGGACGGCGGTGTGATCGGCTAGCGGGTGAACCAGCGGTACATGGGCGAGCCGGAGTCCCACTTACCGGGGCGCCCGTGCGCGTCCTTCGTGACGAACACGCTCGGCTCGGACGCGGTCACGCCGCCGCCCGCCGAACGCGCCGTGACGAACCAGGCGTAGGCCGTGTCGGGCTTGAGCCGGTCCCAGGTGACGGAGGCGACCTGGCCGGAGGCGACCTTGCTCGTGCCGATGGTCCGCGTGGCGTTGTAGAGCGCCAGCGAGTCGGTCTGGAACGTCGTCGTCCGGGTGGTGAGGTCGACCGGCAGCACCATGGTGTCCTCGCGCCCGTCGTAGCGGTGCAGCGGGTCGTACTCGGTGGCGCCGAACTCGTCGAGCAGCGGCGAGTAGGTGTCCACGCTCATCTCGGACCGCTTGACGTCGAACTGCAGCAGGCGCAGGAAGCTCGCGCCGAACTGGAGCTGGTCGTCCGGGTTGTACCCGCCGATCTCGGTGAGGCCGAGACGGTCGGCCGAGACGGTGTAGAACTGGTAGTCCGCGAGCAGCTCCACGACGCCCTTGCCGACCTGGCCGACCTTCGGCTTCACGTTCGTCCCGACGCCGTGCTCGTGGCCGGCGAGGATGAGGAAGACGTTCGGGTTCTTCTCGACCACGGTCTTGTAGAGCATCGAGCCGTCGGGGGCGGAGAATCCGGCGCCGCGCCCGTCGGGGTTGGTGCTCGGCACGAGGTAGTCGTGCGAGAGCAGGATGCCGTTGCGGTTCGGGAACTTCTTGAAGACGGAGTCGGCCCACTCGGCCTCCTCCCGCGTCACGCCGTACGACAGACCGACCACGACGAAGTCCAGGCCGCCGGCCGAGAACAGGTCGTAGTGGTTCTGGTTGTCGCCCTCCCGCCACGGGCCGCCGTACTCGGCGTGCTGCCAGCCCTGCGAGCCGTCCTGGTAGCGCTCGGGGCCGTAGTACTTGTTGTAGATCGCGTCGGGGCCGTTCTCGGTGCCCGACTGGTTGTCGTGGTTGCCGGCGATGACGCCGTTCGGGATGCCGGCGTCGTCCAGCACCTTCTGCTGCTTCGACGACACCTCCATCTCGCCCACGACCTGCCGCCGCATGGCCTCGTCGGCGGGCTTGCGGATGTTGTTCTCGATGATGTCGCCGGTGTGGGCGACGTAGGAGATCTTCCGCTGGTCCTTGTTGTCCTTGATCCAGTTGACGATGCCGGCGTAGGCCGACTCCCACACCGCGCGCTCCTCGGCCGTCTCCTGCTCCACCGCGCCCTCGGAGAGGTACTGCGTGTCGGTGAAGTGCGCGATCGAGAAGTCGTACGAGGCGGGGTCGTCGAAGCCGTTGCGGTCGCTCGCGTCGATGTCGTCGGCGAACGGGTCCTCACCCGTCACCATGACGTACACCCGCTGCCTGTCGATGTAGTCGGCGTCCACGACCGACGTCAGCACGGTCTCGCCGTCGGCGGCGCCGCGGGCGCTGGTCAGCAGGTCCCACGCCTCGGACCTGGTGTTCCACACCCGTAGCGACACCAGCCGCTCGGGGTCGGCGACGCCCTGCCAGCGCAGCACCGGGGCGTCCACATGGCCCTTCACCTGCACGTCGAACCGCTGGTAGACGATCTCCTGGCCGGAGGGCGCGGCGAGGGTGCGGCCGTCGGCGGGCTCCAGCCCCTCGGCCTTGACCTTCCGCTCCCCCTCGACCTCCAGGGTCGACGGCACGGACGCCGACGTGCCCTGGTAGGCCTGGTTCGGGGTGAGGATCTCGGCCGTCGAGAACGTGGCCGTCACCTCACCGCCGTCCGGCTCGGCCACCTTCGCCGAGAGCGTGACGGAACCCGACACGTCGGTGCTGCCCGAGGCCGGGCTGACCTCGGCGGGCGCGTCCGGGATGCCCGCGGACTCGAACACGACCTCGCGGGCCGTGGTGTTGCCGAGCCCGTCCGCGCCGGACACCGCCAGCGTGTGCCGGCCGGCCTTCAGCCCGGGGCCGATCCGGGCGCCCAGCTCGACCGGCTGCCCGTCGAGCGTGACGTCGGGGCCGGACACGACGCCGGAGGTGTCCTCCAGCGCGACGTCCAGCACGACCGAGGCGGTGATCTTCTCCCCGCCGGCGGGGACGCTCCTCGCCACCTCCGGCGCGGAGTTGTCGGTGATCAGCACGCGGGTGGCGGTCTCGCCCGAGGCCGACGTCGCGGCGATGGTGTGCCTGCCGTCCTTCAGCGCGGCCGTGTCGACGTCGGCGCGCAGGCCGCGGGCCGGGGCCTCCACCAGGAACTGCAGGTCGATCTCGGTCCGCGGGTTCACGTTGTCGCCGCAGTTGCCGTCGCCCATGCTGTAGGAGGACTTGAGCATCTGGCCGGCCGCCGGGCCCGCCGCCGGGGTGAGCGTGATGGTGGAGATCGTGAAGTCGTCGCGGTTGTTCCCGCACGACGTCGGGTAGGTGCCGGCCACGAAGTCGATCGTGTTCCAGCCGGTCACCAGGTACTCGTTCGGGATCGGCAGGTTCACGCGGGTGCTCACGAAGTCGCCGTCGAGCACCACCTTCTGACCGTTGACAAGCACGTGGTTCTGGTAGCGGGCCTCGATCGAGTTGGTGGCCACGTCGAAGCCGAGGGTGGCCTCGCCGGAGCCGAGCGTCCGCGTGACGCGCACGGCCGGGGCCTCGATCGTGTAGCGCAGCTCGGCCTCGCGCAGCGCGGTCTCGCTGCTGCCGCAGGTGCCGTCGCCCATCTCGTACGAGGGCTTGACGTCCTGGCCGGTCACCTCGGCGCCGTCGAGAGCGAGCTCCACGTCGCCGATGGTGAAGTCGTCTCGGCCGTCGCCGCAGGACTCCCGGTAGTCGCCGGTGACGACCTTGATCGTGTTGTCGCCCGGCACGAGGTGGCGGGCCGGGATCGCGACGGTCACCCGCTGGTTCGCGTACGAGCCGCCGAGGTCGATGCGCTTGCCGTTGACCAGCAGGAAGTCGTCGTAGCGGTCGTCGATCGAGTCGGCGCCCACGTCGAAGCCGAATGTCGCGGCGCCGTCGCCGAGGGTGGCCTTCGCGGGCGGCTCCTCCTCGTCGAGGGTGAGGGACTCGACGCCGCCCGTCCCGGTCGCCGGGAGCGAGGCGAAGACCGGCTTGACGCCCGCCACGAGCGTGCCGTCCGTGGGCTCCACGCGCGGCGCGCCCGCGGGGGCGTTGTTCACGGTCACGGTGTGCGTGACGGTGACGCCGGCCGCGGTGGTCGCGGTGATGGCGTGCTCGCCGTTGGACAGCGTGGCGGTGTCCAGGTCAGCGCTGAGGCCGGTGGTGCCCCGCGGGTCGGACTGGGTGAAGAACTTCAGGGTGGCGCGCTTGAGCAGCGTGGTGTTCGTGCCGCAGCTGCCGTCGCCGAAGGAGAGCGTGTACGGGTTCTCCTCACCGTCGGCGACCTCGCCGAGCAGTTCGAGGCCCACGTCGGACAGCACGTAGTCGTCGTAGTTGGAGCCGCACGAGCTGTCGATCGCCCCGACCACGATCTCGACGGCGTTCTCCCCCTTGACCAGGTGCTCGTTGGGGATCTCCATCGTGGCGCGCTCGTTGACGAAGTCGCCGATGTCGCTGCGGTAGGCGCCGTTCACCAGCACGTAGCTGTGGTAGCGGGCCTCGACCGAGTTGGAGCCGACGTCGAAGCTCAGCTTGGAGACGCCCACCGTACGGGTGGCGTCGAGGCTCTTGTCGTCCACCGCGAGCGCGGTGACGCTGTCACCGGCCGTGGACGGGACCGCCGCGATCTTCGCCGTCCCCTCCAGGAACGAGCCGTCGGCGGGGGTCAGCGCGGGGGGAGTCGCCGTACCGGTCGGCGTGGGGGTGGGCCGTCCCCTGCCCTGCTGGACCGGGTCGGCGTGGGCCGCGGTCACGAGGCTGCTGACGAGCAGCGCCGCGATCCCGGCGGCCGTGACCAGGCGTCCCCTGCGGCATAAGCCGCCCAGGAGTCGTGCTGCCATTGGCTGCATCAGATGCAGTCCCTTCACTCACGTTCATGTTGATCAGGCGGCTAGCCACGATGGAGCGCCCGGATGAACGTGATGTGTGGAGGGACTGAAGGAAACGGGAACCGCCGCAGAAAGCGCCCCCGACCGGCTTTCCGCGGCGTTTCCCGTGCGCGCCCGCCCGCACCTGCCCCCGCGGTGCGGGCGAGCGCGCGCTCAGACGGCGCGTAGCGGGGCGAGCGCCCTGCTCCACGCCACGACCTCGTCGAGCATGGCGCTCACCGCGGCGCTCTGGTGCTCGCCGGGCGTGAACACGCTGTAGTTCTGGAAGTCGTCGTGCATCGTCAGGATGACCTGCTCGCTCACGTCGGCCAGCTTGAGCTGACCCGCGACCAGCCGCAGGTGCTCCACGGCCCGCGCGCCGCCCACCTGCCCGTAGCCGACGAACCCGACGGCCTTGTTCGTCCACTCCCTGTACAGGAAGTCGATCGCGTTCTTCAGCGCGCCCGAGGTCGAGTGGTTGTACTCGGGCGTCACGATCACGAACCCGTCGAACGAGTCGATCTTCCGGGCCCACTCGAAGGTGTGGGGCTGCGTGTACTGCCCCATGATCGGCAGGGCGAGCTCGTCCAGGTGCGGCAGCTTGTAGTCGAGCAAGTCGACGAGCTCGTACTCCGCGTCGTCGCGCTTGGAGGCGATCCCGTGGACCCAGCGCGCCACGGCCTCGCCGTTACGCCCCGGGCGGGTGCTCCCGAGAATGATTCCGATCCTGGTCAACGGAGTGGTTCCCCTCTATGCCAACCCCTCAGGCGAGGGGATTATTTGCTACGCGGAGCAAGGAAATCGCGTTGTACTTTCTTTGTCAAGCAAATAGAGTGGGATCATGAGCACTCTGACGCCCGAGCACCTGCGACCGCTCTCCCCCGACGAGGAGTCCTTCATGCGTGCCCTGGCCAGGGCGCTCATCACGCTGCCCCGGGCCATCGACCAGGAGATGGTGCGCCAGCACCAGCTCCCGCTGATCGAGTACCAGACGCTCATGCACCTGTCCGAGGCGCCGAGCCGCCGGCTGCGCATGAGCGCTCTGGCCGAGACCGTCGACATGTCCCTCAGCGGCATGACCCGGATCGTGACCCGGCTGGAGGGCCAGGGGCTGGTCCAGCGGGTCAAGTGCCCGGACGACGGCAGGGGCTGGAACGCCGTGCTCACCGACGCCGGTCTCGCCCGCCTGAAGGAGGCCTGGCCGGCGCATCTGACCGCCGTGCGCCGCCGGCTCTTCGACCACCTTCAGGGCCTCGACCTGCGGGAGTGCACCCGCGTGCTGGAGCGCGTGAACGCGTCGTGCGCGCCGCGCTGAGGATCAGACCCCGAGGGCGCGCTTCAGCGCGTCGAGGCCGTCGGTGTAGATCCGGTTGAACAGGGCGACGACCTCCTCCTCGCCGGCGCCGTCCGGGGTGAAGGTGCCCGACCACTCCACATGGCAGCACTCCCCCTCGTCCGCGGGATGCACCGCGAGGGTGGAGTGGTACGCGCTCACCGGGAAGGGCCCCTCGACGATGGAGTAGCTGTAGGTGCGGGCCTGGTCGTCGAAGGTCTCCAGGCGCTCGACGATGGTGTCGCCCTGCGCCGTGACCAGCCGCCGCACCCGCCCGCCCTCGCCGAGCTCACTGGAGGTGACGAACGGCAGCCAGTCGGGCAGCGAGTCGAAGCCGCCGATGAGCCGCCAGACCCGGTCGGGCGAGACGGGAAGGTCGATGGATGCGAAGGTGCTGGCCATGGCCGTTCTCCTGGAAACCTGGTGGGTTCACGCTCCGGGCACCGGGGCGTCGGGCGCGATGAGCCCGTCCTCGCGCAGCTCGGCCCAGAACGCCGCCGGCACGTTCTCACGCAGGGCGGCGACGTCCTCGGCGATGCGGCTCGGCCGCACGGCCCGCCGACCACGATGTCGACGCCCTGCTCGACGGCCATGGGCAGCATGCGCTGCAGCGCGTGCTCGTGGTCGAGGATCGTGGAGCGGCCGGCGCACAGGAAGGCGTCCGGTTCGGGCTCGTCCAGGCCGAGGGTGAGCTCCAGCGGCTCGACCCGGTTGACGCCGATGCCCCACCCCTTGCTGACGCCCTCGTCGTGCAGCCCCTGCAGCACGCGGAAGGCGCCGGTGCGGGCCGACTCGAAGGCGGCCGACCACGCGTCGCCCCAGAAGTCCTGCGCGATGTCGTGCACCCAGACGATGTCGAGGCGGTCGGTGCGCAGCCGCTTGAGGCTGTCCTCGATGGAGCGGCGGGTGGCGTCGGCGCTGTAGTCGTTGACCAACTTGTCGGGACGGCCGTGCGCGAACAGGCCCCCCTTGTCGCCCAGGTCACGGGCGGTCGGGTCTTCCCGCTCGTCCAGGATCACCCGGCCGATCTTGGTGCTCAGCGCGTACGCGTCGCGCGAGTGCGTGGACAGGACCTCGCCGAGCCTGATCTCGGCCAGGCCGGCGCCGTAGAAGGGGGCCGTGTCGAAGTAGCGGACGCCCTGGTCCCACGCCGCCTCCACGGTGGCGCGGGCCTCGTCCTCGGGGATGGCGCGGTACATGTTGCCGAGTGGCGCGGTGCCGAGCCCGTGGTCGCCGGGCAGCAAGGAGCCGATGCTCATGACGGTGGCCTCTCTCCATGTCGTCAAGGGCGTGGACCGGCGGTCCTCCCGCCGGGCCCGGGTCCACACGACCCACATTACGCACGCCCTCATGCCGCCCGGACGGAGGGCGACGCGCTTTGAGCTGGGGAGATGCCGCTTTCAACCCGGTTCCTGGCTCAGGGGTCGATCGTCGGGATCAGGCCGCCGCCGACGCTCAGTGCCGCCCCGGTGGTGGCCCCGGTGGTGGCGGCGGCCTGGGTCGGAGACCGCGTACGCGATCAGGCTCGCCACCTCGGCGGGCCGGATGAGGCGGCCCAGCGGCGAGCCGGCCGGGCGGCCCTCGGCCACGAACCGGCGCTCCTGCTCCTCCGGGTCGAGCCCCGGATACAGGCTCTCCCCCATCTGCCGGACGCCGTCGCCGAGGGCCGGGCCCGGCAGCACGCTGTTGACCGTGACGCCGGTGCCGGCGACCTCCTGGGCCTGCCCGCGCGACGGGGCCGGCTGAGCCGTCTGTGTCACGCCGTAGTGGACCATGTCGCGAACCACCCGCCCCTTTCACCACATTCCGTGGGTTCGAGGCTTTCCCGGTAGAGATCGACAATGCCTGGCTTTGCGCCATGATGAGGCGCACGTGGCCGTACGCGGGTTACGCGTCCAGGATCGAGCGGAGCGTGGCGGCGAAGGCGTCCGGCTCGCCCTCCATGCCGAAGTCGCCGGACATGAACCCGGCGTGGTGGCTGGGGAAGACCGCGGGCTTCGTGCCGAGCCGCTCGGCGACGGCCACGCCCGCGCGGTGGGCCAGCTCCCCCTCCGACTCGGCGCCGACGCCGACGACGACGCGCGTGGAGGCCGCGCGCAGCGCCGCGAAGTCGTGCTCGTAGTGCGTGCAGGTCATGATGTTCTGGCCGAACATCCCGTCGTCGCGAGAGCCGTCGTCCTCCGCCGGCATCCCCAGCTCGGCCGGGCTCCGCACCGGCAGGTCGGCGAGGTTCGCGGGGATCTCGCCGCGCAGGCTGGTGACCGCGATGAACTTCGCCATCGCCATCCCCCAGCCCTCCTTGTCGTACGTGCCGCGGATGTCCGCCACGGCGGCCAGCGCGTTGTCCCGATCGGGCAGCGCCCGCACGGCCGGCGGCTCGTGGGCGACGAGCGTGCGCACCTGCTCGGGGTGGCGGGCCACCAGGGCCAGGCCGTTGACGGCGCCCCCGCTGCTGGCGAAGACGTCGACCGGCCCGCCGCCGAGCGCAGTGATCAGCCGGTGGAGGTCGTCGGCGTGCAGGTCGGGCGTCGACTCGGCGACGCCGTCGGTCCGCGTGCTGCGCCCGATGCCGCGCGGGTCGTACGTCACCACCGTGCGGTCGGTGAAGCGGGCCACCAGGGCGGTGAACCCGGTCGCGTCCATCGGCGAGCCGATCATCAGCAGGACCGGCGCGGTCGCCGCCGCGGCCTCGCGGACGTCGTAGTGCAGGACGGCGCCGGGCACTTCGATGGTGCGGGTCTTGGCCTGAGTCATGGGGGTCTCTCCTTCTCGATGCTCCGCGAATGTGGACCCACGGGAGCACCGGAACTCATCGCCGCCCACCCTGACACGTCATTAATAGACCGTTTCCAGCGAGCCTGGGACACATCACCACCATGCGGCACGCGTGGGGGTCGCGGACGGCTAAAGCCCGTGGGGCGCGCATTCCCCTGTGGCGCGGACATTCCGTTGCTTCACTGTCGTACGAGTGCGGGCCCGGCTGCGGTCAGCGCGACGGGCCAAAGTCAATGCCGCCGGGAGAACCCTTGAATTCTGTTTCAACAGGCGGGACCGTATCGCCATTGAGACCGAAGCGGAAACCGGCCGTGGCCGCAATCCGCGCCGTCGCCGCGGCGTCCGCAGCCGTCGCGGCGGCGCCCGGCGCCCATCGCGGCGGCGGCCTCGGCGGCGAGGTGGGACGATCTCCATCGCCGCTGGCGAGCACGGTTCTCGCCCTCCTTGTCACGGGCCTATGACCTGGTGGCGACGGCGGTGTGCGGCCCGCGCCGACCGGCTCGCCACGCCGCGTGCACGGGACGTCACCACGGGAATGCCGGGTCGCGGGGCGCGAGAATTGTCACACATGGACGAAGGACTTCGTGGTGCCGGATCAGTTCGCAGACTTGCATTTCGACCGGAGGTAACCCCCCGCGCGATGCATGATGTGCTGAAGGGCGCTACAGTACCTGCATCCTTGACGTTAATTGGAGCACCATCATGGCCAAGCGCATCGTTGAATCCTTTATCGATGACATCGACGGCGGTGAAGCCGAGGGGACCACAACGTTCGCTCTCGATGGCACGACCTACGAGATCGACCTGTCGGGCAAGAACAGGGAGAAGCTGGAGAAGGCGCTCGCGCCGTACATCACCAAGGCTCGCGCCGTCCGTGCCGAGAAGGGGGTGCGCGGCAGGCGCGCCGCCGCCGGGTCGAGCCGCGCCCTGAGCCGCGAGAAGTCCACCGAGATCCGGCGGTGGGCCCGCGCCAACGGCCTGCCGGTGAGCGAACGCGGCCGCATCGCCGCCAGCGTCGTCAAGCAGTACGAAGCCGCCCACTGACCGACCGCCCTCCAGCGGCCCGCCTTCCGTCAGTTCTCTCGCGGCGGGAGGAGGGTGGGGGCACGCGCGACCTGGCAGCGGCTCTTCCGCGCCCCGATCAGTCGTCGTCGAGGGCGAGCAGGCCGCTGCGGAAGGCGGCGGCCACGGCGGCGGCGCGGTCGTTGACGCCGAGCTTGGCGTAGATGTGCAGCACGTGGCTCTTCACGGTGGCCTCGCTGATGAACAGCCGCGCGGCGGCCTCCCGGTTGGTGGCGCCCCCGGCGATGAGACGGAGGATCTCCAGCTCGCGCGCGCTCAGCGGGTCGGCGGGGGCGCGGACCTGGCCGAGCAGCCGGGTGGCGACCGACGGGGAGAGCACCGCCTCGCCGCGCGCCGCCGTACGGACGGCGCGGATGAGCTCGTCGCGGCCGGTGTCCTTGAGCAGGTAACCGGTGGCGCCCGCCTCGATGGCGGGCATGACGTCCCGGTCGGTGTCGTACGTCGTGAGGACGAGGACGCGGGCCGGCACGCCCAGCCGGGCCAGCTCCTTGATCGCGGTGACGCCGTCGGTGCCGGGCATGCGCAGGTCCATGAGGATCACGTCGGGCCGCACCACCCGGGCCAGCTCGACGGCCTGAGCGCCGTCCGCGGCCTCGCCGAGCACCTCGAACCCCGGGTCGCCGGCGAACATGCCGCGCAGCCCGTCGCGCACGATGGGGTGGTCGTCGGCGATGACCAGCCGGATGGGGGCCTCAGCCACGCGCCACCGCCGGGACGCTCGCCGAGATCGCGGTTCCCCCGCCCGGCTCCGACTCGATCTGCAGGCTGCCGGCCAGCCGGCTCACCCGCTTGCGCATCGAGGTCAGCCCGAAGCCGCCGCCGCCGCGGACGCGTTCGGGGTCGAAGCCGGCGCCGTCGTCGCGGACGTCCAGGGTCACCACGTCCTCCATGTACGACAAGGTCAGCCCGACCCGGGAGGCGGCGGCGTGCTTGGCCGCGTTGGCCAGGGCCTCCTGCGCCGTGCGCAGCAGTGTCTCCTCCACCTCCACATGCATGGGACGGACCGTACCAGTGACGGTGAAATCCGCTCGCACGCCGTGCAGCTCGCCCCACTGGGCGGCGACCGCCGCCAGCGCGTCGGGCAGCGGCGCCGCCTCCAGCCGGCCTGGGCCGACCGCGTGCACCGAGCGCCGCGCCTCGGCCAGGCTCTCCTTCGCCAGTCCGATCGCGAGGTCCACGCGCCGCCGCCAGTCCGGGTCCTGCCGGGCCGCCTGGAGCTGGGTGATGATGCCGGTGAGTCCCTGGGCCAGGGTGTCGTGGATCTCGGCGGCCATGCGCTGCCGTTCGTCCAGCACGCCCGCCTCGTGGGCCTGCACCAGCAGCTGGGCGTGCAGCCCCGCGTTCTCCGCCATGGCCGCCTCCAGGCGCGCCACCATGCGCTCGCGCTCGGCGCTCCGCTCGGCCGTGATCTCGCCGACGAAGCTGAACAGGCCCACCGCGGCCACGATCGCCGCCGTGAGGAACACCTGGCCGAGGCCGGCCGACGGTGTCGCGGGGAACCCGCCGTAGTACGTCATGACGCTGATCACGGCCGTGGCGCTCACCCCGGCGAACCGCCAGGCGCCCTTCAGGTAGTGCCACGAGTGCAGGTATCCGACGAAGCCGAAGAAGCTCGCGAACCACACCGCCTGCGTGCACAGCGCCCCGATCAGCAGCACCAGCCCGGTGACGTAGACCGCGCGGGGCACGGCGTCCACGGGCGCGAGCCGCAGCCAGGCCGCCGCGAGCGCGGCGAGGCCCAGCATGCCCCAGGACGGGCCCTCCGTGCCGAGGGTGAGCACGGCGGAGACCGCGAGCAGCGCGTACGGCGCGGCGGCCATCAGGCGCCCGAGGAGCCGTTCCGATCGGTCGAGCCGGCCGCTCATACGCTCACTCCCAGCGGAAGAACCTGGCCGCCGCGACGCTGACGACCAGCGCGTACGCGGCCATCACGCCCAGCGGCAGCGGATCGGGAACGCCGCCCGCCCAGACGTCCTGCATGGACAGCCGGAAAGCTCCCATAGGGGTGTACTCCCCGACAGCGGCCACGATAGCGGGCATCTGGCTCGGGGGCTGCATGAGTCCGGCCAGGTACGCCAGCGGGAAGTACAGCAGCACGCCGATCCCGTTCGCGGACCGGCCGTTCGGCGCCAGGGCGGCGATGAGCAGGCCGATGGCGAACATGGCGGCCGTACCGAGGAGGAAGGTGAGCACGCCGGGCAGCACCCGTGTGGGCAGGTGCGCGCCGAGGACGGCGCCCGCGACGGCGAGCAGCAGGCCGCAGGCGGCCAGCGCGAGCACGAGCTGCAGGAGCACCTGCACCACCAGCAGGTTCACCGGCCGCGCCGGGGTGGTGGACATCCTGCGCAGGATGCCGCGCTCGCGGTAGGTGGCCAAGGTGGTGGGCAGCATGTACAGGCCGACGAGGCCCACGGCGATCGCCAGCGCGATCGGCAGCAGCACGGTGTCGCCGGGCTGGATCGAGCTGCCGAAGACGACCAGGATGAACAGCGGGATGAGCAGCGAGAACACCGCACCGGGTTCCCGGACGAGCAGCTTGAACTCGACGACGGCGAGCTTGGTCATGGTGGTGTCCCCTGTCAGTTGGTGAAGGATCGGCCGGTCAGTGCGGCGAACGCGTCGTCGAGGGTGCGCCGGTCGATGCGCAGGTCGCTGACCGTCACCCGGTGGCGGGCGAGATGGGCGGTCACCGCCGCGGCGAAGTCGCCCCTGCCGGTGACGACCACCCGCTCGCCCGTCCTGGTCACGCCGGTCACGCCGGGCAACCCGTCGAGGCCCGGCAGGGACTCGCCCGCCATCAGCGTGAACCGCATCCGCTGTTCACCGCCGACGAGCCCGGCCGGGGTGTCGACGGCGACGATGCGGCCCTGGTCGAGGACGGCGACGCGATCGCACAACTCCTCCACCTCGTCCATGAAGTGGCTGACCAGCACCACCGTCACGCCGTTGTCGCGGACCCGCTTGACCAGCTCCCAGGTGACGCGGCGGGCCTGCGGGTCGAGGCCCGTGGTGAGCTCGTCGAGGAAGGCCACCCGCGGATCGCCGACCAGTGCCAGCGCGATGAACAGCCGCTGCCGCTGGCCGCCGGAGAGCTTGCCGAAGCGGGCGTCCCGCTTGTCCGCGAGGCCCCACTCCTCCAGGAGGCCGCGCCAGTCGCGCGGCCTGGCGTAGAAGGAGGCGTACAGGTCGAGGGCCTCCCACACCTTGATGTTCTCCGGCAGCTGGGTGTGCTGGAGCTGCACCCCGACCTGCTCGCGCAGCGCGCGGCCGTCGGTGAACGGGTCGAGGCCGAGCACGCGGACCGAGCCGCCGTCGGGTCGGCGCAGGCCCTCGACGCACTCGACGGTGGTGGTCTTGCCGGCGCCGTTGGGGCCGAGGATGCCGAAGATCTCGCCCGCTTCCACGGAGAACGACACCCCGTCGAGGACGGTGCGGCCGGCGTACCCCTTGCGGAGGTCTGTGACGTCGATGACTGCCATGACTCAAGCCTCGTGCCCCCGCGCCCGCCGCGAATCGGCCCGCCGGCCACACTCGGCGGCCGATGTTGCTGGTTCCCGGATCCACCGTTCGGTGGATGCCGCCGCGAGCCGATCCGTGCTGGTTTACGCCGGGTGCGAACCCGTTAGGAGTGGCGTCGTGCGGGGTGGTTGGGTTCGTCCATGGACCTTCTCCTTCTTGGTGGCACGGCGTGGCTGGGCCGTGAGGTGGCTCGGCAGGCGGTCGGGCGCGGTCACGCGGTGACCTGCCTGGCGCGGGGCGAGAGCGGGGCGGTGGCCGACGGCGCGGAGCTGGTCGTCGCCGACCGGCGGGCCGCCGGCGCGTACGAGCGGGTGCGTCACCGGGAGTGGGACGCGGTCGTCGAGGTGTCGTGGCAGCCCGGCATGGTGCGCGGCGCGCTCGCGGCCCTGGCCGGCCGGGCGGGCCACTGGACGTACGTGTCCTCCGGCAACGCGTACGCCTCCCACGGCGTGCCGGGCGCCGACGAGAGCACGCCCCTGCTGGAGCCGACCGACCGCGACGAGGTGGACCGCGAGCTGTACGGCGAGGCGAAGGTCGCCTGCGAGCTCGCCTCCGCCGAGGCGGTGGGCGACCGCCTGGTCATCGCGCGGGCCGGGCTGATCGGCGGGCCCGGCGACCACAGCGGGCGCTCGGGTTACTGGGTGGCGCGGGCCGCCCGTGACCCGCACGGGCCCCTGCTGGTGCCCGACTCGCCCGAGGTGCCCACGCAGGTGATCGACGTCCGCGACCTCGCCGCCTGGCTGCTCGACTGCGCCGAGAACGGCACGACCGGCACGTACAACACGGTCGGGCCCGTGGTGACGTTCGGGGAGTGGGTGGAGCGGTGCCGCGCCGTCGCGGGCCACACCGGCCCCGTCGTGCCGGCCGACCCTGACTGGCTGCTCCGGCAGGGTGTCGCCGAGTACATGGGGCCGGAGTCGTTGCCGATGTGGCAGGTCGATCCCGGCTGGAAGGGCTGGTCGGCCCGCTCGGGCGCGGCGGCGCAGGCGGCGGGGCTGCGCCATCGGCCGCGAGCCGAGCTGCTCGCCGACCTGCTTGCGTGGGAGCGGGAGCAGGGCCTCGACCGGCCCCGCCGCGCCGGCCTCAGCGCCGCCCGCGAAAGCGACCTGCTGGCCGCGCTCGCCGGCCGAGCCTGACCGTCAGGTCGCGCTCGCGAGCCTCACCGTGAGGTCGCGGATCTCGTAGCCGCCGATGTCGTTGGCGAACGTCACCCGCGGCGTCGCCGCCATGCGCACGCCGTCGAGGGCGAACAGCCGGGTGAGGAAGACGTCCGTCTCCAGGACGGCGATGCCGGACCCCGGGCAGCGGTGCGGGCCGTCGCCGAAGGAGAGCGCGGCCCCGTCGGCGGCGCGGCCGGGGCACATCGCCAGCGGCTGCGCGCCGACGCCCGACGGGTCGGTGTTTGCCGCGTCCACGTACACGTCGATCAGCGCGCCCGCCGGCACCGTGACCGGCCCGTCAGCGCCGTCGAGGTCGAGCGGCGCAGTCGTGCGGCGGCGCAGCTTCGCGACGACGGGTTCGAGCCGCAGGATCTCGTGCAGGACGGCCAGGCGGCCGGGCTCGTCGGCGGCGCGGTAGCGCTCCAGGAGGGCCTCGTCGGTGAACAGGTGCCAGGCCGCGACGCAGATGAACTCGCGGGTGGTCACCATGCCGGCCGCGGCGAAGGTCAGGCACTCACCGAGGATCTCGGCGTCCGAGCAGCCCTCGGCGATCAGGTGGGCGATGAGGTCGTCGCGCGGCTCGCGGCGGTGGGCGCGCACCGCCGGGCGCACGTCGGCCAGGTAGAAGCGCAGCCAGTTGACGTTCTGCCTGACCAGCCAGTAGAGCCCGTGGACGCTGGTCAGGCCGGGCCGGCCGAACTTCTCGGGGAAGAACCGTTCCAGCCTGCCGCGGATGCCCGGCCTGCTGGAGGTGAGGCCGATGATCGCGCTCGCCACCTCGATCGCCATGCCGAAGCTCAGCTCCGGCAGCGGGGCCTCGCCCACCGCCCGCAGCTTCGCGAGCTGGCGTTCGGCGACCTCGGCCATCAGGTCGCGGTAGTGCTCGTCCACGCGGCGCGGCGTGAAGTACTTCGCCGTCTGCCGGCGGTGCTCGCGGTGTTCGGGCCCGTCGCGGTAGAGGACGGGGCGCCGCACCCGGGCGGGCAGCTTCTCGACCGTCTCGACGCCGAGCCCGGCCTGGACGGTGCCGTCGCCGCGCAGCACCGCGCGGGCCTGGGCGTACCCGGTGACCTGCCACGTGCCGTCGTCGGCCTGCCGCACCGGGCAGCCGTCGTGGGGGGCGGGCCGGCGGATCTTGCGCGCGTCATCGTCCACGCCGCCCATGCTGAGCCCCGTACGGCGGCAGATCAAGGGCCTTCAGGACCGCGGGCGGCGCCGCGTTACGACGGACCCGTGACCTCCACATGGGCACCACGCCGGTGCTGGACGTCTGCCACGGCCTGTTCTCCCGGGCCGTGACGCTCGGGCATGGTGCGATGGATAGGGTCGCCGTGGCCGTGGAGGCCGCGACCGAGCGCCTGACGCGAGGAGTGCAAGCGTGATCGTGATCGTCACCGGTGGTTCCCGGGGAATCGGCAGGAGCATCGTCGAACGGCTGTGCGCCGACGGGGTGGGCGTGCTGTTCAGCCATTCCAGCTCCGACGAGGAGGCCGGCGAGCTCGCCGAACGCCTCGGCCCGCTCGCCCACGCCGTACGCCTGGACGTCACCGACGACGACGGTCCTGGCCGCCTGTTCGACGTCGCCGAGTCGCTGGGCGAGGTGACGGGCCTGGTGAACAACGCCGGGGTCACCAGCCGGATCGGCCCGCTGACCGCGCTCGGGGACGAGGAGCTGCGGCGGGTCGTGGACGTCAACCTGGTGGCGCCGCTGCGGCTGTGCCGCGAGGCCGCCCGGCGGTGGGCGAGCACGCCTGGCAAGTCCCGCAGGTCGATCGTCACGGTGTCGTCGGTCGCGGCCCGCACGGGCTCGCCGGGCGAGTACGTCGCCTACGCGGCCACCAAGGCGGCCGTGGACACCATGACGGTCGGCCTGGCCAAGGAGCTGGCCCCCGGC
Source organism: Nonomuraea terrae (assembly GCF_044465245.1). Classification (NCBI taxonomy): domain Bacteria; kingdom Bacillati; phylum Actinomycetota; class Actinomycetes; order Streptosporangiales; family Streptosporangiaceae; genus Nonomuraea; species Nonomuraea terrae. Next base: position 1,099,187 of record NZ_JBITLL010000001.1, on the reverse strand, counting down.
GTACGCGTCAACGCGGTCTCCCCCGGGACCATCGAGACGTCGATCCACGCGCGGTCCGGCGAGCCCGGCCGGGCCTGGCGGGTGGCCGAGCGCATCCCCATGGGCCGTCCCGGTAAGCCGGAGGAGATCGCCGAGGCGGTCGCGTGGCTGCTGTCGGACAAGGCGTCGTACGTCACGGGAACCGTCCTGGACGTCGCGGGCGGGCTGTGATCAACGACCGCCGCACCCGGCGTCCCTGATCGACGCGGGCGGCGGCATCCCCATCCGCGGCGCGCGGCGGGTGGGACCGCGCCGGCGCTCCAGCGGCTCGTCCAGGTGCCGCCGGCATGTATCCGGCACGCCGGCGATCATTTTCATCATGCTGTGATCTTGGGGACATCACCCCGACACACGACGCTCGGAATGTGGCGGTTAATCCCCCTTTGCTCTGGAGGAACCGTGACCCCAGCACCCCCCTCCGACGCCGAACTCAACACCATGATCAGGGCCCGCCTGGCGGCTCTGGGCATCGACCTCGACCAGTTTCCCCCCGGCACCGCGCCGGACCCGGAGACGGGCGCGCCGGGCCGCGACACCGTCCTCGCCTCGCTGCGTTCGTTCATGCGCGGCACGGTCACGTCGCTGGCGGCGTACCAGCTGCCGGCGCCGGACGGCGGCGCCGGCCCCGCGCTGTCGCAGCAGCGCGCGCCGATGATGTACCCGTCGGTCAGTGTGGAGTGGCGCCGATGAGCGGGCCGGCCGACCGCGCGGTGGACCGGCGGGCGTTCCTCGCCAGGACGGCGGCGATGGGAGCCGCCGGGCTCGCCGCGACCGCCTGGCCGTCGCCCGCGCACGCCTCCGGCGGGGAACGGCCCGGCCTGGACGTCTCCGGCGCCTACGTCAAACCGCGCCCCGAGGCCATGTCCGATCCCACGGAGCTCACCGTCGCCGAGGCCGCGTGGATGATCCGCGAGCGCCGGCTCAGCCCGCTGGAGCTCGTGGACGCCTATCTGGCCAGGATCGACGCGTACGAGGCGACGTACCTGGCCTTCAACACGGTGCTCGCCGACGCCGCGCGGGAGGCGGCGCGGTCGGCGGGACGCCGGCGGGCGCACGGCCCGCTGCACGGCATCCCGCTGGCGATCAAGGACAACTACTACACGCGCGGCGTGCCGACCACGGCCAACTCGTTCCTGTTCCGGGATTTCGTGCCGGGCTTCGACGCGACGGCCGTGGCGTCGCTCAAGGCCGCGGGGGCGATCGTGCTCGGCAAGACCCAGATGGGCCCGCTGGCCACCACCCGTGCCACCACCCCGTCGGGCGAGATCACCACGGTCAACGCGTGGACGCCGGACGACCCGGGCGTCAACCCCGGCGGCTCGTCCACCGGCACGGCGACCGCCGTGGCGGGGCGGCTGGCCTCCTCCGGAACGGGCACGCAGACCGGCGGCTCCATCACGGCGCCGTCCAACGCGCAGAACCTCACCGGGCTCAAGCCGACCATGGGACGGGTGTCGCTGTACGGGATCATCCCGCTCAGCTACACGCGCGACCATCCGGGGCCGCTCGCCCGCGACGCCAAGGACGCGGCGATCATGCTCGCCGCGATGGCCGGCGAGGACCCGGCCGACCCGCGTACGCAGGGCCTGCCCAAGGTGCCCGCGCTCATCGACGCCGCCACCCCCGTACGGTCGGGCGGACGGGTGCGGCTGCGCTGGAACAGCCGCGTCGGGGTGCTGCCCGGCTACGCCGACGGCTCGTCCGAGACCGCCGCCGCGCGCCGGGCGTTCCTGTCGGAGCTGGCCGCGATCCGCGGGGTGACGCTGGTCGAGGTGCCCTACCCCGACGACTGGGACATGCTCATCGGCAACGACCTCAACAACGTGCGGCTGCCGGAGCGCAGCGAGCCGTTCATGCCGTACCTCCGCTCTGACCTGCGCGGGTTCGGGGTGTCGGTGATCGGCTGGCTGCAGGGCGCGCTCATGGGCGCGAACGAGTACGTCACCGGCCAGCGCGCCAAGCTGCTCCTGCTGGAACGCGTCCTGGACCAGGTCTTCGAACGGTGCGACGTGGTGGTGCAGACCTCACCGACGCCGTTCGACGCGATCGGCCTGCCGGAGATCGGCTTCCCGATCGGGTTCACGGCCTCGGGGCTGCCGATCGGCACGATCCTCGGCGGGCTGCCGTACGGCGAGGACCGGCTGCTGTCGGTCGTGGCCGCCTACCAGGCGGTCACCGACTGGCACTGGCGCCGCCCGGCCGACCCGCCGGCCGCCCGCCTGCGCACCCCGGTCTCCCGGGGCCGCATCACGGCGGAGGAGGCCGCCGAACAGTCGCAGTAGCTCAGCCGGGAATGCGCAGGGCCAGCAGGGCCACGTCGTCGTCGTTGTCCTCAGGACGGGTACGGCCGAGCAGCGCGTCGCACATGCCGTCCAGCGGGTGGCGAGCCAGCGAGGCGGCGTATCGGCTCAGGTCGGCCATGCCCTCGTCGAGGGATCGGGTCCGGGACTCGATCAGCCCGTCGGTGTAGAGCAGCAGGGTGGACTGCGGCGGCAGGGCGACGGCGGCGTCCTCGCGGGCGGCCATGATGTCCGTGCCGAGCAGCAGGCCGCCGGCGTCCTCCAGGTAGCGGGTCCGTCCGTCGTGCTCGACCAGCAGCGGCGGCGGGTGGCCCGCGTTGGTCCAGCGCAGCAGCCAGCGTCCGTCGGCGCGCTCGACGCGGGCGAAGACGACGGTGGCCATCGCGGCCTCGACCATGCGGGTCACCGCCTGATCGAGCCGTTCCACGATCTTGCTGGGCGGCTCGTCCAGCTCTCCGGCGTACGCGCGCAGCATGTTGCAGATCTGGGCCATGCCGGAGGCGGCCTCGAGGTCGTGGCCGACGACGTCGCCGATCACCAGGCCGGTCGCGCCGCCGGGCAGCGGGAAGGCGTCGTACCAGTCGCCGCCCACCTGGGAGGCGTCCGGCGCGGGCAGGTAGCGCGCGGTCATCCGCAACCCCGGGACGTGGGGCAGTTGCGGCAGCAGGTGGCGCTGCATGGTCTCGGCGACGCGGCGCTGCCGCTCGTACAGGCGCGCGTTGTCGAGCGCGAGGCCGGCGCGGCGGGCGATGTCCTCGACCAGCAGCAGGTCGGAGGTGGTGAACGCGCCCGGCCGTTCGGCGCGGCCGAGCGTCAGCGCGCCGACCACCTCGCGCACCCCGCGGATCGGCGCGATGCTCGCCGAGTGCATGCCGGTGGCCCGGAACAGTTTGCGCTGCTCGACCGCGACGGCGGAGTCGGGCTCCACTTCGTACGTCTCCTGCGAGGCGATGGTCGCGGTGACCCCGCGCAGCGCCCGCGACAGGGGCATCGTCGACCCCTGCGGCACCGGCGGCATCGGGCCCTCCAGATCCTTCCGGTGGACCAGGCCGCCGTTCTCCTGGTGCACCACGGCGGCGCGCGAGACCCCTCCCTCCTCGGTGAGCAGGTCGATCACCACCCAGTCGGCGAGCAGCGGCACCACGAGCCGGACGAGCTGGCGCAGCGTCTCTTCGACGTCGAGGCTGGAGGTGAGCGTCGTGGTGGTCTCGGCGAGCAGGGCCAGCCGGTCGAGCTCCGTCATCGATCCCGTCAGGCACGTCGGCCCCCGGCCGGCCGAGACCGCCGGCCCGCTCTCGTGGAAGAGCATCAGGATGCCCGGCCGGCCGTCGCCGAGCCGGCAGGCGGTGACCAGCCAGGAGACCGGCAGCACGCTGCCGTCACCGCGCGCCAGCCACTCGCGCTCGCCCTGCGAGGTGCTGCGGGTGAGGAGGGGCTCGCGCAACACGCAGCGGCTGCGGGGCACCGGCTCGCCGTGCTCGCCGCGGTGCAGGGCGTCGTGGGCGTCATGGCCGAGCAGGTCGCCGGGGGGCCGGCCGAGCAGGACCCCGGCCCGGGCGTTGACCTCGACGATGCGCCCGCGGTCGTCCACCACGCACGCGCCCGCGTCGGAGAGGTCTCCCAGCCGCCACAGGCGGTGATCCTGCGACGTGAAGGAGCGCGCGCCCTCACCCGCCGAAACGTCCACGGCCGCTCCTTTCTCCCTTCCTTCTGGTCATTCGACCCAGTCTTCCAGCAGCCTGGACCGGTTGGCCGCGCGAAATCGAGCACGAGAGGTGCAGAAGATCTCCATGGCAGGATGGAGCCGGTGACCGTCATCTCCGCCGTCCGTGCGCTCTGCGTCGTGCTCTGCCTCGCCGGATGCGGCGTGGAGGCGGCCACCGCGCCAAGCCCCACCGTACGCGACCCCCGTCACCCCCTGGCCTCGCCGCCGCCGACGGTCTGGTCGCCTTCCCCGGCGCCGACCTGTTCCGGCCCGGGGACGATCGTGGCCGCCGGGCTCGTGGACGCCGCCATGGGCCTGCGCGCCCAGACCGTGACCCTCACCAACTGCGGCGACGAGGTGCGCACCGTCCGCGGCTATCCCCGCGTCCGCCTCCTGGACGCCGACGGGGAGCCGCTGGACATCGAGATCGACGAGGGCGCGCAGCAGGTCACGACCGCGGTCAAGGACCCAGGACCGCGGACGGTGACGCTCCGCCCTGGCCGCTCGGCCATGTTCGCGGTGGTGTGGCGTAACACCTACACCGACCTCAGCCGCCCGCCCGCGCTCGGCACCACCCTCGTCGTGCGCGGTCACCGCGTCCCGGGCAACGTCGACCTGGGCTCCACGGGCGTGCTGGGCGTCACCGCCTGGGAACCGGTCAAAGAGTCCGGTACATGACGTGCAGCCCGACGTAGCCCTTCGCCGGATGCCGGAACCCCTCCGGCAGCGTGCCCATCACCTCGAACCCCAGTGACCGGTACAGCCCCACGGCGCGTTCGTTCGTCTCGGCCACCGCGTTGAACTGCATCACCCGGTAGCCCTCCGCCCGCGCCCACTCCAGCGTGTACGCGCACAACGCCCGGCCCACGCCCCGCCCGGCATACGCCGGGTCGACCATGTAGCTGGCGCTCGCGACGTGCGACGCGTTGCCCATGTGGTTACGGTTCATCTTCGCCGTCCCCAGCACCGCGCCCGAGTCGTCCACCGCGACGACCGTACGGCTGGGAGGGGACAGCAGCCACCAGTCGCGGGCCTCGTCGCGCCCGAGATCCGTCGGGTAGGTGAAGGTCTCCCCCGCGGCGACGATCTCGTGGAAGAACGGCCAGATGGCGGACCAGTCCCCAGTGGTGGCTTCCCTGATCAGCATCCGGACAGCATCCCACGGCCAGGTCTCCCCCCGGTCACGCCAGGTGGTGCACCTGGGTGAGCGGCAGCGCGCTCGCCGGCGGCAGCCCCACCGGCCTGCCGTCCACCAGCACGGGGCCGCCGTCACGAGGCACGTGGACGTGCGGGACGCGGGTGTTGCGGACCATGGCCGCGCGGGTGAGCCCGCGCGCCCCGCTGATCGGCAGGTAGCTCGGCCCCTGCGGCAGCGCCCGGCGGGCGGCGGCGTCCTCCAGCGCCTCCGCCGCCACGAAGACGTGCGCCAGCCGGCGCGGCGCGTCCCCCATGGCGCCGAAGAACCTCCGGTACGCCCGCGGCTGCCCCGCCCGCGTGGACGCGGCCCCTGACGCGCTCACTCCCCACGCCACGAACCCCGACTTCACGACCAGCTCCGGCTTCGCGCCGAACCACGCCGGATGCCACACCACGAGGTCGGCGACCTTGCCCGGCGCGATGCTGCCGATCTGACCGGCCATCCCGTGCGCGATCGCGGGGTTGATGGTGATCTTCGCGAGGTACCGCAGGACCCGCTCGTTGTCGTGGCCGCCGTCCTCCCGCGTGGCCGCCTTGGCGTGCGCCGCGAGCTGCCAGGTGCGGCGGGCCGTCTCCCCGACGCGGCCCATGCCCATCGAGTCGGAGTTGACGATGCTCACCGCGCCGGCGTCGTGCAGCGCGTTCTCGGCCGCGATCGCGCTCGCCCGCACCCGGCTCGCGGTCACGTCCACGTCGCCGGGCAGCAGCGCGTTCTGCCGGTGCACGGTCATAGTCATCGGGAACAGCTCGGCCACGGTGTTGACCGTGTACGGCAGCGTGGGCGTGGTCGAGGACGCCAGCACGTGCGGGTGGGCGAGGATCTCCAGCAGGTCGGGATGCCCGCCGCCGCCCTCGACGTGGTAGGCGTGCACGGTGCGCCCACGTGTCGCGTCGAGGGTGTCGGCCAGCAGGCCCGACTCGTTGAGCGAGTCGGTGTGCAGCGCGACCGGCAGGCCGGCGGCGTCGGCCACCGCCAGGCAGGTGTCCACGACCGCGGGCTGCGCGCCGAAGTCCTCGTGCACCTTGAACCCGCCCGCCCCGGCGAGCACGGCCGCCTCCAGGGGCGCGCGGCGCACCGACGAGCCGCGGGCGAGGAACGCCACGTTCACCGGCACCTCCCGCCACGCCTCGATCATCAGGTCGAGGTTGCGCTTGGGGTTGACGCCGATGTCCCACACGCCTCCGAGGCCCATGCCGACCACCGTCGTGACCCCGGCGGACAGCGCCACGTCGAGCAGCGCCGGGCTGGACAGGTGGACGTGCGAGTCGACCACGCCCGGCGTCACGATCAGGCCCTCGGCGGGGATCATCGCGGTGTGCGGGCCGACCACGAGCTCGACGTCGTCCACCGCGTCGGGCGAGCCGGCCCTGCCGATGCCGGCGATCCTGCCGTCCTTGATCCCGATGTTCGTCTTGACCACGCCGAGCAGCGGGTCGAGGACGAGCGCGTTCGTGACGATCATGTCGAGCTCGGACGAACGGGCGCCGCTGGTGAGCAGCAGCCCCTCGCGCACGGTCTTGCCGCAGCCGCCGAGCAGCTCGTCGCCGGCCTCGGTGTCGTCGCGTTCCACCTCGACCACGAGCCCGGTGTCGGCCAGGCGCACCCGGTCGCCGGTGGTCGGGCCGTACACGGCCGCGTACGTCGCCCTGTCGAAGCTCATCGTCCGTCCTCCAGCGTGAGCCGGGGCGCGGTGGCCGCGCCGCCCAGCCTGACCAGCCTCACCGTGATCGTCGCCCCCGGCGGGAAGCACAGGCTGCTGCCCGCGGGCACGTCCAGCCGGTGACCGCGCGCCGCCTCCCGGTCGAACGACAACGCCGCGTTGGCCTGCCAGAACGGGTAGTGCGACGAGACGTGCACGTCCACGTCCGCGGTGTTCGTCACCTCGATCTCCAGCCGTGCGCGGCCGGGCGCCAGGGCCGCGTCGGCCCGCGCCGCCGGCATCACCGCGCCGGGGTCACCGGGCCCCGGCTGCCGGCCCAGCGGGTCGTCGACGGCCACGAGCGCCGTCCCCGCGGGGAAGAGCGCGTCCACCTCGACCCGGCGGACCAGCGCCGCGACGCCGGGTTTGGCCTCCTCGGCGCGCACCGCGCCGCGGCCCGCCGCGATCACCTCCTCCATCGGCAGCCCGTCCCAGGCCGCCTCGAACACCGCGTCGGCGACCAGCGCGATCACCTCGGGCGCGGACAGCCTCGCGCCCCGCGCGCGGCGGCGGCGGGCCAGCTCGGCCACGGTGAACACGGTCAGCCGGTCGTGCTCCGCCGGAGTCAGATGCATCGGGCGCCCCTACCAGTCGCGGACGAGTTCCATGGTGGAGCAGTGGATGCCGCCGCCGTTCTTCAGGATCTCGTCGTACGGCACCGGCACGATCTCCACGCCCTCGGCGGCCAGCCGGTCGGCGGTGCGGACACAGTGCGCCGGGAACAGCAGCCGGCGCGGCCGGACGGTGAGCGAGTTGCAGGCGTACTGCTCGTCGGGGTGCGGCGAGACGACCTTGATCCCGAGGTCGTCCAGCCGGGCCAGGAACTCGTACGGCAGGCGGTGGGTGTTGGCCAGCGCGAGGTCGTCGTCCACCATGTGGAACTGCCCGTCCACGTGGATCGTGTATCCCGGCAGCGGCACGGTCACCAGCTCGATGCCGAGCGGCTCCAGGATCGCGGCGAGTTGCCGCGCCCCCTCCGGGTTGCAGCGGATCGACAGGCCGAAGACCGCCAGGTCGCGCCGGAGCTTGACGAACGTGCCGCCCTCGGCGAGCCCCGTGCCGGTGATCGTGCCGAGGATCGGCATGCCGAGCGCGGCCACCGTCCGGGTGATCGACGCCTCCTCGCCGCGCCGCATGCGCGGGGCCAGCCGGGTGATGACGGCTCCGCCGGGCACGGTCAGCATCGGGTCGCGGGTGAACACCGACTTGGTGTGCTCCGGCATCTCGGGCGCCTCGACGACCTCGACGTCCTCGGCCCGCAGCGCGGACAGCAGGGCCGCGTGCTGCTCCATCACCAGCTGCATGTTCGGCGCCTTGCTGCCGCGCCAGTACCAGCGCCGCCGCGGATCGACGAGCGCGCCGGCGCGCGGGTCCCACGCCTCCTCGGTGATGGCGGCCAGGCCGCTCGCGGGGCGGCGCACCAGCACCGTGCGCAGCGGGCTCACCTCGTCGGCGGCTCCCCACCGGCGGCCCCAGTAGCGCTCCAGCTCGGCCGGGTCGTGGAAGGCCGGCTCCGGCTCGGGGCCCACCAGCTTGTGGTAGTAGTGCTCGGGCTGAACGCCGTCGTCGGCGATCGCGTTCATGGTCGGTCCTTTCCGTACGTCACAGTTCCGCGACCCGGAGCCGCTGCGCGGCCACGGCGGCGAACAGGGTGATCAGCGAGAATACGCAGAGCATCGCCGCGAGCGACCACAGGCTGCCGCCGGTGGCGGCCAGCAGAGCGGTCGCGGCCAGCGGCACGAACCCGCTGATCGCCCCGGAGACGTTGTACGACAGCCCCACCCCGGAGTACCGCACCTCGCTGCTGAACATCTCACTGAGCAACTGCCCGCAGGCGGCGTAACTGACCGACACCAGCACCAGGCCGGCCACCATCGCGGTCGCGATGCTCCACGCGGTGCCCAGGCCGACCAGCCAGAAGATCGGGAACGCCGCCACGGCCGACGCCGCCGCCCCCCAGACCGCCACCGGTCCGGGCCCGACGCGGTCGGCGATCCGGCCGAACAGCGGATAGAGGCACAGGTTGAGGAAGGAACCGCAGACCGCGGCGTTGAGCAGCACCGTACGGTCGATGCCGACGGTGTCGGCGCCGTAGTTGGTCAGGTACGTGCCGGCCAGGTAGTAGCCGCCGATCCCGACGAACGACACGGCGATGCCCACGACCAGCCGCCCGCCGCCGGTGCGGAACAGCTCGACGAGCGGCCGCTTGGCGGCGCGCTGCTGGACCAGCATCTCCTGGAACACCGGCGACTCGTCCACCCTGCTGCGCACCCAGAGCGCGATCAGCAGCAGCGGGAAGCCCAGCAGGAACGGGATGCGCCAGCCCCACGACTCGAACTGCGCGTCCGGCAGCAGGCTGACCAGCGCGAACACGCCCGTCGCCGTCAGCGAGCCCACCGGCGAGCCCATCTGCGGCATCACGCCGTAGATGCCGCGCTTCTCCTTCGGCGCGTGCTCGACCGCCAGCGTGGCCGCGCCGCTCCACTCGCCGCCGACCGACAGGCCCTGCAGCAGGCGCAACGTGGCCAGCAGGATCGGCGCCGCCACGCCGATCTGCGCGTACGTCGGCAGCAGGCCGATGCAGCCGGTGACGACGCCGATGAGCACGACGGTCACCATCAGGATGCGGCGCCTGCCGTACCGGTCGCCGAGGTGACCGAACACGGCCGCGCCGACAGGCCGGGCGACGAAGCCGACACCGAACGTGGCGAACGAGGCCATCGTGCCGGCGACCGGGCTCAGCTCGGGGAAGAACTGGGTGTTGAAGACCAGCGCCGCCGCCGTGCCGTAGACGTAGTAGTCGTACCATTCCAGCGCGGTGCCCGCGAAGGCGCCCAGCGCGACCGTCCTCGGATTGCTCTGCGCGGCTCGTGCCGTGGTTTGCATGATGACACCCTGCCGTGCGCTTGACCTGCGCTTCAAGCGCAGATCGACACCCGCGTACCGTCGCTAGACTGTGCACTTGCACAACGAGGGAGGCATCAGCGGATGACGTCCGAGGTGGTCGAGCGACTCTCCCGCCGGCTCCTGCGCGACGTCGGCCCGCTCGCCGACCGGTTCCTCGCCGAGCTCGCCGCGACCAGGGCCTACGACGGCGCCGCCGTTCCCGACGGTGTCCTGCTGGCCGACGCCCGCCGCAGCCTGGAGCTGATCCTGCGGCGCGTCGGCGGGCTGCCGCTGCCGGAGCACATCGCGGGCGCCTCCGCCGAGATCGGCGCGGCGCGGGCCGAGGCGGGCGTGCCGCTGGACACGCTGCTGCAGGCGGTACGCCTCGACGCCCGGGTCGTCTGGCAGGAGCTGCGCCTGCACGCCGACCTCTGCGACCTGGACAGCCTGGTGGCCGGGGCGCCTCAGGTCTGGGAGGCGGTGGAGCACCACTCCATGGGCATCATGGCCGCCTACCAGCAGCGGGTGCTGGAGATGGCCCAGGAACGGCAGGACGAGCGGGCGCGGTGGTTCGCGCGGCTGCTGGAGTGCGACGGCCGCCATCCCGACATCCGGCGGCAGGTGGCCACCGTGCTGGGGCTCGACGAGGGCGCGGCGTTCGCCGTCGTCGCCTTCCCGCCCGGCCCCCTTCCTCGTTCCGTACGCGAGCAGCTCGACGTGCTGGGCGTCCGCCGGCACACCCAGGACCGCCCGGCCGGCTCCATCGCCGTGCTGCAACTGCCCGCCCGCTCCAACAGCGCGGCCGAGGGCTGGTTCCGCGGTGTCCGCTGCGCCGTGAGCCCCGTCGTGGACGGTCTCGCCGAGGTGCCCCGGGCCGTACGCCTGGCCGAGCTCAGCGTGTACGCCCTGCCGCCCGACGCCTCGGGGCCGCGCGCCACCCGCGACCTGTGGCCGGCGATCGCGGCGGGCGCGCTCGGCGAGTTCCGCGCCGACCTCGTCCGCGACGCGCTCGGCGGGCTCGCCGACCTGCCCGCCCGCGACATCGCCCGGCTGCTGGAAACCGTCGAACGCTACCTGTCGACGGGGTCGGTCGCGGAGACGGCGCGGCAGCTCTACTGCCACCGCAACACGATCCTGAACCGGCTGCGCCAGTTCACCGCGGCCACCGGCCGCGACATCATGACCTCGACCGACGCCACCGTCATCACCCTGGCCCTGCACGCCCGCGCCTACGAGTGACCATGCCGCCGGCGCACGCGGACTTGTCCGTACCTCCGGATCCGCGTCCAGGGCCTTGGCGATGCGTTCGAGCACCGGCGGCGTCGGAACGCCGCCTCCGGCCTCGAACCGCACCGCGAGGTTCCTTCGTCGGCCCAGCCTGACCGTGGTGAAGGGACGCGTGCGCGCCTCTTCACCACGTGGGTGGGTCAGGTGCCGGTCGGGGCGGTGGGGCGGGCGGAGGGTTGGGCGGGCGGGGGGATGTCGGCGCCGGGGTTGCCGCCGCAGGGGCCGTACGTGCTCCAGTCCGGGTCGATGTCGCGGCAGGCGCCCGCTTCCTTCTGCGCCTTCACCATGTCCGCCACGTCGGCGAGGAGCTTCTTGGCGTCGTAGACGACGCCGTTGCGGATCGTCCACTGGACGCCGCCGATGCGTTTGATGTCGCCGGATTCGGCGTCCAGGCGGGCGGTTCCCGTGCCGTAGAGGGTTTTGAGGTCGTCCAGCGGGTTGTAGGGGACTATGGCGAGGTCGGCGGACTTGCCGACCTCGACGGTGCCGTAGTCGGGTTTGCCGCCGCGCGGGTCCGCGATGGTCTGGGCGACATTTCCGGACATGGCCTCGATGGCTTCCAGCGCGCTCAGCCCCGCCTCCCTGAGCATCTCCAGCTCGGTGATGTTGGCGAAGCCGTAGAGGTTGTAGATGAAGCCCGGGTCGGTGCCGCCCGCGATGCGCCCGCCCAGCTCCTTGTAGTCGTGGATGAGCTGGAGGTACTGCTGGTAGAAGCGCTTCCAGCTGGCCTCGTCCTCGCTGGTCCAGTCGTAGTAGAACGAGCCGTGCGCCTGCGGGCTCGGCTCCCAGAAGTCCCAGATGGACGGCAGGGCGAAGCGCGGGTGCCACTCCAGGCCGCGTACCCGGTGCAGGTCGCGTCCGGCCAGGTAGACGCCGAAGGTCGGGCCGAACGTGACGTTGTTCGACAGTTGCTCCTCCAGGTACGCCTTCCACCGCGGCGACCCCGGCTGGTGCGTGTACTCGATCACCGTGGCCACCCCGCGCCAGCGGGCGGCTTCGTTGCGGTAGTCGTAGCCCGGCGGCTTGGGGTGCTCGCGGCCCTCCTTGAGCAGTGACTCGAAGTGGCCGTAGAAGTGGGTGACCGTGCCGAGGCCGAGCCGGCCCGACTCGACGGCGTTGAGCTGCGGGTAGATGGGCGGCGAGTGGTGCATCGTGGTGCCCAGGCCGCGCTTGCCGGCCTCGGCGATCATGACCTCGATCTCCGCCCGGCCGTACACGCGGTCGCCGAAGAACTTGATGCCGTCCACGCCGTTCGCGGCCGCCCAGGCGACCCAGGCGGCGGCCTTGTCCGGGGAGTCGACCTGGCCGTCCTCCCAGCCGTTGCCGGGGGTCTGGTAGTTCACGATGCGCGGGGCGACGATCTCGTTGCGCTCGCTGGCCTCCCGGTCGCGAACGGCGTCGGCGTTCGCGGCCAGGGTCACGCCGCGGACCGTGGTGACGCCGTGGGCCAGCCATAACTTGTAGGCGTAGGTGCGCGGGGTGTTGCCGGTTCCGGTGTGGACGTGTTCGTCGACCAGGCCCGGCATCACCCACATGCCGGTGGCGTCGATCTCGTGGTCGGCGTCGCGCGGGTGGCGCTTCTTGGGGGCGTTCGGGTCGATGGGGATGATCTCGGCGATGCGGTTGCGCTTGACGACGATGTCGACCGGGCCGACGACCTTGCCGCCGGTGCCGACGATCACGTTGACGCCGCGGATCACCAGCTTCTTGAACGGGCCCGCGCCCTCTTTGGCGCCCCGGGCGGGGGTGGGGTCGGCGGCGGTCAGGACTTCGGCGTTGGCGGCCGAGGGGGTGAGAGCGACGAGGCCGGCCGTGAGGCCGACGGACTGCAGCAGGGTGCGCCTGTCGAGGGACAAGCCTTGCTCCTCCCGTTATGGACGGGTTTTTCCCCTGCAATATTCTTCTTTACGGAGAGTCCTGACAAGATCGGATAGGTACTGGATCGCGCGGGCGGGCTCATGATCCAGCCGGCGGACGCCCGACGGCGGCCGGACGGTCGGTCCGGCCGCCGTGAGCTCCGTGCTCACCGATCCTTGGGCGGCGTCGGCGAGCACGTGGCGCGCCTCACGAAATGCTCTTCCCTTCCACCGCGTCGAGCACCAGAGCGCTGGGCCCGGCGTCGCCGCGTACGCCGAATCCGTAGCGGTATCCGGCCCGCACCTCCGGATCCGACAACTCCGGCAGGTGCTCCAGCGTGGCGGCGGTGACGAGTTCCCAGCCGGAGCCGGTGTCGGCGTACATGGCGGCCCGGTCGCCCACCAGCGAGAGCGCGAACCGGCCTCCGTCGGGGACGGTCACGCCCTGCTTGACGCCGAAGACGGCCAGGCCGCCCGGCACCTGCGGCCCGCGCACCTCGAAGCCGGCGAACTTCTGGCTGTTGACGTAGAACGCCGCCACGTCCGCCTTGCCGTCCTTGACGAGGCCGGTGTAGACGGTGTCCATGTCGGTGGAGTCGCCCTGGAACTTCCTGATGGTGATCGCCGTGCTGAACGCCGGATTGCGTGGCGACACACCCGACGACATCAGCCCGAACCAGCCCGCCGACGGATGAGCGGCCGACAGGGCGCCGTCGGCGTAGCCGACCTGCGGCAGTTCCTTGTTCTCCGGCTCCACCCGGTGCATCTGGTAGTCGCCGGCGCTGTCGAAGCCGTCGGCCAGCTCCTGGTTGGCGAAGGCGTCGGGGGCCGGCGGTACGTACGCGGCCTCCGGCGGCAGCCGGAACGTCACCCGGTGATTCTGCCGCAGGTAGGACACGCACACGACCGGATACTCCTGGTTCGCGGGCCCGTACGCCGTCAGCGCGGTGTCGAACGTGCGGCTCGCGCCCGTGCGCAGGCCGCTCACCCCGAGCGACGCCGGATCGACGGCCACGCCGTCGCAGGACGTGAGCGTGACCTTGCCGGCCGTCGGCAGCACGTCCCGGTTGGTCACGGTGAAGGTGACCGTGGAGCCGATCCGGCCACGCTCGGCGGTGGACGCGGTCACCTCGATGTTGCGCCGGTCCAGGTCGGGCAGCGCCGCCATCGCCAGGCTCAGCCGGTCGATCTCGTACGAGCCCGCCCAGTCGGAGCCCACCGAGCCGCGCACCCACACCTTGACCCGGGAGATCGCCTCGCGCGGCGCCCAGCGGGACAGGTCGAGCGTGAGCCGGTTCCAGCCAAGCGCCGGGTCGATCGCGCCGACGCCCTCCGCGACCGCGCCGTCACGGCCGTACACGCGGATCTTGGCGATGAAGGCGTTGCCCGGCTTGAAGGCGTCGTCGGCGTTCTCGGGCACCCGGATCGACAGCGAGAGCTGCGACGTGCGCGAGGCATCGAGCGGCCGGTCGAACAGCACGTCGGCGCCCTTGTACGACTTGGCGTACTGGGACCAGCCGGGCAGGTCGCGGTCGAAGCGCACGCGGAGCGCGTGCCCGCCGTCGACGGCCACCCGCTCGACCGCGTTGGCGTTGTCCGACGGCCGCCAGCCGCCGGTGCCGGTCTCGAAGCCGGAGATCACCCGCTCGGCCACCGGCTTGGCGCCGAGCTGCGTCCCGACCCGCGCCGGGGGCTTGCTCACGGCCAGCCGGGCCGGGTCGAAGCCGGGGATGACGTCCTTCCAGTCGGAGATCCCGATGATCTCCTTGGCGAACTCGGTCACCTCCAGCGACCGCGCGGTGTCGATGCCGGCGAACACGTCGTACACCGGCTTGCGCTCGCCGGGGTTGGACGCCGCGCTGTGCTCGTCGTCCCACGTCCACAGGCCGAGCCGGAGCCCGCCCTCCTGCTTGTGGTCGACGTGCCGGTGCAGGATGAAGGAGTCGATGCCGTCCGCGAAGGCGACCTTGTAGTACGCGTAGGCGTAGGCCGCGGCCTGCAGCCTCAGCTCCTCGTCGGAGTAGTCCTGGGAGTTCACCCCCTGCTCGGAGAGGATCACCCGCCGCCGTTCACCGCCATACGTCAGATGCTCCTGGGCGAGGTAGCGGGGCAGCACTTCCATGTTCTTGAACGTGATCCGCATCGTGTCGAAGTCGTCCGTGGCGGTCTTGTCGTTCCAGAACGCCGGGTTGAACAGATTCTCCGGATACGGGTGCTGGGCGATGTGCCAGTCGAAGTCGCCTTGCCTCTTGGTGAGCGCGTTGAGCCCGTCGACCACGTCGCGGCCCGTGTAGGTGTACCTCGGGTCGTCGTTGGCCGCGATCGTCCAGTGGTGGGTCAGCGAGGTGTAGACGCGCGCGGCGGCGTCGGCCTTGCGCACGGCCTGCCAGGTCAGCCGCATCGCCCGGGTGTAGTGCTCCAGGAACACGTCCCGCTCCTGCGGGCCCATGTTGTACCAGAACTGCTGGGCGTCGACCTCGTTGCCGACGATCCAGCCCCACGCCCGGCCGTACCGGCCGTCGGCCTGGCTGTAGCGCTGGGCGAAGAACTCCATCGCGGCCGTGAAGTGCGCCTCGCCCTCGGCGGTCTTGGTGTTGAACGCGTACACCGTGCCCTTGCCCAGCTCGGCCTCGGGGTGGATGAGCGTGCGGGCGGCGGAGTTCGGCGCGGTGCTGTTGTAGACCAGCACGATCAGGTTGACCAGCACGCCGTTGTCCGACAGCGGCTTGACCTGGGCGTCCAGGCCGGCGACGGCGCCCCGGTCGAAGTAGAAGGTCCTGCCCTGGGAGACGAACTCGATGGTGTTGCCGGGGGCGCCGGGCCCGGCCATCATGACCGAGTCCAGGGCCAGGTTGATGCCCGCGTGCTGGACGCCGATCTCCTCGGCGTCGTCGGTCATCTGAACCTGCAACCCCTTTTTGCCCGACATTTCGGGATAAGGGGTCTGGCTGGCCGACGCGAAGGTCAGCTTGTCGGCGTAGTGCACCTCGCCCAGCGGCCCGTCCGCGCCCACGGCGAGAAACTTGTCATGGAGCCGGTCCTGGTCCCCTTCCATGCGTGGCACCTCGACGCGGAACTCGCCCGCCTCGACGGTCGCGACCGGAGTCTCTCCGGCGTGCGTGTCCTGCCAGGTGTCCAGCGCGTACAACTCGGCGGGCGCCGGCGCGGTGCCGGTGACGACGACCGTGCCCTCACCGACTTCGACGCCGGTCACTCCACCGGTCGCCGCGTGCGCGGGCACGCTCACGAACAGCCCTGGTACGGCCAGCGCCAGGGCGATCAATAACCGCATGTCATCTCCTCTACTTGGCCCAGTCCTCGTCGCCCCAGGCGTTCTTCTTGATGCCGGCCTCGATGCCGCGCTCCCACCATTTCTCCAGGTCGGCCAGCTCCTCCACCAGTGTGCGCTCCTCCAGCAGGTAGCCGTCGAACACGTCACGGAACGACGTCCCCTCGGGGCCGCCCGGCAGCGCCGTCACGCGGTACGGCTTGCCCCACTCGCCTTCCAGGAGCCCCGCGGTCTCGGGCGACGGCTCGACGCCCTCGATGGCGGGCAGGCCGCCGGTCGCGTCCAGCCACGGTTTGATCGCCGGGGAGCTCATGTACTGCAGGAACTTGATGGTGGCGGCGTACTTCTCGTCCTTGACCGTCGACGGGATCATGTAGCTGGTGCCGCCGATCGACGCGCCGTAGCGGGCCGGGGCGTCGGTCGACAACGGCGTGGTCGCCTTGGTGATCGTCGGGAACGGCATCGTGCCGAGCGCAAACTTCGCGTCCGCCTTCAGCGCCTCGACGGCGAAGTCGGTGCCCCACGACATGGCGGCCTTGCCGGAGACGAAGTCGCGGTAGCCGACCGTGGCGCCGCCGTCGGCCACGCCCGTCCAGTTGGGGGTGCCGCAGTCGAAGAACTCCTTGTAGATCCTGAGCGACTCGGCCACCTCCGGTGTCCTGGTGGTGAGCGTGCCCTCCTTGATCACCTTGCTCATCGACTTCTCGGTCACGCTCGGCGCCTTCCCGGGCTTGCCGGTGGCGTCGAACTGGTTCCATTCGTCGTAGTACTTGTCGATGAGCTGGGTGCTGACCGACTCCCACGTCCAGCCGGCCGCCAGGCCGCCCTTGTCGAGGGCGACGGGGTCGAAGCCGGCGTCCTTCAGCTTCGTGCAGGCGGTCCTGAAGTCCTCCCAGGTGGCCGGAGGCTCGTCGATGCCCGCCTTGGCGAAGGCGTCCTTGTTGTAGAACAGGCCGATCGCGACCAGGTTGAACGGGATGTACTCCAGCTTGCCGCTCTCCTTGCTGAGCGCCTTGGAGACGCCGGGGCCGAAGTAGTCCTTCTTGAACACGTCGATCCAGCGCTGGTTGCCCGGCACGTACGGATTGGGCTTCTGCAGCTCGGCGTCGAGCGCGTGCACCTCGTGCGCCTTGTGCGGCGGCTGGTTGAAGACCAGCTCGGGCGCGGTGCCGGCGGCGAGCTGGGTGGTGATCGTCTGGGAGAAGCCGTCGAGAGGCAGCACCTGGGTCTTGACCTCGATGCCGGGCTCGCGCTTCTCGAAGGAGTCGACGAGCGACTCCCAGGCGGGGCCGAAGCTGCTGCCGCTGGCGTTCCACTGGTTGGGGCCGGCCAGGGTGATCGTGACCTTGCCGTCGGTCCCTGATCCCTGGTCGCCGGTGCCCAGCAGGCCGCAGCCTGTCAGTGCGAGCAGCACGACCGAGGCCGCCAGCCCGCTCTTGGGGGGTGTTCTCATGGGAGCCGGTTCCTTTCGAGAGTTGATACGTTTCAACCAACGCCCTCACTTGCCGGAGACGATGCCGCCCTGGATCCCCGCCAGGAACCACTTGGACAGGAACGTGAACAGCACCACCAGCGGAAGACTGGCCAGAACGTAGCCCGCGAACAGCGGCCCCCACTGCTGCACGTTCTGGTTGGCGAAGAAGGCCAGCCCGGCGGGGATGGTCCGGTACGCGTCGGTCTGCACCGTCAGTAAGGGCCAGAAGTAGTCGTTCCACACGCCGAGCACCGTCATCAGCGCCACGGTGCCGATGACCGGCCGGGCCAGCGGGAGCATGAAGGCCAGGAACACGCGGATCCCGCCCGCCCCGTCCACGCGCGCCGCCTCGAAGATCTCCTCCGGGAGCTGCGCCATGTACGTGCGCATGACGACGATCCCGAAGACCGTGTTCGCGGTGATGTGCGGGACGATCAGCACCAGCCGGCTGTCCAGGATGCCGAGGTCCCGCATCAGCACGAAGAGCGGGATCAGGCTGGTGATCGAGGGCACCATCAGCAGCGCCGCGATCAGGCCGAACAGCGCGTTGCGCCCGGGGAAGCGGTAGCGGGCGAACACGAACGCCGCGGCCGGGGCCAGCGCCAGCGTGCCGGCGATGGCCAGCCCCGCCACCACGAACGAGGTGAACAGGTACGGGCTGACCTGCTCCCAGGCCGCCGCGTAGTTCTCCAGGTGCAGCGGCCAGGCGGGAGACCAGTAGCT
This sequence comes from Nonomuraea terrae, assembly GCF_044465245.1. Classification (NCBI taxonomy): domain Bacteria; kingdom Bacillati; phylum Actinomycetota; class Actinomycetes; order Streptosporangiales; family Streptosporangiaceae; genus Nonomuraea; species Nonomuraea terrae. Next base: position 1,080,731 of record NZ_JBITLL010000001.1, on the reverse strand, counting down.
GGCGAAGAACTGCTCGTTGTCCTTGACCGAGGCCACGACCATGAACAGGTACGGGAACAGCCCGGCGAAGGCCAGCACCGACAGCGCGGCGCCCGCCACCAGGTTCGTCCTGCGGGTGCGGCTCATGCCTTCACCTTCCTGCCGAGTGCCAGCGCGACGAGGCTCACCGCGAGCGTCAGCGCGAACAGCACGGTGCCGAGCGTCGCCGCGTAGCCCCAGCTCGTGTCCAGGAAGGCCGCGTCCAGCATGCGGAGCACCGGCACCTGCGTGGCGTTGTCGGGCCCGCCCTTGGTCATGATGTGCGCCTGCATGCCGTACTGGAGCACCGAGATCACCGCCAGGACGAACAGCAGCTTGACGTCACGGACCATCATCGGCAGGTCGATGCTCCAGAAGCGGCGCAGCCGCCCGGCGCCGTCGACCTCGGCGGCCTGGTAGATCTCCGCCGGCACGTTCTGCAGCGCCGACAGGAAGACCAGGAACGGCAGGCTCGCCACCCACGGGAAGCCGATCGTCATCAGCGCGACGAGCGCGGTGTCGGGGTCGCCGATCCAGTTGCCCGCCAGCCCGTCGAGGCCCACCGCGCGCAGCAGACTGTTGATGACGCCGTCGCGCGGGTCGTACATGAACTGCCACAGCAGCACGTTGACCACCGCGGGGAAGGCCAGCGGGAGGATGAGCAGCGTGCGGAACACGAAGCGCAGCCGCTCGCTCGACAGCGACATCACCAGCTCCGCGGCCAGCAGCGGCAACACCCACATCAGCGTGACGGCCCAGACGAAGATGATCCCGATGTTGCGGAACGAGGCCCACCACAGATCGTCCCCGAGCATCGTGAGGTAGTTCTCGAAGCCGACGAAGGGCGACTCGAAGCCGGGCCGCCACTCGAAGAGCGAGTGGACCATGCCGTTCAGTGCGGGGTAGTACGCGAACGCCGCAAGCAGGGCGAACGTGGGGAGGAGGACGAGGTAAACGCCCCACGGGAGCCGGCGGCGCACCTTTGTACTGGTCACGATGGAACCGCCTCTCAGCCCTGCCGTGTCCTGCACCGATTTGAACGTTTCAGACACCTTCCGAGTCTTGCGAGGACCCTTATTGGTGTCAATAGCCTGGGATAACGGTTTGTTCACCGCGCTGTCGTGGAGGTGACATCGGAGGAGAAGTGCTCCGCTCGCTAAAACGTTAAAACGCGCGGAACGCATAGGAGCCCGAGCCGACCCGGTAGACCGCGCTCCCGTCGTCGAGCCGGTCGAAGAGCACTCCCTCCGCCTCCGCCGCCGGTGCGCCGCCCTCGGTCACCCGCTCCGGCGACGCGGGCACGTGCACCTCGGCTCTGGTGTTGGGCGGCACGACGACGTCCAGGGCGAAGCCGCCGTCCTCCAGCCTCCAGGAGATCTCCACCCGGCCGTGCCTGGTGCGGTGCGCGGTCCTCGCCCAGGTGATCCCACCGCCGGGACGAGGGCGCACGATGATGTCGGCGTACCCTGGCGAACCCGGGACCAGCCCGCCGACCGTCCGGTACATCCAGTCGCCGACGGCCCCGTAGGCGTAGTGGTTGAAGGAGTTCATGCCCGGGTCCTGCAGCCCTCGGTGGTGACTCCAGGAGTCCCAGCGTTCCCACATGGTGGTGGCGTCCCCGTGCACGACCGGGTAGAGCCAGGACGGGAAGGTGTCCCGCGTCAGCAGCCGGTAGGCCACGTCCAGCCGCCCTGTCGAGGTGAGCGCGTCCAGCAGGTACGGCGTGCCGAGAAACCCGGTCGACAGGTGGCCGCCGCGCGCCTCGATGTCGCCGGCCAGCCGGGCGGCGGCCCTCGGCAGCTCGTGCTCCTCCAGCAGCCCGGCCGTGATGGCCAGCACGTACGCGGTCTGCGTGCCACCGGCCAGCACGCCCGGCCCCTCGACGAACGCCGCGCGGAACGCCTGCCGTACCCGCCCGTACAGCTCCAGGCAGGCCCGCTCGTCCGCGTCGCGGCCGAGTGCGGCGGCGAGCCCGGCGAGCTGCCGGGCGGACAGTGCGAAGATCGCGGTGCCGACGAGCCGCTTGGAGGTCTCGGCCCCGATCGAGAGCCAGTCGCCGAACCCCTCGTCCGGGAAGATCCCGCCCTCGGAGCGTCGGTCCAGGTACGCCAGCCAGCGCACCATCGGCTCGAAGCAGGCCGCGACCACCCCTGCGTCGCCGCGCAGCCGGTGCAGCGCCCACGGCAGCATCACCAGCGCGTCACCCCAGCCGGGCGAGCCCGCCTCCTTGGCGTTGGGCGACAGGCCCCGGCCGGACAGCACGTCGGGCACGACGTGCGTGACCGCGCCGTCGGCTCCCTGGGCGTCCACCACGTCCGTCAGCCAGCTCCGCAGGAACCCGGCGGCGTCGTAGTTGAACAGCGCCGTGGGCGCGAACGCCCAGATGTCGCCGGTCCAGCCGAGCCGCTCGTCGCGCTGCGGGCAGTCGGTGGGGACGGCCAGGAAGTTGCCCCGCTGTCCCCACACGATGTTGCGCTGCAGCCGATCGATGCGCTCGTCGGAGCAGGTGAACTCGCCCGCGGGCTCCATCGCGGCGTAGGCCGCCCTGGCCGTGATCCGCTCGGGGGCCGCGCGCAAACCCGACACCTCGACGTACCGGAACCCGTGGAAGGTGAACCGCGGCTCGAAGGTCTCGACCTCGTCTCCGCGTGGCAGGAACTCGTCCGTCGCCCGGGCCGAGCGCAGGTTGGCCAGGTGCGGCCCGCCCTCGTGGTCGAGGACCTCGGCGTGGCGCAGCACCACCGGGCGGTCGCGGCCGGCGCGGCCGGTGAGCCGGACCCAGCCGACCAGGTTCTGCCCGAAGTCGGCGATCCACACGCCGGGCCGCCGCTCCCACACCGCGACCGCCTCCAGCTCATGGTGCACCCGGATCGGCGGCGCGACCGCGGCGGTCAACCGGCCGGCGGGCGGTGTCACTGGCACCGCGGGCGCCCAGCCGGAGTCGTCGAACCCGGCCTCCGTCCAGCCGAGCGGCTCGGCCGCCAGATCGTGCCGCTCTCCGTTCTGCAGGTCGGCGTAGCGGATCGCGCCCGACCCGGCCCGCCACCCGGGGCCGGTGCGCAGCCGGGTGACGCCGCCGTCGTCGTGCAGGATCTCCAGCTCGGCGCGGAAGGCGAGCCGCCTGCCGTACTGGAAGGAGCCGAACCAGCTGATGTTGCCCGCGTACCAGCCGTCGGCCAGGATCGCGCCGAGCACGTTCCGCCCCTCCGACACCAGCTCCGTGACGTCGTAGGTCTGGTACGTGACACGGTGGCGGTAGTCGGTCCAGCCGGGGGCCAGGTGGTCGGTGCCCACCCGGGTGCCGTTCAGGTGCATCTCGTAGACCCCGAGCGCGGTGGCGTACAGCCTGGCCCGGCGCACCGGCGAGGGCACGTCGAACTCGCGCCGCAGGTAAGGGCTGGGCCGGTCGCCGACCGGCTCGCGGCCGTTCGGCGGATCACCGTGCAGCCCCACCTCCTCGGCCAACGGCCACGCCCCATCGTCGAACCCGGGCTGCTCGAACCCGTCGCCGGGCGTGTCGCTGGCCCGCCACCGGCCGCCGGAGATGACGGTCACCGCGCTCTCCCCGGGCACCGGCACGAGCTGCGGCAGCGCCGGCCGCCCCTCGACCGCGACCTCCAGCCGCACGCACAGCCCTGACCCGGCGGCCCTGATCGCGAGCACGTTCTCGCCCGTCGCCACCAGGTCGCCCGCATCGGCCACGAACGCCCCGTCCCGCGTCTCCCCCGCGACCGGGACGCCGTTCAGGTACGCCTCCATCTCGGAGCCGCCGCCGATCACCAGCCACGCCGACAGCGGCCTGGCCCCGCCCGGCACGGCGAACCGCGTACGGAACGCCCCGGTCGCCGACGGCGAGGGCCCGAGCCGGTCGGCGACCCAGACGCGGGGCACGTTCTCCAGCGACGGCAGCCGCTCCGACCCGGGCACCACGGGCGTGCCGATCCATCCAGCCGCCCACCCGGTGGCATCGCCGAGCCCGGTCTCGAACCAGTGCGCCGGGCTCCAGTCCGACCACGCGCCGCTCTCGTCGGCCACCTTGACCCGCCACTGGTAGCGGGTCCTGGGCCGCAGCTCCGTCCCGCCGTACGGGAGGTCGTACGTCGCGGCCGAGGCCACGACGCCGCTGTCCCAGACCGGCTCGGCCCCCTCGGCGGCCGGATCGCACTCCAGCCCCACGATCAGCCGGTACGCGCTCTGGGCCCGCCCGCGCCCGGGCCCGGTGATCCGCCAGGAGAACTCCGGCGCGCTCACGTCCAGGCCAAGAGGCTCGGTCAGTCCTTCCACCCGCAGATCGGTCACGGCGAGATGCATCACGAAGGGCTCCGTTCTTGAAACATTTCAATTCGCCGCACCGTAACGAGGCCGAAGTGTGTGCGTCAATGCCCGTCCACCAGTGCGGCGCTTGGCAGCAACCCGACTGAAACATTTCAACGGGTAGAATGGGACTCCCTGCCAGGTGACCAGAGAGGCTGTCCGCCGGTGACCGACATCCACAAGCCAGCCGAGCGCCGCCGACTCAGCATGGTCGACGTCGCCGCCCATGCCGGCGTCTCCGTGGGAACGGTCTCCAACGTGCTCAACCGGCCCGAGCTCGTCGCCGGGCCGACGTTGCGCCGGGTGCGCGCCTCCATCAAGGCGCTCGGGTTCGTGCCCAGCGCGCCCGCACGGCAACTGCGCGCCGGCTCCAGCCGGTCGGTGGGCGTCATGGTCCGCGACATCGGCAACCCGTTCTTCACCGAGGTGCTGCCCGGCATCGAGACCAGGCTGTCGCAGGAGGAGCTGCTGCTGGTGCTCTGCAGCTCCAGCGATTCGGTCGAGAAAGAGGCCTACTACCTGCAGATCCTGGAGCAGCACCGGGTGCCCGGCATCCTCATCACGCCCGCGGGGCAGGACATCTCCCACCTGGTGGAGCTGCGCCGGCGCGGCATCGGCATGGTGCTGCTCGACCGGCCGGGCGCCGACTCCCAGCTCTGCGCGGTCGCGGTCGACAACGTCAGGGGCGGCGAAATGGCCGGCGCCCATCTGCTGTCGCTCGGCCACCGGCGCATCGCGTTCCTCAACGGACCGTCGATCGTGCGGCAGTGCGCCGACCGGCGCAAAGGGCTGGACAACGCGGTGCGCGCCGCCGGGTTCGACCCGGACGAGGTGGTCACCGAGATCACCCTGCCCGCGCTCACCCCGCGCGAGGGCGAGGCCGCGCTGGAGCGGCTGCCCCTGCGCGAGGGGCCGACGGCGCTGTTCTGCGTCAACGACACGGTGGCGCTGGGCGTGCTGCGCGGGCTCGAGCAGCGGGGCATCAGCGTCCCGCACGACATGGCGGTCATGGGCTACGACGACGTGGAGTTCGCGGCGCTGCTGTCGCCGTCGCTGACCTCGGTCCGCCAGCCGAAGCACCAGCTCGGTCAGGCGGCCGCGGACCTGCTGCTCACCGACGCCCGCGGCGACTCGGGCCACTGGCACCAGGAGATCGTCTTCCAGCCGGAGCTCATGGTCAGGGCGTCGACGCGCGCCTAGTCAGGTTCCGCGACTCCTGCCGCAACGTCCCCTCGGCACGCGGGGCGTCGAAGGCTCCCATGACCGCTCCCGGCGGCTGCCGCGGGGTCGACCGGGCCGACGAGACCTGGTTCTGGCCGGTTGCGTGGCAGTGGGGGTTGGGCTGAACTTGGGGCGAGAGCCGTACGTCGAAGGAAGGCCGATGGCGACCGGCCGTGTCGATATCGTCGAGATCGGCGACCAGGGACCGCACCGGCCGCGGCGGACCGGGTCGGCGATCAGTGCCGTGTTCCTCCTGGTCGTGGCACTCGGGCTGACCGAGCGCCTCTCCGACCGCGAGCTGCCCCGCCCGGCTCCGGTGGTCACGCCGGCGCCCGTACACCATCCGGCCGGGGTGACGACCAACGCCGTCCACCCGGTTCCCGAGGGGACGGGTGACACGAGGAGGCTGCGGGTCACGTTCCCCGACGGATCACGGGCCGAGATCACTTACCCCACCGACCTCAACCTCGCCGCGCTCGGCGCCCGCCCGTACGCCGCCGGGTTCCTCGACGGCGACGACGGCTTCCGCCCGCTCACCGCGCCCCTCTACGGCGAGGCCGAGATCTCCGCCGGCCGCCCGATGATCCGCCGCCTCACGGACGACGCCTCGCTGTGGCCGGGGCCGCCCGGCGTGGACGACGCGGGCCCGGTGATCCTCTTCGAGTTCGGCGACCGGCGCCTCGCACTGCAGGACGGGCGGGCCGGGATGACGTTCGACCAGCGGATGGCGTGGGCCGAGCACCTGCACGGCACGCTCACCCCTGACGGCTTCCTCACCCTGTCGGCCGGCGGCCCGCTGCGGCTCTCACGTCCCGGCGAGGTGCGGGACGGCGTGCTCGTGGGGCCGCAACTGTGGTTCGGCGGGCTGAGCCGCCGCATGCTCGTGGTGGCCCCGGTCGCCGGCTGCGGGCGGCGGGGCGCCGTCGTCCTCGACCCACGCCACGCCATCCGGGGGAGCACCTGCCGAGACGGCTTCCACCTGGCAGCCTCGGGTGACGAGAGGTTCGTCCGGACTGCGCTCCGACACGTCGGCGTCCGGGCCCCATGAGCCCGGACGCTCGCTCCGAGGTTCCCGGCGCCGTCACCTCCGGGCGGGCGCGCCCCGGCGGACCGGGCGGGAGCGCTCGGCCCTCTGCCGCTCGCGCGGAGCCTCCTCGGGTTCCTCTTCCTCCTCGTACTCCTCGTACTCGTCCTCCTCGGGCTCCTCCTCGCGCTCGGCCCGCTGCCGGCCGCGCGGAGCCACCTCCGGCTCTTCTTCTTCCTCGTACTCCTCGTACTCGCCCTCTTCGGGCTCCTCCTCGCGCTCGGCCCGCTCGCGTGGAGCCTCCTCTTCGGGCTCCTCCTCGGCCTCTTCGTACTCCGGCGCCTCTTCGCCTTCCTCGGCTTGCGCTCGCACTTCTTCCCTGCCCTCTTCGGGCTCTTCCTCGGGTGCGCCCTCTTCGCCGCGTTCCTCGGCGACGGCCGTCTCGTGGTCCTTGACCACCTCGCCGTCGCGGATCTCGCCGCGCCAGCCGCTCTCGGCCATCTCGTCGGGATTGAGCATGACCTGCCGCATGACGTGCCGCGCGAAGTGCTTGAGCTCCAGCCGCGCGCGGCGGCCCTGGGCGCGCCAGATGTTGCCGGTGCGCTCGAAGAACCCCTGCGGGTGGTACTCCAGCACCACCATCACACGCGTGAAGTCGGGGGTGAGGGCGTGGAAGCTCACCGCGCCGTCGACGTACCCCTTCGCCCCCTCCGAACGCCAGATGATCCGCTCGTCGGGCACCTGCTCCAGGATCTTCGACTTCCAGATACGGTGCGACCAGAAGACCTGGGCCTTCCAGGAGAGCGTGTCGTCCTCTTCCTGGTTGACGTTCTCGACCTTCTTCATGAACGTCGGGAAGTCCTGGAACTCGGTCCACTGGTTGTAGACGATCCGGCGCGGGGCTCCGATGTCTATCGTCTCGACGATGTTGGTCAGCTTGAGCTTCTTGCTGCCCTTTCCCTTGCCTTTGCCCTTGAAGATCTTGCCGAAGATCCCCTTGACGGCTCCCTTCGCCGCTCCGGCGATGGTCGAACCGCCGATCGACTTGTCCGATCCGGTGACCGCGCTCAGCAGATTCTTCGCGCCCCCGCCGCCACCTCCTTCGGCGAAGTCACCAAGCCGTCCGCTCAGGCCTTCGATCTTGCCGGTCACCGACATCAGTGCCCGCTCCGCCAGGGCCATCGACAGATCCTGCAGGGCGGAGGTGAGCTGGCCGGTCGGCAGTTCCGGCACCGCCTTGCCCACCGGTGTCTCGCGGACGGCCTGCTGACCCTTGTCCACGGTCTCCCGTCCTTGGCGGACCGCCTTGCCCGCCAGTTTCGTGGCCTCGGTCATCGCACTTCACTCCCCCGTCGACTGGGACGGCCGCCTACGAGCCGTGCCGGCCATCCGCCTGCGTGTCTCGTCCGCGACCTCCCGGCCGGGGACCTTCGACATGCGCGGCTTGGGCACGCGGGCTCTGGGCTCCTCTTCCTCCTCCTCGTACTCGGCCCGTTCCGCCTCTTCCGGTGCCTCTTCCGGCGCCTCTTCCGGTGCCTCCGCCGGCTCCCCGGCCTGCGGTTGCCGCAGTGACTCGGTCCGTTCGTGCAGCCGCGTGGTGATGGACTCGATCTGCTTGGACGCCGCCGCCACGGCCGCCGCCTTCGCGACCTCCAGCACTTCGCCCTTCAGCCGGTCGGTCATGTCGGCGATTTCCGGGGAGGAGCCGAGGAGCTTGGTCCCCTGCTGCAGCAGCCCACCCTGCTCCTTGCGGAGTTTGCGCACCGCGCCGCCGATCGCCAGAGCCAGGGCCGTACGCAATTTGTGGCGCCTGCCCAAGTAGTAGCCCGCGATGACGGCCAGCGCCACCTTGCCCGCGTCCTTCATGGCACGCTCCTTGTCTCGGACCTTCGATCGCCTCTAACCGGCCCGTTCGCCCATGCCCTCAGGGGTCATACCGAAACACCCACATCCCCATAAACGCGACATATCCCCTATTTCGGATGCAGTGAGGTGGCCGTACGCCCTTGGCCTTGTGGAGCAGCTGGACCTCGGGGGCGAGCCGGCGGAAGCCGTCGTCCGTGACGGTCAGCCCGGCGAGCGGGCGGCGGATGCGGGGGCGCGCCGGCAGACCCACTGCTCGCCGTCGGTCTCGTCCAGCATGAGCTGGAAGCGCCACGGCCCGCCGGGGTGTTCGCGCACCCAGATGTCGTGCGTCTGCGCGGGCAGCGTCTCGCCCGCTTCCCAGGGCCGCAGTGTCCCGTCCAGCGCGACGTGCGCGTCCCAGCCGTCCAGCAGCCGCCGGACCGCGAGCTGGTCGCGGCGCGGCAGCGTGCTGCCGGTACGCGCGCCCGACGGCCCGCTCGATCGCGTACCCGCCGGCCACCCACCACGGCGCCCTGAGCTCCCGCAGCAGGGCGACGACCTCGTGCCGCGGCGCGTGCTCCCAGGTCCCCCAGGGCGTCTCGATCCTCGCCCCGCCATGATTCAGGGGGCCAGGCGCGCCGTCCATCGGCCGGGGAGGTCGTGCTCGGGCCAGTCGGCGACGTAGTCGGGCGGCGTCACGTCGGCGTGGATCACCGCCAGGCGGTCGCCCCGCTCCATCGCCTCGCGGATGCGGGCGGGCGCCCGCTCGGCGAACCGCTGCATGATGCCCTGCGACTCGCATCCGAGCATGTAGCCGATCTGCACGCCCGACTCGCCGTAGATCATGCACGGCGGACGCACGCCCAACCGGCGCAGCTCGACGACGGCCTCCGCCATCCGCTGCCGGCCGTTCTCGTTGGCCTTGACCATGCCGTACGCGTACGCGCCCTGCAGGAGCAGGTGCGCCCCCAGCCCCGCGGCCACGAACGCGCACAGCGGGCCCCGCCGTCGGGCCAGCTCCGTCATGCCGTCCGCGATGGGCAGCGCGAGCAGCGCGTACGCGGGCATCAGGAAACGCGGCGCGGCGTAGTCGACGTAGAACAGGTACGGCAGCGCGAGCGCCACCCCGCTGGCCGCGGCCAGCAGCGCCGGCCAGGGACGCCCGGCCCGCCAGGCCAGCCAGACGCCCACCGCCGCCATCGCCGGGATGGCCAGCCACCAGATCAGCGCGATCGGCGAGACGGGACCGCAGTCGGTGCCGAACCGGCACAGGCTCGGCCCGTCCAGCGCGCGGGCGTGCTCGACGAGGGAGAGCGTCCAGCCGGTGACGTTGTGCTCGCCGGCGTCGCGCAGCCGCTCGGCGATCCCGCCGAAGTCGCGCTGCGCCTCGATCATCCACTGCCCCCAGCCCACGGCCAGGCCGGCCGCGATGCCGAGCAGCGTCCGCAGGCTCCGCCACGCGGGCACGGCCAGCGCCGCCAGCCCCAGAACGCCCGCCGTCACCAGCGAGTCGGACGGCCGCATCAGCGACATGACGGCGAACGCGCCCGCGAGACCGGCCGCCATCGCCCACGACCGCCCGCCCAGCGCCACGAATCCGGTGGCGGCCACGGCGGACAGCGCGACGTACAGGTTGGGCATGGCCTGGCCGCCGTAGAACAGCGACAGCCAGCAGCCGGCGAACAGCAGCGCGGCCAGCGGCACCGCGGGATGGTCGCGTACGCGCAGCCACACCGCGAAGGCGGCGAACAGGCCCAGCGACGACAGCGCGATCAGGTAGAGCCGCAGCACCGCGATCGAGTCGGTCAGCATCACGACGGGGCCGACGAGCAGCGGGACGCCGCGTGCGCGCGGCGCGCTGTACGGGGCCGGCGGCGCGTGGGCGGCGTACTGGCTGGCGTAGACGGCCTCGTCCCATCCGATCCCCATCCAGGGGAAGGCGAGCAGCAGCAGCTGCGCGAGGCCGTACCCGGCGCTCACCAGGGCGAGCAGGAACCAGGGGCGTGGCCGCGCACCGCGCCGCACACCGAGGGCGGGCAGGCGTGGGCGAGTGACGGTCATGGTGAGACTCCGAACGCTGCGCCGGAAAACATCACCCACGTACCCTCGGGGGGCGTCCTCTCACGCCTCCCGTCAGGGACGCTTTACGCACCCGACACCGACTCCGGACACCACCCGCGCCCCACCATGCCCGCCTGTGACGTTCCCGGCCGGGCGAGCACGGGGTCGGCAGCCCCCGCCTGACCAGACCGCGTGGCATCTGCGCAGATCAGCAGCCATTACCCTGACGAGTACGGTAGGAAATGCGCGGCTGGAGGTTGGGATGACCGCATCCGATGACGCGGTGGCCGAGGGCCACGTCCCGGCTGCCGCCGTGATCGATGCGGACGGCACCGTGAGCGGATGGTCGCGGGCCGCGGAACAACTGCTGGGATACACCGCCACCGAGATCGTGAACCGTTCTGCCGCCGTCCTGCTCAGGTCGCCCGACGCCGCGGCGCGCGTGGCCGGCTGGATGGAGCGGGTCACCGGACGCGAGGAGTGGTCCGGCCTGGTCGAGGCCCGCCACCGCGACGGCGGCGGCGTCATGGTCCACCTGCGCGGCTGCCGGGCCGACGTCACGGAGGAGATGCCGCGGTGGGTGGTGCTCGCGTCGCCCGTGGGCGAGGCGGCGGCCTCCGTGCTGGAGCCGCTGGTCAACCGGTCCCCCGTGGCCATGTGCCTGCTGGACCTCGATCTACGTTACATCTGGCTGAACGAGACGGCCGAGAGCGTCAGCGACTACTTCCCGCGACATCTGGGCAGCCGCGTGGACGACTGGCCGAAGGACGGAATCGAGCAGCTCATCGCCGCGGGGCGGCGGCTGCTCGACGACGGCGTGCCCGTCATCGACCGGGAGATCCGGCGCGCCTCGACGGCCGGGCGGGAGGAGCGCACGTTCTCGATGTCGCTCTTCCGTCTCGACGGCGTCGACGGCGAGCCGCTGGGCCTGGTCTCCATGGCCATGGACATCACCCACAGCCGGGCCCGCCGGCGGCTGGCGATGCTCGCCGAGGCCAGCGCCAGGATCGGCACCACGCTCGACGTGATGAAGACGGCGCAGGAGCTGGCGGAGTTCGCCGTGCCGGAGCTGGCCGACTACGTCACCGTCGACCTGGCCGAGTCGGTGCTGCCGGAGGAAGGGCCGCTGCAGCGGCTGGCCGCCACGGACGACAGCATCCCCGCCTTCCGCCGCGCGGGAGCGGCCTCGCTCCACCCCGGCTTTCCCGAAGCGCTCTGGGCGCGAAGGGAGGTGGTGTACGTGCCGCCGTCGTCGCCCTTCACCGCGGTCCTGTCCTCGGGACGCTCCCACTTCGAGCCCGAGCTCGACACCTCGTCCGGCACCTGGCTCGACGTCGACCCCGGCCGCGCCAAGATCATCCACGACACCGGGATGCACAGCCTGATCATCGTCCCGCTGCGCGCCCGCGGCGAGATCCTCGGCATCACCGTGTTCGTCCGCACCGAGAACGCGACGCCGTTCGCCGAGGACGACCTGACGCTCGCCGAGCAGCTCGTCGCCCGCGCCGCGCTCAGCCTCGACAACGCCCGCCGCTACACCCGCGAGCACCACGCGGCCCTGGCGCTGCAGCGCCACCTGCTGCCGCGCACGCTGTCCGGCGGCGGCGCGGTCGAGGTGGCCTCCCGCTACCTGCCCTCCGACGTGCACAACGGCGTCGGAGGTGACTGGTTCGACACGATCCCGCTGAGCGGCGGCCGGATCGCCCTGGTCGTCGGCGACGTGACCGGGCACGGCATCAACGCGGCGGCCACCATGGGACGGCTGCGCACCGCCGTCCGCACCCTCGCCCACATGAACCTGCCACCCGCCGACCTGCTCGCCCACCTCGACAACCTCGTCCTGCGCCTGAACGAGCAGGACACCGGTGCCAGAGGCCTGTCGGCCGCCGAGATGGGCGCCACCTGTCTCTACGCCGTCTACGACCCGGCCACCCGCCGCTGCACCCTGTCCGCCGCCGGACACCCGCCGCCCGCCGTCGTCGCGCCCGGCGGCGCCGTCACCTTCCCGCCGGTGCCCGCCGGCACCCCGATCGGCCTCGGCCTGGCCTCCTACGAGTCGTTCGACCTGGAGCTCGAGCCGGGGTCACTGGTCGTCCTCTACAGCGACGGCCTGATCGAGACCCGCCACGCCGACATCGACGCGGGCATGGCGCGGCTGCGCGCCGCGCTGCCCGACCCGGCGCTCCCGCTGGAGAACATCTGCGGCACCGTGATCGACGCCATGGTGAACGACACCTCTTCGGAGGACGACATCGCCCTGCTCGTGGCCCGCACCTTGTGACGCCCCGGGGCCGTCACCGCTCCGCCGTCAGGTTCTTCAGCCAGGCGCCCGCGCTCTGCAGGAGCAGGTCCAGCTCCCCGCGCAGCCTCGCGTTCTCCTGCTCCAGCTCGGCGTTGCGGCGGCGCAGGCCGGCGTTCTCCTGACGCAGCCGCGCCAGCTCGTCGGCGGCCGGCCCGCCGCCGTTCTGCGGCCGGAGCGGCTCCGGGCGGGGCGAGGCCGCGGGGGCGGAGGTGGTGTCGTGGGTGCGGAACGCGTCCTCCCAGGGGCCGAGCTCCTCGTGCGCGATCTTCGGGATCTGCACGACCGCGTCGGCTCCCGGGATCCGCACGACCGCGGCCGGGACGATCGTCGAGGCGGGCTCCGCGAAGGCGGGGACGGAGACAGGGGCGGAGACAGGGGCGGAGACAGGGGCGGAGACAGGGGCGGAGACAGGGGCGGAGACAGGGGCGGAGACAGGGGCAGGGACAGTGACAGGGGCGGGCACGGGGGCGGACGCGGGCTCGGCCTGGTCCGCCTCCGCCCTCGGCTTCGGCAGCGTCAGGGTGACCAGCGCGGCCGCCAGGGCGACGGCGCAGCCGATCAGCAGGGCCGTACGGAACCCCGACTCCGACGGCAGCGTGCGACCGCCCATCGTGATGGTCATCTGAGCCAGCACGACGCCGACCACGGCGGCCGACACGGATGTGCCGATGGAGCGCATCAGGGTGTTGAAGCTGTTGGCGGAGGCGGTCTCCGTCTTGGGCACCGCGCTCATGATCAGCGCGGGCATCGCGCCGTACGCCAGGCCGACGCCCATGCTGCCGACGGCGGCGGCGATCATCAGGCCCCAGGACCAGTCCATCAGGGCGAGCGCGGCGCCGTAACCGACGGCGATGACCAGCGCGCCGGCGAACAGGCTCGTCTTCGGGCCGCGGGCGGCCGACAGCCGGGCGCCGAAGGAGGAGACGGCCATCATCATCAGACCGGACGGCGCCAGCCACAGGCCGGCCGCCAGCATCGACTGGCCCAGCCCGTAACCGGTCGCGGCGGGCAGCTGCAGGATCTGCATGAGGACGAGCGACTGCGCGTACATGGCGAAGCCGACCAGGATCGAGGCCAGGTTGGTGAGCAGCACCTGTGGACGGGCGGTGAGCCGCAGGTCCACCAGCGGGTCGCGGACGCGCAGCTCCCACAGCGCCCACAGCAGCGCGATCACCACCGCGGCGCCGAGCAGCGCGAGGGTGGTGCCGCTCCCCCAGCCCCAGTCGGCGCCCTTGGAGACGCCCAGCAGCAGGCTGACCAGCGCCGCCCCCAGGCCGAGCGCCCCGAGCAGGTCGAGGCGGCCTGCTTGCTCACGCGCGGGCGTGGCCGGCACGAGCAGCCAGATCAGCACGGCGACCAGCGCGCTCAGCACGGCCGAGCCCCAGAACAGGATGCGCCAGTCGGCGTACTCGGCGACGGCCGCGGAGATGGGCAGCCCGAGCGCGCCGCCGATGCCCATGGAGGAGCTCATCAGCGCGATGGCCGGGCCGACGCGCTGGGGCGGCAGCAGGTCGCGCAGCGCGCTGACGCCGAGCGGGATCATGCCCACGCCCAGGCCCTGCAGGCCGCGGCCGACGATCATCGGGATCAGCGAGCCGCCCAGCGCGCACACCACCGACCCGGCGACGAGCGGGATGGAGCAGACGAGCATCATGCGCCGCTTGCCGTACATGTCGCCGAGCTTGCCGATCACGGGGGTGGCGACCGCACCCACGAGCAGCGTCGCGGTGAGCACCCAGGAGGTGTCGGCCGCCGAGGCGTTGAGCAGGTGTGGCAGCTCGCCGACCAGCGGCACCACCAAGGTCTGCATGAGTGAGCCGGCGATGCCGGCCACCGCGAGCACACTGACGATCCCGCCGCCAGACCGTGCACTGGGCGCAGAATGCACCAGATGTCCCCTTCGTACCGTTTATGCCGATTGCACCATACACATGTTATGTTTCATGCACAACGAGTGCACGATACACATCGTCTGCATCCCGGATGAGAGAGACCCCCATGTCGCTGCCCCGCCAGATCGAGTACGAGACCATGCTGCTCTGCCGGCATCGCGACCTGGCCGTGGACGGCGGACGCCTGGAGCGCAGCGCGTACGTCCTGCTCAGCCGCCTGCGCGCCGAGGGAGCGATGTCGATCGGGCAGCTCAGCGAGGCGTTCGGGGTGGCCAGGTCGACGATCCACCGGCAGATCACCGCCGCGCACTGCGCGGGGCTGGTGGATCGCATCCCCGACCCCGACGGCGGGCTGGCCAGGAAGTTCCAGGTCTCCCCCGAGGGTGAACGCCGCCTGCTGGAGGAGCGCGAACGCATCCTACGCGGCCTGGAACGTGTGCTCGCCGACTGGCCCCCCGAGGACGCCGCGGCCTTCGCGGGCTACCTCAAGCGCTTCAACGGCAGCATCGAGGACATCTCCGGGCTGCGCTGGCCCCGCCCATGACTCACGGGCGCGGCCAGGTACGCCCTTCCAGCCGCTCGATGTCGGAGTTGAACCGCCTGAGGTAGGCGGCGAACGCGGCGACGTCTTCGTGCGGCCAGTCGGCCAGCACCTTCTCCAGGCTCCGGACGTTCTGCTCGCGCTCCACGCGCAGCCGGTGCTCGCCCTCCGCGGTGACGCGGAACTTGCGGGCGATGCCGCCCTCCGGGTCGGGGATGCGCTCGACCAGGCCCGCGCGCAGCATCGCGGAGGTCTGCCGGTTGAGTGTGGAGGGGTCGAGCTGGAAGGCGTCGCTGAGCTGCCCGATCGACATCGGGCCCGTCAGCTCCAGGCGGCTCAGCAGGATGTACGCGCTGCGCTCCAGGTGGCCGCCGTCATCGCGGAGCCGGGGCGCGGTCAGGGCGCGGTGCCGGCCGAGCAGCATGGTCTCGTACTCGATCGAGCGTGTGGACGAGTCCATGGACGGTCTCCCTCCCGCTCGGGCATGCATCGTACATATCGTGTGTATCGAACACACTATAGGGAGCGCGCATACCACTGCTCAGGCCTGCGATGCCGGCGCGGATCCCCAGGCGGGCCGGGACGAGGCCGGCGCACGCCGGGAGACGATCATGGCCGCGGTGGCAGCCATCTCACGGGCGCGAAGGCACGGGTGGGCCTGCCGGTCCCATGAACGTGGGGCCCACCCGCGCGTACGGAGGAGCGGCGGCGGGATGGTTGTCTGGATGGAGAGAGGCCGGCTACCCGTTCCTGCGACACTCGGGTGGTTCCGCACCGTCGGAACCTGCCTCTTCCGGCGCGTGACCAGGCTCCCCACTCCGGCGACGGAGAGAGCCGGTCACGCGCCGCCACGTGCCCGGCTCGTCAGGTGAGGACGTGGCCGTACTTCTGGGCCAGTCCGAGGACGCGGGGCGTGCTGCGCTCGGGCCCCCCGGCTCCACGCGCACGCCGGGCTCCGGCTCGTCCCCGCCTTCCACGAACAGGCCCTCGGCCCCGCCCGGGGTGTAGAGGAAGAGCAGCCGGGCGGTGTGCGGACCGACGTTCGTGAACCTGTGGCGGGTGTTGCTCGGGACGAGGACGACGTCGCCGGGGCCCGCGACGAAGGTGTCTCGCCGTCGAGGAACTCCATCGCCGGCGGCACGTGAGGCCGCTTCCGGCACATGCACGACCAGGTGGTCGTGCATGTGGTA
This sequence comes from Nonomuraea terrae, assembly GCF_044465245.1. NCBI lineage: Bacteria > Bacillati > Actinomycetota > Actinomycetes > Streptosporangiales > Streptosporangiaceae > Nonomuraea > Nonomuraea terrae. The sequence goes on along the minus strand of NZ_JBITLL010000001.1, from coordinate 1,064,323 downwards.
CGGACGGGCTCCTCGATGTCCGCCAACCGCCGGCTGCGCGAATCCGCCGACGTCGGGCCCGGCGAGGTTCGCCATCCGCCTGAACGACACGCCGTGGGACCTCGCCATCGGCCCCGGGACGCTGACCAAGGTGCTGACCCAGCCGGGAGAGGAGCTGCGGGGGCTCGTCGGGCCCAGGGCGATCGTCGGCTCGCAGGACGAGCCCGAGGTGCGGCTGCTCACCGCGTACATGGACCTCGTGGGCGAGAGGCTGGAGCACCTCGGCGAAAGCGGGGTGCGGGCCGCCCGCAACGCCGTGGTGGAGCTGGTCAAGGGGGCGCTCGTGCGGCGCGTCGTGGCCGGCGGCGAGCCCGCGACCCAGTACGCCCGCAGGACGCGCGCCGGGCGGGCGGAGTAGCGGCTCAGCGGGTGCGGGCCACCAGCAGCGCGACGTCGTCCTCCGCCGCGCGCCCGCCGACCATGATGTCGATCACGCTGGTGCACAGGCGTTCCAGCGGGAGATCGGCGCAGCCGGCCAGGGCGGTGCGCAGGCGGACCATGCCCGCGTCGAGGTCGTCCTCGCGCCGCTCGATCAGGCCGTCGGTGTAGAGGGTGACCAGAGCGCCGGCGGGCAGCTCGACGTCGAAGGACTCGTGCGTGGCCTCCAGGTTCAGCCCGACCGGCGGGCCGGTGGGCCCGGCGGGGAACGTGACCCGGCCGTCGGGGCCGACGACCGCGGGCGGTGGATGCCCGGCCGTGGCCATGGTGCAGCGCCGGGTGGCGGGGTCGTAGACCGCGTACAGGCAGGTGGAGCCCAGGATGGGGAGCGGGGCGCCGTCGGCGCCGACGTCCTGCTCGTGCAGCCGTGAGATCAGGTTGTCCAGCTGGGTGAGCAGCTCGCCGGGCGGCATGTCCATGTAGGCGAGCGTGCGGACGGCGGTGCGGACCCGGCCCATGGTGGCCGCGGCGTTGATGCCGTGCCCGGTCACGTCGCCGACGACCAGGGCGATCCGGCCGCCGCTCAGCGGGATCGTGTCGTACCAGTCGCCTCCGACTCCTCCGTGGGCGCCGGAGGGCAGGTAGCGGTAGGCCACGTCGAGGGCGCCGCCGCCGGAGAGCCGGCGCGGCAGCAGGTTGCGCTGCAGGGCGAGCGCGGCGGTGCGCTCGCGCGTGTAGCGGCGGGCGCTGTCCAGGCTGAGCGCGGCGCGAACGACGAGCTCCTCGGCCAGCACCAGGTCGTCGCGGGTGAACGGCGCCGGGTTGCGGCTGCGGACGAACGCGGTCACCCCGAGCGTCTCCCCGCGTGCCCGGAGCGGGACGATCATCAGGCTGTGCATTCCGGCGTCGTACACCGTCCTGGCACGGGCGGGGTCATGGTCGAGCCAGGTGCCCGGCGAGGTGTCCAGCTCGGGCTCGAAGTGGGCGTGTCCCGACGACAGGACCCGCGTCCACGGGGAGTCCGGCGGCACGAACACCGCCTCGCCCCGGTCCCAGGGCGATTCGGGCAGTCCCGGGGAGATCGAGGCCGCGCCCGCGCGGCGGAAGACGGGGACGTTCAGGTCCATGCCGCCCAAGCGCTCCAGCGGGACCTCCTCCGGCAGCATCGACTCGACGAGGTCCACCGCGGCGTAGTCGGCCAGCTCCGGCACGGCGAACTCGGCCAGCTCCTGGGCGGTCTGCCTGACGTCGAGCGAGGTGCCGATGCGCGCGCTCGCCTCCACGACCATGGCCAGCCGCTCGCGGGCCAGGCTCTGTGTGATGTCGATGGCCAGCGAGCAGACGCCGACCGGGTGCCCGTCCACGCCTTCGAGGCGGAAGAACGAGACCGACAGGGTGCGCTGCCCGAGCCCGTCCGACGAGGGCCAGGGCACCTCGTTGTCGACCACGGGAACGCCGTCGGCGAGCACCTTGCGCAGCACGCGGTGGATCTGCTCGTTGCCGCGCGCCGGCGCGCAGTCCGCGGCCGGGGTCGTGAGCGAACCCTCCCGCAGGGCCCACGCCCGTACGTTGCGCCAGACGCAGCGCAGCTCGCGGTCCCAGATCCACATCGCCACCGGAGAGCGCTGGATCAGCGGCTCCACCACCGAGCCGGCGGTGGGGTCCATGGACGCCGGCCGTGCCGACAGCACCCAGGTGGGCCTGCCCTCCAGGGTGGTGAGCCGGTGGCCCTGGAGATGCAGCATGACCGGGTGGCCGGCGCTGTGGCGGGCCTCGGCCAGGCCCGACCAGCGGTCGAGGTGGCCGTACTGCCGGGTCCAGGCCGACAGCCGCTCGCGGTGGTCGCTCGGGGTGAGCAGGACGGCCCCGGAGCGGCCCACGACGTCGGACGCGCGGTAGCCGAGGAGCCGCTCGGCCGCTCGCGTCCAGGCGATCACGGTGCCGTCGATGTCGATGACGGCGGTCGCCGGGGCCGCTCCACACCTGACGGGCGGAGTTGCGGACATATCAGTATCCATCCGTACTTATGGAGAAAACATCGCGTCGATCTCTGTCATGCGGCCGTCTCACGGGACGGCCGGATCGACACCGGGGAACGCGACGAGGAGAGCGTCGCCGCCCTCCTCGTACGCTGCCGGATGCGCCTCTCCGCGCCGTGCCTACGTGAGCCGCGCGCCGCGCCCGGTCCGCCGGAACATCGCCGGCCCTGTGCGCGCCTGAGATCCCACGAAGACACACCCCCGATGTCATGTCGCGCCGCATGAACCCCCGTTCGCGGCATACCGACGCTAACGCCGGGTATGTTACCAAATGTACCGTTACAGCGCTACCATCCGAATCGATATGATCGCTACCATGACGACCCGCGAGAGGTTGCTCTTCGCGGCGGCGAAGCTGCTGGCGAGCGGCGGCCGCGAGGCTGTCTCCACCCGGGCCGTGTGTGCCGCGGTCGGCGTTCAGGCGCCGACCCTCTACCGGCTGTTCGGCGACAAGGACGGCCTGCTCGAAGCGGTCGCCGCCCACGGCCTGCGCGAGTACCTGGCGAGCAAGCAGGCGCTCCCCGAGACCGACGACCCGGTCGACGACCTGCGCCGGCTCTGGAACATACACGTCGACTTCGGCCTGTCCCGGCCCGCCTTCTACACGCTCACGTTCGGCGACGGCGGGCCGACGAAGGACTCTCCGACGCGGCGGGAGATCATGGCCAGGCTGCGGCAGCGCATCGCCCGCGTCGGAGAGGCCGGCCGGCTGCGCATGAGCGTCGACCGGGCCACGTACCTCTTCCACGCCACCGGCATGGGGGTCGTGCTCACACTGCTGTCGGTGCCGCCCGACGCGCGCGACCCCGGCCTGTCGCCGACCGCCCGCGAGCAGGCCCTGCGTACGATCTCGACCGGCGGGCCCCCGCCGCCCGACCGCACGGCCGCCGGCCGGGCCGCCGCTCTGTGCGAGACGCTGCGCGGCACCGCCGACATCCCCCTGACCGCCACCGAACGCGCCCTGCTCGCCGAATGGCTCGACCGCATCGCCAACAACTCCTGAGGGCGGCGCCCCGCGGCCCTTGATCGCTTACGATGCGGGTCTGGTGCGGATCATCCCGGGGCTGGAGGGCGGGGCGGCCGGCGCACCATCCCACTGGGCAGGAAAGGGAGTGTGGTCAGGACATGGACGCTGTGACACGGGAGTCGTTCGGGCGGGTAGGGATCTGGACCTGGGCGCTGCGCAGCACGACGGCCGGCGAGGCGCGGCGCGCCGAGATCGCCGAGGCCGTCGCCGAGCTGGAGGAGCTGGGGTACGGGACGGTCTGGCTGGGCGGCAGTCCGTCGATCGCCGACGCCGCGGCCGTGACGCGGGCCACCGAGCGCGTCACCGTCGCCACCGGGATCCTGAGCATCTGGGACTTCACCGCGCAGGAGGCGGCCGAGCAGGTCGCCGCGCTGGAGGAGGAGTCGCCGGGCAGGTTCGTGCTGGGGCTCGGGGCCAGCCACGCGATCGTGACGCCGAAGTACGCCAAGCCGTACTCGAACATGGTGCGTTACCTCGACGAGCTCGACGCCGCGCCGGTGCCGGTGGGCCGGGAGCGGCGGCTGATCGCGGCGCTCGGGCCGAAGATGCTCGCGCTGGCCGCCGAGCGGTCGCTGGGGGCGCACCCGTACCTGGTGACGGCCGAGCACACGGCGTACGCGCGTTCCGTCATGGGCCCGCAGGCGCTGCTGGCGCCGGAGGTGAAGGTCGTCCTCGACACCGACCTGGAGCGGGCCAGGGCGCGGGCACGCGCGGTGATCGAGCCGTACCTGGGGCTGCCCAACTACACCGACAACCTGCTGCGGCACGGCTTCGAGGAGTCCGATCTGGCCGACGGCGGGAGCGACCGGCTGGTGGAGGCGCTGTGCTCGCTGGGCGGCGCCGAACGGGCCGCGGCGCGGATCGAGGAGCACCTGAAGGCCGGCGCCGACCACGTGACCGTGCAGGTCGTGGTGGACGGCGGCCCGCAGGACAGCGCCCTGCCCCGCGCCGAGTGGCGAGAGCTGGCCGCCGCGCTCTCCCTCTCCTGATCTCCCGGACACGCGGCGACGCCCGGCGCACCGATGGTGTGCCGGGCGTCGCGGTGTGTCCGGCGCGTCAGGAGGTCACCTCGGCGAGCCTGCCGTCGCCGGCGGCGGCGGCGGGGTCCCGGGGCGCGGGGCGGCGGAGGACGAACAGGGCCACCGCGAAGGCCGCGGTCAGGAGGCCGGCGGCGATGGCGAAGGCCAGGCGGTAGCCGCCGGTCAGCGCGGCCGGCTCACCGGCTCCTGCGGCCAGCAGCTCCCCGGTACGCGAGGCGGCCATCGTGGACAGCACGGCCACGCCGATCGCCATGCCGACCTGCTGGGTGGTGTTGAACAGCCCCGAGGCCAGGCCGGCGTCGCTCTCCCGCGCTCCCGACATGCCGAGTGCGGCCAGCGCCGGCAGCACCAGGCCGCCGCCCGCGATGAGCACCATCGGCGGGAGCAGGTGGGTGACGTACCCGGCGTCCGGGGTGACCCGGGTGAGCAGCAGCATCGCCGTGACGAGCAGCGCCAGGCCGGTCATCAGGACGGCACGGGCGCCGAAACGGGCGCTCAGCCGGGCCGAGGCGAACAACGAGATCGAGCCGATGAGCAGCGCGGCCGGCAACATCGCCAGCCCGGTCTCCAGGGCGCCGTAGCCGAGCACCCGCTGCATGTAGAGGGCGACGAGCACCTGGAAGGCGAACATCCCCGACAGGGTCAGCATCTGGGCGAGGTTCGCCCCGGCCACGTTGCGGGAGCCCAGGATGCGCAGCGGCATGAGCGGGGTCGCCGCGGTGGCCTGCCGGGCGACGAACGCCGCCAGCAGCACCAGTGACACCGCGCCCAGCCCCAGCGTGCGCCCGGACAGCCAGCCGTGCTCCTCGACCTGGACGACCGTGTAGATGCCGAGCATCAGACCGGCGGTGACCAGCACCGCCCCGGCGACGTCCGCGCCGCCCGACAGTCCGATCCCCCGGTCCCCGGGCAGCCCCCGCAGCGCGAGCGCGATGGTGACCGCCCCGATCGGCACGTTGATGAAGAAGATCCACGGCCAGCTGAGCGCGTCGGTGAGCAGCCCGCCCAGCACCTGGCCGATCGAGGCGCCGGCCGCGCCGGTGAAGCTGAAGATCGCGATCGCCTTGCCCCGCTCCACGGGGTCGGTGAACAGCGTCACGAGGATGCCCAGCACGACCGCGGAGGCCAGCGCGCTGCCCACGCCCTGCAGGAGGCGGGCGGCGATCAGCATGCCGGGGCCGGTGGCCGCGCCCGCCAGCAGCGAGGCGGCCGTGAAGACGACGTTCCCGGTCAGGAACATCGTGCGGCGGCCGATCAGGTCGCCGAGCCGCCCGGCCAGCAGCAGCAACCCGCCGAAGGGGATCAGGTAGGCGTTGACGATCCAGCTCAGCCCGGCGGCCGAGAAGCCGAGGTCCTGCTGGATGGCGGGCATGGCCACCGTCACGATGCTGCCGTCCAGGATCGTCATCAGTCCCGTCGCGGACAGCACGGCGAGTGCTGTCCAGCGCGAGCTCCGTACGTACGACATGGTCTCTCCCGTCTCAAGTCGACAAGAGAGACCGTAGCAGATGGTTCCGTTATAGACGATATTTTTCGGATCTACTTCGTGCGCTCCCGCGCCCGGCGGGCCGGCTGCGCACCCTCGACGGGAGTGGCGAGATGGCCGCCGACCAGGCGGTTCAGGGCGCGGACGAGCACCTCGCGCTCGTCGCCGGGCAGCGACCCCAGCGCGGCGCGGTGCACGCCGTCGACGATCTCCTGACTGCGGCGGGCGATCCGCGCCCCCGCTTCGGTCACCGCGATGATCCGCGCCCGCCGGTCGGTGCTGGACGGCCGGCGCTCGGCGTAGCCGGCCTTCTCCAGCGCGTCGACGGTCACCACCATGGTGGTCTTGTCCATGTCGCCCAGCTCGGCGAGCTGGATCTGGGTGCGCTCCCCCTCCAGGGCATGCACCAGCACGCAGTGCATCCGGGGCGTGAGCCCGATCTCGGCCAGCGCCGCCGTCATCTGGGTGCGCAGCACATGGCTGGTGTGGTCGAGCAGGAAGGACAGGTCGGTTTCGGTACGCGCGGGAGCCATCGCCGTCATGCCTCCAGCCTACCCCGATGGTCCCGGGGCGGATTATCCGCGAAGGAACTACCCACGGAGAAAGATGCCCTTTTTATGAATGATTGACCGTTATGTCCACTATGGCGTAGCGTCGCATCGCAGGATGATGACGCGCTCCCCATCAGGAAGAGGGAGACATGGGCGTACCTGACACCACCGGGCATGACGCGGAACTGCCCGCGATCGCCATCATCGAATCCGACGGAACCTTGATCGGCTGGACGCGAGCCGCCGAGCGGCTGCTCGGCTACCGCGCCGCCGACGTCGTGGGCCGTTCCGGCGCGCTGCTGCTCACTCCCGGCGACCACCACGAGCGGTTGTCGGCCTGGGCCCGTCAGAACGCCGACCTCGACCGCTGGTCGGGCCTGGCCGAGATCCGCCATCGCGCCGGCCACCCGATCCTGCTGCACGTCCAGGGCCATCGGCTGGCCGCAGCGCCGCGCAGGGGCGCATGGCTGCTGTCGGCGAACACGGCCGCCGGCGCCCATCCCGCCGTCTCCGTCCTGGAGCCGCTGGTCGACCGCTCGCCCGCGGCCCTGTGGATCTGGGACGGCGACCTGCGCCGCGTCTGGTGCAACGGGCCGGCCCAGCGGATGGAAACGCTCCTGCTGGGCGTCGGAGCCGGCGACCTGCCGGAGTTCGGCGACGTGGGAAGCGGGGCGTTGATGCGTCGGGTGCTCTCCGACGGCATCCCCGTGATCGACGCCGAGATACACCGCCCGGCGGTGGACGGGCAGGGCGACCGCATGCTGTCCATGTCGGTCTTCCGCCTCGACGGCGTGGACGGACAGCCGATCGGCGTGTGCACACTGGCCATCGACGTCACGCAGAGCCTGGCCCGCAAGCGGCTCGCCCTGCTCATCGAGGCGAGCGGGCGCATCGGCACCACGCTGGACGTCTGCAAGACCGCGCAGGAGCTGGCCGACCTGGCCATGCCGGCCCTGGCCGACTACGTCACGGTGGACCTCTCCGAGGCCGTGGTGCCGAGCGAGGAGCCGCCGCTGCGCCCGCCGGAGGGGATGCTCACCCCGGCCTTCCGCCGGGCGGGAATGGCGTCCATCCACACGTCGTTGCCGGAGACGCTCTGGCGGCCGGGGGTTCCGGTCATCGTGCCGCTGTCGGCTCCGCAGGCCAAGGTCCTGTACTCGGGCCGCTCCCACCTGGATACCGAGCTGGACCTCTCGCCGGGCACCTGGTTCGACCACGATCCCGACCGCGCCCGTCTGGCCCGCGAGACCGGGATGCACAGCGTGATGATCGTCCCGGTGCTCGCCAGGGGCGAGATCCTGGGCATCACCGTGTTCGTGCGCAGCCGGAACCCGGCCCCGTTCACCCCTGACGACCTGGTGCTCGCCGAGCAGCTCGTCGCCCGCGCCGCGCTCAGCCTGGACAGCGCCCGCCGCTACACCCGCGAGCGGGACACCGCCCGCGCCCTGCAGCGGCATCTCCTGCCGCGCAGCCTGTCGGGCTGCGACGCCGTCGAGTTGGCCGCCCGTTACCTCGCCTCCGACGTGTACGAGGGCGTCGGAGGCGGCTGGTTCGACGCGATCTCGCTGCCCCGCGGGCGGATCGCCCTGACCGTCGGCGACGTCAGCGGGCGGGGCGTCAACGCCGCGGCCACGATGGGCCGCATGCGCACCGCCATCCGCACACTGGCCTCCGTGGACCTGCCGCCCGATGAGCTGCTCACCCACCTCGACGAGCTGACCACGCTCCAGAACTCCGACCCGGACCTGTTCATCAGCGCCGCCTGCCTGTACGCGGTCTACGACCCGGCCACCCGCCGCTTCGTCGTGGCCGCGGCGGCCAACCCGCCGCCCGCGATCGTCTGCCCGGGCGGGGAGGCCACGTTCGCCCGCCTCAACACCGGCGCCTCGATCGGGCTCGGCCTCGGCCGCTACGAGGCCCTCGACCTGGAGCTGCCCGTGGGATCGCTGATCGTGCTGCACACCGAGGGCCTGGTCGAGAAGCGCGACAGCGGCGACCCGCGCACCGGTCAGGAACGGCTGAGAGCCGCCCTGAGCGCGGCGCCGCACCCGCTGGAGGAGCTGTGCACCAGCGTGATCGACACCATGATGGGCGGCTCATGCAGCGGCGAGGACGACGTCGCGCTCCTCGTGGCCCGCACACGCTGACCGGCCGCCGGCCCCCCGCCGGCGGCCGGAGTCCTGAATTACTTGAGGAAGTCGAGCAGCGCGGCGTTGACCTCGTCGGGATGCGTCCAGCCGATGGCGTGCGGGCCGCCGGGGATCTCCTCGTAGCGCAGGCCCGCGATGAGGGCGGGCAGCCGCCTGCCGGTGCTGTCGATGGGCAGGATGCGGTCGTCGTCGCCCTGCACCACCAGCACCGGCACGTCGAGCTTCGGCAGGTCGGCGCGGAAGTCGGTCAGCCAGGTGGCGACGCACTTGAGCGTGCCGATCGCGGAGGCGCCCACGGCGACGTTCCAGCTGAGCTGCCAGGCCTGCTCGCTGATCCGGGTGCCGCCCAAGGTGTCGACGTTGTAGAAGTCGTCGAGGAACGCCTTCAGGAACGCCGGCCGGTCCGCGACGATGGCCTGCTCGATGCCTTCGAAGACGCCGCTGTCGACGCCCTCGGGGTTGTCGTCCGTCTTGCGCAGGAACGGCTGCAGCGGCGCCAGCAGCACGGCCCTGCTCACCCGCTCGGAGCCGTAGGCGCCCAGGTAGCGGACGACTTCGCCGCTGCCCATGGAGAACCCGACGAGGGTGACGTCACGCAGGTCGAGCCGGTCGATGAGCGCCTTGAGGTCGGCGGCGAAGGTGTCGTAGTCGTAGCCGGTGACCGGCTGGCTGGACTTGCCGAACCCGCGCCGGTCGTAGGTGATCACCCGGTGTCCGGCGTCCAGCAGCGCGGGCACCTGCTTCTCCCAGGAGGCGCCGTTGAGCGGGAAGCCGTGGATGAGGATGACCGGGCTGCCGGAGCCGTGGTCCTCGTAGTAGAGCTCGATGGGACCGGAGTTCTCCTCGCCGACCTTGATGTACGGCATATGTGGTCCTTCTCCGTTCGGTGGATGGCGATCGTCGGCGGCTCTGCGCTGAGCCACGGCTTCATGGTGCTCGGACGAGCCGGGCCGCCCATCGGTCAAATGACTGCATCCACGACCACACCGCTCAGAACGCGACGTCGTCCCTGTTCAGCTTATCGCCCAGGGCGTCGCGCAGCGCGGCACGCGAGGTGATGCCGAGCTTCGGGAAGACACGGTAGAGGTGGGCGCCGATGGTGCGCGGCGACAGGTGCAGGCGCTGCGCGATCTGCTTGTTGGTCAGGCCGGTGGCGGCCAGGTGGGCGATCTGCCGTTCCTGCGGGGTGAGGCCCTCGTGCGGCGGCGACTGGCCCGTGGCGCGCAGCTCGTTGCGGGCGCGCTCGGCCCACGGCCGCGCGCCGAGGCGTTCGAACGTCTCCAGCGCCTGCGCCAGCTGGATCCGCGCCCGGTGGATGGCGCGGGTGCGGCGGCAGTGCTCCCCGTAGGCCAGGCGGATCCTGGCCAGGTCGAACGGCCAGCGTTCCGCGCCGGGCACGGCGAGCGCGCGCTCGAAGCGGGCGCCGGCCTCGGCGGCGGGCGCGGAGACGGCCGCCGCCCCCTCGACGGCCAGGGCGAGCCGCGCCGACATGTCGGTGAACCCGGCCTCCCGCATCGCGGCGACGTGCCGGCGGGCCTCGGCGGGCCGGCCGCTGCCGACCGCCGCCTCGACGAGCACCGGAGCGGCCCACATGACGAGCGGGACGTAACGGGCCAGCACACCGGGCGGGCTGATGGAGGCCAGGTCCTGGTAGGCCGCCTCGGCGTCTCCCCTGGCGAGCGCCGCCAGGGCGCGCACGTACCGGGCGTAGAACAGTACCTTGCCCGCGCGACGGGGCGTCCCCCAGCGGACCATCTTGTCGGCCAGCGCCAGCGCGGTCTCCTCGTCGCCCCGCTGCGCGGCCAGGATCGCCTGGACGAACCAGAGCGGCCACTCCAGCAGCAGGTAGCCGTGCCGGCGGCACAGCCGCAGCCCCTCCTCGGCCAGCTGGGCGGACTCGTCCCACTGGCCGATGAGCAGGTCGTCGAGGCTGAGGCTGATGAGCGCGCCGATGGCCGAGGTGACCGCACCGCCGTCGCGCCCGTCGCGGACGACCCGCCACAGCGCCTCCCGGCAGCACTGCATCCGGTCGTAGAAGAAGCCGGAACGGCCGATCCACACGATCCGGTCCTGGTCGGCCTCCTCCGGGAATCGGCTGATGAGGTCGTCCAGCTCCGCCAGCGTGGCGGGCGTGGCGTGCGCGGGGTCGGCGAAGATCGTCGTACACACCGCGAGCACCTCGGGCGGCCGCGGCGTCAGCCGGGCGACGATGGCCTGGAACGGCTCCCACAGCTCGGGGCGCGGGCCGGCGGAGAAGCACACGAGCAGCATGGTGAACAGCGCCTCCACCAGCGCGTGGTCGTCGGCGCGGAGCTCGCCGCCGCGCGCCTCGATCGCCCCCATCAGCAGCCGGTACGCCGTGTCGGCGTCGCCCTCCCCGTTGATCAGCAGGTACGCGGTCGCTACCGCCGCCTCCAGCGACCTGTCCAGCTCCGGGTCGGCCCGGCGCGCGTCGACGAGCAGGCGCGGCACGTCCCGCAGCCCGCCGGTCACGTTCGCCCCGACGTACGCGGCCTCGGCCAGCCGCCGGCTGCGGTCGGCGCTGCGCGGGCTGAGGTCGGCGGCGCGCAGCAGCGCGGCCACGGCGCCGGCCGCGTCGCCGCAGCGCAGCGCCCGGCGGGAGACCTGTTCGAGCAGCGCGGCCACCCGCTCGTCGGCGCCGATCGTGGCGTCGGCCAGCTGCCAGGCCTGGCGTTCCGGCTGGTCGGCCAGGGCGTCGGCGAGCGCCCGGCGGGCGCGGCGGCGCTCGGCCTCGGTGAAGAAGTTCACCACCGTGGAGCGGACGACGGGATGCCGGAAGATCAGCCGCCTGGTGGCCAGGTCGACCCCGGCCAGCCCGGCGCGCTCGGCGGGGCCCAGCTCCTCCAGGCAGCCGCCGGTCGCCGCCTCCAGCACGCCCAGGTCGCCCGTGCTGTCGAGGGCCGCGAGCAGCAGCAGCCGGCACGTCCTGGCCGGCAGGTCGGCGATGCGGGAGGTGAACAGCGTCTGGAGCCGCTGGCTGAGCGGCAGCACCTCGGGCAGCGCCTCGTCTCCGGCGCGCTGCAGGTCGCTCAGCACCTGCGGCAGCTCCACGAGCACGAGCGGGTTGCCCTGCGCCTCGGCGATCACCCGCCGCCGCACGGGCTCGGCCAGGCCGGGGAATCGCACGCCGAGCAGGCCGTCGGCGGCGGCGCCGTCGAGCGGGCGCACCTCGTGCTCGGGCAGCCCGCCGCGGTCGAAGAAGGTGTCCGGCCCCAGCCGGGAGGCGGCGATCAGGCCGACCCGGCTGCCGGCCAGCCGGCGCGCCATGAACCCCAGCACCCCCGCGCTGGAGCGGTCGAGCCAGTGCAGGTCGTCGACGACGATCAGCAGCGGACAGTCCTCGGCCACCTGCCGCAGCAGCGTCAGCGCGGCGGTGGACACGGTGAGGCGGTCGGCCATGGTGCCCTCGCCGAAGCCCAGCGCTAACGACAGCGCGGAGCGCTGCGCCATGCTGAGCCGGTCGACGTGGTCCTGGTAGACCGGGAAGAGCAGCTGGTTCAGCCCCGAGAACGCGATGTCGGCCTCGAACTCCACGCCGGCCACGCGCAGCACCCGGGTGCCGCACCCCGCCGCGGCGCGTGCCGCGGCCTCGAGCAGCACGGTCTTGCCCACGCCCGGCTCACCCGACAACACCAGGGCGGCGCCGTCCTCCGCGGCGCGTTCCAGGAAGTCCCGGATGAGCGTGAGCTCCGTGTCCCGTCCGACCAGCCCCTTGAGCTCGCCGGACAGGCGTTGATCAACATATTCCCCGACATCGTTCATTCCGGTCGCCCCCCGCGCGATCGCAACGTGAACAGGTTACGGCGGCTCATCCCCAATGCAGTAACCAAATGTGGTCATTTGACTTAAGTCCCCACGAAACCATCGCACACAGACTTCGACCCATGGGTATCGACCTCACCGCCGAAGCGGCTTCCCGCCACCAAGCGCCGACCGTGCGCGGTCCGTCCGAGGAGCCCGTCGTCCTGACGATCAACGGTAGGCACCACACGGTCGGCCTCGAACCCCGCGTGAGCCTGCTCGACGCGCTGCGCGACCGGGTGGGCCTGACCGGCTCCAAGAAGGGCTGCGACCAGGGCACCTGCGGCGCCTGCACGGTCTGGGTGGACGGCCGGCGGGTGCTCGCCTGCCTGACCCTGGCGATCGCGTGCGAGGGCCGGCAGGTCACCACGATCGAGGGCCTGGCCGCCGACGGGGAGCCGCACCCGATGCAGCGCGCGTTCGTCGAGCACGACGCCTTCCAGTGCGGCTACTGCACCCCGGGTCAGATCATGTCGGCCATCGCCCTGATCGAGGAGGGCAACGCCGAGACCGACGAGGACATCGCCGAGTTCATGAGCGGCAACATCTGCCGCTGCGCCGCCTACCCGGGCATCCGCCAGGCGATCAAGGACGTACGCGACGCGCGGGAGCGCCCATGAGACCACTCGGCTACGCCCGCGTCAGCACGGTCGCCGAGGCCGTGGAGGTCGTCGCCGCCGACCCGGCCGGCGCCTTCCTGGCCGGCGGCACCACCGAGATCGACCTGGTCCGCCTCGGGGTCGCCCGGCCCGACCTGCTGGTCGACATCAACGACCTGCCTCTGCACGACATCGACGACCTGCCCGGCGGCGGCGTGCGGATCGGCGCCCTGGCCCGCATGAGCGAGGTCGCCCGCACACCGGCGATCGCCGGCCGCTACCCGGGCGTCGCGCAGGCGCTCCTGCTCGGCGCCTCCCAGCAGCTGCGCAACATGGCCTCGATGGGCGGCAACCTGTGCCAGCGCACGCGCTGCGCGTACTTCAGGGACGGCGTCTCGCCGTGCAACAAGCGGGAGCCGGGCACCGGCTGCTCGGCCCTGGACGGGCTCAACCGCGGCCACGCCATCCTCGGCACGAGCGAGCACTGCGTCGCCACCCACCCGTCCGACGTGGCCGTCGCCCTCGTCGCCTTCGACGCGGTCGTGCACACGGCCGGGCCGGGCGGCGTCCGCCGCATCCCGATCGACGACTTCTACCTGATGCCCGGCGACACGCCGGACCGGGAGAACCCGCTGCGGCACGGCGAGCTGATCACCGCGATCGACCTGCCGCCGGCCGGCATCGCGGAGCGGTCGGTCTACCTGAAGTTCCGCGACCGCCAGTCGTACGAGTTCGCGCTCGTCTCGGTCTGCGCGGCGGTGCGCGTGGAGGACGGCGTCGTCACCGAGGCGCGCGTGGCGCTCGGCGGCGTCGGCACCAAGCCCTGGCGCGCCCGCCTCGCCGAGCAGCGCCTGCTCGGGGTGCCCGCCACCGCCGAGTCGTACGCCGCCGCGGCCGCGTACGAGCTGAGCGCGGCGGTCCCGAGGCGGCACAACGCGTTCAAGGTGGAGCTCGCCCAGCGGGCGATCGTCCGCGGCCTGACCCAGGCCGCGCGGGGAGGTATGCGATGAACACCGCGATCGGCCGGCCCGTCGACCGGGTCGACGGGCACGCCAAGGTCACCGGCGGCGCCCGCTACACGGCGGAGATCTCCCTGCCCGGCCTGACGTACGCGGCCGTCGTGGGAGCGCGGATCCCGAGCGGCCGGGTGGAGGCCGTGGACGCCTCCCGCGCGCTCGCCGCGGGCGGCGTGCTGGCCGTCCTCACCCACGAGAACCTGCCGGAGATCGTGGGGCAGCCGCACCTGCTGCCGTCGCTGCTCGGCGCCGCCGCGCCCGGCCAGAGCTTCTTCCCGATGCAGGACGCGGCCGTGCACTACGCCGGCCAGCCGGTCGCCCTGGTCGTCGCCGAGAGCCACGAGCAGGCCCAGTACGCCGCCTCGCTGGTGGACGTGACCTACCGGCGCGAGCCGTCGATCACCTCCATCGACGAGGGCCGCGACCGGGTGTACGAGGCGCAGCGGCTGTTCGGCGGGCTCATGCCCGGCCGCGACGAGCGCGGCGACGTCGAGACGGCGCTGGCCGAGGCGCCGGTGCGCGTCGAGGCCGGCTACCGGTTCGCCGCCAACCACCACAACGCGCTCGAGCCGCCGGCCACCACGGCGGTGTGGCAGGACGGCCGGCTGACCCTCTACGACTCGACGATGGGCATCCGCGCCACCCAGCTGACCGTGGCGCACCTGCTCGGGCTGCCGTTGTCGCACGTCCGGGTCATCACGCACTTCGTCGGCGGCGGCTTCGGCTCGAAGGCGATGACCTGGCCGCACGTGACGCTCGCCGCGATGGCCGCACGGCACGTCGGCAGGCCCGTACGGCTGGCGCTCACCCGGGCGCAGACGTACACCTCCAACGGGCACCGCGAGGAGCAGGAGCAGTCGATCTCGCTCGGCGCGACCCGGGACGGGCGCCTGACCGCGATCCGCCACCACAAGCTCTCGATCACCTCCCGCTTCGACGACTGGGCGGAGCCGGCGACCGGGGTGTCCTCCCAGCTGTACGGCGTCGAGCACTACGAGGGCGTGCACAGTCTGATCCAGGGCAACACGATGACGCCGACGTTCACCCGCGGGCCCGGTGAGACGCTGGGCGTCTTCACGCTGGAGACCGCGATGGACGAGCTCGCGTACGAGCTCGGCGTCGACCCGGTGGAGCTGCGGCTGCGCAACCACGCCGGCGCCGACCCGCGCGGCAATCCCTGGTCGAGCGACGGGCTGGCCGAATGCCTGCGCCTCGGCGCGGAGCGGTTCGGCTGGCACGGGCGCGACCCGAGGCCGCGCGTCCGCCGGGACGGCGACTGGCTGATCGGCACCGGGATGGCCGCGGCGGCGTACCCGGTGGCGTTCTTCATGCCGGAGCAGCGCGCCCGCGCCCGCGTGTACGAGGACGGCAGCGCGGTCGTGCAGACCGGCACCCAGGAGTTCGGCACGGGGGTGCTGACCGTGGCCACGCAGGTCGCCGCCGACGCGCTCGGCCTGCCCCTGGAGTCCGTACGGTTCGAGGCGGGCGACACCGACCTGCCGAACACCTCGGCCGCGGTGGGCTCGGCCGGCGCCGGCATGGTGAGCGCCGCCGTGCACGCCGCCGCGACGGCGCTGCGCGACCGGCTCGTCGCGATGGCGGTCGCCGACGCGGCCTCGCCGCTGCACGGCGCGGATCCGGCGGCCGTGGAGGTCGCCGACGGGCGGATGCGGCTGCGCGACCGGCCAGGGACCGGGGAGTCCTACGCCGACCTGATGATCCGCCACCGGCTGGCGGACGCCGAGGCGGTGGGCAGCTGGACGCCGCCGCCGCTGGACACCCCGCACGGCCTGCTGACCTTCGGCGCCCAGTTCGCCGAGGTCGCCGTGGATCCGGATCTCGGCCTGGTCCGGGTCCGGCGCATGGTCGGCGTGTTCGCGCCGGGACGGGTGCTGAACCCCAAGCTGGCGCGCAGCCAGCTCGTGGGCGGCATGGTGTGGGGTCTGAGCCAGGCGCTGCTCGAAGGCAACGAGATGGACACCCGCCACGGCCGCTGGGGCGCGAGCAACCTCGGCGAGTACCTCGTGCCGGTCAACGCCGACATCCCGGAGATCACCGTCGAGTTCGTCGAGGTCGAGGACGACGTCGTGCCGCTCGGGATCAAGGGTGTGGGCGAGATCGGCCAGGTGGGGGCCGCCGCGGCCGTGGCCAACGCGGTCTTCCACGCGACCGGGCGCCGCCTGCGGCGGCTGCCGCTCGCCGCCGAGCTCGTCATGGACCCGCCCGCGTCCTCATGAGCGACGTCCCTCTGCCCGACCGCCCTCTCCTCACCGCCCACCGGCGTCCCCACCTCGACGCGGAGCTGTGGCGGCACGCCCGCCAGCCGGGTCTCGGCCTGATCGGCCTGGTGCTCGTGCTGCCGGTGGCCGTCCTGCTCTCCGTCGGCGTGGGCGGCCCCGAGGGGTCGGTGCTGGTGCTCGGCCCGCTGATCACGTTCTCGCTGCCGGTGGTGGCGATGATCGCGTTCTGGTGGGAGGACTGGCCCGGCTCCAGCCTGCGTCCCGGCTGGTCGGGACCGGCCGACACGCTGGTGATCGCGTTCGCCGGGATCCTGCTGACCCTGCTCGCCCAGGCCGTGGTCGACCGGCCCGACCTGCGCGGCGTCTTCGATCCCACCCCCGGAGCGGGGCATGCGGCCACGTTCCCGGCCACCATGTCGATCGGGGGCGGCGCCTTCGTCGCGATGCTGCAGATCACCTTCGCCTGGGAGGGCTGGCCGCTGCGGCGCCTCGGCAGGATCGCCTCGGGGGCGTGCGCGCTGGCGGTGGCCTGGGCGGCGGCCCTGGTGGTGCACTTCGCGGTCGAGCGCGGCGGGTTGGTGAGCGGCTCGGAGCTGGGGGCGCTGCTCGTGCTCACCGGGCTCTGGCAGGTCGGGATCTACGTCGTCTGGCGCGGCTGGCCGTTCGCCGGGCTCGGCCGGCGGTGGGTGCGGATCCTGTCGGCCAACGTCGTCGTCGTGGGCGGGGCCTTGCTGACGTACGCGGCCGTGCACGTCGCGGGCGAGGTGCGCACGGACGTCATCACCGCCGTGGCGGGGCAGCTCATCGCCGCGGGCCTCGTGGTCGGGATCCTGTTCGAGGGGTGGCTGCAGTCGCGCCTGCCGCCCGCGGCCGAACGCGTCGTCTCCCTCGCCGCCGTGATCGTGCTCGCCGCCGTCCTGTCGTTCGCGCTGGAGGCGTACGCGGCCACGCTCGCGTGGGACAGAGCCACCGCCGACGACTGGGTCGGCCACGTCGGGCTCAACGCCCTCGGCCTCGCCGTCATCCTGCACGTCGCGATAGCCCGCCGCTGGCCCTTCACCTCGGGCTCCCCCTCCTGAGTCGGCGACTCCCTCTGGCCGGCCGCACGCTGACGGAGTCGAACGCGCGCGGCGCCGCACCCGGCGAAGCGGCGGTGCACCGTTGGCACGAACGGCACGAAACGGCAGCGCCGCTCCTCACCGCGCTGGTGGCACCCGTCCACCGTCAGTAGTTCATTCGGAATTCACCAAAAGGGCGAATGGGACAAACAGCCATAAAGATACTCTTTCGTACATATTGTCCGGACAGCATGTTCGATGATCGTCAGGGAGGGCCTGATGGCGCGGCATGCCGGACATAGGGGGAAAGAGACATGGAAGCTGAGAACAAAGCACCGAATGACGGCGGCCTCTCTCGGCGACGGGCGCTGGGGCTGTTCGGCGGGGTCGGCGCCGGGGCCGCGGCCGCGGCGCTGACCAGCACCGCGGCGCGTGCTACTGCTCTCACGCACGGAGAGAACGGGCATTCGGGGCATTCATCCCCGACGTACGTCCTGATTCCCGGTGCCTGGCACGGCGCCTGGTCCTGGGAGCCGGTGGCGAAGCGTCTGCGCGCGGCCGGCCGTCGCGCGGTGGCCCTCACCCTTCCCGGCCTCGGCTATGAGGACGATCCCGCCGGGTTGCGGCTTGAGGACGCGATCGACCATGTGGTCCGCCAGGTCAAGAAGCTCTCCGGCAAGAACGTGATCATGGTTTGCCACAGCTGGGGCGGTTACCCGACGACCGGGGCCGCCGCTCGCCTGCGGAACCAAGTCACCGAGGTCGTCTACTTCAGCGCCTACGTTCCCCGGCCCAACACGTCATCCGTGGCGGAGAACCCGCCGGAGGTCCGGGCTCTCATCGAGCAGATCATCTCGTCCTCTCCGGGCCGGGCCTGGACGGCCGGCCTCGAGGATGTCGTCAAGCCGCTGCTCCTGCCGGGATTCCCGGAGGAGGCCCAGCGCATGCTCCTCGAACTGCTGACCCCGCAGCCCGGCGCCTACATGCTGGACGTCCTGCGTGCGCCTCTGGTGACCGATCTCGGGATCCGCGCGCGGTATCTGCTCGCCGGGAACGACACGGCCCTGCCGCGACCGGGAGCCGAGTTCGCCGCACGTCTCGGGCTCAAGCCGGAGATCATCCCTGGTCTGACCCATGAAGGGATGATCACCCACCCTGACGAGGTCGCCCAGGCCGTACTTCGGGCGAACGCGTAGCCGGCAGCCCGCTGAACCATGGGAACGGCACCACTCCGTCAGGGGTGGTGCCACGTTCGTTCCCGGCGCCGGGCGTCGGCGGCGGTGGGAACGAGCCGCGCGAAGGGTCCGTCCTTCCGGTTTGAGCCGTCGCGGGTTGCGGCGTTCTGGAGTCGCTCGACTCGTCCGGCGCGGCCCGTCGTCACCTGGATCCAGCCCAGCGCCTCAGCCGGTCATCACGGCGCGCCGGACGCTTTCGCCGAGCAGGGCGCGGCGGCGTTCGTGCAGCTCGGCGGGCTCGTCGGTGCTGGCGGCATAGACGTTGCTGACCGGCGACCAGGCCATGGACATCGCGATGACCAGGGCCATCACGTCGAACGGGTCGCCAGGGCGCACGATGCCCGCCGCCTGGGCCTCGGCGATGGCGCGCAGCTTGGGGTCGTCGAGGCGATCGGCCTCCTCGACGAGATGGCCGGCCGGGCGGCGCTCCAGGCGGGCCCAGGTGGCCAGCCGGATGAGGTCGGGGCGGCGCAGGTATTCGTCGTAGAGGCGCACGGCCCAGTCGGCGAGGTCGGTGCCGTCGATCGGCACGACGTTCATGATCCGTTCCAGCGAGCCGAAGAAGATCGCGTCGAACAGCCCTTCCTTGCTGCCGAAGTAGGCGTAGAGCTGCGCCTTGTTCGTACGGGCGGCGGCGACGATGCGTTCGATGCGTGCCCCGGCGATGCCGTGCTCGGCGAACTCGCGGGTCGCCACCTCCAGGATGCGCTTGCGGGTGGCGGCGCCACGGGAGGTCAGCTGCTGGTCGAACATGCCCGCCAGGCTACCAAACAGACCATTCGGTTTGCTTGCCGTCCGAAGCGAGGTTAGTGTCAAACAGACCGAACAGTCTGTTTATAGGAGTCTCCCCATGAGGACCACAGTGGGCTGGCGAGCGGACGGCCCCACGACGCCGCTGCGGCGGGCGTCCCTCGAACGGCGCGACCTGCGTCCCGACGACCTCGCCGTACGGGTGGACTACTGCGGCGTCTGCCACAGCGATCTGCACGCCGTGGCCTCCCATCCCGGCGGCGCGCTGGTGCCGGGCCACGAGTTCACCGGGGTCGTGACCGAGGTCGGCCCGGACGTCACCGGCTTCGCCCCCGGCGACCCGGTCGCGGTCGGCAACATCGTCGACTCGTGCGGCGTGTGCCCCATGTGCCGGGCCGGCCAGGAGAACTTCTGCCACGAGTTCCCGACCCTGACCTACGGCGGCACCGACCGCCACGACGGATCGACCACCCTGGGCGGCTACTCCCGCGAGTACGTCGTCCGCGACCGGTTCGCCTACCGCCTGCCCGCCGGTCTCGACCCCGCCGGCGTGGCCCCGCTGCTCTGCGCCGGGATCACCGTCTGGGAGCCGCTACGCGCCCTCGGCGTGGGGCCGGACACCCGCGTCGCCGTAGCGGGGCTCGGCGGCCTGGGGCACCTCGCGGTCAAGCTCGCCGTCGCGCTCGGCGCCGAGACCACGGTCATCAGCCGATCGCCCGACAAGGCGGACGACGCCCGCCGTCTCGGCGCCCACGACCTTCTCGTGTCCACGGATGCGGCGCGGCTGGCCGACGCCCGGGACCGGTTCGACGTCGTCATCGACACCATCTCCGCCGACCACGACCTCGGCCCGTACCTGCGGCTCGTCGCCATGGACGGGACGCTCAGCCAGGTCGGTCACCTCGGCCCGGTCACCGTGCAGACCACCGACCTGCTGATCGGGCGCAAGAGGCTCGGCTCGGCGGGCAGCGGCGGCCGGCCCGCGACCGCCGCCCTGCTGGACTTCTGCGCCGAGCACGGCGTCACCGCCGACATCGAGCTGCTGCCCTCGGCTCAGGTGAACGAGGCGTTCGACCGCCTCCGGCGCAATGACGTCCGCTACCGGTTCGTCCTCGACCTGTCGGACTTGTCCTGATCGGCAGGCTCCTCGTCCGTGACGGTGAAGCCACCGCTGCCGTCGAAGGTCACGGTGCGCACGGCGTCGAACCCGTCCGACCGGCGCGGGCGGCGCAGCCGCCGGAACGTGGCCCGCACGCCGACCTCCGGCACCCGCGACCGCCCGAGGCGCAGCAGGTTCCGGGCCAGGGAGGCGGGCAGGTCGGGCGGGAACCAGTAGGCCACCACGCGGGCGCCGCGCTCCTTGGCCAGCACGACGAGCGGGCTCCACTCCTCGGGAGAGGGGTTGGTGTTGTCCACGGCGACGTCGCGGCCCTGCTCCAGCGCCTCCGCGACGAGCCTGAGCTGGCGCCGCTGACGGTGGCGGGCGTTGGGGAAGGCGTCCTTGCTCACGTGGACGTGCGTCTCCGCCATCCGGCGGCGGTAGAACGTGCTCTTGCCCGACGCCTGCAGCCCCACGAGCACGGCCACCTCGCTCACGCGCGCACGACCGCGACCGGGCAGGAGACGTGGCGCAGCACGCCGTGGCTGACCGAGCCGAGCACCGCCGCGGCCAGCCCGCCGCGGCCGTGCGAGCCCACCACGACCAGGTCGGCCGTCTCGGAGATCCGGGTCAGGGCCGGCACGGGGTGGTCGCGCGGCTGGTCGTCGGTGATGATCAGGCCGGGGTTGCGCTCCCGCCACGGCTGGACCCGGGCGCGCGCCGTCTCCAGCTCCGCGCGTACGGCCTCCTCGATGAGGTCGTCGTAGGCCGGCGCGTACGGGGCCGGCACCGGCACCGGCCAGGCCGTGACCACGTGCAGCTGCGCCAGGCGGGATCGGGCCTGCTCGACGGCGAACTCCATGGCCGCCTCCGCCTGCTCGGACCCGTCGTAGCCGACGACGACCCGGCCGTACTCGACGACGCGGGGGCCGCGGACGACGACGACCGGCGCGTGCGCGTGCCCGGCCACGCCCATGCTGACCGAGCCGGCCACCATCCCGGCGAACCCGCCGCGCCCCCGGCTGCCCACCACGAGCGTGTCGGCCTGCGAGGAGGCGGCGATGAGCTCGCCGACGACGTTCCCGGTACGCGACTCCGCGGTGACGGCGACGCCCCCGGTCAGAGCGTGTGCCCGGGCGGCGGCGTCCTCCAGCAGGCCGGCGCTCTCTTCCGCGGGCTCGCCCACGTGCACGATCAACAGGTCGAGCTCGCGTCGCCGGGCGTCGGCGGCGGCCCACTCCACGGCCGCCACGGCCGGCGCGGACCCGTCGAAGCCGACCACGATCCGTCTGGACATCGCCCACCCCCTCACGAGGAGAAGTGCTCCCTTACAGCCTCGCAAAGCCGGCGCCCGCCGCGCAGGTCAGGCCCGGCCCCTGGCGCCACCCCGTTGATCGCTGTTAGCGTCGGAGGCGGTGCGCCGGGAAGTCTGGTCGGCAGGTCCCCCGTTCCCGACCGCGAAGGATGCCCCCATGCGCGCCCGAGACCTGCTCGCCGACTTCCCCACCGTCGGCCTCGACTCCCCCGTGATCGACGCGGCCCGGCTGCTGGCCGACCAGGATCTGCCCGGCCTCATCGTGGTCGGCGACGACGGCACGCCGGTCACGATCCTGCCCGGCACCGAAGTGCTGCGGCTGGCCGTGCCCGCGTACTGCCAGGACGATCCCGCGCTGGCCCGCGTGGTGGACGAGGCGCACGCCGACGCGTTCCTGCACGGGCTGGACGGCCGCACCGTGCGCGAGGCGCTGCCCGGACGGCGGCGCGAGCTGCCGCTCACCGACCCCGACGCCACCGTGCTGGAGCTGGCCGCGCTCATGGCCCGCACCCGCAGCCCGCTGGTCGCCGTGGTCGGTGACGACCGTCGGCTGATCGGCGCCGTGACCCTCCAGGCACTCGTGGACCGGCTGCTCGCACCCTGACCGGCTCCCCGCACAACCTTTCGGCGGCCAGGGCGCGTTGGGAAGGGGTGAGAGGAGGGGCGCATGGAAGGACACGACGGCCCCCGCCTGCGGGCCTCGGCGCGCACCGCCCGTCCCGCCGGAGAGGTGGGCCGGTGACGAGGCTGCGCCAGGCCATGAAGGAGCTCGCCGAGCAGGCGCCGCCGGTCGACCTGGCCGACACGGCCATCGCCCGGCACCGGCAAAGGCGCCACGCCCGGCTCACGGCGGTCGTGGCGCCGGTCGTGGCGGCGGTCGTCGCGGCCGTCGTCGCGGCGGTGGCCACGACGGCGGGCGGGGTGGCGCTGTGGCCCCGCGCGGCCGAGCCGGCGGCGCCACAGGTGGTGGCGGAGGAAGCAGGGACCGTACGCGACCTGCCCGGCGGCGCGGTGGGCGCGATCAGCCACGCCTACCTGTCGCCGTGCGAGCGCAACCACCCGATCGTCACGCCGACCTGCGACGCCTCCGAGTGGCGGGTGGTCACGCGCGGCGGCGCGATCTACCGGGTCCGGGAGGCGCTCGTCTCGACCGACGAGGAACCGCGGGTGCCTATCGCGATCAGCCGGAACGGGCACGCGCTGGCCTACTACAGCAGGGAGGCCCGGGCGCACGTCGTGCGCGACCTGGTGACCGGCGCCGAGGTGACCTCGCCGGTCGCGGTGGCGGAGGAGCGGATCGGCACGGGCTCGCAGCTCGTGCTCTCCGACGACGGCCGCTACCTCGCCTTCGACCCGCACGTGGGCGGCAGGGAGCCCGGCACGATCATCGACATGCGCACCGGCAGGACGGTGTCGGTGCCCGGCCGGTACGTGCTCTACGGCATCAAGGACGGCGTCGCCGAGCTGGTCCGGCACGTCAAGACCGACCTGTGGCTGCGACCGGTCGCGGGCGGCGGCAAGGAGGTGCGGTTCGACGGCACGTTCCTCTGGTTCAGCGAGCTCGCCCCGGACGGCCGCACGGTGGCCGCCGTCGAGCACATGGACCTGCCGAAGCCCGCCCTCACCCTGCTCGACGCCACGACCGGCCGGCGGCTGCGCAAGGTGCCCGTCGCCGGGCTGCCGCCGGACGCGAACCTGCTGGGCACCGGCGTCTGGCGGAGCCGCGACGAGGTGGAGATCGTCGTCTCCAGCGGGAAGCGTTACCACTCCTACGCCGTCGACGCCCGCACCGGACGCGCCCGCCAGGTCGCCGTCTACCCGCAGGAGCTGCAGTTCTCGACCCTGACGCTGCCCGGCGTCCTCATGCGCTAGAGCCCACCACACCCGAAACGGAACCGTCTTGACGTCTTTCAGCCGCGTCCTCACCGCCTGCGTCGCCGCGGCGGTGCTGTTGTCCGCCTGCTCCAGCGCCGGCGCCACCGAGCCGGCCCCGCGGCAGGTCACGGTCCAGGCGCCCGAGCGCGACACCATCACCGTGGGGTTCGTGCCGTCGGCCGAGGCCGCTCCGCTGTTCCTGGCCCGGTCGGAGGGCTACTTCGAGGAGGCGGGGCTCACCGTGGAGCCGCCGGCCATCGTGGGCGGCGGCGCGGCGATCCCCGCCATGCTGGCCGGCCGGCTGGACCTCGTGCAGGCCGACTACGTCGCGGCGTTCCTCGCCCGCAGCAGGGACCTTCCGATCGACGTCACCGGGGAGATGCACCGCGCGGCGCCGGGGGCGTACGGGCTCGTCGTCCCGGCCCGTTCCCCCATCAGGAAGGTCGCCCAGCTCAAGGAGAAGAAGGTCGCGGTCAACGTCCTGGTCGGCACCGCCCAGCTCACGATCGACGCCACGTTGCGCGGGCACGGCCTGTCGTCCGAAGCCCTCGTCCTGCGCGAGACGCCCTTCCCTGACATGACCGCCGTGCTGAAGAAGGGCACCGCGGACGCCGCCTGGCTGCCGGAGCCGTTCCTGTCCGCGGGGCTGAAGAGCGGTGCGCTGCGGCTGCTGGCCGACCCCATGACCGGCCCCGCAGCGGGCCTGCCGACCGCCGGCTGGATGACCTCGGCGACCTGGCGCACGGCCAACCCGCGGACGCTGGCCGCCTTCCAGCGGGCGCTCGCCAAGGCCCAGCGTCTGGCCGCCGCCGACCGCAAGAAGGTCGCGTCGATCCTGCCGACGTACATCCGCGTCCCCGCGTCGGCGGCCGCCCGCGCGACCCTGGGCGCCTATCCGGCCAGGACGGACACCCGGCGGCTGCAGCGCGTCGCCGACCTCATGCTCGACCTGAAGTATCTGCGCGAGCGGCTGGACGTGAAGACGTTCGCCGCGGCGGGCTGAGGGGTCACGCCTCCACGAGGGCGGGGACGCCGGTCAGCGCGGGCAGGAACGGCACTGGCCAGTCGTCCTCGCGGTACTTCGACTTCGCGCTCGGGGCCATGCTGCGCGGCTTCGCCGCGCTCTGAACGCCCTCAGGATCGGGGGCGCAGGGCGAGCAGCGCGACGTCGTCCATCACGTCGTTGCGCATGCGGCCGAGGATCTCGGTGCAGAACACCGGCAGCGGCAGGCCGGCCAGCGCGGCGGCGTGCCGGCTCAGGCGGCTCATGCCCTCGTCGAGAGACTCCTCGCGGTTCTCGATGAGACCGTCGGTGTAGAGCAGGACGGTGCCGCCCGGCGGGATGGGCGCGACGGCGTCGGTCCGCTCCATGGCCAGGCCGGTGCCGAGCAGCAGGCCCTCGGCCCCCTCCAGGAAGACCGCGCCGCCGTCGTCGCCGACCAGCAGCGGCGGCGGATGCCCGGCGCTGGTCCAGCGCAGCCGCCATCGTCCCCGCTCGCACCGCTCGGCCAGCGCCAGCACCAGCGTGGCCATCAGGTCGCCGGCGATGTACGGCAGCGCCTCGTCGAGCCGGGCGACCACCCGGCTGGGTGACGTGCGCTCGGCCCAGGCCATCGTGCGCAGCATGTTGCGGATCTGCGACATGTCGGCCGCGGCCTGCAGGTCGTGGCCCGTCACGTCGCCGATGACGAGCGCGGTCAGGCCGCCGGGCAGCGGGAACGCGTCGTACCAGTCGCCGCCGACGCGGGAGCCGCGCGGCGCGGGCTGGTAGCGGGCGGCCATCTCCAGCTCCTCGATCGCGGGCAGCGGGCTGATCAGGTGGCGCTGCATGGTCTCGGCGATGCGGCGCTGCACCTCGTACATGTCGGCGTTGTCCACGGACAGCCCGGCGCGGCCCGCGATGTCGTCGATCAGCGACAGGTCCGGCATGTCGAAGTCGGGAGTGGGCGCGCACCGGGCGAGCGAGATCGCGCCCAGTACGCGGCGCGGGGTGCGCAGCGGCGCGATGACCACCGAAGTGGGCCTGATGTGGTCGAACAGCCTGCGCTGGAAGACGCAGAACGGTGACCCGTCGCGACTCGCCAGGTCGTGCCCGGTGAGCAGGACCGAGGGGCTGCCGCGCAGCACCCGGGCCATCGGCGAGTGGGAGAGCTCGTCCGATGCGGGCAGCACCCCCTCCCACTGCCTCGCAATGGCGTTGTCCTCCCTGTTGCCGGAGACGATCGAGACCCTGCGCAGCTCGCCGCCGGGGCCGAGCAGGTCGATCACCGCCCAGTCGGCCAGCCGGGGCACCACCAGCCGGGTGAGCCGCCGCAGTGCCTCCTCCTTGTCCAGGGTGGAGGCCAGCACGGTGCTGATCTCGGCCATCAGTGACAGCCGTCCGGCCAGTTCCTCGAGCACGGACAGGTGGGCCGCCTGCTCCTGTTCGATCGCCTTGTGCCGGCGCAGGTCGTAGAAGAGCACGACCGCCCCCAGGCGGCCGTCCAGCTGGATCGCCGCCCCCATCAGGCCGAGGGGTATGAGCTCCCCGTCGCCCCGGACGAACCACGTCTCCTCGGTGTGCACGCTGTCGGCCATCTCGAGCGCCTGGATCTGCGGGCACTGGCTCCGGGGCAGTTTGCTGCCGTCGGGGTTGCGGTGCAGCAGGTCGTGCGCGTCGGCGCCGATCAGCTCGCGGGCGGAACGCCCCAGCACCTGCTCGGCGTACGGGTTGATCATGATGATCCGGCCGCACTCGTCGAGGATGTAGAGGCCCAGGTGCACCCCGTGGAGGAGTGCTCGCATGAGTTCCTGGCTGAGCCCGTACCTCTCCGCAGCGGGAACGGCGTCGCTGGGTTCCATAGTGATCCCACCATCACACCTGTCCGGCCCTGTCCAGCGGGCCATACGGGACCCACGATTTCGCAAAATGTCGGGCGCCTTCACGGACAGGTCAGGCAGTCAACCCATCCGTCACACCCACCCCTTCTGTCCCGTACGAATGGCGCCGCGTCGGCTGAAGGCCGCAAACTTTACCCAGCCCAGAGTCCCGGCATACACGGGGTTTCAGCGCCTTTAAGGCGAAAAAACACGCGATTCCGATACGTACCACTTGCACTCCCTATGGAGAGGTGCATACCTTTTTACCTATTCGCGGCAAAGGTCAGATGACCTCTCGTCGCTTCGTTGACAGGACCGTACGCCGCTCCCAGATCGGGAGCCGTGCGGCCGCCGAATCCGCCTCTCGCGGAACCGGGGACCCACCTTTCTGGGGTGAATCGGACACCAGCCGCACGCTGCGCCCGTAGGGCACTTCCAAGCCCGAACCCGTCAGCTAACCCGGTAGGCGGCATGGAAGCTAGGAGTCAATGCCCTCATGCTCGTCCCCCGTACCCTGAAGAGTCGCCTCGATCTGCCCGTCAAGCGTGTCGGCCTCGCCGTCGGCGGCGCCGTCCTGGCGGCGTCCACCGCCTTCGCCGCCCTGCCCGGCGCCGCGCAGGCCGCGCAGGTCACGCCCGCCGACCGCGCTCCGGCGCCCGCCGCCGAGGCCGGGCCCCTCACCTACGGTCTCGACGTCTCGCACTACCAGCCCACCTACGACTGGGCCGACAGCTCCGCGCAGTTCGGCATCATCAAGGCCACCGAGGGCACCGACTTCGTCGACTCCTCCTTCGCCAGGCACTGGCGCGAGCTCGGCAAGAAGGGCATCGTCCGCGGGGCCTACCACTTCGCCCACCCGGGCAACGACGCCGTCAGCGAGGCCAAGCACTTCCTGTCCGTGGTGAACTCGCAGCCCGCCAAGGCCGGCGACCTGCTGGTGCTCGACCTGGAGAGCGCCGACGGCCAGTCCGTCGACGAGGTCAACGCCTGGGCCAAGACCTGGCTGGGGTACGTGAAGGAGAAGACCGGGATCACCCCGATGTTCTACAGCGGCTGGAACTTCGCCGACACCTACGGCAAGGGCCTGTCGGAGTACCCGCTGTGGGTCGCGCACTACAGCAAGGCCAGGGGCCAGGTGAGCCCGCCCGCCGACTGGAAGTCGTGGACGATCCACCAGTACACCGACTCCCCCATCGACCAGAACGTCTCCGCGCTGACCGTGAACCAGCTGCGTGACCTGGGCCGCCGTACCGCCTGACCACTTCCCCGCATGAGCGCGGTCCCCGCGGCCGCGCCCGGCGGGGCCCCTCCCCGCGCCGACAGCCACGCGCATCGGACGCCGGGGCGGCGGCCCCGTCGGGCCCCTCGCACACCAGGAAGCCACGGCCGTGCGGCCGTGGCTTCCGGTTGTTGGACGTCGGTCGAGCCGCGTCACGCCGGGGCGTAGACCCGGTGGACGAACTCGGCCAGCTTGCTGTCGGGCAGCTCCTTGGCCAGGTCGGACTCGCTGACCATGCCGACGATCCGGTGGTTGTCGATCACCGGCAGGCGCTTGATCTGGTGCTGCTCCATCTTCTGCAGCGCCTCCTCGACGCTGGTGTGAGCCTCCACCCACACCAGCCCGCGGGCCAGCTCGCCCGCCGTGGTCGTGTCGAGGTTCTTGCCCTCGGCACAGCATTTGACCACGATGTCCCGGTCGGTGATGATGCCCTTCAGCCGGTCGTCCTCACCGCAGATCGGCAGCGAGCCGACCGACATGTCGCGCATCATTTCCGACGCCCGGCGCAGGGAGTCGTTCTCGCCGACGCAGGCGGCTCCCTTGTGCATGACGTCCTGGACGGTCTTGCCGACTCCTGAGGTACCCATATCGGCCTCCCGTGGTAGACGAACCGGGTTCACCGCTCCCCTACCCCTCAGATCGAGGCTCAGTAGCGGTCAGCGCCCGTAGGTTCCGACCAATGTGCCCGAGGCCAGCGTGTTGCCGTCGATCGCGCGCCGGAACTCGTCGGCGGAGAAACCGTCGGACAGCCCGGACGGCCGGGTCAGCGCGAAAAGCCGGAAGAAGTAGCGGTGCGGCGCGTCTCCGACGGGCGGATGCGGGCCGCCGTACCCCTGCCCGCCGTAGTCGTTGCGGCCGGCGGCGAACCCCTTGAGGTCGGCGCCTGGGTCGAGCCCCGTCGTGTCGGGCGGGATGCCCGCGACCAGCCAATGGGTGAAGGTGCCCATCGGCGCGTCCGGATCGTCGCACAGCAGCGCCAGCTCGGCCGCGCCGTCGGGCACGCCCTCCCATTCCAGCTCCGGCGACAGGTCCCCGGCCTCGTGGGAGTGCTCGTACGGGATGAGCGTGTGGTCGTTGAAGGCGCTGCTGCGCAGTGTGATGCCAGCCATGCCTGCCCGCTGCCCCTGCTCCCCCGCTCCACACCCGACCCGCGAAGCACCTGGTCAACGGCCAAAGCAGGCGATGCCACCGGATGCCAGCGCCTACCTGGATTTTCCGCGACACGGAGACATGAGCCAGCGAGCCGCCCGGCGCTCGTTGGGATGCTCACTGCTATGACGCTGGAGGAACAGGACCCGGAGCTCGGCCCGGAGCACTCACCGGCGCTCGCGGCGGACGTCCGCGCCGCGCGCGGCCGGTACCGGGAGCTGCTGAAGCGGCTCGACGCCCGGCTCGACGAGCCGGGCCCGCAGGTCTCGACCGTCGCGTACGTGGCGCTCGCCGCCCAGCTCGCGCTCGCCCACGCGGTCGAGCTGGCGTCCCTGCTGCACGGCGAGGACCTGGAGGCGAAGGCGGCCAAGCTCGTGGACGCGGTGTGGGACGGCGTGCGCCTCGACGTCGCGCGGGAGAGCTGCGCCCGCAGCATCCGCGCGAGCTGGTCGGCGAGCCTGGCCGACATGCTGGAGGAGTGCGACCTGGACGAGCAGGTGCCGCCGCGGGCGGTGATGGCGCTGGCGGCGACGCTGGCCGCGGGCCTGGTCCAGGCCCAGGTGGAGCCCGAGCACTGGCCGCTGCGCGAGATGGCGCGGACGGTGACCAAGCAGTCTCTGCAGTCGGCCGTGGCCGGCCGCCGGGACGAGGCGATGGCCCATTGGTTCGCCTCGTTCGGACGTATCCGGCCCCGCTGAACGTTACGGCGCGGAGCGGGCGGGGGTGCTGTCGCGCAGGACGACGCGGGTCGGCATCTCCGCCGACAGCTCCGCGCCCGCCGCCTCGTCCTGCGCCAGCGCGAGCCGCATGGCCCACGTGCCGGCCTCCCGCAGCGGGACGGTTACGGAGGTGAGCGCGGGGACGACGTCGACCGCCGAGGCGATGTCGTCGAACCCCGCCACCCCGATGTCGGCGCCCGGAACGACGCCGGCGTCGCGGAACGCGGTCATGGCGCCGATCGCCATCACGTCGTTGACCGCGAACACCGCCTCCACGTCCTCGAACCCGCGCGCCACCAGCCGCCGTGCCGCCTCGTAACCGCCCTCCCTGGTGAAGCCGGTCTCAATGGCGAGCGGCTCGGGCACGCCGCAGCCACGCAGCCCGGCGAGGAAGCCCTCGTGCCGGTCGCGGGACGTGCGGATCGCGGCGGGCGCCACGAAGACGGCGAAGCGGCGGTAGCCGGCGCCGAGCAGCGCCCGCGCGAGCCGTTCCGCGCCGCCGCGGTTGTCGATGGTGACGGTCGGGAACGGCAGGTCCCGCTGGCTGATCAGCACCACCCGCCCGCCGGCCGTACGGTAGTGGCGCAGCTCCTCCACCAGGGCGTCGCCGGTGCCGGCGCCGTCGACGCGGCTGCCGGCGACGATGATGACGCGCGGACGCTGGCCGCGCAGGGTCCTGACGATCTCCAGCTCGCGTTCGGGCGAGCCCTCGGCCACCGCCATGGTGACGATGAGCCGGTCCGCCTCCGCCGCCCGGCTGACCCCGGCGGCGATGGCGGAGAAGTAGGGGTCGGCCACGTCGCGCACCACCAGCGCGACGGTCCTGGTCGAGCCCTTCGCGATGGCCTGCGCCGACAGGTGCGGCTGGTAGCCGAGCTTGGCCGCCGCCGCCCGCACCCGGGAGGCGTTCTCCGACCTGACGTTGCGCGTGCTGCCGTTGAGCGCGCGCGACGCCGTGGCGATGGAGACGCCGGCCTCCCGGGCGACGTCGTGCAGCGTTGGCGGGGACTTGGGCCCGTCGTGCATGCCGGTCATTGTGGCATCGGCGTCACGCGCCCGCGGCTCCCTCGACGGCGAGCCCCTGCGAGACCCGGAAGTCGTCGATGGTGACGCTGCCGTAGTTGGAGCTGTTGGCGTAGTAGTCGACCTGCGCGACGGCGTCCAGCGGGGCCCGGAAGGCGGCGTCGTCCAGCACGCGCCGGCCGTCGAGGTACAGGTCGAAGTGCTGGTTGACGGTGTCGATGACGGTGGAGACGCGATACCGGCGGCCGGGTTCGTAGGCGCCGAGCGTCTTGGTGGCCGTGCCCTCGTAGGCGACGATCGTGTCCTTGGTGAAGGCGACGCTGACGGCGTTCTGGCCGTTCGTGCCCCTGATGTACGGCACGCCCCACCAGTGGTTGCCGGAGGTGTACGGCTCCTCGCTCATGACGTTCGCCTCGACGGTCACGATGCCGTTCAGAGCGAACGTCCGGGACAGGCTGGTGCTGCCGCTGTCGGCGGTGCGGGAGAGCCTGGCGCTCTTGCCGTCCGGCGTCTCGACGACCTCGACGCTGCCGCCCGCGCTGCTTACCACGAGGCCGTCGC
Source organism: Nonomuraea terrae (assembly GCF_044465245.1). Lineage (NCBI taxonomy): Bacteria > Bacillati > Actinomycetota > Actinomycetes > Streptosporangiales > Streptosporangiaceae > Nonomuraea > Nonomuraea terrae. Next base: position 1,033,014 of record NZ_JBITLL010000001.1, on the reverse strand, counting down.
CGCTGGTCAGAGGCCCGGCGGGCAGGTCGTCGAAGGTGTGCTCGGCCACGGTCTCGGCGGTCGGGCCCAGCAGGAGCAGCGAGCCGGCGTCGGTCTCGGTGGCGGGCTCCACGGTGACGCCCGTCCGGGTCGCCGCGAGGTGACCGGCGGCCTCGGCGCGGACCGTGTACCCCTCCCCCATCGGCACGTCCGCCACGGCGAAGCCGCCGTCGGCGCCGCCGGCGGCGGTGGCGAGCGGGCGGTCGCCGTCCAGGACGGTGACGGTGGCGCCGGGCAGCGGCCGGGCGGCCTGGTCGAGGACGCGGCCGGTGATCGAGCCGGCCGTGCTGTTCGGGGTCAGGGTGAGGTCCGCCGTGGTGACGTTGCCGTACCGGACGCGGGCGGTGACGGTCGCCTGGTCGTAGTCGTCCTTGGCGGCCGTCACGGTGACGTCGCCGAAGCGCACGTCCTTGACCGCGTACCGGCCGTCGGGGCCGGTGGTGGCGCTCGCGCCCGCCACGGTCACGGTGGCGCCGGCGACCGGGTTGCCCGACGGGCCGCGCACGGTGCCGATGACCGCCTCGCCCTTCGCACCCCTGGCCGTGGCGTACTCGAAGGCGCCGAGGTCGGGAGCGCCGTTGTACAGCGGCCGGCCCGCGTAGTCGCGCCCGCCGTTCCCGTCGATCCGCGTGCCCGTGTCGATGGCGTACGAGCCGGAGGTGACGCGCAGCCCGTACGCGGTCTCCAGGCGCGGGCCCGTCTCCGGCGTGCCGTAGGGGCCGTCGAGGGGGGCGTCGGCGAAGTGCGGGTCGGCGATCACCGCGTGCTCGTCACCCTCGGGCACCGCGAGATCCGCGCCGCCGTACAGGTTGTGGTCGTAGGTGATGGTCGGGCTCGTCGTGAGCGTCGCGGGCCGCGTCGAGTACACCACGTTGTCGCTGATGTCGTAGCGGGCTTCGAGGTACGAGCCATATCCGTAGATGAGGTACGCGGATTTGTCGTTGTAGATCGTGTTGTTGTAGATCTTGGCGCTGGCGGCGCGGTCGGAGTGCAGGTAGATCTGGTAGCGGCTGTTGCCCGCGATGACGTTGTACCTGACGACGGCGTCACCGAAGGCGAACTGGCACAGCAGCACGCCGTCGCCGTTGTCGTGGATGTAGTTGTACTGCACGACGTGCCGGGTGGTGCCCTTGTCGGGGTCGATGCCGTTGGAGTCGGCGCCGCCGGCCTTCTGCTGCGTCTCGTACACCTCGTTGAACTGGATCGTCACGTCGTCGGAGAAGTACGACTCGATGCCGGAGGTGCCGGTGCGGTGGACGACGTTGTGCTCGACGCGGCCGCCGCGCACGTTCGTCAGGTAGACGCCGTTGCAGCCGTGGTCCGTGCCGGCCTGGCTGATGTGGTTGTTCCTGATGACGATGTTCGTGTGCGGGGTGAACCTGGGGTCGTCCGCGCTCTGCCGGGTGCCCCAGCCGGTCGCCGTCGCGATGGTCTCGCCCGCGTCGTTTCTGCCGTCGCCGGTGTACTGCTTGACCACGATGCCGGCGAACGACGTGTCGGCGACGACGGAGTTCTGGATCACCACGTCGTTCAGCACGGTCGCCCGCTCCGGGGGCGCGGTGATGTCGGGCACCGTGGTGTCGAAGACGATGCCGCCGGTCTTCTTCGAGCCGTCCCAGCCGGTCTGGAAGCGCACGCCGGGCGCGTTGTCGGCGATGCTGCCGCCGATCCAGTTCACCTGGCCGGTGACGTCGTGCACGTGCACGCCGTCGATGACGAAGCCGTCGAGGGTCTCGCTGTTGTCGCCGGAGACGTGGATGCCGCGCAGGTCCCGCAGGTTCTCCCCTGGGGTGCCGGTCGGCGGGACCTCGTTGGTGACCTCCAGGTTGCGGATGGTCCAGTACTCCTGGTTGAACAGCCGCACGGCGTCGCCGACCTGTCCCGCGCCGTCGATGCGCGGCTTGCCGCCCTTGCCGTAGGCGTCGACGGTGACGGGCGCGCCGCTCACGCCCGAGCCCTTGGGCCACAGCCGGCCCTGCCAGCGCTGTCCCGCGCGCAGCAGGATGCGGTCGCCGGGGGCGAACGTGGTCGCGTTCACCTTCTCCAGGCTCTTCCAGGCGTGCGCCCGGTCGCGGCCGGAGGCCGAGTCGTCGCCGTGGACGGCGTCGACGTAGTAGGTCGTGCCCTTGGTCGCCGCCGCGGCGGGCGCGGCGGGCAGGGCGGCGGGCAGGGCGGTCAGGGTGAGCGCCGCGGCCATGGCGGCGCCCAGGAACAGTCGGACAGCGTGCATCGCCACGCTCCTTGAGAAAGCCGGCGCGCCCGGGCACGCCGGCGGCCGATCAGCTCGGGTCTGGGGGTGTGGGCGGGTGCCGGCCCGGGCCGTTCCCGAGGTGGTCGGGCGTCGGCTCGGGCCGGCGGTGTGTGAGCGTCAGGTCGGGCGGGGGGTGTGTAAGCGTCAGGTCGGGCGGGGGGTGTGCACGGTCGGGTGGGCGACATCGTGGGCGCGCAGATGGCCGCACATGCCCCAGCGCTCCTGCGGAGGGCTCTCCATCAGCGCCGACTCCCCCAGGTGCGCGCCGTCGCCGTCGCCGAGGGCGTCCAGGACGGCGGCGGTGCGGCGGGCCTCGCGGGCGACCGTGTCCTCCCAGATCTCCCGCCACCGCGCCACCCTCGGCCGCACCAGGGCGACGGCGCTGTCGTAGAAGCTCCGGAGCGGGTCGAGGTCACCGCGGGCGGTGCTGCCGGACAGGCGCAGGAAACCCTCGACGGCCAGCTCCCGCCGCCGTACGACGGCCGCCTCCACCACCTCGGGCGGCCCGTCGGGCAGGGCGGCGGCCTCGGCGTACCGCTCCGGGTCGGCGACGATCTCCGGCGGGAACGTCATGACGGCGTCGCCCGCCTCGGGCAGGCCGGCGTTCGACATGACGACCACCACCTCCAGGCCGCCGTGGTTGACCGCGCGGTGGATGGTGCCGGGCGTGAACCACACGGTGGACCCGGCGCGCAGCTCCGTCTCACGTGGGCCGTTCAGGTCGAGGGTGCGCAGCGCGCCGCGCCCACCGACGACCACGTACGCCTCGGTGGAGGCGGTGTGCACGTGCGGCGTGCCGCCCTCCAGGCCGTCGGCGCACGCGCCGAGCGCGTACACCGACAGCCGGCTGACCGACGTGCCGCCGGGGAACGTCATGGCCGGGCCGCCAGCGCCGCCCTGCCGTGGTCGGCCAGGAGCGCCGTGCCGTCGTCGCCGCGGTCACCGTCGGCGATCACGACCGCGTACCGGAAGCTCAGGGTCTCGCCGTCCGGCAGCTCGACCTCCTCGCTGAAGAACGGCGCCGGGCACAGGCAGGCGAACTGCTCGGAGCGGGCGAACCACTGCGGCGGGTGCTGCGGGTTGGCCGTGTCGTCCACCATGACGATGGTCGAGTGCTCGCCGCTCTCGTCGTGCCGGCCGCGGAAACCGAACCACTCGGCCCGCAGGCCACGCAGCTCGTCGCCGCCCGCGCCCTTGGGCGACTGGATGATCCCGCCGGTGAACGAGCGTGGCCCACGCCAGAACAGGCCGCCGTACCCGGCGTTCTCGCGGCCCTTCGTGGTCGGCGAGCCGAACCAGAGGGCGGCGCCCGACACGTTCGTCATCGCCGTCTCGAAGACCAGCGCCCAGGTGCTCCCGTCCACGATCGTCGTGGTCAGCGAGCGGCGCTCGTCGATGACCGGCGCGCCGTCCTGCGCGCTCCAGTCGAGGGTGTGCGCGATCTCCACCCGCTCGGGGGTGGACGACAGCGTGGTCATCTCGCGGTGCGCGGCGCTGCCGTTGTTCTCCAGCTGGACGTACCTCCCCTCCACGAACGTGGGCCCGCCCCAGAAATTGTGCTCGCCGACGTGCGGCAGCGACCAGGCGATGCCCTTGTGCCAGACGTGGTCGTGCGGCCGGAACAGCGACACCGGCGCGCCGCCGAGGGTGCGGATGGGGTGCAGGTACGGCTTCGGCGACTCCAGCACCGGCGTGTCGGGCCGGTAGGTGTAGGTGAACAGCTCGACGTCGCCCGCCGTGACGGCGACCGAACGACCGAGGGTGTGGGTGGCCTGCAGGGTCACGGGTTCCTCACCTTTTCCCATGGGGCGCCCGTGCCGTCCATCTTCTGGGCGAACGGGCTGTCGGCAGTGATCTGTCCGGTTCGTACGCGCTCGCCGGTGAAGGCGGAGGCGTACAGGGCGGCGATGAACTCCATCGTCCGCCGGGCGTCGGCGACGGTGACCGGGGGCGCCTCGCCGCGGTCGAGCGCGTCGAGCACGGCGGCCAGCCAGCCGCTGTGACCGCTGCGCCGATCGGAGGGGTCCTGTCCCCACAGCGCGGTCACCTCGTCGTGCCCGGGCGCCGGGGTCACCGTCCAGTCGTCGTCGGTGTAGCCGTACAGGTGCTCGACCTCGACGGTGGCGCGTTCGTAGTCGAAGCGGAGGTGGGAGGTCTGCTTCGGGGACAGCACCGAGTTGACCACCGTGGCCACGGCGCCACTGTCGAACGTGACCAGCGCCATCGACACGTCCTCGGTGTCCACCGAGCGGGCCTGCCGGGCGGCCACGGCGGTGACCTCGCGCCACGGGCCGAGCACCGAGAACAGCAGGTCGAACTGGTGGATGCCGTGGCCCATCGTCGGCCCGCCGCCCTCGGACTCCCAGGTGCCGCGCCACGGCACCGCGTAGTAGTCCTCGTCGCGGTACCACTGCGTGAGGCAGTTGGCGAGGAGCGGGCGGCCCAGCTCCCCGGCCCCCGCCAGCCGGCGCAGGCGGAGCGCGCCCGCGCCGAAGCGGTGCTGGAGCACCGTCGCGACGTGCGCCGTCGAGCGGCTCTCGGCCTCGGCCAGGGCGTCGAACTCGGCGAGCGTGAGCGTCGGCGGCTTCTCCAGCAGCACCGTCACCCCGGCCTCCAGACAGGCGATGGCCAGCGGCGCGTGCAGGTGCGGCGGCGTGCACAGGTGCACGAAGTCCGGCTTCTCCTCCCTCAGCAGTTCCTCGGTGCTCGCGTGGCTGCGCGGCACGCCGTACTTGGCGGCGAAATCGGCCGCCCGCCCGGCGTCGACGTCGGCCACGGCCACGAGGCTCGCCCGGCCCGAGCCGATGACGGCCTGCGCGTGGGCGTGCGCGATCCCACCGGTGCCGATGATCGCGGCCCGGTAGTTCCGTTGCGACATGTTCTGTCTCTCCTGTGGTGGGGGTCAGGCGCCGTCGATCTCGGCCTGCAGCTCCTTGATGAACGCGGTGGCCGCCTGCTCGGGGGTCTCGCGGTCGAACAGCACCTCTTCGGTGTGCCGCTTGATGATCGCCTCGATGTTGCTGGCGCCGTTCGGGGTCACCCTGGGGGCCGGGCCGACCTTGATCCGGTCCATGTACTCGACCGCTTCCTTGTCGGTCTCGGTCAGCTTGGGGGTGATGGCCTCGCGGATCTTGGTGTTGGCGGGCACGCCGCGGTCGGTCAGCATGATGTTCGCCGCCTCGGGGTCGTTGGCCAGGAAGTCCACGAACAGCGCCGCCTCCGCCGGGTGCTCGCTGCGCGACGAGACCGACCAGTACATCGAGGACTTGTAGTACGCGCCCGGCGACTTCGCCTCCGCCTCGCCGGGGAGCTTGAGCAGCTTCAGCGTCGAGCCGCTGGCCGTGGTCAGCGAGGTGAGCTGGGTGTTCCACCAGGTCGCGAAGGCGGAGGCGTTGGTGGCGGTACCCGACTGGTCGAGCGAGCCACCCGCCCGCTCGACGCTGACCGACGCCGGCGGCGTGACGCCCTGCTCGGCCAGGTCGCGGATGTAGGTCCAGAACGAGGTCAGCACCTCCGGCGGCACGACGACCTTGCCCTGCTCGTCGAAGAGGGTCGCGCCGTGCTGCCGGGCCCAGATGTTGAGCCCGCCGGCCTCGAAGCCCAGCGACTGCACGCCGGTGATCTTGCCACCGCCCGCCTTCGACACCTGGGCGCCGACGTTCTTCAGGTCCTCCCAGGTCCAGGTGTTCTCGTCCGGCATCTCGACCTTGAGCTGGTCGAGGAGATCGGTGTTGACCACGATCGAGTACGTGGACAGGCCGACGGGCAGGGCGTACTGCTTGCCGCTGACCACGCCCGTGTCCAGGGCGGACTTGTCGAAATCGGCGGTCTTCAGGAACTTCGCCATGGTGCCGAGGTCGAGCAGGGCGCCGCGCTCGGCGTACGAGGAGAGGTAGAGCTCGTCCATCTGGATGACGTCCGGGGCGTCGTTCGCGGCCACGGTGGTCGCGAGGCTCTCCCAGTAGCCGTTCCAGTCCTTGAACTCGCCCTTGACGGTGATGTTCGGGTGTTTCTTCTGGAACAGGTCGATGACCTGCTGGGTGCGCTGGTGCCGTTCGTCCGCGCCCCACCAGGTGAAGCGGAGGGTGACCGGGTCCTTCGACAGCTCCTGGCTGGCGGCGCCGTCTCCGGAGCCGCAGGCGCTGAGCATGAGTGCCGCCGCGAGGGCGAGAGCGAGCTTTCGCATGATGGTTCCCCTGGGGGTTACTTGCCGCCGGTCGTGGCGATGCCTCGGATGAGGTAGCGCTGGCCGACGAGGAAGGCGAGGAAGACCGGGGCCAGGGACACCACGCTCATGGCGAACATGGAGCCCCACGACGTGGAGACGGTGGCGTCGACGAACGAGCGCAGCGCCACCGGCACCGTGTACATCTCCGGGTCGGTGAGGTAGATGAGCTGGCTGAAGAAGTCGTTCCAGGTCCAGATGAAGGTGAAGATCACCGTCGTGGCGAGGGCCGGGAGCATCAGGGGCAGGATGATCCGCAGGAAGATGCGCGGGTGGCCGGCGCCGTCGATCCTGGCCGCCTCGTCCAGCTCGCGCGGCAGGCCGCGGATGAACTGCACCATGAGGAAGACGAAGAACGCGTCGGTGGCCAGGAACTTCGGCACCACCAGCGGCAGGAACGTGTTCACCCAGTCGAGCTGGGAGAACATGATGTACTGCGGCACGATGATCACGTGGATCGGCAACATGATCGTGCCCAGCATGATCGCGAACCACAGGCGCTTGCCGGTGAACTCCAGCCGGGCGAAGGCGTACGCGGCCATCGAGCACGACACGAGGTTGCCGATGATACAGGCCAGCACGAGGATCGCCGAGTTGGCCAGGTAGTGGCCGAACGGCGAGGCCAGCGCGGTCCAGCCCTCGCCGTAGTGGTGGGTCTGGAGACTGTCGAGGATCAGGCCCGGCCGGCGGAAGATCTCGTTGTCCGGCCGCAGCGAGCTGACCACCATCCACAGCACGGGATAGAGCATGACCAGCGCCAGCAGGATGAGCCCGGCGTGCTTGAGCGCCTTGCGCGCGAGATCAGTCATCGTAGACGACCCAGAACTTGGCGGCCCAGAAGTTGATCGCGGTGAACGCGGCGATGATCACCAGCAGGAGCCAGGCGAGCGCGGAGGCGTAGCCCATGTCGAAGTTCCCGAACCCGCGCTGGTACAGGTAGAGCGTGTAGAACAGGGTGGAGTCGGAGGGGCCGCCGCTGCCGCCGGAGACCACGAACGCCTGCGTGAACGACTGGAACGCGTGGATGATCTGCAGCACCAGGTTGAAGAAGATGATCGGTGACAGCAGCGGGATCGTGATCTTCCTGAACTGCGTCCACTTGCCGGCGCCGTCCGTCGAGGCCGCCTCGTAGTACATCAGGGGGATCTGCCGCAGCCCCGCCAGGAAGATGACCATCGGGGCGCCGAACGTCCACACGTTCAGCACGATCAGGGTGCCGAGCGCGGTGCTCGGGTCGGAGATCCAGCCCTTGCCCTCGACGCCGAACATGGCCAGCACCTGGTTGACCAGCCCGTCGGCGCCGAAGATCTGCCGCCACAGCACCGCGATCGCGACGCTGGAGCCGAGCAGCGAGGGCAGGTAGAACGCCGAGCGGTAGAACGCCAGGCCGCGCAGTCCCCGGTCGAGCAGCAGCGCCAGGGCCAGGGCGGCGGCCAGCTGCAGCGGCACCGAGACGACGACGTAGACCAGTGTCACGCGGAGCGCGTTGTGCAGCCGGGCGTCGCCGATCATGCGGACGAAGTTGTCCAGGCCGTTGAAGGTGGGCGGCTGGATGAGGTTGTAGTCGGTGAAGCCCAGCAGGAACGAGGCCACGATCGGGCCCGCCGTGATGAGCAGCAGCCCCGCGAACCAGGGGAGAAGGAAGACGAAGGCGGCCTTGTTGTCGCGCTTGCCGCCGAGGGTTCCGCCGCTGCCCCTGCGCATCCGCTGGAGCTCGCCGAGAGCGCTCACGCGAGCCTCCTCGACGCGATCATTCGTGACCTCCCGTCACGACGGGACGGATTCGCTCCGTCCCGTGGGAAAACGTATTCCGCAGTTTGCACGCCTGTAACGCAAGCGTCAAGAGCGTTGCAAGCGGAAGTAAACTGGCCGCCCTCGCCGGTTGGGCCACGTAGACCGTCAGCGGTCCGGGCTGCGGTTTTATCCCGTTGCGCCAGGGATTCCCAGCATGTCAGTGTCGCCCCACGTTGAACGGCGATGCCGGCGCAGGCGGTGTGGGATGAGGTATGCGGGGTTCGTACTCGCGTTCGTGGCCTCGTGGTGTTTCGCGTTCTCGGGGCCGATGGCCAAATACCTCGACAGCGCCGGGCTGACGCCGATGGAGGCCGTGTGGACGCGGATGGCGGGAGCGGGGCTGCTGCTGGTGGCGGTGCTGGCCGTGGTCAGGCCGCGGGCGTTGCGGATCCCGCGCTCCAGGTTGCCGTTCTTCGCGCTGTACGCGGTCATGGCGGTGGCCGGGGTGCAGTCGCTGTACTTCGCCGCCGTCACGCGGTTGCCGGTGGGGATCGCGTTGCTGCTCGTGTACATGGCGCCGGTGATCGTGGTGGCATGGGTCCGTCTCGTACGGAACGTCCGGCCGGCGCGAGCCGCGTACGCCGGGGCGGGCGTCGCGGTCGTGGGCCTCGGGATCGTCGTCGAGGCGTGGCAGGAGGTGCGGCTGGACGCGCTGGGTCTGGTGCTGGGGTTGCTGGCCGCGGCGTGCTCCGCCGGCTATTTCTTGATGAACGATAGCTTCGGGGACGACGTGGACCCCCTCGGTCTGGTCGCCTGGGGGATGACGGGGGCGGCGGTGGTGCTCACCCCGTTCGCGTCGCCCTGGGACATCCCCTGGGGCGCGTTCACGACGTCCGTCACGCCCGCCGCGGGCGGTCAGGCGTTGCCCGTGCTGGTGGCGTACCTGTGGATGGTGCTGCCGGCGACCGTGGTGGCGTACATCCTGGGGGTGCACGCCGTGCGGCGGCTGTCGGCCGCCGTGGGCGCCACCGTGGCGTCGCTGGAGGTCATCGCCGGGGCGGTGCTGGCCTGGGTGCTCGCAGCGGAGACCCTGGGCGTGTTCCAGATCGTGGGCGGGGTGATCCTGCTGTCCGGCGCGCTGCTCGCCCAGACCCGCACCGGCTTCGCGGCGAGGCGCCCGGCGGTGCCGGCCTCGGACGTCAGACCCGAGTCGCCCATGCGCACCACCGCGGAGCAGTAGGCGGCGCGTCAACGGCGAGGGCGTGTGCTTTCCCGGACGACCAGGTGGCCTCGCAGGCACAACCGGCCGCCCGTCTCCGTGCCCGACAGGGCCAGGCGGATCGCCTCCGCGCCGGCGTGGGCGAGTGGCAGCGCCATCGTCGTCAGACGGGGCGTCACGTCGCGGGCGAGCGGAATGTCGTCGATTCCCGTCACGGAGACGTCGCCGGGAACGTTCACGCCGGCGGCCCTGAATCCCGACAGGGCGCCGATGGCGATGATGTCGTTGGCCGCGAGAACGGCCTGCCGGCCGTCCATTCCCTCTTCCGCCAACCGGCGCGCCGCCTCGAACCCGCCGTCGCGGCTGACCGCGCAGGAAATGGTCCGGACATCCCGCGGGTCGACGCCGCCGGCCTGCAGTCCGTCGACGAAACCGGCCGTACGGTCGGACATGTTGCGCAGGTCGCCGGCGCCGCCGAAAATCGCCACCCGCCGGTGCCCGGTTTCCGCCAGGAAAGCGCCCATGGATTGCGCGGCATGGTAATTGTCGAAGCCGATCGCAGGGAACGGCGTCTCCGTCTCGCCGACGATGACGGCCCGGCCGCCTTCGCGTTCGTACGACGAAAGTTCCGCGCCCAGCCGGCCTTCGAGCTCGTCCGCCATGAAGTGGCCGGAGGTGAGCACGAGCGCGCGGGGCCGCAGCGCGCGCAGCACGCGGATGGTGTCGAGTTGCCGGTCGGGCACGCCCATGGTCGACGAGACCGTGACGAACGCCCCCGCCGTACGGGCCTCGCGCTCCATCGCGGCCACCATCATGCCGATGGACGGGGTGGTGAGGTCGTCGGCCACGAGCGCGATCGCGTCGCCGGCCCGGCGCATCGCCCTGGCGGCGGCGTCCGCCGTGTAGCGCAGGGCCTGCGCCGCGGCCAGCACGCGGGCCTCGTACTCGGGCGCCACCTTGCGGGTGCTGCCGCTCAGGACCCTGGAGGCGGTGGAGACCGAGACCCCGGCCGCCGCGGCCACGTCGTGCAGCGTGACCGTGGGCCTCGCCGCGTGGGGCATCCTCGCGTCTCCTTCCGCCGTCGCGACAGACGGTTCGAAGAGTACTGCCCCACCCCGGCGCCCGGCGGCTCAGGCCCACGTTCGGCCACGTGATGAACAGCATGGATCAGCGGGCCGCGACCCTGGTCGCCGCCGTGCGGGAGCCGACGTGATCAGGTGCCGACAGCTCCGTCGACGCGTTCGCGCAGGATGTCGGCGTGGCCGTTGTGGCGGGCGTACTCGCCGTGCATGTGGACGAAGGCCCAGCGCAGGCACATCGGTCCCCAGCGCGGGCTGACGAAGATCGCGTCGAGCGGCATGCCGTCGGCGGCCTCCCGTGCGGCGGCCTGCTCGGCGACCAGGGCGGCCAGATCGTCGGCCGCCCGCGCGGAGCCGGCGTCGTCGAAGGCGGCCTCCGGCCTGTCCGGCGTGCCGTGGAGGCTCGGCACGGGCTGGTCGGCGAATCGGCGGCGGAACCAGGTGCGTTCGACCTCGGCCAGGTGCCGGACCAGGCCGAGCAGCGACAGGTTCGACGGTGCCAGGGGCCGTTCGGCGAGTTGCGCCGCGGTGAGTCCCGCGCATTTGTGGAGCAGGGTGGCACGCTGCCGGTCGAGGAAGCCTTCCAGCATGGCGCGTTCGCCGGCGACGAAGGGCTCGTCGGCGCGGACGACGTGAGGGGCGGTCCAGGTCACCGGACCATGATGCGTCAAGCCCGTGTCACCTGTTGACCTGTACCTCCAGGTACGGGTTTAGCGTGGGCGCGTGTTGGTCGGAGAGCTGGCCCGGCGGACGGGCGTGACCGTCCGGGCCCTGCGCTATTACGAGAAGGCCGGGCTGGTGGTGCCGCATCGCCTGCCGAACGGCTACCGGCACTACGACCCGGTGGCGGTCCGGCAGGTGGAGACGATCAAGGAGCTCACCGGTCTGGGGCTGTCGGTGGAGGAGACCAGGCCGTTCGTGGAGTGCCTGGCCGGCGGGCACGCCTCCGGCGACGAGTGCCCGGCTTCGCTGGCGGCCTACCGTCACGCGGTCGACCAGATGTCGGAGCGGATCGAGCGGCTGACCCGGCGGCGCGACGTACTCGCCGCCCATCTGGAGGCCGCCGCCGGCCGCGTGATGTCCGCCGCCATCACCGTGGGCCGAGAAGGGACCGCCGGCACGGCCGGCACCGCGGACCGGGCGGAGGCCGGCCCGACGGCCGGCCCGACGGTCGGCCCGACGGTCGGCGCCGCGCCTGCGGGCCGGGACGAACCGCAGGACTACCGTGCCGTCGCCCATCTGGTGGGACGGCCGCTGCCGGCGCTGGAGCTGCCCGCCACTGACGGCACGCGGGTCGCTCTGGCCGCGCCGGGTGCCGGCCGGACGGTGCTGTACCTCTACCCGCTGACCGGCAGACCGGGAGTGGACCTGCCGGACGGTTTCGAGACCATCCCGGGCGCCAGGGGCTGCACGGCGGAGGCGTGCGGGTTCCGCGACCACCACGAGGAGTTGCGCGCGGCCGGGGCGGCCCGGGTGTTCGGGTTGTCGTCGCAGTCCAGCGCGTACCAGCGGGAGCTGGTCCATCGGCTGCGGCTGCCGTTCCGCATGGTGTCCGACACGGGGTTCGCGCTGCGGGACGCGCTGGCGTTGCCGACGTTCGAGACCGCAGGCGTGGTCCTGTACCGCCGCCTGACCATGATCGTGCGCGACGGGGTGGTCGAGCGCGTCTTCTACCCCGTCTCGCCTCCGGAGCGGCACGCCGCCCAGGTCGTGAACTGGCTCCGCACACATCCGGCGAACAGACGCCGCAGGGGCCTGCGCGTGCGGTGACCGCGGCGACGCGACACACCGGGCCGCATACGCCACCTTGACGGGCAATACGCTTGCCTAGCTCGCAGTACAACCGTATAGAGTACTGGACGTGCGACCAATCTCTGAAGAAGACCTGACGGCGCGCGCCCGCATCCGCGACGCGGCGATGGCGTTGTTCGCCGAGCGAGGGGTCAAGGCGGCCACCATCCGCGGGATCGCCGAGGCGGCCGGCGTCTCCCCCGGCCTGGTGCAGCACCACTTCGGCACCAAGGAGGAGCTGCGGCAGGCGTGCGACGCGTACGTGCTGAGCTACGTACGCGAGCAGGTCGCCGTCGGCATCACCGGCCACAACCTGGAAGATCCCGCATACATCGAGAACGTCCACCGCAGCGCGCCGCCGCTGATGCACTACCTCGGCCGCGCCCTGGTGGACGGCTCCCCCGGCGCCGCCGCCATGTTCGACGAGCTCGTGAACGTGACCGAGCAGCATCTGAGCAGCGACGGCCGCTCCGAGGCCGACCATCGTGCCCGCGCCACCGTACTGACCGCGATGAAGCTCGGCATCACGGTGCTGCACGATCACGTCTCACGCGCGCTCGGCACGGACCTGTACGGCCCGCAGGGCGCGCTGCGCGTCGGCAAAGCCCAGCTTGACCTGATCCAACCCGAATTCCTCGGACGCGAACTGTTCGAACAGGCGCGTACGGGCCTGGAGAAGCTCGAGGGCAACCGATGAACGCAGCGGTACACGCGGAGGGCCTGGTCAAGACGTTCGGCCCGGCCAGGGCGCTGGACGGGCTCGACCTGACCGTCGACCAGGGCGAGGTGCACGGTTTCCTCGGCCCCAACGGCGCGGGCAAGACCACCACGATCCGCATCCTGCTCGGCCAGATGCGCGCCGACGGCGGCCGGATCACCTTACTCGGCGGCGACCCCTGGCGGGATGCGACCGAGCTGCACCGCAGGCTCGCGTACGTGCCGGGCGACGTCACGCTGTGGCCCTCGCTGACCGGCGGCGAAGTCATCGACCTGCTCGGCAGGGTGCGCGGCGGCCTCGACCCGAAGCGCCGCGCCGACCTGCTGGAGCGCTTCGAGCTCGACCCGCGCAAGAAGTGCCGCGCCTACTCCAAGGGCAACCGGCAGAAGGTGGCGCTGGTGGCGGCGTTCGCCTCCGACGTGGAGCTGCTGCTGCTGGACGAGCCGACCTCGGGCCTCGACCCGCTGATGGAGGCGGTCTTCAACGAGTGCGTCGTGCGGGAGAAGCAGCGCGGGCGCACGGTGCTGCTGTCGAGCCACATCCTGTCGGAGGTGGAGACGCTGTGCGACCGCGTGAGCATCATCCGCGCGGGCCGCACGGTCGAGTCCGGCACCCTCGCCGACCTGCGTCACCTCACCCGCACGTCGGTGACGGCCGAGCTGGCGGGGCCGGCGAACGGTCTGGCCGGGCTGCCCGGCGTCCACGACCTCACCGTCGACGGCGCCCGGCTGCGCTGCCAGGTCGACCAGGACGCGCTCACGGCCGTACTCGGTGAGCTGGCCCGTGCGGGGGTGCGCGCGCTGACCACGCGACCGCCGACCCTGGAGGAGCTCTTCCTGCGCCACTACCGGGGAGCCGCGTCATGACCGGCACCTGGAGCCTGATCCGGCTCGTCCTGCGCCGCGACCGCGTGCTGCTGCCGGTGTGGATCGTGATCAGCGCGCTGCTCCCGGCGAGCATCGCCTCCTCCACCGCCGGTCTGTACGCCGATCAGGCGGCGCGTGAGGCCTTCGCGGCGGCCTCCATGAGCAACCCCGCCCAGTTGGCGATGCGCGGCGTCATCTACGACGCCGGCGTCGGCGGCCTGACCGCCTGGACGCTCGGCTCGTCGCTCGCCCTGATCGGCGGCCTGGTCAGCGTCCTGCTGGTGGTCAGGCACACCAGGGCCGAGGAGGAGACAGGGCGGCGCGAGCTGCTGTCGTCCGGCGTCGTCGGCCGGCACGCCCCGCTGGCCGCCGCGCTGGCGGTCGTGCCGGCCGCCAATCTGCTGCTCGGCCTGCTGTCGGTGCCCGGGCTGGTGGCCACCGGCCTGCCCGCCGGCTCCTCGCTGCTGTTCGGGCTCTCGGTGGCGGGAGGCGGGTGCGCGTTCGCGGCGGTGGCCGCCGTCACCGCGCAACTGACCGCTTCGTCCGGTACGGCGCGCGGCCTCGCGATCGGCGTCGGCGGCCTGATGTTCGCGCTGCGCGCGGTGGCCGACAGCGGCGGCGTCGCCTGGCCGGCCTGGCTGTCGCCGTTCGGCTGGGCCCGGCTCACCCGCGCCTACGCCGACGACCAGTGGTGGGTGCTGGGGCTGTTCGTGGTGTTCGTGGCCGTTCTGGCGGCGGGCGCGTTCGCGTTGTCCGTTCGCCGCGACGTGGCAGGCGGCCTGCTGCCCACCCGGCAGGGCCCGGCAGCGGGGACGCTGCGGGGCGCGTTCGGCCTGGCCGGGCGCCTGCACCGAGGCTCGCTCGCGGGCTTCGCGATCGGCTTCGGCCTGCTGGGCGCGCTGCTCGGCCTCTCGGCGCGCGGCCTGGACACCCAGCTGGCCACACCGCAGTTCCGTGACCTCGCCGCGGTCATCGGCGGCTCCGGCGCGCGCGTCTCCGACGTGTTCTTCACGTTCGTGATGTACGTGCTCAGCCAGCTCGTCACGGGAGCGGCGCTGGTGTCCGCGCTGCGCGCCCGCGGCGAGGAGGCGGCGGGCCGGGCCGACCTGCTGCTGTCCGCCCCGGTCGGGCGGTTGCGCTGGGCGCTGAGCCACCTGGCGTTCGCGGTCGCGGGGCCGGCGCTGCTGCTGGCCGTGCTGGGCGCGGCGGCGGGGCTCGCCTACGACGGCGGCGTGCTCCGCGTGGCCGGCGCCACGCTGGCCTACCTGCCCGCGGTCTGGACCGTGGTCGGGATCGCGACGCTCGCGTTCGGCGTCCTGCCCCGGCTGGCGGCCGCCGTCAGCTGGACCGCGCTCGGGGTCTTCCTGGTGGTGGACCTGCTGGCGGAGTTCCGGCTGGTGAGCGGGGTCGTGCTGGACGTGTCGCCGTTCGTGCACGTGCCGGCGCTGCTGCTGGACGGCGCCGCCTCACCCGTGGCACCGCTGGCGGCGCTCACGGCGGTGGCGGGGGCGCTGGCCGTCGCGGGCCTGGCGCTGGTACGCCGCCGCGACCTGACCCCCGCTTGACCTCCAGGGTGCCGGCCGCGCGCAAGCGCCTCCTGGCCGTCGCCGGCGGCCCGGCGCCGAGCTTCCCGGAGCCGGCGGCTCGGCCCCCTCCCCGCGCGCGGGGGGCGCCGGCGGCCGCCGGTCACGGGCTCGTAGCCGGTCACCTCCTCTCCGCGCGCGCGGGAGGCGCCGGGGGACGACCCGCCACAGCCGATTCACAACGACCGCGCCCGTGAGGAGCTCGGCCGGCGTCCGGGCACCGCCGAGAGCCCGCGCGGCCGCCACCTGCTGGAGCCAGAAGGCTGGCGCGGTGCTCATGGCCGGATGCGCAGAGCCTTCACGTGGTCCTCGTCGAAGTCTTCGAAGTGGAACCTCAGACCGGCGAAAGGGCTGCCCGGGAAATCCCCCGTGATCGTGCAGGTCACGACGAGCCCTTCGTCGGCCGGTTCGACATCGGTGATCGTGTACTCGACGAGAGGGACCTCGGTGCGCCAGGCCCGGATGGCGTCGATGCCCGCGTACTCCCTGCCTTCGTCCTCGACGAGGGCGTCCTCGGTGAACAGGGCGAAGTACGCCTCGGTGTCCGGTGAAGGGGCGAGCTCGAAGTAGCGCCGGATGATCCGGGGAGCGGTGGCGGTGCTGGTCATGATCGTTCTCCTGTTCGGGCCGGTCGGTCACACGGTGTGCTCGGCGTCGTAGCCGGTACCCGCGAGATCGGGGCATTGCCTCGTCTCAGCCTATGAACGTCGCGGTGGACTACCTATGCCAGCGAGAGTCGGAAATTTGCCCGTTCGTCTTCACTACCGGTCATTCTCTGTACGATCGGATCGTGGACGTGGTCAGCGACGCGGTCGCCGTCATCCGTACCGGTCGGCCGCATGCGGCGCGCACCCGCCGGACGGCACCGTGGGGGCTGCGGTTCCCGGCCGCCCCCGGGACCGGTTTCCACGTCGTCCTGCAGGGCCGGTGCTGGCTGTTGTCCGCGGGCTGCGACCCGGTGCCGCTGAGCGCCGGGGATGTCGTGCTCGTTCCGCACGGCCACGAGCTCGCCCTCGCCGACTCGCCCGGCAGCGAGCTCGTCGACGTCGCGCCCGACATGGACGACTCCTGGGTGCCGGCGCCCGACACCGCCGGCCCGCTCACCGTCCTGATGTGCGGCTCGTACCAGCTCGACCGGGCCGGCGCCCACCCGTTGCTCGCCGAGCTTCCCGCCTTCATCCACCTCCCGCGGCGGGTGGGCAGGCGCACGGCGCTCAACGCCGTCGTCGATCTGCTCGGGGACGAGCTCGACCAGCGCAGGCCCGGCACCGACGCGGCGATTCCCGCGCTGCTCGACGCCATGCTGCTGTACATCCTGCGCACCTGGTACCGCGACCACGCCCCGCGCGGCGCCGGCGGCTGGGCCGCGGCGCTCGACGACCCGGCCGTCGGTTCCGCGCTCCAGCACATGCACGCCGAGCCCGCGACAGCCTGGACCGTCGAGCTGCTGAGCCGGCGAGCCGGTCTGTCCCGGGCCGCGTTCTCCAAGCGCTTCACCGAGCTCGTCGGGCGCCCGCCGATGGCGTACCTGACCTGGTGGCGGATGACCACGGCCGGACGGATACTCCGCGGCGGCGACGACGCGCCGCTCCGGGCCGTGGCCGAGCGGGTGGGATACACCTCCGAGTTCGCCTTCAACCGCGCCTTCAAACGCGAGTTCGGCCTCACCCCCGGCGCCTACCGCCGCCTAGCCACCCCCCGGCACCCCATCAAGGCGTAGAGCGGGCGCGCTCCTGCTGAGGCGGCCTCATCGGGCGACCGGCGAATATGGCTTGTGATTCCAGTGGGTGGAAGGTGCACATTCGAGCCATGAGCAACGCGCGGGATCTCTACACCATCGGGCAGCTGGCCCAGCGTACCGGGCTGCAGGCGCGCACCATCCGTTTCTGGTCCGACAGCGGTGTCGTGCCTCCGGCCGGCAGGTCGACCGGCGGCTATCGGCTTTACGACGCGGCGGCGGTCGCGCGGCTCGACCTGGTCAGGACGCTTCGCGATCTCGGGCTCGGTCTGGACGACGTCCAGCGGATCCTGCGCGAGCAGTCCACGCTGAGAGAGCTGGCCGCGACGCACGTCGAAGCCCTCGACGCGGAGATCCGCACCCTGAAGGTACGGCGTGCCGTCCTGCGTGTGCTCGCCCGCCGTGACAGCACCACCGAGGAGATCACCTTGATGCACGCACTCGCCCGGTTGTCAGCCCGGGAACGCCAGCAGATCATCGACGCGTTCGTGGACCGCGCGTTCGCCGGCGTCCTCGACGAGGACGCCGCGCTCGTCGCGGGATGGATGCGCGACCTGCCGTCCGATCTGCCGGAGGATCCGACGTCGGAGCAGGTCGACGCCTGGGTCGAACTGGCGGAGCTGGTCGCCGACGAGGGCTTCCAGCGGACCCTGCGGGACATGATCGTGAGCGGCGACGACCGCTTGGAGTTCGGCCTCGACCTGCGGCCCCTGGTGCTGGAGCACGCGGGCGGCGCCTTGGAACGGGGGATCGCCCCGGAGTCGGCGGCGGCGACCGCCGTCCTGGACCGGATCGTGCCCGCCGGCCTGCCCGCCGAGGAGACCGCCTCCCTGATCTCCTGGCTGGGCATGGTCGCCGAGCCCCGGGTGGAGCGGTACTGGCAACTCCTGGGCGTCCTCAACGGCCGGCCGCCCGCACCGCCGGCGGTCCCGGCCTTCCGATGGCTGCTCGCGGCGGTGGTCGCCCACCGCTAGTCAACCGCTTGGTCAGCCTGTACGGATGACGTCGTCGTGGTCGGTGGCCACGGAGACCGAACGCCACTCGTCGAGCTCCCGGCGTACCCGCTCCAGTTTGCTCTCCACCGCCGCGACGCAGTCGGAGCCGAGCTGGAGGCGGAGCGGGGCCTTGCCGGAATCCACCACGTCGACGATCGCCTTGGCGGCCTTGACCGGGTCGCCGGGCTGCTGGTGGTTGACGTCGGCGGCGCGGGCGCGCGTCGCGCCCACCGGCCCGCCGGCGTAGTCCGCGATCTGCGCGCCGGTGGCCTGCAGGCTTGAGGAGTCGAGGAAGTCGGTACGGAAGTAGCCGGGCTCCACGACCATGACGTGCACGCCGAGTGGCGCCAGCTCGGCGTGCAGCGCCTCCGACAGCCCCTCCACGGCGAACTTGGTCGCGCCGTAGACGCCCCAGCCGGGCGAGCCGGCGAAACCGCCCACGGACGACAGGTTCACGATCGTGCCGGACCCCTGCGCGCGCAGCACCGGCACGACCGCCCGGGTGACCGCCAGCAGGCCGAAGACGTTGGTGTCGAAGACGGCGCGCGCCTCGGCGTCGCTCGTCTCCTCGACGGCGCCGAGCAGGCCGCGGCCGGCGTTGTTGACCAGGACGTCAATCCGGCCGAACGCCGCCCTCGCGGCCTCCGCCACCGCCCGCGCCTGCTCCTCGTCCGTCACGTCGAGGGACACCGGCAGCAGACTCTCGCCCGCGTCGGGGAAGGCGGCCAGGACGGACTCCACCTTCCGCGCCGTCGCGACGACCTGGTGACCGCGCGACAGCGCCTCGTGGACGATCTCGGCGCCGAACCCACGGGACGCACCGGTGACGAACCACACGCTCATGACGTCGTTTCCTTACTTCCGGCTATGGCAGTGTCTCGGACGATACGCTCCGCCGGTTCCCGCTCAACCCCATCTCCCCCAAATGCCGATAAAGCGGACGTCGGGGTACGCGTCCGCGCCGAAGACGTCGGGGGTACGGCCCTGGTCTGTCCGGTGCGGGGTCCAGCCCCTGCCACAGAGCCCGCACGATCGCCCGCAGCCGACCCACCTGCTCGTCGGTGAGCGGGTCGACCTGACGCGCCGTGTCACATACGGCCGGGGTGCCCCGTCCAGGGGGCATGAGAGTTCTTGTCGCCGGCGCCACGGGCGTCGTCGGTCGTCAGCTCGTCCCCCTCCTCGCCACGGTCGGGCACGAGGTCGTCCCGTTCACCGCCGATCTGCTGGACCGCGCGGCTTCGGTGCGCGCCGTACGGCGGGCGGCGCCGGACGCCGTGGTCCATCTGGCCACCCGCGTTCCGGCGGTGATCGATCCCAAGACGTTCGCCCGGGACTTCGCGGTCACCAACCGGCTGCGCAGCGAGGGGACGCGGAACCTGCTGGAGGCGGCGGGCGGCGCGAAGGTGATCACGCAGAGCCTCGCCTACGTCTACCGGCCCGGCGCGGAACCGGCGGACGAGGACGAGCCGCTGTGGGACGACGCGCCGGCGCCGTTCCAGCCGTCGCTGCGGGCGCTGGCCGAGCTGGAGCGGCTGACCAGGGAGCAGGGCGGGCTGGCGCTGCGCTTCGGCCACCTGACCGGCCCGGGCACGCACTACGACGCCGACGGCTCGATGACCCGGCAGGTCGCCGAGGGCAGGCTGCCGATCCTGGGGGACGGCGGGTCGGTCTTCTCCTTCACCCACGTCCACGACGCGGCCACCGCGATCGTGGCCGCGCTGGACCGGGAGGTGACCGGGGTGCTCAACATCGTGGACGACCACCCGGTGCCCCTGCGGGAGTGGGTGCCGGCGTACGCGGCCAAGCTCGGCGGTCCGGCGCCGAGGCGGCTGCCGGTGTTCATGGGGCGGCTGTTCGCGGGGGCCTGGGGGGTGGCCTTCATGACCCGGTTGCGCGGAGCCGGCAACCACCGGGCGCGGCTGTGGCTGAACTGGCGTCCCGGTCACGCGTCGTTCCTGTGAACGGTTTGCCGATCGGCGGCAAGGAACCGGCGCTCCCACGGGCAGGCGTGCACCTTGTGCCGCTCGCCCACGGGTTGTCAGCATGCGGGTGAAGACTGCTGAGGGAGATGAGACACATGATCGCCCGCGAATGCCCGGTCCTGCGGTCCGATGTCAGTGTGCTGGACGTGCTGGCGGTGATGGTGCGCGGCCGGCGCCCCGGGGTGGTGATCGTCGGCTTCGACGGCCGGCCCGTGACGGCGCTCTCGCTGCAGGAGGTGCTCGACCTGCTGCTGCCGTGGCCGTTCCGCGAGAGCCCGAACCTGGCCGGGGCCGTCCCGGAGGAGATCGGTGACCGCATCCTGGCCGAGGCGGCCCGGCGCCCGATCGGCGACCTGCCCGGGCTGCCCGCCTGGGAGCGCTGCCGTGTGCCGGGCGGGGCCACGACGCTGCAGGTGCTCACCCAGATGTCGCGGCGGCGCAGCGCGCTCGCCGCGGTCCACGACGACGCCGGGTCACCGGTGATCTCCGCTGATCACCTGCTGGAACGGCTGCTGCGGGTGTGCGAGAGCGAGGCTAGGGAGCCGAAGGCCGGGTGACGGTCTCGGCCGGCCAGCCGAGCAGGCGGGCGCCCAGGGTCGCCGTCTCGAGCGCGTGCCGCTGGATCGGGTTGTCCAGGCGGTAGCCGGTCAGCTCGCGGACCCGTTCCAGGCGGTAGGTGACCGTACGGACGCCGACGTGCAGCCGGCCCGCCGTGAGCGTGGCGACGCCGCCGGTGGCGAAGTAGGCGAACAGCGTCTCCAGCAGGGTGCCGGGCCCTCCCCTGGCGGCGCGCAGCGGGCCCAGCACCGCCTCGACCAGTTCGGTGATCGCCGCCTGGTCCCTCAGCAGCACCTGCAGCACGAGCAGGTCGGAGGCGCGCAGCACGCGTTCCGGCAGCTGCAGCCGGCGGGCCAGCGCCACCACGTTGCGGGCCTCCTCGAAGGAGCGCACGACCCCGCCGGGCCCGTGGTGGGCCCGGCCCACGGCGACCCGCAGCGACGGGTCGTCCGTCATCATGTCCTGGACGAGGGAGGCGAACGCCTCGCTCACGCCTTCCACGTAGCCGGAGGACACGCAGACCAGCAGGCCCTCCTTGGTGGCGACCATCAGGTCCTGCAGGCCGAACCGGTTCAGCAACGACGCCTCGACGTGCCGGGAGACCGGGCCGCCGTCGTAGAAGGGCCGCTCCGCCTCGGCGATGGCGACGACGTGGGAGCCGGCCAGCCGCAGCCCGAAGCGAGCCGCCCGCTCGGCCAGGGCGCCGAGGTCGCGGCGGCCGTGGAGCAGGTCGTCGATGAACTCCCGGCGCAGCGCCTCCTCACGCCGGATCATCATGCGCTGTGCCCGCTCGTACCCCTCGACCAGCGCCACGATCGACCGGTCGGCCGCCCTGAAGACGGCTTCCCCTGCGGAGCGGAGCTCCTCGGCGCGCCTGCTCCCGGCGATGCCCGGCAGCAGCGGCCAGGCCATCCAGGTGGCGCTCAGGTGCACGTCGATGATCGCGCGCAGCGGCACTCCGTCGCGCGCGGCCGACTCGCCGCACGCGCGCATGGACGACAGCTCCGCGGCGTCCGGGCGCCGCCCCGTCCTGCTGACGTCGGCCAGCAGCGGAAGGTACTCCCTCAGCCACTCGGCGGGAACGCCACCGGCGTCGGCGCCGGCACGGTCGGCGATCTCCGCCAGGCGTGCGTGGTCCACTTCGTGCCGTTTCGGAGCCATAGTCCCAGACTCGTGCAAAGGACCAGCCTTCGGCAACCTGCCGAGACACTTGATGACCTATGCCGGTTTCCCCTTACCGGCCATCGGCAAGGTGCCCCGGGGCGTGGTGGTCGACGGGCTCGCGGTCCTGGTAGATGTCGGGGACGTCGTCGAGGTCGCGGTCGGCGGTCTCGGCCTCGTGCAGGAGCCGGTAGGCGCGGTTGCGCAGGCGGAGGACCACCGTCGCCAGCAGCGCCGCGACCAGCGAGCCGGCCAGCACGGCGATCTTGACGTAGTCGCCCCGTTCGGCGCCGAAGGCGAGGTCGCCGATGAGCAGCGACACCGTGAACCCGATGCCGGCCAGCATGGCGAGGCCCAGCACGTCCACCCAGGTCAGCCCCTCGTCGAGGTGGGCACGGGTGAAGCGGGCGACCAGCCACGTCGCGGCCATGATCCCGACGGGCTTGCCGATGACCAGGCCGGCCACGATGCCGAGAGCGATCGGGTCGCCCAGTGCGGTGACGGCGCCGTCCAGCCCGCCCAGGTACACGCCCGCCGACAGGAACGCGAACAGTGGAACCGCCACGCCGGCCGACAGGGGCCGGAAGCGGTGCTCGAAGTGCTCGGCCAGCCCGGGGCCGGCGTCGGGGCCGCCGGCGCGCATGCTCCGCACGACCGGCACGGCGAAGGCGAGCAGCACTCCGGCGACGGTCGCGTGCACACCGGAGGCGTGCACCAGCGCCCAGACCGCCAGGGCCGGCGGCAGCAGCAGCCACCAGGACCGTACGCGGCGCTGCACCAGCACGGTGAACAGCGCCAGCGGCACGAGCGCGGCCAGCAGCGGCACGGGCGCCAGGTCGCTGGTGTAGAAGACGGCGATGATGAAGATCGCCAGCAGGTCGTCGACCACGGCCAGGGTCAGCAGGAACGTCCGCAGCGCCGCCGGCAGATACCGGCCGATGACCGCGAGCACCGCCAGCGCGAAGGCGATGTCGGTGGCGGTGGGGATCGCCCAGCCCGCCGCGGCTCCCTCGGCGTTGCGGGTGACCAGCAGGTAGAGCAGGGCCGGGACCAGCACACCGCCGACGGCGGCGGCGACCGGCACCGCCGCCCGCCGTGGCGAGCGCAGGTCACCGGCGACGAACTCGCGCTTGAGCTCCAGGCCGGCCACGAAGAAGAAGACGGCAAGCAGCCCGTCGGCGGCCCAGGTCGCGAGGTCCAGGTCGAGGTGCAGCGAAGCGGGGCCGATCGTGTGGCCGCGCACCGACTCGTAGGCGGCCGACCACGGAGAGTTCGCCCACACCATGGCCAGTGCGGCTCCCCCTAGGAGCAGGGCCCCGCCGATGGTCTCCTTGCGCAGGATGTCGGCGATGCGGCGGGCCTCGGTCCAGGAGCCCCGTCCGAACAGACGGGGTGCACTGCGCGCAGGCTGGGTCATATCACTCCAAATCAGGAAATTTCGGCCTTATCGGAAGCCTGGCGGGGAAGACGCGGTACGCGACAGGGCCGCCGGACGCAGCCTCGGCGAGCCGGACCTTGCCGGTACACGGCAACGTCGGAATCCCGGTTCCCCCGACCATGAACGGCACCTCCGTGACTCCCGGGGAGAGGTCGCGGAGGTGCCCGTCCCACCCTCCCTTTTCCAGGGGCCGAGGGACAAGGGATCGCGGCGGCAACGTCACCCCGGCCGGACTGCCGGTCACCGGCAACATGCGAGGACGGCCGGGGACCTGAGTATGAGACCGCGGATCGGGGGCAAGGGCGTCAAGGAGAGGAGGGGGCGAAGTCGTCTCTTGTCCGCCACGCTGTCGTGGCGGCCCACCTCATCGACGGGCCCCGCACGCCGGAGCGGGACGGACGCACAGGCCCGCGCGGCGCCCAGGACCACGAACGAACACGCAACCGAGAGCGCATCGAGGTGATCGCGATGAGACTCTCCAAAGGGGAACAGCGGGCCCTCGAAGAGATCGAGGAGCGGCTCGCCTTCGAAGACCCGGATCTGGACGCCCTCCTCGCCAGGACGTACCAGGGCGAATCTCCGCCGCCCAAGGAATGGCGAGGGCCTCGCACCGTGCCCGGCTACGTGTGGCGCGTCACCGTCCTGATCGGCGTGTGCGTGTTCCTCATC
This sequence comes from Nonomuraea terrae, assembly GCF_044465245.1. Lineage (NCBI taxonomy): Bacteria > Bacillati > Actinomycetota > Actinomycetes > Streptosporangiales > Streptosporangiaceae > Nonomuraea > Nonomuraea terrae. The sequence goes on along the minus strand of NZ_JBITLL010000001.1, from coordinate 1,008,968 downwards.
GTCGTGGGGCTGCTGCTCACGACGCCCGGGTGAGCCGGCGCGCGATGTCCCCCGGCACCCGGCGCCGGTGGAAGGGCGCGCCGGCCCACCAGTACAGGTGGCCCAGCAGGCCGCGCGGGTGGAAGATCGCGCGCTGCCCGTACACGGTCCTCCCCTGCTCCTCGCGGCAGGTCAGCTCCAGCCACGCCAGGCCGGGCAGCCGCGTCTCGGCGCGCAGCCGCAGGAGGCGGCCAGGCACGACCTCCTCCACCCGCCAGGAGCCCAGCGTGTCCCCCACGCGCAGCCGCCACAGGGCGGCGGGCGGCGCCGGCACGGCGCGGCTGCGCTCGTTCGCGTACAACACTCCGCCTGCCCAGTCCGGGTCGGTCGGCAGGGGGTCGCTCGGGGCGCCGGGGGCCGGGGCCGACGTCCAGCGGGTGGCGACGTCGGCGTCCTTGATCCGGCGCAGCGCCAGGTCCACGGCCTGCTCGAACGCGATCAGCCCGCCCGGCGGGTCGGGGACGTACCGGGCGATGTCGTGCTCGCGGCAGACCGTCTCGTTGCGCAGCGACTCCACCAGGGGACGCGCCACCCGGGCCGGCACCGGGGTGACCAGACCGACCCAGAGGCTCGACAACCGCGGCGTGAGCACCGGCACCGGGATGATCAACCGGCGCGGCAGGCCCGCCACCGCGGCGTACCCGCGCATCATGCCGGCGTACGTCAGGACGTCGGGGCCGCCGACGTCGAACGCCCGGTGCACGTCCGGCGGCAGCCGCGCGCAGCCGACCAGGTAGCGCAGCACGTCCCGGATCGCGATCGGCTGCGTCCTGGTCCGCACCCAGGAGGGCGTGGTCATGGCCGGCAGCCGCTCGGTCAGGTACCGCAACATCTCGAACGACGCCGATCCTGAGCCGATGATGACCGCGGCACGCAGCACCGCCGTCGGAACGCCGGAGTCCAGCAGGATCCGCGCCACCTCTTCCCTGGACCGCAGATGCGGCGAGACCTCACCGCCCGGTGTGAGGCCGCCGAGGTAGACGATGCGGCGCACACCCGCCCTGCGGGCCGCCGCGGCGAACGTCGAGGCCGCCGCGCGATCCCGGGCGGCGAAGCCGCGTCCCGACCCCATGGTGTGGACGAGGTAGTACGCGACGTCCACGCCCTCCAGCGCCTGCCCGGTACGCAGCGGATCCGTCGCGTCGGCCACGCCGACCTCGACCCGGCCGCGCCAGGGACGCTCACGCAGCCGGTCGGGGGAACGCACCATGCAGCGGACCGCGTGGCCAGCGCCGAGCAGCTCCGGCACGAGCCGTCCCCCGATGTAGCCGGTCGCCCCGGTCACCAGACATCGCGCCATCGCCATCCCCCCGCGAACACGCCTCACCGCCGACTGCCCGCCCGGGGCGGGTCCTACACCGCCCGCCCGGCCAGTGCCGGTCGCGAGGAGGCAGAGGCCGCGCGGCGCGGGTCACAGGCGCTCGAACCCGCGCATCCGCTCCCAGTCCGTGACCGCGGTCTCGAACGCCGCCAGCTCCGCCCGCGCCGCCTGCGCGTAGTGGCCCACCACCGCGTCACCGAACACCTTGGCGGCCAGCTCGCTCGTCTCCCAGCGGCGCAGCGCCTCCGTCAGTGCGGTGGGCAGCCGGGGCACCGACGGGTCGGCCAGGGCGTTGGCCGTGTGCGGGGCGGGCAGGGGCAGCCGGTTCTCGATGCCGTGCAGGCCGGCGGCCACCATGGCGGCGACGGCGAGGTAGGGGTTGGCGTCCCCGCCGGGCACCCGGTGCTCGATGCGCAGCGACGCGCCTGAGCCGACCACGCGGATGGGGCAGGTGCGGTTGTCCCGGCCCCAGGTGATGCCGGTGGGGGCGAACGCGCCGGGTTGGAGCCGCTTGTAGGAGTTGACGTTCGGGGCCATGAGCAGGGCCAGCTCGGGCAGGCAGGCGAGCTGACCGGCCACGAAGTGCCGGAACAGCTCCGACGACCCGTCGGCGGACTCCTCGTCGGCGAAGGCCGTGGCGCCGTCCGTACCGCGCAGCGACAGATGGACGTGGCAGGAGTTGCCCTCGCCCTCGTCGAACTTGGGCATGAACGTGAGCGCCACACCCTCCTGCCCGGCGATCTGCTTGGCGCCGTTCTTGAACAGGACGTGCTTGTCGCAGGTCGCCATGGCCTCGTCGTAGCGGAAGACGATCTCGTACTGGCCGGGGTGGCACTCCCCTCGGGCGGTCTCCATGGGGAGCCCGGCGCGCACCATCTCGCGGCGGACGCGGCGTACCACCGGTTCGATCTCGGCCAGTCCCTGCAGGGAGTAGTCGACGTTGTAGCGGGTGCCCGTTTCCAGGCCGTGGTAGCGGCGTTCCCAGGCGTCCCGGTACGTGGTGCGGAAGACCAGGAACTCCAGCTCGGTCCCGGCGAGCGCGGTCAGGCCGTGTTCGGCCAGCCGGTCGAGCTGGGCGCGCAGCACCCGGCGCGGGGCCACCTCGACGGGTTCGCCGCCCGGCCAGACGGCGTCGGCCAGGACCAGCGCGGTGCCGGGGTCCCACGGCAGGGCGCGCAGGGTGGCCGGTTCGGGGCGCAGCACGAAGTCGCCGAAACCGGATTTCCAGGCGTCAATGGCGTAGCCGGGTCCGGTGCCCATCTCCACGTCGGAGGCCAGCAGGTAGACGCAGGCGCCGAAGCCCTGCCGGGAGACCTCGTCCAGAAAGTACGGCACGGACAGCCGGCTGCCCTGGAGGCGGCCCTGCAGGTCCGGCACGGCGACGATCACCTCTTCGATCCGCCCGGCCTCGGCCTCGGCACGCAGCTGCTGGTAGGTGAGCGCTGTCATCGGGTCTCCTCCGTGCGGGCGAGCGGGTTGGCGACCGTGCCGTGGACGACGTCGAAGCCCTCGTCGCGTTCGGCGCGGTCGTGGAAGCCGCCGCCGAGCAGCTGTTCCCGGTTGAGCGCCACCCGGCCGAACTCGGGGGCGAACAGGCCGAACGCCTCCGCGCGGCCGGCCAGCTCGGGGAAGCCGGCGTGGTAGCGCTCGATCTCCTCGCGTACGAAGCGCCAGAACTCGGGCTCCGGCACGCCGAGGTGCTCCTCCACCAGCGGCGCGAAGAACCGGAAGTGGCCGGCGAAGACCGCGCTGAGCAGCGAGTGGGCCAGCTCGCGGGCGGGCCAGCGCAGCAGCACCTCGCGGGCGCGGCCGGACAGGGCGGCGTACTCGGGCAGGTCGTCCGGCAGCAGGTTGACGTCCTCGGCGAAGTCCTTGACCGCGATGCCGGCGGGGACGTCGGCGGTGTCGTACAGGATCACGGTGTTCTCGCCGTGCGGGCAGTAGGCGATGCCGTATCGGTAGAGGTGGTGCAGCAGGCCGGGCAGCAGCGCCGACAGGAGCCGGGCCAGCCAGGCGCGCGGATCGAGCCCGGAGCGCTCGACCAGCTCCGCCACCAGGGCGCGGCCGTCCGACCCGACCTTGAGCAGGGCGGCCATGGTGCGCGCCCGTTCGCCCGCGCCGAGCAGCGCCGTCACCGGCTCGCGCCAGACCGCGCCGAAAAGCTCGTGGTAGCGGTACGGCGCGTCGCGCACGGACTCGTACAGCGGGTGCCGGACGGCGACGGAGGCGACTTCTCCGAGCGGGTGGAAGCGCAGCTCGTCCCGCAGGTACGGGTCGGCGGCGCGCAGCCCGTGCAGCCAGGCGCTCACGTCGGGCGCCGCCCGGGTCGGCTCGGTGGACAGCCCCCGCCACACCAGCGTGTTGCGGATGAGCAGCGGCACCTTGACGTTGCGCCGGTCGGGGCGGTCCAGGTTGGCGAGGGTGCGGACCGACTGCAGCGGGCGGTAGCGGTCGGGGCCCTCGCCGAGCAGCACGATCCGCCCGTCCGCCAGGTACGGGGCGAACAGCGGCGCGACGGCCTCGTCCCAGTGAAACGGGTGCACGGGCAGCCACGTGAACCCGGCGGGGTTCAGGTCCGTCCCGGCCTCCAGCGCGACGGCGAACCGCTTGCGTGTCTCTTCGTCCAGTTCCTCGCCCAGCAGCGTCTCCTGGTCCAGCCCGGGCCCTCCGGAGTATTCGGCCAGCGACCCGTGCACGGCCGCCCACAGCAGCCGTACCGACCCGGCCGCCTCGGGGGCGTAGGCGGCGGCGTCCGAGGCGGCGAACCCGAGCCTGCCCTTGTTGAGCAACATGCAGGGGTGCCCCTCCTGCTGTGCCTCCAGGTCCAGGTGGTCGAGGTCGGCGAGCCGGGCGGCGGGCAGGGCTCCGGACAGCAGCCGCGCCTCGGCCTGCCGGGTGGCGGTGAGCTCGCGCAGCACCTCCGCAGTGGCCGGGCCGTCCCAGCCGAGGACGTGGCGCGCGTCGAGCAGCAGCCGTTCCGGGCCGGCCTCACCGTCGGCGGGGGCCGGGTGCCGCCGCAGCGTGCCCTCTTCGACGCGCCAGGCGCCGAACGTGCCGCGCGCGGCCCGGAACGTCCAGCACACGCCGTCGCCCAGGTCCAATCGGTACGCGCCGGGCCGGCCCGGCTCGGGCTCGGGGACCAGCAGCTCCTCGTAGGCGAACTCCTCGACGGCCTTGACGAGCAGGCGGCGGCCGGCCCGCTCCCAGGCCTCACGGGCAGAGAGGTTCATCGGGGGATCTCCTTGACAACGGGTCGCCGTGCGGCCACGACCGCGGCGAGCAACGGACGACGGCGGCCAAGACGCGTCCGTCGTCGGGCGGCGGTCACGTCAGCGAGCTCTCAGGGGTGGCGGCCTCCATCGCGCCGGGCAGCCGGGGCGCCCCGAACGTCGTCCACGCCGCCCGCGCGGGCACCGGCACCACGGTGCGGCCGGTGACCGCGTTCAGGATCCTCGCCGCCCGCCACGCGCCCAGCGTCAGGTCCGGCGCGCCCACGCCGTGGCTGTGCATCTCGGCGTTCTGGACGAACACCGCCCCGGACACGCGCGGGTCCAGCGCCACCCGGTAGTCGCCGTCCACCTGGTAGCGGCCCTTGGCGTCCCAGTCGATCAGGTCTGCCAGCGGCTCCAGGAACGCGGGGCGGGCGGCGGCGTACCCGGTGGCCAGCACCACGGCCGAGGTGCGCACCTGGAAGAACGCCTCCTGCTCGCCGTGGCGGCAGGTCAGGGCGTACCCGTCGCCGTCGGCCGCGGCCGAGACCACTTCCACGCCGGGGTGCAGCGCCGCGCGCGGCTCGGCCCCGCCGATGGTCCGCTCGTACAGCTCGTCGTGGATGTCGCCGAGCGTCTCGGCGCTGACGCCCTTGTAGAGCTGCCACTGCTCGCGGACGAGCCGTTCGCGGCGGTCCTCGGGCAGGCCGCGGAAGTAGTCGACGTAGTCGGGGGTGAAGTGCTCCAAGCCGATCTTGGAATACTCCATGGGGGCGAAGGCAGGGGTGCGGGCCAGCCAGCGCACGTACGGGCCGCCCGCGCCCGTGCCGTCCTGGCGGCGCAGCAGGTCGAGCACCACCTCCGCGCCCGACTGCCCGGCGCCGACCACGGTCACGTCGCCGGCGGCGGCCAGGCGGTCGCGGTGGGCGAGGTAGTCGGCGCTGTGCAGCACGCGGCCGGCCTCCAGTAGCGGCCGCAGCGGCTCGGGCACGACCGGGACCGTGCCCACTCCCAGCACCACCTGCCGGGCGCGCGCCGCCGCGCTCGCCCCGGCCGCCGACCGGTACGTCACCGAGAACGCGCCCGCCGTCTCGTCCCAGCTCAGCGCGGTGACCTCGGCGTCGAACCGGCACGAAGGCAGCCGCTCGGCGACCCATCGGCAGTAGTGGTCGTACTCGCGGCGGGGGATGTGGAAGCGCTCGGAGAAGAAGAACGAGAACATCCGGTCGTGGCGGCGGACGTAGTTCAGGTACGACCACTGGCTCGTCGGGTCGGCCATCGTCACCAGGTCGGCCAGGAACGGCACCTGGAGCACCGTCCCCTCCATGAGCAGACCGGGATGCCAGGAAAAGGCCGGTTTGGCGTCCAGGAACAGTGCGTTCACCTCCGGCACGCCGTCGCTGAGCGCGGCCAGGGACAGGTTGAACGGACCTATGCCGACGCCGAGCAGGTCGTAGGGGGCGCTCACCGCTCCACCTCCGTGAGTGGGTTCGGAAGGTCGATGTAGACGGACTGGGTGCGGACGTCGCCGACGAGCTCGTCGCGGCCGTCCACGCAGGTCAGGTAGTTGGCCTTGCAGGGCAGCGCGGGCGCGTCCAGGAGCAGGTCGAGCAGGCCCTTCGCGCCGGGCTCCGCCGCGCGCAGCCGTTCCAGCGCCGCGCGCAGCACCCGCAGCAGCGCGCCCTCGTCGGCCAGGCCGAGCGCGCCGAACGCGCCCACCAGGCCGAGCAGGTTGTTGACGCCGAGGTAGTAGGCGACCCGCTCGTCCACGAAGCCGTCGTCGAAGACCACGTCGACCTCGCCGAGCCCGGGCAGCAGCGACTCCAGCTCGGCGGCGCGAGAGGCGGCCACGTAGTAGCCCTGGCTGTCGCGGTACCAGCCGGCGCACGGCAGGCCGTCGTCGCCGAGCGCGACCAGGGTGTTCTGATGGTGCGGTTCGAGGGCGATGCCGAACCTGGCGTGCAGGCGGATCAGAGGGACGGCGAGCACATCGAGGTAGCGGGTCAGCCACAGCGCCGCCGCCTCGCCCGGCGGCAGCCCGTGCGCGCGGACGGCACGCTCCAGCGCGGCGGCCAGCAGCGCGCGGTGCCGGGGAGGCGTGCCGTCGCCGGGGCCCGTCCGCTCGGCCAGCAGCCCGGCCACGCACAGACCCTCGCGGACGCCGCCGCGGAACGGGTTGTCACGGATCGCCGTCTCCAGGCCGGTCTCGGGGCCGGTCTCGGGGCCGCTCTCGGGGCCGCTCTCGGGGCCGGTCTGCGGGCCGTCCACGCCCGCCGACACCCAGGCGAAGTCGCGCAGGATCGCGAACTCCGGGTGCTCGGCGCGCAGCCACCCGCCTGGCCCGGCCGCCAGCAGCCGGGCCGCCCGGACACCGAGGCGCATCTCCCCGCGCAGATTGTTACGCCGGGAGTTGGTGATCCGCAGGCCGAGGGAGAGCTTGAGCATCACGTCCGCGTCGGGGCGGTGCACGGTCCGCACCGACGACGTCGCGTACCACTCGGGACCGGACGGGCCGAGCGGCCGCAGCAGCCCCGCCTCCACCAGCGCGGCCACCTCCGGGCGGCGCAGCACCTCGCGCGCCTGCCACGGGTGGGCGGGCAGGGGCACCATCCCCGGAGGCGGCTCGACCCCGGCTGCCAGGTGCCGGCACAGCTCGGCGGGGGTGCGGCCGTCGGCGCTCTCCCCCGCCACGACGGACGGCGCCGCGGCGAACCAGTGCAGGCGGAACCTGCCGCGCAGCTCAGGTGAGTAGTCGTCCAGCTCCGCGACGGACGCCTCCTCGCGGCTCTTCGGCGCCGGATGGAACGGGTGGCCCAGCAGGAGTGCCTGCTCGGCGTCGAGGAACGGCGTCATCCCCGCGTCGCCCTCCGCGCGCCGCCTGACCAGGTGGGCGGCGGTGCGCCGGGCGGAGTCGAGCACCCGCGCGACGGCGTCGGAGCCTAGGTGGGCCGGCAGCCGCCGCACCACGACGGTCTCCCGGATCGCCGCGGCCGCGACGAGCGCCGCGTCGGCGGGCCGCACCGCTTCCGGGGTCAGGACGGAGGGCTCACCGAAGCGGTGCCAGCCCGTCGCCGACCGGTGGCGCACCCGGATGCCGACCGTGACCCCGCTGGCCGGGAACGTGAGCACCAGCTGCTCTCCGGCGTCCGGCACCGGCGTCGCGGTCTCCCGCACGTACGCCCGGAGCAGCGTCTCCATGGCCGCCGCCGCTCCTGCCCGCCCGGGATCGGCGTGGTCGATCGGGTCCGCATCCATCCGCTTCACAGGGCCTCCTCCTCGGCCCGGCCCGCCGCCGCCACCGCGTGCAGGAGGCGTTCCACCTCTTCGCCGGTCGTGTACGGGTTCAGCAGGGTGAGCTTGAGCCTGATCCGGCCGGACCCCTCTCCGGGCAGCTCGGTGCGGCCCACGACCGCCCGGCCCTCGCGGAGCAGCCGCCGCCGGAGCCTGGCGTTCACCTGGTCCGCGCGTGCCGGGTCGGCGGGCAGATAGCGGAACAGGAGCGCCGTCAGGACGGGGTCCGCGTGCAGCTCGAGCCGCGGATGGGCGCGCACCGCCGCCGCTGCCTCGCGGGCCAGGTCGTGGCAGGCGTCGACGAGGCGGCCGAGGCCGTCCCGGCCGAGCGTGCGCAGCGTCACAGCGATCTTGAACGCGTCGGCGCGCCGGGTCGTGCGCAGCGAACGCCCCAGCAGGCTGGTGTAGCCGGCCTCCTCGTCGTCCTCCGGGTTGAGGTACGCCGCCCGCCGGGCCAGCGACTGGTACGTCTCGGCACGCCGTACCAGGAACACGCCCGCGGCGGCCGGCTGCCAGCCCAGTTTGTGCCAGTCCAGGGAGAGCGAGTCGGCCAGCTCGATCCCGGCCACCAGCGGCGCGAGCCGGTCGGACAGCAGCGCGCCGCCACCGTAGGCGGCGTCCACGTGCAGCCAGGCGCCGTGCTCGGCGGCCAGTCGCGCGCAGGTCTCCAGCGGGTCGATCGCCCCGGTGTCGGTGGCGCCGGCCGTGGCGACCACGGCGATCGGACGCTCGCTCCGGCGTGCCGAGCTGTCGCGCAGCGCGGCGGCCAGGCCGTCGGGGAGCATGCGCAGCTCGCGGTCCACCGGGACGCGCACGACCGCGTCCTCGCCGAGCCCCAGCAGGGCCGCGGCCCGGCGCACCGAGAAGTGCGCGGCGGCGGAGGCGAAGATCCGCGGCCTGGGGCCGGTCGCGGACAGCCCGTTGAGCTGGATCGGCAGTCCGGTCGCGGCGCCGAGCACATGATCGCGGGCCAGCATCAGACCCATGAGGTTGGACTCGGTGCCGCCAGAGGTGACCACGCCGGCGGCCCCGGCAGGGTACCCGGCCAGCTCGGCCAGCTCCGTCACCAGCAGCTTCTCCATCTCGGTTGCGGCGGGCGCCTGGTCCCAGGAGTCCAGCGACGGGTTCAGCGCGGAGACCGCGAGATCGGCGGCGACCGCCACGGCGAGCGGCGGGCAGTGCAGGTGCGCGGCGCAGGCCGGGTCGGCCGGATCGGCGCTTCCGTAGGCCAGCAACCCGGCCAACCGCCCCAACTCCGCGAACCCGCCCAGATCGTCGTCCCGTTCGCCCGTGCGGCCGTGCCGGCCGTCGAGGGCGGGCGCGGGGGTGAGGGCGGCGGCGACCTGGGCGGCCAGTTCGCCGGGCGAGCCGGCGGGGATGGGGCCCGCTCGTCGCGCCGCTCCCCCGGCGAGCGCGCCGAGCACCGCACGCACCGCGCGCTCCAACGCGGCGCCGCCGGTCACGCCCCCCGCCGGCGCGGCACCGCCCGACACGCCGCCCGCCAGGGCGGCCGCCCCGTCATCGAGAACGGCGCCGGCCCGGGTGGCACGGTCTCGGCGGGCGCGGATCGCCGTGCGCTCACTGTGCGGGCCGCGCTCGTCGTAGCCGCCGGTCATGCGCCCCGCCCGGCCGCCAGCGGAGCCGTCACCTCGGCGAGGGCGTCGGCCAGCCGGTCCAGCACCGTCTCCACTTGCTCGGCGGTGATGACCAGTGGCGGCAGCAGGCGCAGGGTGGAGTCGTACCGCCCGCCCAGCTCCACGATGAGGCCGCGGTCGAGGCAAGCGGCCCGTACGGCGGCGGCCGTGCGGGGTGCCGACGGGCGGGCCCCGCAGACGTCGGGGGCGGCCGCCGGGTCCACCAGTTCGACACCGATCATCAGCCCCCGCCCCCGCACGTCGCCGATCGCCGGCAGCTCGGCACGGAGCGCGTCGAGCCGCGCGACCATCCGCGCGCCGACCGACGCGGCCCGGTCCGCGAGCCCCTCCCGGGCGACGTGGCGGAGTGTGGCGGTCCCGGCCGCCATCGCCAGGGTGTTGCCGCGGAACGTGCCCGTGTGCGCGCCGGGTAGCCAGCCGTCGTAGTCCTCGTGGTACACGATCACGGCCAGCGGCAGGCCCCCGCCGATGGCCTTCGACATGACGACGGCGTCCGGCACGATGCCGCTGTGCTCGACGGCCCAGAACGCTCCCGTCCGCCCGACGCCGGTCTGCACCTCGTCGACGATCAGCGGAATCCTGCGTTCGGCCGTGATCCGCCGCATCTCACGCATCCAGCCGTCCGGCGCGGGCACCGCGCCGCCCTCGCCCTGCACGGCCTCCAGGATCATCGCCGCGGGCGGGACGACCCCGCCCGCGGGGTCGTCGAGCAGCCGCTCGGCGTACGCGGCCGACAGCTCCGCGCTCCGCTCGCCGCCGACCCCGAACGGGCAGCGGTACGGGTACGGGTACGGCAGCCGGGTCACGTCCGCCGCGATCCCGGCGACCGGCTCCTTGACCGCGACGTTGGCGGTGGCGGCCAGGGCGCCCATGGTCATGCCGTGGTACGCGCCGGTGAAGGCCAGCAGCCCGCGCCGGCCGGTGGCGGTCTGCATGAGCTTCAGCGCGGCCTCCACGGCGTCGGTCCCGGCGGGTCCGCAGAAGTGGACGCGCGCGTGGTCGGCGAAGCAGGCGGGCAGGGTGGCGAACAGCGTCTCGGTGAACTCGTCCTTCTCCGGGGTCGCGAGATCCAGCACGTGCAGGGGTGCGCCGCCGTCCAGCGTGCGCCGGATGGCCTCCAGCACCACCGGATGGTTGTGACCGAGAGCGAGCGTGCCGGCTCCGGACAGGCAGTCGAGGTAGCGCCGCCCGTCGGCGCCCTCGACCACCATGCCCTCCGCGCGGACCGGGACGATCGGAAAAGAACGGGCATAGGTGCGCGCCGAGGACTCTCGATCGCGCTGCCGGCGCAGCACGGCGGCGGGGCCGACCAGGTCGGCCGGATATGTGGTCATCGAATCCCCCAGAGTCAGAGCAGGTGGCGTTCGGCCACGGGATGGGCGAGGAACCGGTGCATGGCGAACTCCCAGCCGTACGACCCCGCGTACGGGAAGACGACCAGGTCACCCGCGCGGACGCGGTCCACCCGGACGTCGCGCAGCAAGGTGTCCTCCGGCGTGCACAGTTCGCCGACCACGGTGACCTCGGTGTTCTCCGCGACGGGGCGCGGGCAGCCTTCGGGCCAGCGTTCGACGGGCAGCACCGCCATGTTGTGCACGATGTCCCACGACGTGGGGAGCTGGAAGTGGTTGATGCCGCCGCGCAGCACCACGAACGACGTGCCGTACGAGGTCTTCACGTCGGTCACCTCGGCGGCGTACCAGCCGCAGTCGGCCACCAGGTACCGGCCGGGCTCCAGCAGAACCTTCGCGCCCGGCGGCGGCTCGACCCGCGCGGCCAGTTCGCCGAAGCGGGCCACGTCGAACGGCTTCTCGCCCTCGAACGCGACGCCGATGCCGCCACCGATGTCGATGTGGCGCAGGTCCACGCCGTTCGCGCGGGCGGTACGCGCGCTCCACTCCAGGCACCAGCGCAGGTACGCGGCGTGGGCGTCGGCGTCGAGGTTGCCGGAGACCGCGTGCACGTGGAACCCCACCACGTCGAGGCCGGGCAGCCGGAGGGCTTGGCTCAGCACCTCGGGCACGTCGGGCTCGGCCACGCCGAACTGCGACGGTCGACCGCCCATGTGCAGCGACCCCGTGACGGGGATCTCGGCCGGGTTGACCCGCAGCGCCACGCGTGCCCGCAGGCCCTCGGCGACGGCGATGCGGCTGATCCGATGCAGTTCGAGCAGGCTCTCGGCGTTGATCGCCTCCACCTCGGCCCGTACCAGGGCGGTCAGCACGGGCACCGACTTGGCGGGCCCGGCGGCGACGATCGGGGGACCGGCGGCGGGCTTGGCGCGCAAGGCCAGTTCCAGCTCCGCCTTGGACGCGACCTCGAATCCGTCCACGTACGGCGCGAGTGCCGCGACGACGCCGGGAAAGGAGTTGGCCTTGACCGCGTAGTACACCGCCGCCCACGGAGGCAGCGCCGAGCGCAGCTCACGGGCCCGGTCGGCCGCGACGTTCCCGTCGTAGACGTAGGCGCAGACCGGAGGGCCTGCCTTGCTGAGGAAGAGGAGGAGGCGGCGCAGCTCCGGGGGCAGCATGTCCACCGGGTAGGCGGAGCGCGGCGCGGCGGAGGGCGGAAGCTGGATGGACACGGCGATCTGCCTCCGAGGTGACGCGACGGAGCGAGGCCTGGATGTCAGGATCCTGGTTGACGGGGGGACGGGCGGTGGTCCGGCGAACGGCACGGTTCCCCTTGGTGTGCGACAACTGGTGTGCGACAACTGGTGTGCGACAACTGGTGTGCGACAACTGGTGTGCGACAACGGACGGCCCAGACTTCGGCACAGCCGAACTTAGGCAAGGCTAACCTAAACTTTCACCCAAGGCTTGGCAAGGGTGTGATCACAGGACGACTCCGTACACCCCGGCCGGGGCGATCGAAGCTTCCGGCCTGAACGGCGTGCAACCTGCCGATTGCCAAGATCGAACCAGTACAGGCGCCGGGCCACGGCTCGCGACGACGGGCGGGCCGGTGGAGGGACGGAGGCCCAGCGGGACAGTGCCAAGATGGAGAAGGTGACGGCAACGAACAGTGACATCGAGAAGGCGGCCGGCGTGCTGCGCGCCGGTGGCCTGGTGGCCTTCCCCACCGAGACCGTCTACGGTCTCGGCGCCAACGCCGAGGACTCCGCCGCTGTCGCGCGCGTCTTCCAGGTCAAGGGGCGGCCGCCCACCCACCCCTTGATCGTCCACATCGGCGGCGCGGAGCACCTGGGCGAGTGGGTCGAGGACGTGCCCGCGACGGCGCGCCTGCTGGCCGAACGCTTCTGGCCGGGGCCGCTCACGCTGGTGCTGCGCCGCGGGGGCCGGGTGTCCCTCGAAGCGACCGGTGGTCTGGAGACGGTGGCCGTGCGCGTGCCCGACCACCCCGTCGCACTCGCGCTGCTGTCGGCCTTCGGCGGCGGCGTCGCGGGCCCGTCCGCCAACCGGTTCGGCTCGGTCAGTCCCACAACGGCGAACGACGTCCGGGCGGAGCTCGGTGATGCCGTCGACTTCGTGCTGGACGGCGGCCCTTGCGAGGTCGGCGTCGAGTCGACCATCGTCGACGCCACGGGCGAGATCCCGAGTGTCCTCCGGCCCGGCGGGGTGACGCGCGAGGACCTGGAAGCGGTGCTGGGGCGCCGGCTCGCGGTCCACTCGACGAGCCGCATTCGGGTGCCGGGCCAGCATCCGTCACACTACGCGCCGCGTGCGCGCGTCGTCCTGGTGGAGCCCGAGAAGGTCGTCGCCGAAGCGGAGCTCGCGCAGGAGCTAGGGCACCAGGTGGGCGTCCTCCTTCCCCCCTCCTTCGCCGACGCCCCGGTGAAGGCGCATGCCGTGGTGGCGGTGCCCGATTCGATGGCCGCCTACGCGCGCGGGCTGTACGGGTTCCTGCGCAAGCTCGACCAGCGGGGGTGCGACCTCATCGTCGCGTCCTTGCCGGTCGAGGAGGGGCTGGGACTGGCGATCGCCAACCGGCTCCGCCGCGCCGCAGGCCCCCGGCCCTCCGAGTGACCAGGACCGGTGGGCCAGGCGGTGTGACATGGCTGTGCGACCGCCGGCGGAGCTTCGGTCACGACACGGAGCCGGCGGTGACTTCGAGGCCGCGGGCCGCCACCACCTGGGCGCTGCCGTCGGCCAGGCGGTAGCACAGGCCCACCACGGCGGCGCGGCCCGCGCCGACCCGCCCGGCGAGCACCCGAGAGCGATCCAACAGCAGGTCGACCGTGTGCCTCACGTGCTCAGCCAGGATCTCGTCGGCCTGCACGCGACCCGCGGCCCGCGCCGCGAGCACGCTCGGGGTCACCCGCTCGACGACGTCCCGGACATACCCGGCCGGCGCGATGCCGTCCTCCAGCGCCGCGCACGCGGCGCCCACGGCGCCGCACGAGTCATGGCCGAGGACCACTACCAGCGGGCAGTCCAGCACGTCCACCCCGTACTCGATGCTGCCGAGCACCTCCGCGCCCATCACGTGGCCCGCGGTGCGCACCACGAACAGGTCACCCAGGCCACGATCGAAAATGATCTCCGCGGCCAGACGAGAGTCGGAGCATCCGAACAGGACGGCGAACGGGCGCTGGCCCGGTGCGATCTCGGCGCGGCGGGTGGCGTCCTGGTTCGGGTGCTCCGGGGCGCCCGCGACGAAGCGCCGGTTACCGTCGAGCAGCAGCTCGAAGGCTTCCTTGGAGGTCGGGTATTCGATCTCGGCCATGACAAGGCCTGGATCGGCCCCCGCACGCGTCGTCTCACCACGACCGGCGATTCGCCGATCACCCTCCGGAGCACCCACGCGAGCCCTTCAGCGCCCATGCCTCCCTTTGATAGCTTCCAAACGATGAACAGTTCCGGCCGGCAGCCCCCGCAGATCGACACCAGCCGAGCGCACTCCGCCCGCATGTACGACTACTACCTCGGCGGCAAGCACTGGTACCCCGTGGACCAGCAGGCCGCCGAGAAGGTGAAGGAGGTTTTCCCCTTCATCGTCACCGGCGCACGCGCCAACCGCGACTTCATGCACCGCGCTACCCGAACCCTGGCCTCCGAGTACGGCATACGCCAGTTCGTCGACATCGGCACGGGAATCCCTACCGAGCCCAACCTGCACCAGGTGGCCCAGGAGGTGGCATCCGACGCCCGCGTCGTCTACGCGGACAACGACCCGACGGTGCTGGCTTACGCCGACGCGCTGACGCTCGGCAGCCCGCAGGGCAGCACCGCCTACGTGCACGCCGACCTGCGTCACGACTCCGTTCTCGACGACCCCCGCCTGCGCGAGACCGTCGACCTGGACGAGCCCGTCGCCCTGTCCCTCCTCGCGGTGACGCACTTCCTGCCGGACGAGGACAGGCCGCAGGAGATCGTGCGGGCCATGGTCGAGCGGCTCGCGCCCGGCAGCTTCCTCGTGCTCTCGCACGCCACGCCCGACTTCAACCCCGCCGCTCACGACGCCGTGGCGGTCTACCGGCAGAGCGGCACCCCGGCGCAGATCCGCACCAGGACGGAGATCGAGCGCTTCTTCGAGGGCACGGAACTGATCGAACCCGGCCTGACCGCCACACACCGCTGGCGTCCCGACGGCGAATCGGGGATATCGGACGCCGACGCCTTCTTCTACGCGGGAATCGGCCGGAAGCCCTGATCCGAGGGTCACCGCGCGTTCGTCGCCCTCGGCTCGGGGCTGGTGGCGGTGTCGCCCGGGCGAACCAGCCCCGAGCCGGTGGAGCGGCGTCGTCGAGCTCAGCCGGCGAGCCGGGTGCGGGAGGCGTGCACGGCGCCGTCGCCGGCGAACGACACCGACGCGCCGCGCCAGTTCACGCCGGGTACGGCCGCGCAACCGTCGTACCCGGTGGTCAGGTCGGCCGAGCGGCCGCTCTTCGCCAGCCGCACGGTCTTGCCGGGGAATCCGAGGCCGTTGCCGGCGTTCACCAGGCACACGGTGCCGGCCGTGCCCTGGTGCCGGACGACCAGCTCCGAGTCGACCGCCTCTCCGGCGGCGGCCACGATGAGGGCCGGCTGGTTGGTCTGCACCCCGTCGGCGCCGATCGCGCGCGCGTGCTGGAACTGCGCCACCTCCTGGTCGGGGCCCGCGTCGTAGGCGTGCGGCATGATCACCGCGCACGAGTCGTGGGCGGCCGCGACGGACTCGGGCGTGTACTCGTCCAGCCGCGAGCCGAACACCTTGAAGACCTGGCCGATCTCGTTGACCAGGAACCCGGGCTCCCAGGTGTCGCGGTTGTAGATCAGGCGGGCTCCGGGCTCGGCGACGAAGATCCTGGAGTCGGCCGAGTTGAAGATCGACTCTTCGATGAGGCCGTACTGCCCCACCAGTTCGGCCACCTTGCCCTCCTCGGTCACCGACCCCTTGATGTCGAGCTCCAGGCCGCCGCCCACCCGCTGGGCCAGTGCGAGGATCTCCTCCAGCGACGCGATCCGGGAGTGGTCGTACGCGCCGCCCTTCCAGGGGGCGTAGTCGGCGGCGTTGAGCGCGCGCACCTCCTCGAAGGTCAGGTCCGCGATGTCGCCGGTGCCGTCGGTCGTGCGGTCCACCGTGGAGTCGTGCAACGCGACGAAACGGCCGTCGCGGGTCTGCTGGACGTCGACCTCGACCAGGTCCACACCGTAGGCGAAGGCGTACTCGTACGACTTCAGGGTGTTCTCGGGGGCGAGGGTGTTGGCTCCCCGGTGGGCGGAGATGAGCACGTCGGCGGAGCCCTGGTCGGGGGTGCCCGCGTGCTCCCAGCGTTCCGGCTCGGGCACCTGGTCGCACACCGGCTGCCGGGTCAGCGGCTTCAGCGCGGCCAACGCCTGCCGGTACTGCTCGATCCTGGGGTCGTCGGCGGCGTGCGCGGTGCCGGCCGTCAGGCCCGCCGCCATGCCCGCCGCCATGCCCGCTGTCAGCGCGGCGACGGTGACGAGCGCTCGCGCGGCCCGGCGCACGGAGGGGAACGTCATGTCGGATCCTTTCGACGGTCGTGATGACCCGCCGAGTATTCAGCCGGCACTACTCCCCCCGGTGAACCGACATTGGCGATCAAGCGGCATATTTCCGACTTTTCGGTCGGTCATGCCCGCAGCCCGTACCACGGGGGCGCCCACCGTCCTCGGTGGGCGCCCCCGTCATGCCTGCCGCCGCAACCGGCTCAGTGGTCGTCCCAGTGCCCGTCGTGCCAGGCGTGCCGGTGGCCGTCGTGCACGTAGTCGACGTGGTCCTGGTGCGGGACCGCGACGTGGCCGCAGCCCGCCTCGTGCTGGTGCGGGTGCTCGCCGTGTTCGGCGTGCGCGGTGGTGTCGCACTCGTCGAAGTGGTCGTTGTGCGACCGGTGCAGGTGGCCGTCGTGCACGTAGTCGACGTGGTCCTGGTGCGGCACGGCGACGTGGCCGCAGCCCTCCGCGTGCCGGTGGTCATGTGTGGCGTGTTGCTGGTGTTCGGTGGCAGAAGTCATCAATATCTCCTCGCAAGAGTCAGGGGTATCTTCACCAGGCGCGACGCGAAGTCACCGGCCGTGCCGGAAATTTGCCCCCTCTTGTCCAGCGGCTATTCGGGCCACGGGTTGTCGAGGATGACCTGCACGAAGTCGTCGCGCTGGTAGCCGTCCATGTAGTGCTCCAGGACGTCGGCGTTGACGTTGCCGAACGTCGTCTGGGGGCGGTGGACGTTGCCGTCGGTGAACGCCTTGAGGATGCGCCGCTTGAAGTCCGGCCGCGGGTGCGCCGCGGTCACCGCGGCCCGCTGCTCCGCCGTCAGCTTGTCGTACCCGATGCCGAGCACGTCGGTCTCGACGCCGGCGGTCACCAGGGCCACCACGGGGTCGAGGAACTCGGGGACGCCGGGGGTCGTGTGCAGCGCGATGCCGAGCCACACCCTGTCGGCGTCGGAGTCGAGGACGCCGTGCAGCTTGAGGAAGTCGCGGGCCGCGTTCGCGCCGTCGACCTCGAAGCGCAGACGGGATTCGCGGTAGGCGTCGGTCAGGCCGATGTCGTGGAACATCGCGCCCGTGTAGAGCAGCTCGAGGTCCGCGTGCAGCCCGCGGACCCGGCCCTGCAGGGCGCCGAAGAGGAAGACCCGGCGCGAGTGGTGGTAGAGCAGGTCGTCCTCGGTGTCGCGGATGAACTCCGTCACGTCGCGGACGAGCGCTGTGTCGGGAATGGCGATGCCGGCGATGGTTTCTGTCATGTCCCCAGCGTCCGGCGCGGGGCACAGGAGCCGCGCTGTCCTCCTGGACGCATACCCCTCAGTTCCGGACATACGATGAGGGCATGGACGGACACAACGTCACCTTCCTGGTCTTCGACGGAGTCAAGCTCCTCGACGTCTCCGGCCCCGCCGAGGTCTTCACCGAGGCGAACCAGCACGGAGCGGCGTACCGGGTGCGGCACGTGTCCCCGGGCGGCACTCCCGTGACGACGTCGGTCGGGCCGCTGCTGCCGGTGGACGGCGACGGGACGGGTACCGGGCGCATCGACACCCTGGTCGTCGCCGGCGGCGACCGGCTCGTCGGCGAGCCCATCGAGCCGGAGCTGCGCGAGAGCGTGGCCCGCCTCGCATCACGGGCCGGGCGGGTGGCCTCCGTCTGCACGGGGGCCTTCGTCCTGGCCGCGGCGGGGCTCCTCGACGGACGGCGGGCCACCACGCACTGGCGGCACGCCGAGACGCTGGCGCGCGCGTATCCGGCGATCGACGTGCAGCCCGACGCGATCTACGTCGCGGACGAGGGGGTGTACACGTCGGCCGGGGTGTCGGCCGGGATCGACCTGGCGCTCGCCCTGGTGGAGGCCGACCACGGCCCCGGCGTCGCGCGCTCGGTCGCCCGCGCGCTGGTTGTCTACATGCAGCGGCCCGGCGGGCAGTCCCAGTTCTCGGCGCCCCTCCGCACTCCGGTCCCTCGCCAGCCGGCGTTGCGCGCGGCCATCGAGGCCGTCGAGGCCGATCCGGGCGCCGACCACACGGTCGCCTCGCTGGCCGCGATCGCCATGGTGAGCCCGCGGCATCTCGGCAGGCTCTTCGCGGCCGAGCTCGGCGTCTCACCCGCCCGGTTCATCGAGCTGGCACGTCTCGAAGCCTCGAAGTCCTTCCTCGACTCCGGCTACAACGTGACCGAGACGGCGCAGCTCAGCGGGTTCGGCAGCCCGGAGACGTTCCGGCGGACGTTCACCAGGCGGTTCGGTGTCGCGCCCAGCCGCTACCGCAGACACTTCACGGCGACGGCTCAGTAGCCGGGCGGCCGGGCGAAGCCGGGCAGGATGCCCGCCTCCTCGAGCGCGGCGGCGATCTCGATCAGCCGGATCTCCGACCAGGGCGGGCCGACGAGCTGCACGCCGATCGGCAGGCCGGCCTCGTCACGGCCGGCGGGCGCGGTCAGCGCGGGCAGCCCGGCGAGGTTGGTGAACACCAACTGGCGGTCCTGCCCCTCGTCGTCCGTGCTGTCGTGCAGGAACGCGGTGGTCGTCCCCGGAGCCAGGATCAGCGCGTCGTACCCGGCGAAGAAGTCGTGCCAGGCGGCCGAGAAACGGTCGCGCCGGTCGAGCGCCCGCAGGTACCACGCCAGGCCGCGATGGGCGTCGGGCAGGACGGCGTCGGGGTCGAACACTCCGGTGGCCGCCCCCATCAGCTCGGCGGACAGCCGCTGCTCGTCCCAGTCGACCCGCGGCAGCCGCTCCTCGACGCGGGCGCCGGCGTCGGACGCCTGGGCGGCGACGCGTTCGACCTCGGCGCGCAGGCTCGCCGCGACGGACGCGCCGGGCAGCTCCGGCACCGCGGCCAGCCGCAGCTCGGGCAGCGTACGGCGGCGGCGCTCGCGCAGCGGCACGGGCGGCACCTCGCCGTCGCGCCCGTCGGGCCCGGCGATCACCCGCAGGACGAGCTCCAGGTCGTCGAGGTCGCGCGCCATCGGGCCGAACGACATCAGGATGCGGGTGCCACGCGCCCGGCCCTCAAGCGGTCGCCAGAACCCGGTGGCCGGCACGCGGTGCTCGGTGGCCACGAGGCCGTACACGCCGCAGAAGTGCGGCGGCAGCCGCAACGAGCCCCCGTAGTCGGAGCCGACCTCGATCGGGGTCAGCCCCGCCGCGAGCGCGGCCGCGCCGCCGCCGCTGGAGCCTCCGGGCGTGCGGCGCGGGTCCCAGGGGTTGTCGCTCCGCCCGAAGATCGCGTTCTCGGAACGGTACCGGGCCAGGAAGGGCGGCACGTTGCTGTGGCCGAACAGGATCGCGCCGGCCGAGCGCAGGCGGGCGGCGACCGTGCCGTCCCGGTCGGGGACGCGGTCGTAGAGCTCGGTGCCGAGCGTGGTGCGCAGCCCGGCGACGTCGTGCCCGTCCTTGACCACCATGGGGACGCCGTGCAGCGGCCCCGTCTCCTCGCCGCGCGCCAGCCGCCGGTCGGCCTCGGCGGCGGCCCGCCTGGCCTGGTCGAAGTCCGCGGCGACGACCGCGACGAGCGAGGGGTTGAGCCGCTCGACGCGCTCGGCGTAGGCGTCGAGGACCTCCACGGCGGTGAGCTCCCGCCGGCGCAGCCGTTCCGCGAGCTCCCTCGCCGGCAGATAGCACCACTCGTCCACCCCGTCCCGCTACCCGCGGTCCCCCGGCCGACTCTCAGGCTGCGTTCGGTACGGCGTCATCCCGGCTTTGCCGTACGGACATGGAGGGAACCGAGCGTGGCCTGTGGCGCACGTCGAACAGCTGAGCAAGGAGCGAAAGATGACCGGTTTAGACCGCCGCGGATTTCTGGCAGCCACCACCCTGGGCGTGGTCGCCGGAGGCCCGCTGGCCGCCCTGTCCGCCCGTACGGCTGACGCCTCCACCATGGTGAAGCGGCCCTTCAGCCCCGACTACGGCCCCCTCGCGCCGGTGAAGGACCACACCACCGGGCTGGAGCTGCTGAAACTGCCGCGCGGCTTCGAGTACGTCACCCACGGATGGACCGGCGACCCGATGACCGACGGGCGCCCGACGCCCGGAGCGCACGACGGGATGGCCGCGTTCCGGCCGAGCGGCGCGCTCAAGGCGCGCACCAAGGGCACGGGCAAGGGCCACTGGACCGTGCTGGTCCGCAACCACGAATTGGGCAGCCTGAACGGCGCCTTCGTGGACCCGGCCTACAACCCGGCAGCCGGCGGCGGCACCACCTCGCTGATCTTCGACACGCGCCAGGGCGAGTTCCTGGACAGCTGGGCCAGCCTCGGCGGCACCGTGCGCAACTGCGCCGGCGGGCCCACCCCGTGGGGCAGCTGGTTGTCGTGCGAGGAGACCACGGAGATCAACGGCGAGTACCGGCACGGCTACATCTTCGAGGTCCCGCACGACGGCGTCAGCAGCGCCGAGCCGTACAAGGAGATGGGGCGCTTCTCGCACGAGGCCGTGGCGGTGGACCCGCGCACCGGCTGGGTCTACGAGACCGAGGACGCGACGCCCAGCGGCTTCTACCGGTTCCGGCCGAAGGTCAGGGGCGACCTGTCGCAGGGCGGTGTGCTGGAGATGATGTCGATCGGCTCCTCGGCGTACGTCACCTACGCCGACGGCACGGGCGTCACCTATCCGGAGATCGGCTGGGTCGTCATCGACGAGCCCGACCCCGGCCCCGGCGAGACGAGCGTCGTGCGGCAGGGCGTCGCCAAGGGCGGCGCGTCGTTCAACCGGCTGGAGGGCGCCTGGTACCACGACGGCAAGATCTACATCGTCAGCACCAGCGGCGGCCCCATCGGTCAGGGACAGGTCTTCGAGTACGACATCGCCGAGAACACCATGCGCGTGCTGTTCGCCTCGCCGAACGCCGCCGTGCTGAACAACCCCGACAACATCTGCGTCAGCCCGCGGGGCGGCATCGTGCTGTGCGAGGACGGCTCCGGCGTGGAGTTCCTGCACGGCCTGACCACCGACGGGGAGATCTTCCCGTTCGCGGAGAACGCGGTCGTCATCCCGGACGGCGGCGTGCCCGGCAAGAGCGTGGCCCCGGGGAACTACACCGGCTCGGAGTGGTGCGGCTCGGTGTTCGACACCAACGACGGCGGATGGTTGTTCGCCAACATCCAGTCGCCGGGCATCACCTTCGCCATCACCGGCCCTTGGCAGGACGGCTCGCTGTGACCCGTCAGGCGTAGGCGACCTTCGGCGCGGGCTCCTTCCGCGCCGGCTCTTCCCGGCCCGGCTCTTCCCGGCCCGGCTCCTTCCGGCCCGGCTCACGCAGCGCGTACCCGTCCAGGGCCCTGTCCACCGGGCCCTGGACGAGCCGGTCGATGAGCAGCGCGGCGGCCACCGCGCCGAGCGCGGTCGCCCAGGCCACCGGCCCGAGCGGGGCCGAGCCGAAGAAGTGGCTGACGCCGGGCGTCTGCACGATCGCGGCCAGCGCCGCCGCCGAGCCGAGCGCGCTGAGCAGCACCGTACGGTCGCGCCCGGCGGCCTGCAGCGTCTGCGCGAGCTGGGTGCCGACCAGCGCGACGAGGCCCACGGTACGGGCCCGCGCCGCCGTCCCGGTGAAGCGCGCCACCGTCCAGCCGAGCCCGGCGCCCGCCGCGGTGACCAGCGCCCGCCGGACGATGTCGCGGGTGAGCGCCCGGCCCAGCGAGCGCTCCGGGCCCTCCTCCAGCCGGTTCGCCGCCTCTTCCGGCGTGGGCGCGCGCAGCGCGATGGCGAGCGCGGGCGCCAGGTCGGTGAGCATGTTGACCACCAGCAGCTGGCGGGCCGTCAGCGGCGAGCCGCCCGTGACGATCGCGCCGAGCAGGGTGAAGCCGATCTCGCCCAGGTTGCCGCCCACCAGGATGGCCAGCGCCTCGCGCACCGACGCCCACATGGCGCGGCCCTCGGCCAGGGCCGAGACGATGGTCTCCAGCCGGTCGTCGCTCACCACGAGGTCGGCCGCCGCGCGGGCCGCCGGGGTGCCCGTCAGGCCGAGCGCGATGCCCACGTCGGCCAGCCGGATGACCGCGGCGTCGTTCGCGCCGTCGCCGGTCATCGCGACGACCCTGCCCAGCCGCTGGAACGCGCGCACGACCCTGACCTTCTGCTCCGGCGTGCACCTGGCCACCACGTCGACCGTCGGGAGGCGTTCGTCCAGCCCGGCGTCGTCCAGGGCGTCCAGGTCGGCGCCGGTGACCACGACGGGCTCGCCGGCGATCAGCTCGGCGGCGATGGCGGCGGCCGTGCTGGGGTGGTCACCGGTGAGCATGACGATCTGCACGCCCGCCGCGCGCAGCCGGGTCACCGCCGGGCTGGCGGTGAGCCGTACGGTGTCGGCCAGGCCCAGCAGCCCGACGAAGGTCAGGCCGGTCACGTCGGCGTCGTCGAGGTCGGCGGCCTCGGTGCGGTTCTCGGCCACCGCCAGCACGCGGTGCCCGGCGGCGGCCAGCCGCTCCACGCGCTCCTCGATGCGCCGCCGCTCCTTGCCGCCGAGGTCGCGTACCTCGCCGTTCACGAGCAGGTGGGTGCAGCGCGGCAGCACGGTCTCGGGCGCGCCCTTGACGCTGAGCAGCCGGGTGCGGCCGCCCGCCTTGCCGAGCGTCGCGTGGAAGCCCCTCGACGGCTCGAACGGCAGCGCCGCCAGCTCCCGCCAGCCGCGCGCGCCGGTCCTGCGGGTCACCCGTGCCTCCTTGGCGCCGGCGGCGACGGCCGCGTCGGTGAGATGGCTGTGCTGGCCGTTGCCCTCCTCGCCGGGCGTCGCCCGCAGCCCGGCCGCCAGCACGTCGCGCAGTCCGCCCAGCTCCCGTACGGACACCTCGTGGCGGGCGTCGCACACCCGGGTCAGCCGGATCAGGCCCGCGGTCAGCGTGCCCGTCTTGTCAAAGCAGAGCACCTCCACCCGGCCGAGCGCCTCGATGGTGCGCGGATCGCGTACGTGCACGCCGTGCGCGGACAGCCGGCGGGTGGCCGCCAGCTGGGCCGCGCTGACCAGCAGCGGCAGCCCCTCGGGCACGGCCGCCACGGCGAGGCTGACGCTCTCGCCGAGCGTCTGCCGCAGCGGGCGGCCCCGTACGGCACCGGCCAGCGTCACGGCGGCGGCCGAGCCGAGCGCGATCGGCGTGGTCGCGCGGGTGATCCTGGCCAGGCGCTCGGCCACGCCGCTGCGCGGGGCCTCCTCCTCGGCGACGGCCATGGCGCGGCCCGTCAGCGTGGCCTCCCCCACGGCCACCACCACCGCGGTGGCGTTGCCCGCCGCGATCGAGGTGCTCTCGTAGAGCATCGACGTACGGTCGGCGACCTCCCTGGCGAAGACCGGCGCGGCGGCCTTGGACACCGGCAGCGACTCGCCGGTCAGGGCGGACTCGTCCGCCTCCAGCCCGTCCGCCGTCACGATGCGGCAGTCGGCGGGCACCACCTGACCGGCCGAGAGCTCCACCACGTCGCCCGGGACCAGGTCGCGGGCCCCGACGTCGTGCGCCCGACCGTCGCGCAGCACCCTCGCGGGCACGCTCACGTGCCGGGACAGCTCGGCCAGCGTGCGGGCGGCGGCTCGCCGCTGCATGCCCCCGGCCAGCGCCGACGCCCCCACGACGGCGGACACCAGCGCCGCGTCCACGAGGGAGCCCACCACGGCCGAGCCCACCGCGCCGGCCGCGAGCACCGGCGTGAACGGGTTGGCCAGCTCCGCCGCCGTCTCGCGGAGCAGGGAGGGCCGCCGGTCCGCGGCGACGGGGCGATGCCGCCTGGCCGCCTCCTCGGTGCTCAGGCCGCCGGCGTCCGTGTCCAGCTCGCGCAGCACCGCCTCGACCGGCATCGCGTGCCAGGGGCGGTCGTCGGGGACGAGCCGTACAGGGGTGCTGGCGGCCCGCCACGCGCGCCAGGCGCCCCAGGCCATGGCGAGGCAGGTGGCGATGTGCACGCCGGCCAGTCCGCGGCCGGCCGACCGGCGGGCGTGCGAGGTGAGGGTGAACAGCACGCCGACGCCGGTGCCCACGCGGGCCAGCCGCACGCCGTCGGCGGCCACGTCCCGCGCCGCCGGCACGGCCGCGATCACCGGCACCAACGTTCGCAGATCGCTCTCCACGAACAGATGAGCCCCCCACGGCACATGCGCGTCCCACTCGGCTCCCTCGGGCGCGCCGCCGCGTCCTGTTCCCCCCTCCCCCTCCACGGGACCGTCCGGCGTGGGCCGGTGCGTGGGCGGGAGGAGGCCGATGCCGCAGTCGGACTGGGCGAGGGCGTGGGCGTCCTGGGAGACCACGAGGACGGCGGCGCCCTCGGACTGGAGCGTCGCGATCTCGGCGGCGGTGACGCCCGGCCGTACGACGAGCCGGAGCCCGGTGGCGCGGACGGCGGTGACGACGGCCTGCCCTGCGGGCGAGCGCTGCCGGCGCGTCTCGGCCACCGCCTGGCGGCGTCCGTCGCGGGTGAGGGTGAGCCGGTCGCCCTTGGCCCGCAGCCGCCACGGCCCCTCCTCCTGCGCGGCCTGCGGCCGATCCGGGTCGAACAGCCGGTAGAGCCAGGTGGTCACCTCTTCCGGGTCCGCCCCGGGGGACGGGCGCACCTCGTCGACGACGGAGCGCGGCGACAGCAGGACGTTCTCGTCGAGCACCACGGTGTCGATCCGGTCCAGCCGGCGCAGCGCCTCGCAGTCGGCGACCACCACACCCCTGCGCGACAGCACGACGCCGAGCTCGGCGGCGAACATCTCCCGGCCCGCGAACGACGGCCGGGGCGTGCAGATCATCGCCGTCTGCAGGCCGCGCCGGACGTTCGTGCTGAGCAGAGCGCCGATCACGCCGCCCAGCGGCGCCCCGGTGAGCAGCTGGTCGGCGTAGCGCTCGGCCGGGCCGGGCGGCAGCGGGCAGGGCCGCTGCGCGGGGATCTCACCGGCCGCGGCCCGCTCGGGCGTCGCGGTCAGGTGCTCGTGCGCCCCCGCCCAGGCGCTCTCGATGGCGTGCCGTTCGCGCAGCTGCACCAGGCGTTGCGTGACGTCGACGACCAGCCCGGTCACGCCCGGCGCGAGGCCCTGCACGGCGGCGCCGGCCACGGGCAGCCACGACTTCAGCGCGGGCAGCGGGATGGACGCGTCGATGGCCTCCCGCAGCCTCGGCAGGTTGTCGACCAGCGACACCAGGCCGGGGGCCTCGGCGGGCAGCGGGGTGCGCCGGATCAGCCACTCGACGCCGGTCGCGAGGATGCCGCCCAGGTCGGCCGCGAGCACCACGCCGGGTGGCGGCTCGTGTACCACCTTCTCCTCGACCAGGGCCTCGGCCTCGTCCAGCGCCCGCATCAGGGCGCGGATCTCGGCGGGCTCCTCCTCCAGCGCGACGATCACGCGGTGCAGCGGCGCGTTCACCCGGGCCCATCGCACGCCCGGCACGGCCTGCAGCCGACGCTCGATCTCCGTCTCGTGGACGGGGCGGCGCAGCAGCTCCAGATGGACGCGGCCCGGATAGCGCCAGGTGGAGCGCCCGCCAAGCGAGCCGACGGCCGTGGCCACGGCACGCAGAGAACGGGTGAACTGTCCGAGCATGCGGGTGTTCGTACCCCAACAGCCCTCTATAGCGGGATTTCATGCATAGATCTTTTTTGGCCGATAGAACTACTCGGCCTTCGGGGCGCAGCGCATGCTGACGTACACGCACGAGGTGCCGTCCGGCAGCGCGCCGAAGACGACGGGCACGTGGTCCTCGCCGAACGGGCCGCCGCTCGCGGCGAACACGTTCCCTGACACCGGCACGAGCCCGGCCTCCAGCGGCGGCGACAGGCCCTTCATGCCGTCCACGAACTCGTAGCGGATGCGCCCGCCACCGACGGTGATGACCACGCCCGCCCGCCGGTAGACGCCGTCCAGCGCCGACATGTCGGCCTCCGGCGGAACGGCCGGCGGCGCGAACGGCGGCGGCAGCCGCACACCCGCCAGCTCGGCCAGCAGTTCCCCGCACAGGTCGGCGTAGAGCCGGGCGAACCGGCCCCCGTTGGCCAGCAGGACCACGGCCACCCCCGCGTGGGGGACGACGCGCAGGTAGGCGTGCTGGGTGACGGCGCTGCCGTCGTGGCCGAAGCCGGGGACGCCGTCCCAGTCGTGCAGCGTCCAGCCCAGGCCCCAGCCGTCGGCCGACATCGACCACGGGTCCGGGCTGTCGGCGTGGCGGGCCCGCATGGCGGCGACGGCCCGCTCGGACAGGACGCGGGCGCCGCCGGGTGCCACCCCGCCGTCCAGGTGCATCCGGGCGAAGCGGGCCACGTCCCCTGCCGAGACGATGATCCTCCCGTACGGCCCCGCCGAGCGCGGCATGGCGTCCCACACCGGAGCCGGGTCGGCGCCGATGTGTCCCATGGCCACGCGGAAGCGCGGCGCCTGCTCCGGCAGCGTCATCGTGTGCTCCAGCCCGAGCGGGTCCAGCAGCCGTTCGCGCAGCGCGCGGTCCCAGGTCTGCCCGGTGAGCACCTCGACCAGGCGGCCCAGCACGACGTAGCCGGAGCTGCCGTACGACAGCGCGGTCCCGGGCGGGCAGTCGAGCGGCACCTCCCGCAGGGCCGCGACGTAGCGGGCCAGGCAGTCGTCGCCGCGCCCGGAGTCGTAGGTGAAGTCGTTCGTCAGACCGCCGGTGTGGGAGAGCAGCCGGCGGACGGTGACGGCCTCGGTGGCGCGCGGTTCCGGCGTGGCGAACTCCGGCAGGGCGCTCACCACCGGCGCGTCCAGGTCGAGCCTGCCCTCGTCGGCGAGCTGCATGACCAGCGTGGCCGTGTAGACCTTGGCCAGCGACCCGGCCAGGAACACCGAGCCGGGCCGCGCCGCCACTCCCGTGCCGCGGTGCAGCACTCCGGCGGCCAGCTCGTGCACGGTCCCGCCGGCCAGCACGGCCAGCGCCGCGCCGGGGACGCCGTGGGCGGCGCGCAGCTCGTCGAGCCTGGCCTGCCAGCGCTCGCTGTCGAAAGAGATCACGGAAGAGCTCCTGTCCGTACAGTGTTCGGAGATTCCGCACACTGTACGAAGTTTCGCACAGTGTGCGCAAGCCGTACACTGTTCAGGCAGCGTCGTGAGGAGGAGGTCACATGGCCGACGACAGGGTCCCGTCGGTGTGGATGCGCCCCGGGCGGCAGAGCCGGGAGCAGCCGGCGCTCAACCGCGCGCAGATCGTCGCCGCCGCGCTCGACCTGCTCGACGCGGAGGGCGTCGACGCCCTGAGCATGCGCAAGCTGGGCGCCCGGCTGCAGGCCGGCGCCACCTCGCTCTACACGCACGTGGCCACCAAGAGCGAGCTGATCGAGCTCGTCGTGGACGAGGTCTACGGCGAGGTCGAGGCCCCGCGCACCGGCGACCCGGACGGCTGGCGGGCGGCCGTCGCGCGCTGCGCCGCGAGCATGCGTGCCACGATCCTGCGCCATCCGTGGATCGTCTCGGTGCTCGGCGAGGCGGGCGTGGCCTACCTCGGTCCCAACATGTCGCGGCTGTCGGAGGCCATGCTCGCCGTCTTCGAGGAGGCGGGGTTGTCCCTGGAGGCCGCCGACCAGGCGGTCAACACCGTCGTCGCGTACGTCGTCGGGATCTCGGCGAGCGAGGCCGCGTGGCTGGCCACGCTGGCGCGCAGCGGGCGGAGCGAGCAGGAATGGGCCGAGCGCCTGTGGCCGTCGGCCGAGCAGGCCGTACGCGACCATCCGAGGCTGCGCGCCCTGTACGCCGCCCGCCGGGGGCGCGACCCGCGCGGAGACCGCGACGGCGCGTTCGCCACCGGGCTCGACTGCGTGCTGCAGGGGCTGACCGCCCGGCTCGCCGGCCAGGAGGCGAACCAGGTCTGACCGGGCGTGCCGGAGCGAATTGGCCGTAGGCGTGACGTGGGACGCCGGCCGACCTGGACCCGGCCCGGCTCGCCGCGACCGAGATCGGGCCGGGCACGCTCGCCGTCCCCACCGACGTCACGGACGAGGCGCAGTGCGTACGGCTGGTCGAGGCCGCCGTCGAGCGGCACGGCCGGATCGACGGGATGGTGTTGCCGCCGGGCGTCGCCCGGCACGTGCCGCTGGCGGAGATGGCCCTGCGCGAGGGGCAGGACATGCCGGCGGTCCATCTGACCGGCGCGTTCGTGTGCCCGCGCGAAGCCGCGCCCGCCGTGACGGGCGGCGGGTCCGTCGTCTGCCTCGCGTCCTCGGCGGCGGCCGGCCTCGGCCCGCTCCACCAGGCGCACGGTCGCGAACGACTAACCGTCGTCGCGGCACAGGCAGAAAGGATGCCCGGCGGGGTCGAAGAGCACGCGTACGTTCTCCTGCGGCTGGACCGGCGCTAGGCGGGCCCCCATGGCGACGGCCTCGACGACCGCCTCGTCCAGGTCGCTCACCTGGAAGTCGAAGTGCATCATCGGCCGCTGCTGTCCACCGGCCGGCGGCCACGCGGGCGGCCGGTAGCCGGTGGCCTCCTGGAAGACGATGTACACGGACCCCTGTGGCGGGGCGACGACGGCCGTCCCCGGCTCCTCGTGCACGATCGGCCACTCCAGCAGTTCGGCGTAGAAGCGGGCCAGGGCTGCCGGGTCCGGCGCTTCGATCGCGGTGCCCCACCACATGCCGCTCGTTCGAGATCGCATGCTCGACCCTATCCCTGGGGCGGCGTCACCTGGTAGGTGGTGGTGGGCAGGACGCTGAGGGCCAGGGACAGGGCGAGGCGGTCGCCCGGGGTGTCGAGGTTCAGGCTGGCCAGGGCGGCGAGGCGGTTCAGACGGGCGCGGATCGTCTCCCGGTGCACCCCGGCGGCGGCGGCCGCGGGGTCCCAGCGGTAGTTGGCCGCCACCCACGCCCTGGCCGCCGTCAGCAGGGCGGCGGCGTCCGGCGCCGCGTTCACCGGGGCGAGCAGCGCGTCGGCGAAGCGGACGGCGCCGGACGAGGAGAGCAGGCGGTCCAGCTCCATGGCGGGCGTGTCGGCGTAGCGCACCACGGGACGATCCGGCCTGGTCAGACCGGCGGCGAGGAGTGCCTCCCTGATCCCGGCCACCGCCTGCTCGGGCGGCCTCGGCGATGACACCCCGGCACGCGCGCTCCCCAGCAGGCCGGGCAGCCGCTCCTCGCCGAAGCCGGGCGTCGCCAGCACCACCGCCGGGTCGCGGGAGGCGGGCCAGCCTCCGGCGGCGACGATCCGGGCCGTGGCCTGGCGGTGTCCCGGCCCGGTCAGCGCCACGGCGATCATCTCGGACGGCAGCGGAAGCTCGACGATCGCCGCCACCCTGGCCGCCGCGCGCACGTCGCCCTCGGCGAGCAGGTTCCCCACCACGCCGCGCAGCTCCCGCTCTCCGCCCCGCTCCAGCACGGTGAGCAGCGCCGCGGCGGTGCCGACGATGCCGGCCGTCCAGTTCGGCCGCTCCGCCACCATGCCCGCGCCGACGCAGAGCGTGCCGCGCCGTTCCCTGGCCGGGCCGAGCGGTACGGCGGTCACCGGCACGCCGTCCAGCTCGTCCTGGAGCATGTGCAGCGACTGGCGGTCGGCGCGCCGGGCCAGGGCGGCGAGCGCCGCTCCGGACGGGCCCGCGTCATGGGGCGCGCGCAGGGTCACCGCGTGCCCGGCGTCCAGGACGGCCACCCATCCGCGCAGCTCGCGGGCCAGCCGGTCGATGACCGCCTGGCGTCCGGCGCGCCCCGCCTCCGCGAGCCGCTGCTGCACTCTCCTGGCCTGCTCGGCCTCCTTGCGCGCCTCGGCGGCGTTCAGGTCGGCGACCGCACGGTCCACGGCCACGAACGGCGTGCGTACCGGCACCTCCAGGAGGGTGAGCCGGTGGCGGCGGGTGGCGGCGACCACCTCGGCGGGGATCTCGGTGAACCACGGGTCGAGCCCGAACCCGACCGCCCTGGCCTGGGCGGCGGCCAGCCGGTCGGCCCACCGCTCGGCCGCCGCCGCCCTGTCGGGCTCGTCCCGCAGCCACATGCCGCTGGTCAGCAGGAGCTCGGCGCCGCCCAGCCAGGGCCCGGGATCCGGCAGCTCGGACACCGCCACCCACCGCACCGGGTGATCGAGCCCTTCGTGCCCGAACACCACCCGCAGCCCCAGCCGCGCGTCGGCCACCAGTTGCCTGAGCGTCACCGCCATGCCTTCACCGTTCCCTGACACCGCGAGCCCGCACCGCCCGCCATCACGCCTTGGTACGCGTCCCCCTACCATCGTCGGGTGGAATCGCTCGACACGGTGCTCGCGGCGCACCGCGCGTATCTCGTCGGCTGGAACGTCGGCGCGCCCGCGAGCGACGATCTGCCGATCTACCGCAGCGAGGTGCCGCACGCGCCGCTCAACGGCGTGCTGCGCGTGAGCGGGCGTGCCCCGCGGGACGCGCTCGCCGAGGCTCGTGACCGCCTCGACGGCGTGCCGCGGATCTGGTGGGCCGGCCCGGACAGCGACGCCGGCACCGCGGACGCCCTGCTGTCCCTCGGCGCCGTCCGCCTCGCCCGCATGCCGATCATGACCGTGGCGACGGACCGGGCGGCGTACGCGCCCATGCCTGCCGGGCTGCGCATCACGGAGACCACCGACCTGTCGGAATTCGTCCCCGCCTACGGCCGGGTGTCCGGAATCAGCCCGGCCGGCGTCGCCGCCGCGATCGAGCGGGAGAGGGCGTTCTCCGCGGGCGGCACGGTGATCAGGCTGGCCGCCCGCCTCGACGACGGCGTGCTCGCCGGCACCACGGTGGCCTGGCTGAGCCACGACCTGCTCACCCTCTACTTCGTCGGCACCCAGCCCGAGCAGCGCCGCCGCGGCGTCGCCGCCGCCCTGACGACCGCCGCGCTCTACCTGGCCCGCGAGCGCGGCGTGCGCACCGCCGCGCTCACCTCCACCTCCGTCGCCGAATCGCTCTACCACCGCATCGGCTTCCGCACCGCGGGCACCTTCGACCTGCTGTCGTTCTGACCGGAGCCCGGCTGCGTCGCCGGGCGTCAGCCCGTCACCGGGCTGTGGCGCGCGCCGGTCCCGATCGCCGGGCTTTCCGGGAGGAGGGTCACCGGGGCGAGGAGGGCCGCGGTGAACAGGTCGGCGCGCCGGCGGGCCAGCTGGGGTTTCGCCGCGCAGACCGCGCCCATGTCGTCGGGGCCGCTCAGCGGGCAGGACAGCGAGGTCCAGCCCGGCTCGGTGGCGAGGACCTCCCGGCGCGGCACCGCCACGTGATCGGGGGCGAACACGCCGCCGGGCACCGGGCCGGCGTTGGCCAGGGCCACCCACACGTGGGAGTCGCCCGCCCGCAGTCGCGCGGGATGGGCGAAGGCGGGGTCGGGACGGCGCAGCTCCTCCGGTTCGAGCGGCACCTGAGTGCCGTCGAAGGGCACGGGGAACGGCCACGACAACGCGGCCGGCACGGCGATCACGTCGGCGCCCTCCACCGCCGCAACCCGCGACGGCTCGAACGGCGCCACCTCCTCGCCCGCCAGCAGAGCCAGCGTCCCCCACGGCCGCCGAACGGTCCGCGGCGGTTCCTCACCCGGCTCCGCCCACGACGCGTGCGGGCCCAGATGGGTGACGTCCCGGCGGGCGATCACCCCTTCGCCCCCGACCAGGACGACGGCGTACCGCGCCCCACCGGCACCCACCGCGGCCGCCACGCCCGCGTCCGAGGCGACGCCCGGCACCGCGACGACCTCCGGCTCGAAATGGCGAGACGGCAGGGCCAGGGCGGTGACCGCCTCGCAGGCGTGCCGCGCGCACCAGGCCGACAGACCGTCCAGCACGGCGCGGGCCTGAGCCGGGTCGGGCACGCCGCGGGTCAGGTGGAAGGCGGGCAGCACCACGAGCCGGGTCCCGGCTGGAGGCGACGGCGGGAGACCCGCGCCGTCTCGGACGTCCGTACCGCCCGCGATGGCCGGGGTGTAGACGGCGATCGTGACGTCCGAGCCGGCGGAGTCGCCGGTGAGGATGTGGCGGGATTCCCTGGGCCAGGTCGTGGTGCGGGACAGGGGGCGGTACTCGGCGGGGCGGCGGGCGGCGAGCAGGCGGTGGCGGCGGTCGCGGGCGGAGGCGAGGTCGAGCTCGGCGGTCACGACGCCGGGGCCGGCATCGAGGGCGGCGAGTACGGCGCCGGTGTGGTCGACGACGCAGCTGCCGCCGCTGAACTGCACGCGCCGCCCGTTCATCGTCTCGGCCCCGGCCTGGTCGGCGGCCACGACGGGCAGGCCGTTCTCCCAGGCGCGCAGCCGCCACGTGGCGCTCGGTCCGGGCTCGTCCACCCAGGCGGTGGGCAGCGCGATCCAGTCCGCCCCGCTCAGGGCGGCGTACCGGGCGGACTCGGGGTGGTCCATGTCGGCGCAGATCAGCGGGACGCAACGCCCCGCCGGGGTGTCCCACACGGGCGGCGGCACATGCCCGTCGGCCGCCCACAAGGGGTCGGCGACGAAGGGGTGCGCCTTGCGGTACGCGCCCACGGGACCGTCCGGCCCGATGAGCACGCACGTGTTGTGCAGGGTGCCGACCCGGGTGTCCAGCTCCGGCATGCCGAGCACGAGCCAGGCCCCGGTCGCGCGGCACAGCCGGGACAGGCGGCGGACGGCGGGGCCGTCCACCGGCTCGGCCAGGCCGCGCACCGCGTCCTCGTCCGGCCACAGGTAGCCGGTGAGCGCCAGCTCAGGCGTGACCACGACCCGCGCGCCGCCGGCCGCCGCCCGCGCGGCCAGCTCCTCGATGGCGTCGAGGTTGGCGGGCACGTCGCCGTGCGCCGAGACGAGCTGGACGACGCCGACGGTGACGGCCTCGGCGGAAGAGTTCATGCGCGCGCTCCACGGGATCATTCGAAAACGATGACGCTCCTCGTACGGGTGCCCGCCCGCATCGCGTCGAACGCCTCGTTCACCTCGTCGAGGCGTACGCGGTGCGAGATGAGCGAGTCGAGCGGCAGGCGGCCGGCCAGATACAGGGCGGCGAGCCGGGGGAAGTCGAGGCTCGGCACGGCGCCGCCGTAGTTGGAGCCGATGAGCGTCTTGCCCGACTCGGCCAGCTCCAGCACGTCGATGGCCGCCTTGGCGCCCTGCGGCGGCAGCCCGACGAGCACGCCCACGCCTGCGGTCGTCAGCAGCGACGGCAACGACTCGATGGTCTCGGTCCGGCCGATGACCTCGAAGGCGTAGTCGGCGCCGCCGGAGGTGAGCTCCGCGACCTCGGCCGCCACCTGGGCGGCGTCCCCGCGGGCCCGTACGGTGTGGGTGGCGCCGAAGGAGCGGGCGGCGGCGAGCTTCTCCTCGGCGGTGTCGATCGCGACGATCGGGTACGCGCCGGCCAGGGCGAGCCCCATGACGACGGCGAGGCCGACGCCGCCGCAGCCGACGACGACGGCGGACGCCCCGGCGGGCACCCGGGCGTTGTTGACCACGGCGCCGACGCCGGTGGTGATCGAGCAGCCGATCAGGCTGGCCACGTCCATCGGCACGTCGGCGGGGATGCGGACGGCGGCCGACTCGGGCACGACGGCGTACTCGCTCATCGTGCCGACGGCGAGGTAGGGGTAGACGACGCCGGCGGCGTCGCGCAGCCGGGTGGTGCCGTCGGGCAGCAGGCACTCGTTGGAGCGGGTGCCGGTGCAGGCCCACGCCTTGCCGGCGGCGCAGGCGCGGCAGCGGCGGCACGGGTAGTACCAGGAGAGGATCACGGTGTCGCCGGGGGCGACGTCGGTCACGCCGGCGCCGACCTGCTCGACGACGCCGGCGCCCTCGTGTCCCATCACGGTCGGCGTGGGCAGGCTCCACTCGCCGTCGAGCACGTGCCGGTCGGAGCCGCACACGCCGGAGGCGGCGATGCGCACCAGCACCTCGCCGGGGCCGGGGTCGGCGACCTGGATCTCGCGGACGGTCAGCCGGTCGCCGTGGCCGTCGTGGACGGCGGCGAGGGCGGTACGGGGCATCACGCTCTCCTGTCGTCGTAGCCGCCGCGTCCCCGGTTGAGCACGCGGGTGAGCAGCAGGTGGGTGAGTGCGGCCACCACCACGGCGGGCACCGACGCGGTGAGCACGGCGAACGCGGGCTCGGTGGCCAGGGTCTGCGGGTTGTACAGCCAGACGTACGCGACCGCTCCCAGGCCGGTGGAGATCAGACCCGCCAGGTTGAACCCCCCGGTGAAGTGGTACGGGCTGGCCGCGCCGTGGGCGTACAGGCCGCGCAGGTCGATGCGCTGGCGGCGCAGCACGAAGTAGTCGGCGATGACCGTGCCGGAGATGGCCGCCAGGAACGCCCCGCTCCAGGTGACGAAGACGAGGAAGCCGTCGTACAGCAGGCTGGGCCAGAAGCTGACCACGGCCGGCAGCACGAAGAACCCGGCGGTGAGCCACTCCCAGCGCACCTTCGCCAGCAGGTTGCCGCCCGCCTGCCGCAGCGCCAGGCACGTCGAGTAGACGATCGAGGACAGGCTCGTCAGGTTGGCGAAGGCGATGAACACGAGCGCGAGCACGCCGAGCCACTTGCCGCCGAGCGGGACCATCCAGACGGTCGGGTCGGAGTCGCCCAGCGTCAGCGCCGCGGCCATGCCGACCACCTGGGCCACGATCGTGGCGCCGAACAGCCCGATGTATCCGGGCCACAGGGCGCTGCGCGGCCGGTCGGTCAGCCGGGCGAGGCTGCCCATGACGGGCCACCAGGACAGGCCCACGCCGAGGTTGAACTCGACGGCCAGGGCGAAGTTGAGGGCGTCGTCGGGGAACGGGGCCAGCGGCGGGGCGGCCAGCAGGTCCGACCAGGAGGTACGCGTCAGCAGCAGCGCGATCATGCCCACGGTGAGCACGGCCAGGCCGGGGGCGACGACCCGGTTCAGCAGCCGCATCGTGAGCGGACCCTTGGCCAGGATCACCCAGGCGACGGCGATGGCCACCAGGGCGAGCAGGGTCACGGGGAGCGCGTCCGGCCCGATGTCGGTGCCGAGCACCTGGTTGGACACCTGTGTGGCGGCCCGGCCGAACATCACGCCGAGCAGCGCCGACCAGCCCATCTCGGTGAACAGCACCACGGTGAACACCAGCAGCGCGACCCCGCCGAAGCCGAAGGCGCTGCGCAGCAGGGTGTACTGCTCGACGCCGTACCGCTGGCTCGACACGACACTGGCCAGCAGCATGATGCCCACGCCGAGGGCGTTGCCGATGATCATCGCGGCGAGGCCCTGCTGGAAGCCCACCAGCGAGGCTGTGGAGCCGCCGACGAGGAAGGCCCAGGTGGCGATGGCCAGGCCGACGTTGACCCAGCTGAAGTCGGTGAAGTTCCACACCCGCTCGGAGCGCAGCACGGGCAGCGAGCCGAACGTGGCCTCGCGTCTGACGTCCTCTTCGACGGCCATCACGCCATCACCCATCCGATCAGCGTGAGCACCACGACGACGGCCGCGAACACCCACAGCTCGGTGGGCGACAGCGGGGCGTGTGCGGGGTCACCCGCCTCGTCCTCCTCCAGCGCGCGCAACCGCCGTTCCAGCTCGGCGCGCACCGCGGGATCCTGTACGTCCATGCGTCCTCCTCACACCGGGCGGGGGACGGCGGTCCGAGGGGGTGCCGGAGCGAGGCACAGCCGCCGCTCGTAGCCGGTGTGCAACAAACGGTAAGCGCAGGTCCAGGCATTGTTCGCACTGTGTTTCCGCTGTTCGCCGCCGCGCGGTGGCGGGTTTGCCGGCCATTGCCAAGATCGCGGGCCGCTGACAGTATCCCAACATCCCAACCGAACGTTGCGATACACGGTCAAACCGCACCCCCCAGGTGGCACAACATGCGAAACACCCCTTCGTGGACCTTCGACGCCATCCCTGACCAGTCCGGCCGGCTCGTGGTGGTGACCGGCGCCAACAGCGGCATCGGTTACGTCACCGCCGGCGAGCTGGCCCGCCGCGGCGCCCGCGTCGTGCTGGCCTGCCGTGATCCGGAACGCGGCCGGGCCGCGCTCGAACGCATGAAGGAGGAGATCCCCGGCGCCGACCTCGAGCTGCGCCGGGTGGATCTGGCCAGCCTGGCCTCCATCAGGGAGTTCGCCGCCGGCTGGGACCTCGGCCGGCTCGACCTGCTGGTCAACAACGCCGGGATCTCGATGGTGCCGTACGCCGTGACCGAGGACGGGTTCGAGTCGCAGATGGCGGTCAACCACCTCGGCCCGTTCGCGCTGACCGGCCTGCTGCTGCCCCATCTGCTCGCCGCGCCCGATCCGCGGGTGGTCGGCGTCAGCAGCCTGGCGGAGCGCTTCGCCCGCTTCGACCTGGACAACCTCAACGCCGAGCGCCGCTACTCACCGATGTTCACGTACGCGCTGGCCAAGCGGGCCACCCTCTACTTCGCGCTCGAACTCCAGCGCCGGGCGGACGCCGCGGGGCTGAGGCTGCGCAGCATGGCCGCCGCTCCGACGCTCACCCGCTCCAACATCCTCACCGGCGGCCCGCACGCCGCCAAGGGGTGGCTCTACCGGACGATCACGCCGCTGGTCCTGCGCGTCGCCTTCCGTCCCACCCCGGAAGGCGCGCAGACCTCCCTGTACGCGGCCACCGTGCCGGACCTGCCCGGCGGCAGCTACGTCGTCGCCGACGGGCCGATCCAGATGTACGGCTCGCCCACGCTCCGCACCCGTGACCGCGCCCTGCGCGACACCGTCACGGCGCAGCGGCTGTGGGAGGTCTCGGAGCGCCTCACCGGCGTCACGTACGAGAGCGTCATGCGCCAGGCGTGAGGCCGTCGAGCCAGCCGGTCAGCAGCCGGTTGACCTCGTCGGCGCGTTCCTGCTGGACCCAGTGGCCGCAGCCGTCCAGGAGGTGGGAGGAGACCAGGCCCGGCAGGGTGGTGGGGTAGGCGTCGATCGCGGCGGACAGCCAGGTGGTGGAGGCGTCCAGGGCGCCGCCGATGAACAGCGACGGCTGCACGATGGGGGCGGCGTCCCAGGGGGCGAGGTCCTCCCAGTCGCGGTCCATGTTGCGGTAGCGGTGCAGCGCCGTGCTCATGCCGGTGCGCTCGAACTCGGCGGCGTAGACGTCGAGGTCGTCCTCGCTCAGCCAGGACGGCAGGGGGGCGGCGGGGAACCGGTCGCGCAGCGTGCCGCCCGGGGCCACGAAATGGGGGTCGGGCCGGTCGGGGCCCGGCATGGTGTCGGCCGACAGCGCGGCGTAGATGCCGGCCAGCCAGCCGCGGACGTCCGGCTCGATCTCGGCCTCGGCCCGGCCGGGCTCCTGGAAGTAGCCGACGTAGAACTCCTCGTCGCCGCCCATCCGGGCGAGCGTCTCGCTGGGCCGGGGACCGCCGCGCGGGGCGTAGGGGACGCTCAGCAGCGCGACGGCGGTGAAGACGTCCGGCCGGACGAGGGCGCTGTCGGCGGCGATGGCCGAGCCCCAGTCGTGGCCGACGACGACCGCCGTCTCCTCGCCGAGGGCGCGCACCACGGCGACGTTGTCCTCGACCAGTTCCAGCATCCGGTAGGCGGCCACCGCGTCCGGCTTGGACGAACGGCCGTATCCGCGCACGTCCACGGCCACCGCCCGGTATCCGGCGCCGGCCAGCGCGGGGAGCTGGTGGCGCCAGGAGTACCAGGACTCGGGGAACCCGTGCACCAGCAGCACCAGCGGCCCTTCGCCCTGCTCGACCAGATGGATCCGGCCCGCCGGGGACGGCACCAGCCGGTGGATTGCCCGCGACATGAGTCCTCCTTCTCCTCGCCGAAGCTCGCGACTCCACGATGGCGCGGGATCCGGGGATCCGGGTAATCGCTTTGCCGTTTCGGCAAAGCCCCTACGCGCTCTCGCAAAAGTCAGACATCACGAATTCACAGGACATCAACCAAGTTGCTAGCAAATTGGGATGACCCTCCCTTTACTCTCGGGCAATGCGTGCAATGCCCCGGGCACTCGCGATCCTCGTCACCGCCGGCGTCACCGCCGGC
Organism: Nonomuraea terrae; assembly: GCF_044465245.1. Taxonomy (NCBI): domain Bacteria; kingdom Bacillati; phylum Actinomycetota; class Actinomycetes; order Streptosporangiales; family Streptosporangiaceae; genus Nonomuraea; species Nonomuraea terrae. Next base: position 970,744 of record NZ_JBITLL010000001.1, on the reverse strand, counting down.
TCGATCGCGGCCCTCCCCTCTGCCCCCGCCGCCGCCGCGGCGGGCACGGTAGTCATCAGCCAGGTGTACGGGGGCGGCGGAAACTCCGGCGCCCCCCTCGCCAACGACTACGTCGAGCTCTTCAACCGCAGCGGCGCCCCGGTCTCGCTGGACGGCTGGTCGGTGCAGTACACGAGTGCCACCGGCACCGGAAACTTCGCCGCCAACAAGACGAGCCTCTCCGGCACCCTGGCCCCGGGCCGCTACCACCTGGTCCAGCTCGCGGCGGGCGCCAACCCGGGCACGCCGCTGCCCGCGCCCGACACCACCGGCGGCATCAACCTCAGCGCCACGGCGGGCAAGATGGCCCTCGTCCGCTCCGCCGACGGCCTGGCCTGCAACGGCTCCACCACCGCCTGCACGCCGGAGCAGCTCGCGCTCGTCGCCGACCTGATCGGGTTCGGCGCCGCGAACTTCTCCGAGGGCGGCGCCGCGCCCGGCCTCAGCAACACCACCGCCGCGATCCGCAGGAACGGCGGCTGCGCCGACACCAACGACAACGCCGCCGACTTCGAGGCCGCCGCCCCGGCCCCGCGCAACAGCGCCACCCCGGCGGCCCCCTGCGAAGGCGGCGAGGAGCCGACCCCGAGCCCCACGCCCACGCCCACTCCCACGTGCGACACCCCGGCCACGCACACCATCGCGCAGGTGCAGGGCGCCGGCGACAACAGCCCGGCCGCCGGCCAGGACGTCCGCGTCGAGGGCGTCGTCACCGGCGACTTCCAGGCGAACGGCCAGCTCAGCGGCTTCTACCTGCAAAGCGCCGCACCGGACGGCGACCCGGCGACCTCCGAGGGCCTGTTCGTGTTCTCGTCCGCGCCGGTGAAGACCGGTGACCGGGTGCTCGTCTCCGGCAAGGCGATCGAGTTCAACGGCCTGACCGAGATCTCGCCCGCCACCGCGGTCGACGTCTGCGGCTCCGGCTCCGTCAGGCCGACCGTGCTGGACCTGCCGCTCGACAGGGGCGTCACGTTCGAGCGTTACGAGAACATGCTGGTCACGTTCAAGGACGACCTGGCCGCCTCGGAGATCTACAACCTCGGCCGGTTCGGCGAGATCCTGCTCGCCGAGGGCGGCCGGCTGTGGCAGCCGACCGACCGCGAGGGCGTCGACGCCGAGCAGGACGCGCGGCGCTCGATCCTGCTCGACGACGGCTCCGGCGTGCAGAACCCGGCGCGGCTGCCGTACCACTCCGAAGGGTCGGAGACCGTGCGGCTCGGCGACGAGGTCGAGGACCTGACCGGCGTGCTGACCTACGGCTTCGACGTCTACCGCGTCGAGCCCACCCGGCCGGTCGTCTTCGAGGCGGAGAACCCGCGCCCGGCCGCGCCCCGCAAGGTCGGCGGCGACGTGCGGGTGGCGAGCCTCAACACGCTCAACTGGTTCACCACGCTCGACTCGCGCGGCGCGACCACGGCCGCGGAGCGCGACCGCCAGCTCGCCAAGCTCGTCTCCACCATCCTCGCGCTCGACCCGGACGCCGCCGGTCTGATGGAGGTCGAGCGCAACGCCGACGTGGCGCTGAACGCCCTGGTCGAGGCGTTGAACGCCAAGGCCGGCGCGGGCACGTACAAGGGGATCACCCACCCGAACCCGGGCACCGACGCCATCCAGACCGCGCTGATCTACAAGCCGGCCAAGCTCACCCCGGTCGGCGCGGCGCGCTCGTCGTCCGACCCGATCTTCAACCGGCCGCCGCTGGTGCAGACGTTCCGCAAGGCGGGCAGGAAGGGCGGCAAGAGCTTCACCATCCTGGTCAACCACTTCAAGTCGAAGGGCTGCACCGACGCCGACGGCCCCGCCACCGGCGCCGACGCCGACCAGGGCGACGGCCAGAGCTGCTACAACGCCAAGCGCGTCAAGCAGGCCGAGGCGGTGCTCGACCTGATCGACAGCCTCAGGCTGAAGAACGCGCTCGTCGTCGGCGACATCAACGCCTACGGCGAGGAGGACCCGATCCACGCCTTCGAGCGCGGCGGGCTGACCAGCCTCAGCAAGGAGTTCGTCCCCGCGAAGGACCGCTACAGCTACGTCTTCGAGGGCCTGTCGGGCGAGCTGGACCACGTCCTTGCCGACAGGAAGCTGGCCAAGCGGGTGACCGGCGCGACGATCTGGCACATCAACGCCGACGAGGGCCGGTTCATGGACTACAACACCGAGTTCAACCCGCCGTACCTGTACGGGCCCGGCCCCTACCGTTCCTCCGACCACGACCCGCTGCTGATCGGGCTCGACCTCTGAAGGAGCCGCTGAAGGAGCCCGCGGGCCATGGTGACCGCCATGGCCCGCGGCCGCCGCTCAGCGGGCCAGCCGCCCGAGCAGCGCCGAGGCCGCCGTGATGCCCAGCGCCGCGGCCACGACCAGGACCGCGAAGTCCAGCGGCAGGTTGGCGGGGGTGCCGAGCAGCAGCCCGCGCAGCGCGTCCACCTCGTAGCTGAGCGGGTTGATCGCGCTGATGACCCGCAGCCAGTCCGGCATGGACGCGGTCGGGTAGAGCGCGTTGGAGGCGAAGAACAGCGGCATGGTGATGGCCTGCCCGATGCCCATCAGCCGGTCGCGGGTGCGGGCGATCCCGGCGATCGTCACCGACAGGCAGGCGAAGAACGCCGAGCCGAGCACCACGACCACGATCATGCCGAGCAGGCGCAGCGGGTTCCAGCTCAGGGTCACGCCCAGCAGCGCGGCGATGACCAGCACGACGAAGGCCTGCACGATCGCCTTCACCCCGGCGGCGAACGCCTTGCCGGCCACCAGCGCGGCCCTCGGGGTCGGCGTGACCAGGAGCTTGGTCAGCACACCCGAGTCGCGTTCCCAGATGATGTGGATGCCGTAGAAGATGGCGATGAACATCGTCGACTGGGCGATGATCCCGGGCGCCAGATAGTCCCGGTACGGGATGCCGCCCGTCGGGATCACGTTGATGCGGTTGAACGTCTCCCCGAAGATCACCAGCCACAGGGCGGGCTGGATCGCGCGGGTGTACAGCTCGGTGCGGTCGTGACGGAGCTTCTGCAGCTCCACCACGCACATCGCGGCGACCCTGGCCGGGACGAGCCGCCAGGCCGGCCGGGAGCGCGGCGGGGTGAGCAGCAGCCCGCGGCCCTCAGCCGACGCGGGAGGCGGTGCGGCGGGTGCGGCGGACATCGCGGAACTCCCCTCCTTCGTCGAGACCGCTGCCGGCGACGTCGCGGAAGACGTCCTCCAGCGTCGGGGACGAGCCGTCGCCACGGCGGTCGCGCAGCTCGTCGGTGAGCTGCCCCGGCGTGCCGAGCGCGCGCACCTGGCCCTTGTGCATGAGCGCCACCCGGTCGCAGTACTGGTCGGCCTCGTCCATGTAGTGCGTGGTGACCAGGACGGTCATCCCGCTGGCGGCGCGCACCGCCATGATCTGCTCCCACACGCCGGTGCGGGCGATGGGGTCGAGCCCGATCGTCGGCTCGTCCAGGATCAGCAGACGCGGCGAGCTGACCAGCGCCTGAGCCAGCTCCAGCCGGCGGATCATGCCGCCGGAGTACGTGCCGGCCATGCGGTCGGCGGCCTCGGCCAGCCCGACCGCCTCCAGCGCCTCGGCGACACGGGGGGCGCGCTCCTTGCGCGGCACGTCGAAGACGCGTGCGAACAACGCGACGTTCTCGCGGCCGGTCAGGTTGCCGTCCGCCGACAGCTGCTGGGGCACGTAGCCGAGCAGGCGGCGCACCGCCATCCGGTTGGCGGCCACGTCATGCCCGAAGACCCGGACCATGCCGGCCGGGACGGGCAGCAGCGTGGTCACGCAGCGGATCGCGGTGGTCTTGCCGGCGCCGTTGGGCCCCAGCAGGCCGAACACCTCGCCGGACGCGACCGCCAGGTCGAGCCCGTCGACGGCCTTGGAGCCGCCGAACGCGTAGGTCAGCCCGGTGCACGTGACCGCGTCCGCCGTCGGCGGCGTGTCGTCCGTCACGCTGAAGTCACCTCCTCCCGCAGGCCGTCGGCGAGCCTGCGCAGTGCCGGGAGCGCGGCCACCAGCGCCGCGCGGTCGTCTTCGCCGAGCCGGTCCACGAGCTCGCGGAAAACCGCCGTACGCCGCTCGCGCCAGGCGAGCAGCCGCGCCTCGCCCTCCGGCGTGGGCAGCAGCCGGGCCGAGCGGCGGTCGTCGCTGCGCGTCTCGCGGCGCAGCAGCCCGGCGTCGGTGAGCTGGTTGACGAGCGTGGAGACCGAGTTGCCGGCCAGGTAGAGCTCCTTGGCCGCGGCCGAGACGCTGACCCCGGGGTTGTCGGCGACCAGCCGCAGCAGCTCCACCTGGGCGCCGCGCAACCGCGGTTCGGGCGCCTCCTGTCGCAGCCTGCGCCGGATCAGCCGGTTGATCCCGGCCATGACGCCGGCCAGGGCGTCGGGCAGATCCGCCATGTTCATGCCAAAAATATTAGCTCTGCTTACGACATATCCGGAAGGCACCCTCGACGGCGGCCACGATTCCGCAGCTCACGCGGGCCGAGGAGGCGGACGTACGAACCCTCCCGACCCGGTGGCCGCTCGGCACCGGATCCGCCATCATGACAGTCCGCGATCACCCGATCGCCTACCGTCGCCGACAAGGAGCCGCCGCAGTGACGCCTGAGCCGACTACCGAGGTGGAGAGCGGGCCCGTCGAGGCGGACCGCGGTCACGAGGAGTGGCGCATCGCCGCCTGCCTGCGCGACGGGCGCGGCGAGGAACACCGGGTGATGCTCACGTTCCTCGCTCACCGCGCCGCCCACGCGTGCGGCTGGTCGGTGAGCGTCCCCGGTCGTGCGGCTTATCGGGCACGGACGTGGAGCGACGGCGGCGCGGTGGAGCTGGTCCGCCTCGACGCCGCCACGGGGTGGGACCCCCACGTCGGCGAGGCGGTCAGGGAGGCGTGCTCCGGCGGGCGGCCGATCGCCCCGGACCTGCCGCTGCCCGGCCGGGCGGCCGTGGCGGCCGATCGGCTGGAGCTCGACTTCGGCGGCGTCGCCGAGCTGTCCGCGCCGGCCGAGGGCGGTCACCACGTCGTCGTGCGCGGCGACGACGAGACCTGGGAGCTGCGGCTGCGCGCGCTCAAGCCGGCCGTCCGGGGCGCGGGCCCGGACGTGGAGCTGGTGCCCCGGCTGGCGGCGGAGGCCACGTGGCGCCGGCCCGGGCAGGCGCCCGTGCCGATGACCGGCCTGGCCCTGTACCAGCGCGCCGCCGACGCGGCCGACGACCGCCGGACGTGGATCGCCCTGCACCTGGACAACGGCTGGGACGTGGTGGCCGCGCGAACCCCCCGGCGGCCCGCCTCCGTGGTGCTGGTCGCGCCGGACGGCTCCCGTCACGAGGCCCCCGCTCACCTGGCGCCGGGCGCGCGCTGGACGTCGGCCCGGACCCTGAACGCGTATCCGACCGTCTGGCGGATCGAGGCCCCCGGCCTGTCGCTCCGGGTCGCCGCCTGCTTCCCCGAGCAGGAACGGCAGACCGTCTTCCGGCTGGGCGCCGTCCTGGAGGCCGCCGCGGCCGCCGAGGGCGAGCTGCACGGCGAGCCGGTACGCGGCGACGGCCGGCTGGAGGTCCTCCCGGTCAACCGGATCACCGACTTCGAAGACCACATGGAACGCCTGCGTGAGCTCACCCACGCCGAGGTCGTACGCCTGTATCCCGACGCGCCCGACCAAGCGGCGATCACCGCGCTGGCCGGGCTCGCCCCCGCCTCCGGCTGGCCCGTCGAGGTCGTCACCGAGCCGCTGCACCGCGCGCTGGTGGCGCCGGTCCGGCACCTGGCCGACGCCATGGGCAAGGGCTGGCGCAGCTACGCCGCGGTCGCCGCGATGGAGATGCAGGGCGTCAGCAGCGAGCCGTACCGTGCGCTGCTGGCGCTCGCCGAGCTGATGCACACGGCCAGCCTCATGGTCGACGACGTGGAGGACAACGCGCCGGTGCGCCGCGGGCGGCCCGCCGTGCACCAGGTGTTCGGCCAGGCCACCGCCATCAACACCGGGACGCACGCGTACCTCGTCTTCGACCAGGTCGTACGCCACCTGCTGCCGGACGATCCGGACCGGCGGCTCCGCCTCTACCAGGCCTACCTCGACGGCATGCGCCGCAACCACGCCGGCCAGGCGCTCGACATCCTCGGCCACCACGACGCCATGGACGCCGCCGTCGCCACGGGAGACGCGGCCACCGTGCTGGAGCGGGTGCGGACCACACACCGCCTCAAGACCGGCGGAGTGGTACGCGGCGTCGGCGAGTTCGGCGCGATCCTCGCCGGCGCCGAGGACGAGCTGCTGCGCCGGATCAGCGCGTACTTCGAGGCCGTGGGGCTGGCGTACCAGATCACCGACGACATCGCGGACCTGCGCGCCGTGCTGGCCGCTCCTGGCGATCCGGGCTCCCGCGTGGCCAGGCTGCCCGGCGAGGACATCAGGGAGGGCAAGGTCACCTATCCCCTGGCCCTGGCGGTCGCCCGGCTGCCCCGGCCCCGCATGCGGGACATCTGGGGGATCGTCCGCGCGGGGAACGCCGATCCCGCCGCCGCGGCGGCGGTCGCCGGAGCCCTGGACGACTGCGGCGCCGTCGCGGCCGCCCTGGAGGACGCCCGCCGCGCCGTGGACGAGGCATGGGCGCCCCTCCAGGCGCTCCTGCCCGTCAACCACCACACCGTCATGATCCGCGCGCTCGGCCTCTACGCCGCGCGGCGTCACCTGGACGAGTGACCGGCGGCCGGCAGGAGGCGGGCGAGCGAGGCGGGCAGCCACCAGTTGCGGGCGCCGAGGATCCGCATCAGCGCGGGGACGAGCGCCAGCCGGATGACGGTCGCGTCGAGGACGATCGCGACGGCGACGGTGAGCCCGAGCTGCACCAGGTGGTGGCGGTCGGCGGTGAGCAGCGCGGCGAAGGTGACGACCATGACGGCGGCGGCCACGGTGATGGGGCGGGCGGTGTGGCGCAGGCCGTGGACGACGGCGGCCTCGTTGTCGCCGTGGGCGTGGTGGTGCTCGGCGATGCGGTGGATGAGGAAGATCTCGTAGTCGATCGACAGGCCGAACACCAGCGTGAACGCCAGCAGCGGGATCAGCGTGTTGACCTCGTCGCCGACCAGCTGCGGCAGGTGGCGGGTGGCCAGGGTGAGCAGGCCGAACGCGGCGGTGACGGCCAGCGCGTTCATCAGGACGGCCTTGAGCGGCAGCAGGACGCTGCGGAAGGTCACCAGGAGGAAGAGCAGCGAGCAGCCCAGCACCAGCGGGATCACCGTGCCGAGCTGAACGGTGGTCTCCTCCATGAGGTCGGAGAAGATCACGTTGGGCCCCGTCACGTAGGCCCGCTGGCCGGGCGGCAGCGACGCGGGGACGAACTGCCGGGTGATCTGCCGGGCCAGCTCCGTGGTGGCCTGCTCGTCGATGTGCGTACGGATGAGGACGAGCACGACGGTCGTGTCGCGGCCGTTGTCCGAGGGCAGGACGAGCGCCACCCCGGGATCCCGCTGGAGGGCCGTGACGAGGGCGGCGGTGTCGACCGGCGGCGTGCCCGCCGGATGCGGCAGCACCACGGCCAGCGCCGAGGAGACCCGGTCGGCCTCCATGTGCGCGAGGCCCCGCCCGAAGTCGGTCTCCGCGATCGAGGGCCGGTCCAGGTCGAAGCCCAGCCGCAGCCCCGTCACCGGCGCCGCCGCCCCGAGCAGCACCCCCGCGCAGACCAGCGTGTACGCGACCGGGTGCCGCATGAGATGCCGCGCCCACCGCCCCCACCCGTCCTCCGAACCGTGCCCGTCCACCGCGTCGAGGTCGACGCGGCCGTCCAGCATGCCGGGACCACCCGCCGCGGCAGGATGGTCCCGGCATGCTGGACGGCCGCCCGGTCCGCCGGCGCCGGCCGTCGCATCGGCGTGCTTGCGGCGGTGCAGTCCTCCCGGACCGGCCACCGCGGCGAGGCGGTGGCGGCGATGCAGCCCACCCGAGCGGGTCGTCGCGGCGGGGCGGCGGCGCAACAGACCGTCGGAGCCGGTCGTCGCGACTGAGCGGTGGCCACGGTGCAGCCAGCGGTCGGCGGCCACGACGGCGGCGGGCAGCAGCGTCACGGCCACCGCCGCGGCGATCACCGCTGACAGGCTCACCCCCGCCGCCATGGTGCGGATCAGCGGGGTGCGCACCACCATCAGCGCCGCCGCCGTCAGCGCGACGCCGAGCGCGCACCAGCCCGCGGTGCGTCCCGCCGTGCTCACGGCGAGGGCGGCGGCCTCGGGCCGATCGTGGCCCGCGGCCCTGGACTGGCGGTAGCGCAGGAGGATCAGCAGCGCGTAGTCGAGGCCGAGCCCCAGCCCGACGGTGGCCGCCACGGCCAGCATGAACGTGTTGACGCCCGTACCGAGCGCGCTCGCCGCCGCCAGCGCGCCGAGGGCGGTGACCGGGACCGTGCCGGCGACCAGCAGCACCGTCACGGCGGCGCCGGCCGACCGCAGGCCGACCAGCAGCGCCAGCAGGGCCAGCGGGACGGCGAACAGCTCGGCGCGCCGCAGGTCGGCCAGGTCGGTGCGCTTGACCTCGGCCACCATGGCGCTCTCCCCCACCAGGTGGACGCGCACGCGCCCGCCGGACGCCCGGCTCGCGGCGTCGCCGGCGGCGCGCAGCAGCACGGGCACCGCCTCCTGACGCTCCCGCGGCCCGCCGTTCACCCCCACGATCGCGTACGCGCGCCGCCGGTCCTGGCCCGGCACAGGTGGCAGCAGGTCGACACCGCCCACCATCGGCCGGCCCGCCACCGCCCGCGCGGCGTCGCTCATGGCGCGCTGGTACGGCTCGTCGGCGTCGGAGAGCGTGGTGGAGGCGAAGACCATCATCATCTGCTCGGCGCCCAGCCGGGGGAAGCCCCGCTCCAGCACCCGCGCCCCCGCGGTGGAGTCGGACCCCTCGACCCGGACGTCGGGCGCGGTGGCCCGCTCGACCAGACCCGGGACCAGGACGAACGACCCGGCCACGAGCACCAGCCACGCGGCGAGGACCGCGCGGTGCCGGCGCGCCGCCGCGTGGCCGAGCCGCCACCAGACGGACGGGCGGCGCGGCCCTCCGGGCAGGACGGGGGACCCGTCGGCGGACGCGCGTGAGGACACCGCCATGGTGGCCGCCTCCTGGTGACTGTCGGGGAAAGCGTGTTACAAAGAGTAGTCAATGAATGACTGCATGTAACCCAAGGAGGCTTCATGATCCACCAGCTGCGTCTCGGCCGGGCCCGCAGGATCGCCATCGCCGTCGTGGCCGCCGGTTGCGCGGCGCCGCTCCTGGCGGCCACGGGCTCGGCCCGGACGGCGACACCCGCGGTGGCCCAGACCAGGCCGGCGGCGGCCGCAGCCCCCACCGACGCGCTGACCTGCTCCGTGCGCACGGCCCCCAACAATCCCGTCGCCTTCACGCCGCCCCTGCGCGACGCCACGCCGCAGCTCACCAAGGGCAAGGGGGTCATCCTCCTAGAGAACTGCTCCTCGCCCAACGGCAAGGCGCCCAACATCGCCTCCGGCCGGATGGAGCTGAGCGGTCAGGCCACCGCCAGCTGCCGCAGCCTCGCCGACCTGCGCGCCACCGGCACCGTCACCTGGCGCGACGCCCAGGGCAAGGTCCTGTCCACCTCCACGCTCGCCGCCGAGCACAAGGGCAGCGCCACGCTCGCCGACAGCCTGCTCAAGGGCACGGTCACCGCCGGCCGGTTCAACGGCCAGAGCTTCAGCGGCACCGCCACCATGACCTCCGACCTGCGCGACTGCACGACTCCCGCCGGCTTCACCACGCTGACCGGCTCGGGCAAGCTCACCTTCGCCTGAGCGGCCCACGAGGGGTGCGGGCATGGCCGCACCCCTCGTGCGGGGAGCCCCCGGCGTTGAGTCAATTTCGCTTTACGCTACGTTTGTGCCGCTTTGGGGGAATGGCGGCGGGGGAAACGGAGGCGGCCATGGTGCTGCTCCTGGCGATGGTGAGCGGTCTGGCCTGGACCGTGGTCTATGTGCAATGCATCCGGGTGGGCCTGCGCGAGCGCACGTACGCGATGCCGCTGGCCGCGTTGGCGCTCAACTTCGCCTGGGAGTCCATGTACGGCGTGCACGGGCTCGTCGCCGGTGCCGACCCGCAGACGGTCGTCAACCTCGTCTGGGCGCTGCTGGACGTCGGCATCATCGTCACGTTCTGCCGCTTCGGCCGGGCCGAGTTCCCGGGGCTGGGCCGCGGGATGTTCGCCGGGCTGGCCGTGCTGACCTTCACCGCCTCCTACGTCGTGCAGTGGCTGTTCGTCGCCGAGTTCGGCTGGCAGGACGCGGCGGTGTACGCCGCGTTCCTGCAGAACCTGCTCATGTCCGCGCTGTTCATCGCGATGTTCTGGGCGCGGCGCGGGACGCGCGGCCAGTCCCCGCTGATCGCCGTCGCGAAGTGGATCGGCACGCTGGCGCCCACATTCCTGTTCGGGGTGGTCTTCGGCTCGTCGTTCGCCCTCGGCCTCGGCCTGCTCTGCACCGTCCTCGACCTGCTCTATGCCGGCCTGCTCCGGCACGCCCGTTCGACGAGCCGGCGCCTTCAGAGCGGGATGTCGTAGAGCCTCCGTGTGGCGTCGAAGTACTCCTCGTCCATGAGCCGTCCCGAGACACGGCCCGCCAGGACGAGCCAGTTCTCCAGCCACAGCCCGAGGCTGCCCGTGGCGGTGGCCGAGACTCCGGCGGTGAACACGTCGGCCAGACCCCGGCCGCTCGGCACGAGGCCGTCGGCGTACTCGTGGAAGGGCCAGCCGGGGTCGGCGATGCGGACCGGGCTGTGCTGCCCGGCCGTGACGCCGTCCGAGTAGTACAGATCGTGTACGCCCAGGCCGCCGGCGTCCCACACCACCTGCACGAACCTGCGGCCGCCCAGCAGGTCGGTGCGCAGGCGCGGCCCCGCGATGGTGATGGCGTGCGTCCAGCCGGGGGCGTGCGCGCCGAGCCAGACGGCCTCCCTGAACGCGAACGGCTCGTACTCCCGCATCGCCTCGCCGAGCCCGCAGGCGACGGCCCGCTCCGGGTCGGCGCCCAGGAGGCGGGCGATCTCGTCGTGGTCGTCGCCCTCGATCCAGGTGCCGGCGAACATCTCGCCGAACCCGCGCTCTTCCAGCAGGGCCCACTGGCCGGTCATGAGGCCACCCGGCACAGGGTGCGCCGTTCGGCGAGCCAGGCGCGGTCGACGAACCGGCCGGTGAGCCGGCCGACGGCGACCAGGTGGGGGTCGAGGTCGCTCTCGTCTCCCTGGTCGTCGTTGAGGTACAGGTCGTCGAGCCCCTCCTCGCCGTAGACGCCCGGCACGCCGTAGAACTCGTCCAGCTCACGCGCGTAACAGAAGTCGAAGACCCGCCGGTCCAGCACGCCGAAGTCGGCCCCGTCCCAGGAGAGCGACAGCGCGAACGTCCAGCCGGGTGCGTGCGGGCCCACCCACAGGATGGGGGTGGGCGAGCCCACACCCATCCAGCGCAGCGCGGTGGTCAGGTCGCACTCGAGTGTCGTGGTGGGGTCGACGTGGAGCTCGGCGGCGATCGCGTCGCGGTCGTCGCCCTCGATCCACGCGGCCTGGAAGTCGTTCCGCAGGCCTGCGGCGGTCAGCAGCTCCCACTGACTCTCTTCGGGCAACAAAGGCATTGATCGGATATATCAGGATTCAGTCGTCGGTGTAGCCGTACGGCGGGGTGATCGGTCTGCCTTCGGCGAAGCGGTTCGGGGTGAAGGCGGAGACGTCCACCGTCTGCGGCTCGCCCAGGGCCATCTCGGCGAGCGCACGGCCGACCGCCGGGCAGATCTTGAAGCCCATGCCGGAGAAGCCCGCCGCGACGATCAGCCCGTCGATACCGGCGACCGGGCCCAGCAACGGCCGCGCGTCGGGCGACATGTCGTAGATGCCGGTCACGCCGCGGGCGATGCCGGCCTCGGCGAGCGCCGGGATCCGGTGCGCGGCCCGCTCGACCATCGCCATCACGCTCGGCTCGCCGGGGTTCTGAGGGAAGTCGTCGGGGTCGATCCCGTCGCGCGGGCCGACGAACTCGCCCAGCAGCAGCCCGCCGCCCTCGGGGCGGAAATAGGTGCCGGTGACCGAGTCGATGCACGCCGTACGGGCGAGCGGTCCGTCCGGACCGTCCCGCATGACGACGACCTCGTGGTACTCGGCCTCGATCGGCAGGTCCACGCCCAGCGCGGCGACCAGCGGCCTGGTCCACACCCCGGTCGCCAGGATGACGAGGTCGGCCGTCAGCTCGCCCTCGTCGGTGAGCACGCCGCGCACCCGGCCCCCGTCGTGGAGCAGGCCGCGGACGGGCGTGTTGGGCCGGTAGGCGACGCCCAGCTCCCGCGCCCGCGACAGGAAGTCGCCCGCCACGACGGCGCCGTCGCCGTAACCGGCGCGCGGCTCGTAGGCGGCGGCCACCACGTCGCCGGCATACCACCCCGGCTCCAGCTTCCGTAGGTCGTCGGCCGTGATGACCTCGGCCTCCGCGCCGCACGCCCGCTGCATCTCGACGTTCTTGCGCAGCAGGTCGGCCTCGCCGGGGCTCACGATCCGCACGAATTCGCACGCGCGGAAGACCGGGGGCCGCCCGACCCGTTCCGGCCAGTCGCGGAAGTAGGCGAGGCTGTCGACCGCCAGGCGCACTTCTGGCTCGAACGTGTAGTGCATCCGGACGAGCGCGGACGAGCGGCTGCTCATCCCCTCGCCGGCGCGGCGCGCGTCCACGACGGTGACGGAACGCGCGCCCCGTTCGGCGAGATGGAACGCGGTGGACGCTCCCATGACGCCGGCGCCGACGATGATGACCTCGGGCACTGCTGACGACCTCCAATGACCAGAAAAGGGATTACGCGAGGACCTTGGACAGGAACGCCCTGGTGCGCTCCTCCTTCGGGTCCACCAGGCATTCGGCGGGCGGACCTGACTCGATGATCACGCCGCCGTCGAGCATGGCGACGTTGTCGGCGACCTCCTTGGCGAACCCGATCTCGTGGGTGGCCACGATCATGGTCATGCCGCGCCTGGCCAGGTCCTTCATGACGTCGAGCACCTCGCCCACCAGCTCGGGGTCGAGTGCCGAGGTCGGCTCGTCGAACAACATCAGGTGCGGCTTCATCGCCAGGGCACGCGCGATGGCCACCCGCTGCTGCTGGCCTCCGGACAGCTGCCCCGGGTAGGCGTCGAGCTTGTCGCGCAGGCCGACCCGGGTCAGCAGCTGCTCGGCCTCCGCCTCGGCCTGCGCGCGGGACAGGCCGAGCACGCGCCGCGGGCCGAGCATGACGTTCTCGATGGCCGTCATGTGCGGGAACAGGTTGAAGCGCTGGAACACCATGCCGATGCGCACCCGCTGCCGGCACAGCTCGCGCTCGGTCAGCTCGTGCAGCCGGCCGTCGTGCTCGCGCAGCCCGACCCGCGCGCCGTCCACCTCCAGCACGCCGGAGTCGATCCGCTCCAGGGCGTTGACGCAGCGCAGCAGGGTCGACTTGCCGCTGCCGGACGGCCCGAGCAGGACGAGCGTCTGCCGCGGGTGGACGGCGATGTCGACGCCCTTGAGCACGTCGGTGGCGCCGAACCACTTCCACACCTGCTCGGCCCGCACCATCGGCTCGCCGTCGGGACGGGCGGGCTCCGGCATGTCCTCGGCGGACGCCGCGACCGGCCTGGCCTTCGCCCGGTTCGCCGCCCGGCGGGCCATGCGCCGCTCCGCGGCGGCGGTGTGCCGGCTGCCGAATCCGCGGCCGAAGTACCGTTCGACGTAGTGCTGGCCGACCGTCAGCAGCGAGGTCAGCAGCAGGTACCACAACGACGCCACGACCAGCAGCGGCATGATCTTGAAGTTCTGCTGGTAGATCTGCTGGACGCTGGTCATCAGGTCCAGCCCGGAGATGACCGACACCAGCGAGGTCATCTTGAGCATCGAGATGACCTCGTTGCCGAGCATCGGGATCAGCACCCGCATGGCCTGCGGCAGGATGACGAACCTCATGCGCTTGCCCGAGGGCATGCCGAGCGACTGGGCCGCCTCGCGCTGCCCCGAGTCGACCGAGATGATCGCCGCGCGTACGAGCTCGGCGCAGTAGGCCGCCTCGTTCGTGGCCAGCGCCAGCACGGCCGCGGTCGCCGCCCCGATGACCGCGCTCGTGGGCACGGACCCGAAGACGACACCGGTCAGCGGGATCCCGAGGAAGAGGTTCGGGTAGAGCGCGCCCAGGAACCCCCAGAAGATGATCTGGACCAGCAGCGGCGTGCCGCGGAAGAACCAGATGTAGCCCCAGGCGACCGCCGACAGCACCGGGTTGGCCGACAGCCGCATCAGCGCGAGCAGCACGCCACCGACGAGGCCGGCGACCATCGCGATGACGGTCAGCTCGATCGTGACGGCGAGGCCGTGCATGATCGAGGGCGCGAACAGGTACTGCCGGATCGTCGCCAGGTCGAGGTTGGGGTTGTGCCACAACGACCAGCCGAGCGCGAACAGCAGGTACGCGACGAGCGCCGCCGCGACCCAGCGGCCGTACCGGCGGACCGGCACCACGGCGAGGCGGTCCGGCCGCGCGCGGGTGCGGGGGGAGGTGGTGTCGGCGGGTGCCACGGAGCTCACAGCGCCTTTCTTCTCTCGCGGCCGTCAGCGGCCCTACTCGGTCCCCTGGTTGATCTCGGCCTTGGTCAGCGCGATGTCCTCGACGCCGTACTTGGCGAGGATCTTCAGGTATGTCCCGTCGTCCATCAGCGCCTGCAGCGCCTGCTGCAGCGCCGTCCTGAGCTCGCCGTCGGACTTCGCGACGCCGATGCCCTCGATGCCGCCGCCGAACTGCTCGGTGACCGACGGCGCGTTGACCAGCTCGAACGCGTTGCCGTTGTCGAACGTCTTGACGGCGTACGCGGCGGCTGAGGTGGCCTGCACGCGCGCGACCGCCTTGCCACTCTTGATCGCCAGGAACGCCTCGCTGTCACCGGGGAAGCGCAGCACCGTGACGCCGGGCTTGCCCTCGGACTCGAAGCGCTTGCTCAGCTTGTCGAGCGAGGCCTCCTCCGAGGTGGAGCTCTGCACCGCGACGGTCTTGCCGGACAGGTCGGCGACGTCCTTCAGGCCCTCGGGGTTGCCCTTGGCGACGAGCATCGAGTAGCCGTCCTCGGCGTAGTCGACGAAGTCCAGCGACTGCCGCCGCTTGGGGGTGTCGAAGAGCCCCGCCATGACGATGTCGGCCTTGCCCGCCTGGATCGCGGGGATCATGCCGTCGAAGGACATGTGGTCGAACGAGGCGCGTACGCCGAGCTTGGCGCCCAGCGCCTGGGAGAGGTCGTAGTCGATGCCGGTGGGCTGCTGCCCGCCGGCGGTCGTGTACATCTCCCACGGCGGATACGGGATGTTCGTCGCCACCCGGATCACGCCGGCCGACCTGATCCGCTCCGGCAGCAGGTCGTGCAGGGCGCTGTCGGCCGCCACCGAGGGCTCGGCCGCCGCGGTGCTGCTCGCCTGTCCGGCGGCGGAGGCGGTGGTGGTCGTCGGCGGTTCGGAGGTCAGGGCGCACGCGCCGAGCGAGAGGATCGCGATCACTGTTGTCAGGAACGGTGCCGCCTTCATGCAGGTGCTCCTTGCTCACTAGGCACCGGGATCAGGGAGGACGCCAGGTCCCGTACGAGGACGGAGCTGTCGTCGGCGGAGGCCACGTTCGCCAGGGCGTCCAGCAGCCGTGGGACCGACGAGGACGCCAGGTGGCCGGAGGCCAGCCAGGCGAATTTGCCGTGCATCTCCTCGCGAGTCCACCCGGGCTCCGGGTAGAGGACGTGGTCGACGCGGCCCGACGACAGGACGGTGCCGTCGGTGAGCGTGACGGTGACCACGGCGGAGTCGCTGCCCTCGGGGTCGTTGACCTCCGAGAGGTAGTAGCGGCGGGTCATCTCCTCCGACACCACGACGTCGATGCGTTCGCACAGCGCGACGATCTCGGCCGAGCCGAGGCGGGCGTCGGCCACCTGCTCGGGCCCGACGCGGCCGTCGACCAGCATCGCGGCCACCGGCCAGGCCAGGTTGAACTGCGCCTCCTCGGTCGTCGCGGGAAGGCGGGTGCCCAGGCGGGCGGCGTCGGGGTAGGTCTCGATGACGACGCGGTCGATGTCCGCGGCGGGCAGCGGGTGCCGGGTGCGCAACTCCTCGATCGCGAGCAGCGCCGGGTGCGTCCAGGCGCAGCTGGAGAACCGCTTCCAGGTGATGCCGTGCGGCAGGTAGTAGTCGCGTCCGAGGTCCTCGACGAACGGGCGGAACTGCTTGGAGTCGACGCCGGGCATGATCCCGGTGAACCCGCGCCGCGCCAGGTCGGCCGAGAGCAGGCCGGTCAGCGCGCCGAACCCGACGCCGTGCTTGACCATGCCGGGTGTGTCGATGGCGCGCATCATCGGCAGGTCGGGCGAGTCGTACTCCGCGATGCCGAGCGCGTGGCGGGTGGTCGCCTCGTCGAGCCCGTGGACGTGGCAGGCCATCGCGGCGCAGGCCACGGCGCCCCATGACCCGCAGGCCCGGTAGGTGCGCTCCGCGGAGTGGATCGTGCTCTGCTCGTGGTTGACGCAGCGGCCGGCGCGGAAGGCGACCTCGTACCCGACCACGATCGCGGTGATCAGCTCGCGGCCGGTGAGGCGCCGTTCCTCGGCGAGAGCGAGCGCGGTGGGGATGACCTGGGCGCCGGGGTGGCCCCAGGTGTAGATGCCGCAGTCGTCGATGTCCACGGCGTTCGCCGCGACCGCGTTGGCGAACGCGGCGCCCGGGGCGGCGAGCCGGTCGCCGGTGACGATCGACGTCGCCGGGCCGGACGGCCACCAGGCGTGCGCGAGGTCGGCGGCGGCGCGGGCGGATCGGGCCGTCCGGCCGGCGAGCATGGCGGCGAGCGTGTCGGTCAGGCACATGACGGCCCGCTCGATCACCTCGGCGGGCAACTGGTCCCACGTGAGGCGGGTGATGAACTCCGCCGCCGGGGAGCCGCCGCTCAGCCAGGCCGTCCCGGCATCACTGTCCGTGCGCACGGGCGCCCTCTCCCCGGCGAGAACGGCGAAACAGGTTCGTCATTTATTTCACCGATGTTTCTAGAGGTATATCTTTGATGCGGAGAACAATCCCATTCGCCAAGATGTCCTGTCAAGGAATGATTTACCTTGCATTTACCGAGAGTCGGAGACGTGAACATACCTGCAGAAGCAAGTAAGGGCCGACCGGCTCAGGACGCCCGCCGCGAAGAGGCCGCACTGGCGCTGTTCTGGACCGTCGTCCACGCCCCCGACGGCGCCACCTCGTTCTGCCGCAGGTGCGCGGCGCAGCGTACGTTCCACCGGATCTCGCGGCGGCGGGCGTACGCGTGCGACAGCTGCGGCGCGCACGTCTACCCGGCCTCGGCCACGCCCTTCGCGGGCTCGCCGGTGCCGCTCGCGGCCTGGCTGGACGCCGTCGTGACCGTCATGGAATCACCCGGCAAGGCCCGGCCGAAGCAGGTGGCCAGGGCGCTCGGCGTCGACTACCGGCGCGCCTGGCGGATGACGCGGCGCATCGACGAGATCGTCCAGGCCGGGGGCGACGACGCGGAGCTGCTGCGCCGGCTCGCCGGCCGCTGGACGGACCAGGGCCACAGCCGCGCCGAGCGCACCCCCGACCCGGGCAGCCCTGAGGACCGCATCCGCATCGCGGCCTGCCGCATCATGGCCGAGCGCGGCATCGAGGCGACGCGCATCTCCGACATCGCCCGCGAGGCGGGCGTCTCGAACGCGAGCATCCACTATTACTTCAGGAGCAAGGACGAGGCGCTGCTGGCCGCGTTCCGCTGGGCGGGCGACCAGCTGCACGCGACCCTGCAGCACCTGCGCGACGAACGCCTGGGCACCGTCGAACGGGTCCGCCGCCTGCTGGAGCTCAGCATCCCGAGCGACCAGGGCACCTTCGAGGAATACCTGTTGTGGCTGGAGGTGTGGGGGCGGGTCAGGCGCCATCCCGCCTTCCTCGACGAATGCGTCCGCATGTCGAGACGCTGGGCGGACGCGGTGCTGGAGGTGTTCGGCCGCGGCGTCGAGGACGGGACGCTCACGCCGGTCGCCCCGCTGCCCGAGGTGTGCGAGCGATACGTCGCCATCTCCGAGAGCCTGGCCCTGCGCACCACCCTCGGCTACAGCGACATGTCGGCGCCGACGGCCCGCCGCGTGCTCGCCCGCTTCACCGCCGAGCAGCTCGGCGTGCCGGTCGGCCGGCTTTTCCCCGACCGTACTTGGCTCAACGGTCATTCGCCGGACGGCGAATGACACGGCGATTGACAGCGATTCTCGGACGTGGCGACAATCCCTGATCGCCGCCAGCGGAAGGAAACCCCATGCCCGTTCCCGCCGACACCGTCGTCCTCGACGCCTCCGTGCTCACCATGGATCCCGCACGCCCGCACGCGGCGGCGCTGGCCATGAACGACGGCGTGATCAGCCACGTCGGCGGCCGGGTCGAGATCGTCCAGCGCATCGGCCCGGACACCGAGGTCATCGAGGCGGGCGGGCGGATCGCCGCTCCCGGATTCGTCGACATCCACACGCACACCGATCTCGACCTTTTCCGGGATCCGGAATACCTGCTTTTCAAGAACTATTTGATGCAGGGGATCACGACCGTTCTCGCGGGCAATTGCGGAATGGCGCAGACGGAGCCCGGAGATCTCCTTTCCCGGCTGGAACAGCGGCCTCCCGCGGTGAATTTCGGCATCCTCGTGGGCCACGGGTTCGTCCGCACGTCCTGCGGAATTCCGGCCGATCAGGAAATCCTCTCCGGCGAGCAGGTCGAGGCCATGAAGGGCGTGATCGGCAAGGCGATGGCCGACGGCGCGTTCGGCATGTCGACGGGGCTCGAATACGTTCCGGGGCTCTCGTCCCGTACCGAGGAGCTGATCGCGTGCGCCACGGTCGTGGCGGAGCACGGCGGCTTCTACGCCAGCCACATGCGCAGCGAGGGTGACCACCTGCTCGCCGCGGTCGAGGAGGCGATCAGGATCGGCCGCGACTCGGGCGCGCGGATCCAGCTCTCCCACCTCAAGTCGGACGGCGCCTGCAACTGGTGGAAGACCGAGGCGGTGATCAGCGCGATCGAGGCGGCGCGGGCCGACGGCATCGACGTGGCCGGCGACCAGTACCCGTACCCCTACTTCGGGTGGAACCCGTCCATCTTCATCCCCGGCGAGCACCTCGCGGCGGGCAAGGCGACCTTGATCGGCACGTACCTGCGCGACCCCGACCGCCGCGGGCGGATGAAGGCGGGGATCGTCGACCGAATCACCCGCTACCACGGCGGCGACGGCGACCTGGTCGTGGTGTTCGACTGGACCGACGGCCAGGGGCGCAACTGGCGCGGTATGTCGCTGGCGGAGATCCTCACCGAGCGCGGCGCCGCCCCGACCCCCGAGGCGGTGGCGGAACTGATCCTGGAGATGCTGCCCGACGAACGCGACGACGCCGTCATGGGCACGGATGTGAGCAGCAGCGACGACGCCGTCCGCCGCTACCTGTCCCTGCCGTACGTCGCGGTCTGCACCGACGGGTTCAACCAGCCGTGGCTGGCCCCGTGCCACCCGCGCAGCTACGGCGCCTTCCCGAAGGTCCTCGGCGAGTACGTACGGGAGAAGCGCGCCCTGCCCCTGGAGGACGCCCTGCGCAAGATGACCTCCGTGCCCGCCGCCCTGATCGGCCTGCCCGACCGCGGGATCCTGCGGCCGGGCATGCGCGCCGACGTCGTCGTGTTCGACGAGGCGACCGTCGGCGAGCACGCGACGTTCGACGCGCCCGCCGCGCCCGGCGGCATCGAGGTCGTGCTCGTCAACGGGGTGGTCGCCGTCGACCGCCGCACGGCGGACGGCGACGGCTTCCGGCTCGCCGCCGGGACGGACGGCCCCGGCATGGTGCTGCGGCGACCCTGACGGGCGGCTACTCCACCTCCGTCACCGCCTCGGCGAACTGGGCGGAGTACAGCCGGGCGTAGGCGCCGTCCGCCGCCAGCAGCGACTCGTGCGTGCCCTGCTCGACGATGCGGCCGTTCTCCATGACCAGGATCATGCTGGCGTCGCGGATGGTGGACAGCCGGTGGGCGATCACGAAGCTCGTGCGCCCCTCGCGCAGCGAGCTCATCGCCCGCTGGATGAGCACCTCCGTCCGGGTGTCGACCGAGCTGGTCGCCTCGTCCAGGATCAGGATCGCCGGCTCGGACAGGAACGCCCGGGCGATCGTGATGAGCTGCTTCTCGCCCGAGCTGACCGTCGCGCCCTCCTCGTCGATCACGGTGTCGTAGCCGTCGGGCAGCGTGTGGGCGACGCGGTCCACGTGGGCCGCCGCCGCGGCGGCCTCGACGCGCTCGCGGGTGGCGCCCTCGGCGCCGTAGGCGATGTTCTCCGCGATCGTGCCGCCGAACAGCCAGGTGTCCTGCAGCACCATGCCGATGTTGGCGCGCAGCTCCTCTCGCGACATCTCGGCGATGTCGACGCCGTCGAGCGTGATGCGCCCGCCGGTCACCTCGTAGAAGCGCATGATCAGGTTGACCAGCGTCGTCTTGCCGGCCCCGGTGGGGCCGACGATGGCGACGGTCTGGCCGGGCTCCACGGTGAGCGACAGGTCCTCGATCAGCGGCCGGTCCTCCGTGTAGCGGAACGAGACGTTCTCGAACGCCACCCGGCCCCTGACCCGCTCGGGCCGCGCCGGCTCGGCGGGCTCGGGAGACTGCTCCGGGGCGTCCAGCAGCTCGAAGACCCGCTCGGCCGAGGCGACGCCCGACTGCACCAGGCTCGCCATGCCGGCCACCTGGGTCAGCGGCTGGCTGAACTGCCGGGAGTACTGGATGAACGCCTGCACGTCGCCCAGCGAGATCGAGCCCGAGGCGACCTTGAGCCCGCCCACCACGGCGACCAGCACGTAGTTGAGGTTGCCGATGAACATCATCGCCGGCTGGATGGTGCCGGAGATGAACATGGCGCGGAAGCTCGAGTCGAACAGCGCCCGGTTGTGCTCGGCGAAGGTGTCGGCCGCCTCCTGCTGCCGGCCGAACACCTTGACCAGCGTGTGGCCGCCGTACATCTCCTCGATGTGGCCGTTGAGCTTGCCCGTCGACGCCCACTGCTTGATGAACTGCGGCTGCGACCGCTTGCCGATGGCGGCGGTCACGACGATCGACACCGGCACGGTGACCAGCGCGATGAGCGCCAGCACCGGCGAGATCCAGAACATCATCACCAGCACCGCCACGACCGTCAGCACCGACGTGATGAGCTGACTCAGCGTCTGCTGCAACGTCTGGGCGATGTTGTCGGTGTCGTTGGTGGCGCGGCTGAGGATCTCGCCGCGCGGCTGGCCGTCGAAGTAGCTCAGCGGCAGCCGCGCCAGCTTGGCCTCGATCC
Organism: Nonomuraea terrae; assembly: GCF_044465245.1. NCBI lineage: Bacteria > Bacillati > Actinomycetota > Actinomycetes > Streptosporangiales > Streptosporangiaceae > Nonomuraea > Nonomuraea terrae. The sequence goes on along the minus strand of NZ_JBITLL010000001.1, from coordinate 949,341 downwards.
GCTCGCGCAGCCGGGACGCCGCCCGCTGCACGACGACCGTGGTCAGCCGGAACTGCGCGATGCCGAGCGCCGCCGCCACCAGGTAGATCGCCAGCACCCAGGCCAGCACCTGGGCCAGCTCCGTGAAGTCGATGCCCTGGCCGGGCACGACGTCCATCGCGGCGACCATGTCGGCGAACGTGGCGTCGCCGCCGGCGCGCAGCCCCGCCACGGCCTGCTCCTTGGTGACCCCGGCGGGCAGCTGGGCGCCGATGATGCCGGAGAAGATCACGTCGGTGGCGTAGCCCAGGATCTTGGGCCCGATGACGGTCAGCGCGACGCTGGCCGTGCCGAGCACCAGCACGACGATCAGCAGCGCGCGCTCGGGGCGCAGCAGGTGGAGCAGCTTGCGCAGCGTGCCGCCGAAGTCGTGGGGCTTCTCCACGGGCGCGCCCATCATCCTGCCCGGGCCCGGCCCGGCCGGGGGACGGCGCTCGGTAGCCTGCGCGCTCATGCCGCGGCCTCCTGTTCGGTGAGCTGGGACAGCACGATCTCCCGATAGGTCGGGCACGTGGTCATGAGCTCGGCGTGGGTGCCGCTGCCGACCACGCGGCCCTCGTCGAGCACGAGGATGCGGTCGGCGTCGCGGATGGTGTTGACCCGCTGGGCCACGATGACGATCGTGGCGTCGGCGATGTCCTCGGCCAGCGCGGCGCGCAGCCGGGCGTCGGTGGCGTAGTCGAGGGCGGAGAAGGAGTCGTCGAACAGGTAGATCTCGGGCCGGTGCACCAGCGCCCTGGCGATGGCCAGACGCTGACGCTGACCGCCGGAGACGTTCGTGCCGCCCTGGGAGATCGGCTCCTCCAGGCCGCCGGGCATCGCCTCGACGAACTCGCGCGCCTGGGCGATCTCCAGGGCCCGCCAGAGCTCGTCGTCGGTCGCGTCCGGCCGGCCGTAGCGCAGGTTGGAGGCGACGGTGCCGGAGAAGAGGTAGGGCTGCTGCGGCACCAGGCCGACCGCGCGGGAGAGCACCCCCGGGTCGAGCTCGCGTACGTCGACGCCGTCGACCAGCACCTCGCCGGCGGTCGCGTCGAACAGCCGCGGGATGAGGTTGAGCAGCGTCGTCTTGCCGCTGCCCGTGCTGCCGATGATCGCGGTCGTCCGGCCGGGCCGCGCGGTGAAGGTCACGTCGCTCAGCACCGGCTCCTCGGCGCCCGGATAGCGGAAGCCCACCGAACGCAGCTCCAGCTCGCCGATGCGGCGTTCCGGGGTGACGGGCTTCACGGGCAGGATCACGGTCGGCTCGGTGTCGAGCACCTCCCGGATGCGCTCGGCGCAGACCTCGGCGCGCGGGATCATCATGAACATGAACATCGCCATCATCACCGACATGAGGATCTGCATCAGGTAGGAGATGACGGCGGTCAGCGCGCCCACCTCCATGGCCCCGTCGGCGATGCGGTGGCCGCCGAACCACACGACGGCGACGCTGGAGACGTTCACCACGAGCATGACCGTGGGGAACATCAGCGCCATCAGCCGCCCGACCTTCAGCGACACGTCGGTCAGCTGCTCGTTGGCCACGGCGAACCGCTCGCGCTCGTGCCGGTCGCGGACGAACGCCCTGATGACGCGGATGCCGGTGATCTGCTCGCGCAGCACCTGGTTGATCCGGTCGATGCGCTCCTGCATCGTGCGGAAGTGGGGGCGCATCCGCATCACGATCGCGCCCACGATGACGATCATCACGGGCAGCACGACGAGCAGCAGCGACGACAGCGCCGCGTCCTGGCGCAGCGCGAGCACGATGCCGCCGACGCACATGATCGGCGCCGCCACCATCAGCGTGAACGTCATCAGCACGAGCAGCTGGATCTGCTGCACGTCGTTGGTGGTGCGAGTGATCAGCGACGGCGCCCCGAACTTGTTGACCTCCTGGGCGGAGAAGTCCTGCACCCGGTGGAAGATCGCGGCCCGCAGGTCGCTGCCGAGCGCCATCGAGGTGCGGGCGCCGTAGTAGACGGCCACGACCGAGCAGATGATCTGGACGAGCGTCACACCGAGCATCACCAGCCCGACGCGGACGATGTAACCGGTGTCGCCGGTGACGACGCCGTGGTCGATGATGTCGGCGTTGAGCGTGGGGAGATAGAGCGTGGCCAGCGTCTGCACGAACTGGAAGAGGACGACGAGCGTGATCTCTTTCCCGTACGGTCTCAGCTGGCCCCGCAGGAGGCGGAGCAGCATCAGGGGGAGCTTTCTGTGAAGGGGGCGGGGGCGGGCCGCACGAGCAGCCCGTCGAGCAGGACGGAGACGATCTCCTCGTCGTCCATGTCGCCGAAGTCGCCGCCTTCGCCGAACCCGCGGTGCACGCTCACGGCGACGAGCATGAGCAGCAGCTGCGCCACGGCCTCAGGAGAGCGGCGCATGCGGTCGCGGTCGGGGGCGACCACGGCGGCGACCGCGACGGCGATGCGGCGACGGGAGTCCATCAACCACTCGAGGAACCCTGGGTCGGTGGCGATCGGATCTTTGGGCAGGCCCATGAGGGTGGCGTTGTCGGTCATCCGGGCTCGCAGCACCGCGGCGGCCTCGCGCAGCCGTACGCGAACGTCGAGCTCGGCGGGGATGGCGGCCAGGGCCTCTTCGGCGGGCCCCGGGTCGAAGGCGTGCATCAGCGTGGCCCGCAGCAGCGAGGCCTTGTCGGGGAAGACGCCGAAGATCGTGCCCTCGGCGACGCCGGCGGCCTCGGCGATCTGACGGGTGCTCACGGCGGTGCCGTGCTCGCGCAGGAGGGGAAGCGTGGCGCTGATGAGCGCGGCCCGCCGGTCTTCCGGCGCCATGGCCGGCACTCTACGCCTTTTACCCATGTCGGGCAGCCTACTGAGCGAGCACTCACTCGTTCAAATGGTTTTTCCACGACCGTGAGGGATAGGCGGCTGTCACCTCCCATGGACAGCCCAACTTTTCTCCAGTTACTTTGAGTAGTAAGTCAAATGCAAAGCGTGACAGATCTTGGGAATTCACCATGCGCCGCGTCTCCCGTCCGCTGATCGTCGCCGCTCTGGCAGGCGGTCTCCTCGCCCTGTCCGCACCCGCCGCGTCCGCCAACCCCGACGACCACCGTCCCCACGGCAAGGGTTTCCACTCGGGCCTCGACGCCGGCTTCGGCGCGGGCGCCGACCACGCCGGCATCGGCCTGGGCGGCGGCCTCCGCGGGGGCCTCGGCCTCTAGGAACCGGCCACGACCCCGCGGCCTCCCCCGGGGTCGTGGCGTTCTCCTCGGGGCGGCGGCTCAGCCGCGCAGGTCCATCGTCATCGTGCAGCCCCATGGAGCGCGCCGCGCCTCCTGGAAGCCCATGGCCAGGTAGAAGGCGAAGGCCCGGGGATTGCCGCTGCCGACGCCCAGGTGCAGGCCGGGCACGCCCCGGGCGCGCAGGGCCTCGATCAGGGTCGTCATGAGGCGGCGTCCCAGCCCCGCGCCCTGGCCCCGGGGCAGGAGGTCGATGTGCAGATGAGCGGGGTGGGCGTGGAGCATGTCGGCAGGGGTGCGCGGCGGATCGTGCAGGTGGGCGACGCGCCGCCAGTCCTGTGTGCCGTCGCCCGGGTCGGCGGCCAGCCGCCGTGAATACCGTGCGCGCAGCCCCGGCCACCACGCCTCCTCCAGCCACTCCTCGAACGCGGCCGTGTCGGCGGTGGCGACGACGTATCCGAGCAGCCCCTGGTCGTCGTACGCGACCCAGGTGAGCCCGGGATCGGCCATCGGGTACGGCCCCGCGTAGACGTGCCCGAGCAGCTCGGGGTCGCGGTACAACCGGGTGGCGTCCCGCCCGGAGTCTCCCGTCTCCAGGCACACGCGGTACATCCCGGCCAGGTCGAACGGCTCGAAGGGACGTATCACCGCATCGCTGACACCGCTAGCAGGAACCAGGCGCTGTGCGGGATCCACTGCTCGGCCCACCTCCAGGACTCTCCGCCGGCGCGGTGCGCCGGCGGCATGAACGCGATGTCGTGCTCGTCGTCGAAACCACTGGTGATCCCGTTCAGGATGCCACCGGGAACGTTCTGGAAGGCCGTGGAGTACTCCACGTTGTTCCTGCCCCGCCCCTGGAGCATGGACGCGTCGAAGGGGTTGAGCCCGATGATCCACTGCACCTGGTCCTCGGCCAGCACGTGCAGCCGGTCGCGCAGGCTGGGCGGGCAGCCGGGCAGCCCGGCGGCGAGCAGCGCGGCGTACGCGGTCGAGCTGATGCCCGCGTTCTCCCCCTGCCACCAGTAGCCGGTCTCGTTGTCGTGCGGGTAGAAGAAGCTCGTCCTGGGCGACGCGCCGAGCGGCTGGGTGTACTGGCGGGGATAGCCGAAGGGGTTGTGCACCTCGTCGGTCATGGTGACCGCGTCCCGCAGCAGGGTGAGGGCCAGGTCGCGGGCCCGTCCCGCCTCCGGGGACGCCGGGAGCACCTCGGCGAAGCGCATGAGCGCCACCGCGGGCAGCCCGGGCTCGGCCGCGTGGAAGAACGGCCGGTCCGCCACGTCGCCCCGCAGGTGGCCGAACCCCTGCCCGGAATCGGTGTACCGGGCGGCCAGCGAGGCGGCCCGGCGCTCGGCCGCCGCGATATACACCGGCAGGTGTTCCGCGCCGAACCCGTGCCGGGCGGCGCCGGCGAGTTCGGTGGCGGCCATCAGGGCGCAGTAGTCGTCGATGACGGACTCGTGGCCGTCGTAGAGGTAGTCGGCGTTGTGCCGTTCCAGGTGCGTGAACCCCCGGTGGGCGGCCGCGAAGTAGTCCTCCGGCGCGAAGTCGCCGTGGGCGTCCTGGACGGCGGCCCTGGCCAGGGCGGCGATGGCCATGCCGCCGCCCTGGCGGTAGGCGGCCTGCCAGCGGGTGGTGCGCACGCTGTTCTGCAGCGGCGCGTTGATCACCCGTTCGTCGAGCTTCTTGGTGAGCGCGTCGAAGACGGCCGTGTAGAAGTACCCCTCCTCGGACTGGAAGCGCACCAGGAAGTCCGCGCCGTAAAGCCCTTCGTCGCGCATCCTGGCGCCGAGCGCGCGGGACAGCTCCGGGTGCGCCGCGCGCAGGTGGTCGCGGGCGGCCAGGAACGCCCACGCGCACAGCGGGGTCTGCTGCGGGTTCATCATCCGGGTGTAGTTGAGGTGGCTGAGGAACTTGCTGTGGTCGCCCGAGGCGTCGAGCCAGCCGCCGCTTGCGTCGACCGTGCGGCCGGAGTCGTCGAGGTGGAACCGGGCGTGCCGGTCCTTGCGCTCGATCTCGCCGCTGGAGCGCACGGCCTTGAAGTAGTACAGGACGTCGGAGAGCGTCTGGTGGTGGACGCGGCGCTCGGCCACCTCGAACGGCGCCGAGCGGACGCCGTCGACCTCCACGTGGTAGGTGCCCGCCGCCCGCACGTGGTCGAAGTCCAGCCGGGCGAACCGGCCGAGCGACCACCCGTCGACCCGGTGGAGCGGGCCGGGGGCCAGCTCGGCCCTGGCGCCGTCGGCGGCGACCAGGCACGCCGACCGGATCTCGGCGGGCCCGCGGGCGAGCACCACGGCCTTCTTCGACCCGGCCGTGTTGTAGCCGAGGTGGCTCGTCAGGACGCTGATCACCGTGGCGCCTTCTCGGCCGCGATGCGCTCGGCGTAGTAGCGGGCCGAGCGCTTCGGGATGCGTTGTTGCGTCGCGTAGTCCACCCGGACGATGCCGAACCTGCGGTCGTAGCCGTAGGCCCACTCGAAGTTGTCCAGCAGCGACCAGGCGAAATAGCCCCGCAGGTCGACGCCCTGCGCTCGGGCCGCGAGCGCGGCGTCGATGTGGGTGCGCAGGTAGCGCTCACGGTCGGCGTCGTCCACGTAGCCGTGCTCGTCGGCCACGTCGGGATAGGCGGCGCCGTTCTCCGTGATGTACCAGACCGTGCCCGGATAGTCGCGCTCCAGGCGCAGCAGCAGGTCGGTGAGCGTCTCCGGGGTGACCTCCCAGTCCATCGCGGTGCGCTCGACGTCGCGCGCGACCGTGGCGGACGCCGGCCAGCCGTTGTCCCCGGTCGGCGCGGCGCGTACGACCCGGGAGGTGTAGTAGTTGACCCCGAGTACGTCGACCGGCTGGCCGATCAGTTCCAGGTCGCCGTCCCGCACGGGGAGCGGGCACCCCAGCTCGGCCAGCTTGCCCGCGATGTCGTCGGGGTAGCGTCCGCGCAGCAGCGGGTCGAGGTAGAGCCGGTTGCTCATGCCGTCGTCCCAGTGGGCCGCGGCCAGGTCGGCGGGCGAGTCACTGGCGGGGATCTTGTGCGACAGGTTGAGCGTGATGCCGACCTCCAGGCCGTCGGCGCGCCCGGCGGCGGCCGCCCGGTCGCGGATGACCTTCGTGGCCAGGCCGTGCCCGAGCAGGAGGTGGTGGACGGCGGCCATGCCGGCGCGGGCGTCCTTGCGGCCGGGCGCGTGCTGGCCGTGGACGTAGCCGAGCATGGCCGAGCACCACGGCTCGTTCATGGTGGTCCACTGACTCACCCGGTCGCCGAGCGCGTCGTAGGCGATCGCGGCGTAGTCGGCGAACCGGTGGGCGGTGTCACGGGCCGGCCAGCCGCCGGCGTCCTCCAGCTCCTGGGGCAGGTCCCAGTGGTACAGGGTGATCCACGGCAGGATGCCGGCCGCGAGCAGTTCGTCCACCAGTCGGTCGTAGAACGCGATCCCCGCCGGATTGCCCGGGCCCTTGCCGCCGGGCTGGATGCGCGGCCAGGCCAGCGAGAACCGGTAGACGTCCACCCCCAGTTCCTTCATGAGCGCGACGTCCTGCGGCATGCGGTGATAGTGGTCGCACGCGACCGCGCCGGTGTCGCCCGCGAACACGGCGCCCGGGGTGGCGCAGAAGGTGTCCCAGATGGACGGCGTGCGCCCGTCCTCGTCCACGGCTCCCTCGATCTGGTACGACGAGGTGGCCACGCCCCAGAGGAACTTCTGTGTCATCGGTTGTGCACTCCTAGATCGGTGAAGGGTCACGGCTCGCGAGAGATCGACTCGACCCACTTCTTCGTCTCCTCGATCCGCCCGGGGCCGGAGCGCCGCCAGACACCCGTGCCACCGGTCTGCCAGGGGCGGGGCCCGCCGAGCGGACGATATTCCACGCCGAGGGCGTCCAACCGGGTCAGGTGCGCCCGCAGGCGGCTCTCGAACTCAGCGAGGTCGTCGACGCCGCCCCGCCACAGCACCTCGGCGAGGGCGCAGGCCCGCGGGAAGGCCAGGTGGTCCAGGTGCCGCTCGTGGGGAACCCACTCGCTCCACACCTGCCACTGGCCGCCGAGCACCCGCGAGCGCCGCTCGTCCGGCCATCCGGGCGGCGCCGGGGTGAACGCGGCCACGTCGGCCAGGGTGATCGGACCGCCTTCCGAACGCCGCTCCTCCGGCAGGTCCGACTGGTCGAAGTTGAAGTAGGTGGGAAAGAGCGGGGCGCGGACCACGTCATGGGTACGCGCGGCGCGCTCGGCGACCTGGTGGCCGCGCCAGGCCATGACGATCGTGTCGGGCAGCACGCCGCCGGTGACGAAGGCCTCGTCCCACACCACCATGCGCACGCCGCGGCCGGCGAGGAAGCCGCCGAGCTCGCGCAGGAAGTGGCCGTGCATCTGGCGCGGCTCGGTGTATCCGTGCGCCGCCATCTCCGCCGCGATCGCCGGGTCTCCGGCCCACCAGCTCATGTCGCACTCGTCGCCGCCGAGATGGACGTACGGAGCGGCGGTCGCGTCGAGGATCTCGCCGAGCACGTCCCGCAGGAAGGCCACCACCGGCTGGGTCGGGCTGATCGAGGAGCCGCCCGCCCAGACGGTGTCCAGGACGGCCTGCTCCTCCCCCGGCCGGCCCAGCTCGGGGTAGGCCGCGCGCAGCGCGGAGGTGTGCCCGGGAACGTCGATCTCCGGCACCACGACGATGCCGTGGGAGCGTGCGTAGGCCGAGATCTCCGCGAGGTCGTCGAGGCTGTAGTAGCCGCCGTGCGGGGTTCCGTCCGGCACGCCGTCGGGGCCGAGCCGGGTGGACGGCCGCCAGGCGCCGATCTCGTGCAGGCGCGGGTGGCGGCGGCTCTCGACCCGCCAGCCCTGGTCGTCGGACAGGTGCAGGTGCAGCCGGTTGTAGCGGTGGGCGGCCAGCAGGTCGACGTAGCGCAGCACGGTGCTCTTGGGGAAGAAGTGCCGGGCCACGTCGAGCATCGCGCCGCGCCAGCCGTACGCCGGGGCGTCGGTGACCCTGCCGCACGGCACCGTCCAGCCGCCGGGCGGCGCGCCGGCGCTGCGCCAGGTCTCGGCCGGAAGGAGCTGGCGCAGGGTGGTCAGGGCCCCGGACACGCCTTCGAGATCGCCCGCCTCGACGGTGAGCCCTCGCTCGGCGATCCGCAGCTCGTAGCCGCCGGCCGGCATCTCCTCACGGACGCGTACGGCGAACCGTGTGGTCTCAGTGGTATTGCGTGGCTCGCCTCCCGCCGTGAACGGGGCCGGGCGCAGGCCGGCCAGGAACCGCCGGGCGAGCGCCGCCACCTCCTCCGGGCCGTCGACCACGAGCGGCATTTCCCCAGTTAAACGACACATTCCGGGGTGAGGCTCGACCGTCGCCGGGCGCGGGAGCAAGGAGGACCAGCCGTTCACCGCACATTCACCCCATCAAATCGAAAGACCGACTTATCACGGGCGAAGGTACTGGTTGTCTTACTTTGGTGCAAGTGGTATCTTCCCGGTACTTCACTGGTATTTCGCCCTGGTCGGGGACGTCTTCCGCGGTACCCCGGCCCATGAAGAGGTGATCATGGCGGTCAATCAGACCCTGCCTCGAGTGAACCCACCACCCGAGAACAAGCTCCCCGCCCAGCGGAAAATGCCCTTCCTGAGCCGGCTCTGGCGCGACTCGCCCTTGCTCGTCATGGTCGCGCCCGCCGTGATCATCCTGCTGCTCTTCACCTACATCCCGTTGCTGGGCAGCGTGATCGCGTTCATGGACTACGTCCCCTTCCTGGGCTTCACCGGGTCGGAGTGGGTGGGCTGGGCCAACTTCAGCTCGCTCTTCTCCGACTCGGCGTTCTGGAACGCGCTGTGGAACACCGCGCAGATCACCTTCCTGCAGATCGTGCTCTTCTTCCCGGTGCCGATCGTGCTGGCGGTCCTGCTGAACACGGTCGCGATGCCGCTGGCCAAGCGGTTCGTGCAGTCGGTGATCTACCTGCCGCACTTCCTGTCGTGGGTGATCATCGTCGCGCTGTTCCAGCAGATCCTCGGCGGGAACGGCGTGCTGAACCGCTTCCTGATCACGCACGGGATGACGCCGCTCGAGATCATGTCCAACCCCGACACCTTCAAGCTGCTGCTCACCACGCAGGCCATCTGGAAGGACGCCGGCTGGGGGACGATCATCTTCCTGGCCGCCATCGCGGCCATCAACCCCGGCCTCTACGAGGCCGCCACCATCGACGGCGCGGGAGCCTGGCAGCGCTTCTGGCACGTCACGCTGCCCGGGATGCGGCCGATCATCGTGCTGATGCTGATCCTGCGACTCGGCGACGCCCTGACCGTCGGCTTCGAGCAGATCCTGCTCCAGCGGGACGCGGTCGGCCCCGGAGCGGCCGAGGTGCTGGACACCTTCACCTACTTCAACGGGGTGGTCGACGGGAGCTGGGGCACCGCGACCGCCGCCGGCCTGCTCAAGGGCGTCGTCAGCCTCCTGCTCGTGCTCGCCGCCAACAAACTCGCCCACCGGCTCGGAGAGGAGGGCGTCTACCGGCGATGAACTCCCGTCCCGTATGGCTGGGCAAACCCAAGCCGATCGCCATCGCCCTGAAGGCCCTCGCGCTCGCGCTCATCTGCGCGGTGGTCATCTTCCCCTTCCTCGTCGTGATCTCCACCAGCCTGGCCACCAAGCAGCAGATCGACGCCAACGGCGGCTACGTCATCTGGCCCACGGAGATCTCGTTCGAGGCCTACAAGCAGATCTTCAACGGCACGCAGGTCTCGCGCTCGATCGTGATCAGCGTGGGCGTGACGGCGGTCGGCACCGCCTTCAGCCTGGCCTGCACCGTGCTGGCGGCCTACGGGCTGAGCCGCAGGCAGTCGCTCTTCCAGCGCGGCCTGCTGTCGTTCGTGCTCGTCACGCTGCTGTTCGCGCCGGGCATGATCCCGGTGTACCTGATGGTCAAGCAGCTGGGCATGCTCAACACGTACTGGTCGCTGATCATCCCGACCGCGGTGAGCGCGTTCAACATCGTCATCGTCCGCGGTTTCATCCAGGCGATACCGCACGAGCTGTTCGACGCGGCGCGCATGGACGGGGCCGGCGAATGGCGCATTCTCCGGTCCGTCGTGCTGCCCAATTCCAAAGCGGTCGTCGCGGTCGTGGGGCTTTTCATCGCGGTCGGCTACTGGAACAACTATTTCGGCCCGCTGCTGTATTTGAACGATACGGAGATGTGGCCGCTCCAGCTCGTCATGCGCACGTTCGTGCTGGAGAACAACGTCACCACCACCGCACAGGCCATTCCCGGATACGTGGCGCCCCCCGCGCAGTCCGTGCAGATGGCACTCGTGGCGATCGCCACGCTGCCGATCCTGTGCGTCTATCCCTTCCTGACCAAGCACATGTCCAAGGGAATGCTCACCGGGGCCATCAAGGGTTAACGGATCACCGTAAAGGAAGACATCATGGCTAGCAGAATCCCCGGCGAAGGGCTCACCCGCAGGTCGCTGCTGCGGAACGCGGGTCTGGCCGCGGCGCTCGTCCCCATCGGCGGCGTGCTCGCCGCGTGCGGCTCCGGCTCTTCAGGCGGGAGCACAGGCGGCGCGGCGGGCGGTGGCGAGATGGCGCCGATGCCGGCGTACGTGCCGCCGAACAAGCCCAAGCCGCTGCTGGAGGGCAACGCCCAGGGCGTCATGGACGTCTACGAGTCCTTCCCCATGGACGGGCCGAGGACGGTGACCGGGACGATCGGCGACGGCGGCGACTTCAACGTCATGATCATGACGTACGGGCAGCCGGCCCCGCCGCTGAACGAGAACGTCTACTGGCAGCTGCTGAACAAGGAGCTCAACCTCAACGTCAAGCCGTTGCAGGTGCCCTTCGCCGACTTCCAGACGAAGTTCCCGGCGCTGGTCGCCGGCGACGACCTGCCGGAGTTCGTCTCCGTACCGATATTTCAGAACATCTCCCGGCTGCCGCAGCTCGCCGAGGCGCAGTTCACCGACCTGAGCGAGTTCCTGTCCGGCGACGCGGTGAAGAAGTATCCGAACCTGGCGGGCATCCAGGAGGCGGGCTGGCTCAACGGCTATCTCAACGGCCGGATCTACGGCGTCCCCCGCTCCGACCCCATCTTCACCACGCAGATCTACACCAAGACCGACGTGATCGAGGCGGCCGGGGCCGACCCCCAGCCGAAGAACCTCCAGGAGTTCCGCGACCTGGCCAAGGCGGTCACCGACCCCAAGGCGGGGGTGTACGCCTTCGGCGGCAACATCGCCGACTTCCTGATGATGATGTTCGGCGTCCCGAACGAGTGGACGCGCAAGAGCGACGGCACGTTCGTCTCCGCCTACGAGCACGAGGCGTTCGTCCCCGCCATCGCGGAGCTGGCCGCGCTGTACAAGAGCGGCGTCTTCCACCCGGACACGGCCACGCTGATCAACAACAAGACGCAGCGCGACGCGCTCTTCCGGTCGGGCAAGCTCGCCATGGTGCACGACGGCAACCGGGCGTTCGGCATCGTCGCCGACGACAGGAACCTCGTGTTCGACATCATGACGCCGTTCGGCAAGGACGGCGGGAACGCCGTGCACTGGACCGGCAACGGCGCCTACGCGATCACGATGATCAAGAAGACGACCGACAAGAAGAGGATCGACATGTTCCTCAAGGTCCTCGACTACATCGCGGCCCCGTTCGGCTCCAGGGAGTCGTTCGTGATCAACCACGGCGTCGAGGGCGAGGACTACACGGTCAAGGACGGCGTGGCCGTGCTGACCACCCGCGGGCAGCGCGAGCAGGACCTCGGCCTGGCCTACATCGCGGGCGGCCCCCAGGTGCTGTGCAACCCGCAGGGCGCGCCGGGCGTGGACAAGCTGAACTACGAGTGGCAGCAGAAGGTGGTGCCGACCCTGCTGGACAACCCGGCCGCACATCTGTACTCGCAGACCTTCAACACCAAGGGCGCCGCCCTGGAGAAGCAGATGCAGGACGCGATCGTCGCGGTGTTCCTCGGCCGCGAGCCCGCCTCCAGCCTGACCTCCGCGGTCCGGAAGTGGAAGTCCGGCGGCGGCGACCAGATGGCCAGAGAGTACGCCGAGGCCCGCTGACCCGGGAAAGGAAGTCATCCGGAATGAAACTCAGGAACGGGCCCTCGGCGCTGGTCGTCGTCGAGGGCACCGACCTCCACCACGATCTGCTGGGCGCGGCGCTGGCCCTGCAGGAGATCGTGGTCGAAGGCGGGCTGCCCGCGGCCCGCGCCGTCGGCCTCGACCGGTTCGTCGACCCGATGCCGGCCACCGCCGAGGCGGACGTCTACGTGCTGTACCGCTCGTCGGTCACCTTCGACCCCGCGCAGCAGGAGGGGCTGTCGGCGCTGGTGGCGGCGGGCAAGGGGCTGGTCGCGGTGCACGCGAGCAACCTGTTCGGCTTCGGGCCGGGCGGCCTGGACGCCGACCGGGCGGCGTACGAGCTGGTCGGATCGCGCTACGTCTCGCACGGCGACGCGGGGTCGGAGGGCCGGATCGAGGTCTCGGTGCGCGACGGCCACCCCGTGACCGCGTACCTGGACGGCTTCGCCATCGACGACGAGTACTACGTGCTGGAGTACGCCCCGGACGTCCAGGTGCTGGCCGAGCGAGGCGCAGGAGAGGGCACCGAGCCGGTCGCCTACGTGCGCGAGCACGGCGCGGGCCGGGTGTTCTACACCTCTCTCGGCCACGACGCGCGGGCCTGGGGCAACCCGTGGTTCCGGCAGCTCGTCCGGCAGGCCACGTTGTGGGCGGCGGGGGTCGGCGACGAGCTGATCGAGTCGTGGTCCACCCGCTGGCCGCTGGGCAACGCGCGGTTCATCGGCGGCCGGGCATGAGCGATCGACTGGCGCCGCCCATCGCCGCCCAGCTCTGGTCGCTGCACGAGGACGCCGCCCAGGACCTGCTCGGCGTGCTGGAACGCGTCGCGGAGATCGGTTACACCGCGGTCGAGCCCATCAGCCTGTACGGCCACGCGCCGTCGGCCGTACGGGCCGCTCTCGACCGGCTGGCCCTCGGCGTGTGCAGCATGCACGTCCCGTTCCCGTCCGGCGAGGACGCCCCGGCCATCCTGGACGCCTGCCAGGAGCTGGGCGTCGAGACGCTGGTGTGGAGCCTGGAGCCGGAGGAGTTCGGCACGCTCGACGGCGTCCTGGCGGGGGCCCGGCGGATCAACCGGGCGGCGGCCAACGCGGCGGCGCGCGGCATGCGGATCGCCTACCACAACCACTTCGCCGAGTTCGTCAACGTCTTCGACGGCCGCCGGGCCTACGACATCCTGCTCGCCGAGCTGGATCCCGCGGTGGTCGTCGAGCTGGACGCCTACTGGGTGGCCGTGGCGGGGCTGGACCCCGTGCCGGTGGCCGCCGGGCTCGGCGACCGGCTGGAGTTCACGCACCTCAAGGACGGTCCGGCCACCGGCATGGACGACTACATGGTGCCGTTCGGCGAGGGCACGGTCGACGTGGCGGCCGTCGCGCGGGCCAACCCGGCGGTCAGGTGGCCCATCGTCGAGGCCGACCGCTCCCACCAGGACATGTACGCGCTGCTGCGCGCCTGCTACGACTTCCTCGTCGGCGCGGGCCTGGCGGCCGGACGCCGTCCCGTGGACGCCGGGGGTGCGTCATGAGCGGGCTCCGGGTGCTCATGCTCGGGGGCACCGGGGTGATCAGCGCCGCCTGCGCACGCCGGTTCGCCTCCGAGGGGTTCGACGTCACCGTCCTGACCAGGGGACGCACCACCGTGCGGCCGCTGCCGGAGGGCGTGCGCCGCCTGACCGCCGACGTGCACGACGACGCGTCGATGCGCGCCGCGCTGGGCGGCGAGACCTTCGACGCGGTCGTCAACTTCGTCGGCTACGTCCCCGCCGACATCACCGCGGACGTGGCCAGGTACGCCGGCCGCACCGGGCAGTACGTGTTCATCTCGACCGGTTCGGTGTACGCCCGCCCCGTGCCGGACCTGCCGGTCACGGAGTCGTCGGCGCGGCGCGCGGGGGACTTCGACTACCCGGCGCAGAAGCTGCGCTGCGAGGAGGAACTGGAGCGGGCCTTCCGCTACGAGGGGTTCCCCGCGACGATCGTGCGGGCCGCGCACGTCTACGACGAGACGGTGTTCCCCACGCTGGCCGGCTGGACGGTGATCGACCGCTGGCGGCGCGGCAGACCGGCCATCGTGCACGGGGACGGCACCTCGTTGTGGAACCTCACCCACGCGAGCGACTTCGCCGCCGGCCTGGCCGGTGTCGTCGCCCGTCGCGCCGCCGTGGGGGAAAGCGTGCACATCACCTCCGACGAGATGCTGACCTGGGACGGAATCCACCACTGCCTGGCCAGGGCCGCCGGTGTGGAGCCGAGGATCGCGCACCGGTCCAGCACGGACATCGGCCGGGAAATCGGCTGGATGGGCACCGTTCTGCAGGAAGATTTCCGGCATTCGATGATTTATGACAATTCCAAGATTAAACGGCTTGTTCCGGGTTTCTCGGCCCGTGTGCCATTCGAGAGGGGCGCCCGCGAGATTCTCCGATGGTTCGACGCGGATCCGTCCCGGCAGCAGGTCGACGCCGAGCTGGACGCGGCCTTCGACCGCCTTGCCGGAGATTGTGATGGATAATGGTATCCGGCACGGGTCCAGGGCGAGAATGCCGCTAGGTTCGGCGAGGAAACAGAAGCTGGGGACAGGAAAAGACATGGACGCGGTGAACACGTCGCCTCACAGGCCCCTCATCGCGCCGGAGAATCCCGAGCCCTTGTGGGCGCAGGCCGCCGAGCTGATCGAGCGGCAGGTGCGCGAAGGCGTCCTTCCCGCCGGCAGCCGGCTGCCCGCCGAGCGGGAGCTGTGCACCCAGCTCGGCATCAGCCGGGTGACGCTCCGGCGCGCCCTGCAGCACCTGGTCGAGCGCGGTGTCATGCGGTCCTCGCACGGTCGCGGGTGGTACGTCGCGGCCCGTTCCGACCGTGAATGGCCGAACTCCCTGGAGTCGTTCACCGAGACGGCCCGCCGCAAGGGCCTGGTGCCGACGTCGCGCGTGCTGCGCGCCGAGATCAAGCAGGCGTCCCTCGACGAGGCGGAGGAGTTCGGCGTGGCGGCCGGGGCCGATCTGTTCCTCCTGGAGCGGGTGCGCATGCTGGACGGCGTGCCGATCGCGGTCGACTCCTCCCGCGTGGTGGCGAACCTCGTGCCCGGGCTCTCCTCGGTCGACTTCACCCGGGCGTCGCTGCTGGAGGAGCTGGCGGCGGCGGGGGCCGAACCGGTCGTGGCCGAGTCCACCATCGAGTCCCGGGGCTGCGCGGAGGATCTCGCCGAGCCGCTGGAGCTCAAGCCGGGCGATCCGGTCCTGATCATGACCCAGACCATGCTGGACGCCGCGGACCGCGTCGTGCTCGTCTCGGTCATCACCTACCGGGGCGACCGCTACCGGCTGCGTACGTCGTTCGTGCGCGGTTCCTGACGCCGGACACCCTCCCACTCCATCCACGGTCTCGCATGGCCTTCTGTGGTATTATGTGGTCTTAAGATTGATTTAAGTGATTTCTTACTGGTACGCCCCCGAGAGGAAACCACCGATATGACCGGGGTGAGAATCCCCTATCTGGAAGGACGAGCGCGCCAACCGGCCGCGCTGGAGCGGATCGCGGCCAGGGTCGCGGCTCAGCTCCCCGCGCTGGGCGGAGTGCTCGCCCCGGCCGAACGGCCGGTGTTCGTCGGCATCGGGGCCAGCTACGCCGCCCTGACCCTGCCGGTCGGACTCCTCGCCGAAGGCGGGATCCTCGCCCGCAGGGAGCTCGCCGGCGAGCTCGGCCCCGGTCTGGCCCTCACCGACGCCGACCTGATGCTCGCCGTCTCGCAGTCGGGACGCAGCACGGAGACCCTGGAGTCGTTGTCCCTGATGCCGGGCGGCCGCCGGGCGGCGGTGGTCAACGTCGTGCCCTCGCTGCTCAGCCAGGCCGTCGACCACTGCGTCGACCTCGGCAACGAGCCTGACAGCTACGCCTCCACCATCGGCTACACCGGCACGCTGGTCGCGCTGGCCATGATCGCTCGCACGCTGCTCGGCACGACGGCGGCCGAGGCCGCCGAGGAGTGGGACGGGATCGGCGCCCTGCTGGAGCGGCACGAGTCGGCACTGGCCCCGGTGGTGGACGAGGTGGCCCGCCGGGCCGCCGGCGTGGCGGCCGCCGACGTCGTCTCCTCCGGAGCCTTCCGCGCCGTCTCCGAGTCCGGCGCGCTGCTGCTGCGCGAGGTGTGCCGGGTGCCCGCCTCCGCGCTGGTCACCCGTAACTACCTGCACGGCGAGATGGAGTCGGCCGGGGACACCCTGCACGTCATCATCGGCGACGGCCGGGAGCTGGAGCTGGCCGGGAGCCTGGCGGCGGCCCGTCACCACACCCTCTGCGTGACCTCGGCCGACCTCTCCCCCACCGAGCACCTGCACGTGGTGCCGATCCCGGCCGCGGCCTCCCTCCCCGTACGCGTCGTCCTCGCCGCCGCCGTGCTGCAGCGCCTGGCGGGCTCGCTGGCGCAGGCACGCGGGGTGGAGATCGAGGACTTCGTCTTCCACAACAGCGACACCAAGATCGAGGAACCGGTCTGATGAACCGGGTCGTGGCCGGCGTCGACGTCGGCGGCACGAAGACGCGGATCCGGCTGCTCGACCTGGCCGCCGGCGAGGTCGTCGCCGACCGTACGGTGCCGAGCACCGACTGGCAGACCCGGTCGCTGCCCGCGGCCGCCACCTGGCTGGCCGAGCGGCTGGCCACCTTGCCCCGCCCCGGCGACGAGGTGGTGCGGGTGGTGGCCGGAGCGCACGGTTGCGAGACGCCCGAGCAGTGCGACCGGCTGGGGCGCGAGCTGGAGACGTCCCTCGGCGTGCCGGCCACGGTGGTGAACGACGCCCAGTTGCTCGTCCCCGCGGCGGGGCTGAGCGCGGGGATCGGGCTGGTGGTGGGCACCGGCTCGATCGCCGTGGGCAGGCACCGCGACACCGGAGCCCATCTGTCGGCCGGCGGCTGGGGCTGGGTGCTCGGCGACGAGGGCTCCGGCTCGGCGCTCGTACGCGACGCCGCCCGCGCGGTGCTCGCCCGAGCCGACGACGGCGCGCCGCTGGAAGCGCTCGGCCGGGCCCTGCTGCGCTCCTACGGCGTGTCCGGCCTGCCCGAGCTGGCCGCCGCGATGAGCTGGGACGGCGGCGTGGAGACGTGGGCCGAGCACGCGCCCGCCGTGTTCGCCGCCACGGCCGAGGGCTCCGCCCTGGCGGTCGACGTCATCCGCCAGGGCGGAGCGGCGCTGGCGAAGCTGGTGGCGCGGCTGGCCGGGCGCGGCGCGCAGACCGACGCCGTGGTCGCGGCGGGCGGCGTGATCCTCGGCCAGCCGTCGCTGTTCGCGGCGTTCGAGGAGGAGCTGGCGTCCCTGCTGCCGGGGGTGACCGCGACGTTGCTGCGTGAGCCGCCGGTCGCCGGGGCGGTCGAACTGGCCCGCCGCCTGGCGGCCTGAGCCCCGCATGAGTTGAGGAGGACGCGTGAGATACGCGCAAGTGGTCTCGGCCGGTCACTCGGAGATCGTCGAGGCCGCCGACACGCCGCCGGGGGCCGGTGAGGTACGGGTACGGACCCTGGCCTCCGGAATCTGCTCCTCGGAGGCGCCCGCGTGGGCCCGCCACGAGGGCGCGCCCCTGCGGCTGGGACACGAGCTCACCGGCGAGATCGAGGCCGTCGGGCCCGGGGTGTACGGCTGGTCGGCGGGCGACCGGGTGACCGGATTCGCCTCGCCGGCCTTCGCCGACGTGGTGAACACCCCCGCCGCGGCGCTCCTGCCGGTGCCGGCCAACGTGCCGGCCGTGGCGGCCCTCGGGGAGCCGCTCGCCTGCGTCGTCGAGGCGCTCACCCGCTGTCCCAGCGCCGCGGGGCGGCGGGTCGCCGTGGTCGGGCTCGGCTTCATGGGGCTCATCGCGGTGCAGGCCGTGGCCGAGGCGGGACCCGTCCGGCTGATCGGCGTCGACCCGCTGCCCCACGTACGCGACCTGGCCCTGGCTCTGGGGGCCGGGGAGGTGTGCACGCCGGAGGAGGCGGCCGGGCTCGCCGGGAGCTTCGACGTGGTCGTCGAGTTCACCGGCAAGGCCGCCGGCCTCAAGCTGGCGGGCGACCTGGTGACCCGGCACGGCACGCTCTGCGTGGCCGGCTACCACCACGACGGCCCCCGGGAGCTGGACGTCGAGCTGTGGTATCGCGGAGTGACCATCGTCAACGGGTTCAGCGGCGAGCGCCGGCGGACCATGGCGGCGCTGCGCGAGGGCCTGCGGCTGATGGCCGACCGGCGGCTCACCCTCGAACCGCTGATCACCCACACCGTCTCTCTCGACGACGTCGACCGCGGCTTCGGCTACCTCGCCGACCGGCCGGCGGGCTTCGTCAAGTGCGTCGTCACGCCGGAGTGAGCGCAAAACATGCACGACATGCATGTTTGCCCAATGTGCACGGTTGGGTAGTGTGGTCGGCGACCGACGGCCTGTGGCAGAGGATGTGGCGATGACGGCTTCCGACCAGCAGCGCACGACGACCGAATCACCCACCGCGATGCGGCGGCTGTTGCCGGCGGACATGGTGGAGCGGGGCGGGTGCCCGTTCGATCCGCCGGCCGGGTTGCGGGAGCGGCGCGGCGAGGGGGCGGTGCAGCCGCTGAGGCTGGCCAACGGCGCTTCGACCTGGCTGGTCACCGGCCTGGAGGAGGCCAGGGCGGTGCTGAGCGACCTGCGCTTCAGCTCCGACCGCGTGCGCCACCCCGACGCCACCCAGCTGCAGGCGCACGAGGTCGAGCAGCTGGCCGCCGGTGGCGGTGCGGCGCCGAACGTGGAGAGCCGTACCGACGGGATGTTCGTCTTCATGGACCCGCCGGAGCACACGCGCCTGCGGCGCCTGCTGACCGGCCAGTTCACCGTCCGGCGGATGAAGGCGCTGGAGTCGCACATCCGCGAGATCGCCGTGGAGCACATCGAGGCGATGCGGGCGGCGGGCACCGAGGCGGACCTCGTGCCCGCGTACGCGCTGCCGATCCCCTCGCTGGTGATCTGCGAGATGCTCGGGGTCGACTACGCCGACCGCGCCCGGTTCCAGGAGAACACCCGCATCTCGCTCGACTCCACCAGCGGCGACGACGAGCGGGCGCGTGCCGGCCTCGAGCTGTACGGCTTCATCCAGGAGCTGGTGGCGGCCAAGCGGGCCGAGCCGGCCGACGACATGTTGTCCGGGCTCATCCACGACGCCGACCCGCCGCTGACCGACGCGCAGCTGGTCGACATGGCGCTCGTGCTGCTCGGCGCCGGCCACGAGACGACGGCGAACATGCTGGGCCTGGGCATGTTCGCGCTGCTGGAGCACCCCGACCAGCTCGCCGCGCTGCGCGACGACCCGGCCCTGCTCGACAACGCGATCGAGGAGCTGCTGCGCTATCTGTCCATCATCCAGATGGGCGTCAGCCGGGTGGCCACCGAGACCGTCACGGTGGGCGGCGTGGAGATCCCCGCGGGCTCCACCGTGATCATCGCGACGCCCGAGGTCAACCGCGACCCCCGCCACTGGGGCGAGCCGGACCGGCTGGACGTGCGCCGGCCCCGCGCCTCCCACCTGGCCTTCGGGCACGGCGTGCACCAGTGCATCGGCCAGCAGCTGGCCCGGGTGGAGATGCAGGTCGGCCTGGGGGAGCTGGTGACCCGGATGCCGGACCTGCGCCTGGCCGTCCCGGCCGAGCAGGTGCCGCTGCGCAACGAGATGCTGATCTTCGGGGTCCACTCCCTGCCGGTCACCTGGGCGTGACGGAACGTGCTGACGGGCGCCTGAACGGCAGGCGCCCGTCAGGACAAAACGGATGTTCCGGTATAAGGGACTTTCGTGGCTCGTTCCCAACACCTTCTCGATGTGCTCATGGCGGAGTTCGGGCCGTCCATCGAGCGTGACCCCGCGGCGTTCCGGCGCAAGTTCCGCAAGATGGCGGCCTCGCCGTTCGCGTTCTACCGCGGCAGCGCGTGCGTGTTCTACGCCGACTTGACCGGCGCGTTCGCCGACGACGCCTACCTGGACGCGCAGACCGGCCGGGTGTGGATCCACGGCGACCTGCACGCCGAGAACTTCGGCACGTACATGAACGCCACCGGCGAGCTGGTCTTCAACGTCAACGACTTCGACGAGGCCTACGTCGGGCCGTACATCTGGGACCTCAAGCGGCTGGTGGCCAGCCTGGCGCTGATCGGCTACGCCAAGGCGCTGTCCGACGACGCGATCACCGCCCTGGTACGCGAGTTCGCCGAGGCGTACCTGGCCGAGCTGGCGGCCATCGTGCACGGCGGCGACGACGCGATCGGCTCGCTCACGCTGGCGACCACCACCGGCGTGCTCCACCACGTGCTGCAGCGGGCGCGGCTCAACACCCGGGTGGCGCTGCTCGACCTGGAGACGACGATCGAGAACTTCGACCGCCGCTTCGGCGTGATGGAGGGCCGTTTCCCGGTCGACGAGCCCACCCGGCGCCTGGTCGAGGCGGCCTTCGACGGCTACCTCGGCACGCTGCCGCAGGTCTCCGGCATCGAGTACGAGATCAAGGACATCGCGCTGCGCACCGGGGTGGGGATCGGCTCGGCGGGGCTGCCGTCGTACAACCTGCTGCTGGAGGGCCACACGCAGGCGCTGGAGAACGACGTCATCCTGTACATGAAGCAGGCCCAGACGCCCGCGGTCGCGCGGCACATCGACGACGAGCGGGTGCGGTCGTACTTCCGCCACCAGGGCCACCGCACGGCCGAGTCGCAGCGGGCGCTGCAGGCCTACGCCGACCCGTGGCTCGGCTACACCGAGCTGAACGGCGTGGGCCAGCTCGTCGCCGAGGTCTCGCCGTACGCGGCGGACCTGGACTGGGACGACGTCAACGAGCCGGAGGAGTTCGCCTCCGTGGTGCGCCACCTCGGCGTCGCGGCGGCCCGCATGCACGCGGTGGCCGACGACGAGTCCGCCCACGACCTCGTCGACTTCTCCACCGAGGACGCCATCGCCGCGGTCATCGGCGACGACCGGGCCGGGTTCGTCCAGGCCCTGGTGGACTTCGCCCACGCCTACGGCGCCCGCGCCCGGGCCGACCACCAGCTGTTCGTCGACCTGTTCCGCAACGGCCGGCTGATGCCCGGGCTGTAGGTCAGGCGTCCAGGACGGCGGTCGCGACGGCCTCCGGCGTCATCGGGATCCGGTCGAGCGCGGCAGCGGCGGCGGGCCCCACGGCGTCCCTGATGGCCGCGGCGATCGCGGCCGGCGCCGACAGCAGCGGCGGCTCCCCCACCCCGGTCAGCCCGTACGGCGAGTCCGGCCGCGGCAGTTCGAGGATGTCGAGCACGGTCGGCGGCATGTCCATCGTGGTCGGGATCAGGTAGTCGGTGAACGACGGGTTGAGGATCCGGCCGTCCCGGAGCCTGATCTCCTCCATCACGGCCAGCCCGAGCCCCTGCGCGATGCCGCCGTGCATCTGGCCCTCGACCGCCACCGGGTTGATCGCCCTGCCGACGTCCTGGGCGCAGGCGATCTCCACCACGCGCACCGATCCGAGCTCCGGGTCCACGTCCACGACGGCCCGGTGCGTGGCGAAGGCGTAGGCCACGTGGGCGTCGCCCTGCCCGGTCGCCGGGTCGAGCGCCTCAGTGGTTCGGTGACGGAAGACGGCCGTCTCGTCCACGTCGCCCTCTGCCAGCAACTCCACGAGCGGGACGGACCGGGCGGACGACGTCACCGCGCCGCCGCCGATGGTGAGCGCGCCGGCGGGCTCGCCGAGCAGCGCGGCCGCGCGTTCCAGCAGCCGGGCGCGGACGGCCAGGCACGCGGCGCGCACGGCGCCGCCGGACATCCAGGTCTGCCGCGAGGCCGACGAGGTGCCGGCGTCGCCGACCTCCGTGTCGGCGGGCAGGATCGTGACGCGCGCGACCTCCAGCTCGGTCCGCGCGATCTGCGCCTGCACGGTGACGAGCCCCTGGCCGACCTCGGCGGCGGCGGTGTGCACCTCGGCGACCGCCTCGCCCTCGTGGGCGAACAGGCGCACCCGGGCGGTGCCGTAGTCGTCGTACCCGGCGGACTTGCAGATGTTCTTCACCGACAGCCCGTAGCCGACGCCGCGTACGAGCCGGTCGGCGCGCGTGGAGTTGGAGGTGCCGCCCGGCAGCAGCCGGGGATCGTCCGCGGCGGGCGGCGGCAGGGGTCTGTCCGCGACGCGGCGCAGCAGCTCGGCCACGGGGGCCGGCCCCTCGACGCGCTGCCCGGTCGCCATCGTCGAGCCGGTGCTCACGGCGTTGCGCAGCCGCAGCTCGACCGGGTCCATGCCGAGCGCGGCGGCCAGCTTGTCCATCTGCGACTCGTGCCCGAAGCAGACCTGGACGGCGCCGAAGCCGCGCATCGCCCCGGCGGGCGGGTTGTTGGTGTAGACGGAGCGGCAGTCGATCTCGACGGCCGGCACCTCGTACGGTCCGGTCGCGAAGCAGGCCGCGTTCCCGGTCACGGCGGCCGACGTGGAGGCGTACGCGCCGCCGTCGAGCAGGATGTCGGCCTTGACGTAGAGCAGCCTCCCGTCGCGGGTGGCGCCGTGCTCGTAGCGCATGCGGGCCGGATGGCGGTGCACGTGACCGGCGAACGACTCCTCGCGCCCGTAGCTCATCTTCACCGGCCGGCCCAGCCGCAGAGCCAGCAGGCAGGCGTGGGCCTGGACGCTGAGGTCCTCCCTGCCGCCGAACGCGCCGCCCACGCCGGAGAGCGTGAGCCGTACGCGCTCCTTCGGCAGGGCGAGGCAGCCGGCGAGCTGGTCCTGGTCGACGTGCAGCCACTGCGTCGAGCAGTAGAGCTCGACGCCCTCCCCGGCGGGCACGGCCAGGCAGGACTCGGGGCCGAGGAAGGCCTGGTCCTGCATGCCGACCTCGTACTCGCCGGTCACCACCACGTCGGCCCGCGCCGGGGCGCCGCGGCGGATGCGCACGTGGCGCACGAGGTTGCCGCCGTCGTGCAGGGCGGGGCTCTCCAGCGCGCGCTCGGGCTCGGTCAGCGCGGGCAGCGGCTCGTACGCGACCTCGACGAGCCCGGCCGCGTGGCGGGCCAGTTCGGGGGTGTCGGCGGCGACCACGGCGACGGGCTCGCCGGCGTAGCGGACGACGTCCTCCGCCAGCACCGGCTGGTCGCGCTTCTCCAGCCCGTACCGGTTGACGCCGGGCACGTCGGCGGCGGTGAGCGCGGCGTGCACGCCGGGCAGCGCGAGCGCCGCGGACGCGTCCACGGACACGACGCGCGCGTGCGGGTGCGGGCTGCGGACGGTCGCGCCCCACACCATCGCGTCGTGCCACAGATCGGAGGAGTACGCGAAGTCGCCGCGCACCTTCGCGTCCGCGTCGGGGCGGCGGGCCGAGGCGCCCACGCCGTCGGCCGTGAGCGGCTGCGTCATGGTCATCGCGACCGCCCCGCGGCCAGGCGTACGGCGTCGAAGATCTTCTCGTAGCCGGTGCAGCGGCACAGGTTCCCGGCCAGGGCCTCGCGGATCTGCGGCTCGTCCGGGTCGTCACACCGGGCGAGCAGATCGTGCACGGCCACCAGCAGGCCGGGGGTGCAGAACCCGCACTGCACGGCGCCCGCCTCGACGAACGCCTCCTGCACCGGATGCAGCTCGTCCCCGTCGGCCAGCCCCTCCACGGTCACCACCTCGCAGCCCTGCGCCTGCCCGGCGGCCACCAGGCAGGCGCACACCGGCGTCCCGTCGAGGTAGACCGTGCACGAGCCGCATTCGCCCTGCTCGCAGGCGTTCTTGGCGCCGGGCAGCCCCACCCGCTCGCGCAGCAGGAAGAGCAGGCTCTCGCCGGCCTCCACATCGTCGAGGCTCCGGGGAGCCCCGTTCACCCGCAGATCGACCCTCACCTGTTCAGCTCCTCCACAGTTCCTGCCAGGCCCACGTCAGCGTGCGCCGGGCGAGCACGGCGACGGCGTGCCGGCGGTAGCCGGCGCTGCCCCGCACGTCGTCGATGGGCGACGTGGCCCCCGCCACGAGCTCGCCGAATCGGGCGAGCACCGGCGCGGGCAGCTCGCCGCCGGTCCAGTCCAGCTCGGCGGCGGCGAACTCCTCGGCCTCGGCCGCGGCGACCGGCGTCGGGGCCGCCGAGCCGGCCGAGCAGCCGACGCGGCGGTGTCCCGGATCGAGCGTGAGCGCCACGGACGCGACGGCGATCACCATGGCGTTGCGCGGCCCGAGCTTGGCGAACTGCTGCGGGCCCGCGGCCACCGGCAGCCGCACCGCCGTCACGATCTCGTCCGCCTCCAGCGCCGAGCGCCCGGGGCCGGTGAAGAACTCCCTGGCCGGGACCGCGCGTGTGCCCCGCGATGAGGCGACCTCGACCGACGCCCGGGCGGCCAGCAGCGGCGGCAGCGCGTCGCCGGCGGGCGAGGCGGTGCCGAGGTTGCCGCCCACGGTCGCCCGGTTGCGGATCTGCGCGGAGCCGATCGTCCGCGCGGCCCGCGCCAGGCCCGGCAGCTCGCCGCCGAGCTCCTCGACGATCCGCGTGTACGGCACGCCCGCGCCGAGCCTGACCGTGTCGCCGTCACGCGACCACTCCCGCAGCTCGGCCACCCGCGAGATGTCGATCAGCCTGGACTCCTGGCGGTGCCCGAAGTTGAGCCCGACCATGACGTCCGTGCCGCCGGCGATCAGCGTGGCCTCGGGGTGGGCGGCCTTGAGCTCGATGGCGTGCCGCAGGTCCGCGGCGGAGAGGAACTCCGTCACGCCGGCGCCCCCTCCATCGCCGGTTCGACGCCGGCCCGCTCGGTCAGGAACAGCGCGGCCACCGTCCCGACGACGCCGGCCGCGGTCATGTAGAGGGCGATGGCGGTCCAGGAGCCGGTGCCGTCGTACAGCCAGGTGGCGATGATCGGTGCCAGGCCGCTGCCGAACACCGTGCCGAGCGTGTAGCCGACCGACATGCCGGTGTAGCGCACGGCCGGCGGGAAGACGTGGGCGAAGAACGCCGGCATGGTGCCGTAGTTGGCGGCGTACGGGATGAACAGGATCACGAAGCCGAGCAGCATCAGGCCGAACGAGCCGCTGTCGAAGAGGGAGAACCACACGTACGGCAGCGCCGCCATCGCCACGATGCTGACCCAGAAGATGCGCTTGCGGTCCACCCGGTCCGACAGCCAGCCGAAGAACGGGATGGCGACGATGGTGAACACGTTGATCAGCAGCACGAGCTGCAGGATCATGTCGCGGTCCATGCCGAGCTGCTTCTCGCCGTAGCTGAGGGAGTAGACGGTCGCGATGTAGAACGTGATGCCGGCCGGGATGTAGGCCAGGCACATCAGCAGCACCCGCGGCCAGTGCTTCGTCAGCACCTCGGCGAGCGGGGCCTTGCGCACCTCGCCGCTCGCCTTGACCCGCTCGAAGTCGGGGCTCTCGGCCAGCTTGAGCCGGATGAGCAGGCCCAGCCCGACCAGGACCGCGCTCAGCAGGAACGGCACCCGCCAGCCCCAGGCCATGAAGGACTCGTCGGACATCTGCGAGGTGAGCAGGAACACCAGGTTGGCGAGCAGCATGCCCCAGCCGGCGCCGGTGTTGACCAGCGCGCCGAAGAAGCCGCGCCTGCCGGGGCCGGCGTGCTCGACGCTCATCAGCACCGCGCCGCCGTACTCGCCGCCCAGCGACATGCCCTGCAGCACACGCAGCAGCACCAGTAGGATCGGCGCGGCCACGCCGATCGTCTCGTACGTCGGCAGCAGGCCGATGCAGAGCGTGGCGCCGCCCATCAGGGTGAGCGTGACGACCAGCATGGACTTGCGGCCGAGCCGGTCACCGAAGTGCCCGAACAGCGCGCCGCCGATGGGCCTGGCCACGAACGCCAGGGCGAACGTCGACAGCGACAGCAGGGTGCCGACCAGGGCGTCGTAGCTGGGGAAGAAGAGCTGGTCGAACACCAGCGCGGCGGCGGTGCCGTAGATGAAGAACTCGTACCACTCGATCGTGGTCCCGGCCAGGCTGGCCAGGACGACCCGGGTGGAGCTGGACCGTGGTGCGGCGTGTGCGGCTTTGGCGGGTTGCGGCATGGTGGTTACTTCCTCAGGAAGCGGGTGACGGTGTCACGAAGCACGGCGGCTTCGTCGCGTACGGCGGACAGCCGTACGAAGTCGTCGCCGAGGAGGTCGCCCTCGGCGGGTACCCCGAACATGACGGTGGGGATGCCGCGCTCTGACGGCCCGCCCGCGTCGAAAGAACCCCCGTAGACGCCGTGCCGGGGGTCGCCGAGGCGCTCCCTGATCGCGGCGTCGAGCGCGCCCAGCACCTCGCGGCGCTCGGGCGGCAGATAGGCCGGCAGCATGGTGACGCCCGGCCTGACCTCGCAGCCCTCCAGGCCCTCCAGCGCCGCGGCGATCTCCGCGGCGGCCTGCGCCGGGTCGGTGCCCGGCAGCAGCCGCCGGTCCACGACGATCCGCGCGGAGGCGGGCAGCGTGTGCGGGGCCAGCGGCTCGTAGCTGACGAGGTACGGCACGACCTGCTCGCGGCCGAGCGCGGGATGCTCGGCGCGGGCCCGTACGACCGCGTCGAGCTCGCGCAGCCGCACGACCGCGTCCGCGACGACGTCGATGACCCTGCCCCCGTCCGGCGGGTTCGACGAGTGCGCGGCCGTGCCGTGGACGTCGACGATCACGTCGATCCTGCCCCGGTTGCCGATCGACACCTCGAACCCGGTGCAGAACAGCTGGATGACCAGGTCGGGGCGGTACGGGAGGGCGTCGAGGATGGCGCGGGAGCAGTCGTGGCTGCTGCGGCCCTCGTTGTTGACGCACAGCAGCAGCGTGCCGTGCAGCTCGACCCGCTCGGAGACGATCCACCGGGCCAGGTCCAGCAGGCACGCCTGGTGCGCCTTGTTCTGCGAGACGCCCTGGCCGAACAGGCACGGCTCGTCCACGCCCAGCTCCATGGGTGTGCGGACGCGGCCGGACCACGGGTCGGCCATGAGGTTGTGGTGCTGGGTCGGCGTGTACGCCATGAGCGCCAGCGTGGGCCCGTCGCCGTCGCCGAACCGCACGGCGAACTGGTTGGCCGGCAGGTCGATGACGTCCGTCGCGCCCGTCGCCAGGAACGCCGGCCGCAGGTGGTCCTGGACGTAGCGCACGAGCGTCGGGTGGTCGGGCTCGATGAGCGTCCGCGCGCCCAGCGGCACGGCGGACGGCACGCGCGCCAGGGCGGCCAGCGTGTCGACCAGGTACTCGCTCATCGGAGCTCCCGCAGCCGCGGCAGCACGTCGCCGCCGAAGCTCTCGATCAGCTCGCTCGGCAGCGTGTAGTTGCCGACGTGGCGCAGGTAGAAGCCGGTCGCGCCCAGCTCGACCGCCCGCCTCGCGCGCTCCACGATGTCGTCCACGGTGCCGAACAGGCAGAACGTCCGGGCGAACTTGACCGCCATCTCGTCGGTGACCCACTTGGAGGCGTGCCGGATGGCCAGCTTCCAGTCCTCGGCGTGCACCATGTCGGGGTAGACCTCGGGCACGTGCGGCGGCGGCGCCAGCTCGATGCCGGCGATGCGCAGGAAGTCCTGGCCGCCGATGGTCGCCATGTGCAGGCAGATCGGCTTGAGCACGGCCGCGTCGCGTTCGAGGTCGTCGGTGACCTTGCAGAACGCGCCGACCGTGAACTCGAAGGGCCGATCCGATCCGTCCAGGCCCTTGCGCACGGCCTTCGTGGTCTGGTCGAGCGTCTCGGGCGAGATGCCGGCCAGGGTGACCACGCCGTCGGCGATCTCCCCGGCCAGCTCCAGCGTGCGCGGGCCGCTGGCGGCGATGTGCACGGGCACGGCGCCGCCGGCGTCACGCAGGCGCAGCCGCCGTTCGCCGTACTCCCACTCGCCGCCGCCCTGCAGCGCGCGGATCTGCTCGATGGCCGCCCGCAGCTCTGCCCGCTTGGACGGGCGGATGCCCATGGGCTTCACCGAGCTGTCGCCGCTGCCCACGCCGAGGATGACGCGTCCCGGAGCCAGCTCCGCCACCGTGTTGACGGCCGAGGCGACCACGGTCGGGTGGCGGGTGACGACGTTCGTCACCGCGGTGGCCAGCTCGATGCGCTCGGTCCGGGTGGCGGCCACGGCCATGACCGCGTACACGTCGCGCCAGAGCAGTTGCGAGTCGGCGATCCAGGCGACGTCGAACCCGTACCGCTCGGCGCGGCGCACCTCTTCGGCGATCTGGTCCGCTCTGGTCGCCGGGGGGAAACGGACACCTACTTTGATCAAGGAGATCACCTTCTTCGGTATTAATCCGGACAAGCTAGTCTGTTGTCTGACATCAGTCAACGGGTGTGGCAGAATGTCCCGGTGAATACGGAGCAGACGCGTGCCCCCGTCCAGTACGAGCCGCTCGCTCGCACGCCCCTCCCGGACGTCATCGCCGAGCAGTTGCTGGCCGAGATCGACTCCGGCGCCCTCCGGCCGGGTGACCGGCTGCCTTCCGAGCCCGAGCTGGCCCGGCAGCTGCAGGTCGGCCGCAGCTCGCTGCGCGAGGCCATCCGCAAGCTGCACACACTGGGCGTGGTCGAGGTCGTCCGGGGGCGCGGCACGTACGTCCGGCACCGCACGGAGCCGGAGCCGACCCCGCAGTTCGTCAACTGGAGCGCCGACCAGGGGCCGGCCGTCGCCGAGTTGCTGGAGGTCCGCATCGGGCTGGAGCTGGCCGCGGCGGGGCTGGCCTGCGTACGCGCCACCCAGGCCGACATCGACGAGCTGGCGGCGCGCTGCCGCGAACACGAGGCCGCCCGGCGCAAGGGTGATCTGGCCGTGCTCGTGCGCACCGACGAGCAGGTCCACGAGGGTCTGATCCGGGCCGCGCACAACGACCTGCTGCTGCAGGTCTATCTCGCGCTGGTGCCGGAGATGGCGGAGTTCCGCGAGCACACGCTGGCGCTCCGGCGCGCCGACGAGCGCTTCGACCCGCACCACCGATCCATGCTGACCGCGCTGGTCGAACGCGACGCGGCGGGCGTGCGCAAGGCCGTGCTGCAGCACGTGGCGGCGCTCTACGGCGAGGTCAAGGCGGCGGGCACCGCGAAGACGGGCCGGCCGCCCGCGGGCCGGATGCTCGACTACGCCACGATCGTGGCGACCTTCAGCTGAAGGCCCCGCCCCCGTGAGGGGACGGAGCCCGATCGGGTCATCGCAGGGCGAAGGCCCGCTTGATCGTCTGCTCGACCGTGCCGCCGGAGCGGTCCCAGGCCGTGACCTTCAGCGACACGTGGCCGGTGCGGCCTCGGTGGTCGGTCTTGACGCGGTACGCGTCCTTGTGCCGGCTCACCTTCGCCTGCGTCCAGCTCACGCCGTCGTCGTACGACACGTACGCCGTGGCCCCTGCCGCCCGTGCGGGGGCCGCGCCGTGGGGCGTCCTGACGGAGAACGCGAACGTGTGCTGACCGCGCGCCGGCACGCCGCCGCGCAGGTCCACGCCGAGGTCGTAGTCGATCGTGAGCAGCGGCAGCACCTCCCGACCGACGGTGCGGGCCGAGGTGAACGTCCACGTCGTGGCCGTCTCGGTGGCGGTGCCCCACCACGGCGCGGTACGCAGGGCGCGCAGGTCGAGTCGGTAGAAGGCCCGTTCGGCGGGAAGCGCGAACGTCTGGTTGTACAGCTCCGCCCCCGACGCGATCACCTCGTCCCCGCGGGACAGCGCGAACGACGCCTCGTCGCCCAGAGCGTGGACGAAGCCGAAGTGGTCGGGGTCGGAGTCGCCGAACGCGGGCGCCGTGATCCGCAGCGCGTCGCCGGTGCGCTGCGCCGGCAGGCCGAACTCGGCGTACGCGCTGGACGGGTCGCGCGGCTGGCCGGGCCCGCCGGCCGCGAACCAGTGCTCGGCGACCCGCTGTCCTGCCCGGTAGGAGCGGTCAGCGCTGATCAGCTCGGCCCCGTCGACGGACCGCTGGAACTTGGCCCGCACGACCAGGTCACCGGGAGTCGCCCACTCCACCCGCCGCATCGCGCCGACGATCGGCGACGGCTTGAGCATGATGCCGCCGACGTCCGGCAGGAAGCTGGCGCGCGTGCCGTAGCCGGCCTCGTCCGTGGTGCCGTGGTAGCTGGCGTCGATGCGGGCCATGGTCCGCGGTGAGACCTCGTAACGCAGGTTCCGCGGCACGGCGTCGTGCCAGCGCAGCACGTCGTACCAGTACGGGCTCACCGAGCTGCCCTGGAGGCGCACCCGGCCCGCCGCGCGCAGCGCCGCCGCGTCGTCGAAGCCGGTGGTGAAGGCGGGCGTGCGCAGGCCGCTGCCCCAGTAGGCCAGGGTGCCGTCCGGGTCGTGCGCCGCCACCACGACGACGGGGGCGCCGGCCGCGCCCGCGCTCTCGACGGTGGCGAGCATGTCGGCCCCGGGCCGGTAGGTGAGCAGCGCCAGCTTGCCGCGCAGGTCGAGACCGGTGAGGTCCTCGCGGGTGCCGGCGTCGTACACCTGCAGGTCGAGCCGCCCGTCGAAGGCCGGCCCGTAGTCCATGAGGACCAGCCGCACGTCCTCGCCCCTGGCGTCGACGGCGGCGAACGGCCGGTACAGGTCCCAGTGGTGGTACATCCGGAACACGCCCGTCTCCGCCGCGGCGATGGGCGTCACGTAGGCGCGTTCGGTCGCGGCGGTCATCGTCCACGACGAGTGCAGGCCGGGCGCGTCCGTGTCGCCGTAGCGTACGTGGCCGATCGTGATCTTCGTGTGGTCGGCGTCCTTCTCCGCGGTGTCCAGGTCGATGCGGGCGGCGGAGCGGGCGTCGAGCGGGACCGTCGCCGGGCCGGTGATCTCGACGTCGGCGTCGCCGGCGAGGACGACCTCGGCGGCGCCCAGGGTCGGATCAGTGCGGTCGAAGAGCGTGGCCATCATGGAGTAGCGGCCGGCGGGCAGGTCGGCGACGAGCCTGCCGTCCTCCGGCACCGCCAGGTCGCGGAACTCTCCCGTGTCCAGGTCGAGCACGTCCACGCTGGACGAGCTCCCGGGAGCGCCGCCGTCGCGGTAGGTCACGGGGATCTCCACGCGGTGCAGGGTCGGACTGATCGTCTGCACGACGGCGACCGTCACCTCGACGCCCGGCCCTGTCGCGCGCAGCCGTCCGGTGTAGCGGCCCCGCTCACCCTTGCGCGGGTCGACGGTCACGGCGACGCGCGCCGTGCCGCCCGCGGGCAGCTCGACGCGGCTCGTGCCGAGGGTGAACATGCCGCCGGGGGCCGGCTCGCCGCGCCGGTCGCGCACGTCGAGGGCCAGGTCGAGCCGGACGGGCGCGTCGCCCGCGTTGACCAGGTCGACGGCCGAGGTGCCGGGCTCGGCGTCGGCGGAAGCGGTGGCGCCGTTGATCGCCGGCGGGCTGGCGTACACCTGCTGGGTCACCGCGCGGCCGGCGTCCAGGCGGCCCGCGCCGATCCCGTCCAGGTCGCCCTCGACCGGCTTCGCGGTGGAGACGAGGGCGGCCTTGAGCTGCTGGGCGCTCCAGTCGGGGTGGCGCTGGGCGAGCAGCGCCGCGGCTCCCGCGACGTGCGGGGTGGCCATGGAGGTGCCGTTCAGCGAGCTGTAGCGGTCGTCCACGGGCGTGCCGATCGACGTGCCCGCGGCGCGCGCGGCCACGATGGCCACGCCGGGGGCGCTGATCTCCGGCTTCAGCGCGTCGTCGCCCTGCCGGGGCCCGCGCGAGGAGAACGACGCGATCTCGTCCGCCTTGCTGACGGCGCCGACCGTCAGGGCGGCGTCGGCGGCTCCGGGCGCGGAGACGGTGCCCGGCTCGGGGCCGGAGTTGCCCGCCGCTACCACGAACAGGGTGCCCGTCTGGGCGGACAGGGTGTTGAGCGCCTGGCTCACCGGATCCTGACCGTCGGAGAAGCCGTCGGTGCCCAGGCTCAGGTTGACGACGTCCGCCTCCTGGGCCGCCGCCCATTCCATGCCGGCGACGATCCACGACAGGTAGCCCTGGCCGTTGTCGCCGAGCACCTTGCCGACGTACAGGGAGGCGCCGGGGGCGACGCCCTTGTGCCTGCCGCCGCCGGCCGCGCCGCTGCCCGCGATCGTGGCGGCCACGTGCGTGCCGTGCCCGTTGCGGTCCACGGTGTCGCCGGACCCGGAGAAGTCGGCGCTCCCGGCGATGCGGCCTTCGAGGTCGGGGTGGGCGGGATCGGCGCCGGTGTCGAGCACGGCGACCTTCACGCCCTTGCCGTCATAGCCGGCCTGCCAGGCGGCCGGCGCGCCGATCAGCGGCACGCTGGTCTCCAGCGTCGCCCGCACCGGGCGGTCGAGCCAGATCTTCTGGTACGGCGCCGCGGCCGAGATCGTCTTCTCCGCCGGGCGGAGCGCGTTCCAGAAGGCCGCGGCCTGGGCACGCGGGCGCTCGACCGCGGCGGCGCCCGCGCTGGCGAGCACCCGGGTCCTGCGCGCGCCCGCCGGCACCGGCCGGGCGGACGGCGCGCTCCTGGCCGCCTGGCCGTAGCTGACGATCAGCGGCAGCGAGGCGCGGCCGGCGTCGTCGTAGCCGGCCTCGATGAGGGTGGTGACGTTGAACAGCTCCGTGTCCAGCCGGTTCGCGGCCAGCAGCGGGCGAGCCGTCTCCGGGATGACGTACAGGTCGCCGTCGCGCTCCACGGTCTTGAACGCGGGCTGCGTCCGGCCCGGGGACGGGCGCGGGGTCACGGCGCGGCGGCCGTCGGGGTAGGTCTGGACGTCGATGACGTCGCCGGTGATCAGCGTCAGCGCGTGCGCGGCCGGCGGCCCAGCTGGTGGGGCGCTCGACGGAACGCTCGGTGGGGTCGGCGGCGGGTCGCCGGCGGCGGCGCTCGCGGGGACGGCCGGCCCGAAGGCGAGCACGGCCGCGGCGAGGACCGCTCCGAGGGCACGGTGGGGTGGGGGCATCCTGGGGCTTCCTTCGAGGGGTCCGCGCACGTCACGGGTCCGCGCACGTCAGAGGTCCGCGCGGTGATCATCACGCGCAGGACAACCTGTCAGGAAGCCGGCAGGGGAAGCAAGAGATCTACGAGGCGTAGGTACGCCACGTCGTGTTTCCGCCACCCATGATCACGATCAGCCGAACGCCGGCATGATCCGGTCGTGGATCAGCCTGAGCTGGGTGTCCACGTCGGCGACCTCGGGCAGCTCCCTGCCCATGAACTGCTTGACCAGGGTCGCGTCGGTGACGGCCAGGATCATGTGGTTGACGCCCGCGGGCTCGATCTCCCGCTTGATCTTCTCCACGCACTCCTCGGGCGTCCCGGCGATCGACAGGCGCTCGCCCAGCTCGGGCGCGGTGAGCTCGATCGCCCTGCCCAGATCTCCGGCCCCCAGGGCGTCCACGACGGGCTTCATGGCCGACGGCTCGACCCCGTTGCGTTCCAGCTGCTCCGCGGGCATCGAGGACGCGTACAGCCCGACCATGCTCCGCGCCGCCTCCTTCGCCACGGCGGAGTCGGGCCCGGTCGCGAAGACCACCCACGCGCCGATGTCCATGGAGGCCCAGTCCTTGCCCGCCCGCTCGGCGCCGATCCGGAAGTTGCGCACCGCGTAGTCGTACGCCTCGCGGGTGTAGCTGAGCGCGTGGTGGACGCCGTCGGACAGCTCGCCGGCCGCCTGGAAGGACTTCGGGCCGCGCATCGCGCCCAGCTTCACCGGCACCCGCTCCTGCACCGGGCGGGCGAAGGTGAACAGCCCGTCGTAGGTGAAGAACTCGCCCTCGTACGTGATCGCCCCTTCGTCGAGCAGCGTGCGTACGACGTGGGCGGCCTCCTTGACCCTGGACAGCGGCTTGGTGGTGGTCCAGTCGATGGCGTACTGCGCCAGCAACCCGAAGTTGCCGCTGGACAGCACGACCTCGGCGCGGCCGCCGCTGAGCTCGTCGAGGGTCGCCGTCGCCTGTGCGATCAGCGACGGCTCGCGCAGCACCACGGAGGAGACGCTGGGCCCGAACCTGATCCTGTCGGTCTGCAGCGACGCGGCGGCGAACAGCAGCCACAGATCCTTGTGCCAGGTCTCGTCGGCCGCGTAGCAGGCGTAGAAGCCCAGCTCGTCGGCCAGCCTGATCGAGGCGAGGGAGTCGCGCAGGGGGTAGTCGGGGAGCATCACGTAGCTGAACTTCATCGTTCCTCCTGGGGGTGCCCGCCCCACGCTATGACGTGCCATGTCGAAGGGCAATACAGAGCCTGTCAACGGGCATCACGCCCTTCAGCGGACATTCCGGACGGAGCGGAGTCGCGCACGAGACAGGTCAAGCCGGGGTTCGCCGGGCCGGAATGAACATTAAAGATTTTTCATGTGCGGCTCATCTCCAGGCACCGCATCGAGCCCGACACTAAGACCATGAACATTCTGCGACGCATTGCGGTTCTGGGTGGGATCGTCGCATTCCCCTTGGGGATTGCCGCCATCAGTCACGCCTTGTCCGATACTTCGGGGCGGCCTGAGACGCCGGCGAGCGTCTCGCCGGCCAGCGTGCAGGTCAGCACCCAGCCGGCCACCCCCAGCGGCACGCCCACGGGCGCCCGCCCCTCGGTGAGCGAGACCCCGTCCGCCACGCCCAGCGCCGCCCCTTCCGGCACACCCGCGCCGGCCCGCGTGGCCACACCCTCCGCTCCCACGGCGGACGAGGACGACGACGACCTCGACACCGAGACGGACACGGAGACGGACACCGACACCGACGACGAGCGCGACTCCGAGCGCGACGACGACTGAGGCGGCCCGTCATCCCGGGCGTTTACGACGCTCCGGACAAAAAGGGGGAAATTCGCCGTCGCGACGGTGTCAAGTCGTTCGCGGATATCGGGCGGCCCGCATTTCACATCCTTTTCTGTACGAGGGTGAGGCCGGCCGCCCATGCGGTTCCGAAGATGAAAGTTCTCTCATAGAGGGTTCATTTTCGCCTAACCACCCGTCCCCACCCTGGACACGGTCACCCAAACCGTGCGAGTCGATAGGGGTTCCGTGGCAGAGGCGAAAACTGCGGCAAGTTCCACCTCACCCGAGGAGCGATCCGGCGGTCCGGGCGGAAAGGACCGATCGGCGGCCAGAAGCACCCGGCGGCGCGTGCTGCTCGGCTGCGCCGCCGTCGCGGCCTGCGCCGCCATCGGGCTCGGCGCCACCGACCTGGCGATGGGCGGGCGCATCACCCTGGCGGTCTTCGTCGTGGCCACGCTGCTGTGGATGTTCACCTCGGTCGACGACACGTTCATCGCCCTGGGCGCGGGCCTCGTGCTGGTGGTCACCGGGGTCCTGGAGGTCGAGGTGCTCTTCGGCAGCCTCGGCGATCCGACGATCTGGCTGCTCATCTTCTCGTTCGTGATCGCGGCGGGGGTCTCCAGGTCGGGGCTCGCCACCCGGGCCGGCGCGTTCCTCGTCTCCGGCGCCAGGACGGTCCGTCAGCTCACCCACCTGACGACCGCCGCGCTGGTGATGACCGCGTTCGCGATCCCGGCGACCTCGGGGCGGGCGGCGCTGGCGCTGCCGATCTTCCTCGCGCTCGCGCGGGCGCTCGGGGATCGCCGCCGGGTCATCCTCGCGATGGCCCTGATCTTCCCCACGGTGATCCTGCTGTCCGCCGTCGCCACGCTGATCGGGGCGGGCGCCCACCTCATCACGGCCGAGATGCTGGCCCGGACCACGGGGCACCAGATCGACTTCGTGCAGTGGCTGGTGCTGGGCGTGCCGCTGGCGATCGTCTCCTCCCACCTCGCGGCCGAGCTGGTGCTGATGCTCACCACCCGCCGCGCGGACCGCAGGGAGCCGGTGCGCATCACCGCCGAGTCGATCGGCGAGGCCACGAAGACGTCGGTCACCGGGCGGATGAGCGAGGCCCAGACCCGCTCCGCCACGCTGCTCGCCGTGATCGTCGTCCTGTGGTGCAGCGAGCCCCTGCACGGCGTCTCCCCCGCGGTGGTCGCCTGTGTCGGCGCCCTCGTCACCGCCTCCCCCGGGCTCGGCACCATCCGGCTGAAAGACTCCTTCTCCACCGTTCCGTGGCCGATGTTGCTCTTCATGGCCGCCACGATGGCGATGGGCGTGGCGCTGACCACGTCAGGCGCGGCGGCGTGGATCACCGGCCGCCTGTTCGGGCCCGGGCAGGGCCCGGCGCTGCCGGCCTGGCTGTTCCTGGGCGTCGTCATCGCCCTGAGCACCGCGGCCCATCTGGTGCTGCAGTCCCGCTCGGCCCGCTCCAGCGTGCTCGTGCCGCTGGTGATCGCCGCCGCGTCGGGCACGGGCGTCTCGCCTGCCGCCGCCGCGTTCGCCTCCACCGCGGCCGCCGGGTTCTGCCAGACGCTCCCGTCGTCGGCCAA
This sequence comes from Nonomuraea terrae, assembly GCF_044465245.1. Classification (NCBI taxonomy): domain Bacteria; kingdom Bacillati; phylum Actinomycetota; class Actinomycetes; order Streptosporangiales; family Streptosporangiaceae; genus Nonomuraea; species Nonomuraea terrae. The sequence continues at coordinate 912,827 of NZ_JBITLL010000001.1, read as the reverse complement.
GCCGGTGGCGCTCTTCCACCAGGTCGACGGCGTCACCACCTACACCCCGCGCCATCTGCTGCGCGTGGCGGCCGTGCTGGCTCCGCTCTCGGCCGGGCTCGTCCTGCTCTTCTCTCTCATGGTGTGGCCGTACCTCGGCCTGCCGGTCCACTGAATCCCTCCAGTGCGGTTCAAAGGAGAATCATGCTGCGCATCGTCGTCGCCCCGAGCGGTTTCAAGGAGTCACTTTCGGCCGAGGAGGTCGCGGAGGCCATCGCCGGCGGAGTACGCCGCGTCGTTCCCGACGCGGCGATCGACACGGTCCCGCTCATCGACGGCGGCGAGGGCACGGCCGAGTCCCTCGCCCGCACCACCGGCGGCCGTCTCGTGCCGCGCGTCACCACCGGGCCCACGGGAAAGCCGGTGCGCTCGCACTTCGCCATCACCGGCGGGTCCGGGCCGCGCACGGCCGTGGTCGAGATGGCGGCCACCGCCGGCTTACGCCTGGTGCCGGGTGACGAACGCGACCCGGGCCGTACGACCACGTACGGCGTGGGCGAGCTCATCACGGCGGCGCTCGACGCGGGGGCCCGCCGGATCCTCGTGGGGTGCGGCGACTCCGGCACCTCCGACGGCGGCGCGGGCGCCCTGCAGGCGCTCGGGGCCAGGCTGCTCGACGCCGGCGGCGACGAACTCCCGCGCGGTGGCGCCGCGCTGGCCCGGCTGCACCGCATCGACCCGACCGGGCTCGACCCGCGGCTGCCCGAGACCGAGATCCTCGTCGCCTGCAACCCCTTCAACGTGTTGTGCGGCGAGAGCGGGGTGGCCCGGGTGTTCGGGCCGCAGAAGGGCGCCACGCCCGAGCAGGTGGAGCTGCTCGACCAGGCGTTGTCGCGATGGGCCGACGTTCTGGAACGTGACATGGGCGTGCAGGACATCGACATCCGCACGGGCCCCGGCACGGGCGCGTCGGGCGGCCTCGGGGCGGGCCTCGCGGCGCTCGGCGCCCGGCTGCTCCCCCGTTTCGACGTGCTTCTCGACTACGTCGATCTCGACCGGCTGCTGGCCCGTTGCGACCTGGTGTTCACCGCGGAGGGTGCGATCGACTTCCAGACCTCGCGCGGCAAGATCCCCGCCGAGGTGGCCCGGCGGGCCAAGCGCTACGACAAGCCGGTGCTCGCGCTGGCCGGCACCATCGGCGTGAACGCCCACCTGGCCTACGACTGCGGCATCGACGCCTTCACCAGCATCCTGCCCGCGCCGGTGGCGCTGGCCGAGGCGATGTCGCGCGGCGCGGAGTTCCTCAGCGACGGCGCCGAACGCGCCCTGCGGGTGCTGCTCCTCGGCACGTCACTGACCTTGGCCGCCCGCGAGCGCCTGGCGCACTGGCCGGGCCGGCGGGTGGCCCTCGACCTCTGACCTCGCGCGGGTCCGGCCGGCTCTTGATCGTGTCGCGTGCACACGAGGCAACCTGTTATACAGGTCAGCGCCCTGTCATATAGGTTGCGAGGAGCCATCAGGTGACCGTACGAGGATCCGAGACCGGCTACGACGTGGTGCTGGTGGGCGGCGGGATCATGAGCGCCACCCTCGGCGTGCTGCTGCGCCGCGCACAACCGGACTGGTCAATCCTCGTGCTGGAACGGCTCGACGGCCTCGGCCTGGAGAGCTCGTCGGCCTGGAACAACGCCGGCACCGGCCACGCCGGGCTCTGCGAGTTCAACTACACGCCGCTCACCGGCGCCGGCTCGATCGACGTCGGCAGCGCCATCGCGGTCAACGAGCAGTTCCAGCTGTCGCGGCAGTTGTGGGCGCGGCTGGTCGAGCAGGGCACGCTCGGCGACCCGGCGGGGTTCATCCGGCCGGTGCCCCACTTCGGCTTCGCCCACGGGGCGGCCGGGGTGGAGCACCTCCGCCTGCGGTACGAGGCGCTGCGGGAGCATCCGCTGTTCGACGGGATGGAGTTCACCCGCGACCGGGAGGTCATGGCGCGGTGGCTGCCGCTGATGTTCGGCGGCCGGCGCGACGGCGAGCAGGTCGCCGTCTGCCGCACCCGCGGCGGCACGGACGTCGACTACGGGGTGCTCACCCGGCGGCTGTTCGCCGCTCTGGAGCGTGACGGCGTCGAGGTGCGGACCGGCCACGACGTGCGCGCCCTCAGGCACGACCGGAAGTCGTGGCGCCTGCGGGTGCGTGACCTGGCCGGATCGCGTGACTACGTCGTAGGCGGTTCGTTCGTGTTCCTCGGGGCGGGCGGAGGCACGCTCGCGCTGCTCCAGAGCGCCGGCGTACCGGAGACACGGGACTACGGCGGCTTTCCGATCAGCGGGCAGTTCCTCCGCACGGCCGACCCCGAGCTGATCGCCCGCCACCACGCGAAGGTGTACAGCCATGCGGAGCCAGGTGCGCCGTCGCTGTCGGTGCCGCACCTCGACACCCGTGTCGTGGACGGTCGTACGTACCTGATGTTCGGGCCGTTCGCCGCCTTCTCGCCGCGGTTCCTCAAGCGTGGCCGCCTCACCGACCTGCCGCGGTCGGTGAACAGCCGCAACGTCGGGACGCTGCTGGGCGCGGCGCGCACCAACGCCGACATGTTGCGCTACCTCGTCGGGCAGCTGGCGCAGACCCGCGGCGGCCGGTTCCGGGCGCTGCGGCGGTTCGTCCCGGACGCGCGGCCGGGCGACTGGGACGTCATCACCGCCGGCCAGCGGGTGCAGGTGGTCAAGCGGGTGAACGGCCGAGGGGCGATCGCCGGTTTCGGCACCGAGGTCGTGACGTCCGCCCACGGCGGCCTGGCCGCCCTGCTCGGCGCCTCTCCCGGCGCCTCCGCCTCAGTGGGAATCATGCTGGACGTGCTCGAACGCGGTTTCCCCGACCGCCTGCCGGCCTGGCGCCCCGCGCTCCAGAGCCTGGTCCCCGGCTACGGCGCGCCGCTGTCCGGACGCCCGGACCTGCTGGCGGAGCTGACCCGGCGCAGCGCCGCCGCGCTGGGCCTGGACGACGCCGCCAGCCACGGAGCCGGCCGGGTTGACGAGCATGGGTGACGGCATGGGCGACGGCATGGGCGACGGCATGGGCGACCAGCATGGGTGACCAGCACGGCGCGAGCCTGGCCGACCGGGTGGAGGACGAGCTGCGGCGCGGCATCGGGCACGGCGCCTGGCAGCCCGGCGACCTGTTGCCCTCCGAGGGAGAGCTCGCCACCCGGTTCGAGGTCAGCCGCACCGTCGTACGCGAGGCCATGTCGCGGTTGCGCGCGGCGGGCCTGGTCGAGACGCGGCGAGGACGCGGGTCGTTCGTGCTGACGAGGCCGGCGGCGCAGGACTTCGCCCACTCCCTCGGCACCGTCCGCAGCCTGCACGACCGGCTGCAGCTGCTCGAACTACGCCGCGGCATCGAAGTGGAGGCCGCGGCGCTGGCCGCCGCCCGCCGTACACCCGCGACCCTGGCCGCCGTCGACACCGCGCTGCGCCGGACGGCGGCGGTGCGGGGCAGCGCCAGCGACGCGGTCGAGGCCGACTTCGCCTTCCACCGCGCCATCGCGGTCGCCGCCGCCAACCGCTTCTACCTGGACCTGCTCGACACGCTGGGCGCCGGCGCGATCACCCGCCCGTACGCCGCCGGCCCCGATCCGGGTCACCTGGACAAAGTCTTCGACGAGCATCGCAGGATCCGCGACGCGATCTTCGCCGGGGACGCCCTGAGCGCCGCCGCGGCCATGCGCACCCACCTCGACGCCTCCAGGGCCCGCCTGACCGGCTGACCTCGGGCGAGCACAACGAAAGCCGGGCCTGCACCCCCGAGGGGGTACAGGCCCGGCTCATGCCGCGCGCCTGGTCAGGCGGCGACGATGTTCTCCGCCTGCGGGCCCTTCTGGCCCTGAACGACGTCGAAGGACACGCTCTGTCCCTCGGTCAGCTCGCGGTAGCCGCCGTTGGCGACGATGTTCGAGTAGTGCGCGAAGACGTCGGCGCCGCCGCCGTCCTGCGCGATGAAGCCGAAGCCCTTTTCGGAGTTGAACCACTTCACGGTGCCAGTAGCCATGTCGATCTCCTTCAGATAGCGCAAACAGGATCCGCACTTTGCGAAACCCCGGTCGCCGCAATGAGCCCATCCGGAAATGACCGGCCAACAAAAACGCGCCCGTAGATCACAATCTGCAGGCGCGCAAAAAGTTTTTATGGGTACCACAACTGCAACGCTGTACAGCCTAGCACACGGCTGCGGCGAACCGCGCCCGGCAACATCCGCGGGAATTTTTACCCGCGCGACAGGCCCGGTGTGACAGCCTGGGGTAGACACCGTCGGCCCGCTCCGCGAGACCCTCGCAGCCCCGGCAGGTGGGGCGTTCGCACTGGTCAGGAGGCACTTGAGGGGCCCGTTCCGCGAGTCAGCAGCGGGGGCCGAGGAGGCGGGAAATCCATCCACGCCTCCTGCTGGAGGTCGATTTATTGGACTGAGAGGCGCATACTCGTACAAATGAGGCCTACACGAACCGGTACCCGGCGCCGACTGCCCGGAAGCCCCTTCAACACCCCTGAAATCCCTCCGCCTCCCGTCGAGGTATTCGCGGTGCAGGACTGGGTGAGCCACGACAAATACGGCCTCGGCCGGGTCATCCACGTGGAGCAGAACTCCACTGTTCTGGTGGATTTCGGCGCCGAGACATACCGCATAGTCCCGCCGTACACGAAGCTCATCAAGCTGTGATCGCCTAGCGGTTCACCAGGAGCGGTTGGCGTAGTCGCTCCAGTCGTAGTGGCCGACGCGGCCTTCGCCGATACGGAACTTGTAGCCGTCGAAGCCGCCGTGGGCACTGTAGCTGAAGCGGAACTTGCCGTGCCCGCCGGTGACCAGCCGGTGGCCCTGGTGCCAGCCGCGGCCGTCGTGGTACCAGAAGTCGACGTAGGTCTTCTCGCGGTCGCCGTCACGGTCCCACACGTCCACGTCGAAGTAGTAACGGCCGTTCGCGGCGTAGTAGAAGCCCTTGTAGTAGGAACGGTGGCCGCGGATCTCCCCGCGGCCGTAGCCGGAGTAGCCCTCGAACCAGTGCTTCGTGTACGACACCGTGGTCGTACTGGCAGTGGTGATACTGGTGGTGGTCGCACTGGTGGTGGCCGCCTGGGCGGGAGCCGCCGCGACACCGGCCACCACGGCGCCGGCCAGGACCGTACCGGCGAGAAGGCTACGAAGCTTCGACATGACATCCATCCCTGGCTGTGAGGAGAACCTCCGGAGCGATCTCTCCGGACGACCCTCAATCTAGGCAGCCGCGATCTTTCGTTCTGCGTACAAACGCACAGATCAGCGCCGGCGTGCACAACGACACACAGGGCCCTTGGCAACCAGGCGCCATGGGATCGCCGCCAGGCTGAGCACGACCTGCCGCCTCGGCCGGCGGGGGCCGTCGCCGCAGGACGCCTCCCAGCTGAGCTCAGGGCTCGGGGAGGAGACGCCGAGGTCGATGGCGTTCGTGTGCTGCACCCCGATCGTGCCGTCCTGGCCCGTGGCCTGGTCGCGGGCGGTGCCGTGCGAGACGACGAAACGGTCCGCGCGGATGTTCAGGTCCAGGGGGCCGCGTACGGCCTGACGGGCCCGCCGTCGCGGCGCCGCGCCACTGTGGCCGGTCCCGCCCCGATCGCCTGGGCCGCCAGCTGCGGCATCTCACCCAGCCCTGGTCGGCATCGTCACGGTGTCGTACACCTCCAGGCCAGGCAGGGCTACCGTGTCGGGATGGCTCTTCTCTCCCACCTCGAGCGGTTCAACGCGCGGCACCCCTGGAGCCACAACGACTTCTACGGACGCTGGGTGGCCCGGCAGGTCGCCGGCGCCCGTCACGTCCTCGACGTCGGATGCGGCACGGGCAACCTGATCGACCTGCTCCGGCCGCGCGCGGTGTCGGTCACCGGCCTCGAACCGGACCCGGCCACGGCGCGCGTCGCGGCGGCCCGGTTCGCCGGCGTCGAGGGGGTGGTGATCGAGCAGGCGGACTTCGGCCGGCGCGACCCCGACCGCCGCTGGGACGCGATCACCCTCGTGGCCGTCCTGCACCATCTCCCGTTGGCGGAGACGCTGCGTGAGCTGCGCGAAAGCCTCTTCCCCGGCGGCCGTCTGGTCGTCATCGGCTGCTATCGGGAGGCGAGGCCGGGCGACTTCCTCGTCTCCACGGCCGCGGTCGCCGCCAACCCGCTGATGGGCCTCGTCAAGCACCCGGCCCCCGCGCGATCCCTGCCGGTCCAGATGACCGCGCCGACCGCGCCCGCGCGCGAGACCCTCGCCGAGATCCGCGCGCAGGCGGCCGCCGCACTGCCAGGCGCGAGCATCCGCCGCCGCCTGTTCTGGCGGTATTCACTGGTCTACGACCGGCCATGACGCCCTGATGGAGCGTTCGATCGTCAGGGCCGTCACGATGAAGGCGCGGACCTGCTCGGAGTCGAGGTCGCGGTGGGTGGTGTCTTCGAGCGTGGCCCACATGCGTTCGATCGGTTCGCGCATCGCGCGACCCTTCTCGGTGAGCCGGACCAGGGTGGCACGCCGGTCGTGCGGGGCCTGTTCGCGGGCGACCAGGCCGGCCTCCTGCATGCGGCGCAGGGACTTGGAGACCGTCGAGTGGTCCAGGCCGACGCTCTCCAGCAGCTCCGACTGCGTCTGCCCATCGCGGTCCATGAGCTGCATCAGCAGGAGCTCCTGCCCGGGATGCAGCCCCAGCTCGCGCAGCAGACCGGCGGCGTAGCCGCGGTGGGCCCGGGCGAGGCTGAAGATCGCGTAGCTCAGCGGGCCGGCCTGGGCGGTGCTGGGCAGCCGCTGGTCGGAAGCGTCGGTCATCGGGAACTCCTCAGGTGACGGGTGTCTGCAGCGCGGGATAGTCGGTGTATCCGGCCGCGCCACCACCGTAGAAGGTGGCCCGGTCGGGTGTGTTGAGCGGGCCGCCCAGACGCACCCGTTCCGGCAGGTCGGGGTTGGCCAGCGCCATGGCGCCGACGGTGACGACGTCGGCCAGCCCTTCCTCGACGTCCCGCACGCGTGCCGCCAGCCCGGCGCCGGCCCGGTTCAGCACGAGCGCGGTGGGCCAGGCCGCCCGCAGGCGCCGCAGCAGGTCGTCGTCACCGCCGTGGGCGACGTGCAGGTACGCCAGGTCCAGCGGCGCCAGCGCGGCCACGAGGGCGGTGTACAGGTCCGCGGTGTCGTCCTCGGCGATGTCGTTGTACGGGTTGCCGGGCGAGACGCGCAGGCCGGTGCGCCCCGCACCGATCTCGTCGGCGACCGCGGCCGCGACCTCGACGGCGAAGCGGATGCGGTGGGGGATCGAGCCGCCGTAGGCGTCGTCGCGCTGGTTGGCGTTGCTGGACAGGAACTGGTGCACCAGGTAGCCGTTGGCGCCGTGGATCTCCACCCCGTCGGCGCCGGCGTCGATGGCGGCGGCGGCGGCGCGGCGGAAGCCCTGAACCGTCGCGGCGACCTCCGCGGCCGACAGCGCGCGCGGCACCGGCATCTCCTGCGGCCCTGCGGCGGTGAACATCTGACCCGCCGGGCGGACCGCCGAGGGTGCGACCGGCCGCCGGCCGTGCGGGGTGTTGTCCGGGTGGGCGATCCGCCCGGCGTGCATGAGCTGGATCACGATGGTGCCGCCCGCCGCGTGCACGGCGTCGGTCACCTTCCGCCATCCGGCCACGTGTTCGGCGGTGTGCACGCCGGGGGTCAGCAGGTAGCCCTGACCGTCGGCGGAGGGCTGCGTGCCCTCGGTGATGATCAGGCCCATGGACGCGCGCTGGGCGTAGTACTCGGCGTTGAGCTCGGTCGGTGTGCCCTCGGGGGTGGAGCGGCTCCGGGTCATCGGGGCCATCGCCAGGCGGTGCTTCAGGTGGAGATCCCCCATGGAGACGGGGGACCACAGGGCGGGGAACGCGGTCATTCGAACCTCCGACAAGTGGCCGGCCACATGAACGGAACGCCGATGCGGCCAGGGTCGAGTGTCGGCCCCTTCGTAGGTATGTGGCCGACCACTTAATAATGCCACTTATGTGGCCAGCCACGCAAATGCTCGGGTCGCGGCCTGCCGCGCCGCCCGGTCCAAATCGGCGACCAGCAGGCGCCGCCACCACTGTTGCTTAAAAGGATTAGGTATATTCATAACGTCTGTAGGCAAAGGAGAGGGAACGCCATGGCCTCGCACCGGCAACCGATCACCACACCCGTCACCGCGGACCTGCTGCGCGGCGCCCTCGACGTGGAACGCACGGCGCACGGCCTGCTGCCGCACCGGCTGCCCGCCCGGGCTCGGCGGCAGATCCCCGACGAGCAGCTGGCCGTGGCCGAGGCCCAGCCGTCCGGCGTGCGGCTGGCGTTCCGCACCCGGGCCACGGTCATCGAGCTGGACACGCTGCCCACCAAGCGGGCCTACCGAGGGTTTCCGGCGCCGGCGGACGGCGTGTACGACCTGCTGGTCGACGGCCGGCTGACCGCCCAGGCCACGGTGGCGGGCGGCAGAGTCCGCACGGCCGACCTGACCACCGGCTCCGCCGACCTGCGCGAAGGGCCCCCCGGCACCGCCCGGTTCGCCGATCTGCCCGCAGGTGACAAGGACGTCGAGATCTGGCTCCCGCACAACGAGGTCACCGAGCTGATCGCCCTGCGTACCGACGCCCCGGTCAAGCCCGCGCCGGCCGGCGGGCGCCGGGTGTGGCTGCACCACGGCAGCTCCATCAGCCACGGCTCGAACGCCACCCACCCGACCGCCGTCTGGCCGGCCCTGGCCGCGGCGCGGGGCGGGGCTGAGCTGGTGAACCTGGGCTTCGGCGGCAGCGCGCTGCTCGACCCGTTCACCGCCCGCGCGATGCGCGACACCCCCGCCGACCTGATCAGCGTCAAGATCGGCATCAACGTCGTCAACGCCGACGTGATGCGCCTGCGCGCCTTCACCCCCGCCGTGCACGGCTTCCTCGACACGATCCGCGAGGGGCATCCGGCCACGCCGCTGCTGGTCGTCTCCCCCATCCTGTGCCCGGTCCAGGAGGACACCCCCGGCCCTCTCGTGCCCGACTTCGACGGCACGACGTTGCGGTTCAAGGCCACGGGTGACCCGGCCGAACGCACCGCCGGGCGCCTGACGCTCACCGTCATCCGCGACGTGCTCGCCCGGATCGTCGCACAGCGGTCGGCCGACGACCCGAACCTGCACTACCTCGACGGCCGCGACCTGTACGGCGAGAAGGACTACGCCGAGCTGCCGCTGCCCGACGAGGTCCACCCCGACCCCGCGGGCCACCGCCGCATCGGCGAGAACTTCGCCCGCCTCGCCTTCGGACCCGGCGGCCCCTTCTCTGTCGACGGTGACCGGACGCGTCAGTCCGGCACCTCGCGGCCCGCCACCCACTGAAACGTCGAGGAGGGGCCGGTCCAGGAGAAGCACGCTGTACGCCCGGGCCCCGGACGCCGCCCGGCCCGCTCCGCCGGGCCGGCCCCCGCGCTCGCCTACGACTGCGGCGCCCTGGTGCCCACCACGAGGTTCATCCGGTCTCCTGGTTCAGCGTCCGCTCATGCGTCACGCGGTGCTGCCGGGCCGGCACCCCGAGTGTCGGGTTGGCGACGCTCCACGCGGCGCCCTTGCAGACCAGTTCCTTGTAGGCGGCGGCCGGCCGGCCGCGCAGGACCACCTGCTTGGCGCGGTCGTCGGCTGTGACGTACTGGATCAGGCCCTCCTTGCGGCCCAGGGAGATGCACTGGTTGGCGTAGCCGATCGTCTTGTCCGGGACCTTCCGGCCGGTCAGGCGCGCCGCGATGACGTCGGCGGCCAGCCAGGCGGCCGGGACTCCCGAGGCGCACGACATCCGTAGCGGCTTGTCTCCGGCGCCCATCGCCAGGGCCGCGTCGCCGACGGCGTACACATCGGGGTGTGAAACCGAGCGCATGGTCCGGTCGACCACGATCTGGCCGGTGCCGGAGACCTCCAGGAAGGTCGCCTTCGCGATCGGGTGGACCGCGAAACCGGCGGTCCACACGGTGACCGCGGCGGGGATGACCCCGCCGTCGGCGGTGGTGACGCGGTCGGCTTCGACCCCGGTGACGGCGGTGTGCTCGTACACGGTGATGCCGAGCTTGCCGAAGACCTTCCGTACATGCTCGCGGCCCCTGGGTGAGAGCCAGTCGCCGAGGCTGCCGCCGGCGGCGAGGGCGACGTCGAGGTCCGGGCGGGCCTCGGCGATCTCGGTCGAGGCCTCCACGCCGGTGAGCCCGCCGCCGACCACCACCACGGTCTGCCCGGCATCGAGGCTCGCCAGGCGCTCGCGCAGCCGGAGTGCTCCGGCACGGCCGGAGATCTGGTGGGCGTGCTCGGCGGTCCCGGGCACGGCCTGGCTGTTCCAGTCGCTGCCGAGGGCGTACACGAGGGTGTCGTACTCCAGCTCTTCCGCGCCGTTCGCGCCGCTGATGGCGACGGTCTTGCGGTCGACGTCGACGCCGGTGACCTTCGCGATCCTCAGTGCGACGCCGGTGCCGGCGTAGATCTCGCTGAGTGGCCGGGGCCTGAGGTCCTGGCCGGTCGCCAGCTGGTGGTTGCGGATGCGTTCGACGAAATCAGGCTCGGCGTTGACGAGGGTGATGGTGACATCCTCGCGGCGCAGCCGCTTGGCGAGGCGGCCGGCGGCGCCGGCTCCGGTGTATCCGGCTCCGAGAACGATGATGCGGTGCTGCATTTCGGGCTCCTGTCCGGTGCGGGTTTGTCACTTGAACCGGATGGCCCGCGGTTTCCTGACAGGAGCGCCATGTGAGACAGGTCACATGACGAGCAGGGGCTCCCCATGGCTCAGCGCCGCCCATTGCTCGGTCGCGCGTTGGAGCTTGTCGGGGTTCGCCTGGGTACGGCAGGCGGTGATGCCCTCGGGGGTGACCTCCAGGCACATGATGGCGACGACCCGGCCCGCCACGACGGCCACGACGGCGGGTTCGCCGTTGGCGGTCCAGGCGTACACCTCGGGCGAGCCGCCGACGACGGCGCGCTTGGCCTCGGCGGGCTTGAACATGCCCCACAGGAACTTCGCGACCGCGACGGCTCCCTCGAACGCCTTGGTGCGTGCCGGAACCTTCCCTCCGCCGTCGCCGATGGAGACGGCGTCCTTGGTGAGCAGGCGTACGAGCTCGTCGGTCCGGCCACTGGTGGCGGCGGCGAGGAACTCCTCGACGATCCGCCGGGCGGCGGCATCGTCGATCTCGGCGCGGGCTTTGCCGTAGGCGACATGCTTCTTGGCGCGGTGAAAGATCTGCTGGCTGGCCGCCTCGGTGATGGCGAGGATCTCGGCGATCTCCCGGTGCGGGTAGTCGAACGCCTCCCGCAGCACGTACACGGCCCGTTCGTTGGGGGACAGGCGCTCCATGAGGGTGAGCACCGCGTACGAGACCGATTCGCGCTGCTCGGCGGTGTCGGCCGGGCCGAGCATCGGGTCGCCGGCGAGCAGCGGCTCGGGAAGCCATCGGCCCACGTAGGTCTCGCGGCGCGCCCGCGCGGAGGTGAGCTGGTTGAGGCACAGGTTGGTGAGCACCTTCGTCAGCCAGGCCTCGGGGACCTCGACGCGGTCGACGTCGGCGGCCTGCCAGCGCAGGAACGTCTCCTGCACGACGTCCTGCGCCTCGTCCGCGGAGCCGAGGAGCCGGTAGGCGATGGCCTCCAGACGGGGCCTCGACAGCTCGAACCGGTCGACGTCGTCCACCGTCAAAGGCATGACTCGATCGTAGCCGGGCTTCATGGCGTGGGCATGGAATCGGGCGCTCGATGGATGTGCCGAGGGCTCGATCGTCGTGGGCCGGTTACGCGGACGTCAGGACCCGCGTCAGAGCGTGCAGAAGTTCCCTGCCGGCGGCCACAACGGGGTCCATCAGCGATGTGGTCCGCGCCCTCGCGCCGGCAAGGACGTACGGGACGAGTGGTCCATGGAAGCTCCCGAGGGGCGGAGGTGCATACCGTATGCCAGTTAAGAGGCACTTTTATCGGCGGTCAAGCAGAAGATCGCCGGGCTCCGTCGTATCGGTCGCCGCCCGGTTGGGCCGCCGGCGCACCCCGGGCATGACTCAGCGGGCGCCCGCGGCGCCGTGACCCTTTAGCCAGATATAAGCGGAAGTACGGGGGATTTCAACGTAACTTCTTGACATTGCGCCAAAAAAGGCGCGTACTTCCATCGAAAACCACCCTCACCGCACCCCCACAGCATCAGTGATCACGATGCGACGCCCAGTCGTCCGCGCCGGCCCACCGCCGGCACCCGAGCAGCTGCACCTCGCCCTCACGCAAGTGAGGCGCCGTCACCGATTGGGGAACCATGACCGAGGTAGGCAGAGGCATGGCGAAAAGCCTGTTCTCCCGGCGTGCCTTCACCGCATCCGCGGCGTTCGCCGCGTTCGCACCATTAGTCGTATCGAGCCAGAGCGAGGCGGCGGTCGACAAACCCGCCGACAAGCCGGGCAAAGGCGGCAAGGACCCCGTCGTCCGCCGGATGACCCTCTACGCCGAGCAACTGCCGGACGGCCAGCTGGGCTACGGCCTGGAGCCCGGCAAGGCCACGATCCCCGGGCCCCTGATCGAGATGGTCGAGGGCGAGACGCTCGAGATCGAGATGGTGAACAACCTGAGCGTGGCGGCCAGCCTGCACGTGCACGGGGTGGACTACGACCAGGCCAGCGACGGCACGCGGCTGACCAACAGCTTGGTGGAGCCCGGCGGGCGGCGTACGTACGTCTGGCGCACGCACGCGCCGGGCCGGCGCCCCGGCGGGAGCATCGAGCCGGGCAGCGCGGGCTACTGGCACTACCACGACCACGTCGTGGGCACCGACCACGGCACGGGCGGCATCCGGCAGGGGTTGTACGGGCCGCTCATCGTCCGCCGCAAGGGCGACACCCTGCCGGACAAGACGTTCACCGTGGTCTTCAACGACATGATGATCAACAACCGTGCCGGCCACGAGGCGCCCGAGTTCGTGGCGAAGGTCGGCGAGCGGGTCGAGTGGATCGTGATCACGCACGGCGATTTCTACCACACGTTCCACATCCACGGGCACCGCTGGGCCGACAACCGCACCGGCCTGCTGGAGCACCCGCAGGACCAGAGCCGGATCATCGACACCAAGATCACCGGACCGGCCGAGTCGTTCGGCTTCCAGGTGATCGCCGGCGAGCGCGTCGGCCCTGGGGCCTGGATGTACCACTGCCACGTCCAGAGCCACTCCGACATGGGCATGGCCGGGATCTTCATGGTGACCGACGAGAACGGCAACGTCCCGGACCACTCGGGCGGCGGCCACTCCGGCCACGCGGGCCACTGACGCGCCCCGGCAGGACCCGGCGGCGAGAACACTCCCCCGCTGCGACCGACCCCTCAGCCCTTCCCAGCAGGTCCCGAATCACCCTCACCGCGAAGGAGCGAACGATGGCCGGAAAAGGCCTCTTACCGCCCCGACCACCCGCCTGGCGCCGCGCGCTGATCACGATGTCGAGCGCCGTGCTGCTGCTGGGGCTGGCCACCCCGGCGGCCGTACCGGCCCTGGCACAGGAACAGGCACAGGAACAGGCACAGGAACAGGCACAGGCGCAGGTCGCGCCGCCGAAGCCGCCCGGGAAAGACTCTGTCAGCGTGCTCGTCTTCCACGGCCCGGCCGACAAGCAGGACGACCCGGTCGAGCAGGCCGCGGCGGCGATCAAGGAGCTGGGCCAGAAGAACGGCTTCTCCGTCGACGTTTCGCAGGACCCGGCCGTCTTCACCGCCGACAATCTGGCGCGCTACCGCGGCGTGGTGTTCCTGTCCGCCGAGGGCGCGCCGCTGAACGACGGCCAGCTGGCCGCCTTCCAGGCCTACATCAGGAACGGCGGCGGCTTCGTCGGCGTCCACGACGCCGCGCGCGCCCAGGCGGACTCCGCCTGGTTCACCGAGCTGGTCGGCAGCCGCCCCGCCGGCAGCCTGCCCCCGCCGGAGAAGGTGGTGGAGAGCTCGGCCAGCGGCGACAACCCGCCGAACGAGACCAAGGACAAGCTGTTCGACGGGAGCAACGACAGCAAGTGGCTGGCCAGGACGCCGACCGGATGGGTGCAGTTCAGGCTCGAGGAGCCGGTCGCGGTGGCCCACTACGCGCTGACATCGGCCAACGACTTCCCCGGCCGCGACCCGAAGGACTGGACCCTGCAGGGCTCGCAGAACGGGACGAACTGGACCGACCTCGACCGGCGGACCGGGGAGAGCTTCCCACAGCGGTTCCAGACCAAGGAATACACGTTCGAGAACACCACGGCGTACCAGCACTACCGGCTCAACATCACCGCGAACAGCGGCGAGCCCCTGATCCAGCTCGCCGAGCTGCGGCTGTTCGGCCCCACCGCCGGAGAACCGCCGGAGAGCAAGCCGCAGGAGGCGGTCGTCGACCTCGTCGACCGGCAGCACCCGGCGAACAAGGGCCTGCCGTTCACCGTGAAGCGCACCGACACGTGGATGAACTGGAGCCCGAACCCGCTGGGCAAGGTCCACACGGTGGCGCAGGTCGGCGAGCACACCTATGACGCGGGCCTGAACGGCAACGGCGCGTTCCACCCGATCTCCTGGTGCCGTGACTACGACGGCGGCCGGTCGTTCTACACCGGCATGGGCGGCACGCGGGCGAGTTACACCGGCGACGAGCACTTCCGCAGCCACCTCGGCGGCGCCATCAAGTGGGCGGCCGGGCTCGTCCGCGGCGACTGCCAGGCGACCATCGCCGCGAACTACACCATCGAGCGGCTGACCGCGCAGAACAAGCAGGGCCAGCTCGACCAGATCGGCGAGCCGCACGGCCTGACCGTCGCGCCGGACGGCAAGGTCTTCTACATCGGCAAGGCGGCCTGCGCCACCGGCCCGATCGCCGACTGGAACGACCCCAAGGTCGGCCTCGGCTGCGGCACCATCCACCAGTGGGATCCGAAGACCAAGCAGGTCAAGCTGCTGACCACGCTGCCCGTCATGGGCAACCGAGGCAGCGGCGACGAGCTGGTCAAGAACGAGGAGGGCCTGGTCGGCATCACGCTCGACCCGAAGTTCGCGGAGAACGGCTGGGTCTACGCCTACTGGATGCCGCACGAGTCGATCGACAGGGACCGGCGGATCGGCAAGCGCACGGTCTCCCGGTTCACCTATGACGCCGCCGCCCAGACGATCGACCAGAGCACCCGCAAGGACCTGCTGCAGTGGGACACCCAGATCCACAGCTGCTGCCACGCGGGCGGAGGCATGACGTTCGACGAGGACGGCAACCTCTACATCGGCACCGGTGACAGCAACTCCTCGGGCGGCTCCGGCGGTTACTCCGGCAACAACTGGACCGCGGACTACAAGGGCGTGTCGTTCCAGGACGCCCGGCGCACCTCGGGCAACACCAACGACCTCAACGGCAAGATCCTGCGGATCCACCCGGAGCCCGACGGCACGTACACGATCCCCAAGGGCAACCTGTTCACCGGCGAGGAGGAGGGCGGCGGCAAGACCCGCCCGGAGATCTGGGTGATGGGCGTGCGCAACATCGCCCGCCTCGCCTGGGACAACGTGAACAACTGGATCACCGCCGGCTGGGTCGGCCCGGACGCCGGCGCCCCGAGCGAGACGTGGGGCCCGGCCAAGTACGAGACGGCGACGATCCTCACCTCCGCCGGCAACCAGGGCTGGCCGTACTGCATGGGCGACAAGCAGCCCTACCGCGACCGCAGCAACACCGACGCCACCCAGCCCGCCGAGTGGTACGACTGCGACAACCTGAAGAACACCTCGCCGCGCAACACCGGCCTGGTGGACATCCCGCCGGCGCGCGCCAACATGATCTGGTACTCGCCGCAGGGCGGCGGCCCCGTCTACCCGAAGCGGGACGACGACAGCGGCCTGCCCACGTACAAGCTGGGCGACGAGACCTTCACCATCCCCTACCTCAAGGGTGGCGGCCAGGCCGTCATGTCGGGGCCGACGTACCACCGCTCCGAGGTCGACACCGACAGCGGTGTGGCGTGGCCGGCGTACTGGGACGGCAAGTGGTTCATCGGTGACCAGTCCAACGCCAACAACCGCGTCGCCGTGACCGTCGACCCGAAGAAGGTCCCTGAGGCGGGCGCGCCCGTCTTCGGCGAGGACCTGCGCCACATCATCCAGACCGGCGGCGGCACCACCCAGCTCCAGTCGTGGATGGACGCCAAGTTCGGCCCGGACGGCGCGCTGTACATGCTCGACTACGCGGGCGGCTTCTTCAGCCTGCACCCCAACCAGAAGCTGATCCGCGTCGCCTACAAGGGCGGTCCGGCGACGCCGGACCCGAGTTACGCGGTGGCGCGCCCGGTGCGGCAGAGCGACCCCAGGACGGTGGCGTTCTCCAGCACGAAGGCCGGCGGCGTGTCGTGGGAGTGGGACTTCGGCGACGGCGGCAAGCCGTCGAAGGAGGCGAACCCGACGCACACCTACAAGGACTTCGGCACCTACAAGGCGACGCTGAAGGTCACCTACGCCGACGGCGAGTCGGCCACCGGCACCATCGACGTCAAGGTGGACTGCACCGCGCCGGACGCCCGGCCGACGGTCCGGCTGCTCGACACCGACACCGGCGTGCCCAACCGGGTGGCCGCGGGCGCCTGCACGCTCAACGACCTGATCGACGACGAGCGCCAGTGGAAGAACCACGGCGAGTTCGTGAGCCACCTGAACGACGTGGTGAACGACGCCCGCAAGGACGGCGTCATCGACAACCGCGAGGCGTCCACGCTGAAGAAGGCCGCCGCCCAGTCGCAGATCGGCAAGACCAACGGGTACGAGACGATCTTCGACGGGACGGCCCGGTCGCTGCAGGGCTGGACCCAGGCTCCGTCCGGGCAGTTCACCCTGCAGCCGGACGGCTCGATCCGCTCCTCAGGCGGTCTCGGCATGCTGTGGTACTCGGAGAAGGCGTACGCCGACTTCTCGCTGAGGCTGCAGTTCCGTGACATCGCGCCGGGCACGGGCCGCGCCAACACCGGCGTCTTCGTCCGCTTCCCCGACCTGAGGACGCCGCTCGACCAGCGTCCTTCGGGAAGCTGCGGAACGGTGGGCTCGGCCCGCACGTCGCCCGCCTGGGTCGCGATCTACTGCGGTCACGAGATCCAGATCTACGACGGCGACACGGGCGAGCCGCAGAAGACCGGCTCCGTCTACAACTTCTCCACCAACGGCCTGGACAAGGCGGGGGTCACCCCGAAGGGCCAGTGGAACGACTACGAGATCCGGGTGGTCGGCCAGCACTACACGATCATCCGCAACGGCAAGGTGATCAACGAGTTCGACAACACGCCGGGCAAGCAGTCGTCCCGCGCCGGCGACCCGCCCACGGACCTGCGCCAGTTCATCAGCGGGTTCGTCGGGTTGCAGAACCACGGCAACAACGACCTGACCGAATTCCGCAACATCCGGGTGCGCGAGCTCTAGGCCGGTCCACCGGCCGGGCGCCGGGCCGGGGGCGTTCCGCCCCTGGCCCGGTGCCCCACCCCAGCCGGAGCGTGCCCTTCGCCGGCACGCGCGCAGACTTTGAGAGGTGCATCGTCCATGCATGTCCCCTTGATCAGTGCCTTACGGCGGGCGCTCAGAGCGGCCGCCACGGCACCGGGCCTGGCCGTGCTGCTGCTGGCCGCCGGGCTCCCGGCGCTCTTCCTGTCGTCGGGCCAGGCCGCCGCGCAGCCCCGCCTGCAACTGACCGCCTCGGCGGACCAGGTGCTCACCTGGACCGCCGACGACAGCATGACCGCGTACAAGTCGGCGCCGACAGAGGCGACGGCGGGTCCTACCACCATCGTCTTCGAGAACAGCGTGGCGACCGGCAACGTCACCGGCATGACCCACACCCTGACCTTCGACGTCTCCACCCCGGGCTACAACCACGACGTCAGGGTCAACATCCTCGCCAGCCCCATCGACGCGAACGGCGGCCGGCACGAGGCGCAGGTGAACCTCACGCCGGGCAAGTACCGCTTCTTCTGCGCGATCCCCGGTCACGGCCAGATGGTCGGCGAGCTGGTGGTCACCGAAGGCGGCGGCTCGGACACGACCGCGCCGCAGGTGTCGGCGCAGGTGGCGGGCGACCAGGACGAGGACGGCAACTACGTCGGCTCCGCGACCGTGACCGTCTCCGCGAGCGACACCGAGTCCGGGGTCGAGACGGTCGAATACGCCCTCGACGACGCGGCGTTCGCGCCCTACACCGCGCCGGTGACGGTCAACGAGATCGGCGCGCACACCGTGCGCTACCGGGCCACCGACACGGCCGGCAACACCTCGGAGGTCGGCTCGGTGGCGTTCACCGTGGTGGCCCCGCAGGAGGAGGACACCACTCCCCCGCAGGTGACGGCGGAGGTCGGGGGTGACCGGGACGACGACGGCAACTACGTCGGCTCCGCGACGGTCACCATCACCGCGAACGACGCCCAGTCCGGGGTCGACACGGTGGAGTACTCGCTGGACGGCCAGCCGTACGCGGTCTACACGCAGCCGCTCACGGTCGGCCAGCCCGGCGCGCACGTCGTGACCTACCGGGCCACCGACAAGGCGGGCAACACCTCCGACGCGGGCACGACGGAGTTCACCGTGGTGGCCGAGCAGGAGGAGGACACCACTCCCCCGCAGGTGACCGCGCAGGTGGCGGGCGACCAGAACGAGAACGGCGAGTACGTCGGCTCCGCGACGGTCACCGTCACCGCTGACGACACCGAGTCCGGGGTCGACACGGTGGAGTACTCGCTCGACAACGCGGCGTTCGCGGCCTACACGGCGCCGGTGACGGTCAACCGGGCGGGGGCGCACACCGTGCGCTACCGGGCCACCGACGAGGCGGGCAACACCTCGGAGGTCGGCTCGGTGACGTTCACCGTCGCGGCTCCCCAGGGCGGGGACACCACCCCGCCGCAGGTGACGGCGGGCATCACCGGCAGCATGGACTGGGCGTGGAACTACGTGGGCTCCGCGACGGTGACGATCACGGCGAACGACACCGAGTCCGGGGTGGACAAGGTGGAGTACTCGCTGGACGGCCAGCCGTACGCGGTCTACACGAAGGCGCTGGCGGTCTCCCAGCCGGGAGCGCACACGGTGACCTACCGGGCCACCGACAAGGCCGGGAACACCTCCGCGGTGGGCACGGCCACCTTCATGCTCGTCAAGGCGGCGTCCGGCGGGGACGACAACCCGCCGGGCGAGCAATGCCCGAAGCCGGGCAAGGGCAACGGCAACGGCAACGGCAACGGCAACGGCAAGGATTGCAAGAAGCCCTGATCTGATCGGCCGGGCGGCCTGTCTCCTTTGCGAGAGAGGCCGCCCGTGCGTCATCGCTCGCCGGTGGGTCGCGTCTGGCGGACCCCGTGCCGCCAGACGTCCACGATCGAGCGCGTCGCGGCGATGTCCTGGAGCGGGTCGCCGTCGACGAGCACGAGGCTGGCCGGCAGCCCGGGGGCGATGCGGCCGCGGCCGGGCAGCCCGTGGTGCCGGGCGGGCAGGCTGGTCGCGGCGGCGACGAGCCGACGCGGTCGTCCGGGGACAGCTCCAGGGCGCCGGATCCGCCGGTGATCGCCTCGATCCAGGAGTTGAGGCACAGGTTCGTGACGACGGTGGTGAGCCACGCGCCGGGGACGGCGACCCGCGTGCCGCGCTGCCAGCCGATGTAGGCCTCCTGGACGACGTCCTCGGCCTCGCCCGCGACCCCGAGCAGCCGGTACGCCAGGCCCAGCAGCCGGGGACGGTCCGCCAGGAAGACCTCCGGGGAGTTCCTCGCCCGGTCAGCGCGGCCCGGCCGCTCGGAGGAGACGGACCGGCAGGTAGGGGGAGACGACCTGGACGTCCCAGCCGCGGCGGCGCGCGTGGCAGGCCAGGGCCAGGACGTCGAGGTTGATCGCGGCCTCGGAGTCGTCCGCGCGGTCGGCGACCCCGTAGTGGTCGCGGTGGGCGTCGAGGGCGTCGAGCAGTGCCAGGTTGAAGCTCTCCTGGTCGCCCTCGACCAGCTGCGCGAGCAGCACGGCGGGCGGCGGGCGGAATCCCCAGGTCCTGGCCTTGTCGCAGTCGTGCAGGGCCTGGTCGGTGGCGGGTTCGGGGTCGGTGCCGCGCAGGTAGTCGTGCAGGGCTCTGCGGTAGGAGGCGAAGGCGGAGCCGTCCTGCCGGAGGGTGTCGGAGCCGGCCACGACGACCGGGGCCAGGTCCTCTCGGGTCCCGGTGATCAGCGCGAAATTCACGGCGGTGTGCCAGGTGCCGGGCTCGGCCGCGCGGTGGGCCGGGTAGGTGAGCGTGCGGCCGTCGATCGTCACCTCGACGCCGGCGCCGGGCTCGGCGAGCGCGACGCGGAACAACGCGGCCCCCAGCTGGGAGGCCAGGCGCAGGTTCGCCAGTTGCACGTCCGTGACGTCGTCGGACAGCCCGGCGCGGGCCACGAAGAGCAGCTCCTGATACCGCAAGGCGGTCGACAGTCCTCGCGGGTTCAGCGGCTTTCCGTCCTCCGGGGTGAACGCCTCCCTGGTGTACTCCTCGAACAACGCCTCGCTCTCCGGGTGCAGGAAGCCGGGCGGCCCCGGCCGCCGCACCACCACCGGCCCGGCGGCCAGCTCGGCGACCGCGTCAGGTCGTCTCTCCCGGCCGTACGCCCGGACCCTCGGGCCCGCGGTCGCGAAGCCGGTCACCAGCGCGCGCGGCAGGTAGCCGGTCTCGGGCGGCGGCCAGCCGTGACGGCGGTAGGCCAGGGCGGCGAGGGCCAACGGGAGGAGCGGGAGCAGGGTGCGGGGCCGGTCTGCGGGCCCGTGCAGCGCGCGGTGGCGGAGGAGCAGCTCGGCCAGAGCGGTGCGGAACGTCTCCTGGTCGCCGGCTTCCAGGGCGCGCAGCGCGTGGACCGCTGTGGCGTGCGGGAGAGTTGCGTCGGTCGCGGCGCGCGGTTCCTCCGTGTCGCCGATGACGTACGCCATCAAGCCGTCGACGAGCTCCTCCTGGGCCGTGCCGCGGGCGAAGTGGAACGCCTCCCCGTGCCGTTCGGCCGTGCCCGCCAGGACCGCCAGGCAGAACGCGTCGAGCCAGCGGTCCGCGGTGATCGGCTGCGGCGTGCCCCCGGGCTCGGGCTCGTAAGTGATGCCGAAGTCGACGTAGTCGAGGTAGACCGAGAAACCGGCGAACGGGTGGTACGCCGCGTACGCGACCGCTCCGGCGGCGGCCTCGGCGGCGTTGCCGAAGGCGGCCCTGGCCTCGGGGGTGTCGAGGTCGGGCGTCCCGGCGGAGAGCGCGCCCAGGTAGTCCAGGAACTCCTCGCAGATCAGCCACCACTCGTACGCGGTCATCGGGCCGGCTTTCGCCATCGACCTGACCATCGAGCCGATCCTGCCGGCGAACCCCTCACGGGCCGCCGCCACCGTTGCCTCGCGCACCTCGTGACGCTGTCCCCCGGAGATCACAGCACCCCACCTTAAACCGAAATATCGGGATATGGCGCTACCTGTGGGCCTTCGCCCGGCGGATGAGCGAGGCGGCCGCGGAGACCAGCGCCATGGCCGTGGCCAGCGCGAAGACCACCCCCAGGCCGTTGTGGAACGGGTGCGAGATCAGCTCCGGGAAGAACCGGCGGCCGGTGAGCACGTCGACGTGGGCCGCGGGCAGGTGGCCCAGCAGCCCCGGCCCGAGAAGGTGCCCGATGGGGTTGTAACCGAGGAACGCGGCGAACAGCACCCCCACCGGCGGCAGCCCGGCGATGGAGTGGGCGGCCTGGGCGGGCACCCCCTGCTCGGTGAGCCCGACGCTGAGGACGCCCGGCAGCGAGTCGGACAATCCGGCCACCATGAGGCAGAAGAAGACCCCCATCGACAGCACCGTGCCGGCGTTCTGGAAGGTGGAGCGCATGCCGGAGGCTGCGCCGCGGGCCTCCGCCGGGACGCTGGACATGATGATCGAGGTGTTCGGTGCGGAGAACAGGCCGCCACCGACCCCGTTCAGGAAGACCAGCACCGCGAAGGCCGGATAGCCGAAGTCGGTGGGCAGCAGCAGGAGCCCGACGAAGGAGACCGCCATCACCAGGCAGCCGGCGGCGGCGAACGGCCGGACGCCGTAACGGTCCGACAGGTGCCCGGAGACCGGCCCGGCCGCCAGGAAGCCGATCGTGAGCGGCAGCAGGTAGATGCCCGCCCACAGCGGGGTGTCGGCGTAGTCGTAGCCGTGCAGGGGCAACCAGATGCCCTGCAACCAGATGATCAGCATGAACTGCAGGCCACCGCGGGCCATGGCGGTCAGCAGGGTGGCCGCGTTCCCGCCGGCGAAGGCCGTGCTGCGGAACAGGCTCAGCCGGAACAGGGGCTCGGCCGTCCTCGTCTCGACCAGGCAGAAGACCGCCAGCATCGCGACGCCGCCGGCGAGGGCGGCCAGCACCCACGGGTTCGTCCAGCCCATGGTGTGGCCGCCGTACGGCTGGATGCCGTACGTGATGCCGGCGAGCAGGGCCGTCAGGCCCACGGCGAAGGTGATGTTGCCCCACCAGTCCATGCGCCCGGGCGCGCGCTTGCCGGTCTCGTGCAGGGAGCGGTACGCCCAGACGGTGCCCGCGACCCCGATCGGGACGTTGACCCAGAAGACCGAGCGCCAGTCCCACTCCGCGAGCACCCCGCCGAGCACCAGGCCGAGGAACGAGCCGGCGATGCCCGCCACCATGTTGACGCCCAGCGCCATGCCGCGTTGCCGGCCGGGGAACGCGTCGGTGATGATCGCGGCGGAGTTGGCCATGAGCATGGCGCCGCCGACCGCCTGCACCACCCGCCACCCGATCAGCCACAGCGCGCCGCCCTCGCCGTGGAAGGGATCCAGCGAGAGCACGACCGACGTCAGGGTGAAGATGACGAACCCGCTGTTGTAGATGCGGACCCGGCCCCACATGTCGCCCAGCCTGCCGAGCGTGACCACCAGGACGGCCGTGACGAGCATGTAGCCCATGAGCGTCCAGAGCAGATAGCCGACGTTCCCGGGCTGAAGCGGGTCGAGCCGGATGCCGGTGAAGATCGCGGGCAGCGAGATCAGCACGATGGAGCTGTTGATGGAGGCGATCAGGACCCCGAGGGTGGTGTTGGTCAGCGCCACCCACTTGTAGTGGGGGTGGTCGGCGGCGATCCAGGTGCG
The DNA here is from genome assembly GCF_044465245.1 of Nonomuraea terrae. NCBI lineage: Bacteria > Bacillati > Actinomycetota > Actinomycetes > Streptosporangiales > Streptosporangiaceae > Nonomuraea > Nonomuraea terrae. Next base: position 889,714 of record NZ_JBITLL010000001.1, on the reverse strand, counting down.
GCGGGCGCGTGGCGGACCGGTGTTCCGGCCTGTCGTCCGGTGGGTCACCATGTCACGGGCAGCTCGTAGACGCCGTAGATGAACCCGTCGTGCTTGAACGGGATGCGATCGAGGTCCACGGCCGGTCGCAGCGAGGGGATGCGGCGGTAGAGCGTGCCGTAGACGACCTGCAGCTCGACGCGGGCCAGCGGCTGGCCGAGACACTGGTGCACGCCGAAGCCGAACGCGACGTGGTGGCGCGCGTTGCGGTGGAGGTCGAGCCGGTCGGGGTCGGGGAAGGCGGCCGGGTCCCGGTTCCCGGCGTCGGTGGCCAGGATGACGCCCTCGCCGGCGCGGATGGTCTGCCCGCCGATCTCGATGTCCTCCAGGGCCACCCGGCGCCGTCCGGTCGCCACGATGGTCAGGTAGCGCAGGAGCTCCTCGACCGCCCCCGCGACCAGCGCCGGGTCGTCGGTCTCCCGCAGCTCGGCCAGCCGGCCGGGGTGGTGCAGCAGCGCGAGGGTGCCCAGCGCGATCATGTTGGCGGTGGTCTCGTGGCCGGCGATCAGCAGCAGCCGCCCGATGGACGCCGCCTCCCCCCGGGTCAGCTCGCCGGTGGCGACCCGCTTGACGGCCAGTTCCGAGAGCAGGTCGTCCCCGGGGCGCGCGAGCTTGTCGCCGACCAGCTCGTCGAGGTAGTCGACCAGCCGCCGCTGGGCCAGCCTGGCCTGCTCCGGAGGCGTGTCGTTCTTGACCAGGATCCGGCTCTGGGCCTGGAAGAAGTCATGGTCGGCGTACGGAACGCCGAGCAGCTCGCAGATCACCCGCGACGGCACCGGCAGCGCCAACGCCTCGACGAGGTCCACGGGGTTCGGGCCGGCCAGCATCTCGTCGATCTGGCCGGCCACGATCGCCTGGATGGCCGGGCGCAGTGCCTCCACGCGCCTGATGGAGAACGGCGCGGTGACCGTCCTGCGCAGGCGGGCGTGCTCGGGGTTGTCCATGGTGAGGAACGTCTGCGTCTGCCGCTGCAGCTCCTTCTGGGACGGGCCCTGATGCGGGTAGCGCGGGTTGCCGCTGTCGGCGCTGATGCGCCGGTCGGCCAGCAGCGCCCGCTGGTCGTCGTACCGGGTGACCAGCCAGGGGGTGCTGCCGTCCCAGATGCGTACGCGGGTGATGGGCGCGGCGGCCTGCAGCTCCCGCAGGCGCGGCGGCGGGTCGAACGGGCAGCCGGGCGCGCGCCGCATCGGGTAGTCCTCGGCCACGGGGGGCGTGGTGGTGGTTTCCGGGTTGGCGGTCATGATGCCTTGCCCCTTCTCCGGTGGTGAACGTCCTCGGTCGTGAACGTGATCGAGGCCTGGGCGCCGCAAAGCCGGCGCCGCCTTCTCCGCCGCGCTTCAGGCGCCGGCGGTCGCCTGCTGGGGCGGCGCGGGTCGGGCGCCGGCGGGAGTCTTCTGGGCCGCGGCGTTGGAGAGCAGTCGCCTGATGGCGGGGCGCGCGGCCCGCATCGCCGTGTCGAGGACCTCCTGGTCCTCCGGTGGGAGCTCCGACAGCAGCTCGGCCAGCCGGTCGCGCTGGGCCTGCCGGTGCTCCTCCAGCAACCGCCGGCCGGCGTCGGTGACGGCGACCATGACCACGCGCGCGTCCTGGGGCTCGTCCACCCTCCGCGCCAGCCGGAACTGCTCCAGCCGCTTGACCACCTGGGTCATCGACGGCTGGGCGATGCCCTCGGCGGCCGCGAGCGTCGTCAGCCGGAGCGGCCCCTGGCTGTCGAGCCTGGAGAGCGTGGACAGTGCGGTGATGTTGAGGTCTCCGTACACCGACAGGTGACGCAGCACCAGCCGTGCGACCTCTCTGAACGCGTCGGCCATGTCCGCGGCGTCAGGGCCCATGCTCTCCGGCCTTCCTGCGACATGTCAGGCTCCAGGCGGGCCGAGCCTCGACACGCCGGTCACCGTGACCACGGGTGCGGGCGTGCATAACAGCACCACGTCCTCCAGTCTCGGGTGGTGCCCTCCGGACCCTCGTCCGGGGAGACGCCTACTGCCGTCGTATCACCGGCCTATATAGGACATCTATCTAAATTAGGCAAAAACCGGATAAATGCCCCAATGCAGTGCTTCGTACGGGCAGGGCAGGGCGGTCAATCGCCGGTCAGATACCGCCATTTGGTCATACGGTGCCGGAGGTCCAGGGTGGCGGCGTTCGCGGAGAACGTGCCGTCGCCTCGGTGATGGAACTCGCCCGCGCCCCGCTTGGCGGCGTCGTACCAGGCCCGCTCACCCTGGAGGATCCACAGGCCGTGATCCTCGACGAGCCGGTCGTCGGCGACGGTGCATTCGATGTTGGCGAAGCACTCCATGACGAGAGGCGCCCGCACCACCGCACCGGGCGCCGGGGTGAAGCCGAACCGCTGCCATTTGTCGACGTCGCCGCCGGAGACGTTGCCGACGTCGACCACCCGCTCGGCCAGGTCGACGGAGGGGATCGCGATGACGCACTCCCCCGTGGCGGACAACGCCTCGTAGCTGTGGTCCCAGGGGCCGAGGACGAGCGCGATGAGGGCCCCGTGCGCCACCGGCATGTTGAAGGCGTTGGTCATCAGGTTGGCCCGCCGCCCGTCGAACGTGGACACCATGACGACCGGCCCGGGCTCGATCAGCCGATGCACGTTCTCCACCGGGTACTCCACGAAACCGCCGGCAGTGCTCATGGTTCGTTCCTTCCCACCGCCGGCGCACCGTCTCGTCATGGCCGGATCGAGGGCTGTACCGCGGCGGACGGAGGACGCGCACCTCCAGGCCGTCCGGGAGCGCCGTCATGACCGTCCGCCCCCCGCTCGTCGCCACACTGCCGCTGCCCGCCACCGCCGCACAGCCCGCGTCACGCGACGCCGTACCGGACTGCGGACGCAAAGACACGCACCGGGTCGAAGGGAAAATCAACGTCATCATGCGGCCCGGTTCGCAGGTGCGAAACGAGGGGCAGCTCATCGTGGCGGGCTACCCTGAATACGTCGCCGCCGCATGGCTTTCCCGCCGGGCCGCTGATATCAGTCGCAGTCAGATCGGATCGAAAGCCCGTGTCGAAGACAGAGCTGATTTCCCTCACCCTCGACGGTGCGCGGCCCATGGCGCGACAGCTCCCTCCCGCAGGGCAAGTCGTCGCCGTCGCACGCTGGCGCACCGTCCAGGGCCTGGGCGCAGTGCTGTTCATCAGGCACCGCCGAGACGGATCGCCGGCGTCCGAGCTGTCCATCGCCGTCCGCGACCACGCAGGACGATGGCGAAACCTGGAGCTGGATTCGGGGGCGAGCGGCTATCCGGATATATTCTCCGAGCCCGCCGGCCCGTCCGACGCCGTCTGTCTGGGAATGACCGAGACCCTCATTTCGGAGACGGATTTCCAAGGCGGCGCGACGACGACCGTACGCCTTCTTGAGATATCCGTCGGCAGTGCGATCACGTCCATCACCTGTCGAACAGGTTCCGCCGCGACCGAACAGGAGATATCGCCGCCGGGCATATGTCTCGCAGGCGTGCTGGGAGACGAAGACGCGACCGTCGAAGCGAGGTCCGGCGGCGACGTCGTGCACGTCATTCCCCTACCTGAGCCCACCGTCGGATGAGCAGCGCCGGAAGAGGTCACTGGTGCGCGTCGTTCCAGTACCTGTACCAAGGGCCCCGCAGGTGGCGCGTATCACTCGGCCTGTGCTCGGGGCTCCAGACGTACCCGTAGGAGTCCCCGTCCCAGCCTTGCTCGCCTCGGTGGAAGTAGACCAGGTCGTCCTCCCGGCGGACGAACTCGAACGTGAGGCTTCCGATGCTCCGGCCCCTGAGCTCGACACCCTCCCCCAGCGTGCGGGCGACCGCCTCCATGTCCCCCGCCGAGTGAGCGAAACGCAGCCGCTCACCGCAGATCAGGGCCACGAGGACGGCTGCGACGAGCGCCGCCCCCACGTACGCGGCTCTGCGTATGGCGGGCTTTCCCCCGCGGATCGTGCCGGGCATGCGGTCATCGTCGCACGTGCCGTGACCCCGCCGACGGCCGTCTCAGTGCAAGGTGGCGAGTTGGGCGCGGTCGAAAGGTCTGAGGTCGGCGGTGCGGCCGGTCAGGATCTTGGCGGCCCAGCCGGGGTCGCCCAGCAAGGCGCGGCCGACCGCCACGAGGTCGAACTCGTCGCGCTCCATCCGGTCCAGCAGCCGGTCGATGCCGGCGACGCCGCTCGGCTCGCCCTCCACCGCCCTGGTGAACTCGTTGTCGAGCCCCACCGAACCGACGCCGATGGTGGCCTTGCCGGTGAGCTTCTTCGCCCAGCCCGCGAGGTTCAGGTCCGAGCCCGCGAACTCCGGCAGCCAGTAGCGCCGGGTGGAACAGTGGAACGCGTCCGCCCCCGCCTCGGCGATCGGCGTGAGGATCGCCTCCAGCTCCCGCGGCGACGCGGCGATCCTCGCCGTGTAGTGACCCACCTTCCATTGGGACATCCGCAGGACGATGGGGAAATCCGCCGACACGGCCGCCCGGCAGGCCGCCACGATCTCGGCGGCGAACCGCGCCCGCGACGCGGGGTCACCGCCGTAGGCGTCGGCGCGCCGGTTCGTACGCGCCCAGAGGAACTGGTCGATGAGGTAGCCGTGGGCTCCGTGCAGCTCGACGCCGTCGAAGCCGAGCGCCTCGGCCGCGGCGGCTCCTGCGGTGTAGGCGGCGATCACGTCGTCCATGTCGGCCGTCGTCATCGCCCGGCCCGGCTCCGAGTCATCCAGGGGAACGCCCGAGGGGCCGATGCGGGGTGCCCCGGGAACCGGCGGGGCGCCCGCGACCCGCGCCATGCCGACGTGCCACAGCTGCGGCATGATCAGCCCGCCGGCCCGGTGGACGGCGTCCGCCACCCGGGCCCAGCCCGCGAGCGCGTCCTCGCCGTAGAAGCGGGGAACGCGGTCACGAGTGCCCGCCGAAGGATGGCCGACGTACGCCCCCTCCGCGATGATCAGCCCGACCCCGCCCTCGGCCCTGCGGGCGTAGTACCGCGCCACGTCCGCGCCGGGCACCCCACCGGGACAGAACTCCCGGGTCATCGGCGCCATCGCGATCCGGTTGGCGACCACCCGCCCTCCCAGGAAGAACGGTCGCAGGAGCACATCTCTCGCACGCACGGCAGAACTGCTGGACATCGGCATCATCACTCTCCGCAACAAGACTGCCACGTGAGGTGACGGTGCCGGTCCACGTCTCATGGCCGGCATGGGATGACCGTGATCACCGCTCCGGGCGACCCCCTTGAGCACGGCCGTGGCGGCGTCGCCGTCGCCCGGCAGCGCCGCCCGGAAGGTGAGCGCGGCGCCAGGATCTCCGCCTCATGCGTCCTTGGTCCCCGCGGCAGGCGGCTGCCAGGGCCAGCGGCCCTCCAGCTCCACCTCCAGGGAGAAGCTGAGAAACGTCCGCACGAGGACGATCACCGCGAGGACGCCGACGCTCGCGAACGTCGGAGAGATCGCCACCGTCCGGATGATGTCCGCGGCGACGAGGAACTCGAGCCCCAGCAGGATCGCCCGCCCGAGCCCCTTGCGGTACCTCTGGTAGGCGTCGTGAGCGGGACGCCGCAGCAGCAGCCGGTAGCCGAACCGGCAGGTCGCCACCAGCGCCCCCACCACGATGGCGGCGACGCCGGCCATGTCGACCGCCTGGCCGGCCATCTCGATGACGGGCTTCAGATCCATCGTCAGTCCTCTGGCCGGTGCTCCCCCGGTTGCCTTGCTCGCGAGCGAGCCGCGCGCCGGGGTTCCACGGTGTACCGCCGATGGGTCAGCTGATCGCGTCGAGGAGGCGCCGGCAGTCGCTCGCGCAGCCTCGGCACGCCTGGGCGCACAGCCGGCAGTGCTCGTGCATGCCGGCGTGACGTTCGCACTCCTCCGCGCAGCTGGTGCAGGCCTGGATGCACGCCTGCAGCTGGGCGCGGGTGATGGTGGCGTCGTAACCCGTGTGGCGCGACAACACGCGGGCGGTCGCCTCGCAGATGTCGGCGCAGTCCAGGTCGGTGCGGATGCACTTGCGCAGCCGGTCGATCTCCTGCTCGCTCAGGCAGGCGTCGGCGCAGGCCGTGCACGCCTGAGCGCAGTCGAGGAGCGCCTGGACGGTGTCGGCGATCTGGCCCCGGTCGAGGTTGATGTCGGCGGGATAGGTGTCGATCATTTCGCGTACCGGCATGGCTGGACATCCCTTCTCTGCTTCCGAGCCTGCCCTACCCCCGCCGGCCGGCTGAAACGGTGAAGCGGCACGTGATCAGGCGAGCCCGTCCCGCGGGTCTGCGGGGGCGTCGCAGTCCATGGTGGCGGGGCCGGCGAGGCGCAGGGCGAGCAGCGCGACGTCGTCGGTGAAGTCGTCGCCGCGGTGCTGCAGCAGGCGATCGCACATCTCCTCGATGGGCAGATGACGCAGCTCGGCGGCGGCCCGGGCCAGGCTGGCCATGCCCTCGTCGAGGCCGTGCACGGGATCCTCGATGAGCCCGTCGGTGTACATCACCAGAATGGATCCGGCGCGGATGATCTGCTCGCAGTCCGGCCGGGACAACTCGGGAGTGACCCCGAGGGGATGGCCCCCGTCGCTCCACAGGTAGCGGACGGGGCCGTCGGGGGGAACCAGCAGCGGAGGCGGGTGCCCGGCGCTCCCCCACCACAGCCGCCACTCACCGCCGGTGTGCTTTTCCAGGCGAGCCAGCAGAACGGTGGCCATCGGTCCGCCGTGCAGGCCGTGCAGCACCTCGTCGAGCCGTTGCAGGATGCGGGAGGGCGGCCGGCACTGTTCGTAGGCGATCACCCGCAACATGTTGGAGATCTGGCTCATGACGGTGGCCGACCTCAGGTCGTGGCCCATCACGTCGCCGACCATCAGGCAGGGCACGCCGTCGGGCAGCATGATCGCGTCGTACCAGTCGCCGCCGATCTGCGGGACGGTGCCGGAGGGGCGGTAACGCGCGCATGCCTGCAGGCCACGCAGATCGGGCAGCTTGGGGAGCAGGCTTCGCTGGAAGTCCTCGGTGCTGCGCCTGATCCGCTCGTACAGGCGGGCGTTCTCGATGGCGACGCCGGCCGCGCTCGCCAGCGCCGCGATGATCCGCTCGTCGTCGTCGGTGAACGGCCCGCCGGAGCGTTTGTCGGCGACGTACAGGTTGCCGTAGACGGTGCCGCGGACCAGGATCGGCGTCCCGATCAGGGCGTGCATCACCGGGTGCCCGGGTGGGAACTCACGGAAGCTCGGATGGGCCTGCACGTTCTCCACGCGCAGCGGCCGGGGGTACTCCACCAGCTCCGCCAGCAGTCCATGGGCGGTCGGCAACCGGCCGACAGCGTCGTACACCTCTTGCGAGACGCCGCACGTGAACAGGTCGGAGAACTGGCCCTCCTCGCTCAGCACGCCGAGGGCGCCGTACCGGGCGTCCACCAGGTCGGCGGAGACCTCCACGATGGTGCGCAGCGCCGCGTTCAGCTCCAGCTCGGAACTGATCGCCAGCACGGCCTCCAGCAGGCGCGCCATCCGGTCGTGCAGGTGCTGGATCTGCCTCAGCCCTTCCTGCATCCGCTGCAGATCCTCGGCACCCAACGGCTGCAGACTCCCGCCGAACGCGCCGCCGTCCCGCTCCCGCGGTCGCTGCCCGCCCACCTCACCCCCCGAGATGCCGTCGCCCCCCTCATGCCCTCGGCCGTCCTCATGACACCTGGTCCGGGCCGCGCCTCATCCCCGAAACGGGCCCGTACCCTGGGCCGCGGCTTCCCGTACGGCCGCGGCGCTCTCGCATGAGTCGAGCCGCCCGGCCTGACAGTCCTTCTCCCCCGTCGCCAGCAGCAGGGCGACGCCGAGCATGCAGATCGCGCAGGTCAGCAGCATCAGCATGCACCACACGCGGAGGGTCGAGCGGCTCTTCAGCCGGCGCCTCCTCGATCCGGCGAGCAGCGCGTCGAGTTCTGGCTCCTCCGTGGCCAGTCGGGTCTCGATCGCGGACAGCGCCTGGCGCTCCTCCGGGGAGAGGTTCATGCCCTCATGCCTCATTCCTTACTGCCCCATCGGGCGAACGCGACGACGGATGACCATTCCAGCCCGGGACGAACGCCCCCTGCACAATGCAATCGTTGCCTACTGCAACAGATATGTGATGCGCCGTGGTGCTCGGCCTGCGTGCTGGGTGCCCCACCCCGCCGGCGCGGCGCGTCCAGGCCTGAGGGCGACCGCCGGTGGTGCGTCCGCTGCTCAGACGAGCTCCAGTCCTCCGTCGACGGTGAGGATCTGGCCGGTGATCCAGGTGGCGGCGGGGTCGGCGAGGTGCACGATCCAGGCCGCCACCTCCTCGGGGGCGCCGCGGCGGCCGAGCGGGATGCGGGCGGACTCGTCCTGCTTGATCTGCTCGACGACCGCGTCGGGCAGGCCGGCGGCCGCCAGGGCCTCGCTCTCGGTCGGGCCGGGGGCTACGGCGTTGACGCGTATGCCGACGGGGGCCAGCTCCAGCGCCCAGCTCCGGGTCAGCTGTTCCAGGGCGGCCTTGGTGGCGGCGTAGTGGGCGCCGCCGGGCAGGGGACGGTGACCGAAGGTGCTGGAGACGTTGATGATCGTGCCGCGGCCGGTACGCAGGTGGGGCAGCGCGGCGTGGGCGAGCATGCTCGGGGCGGTGACGTTGAGTGCCAGCAGGCCGGCGACGCGTTCGGCGTCGGTGTCGGCCAGCGGCATGACGGCGGTGGCGCCGGCGTTGTTGATCAGGGCGTCCACGCGGCCCCAGCGGTCCACGGCCGCCTGCACGACGGCTCGCGGCGTGCTTTCTGCGGTGATGTCGGCGGCCAGCGCGACGATGCCGGGGTGCTCGGCGGCGGTCTGGCCCAGAGGTTCGGCGCGGCGTCCGACGCCGAGCACGTGCGCTCCGGCGCGGGCGAGGGCGACCGCGGTGGCGCGGCCGATCCCGGACCCGGCACCGGTCACGATCGCGACCTGGTCCTTCAGGCGGCCGGTGTGCTGGTCGGTCATACATCCCCCAAATTTCGGATATATCGCTTCAAGCGGGCTGGTCAGCGTACGAGCGGAAGGCGGAGCACGAAGCGGGCGCCACCGTCGTCCGCGTTCTCGACGTGCAGGGTGCCGTGGTGGGCCGCGGCGATGTCGCGGGCGATCGCCAGGCCCAGACCGGCGCCTCCGCGGTTGCGGCTGCGCGCGGTGTCCAGGCGGGCGAAGCGCTCGAAGATCCGCTCCCGGTCGGCCGGCGGGACGCCCTGCCCGTCGTCGGTCACGGCCAGCTCCGCCCGGCCGCCCACGCGGCGCACGGACACCTGCAGGGTGTGCGCGACGTGCCGCCGGGCGTTGTCGAGCAGATTGGCGAGGAGCCGGGCGATCAGGCAGGGGGCGGCCTCCACCGTCACCGCGGGTTCGAGATCGAGCCGCACGCCATGAGCCGCCGCCGTCTCGACCAGCGTGGTCAGATCGACCTCCTCCAGCCTCCCGTCGAGGCCGGTCTCGATCGTGGCCAGCAGGAGCAGGTCGTCGACGATGCCCTCCAGCCGGTCGAGGTCGCCCGTCACGTGGTCGAGCAGATCGGGCAGGTCGATGTCGCCGGGGTGCAGCCGCGCCTCCTCCACCCGCACGCGCATCGCGGTGAGCGGCGTACGCAGCTCGTGCGAGGCGTCGGCGGCGAACTGGCGCTGCCGCTCCAGCAGCAGCTCCGCGTACCTACGCGCCTCCCTGAGCTCCTGCCCCGGCGACTCCTCGTGCCGGCGGGGGCAGGGCGTGACCAGGGCGGCGCAGTCGGCGTTCTGTCTCATCAGGTCTTTCCTTCCTGCGTACGAGGGCCCGCGAGAGGAAGCCGCAGCACGAAGCCGGCGCCGCCCGTGTCCGCCTCCACGGCGCGCAGGCTGCCGATGTGGGCCCGGGCGATGTCGCGGGCGATCGCGAGGCCCAGGCCGGTGCCGGTGCGGTCGAGGCGGCGAGCGGCCTCCAGGCGGGTGAAGCGCTGGAAGATCCGTTCCCGTTCGGACTCCGCGATGCCGTCTCCGTCGTCGGCGACTGTCAGCTCGGCGTGGCCGCCGCCGCGGCTCAACCGCACCTCGACCAGGTGCCGGCCGTGCCGCTGGGCGTTGTCCAGCAGGTTGGTGAGCAGGCGGCCGATCCGGATCGGGACGGCCTGGACGATCACGCCCGGTTCCAGCCGCAGCCGGACGGCGATGCGGTCGCTCCTGCGCGCGGCCTCGTCACGGACCAGCTCGGCGAGGTCCACCCGCTGTGGTGTCATCGGCGGACCGGACTCCATCTCGGCGAGCGCCCGCAGGTCGGCGATGATCGCATCCAACCGGTCGACGTCGCGCAGCGCCCGGACCAGCAGGTCGCCGAGGTCGGTCTCGTCAGGATGCAGGCAGGCCTCCTCCAGCTCCGCGCGCAGCCCGGCCACCGCCGTGCGCAGCTCGTGCGAGGCGTCGGAGGCGAAACGCCGTTTCTTCTTCAGCTCGCGCTTCAGCTCGCGCATCCTGTCGGTGGGCGCCTGGATCGTCAGCGCGTTCCTGCCCGCGCCGGGCAGGTGAGGGGCCTCGCAGTCGAACGCCGTCACAGCACACGTTCCTTCCTTCGCGTCAACAGTCCTTACGTGGACGTCCGCGGACGTCCACCAGCTAAGACAGGACAGCTTGACGAGTTGTGACAGCGTGTTGTCACGACTCCGAGCGGGACACGGCAGTGATCTTGACCGGGTTCATCATCCACAGCACCTGGTCGATGCCCTGCTCCGAGGCGGTGACGGTGATGACGGCGAACACCTGGCCGTCGCGGCGCAGCAACGCCGAGGCCTGGCCGTTCGTGTCCGCCCAGTCCACCTCGACCCCGGCCCAGAACGGGACGGCGAACGCCTTGATGACCTTCGCCACCCGCGTCGCACCCACCACGGGGAACCGGGTGGCGCGCACGGCGCCGCCGCCGTCGGAGTAGCTGGTCACGTCCGCGGCGAAGAGCTCCTCCAGCATGGTCAGGTCGCCGGAGCGGGCGGCGGCGACGAACGCCGTCAGCAGCCGGCGTTGCTCCGCCTTGCTGACGGGCGTGCGGCGCTGACCCGTCACACGCTTGCGTGCCCTGCTGACCAGCTGGCGCACCGCCGCCTCGTTGAGCTGCACGATGTCGGCGATCTGCCGGTAGGGGTAGTCGAACGCCTCCCGCAGCACGTACGCCGCCCGCTCGGTGGGCGAGAGCCGCTCCAGGAGCAGCAGCACCGCGAACTCCAGCGCCTCCCCTCGCTCGGCGCCGAGGTACGGGTCCGCGCCGGTGTCGACCGGCTCGGGCAGCCACGGGCCGACGTAGGTCTCGCGGCGCACGCGCGCGGACTGGGCGGCGTTGATGGCCAGCCGCGTGGTCACCGTGGCGAGGAACGCCGCCGGGTCGTGCACCGTCGCGCGGTCGTAGGCCTGCCAGCGCAGCCAGACCTCCTGCACGAGGTCCTCGGCCTCGGCGACGCTGCCCAGCATCCGGTACGCGATCCCGAACAGGCGCGGCCGCACACCGGCGAAGACCGCCGCGGCCTCGTCGAGATCTCCCCGGCCACCGGATCCAGCATCCGCCACTGCCATCGCCCCCTGACCGGCCGGTGCCCCGTGCACCGCCGGCAGGTCCATTCTCCGGCCCCGTGCCGAACCGTCGTCCGCCGCCCACCCCTTGGGCGGTAAGGGCAGGCCGGCGACGGTTTTCCGCCCGGCCGGCGGGTCAGCCCTGGATGGATTTCACCTCGAGGTACTCCTCCAGGCCGTAGCGGCCGAACTCCCTGCCGTTGCCGGACTGCTTGTATCCGCCGAACGGCGCCAGGACGTTCCAGCCGCCGCCGTTGACGTCCACCTGCCCGGTACGCAGCCGGCGGGCGACCGCCATCGCCCGGTCGTGACCGCCGAACACGGCGCCGGTGAGTCCGTACGCCGTGCCGTTGGCGATCTCCACGGCCTGGTCGTCGCCGGTGTACGGGATGATCGTCAGGACGGGGCCGAAGATCTCCTCCTGGGCGATCACCGCGTCCGGCGCCACGTCGGCGAAGATCGTCGGCCGTACGTACGCGCCCGCGTCGAGCCCGGCGGGCCGTCCCGGGCCGCCGAAGACCAGCCGGGCGCCGTCGGCGATCCCCCGCTCGATGTAGCCGTTCACCCGCCGCCGGTGCTGCTCGGAGGCCATGGGTCCGATGTGGGTGGCCTCGTCCGCCGGGTCGCCGACGACGTACGCGGAGGCGGCGGCCACCGCGAGCTCCACCGCCTCCTCCTGCCGCGCCGCGGGCACCAGCATCCGCGGCCACGCGCCGCAGACCTGACCGCCGTTGGTGAAGGTCATCGCTACGCCACGGGAGACCGCCTCGGGGAAGTCGGCGTCGTCGAGGATGACGTTGGCGGACTTGCCGCCGAGCTCCAGCGTGACCCGTTTGACGGTCTCCGACGCGGCCGCGGAGACCTGTCTCCCCGCGCGGGTGGAGCCGGTGAAGGACACCATGTCGATGCCGGGATGCGCCGCGATCGCCGCGCCGACGGCCGGGCCCGTGCCGTGCACGACGTTGAACACGCCGGCGGGCACCCCGGCTTCGGCCACGACCTCGGCCAGGATCGGCGCGGTCAGCGGCGCGATCTCCGACGGCTTGAGCACCACGGTGTCGCCTGCCACCAGCGCGGGCGCCAGCTTCGAGACGACCTGCTGGAGCGGGAAGTTCCACGGCGTGATGGCGCCGACGACGCCGATCGGCTCGCGTACGACCAGCGAGCCGGCGATCCGCTCCGTCCACGCGTAGCCGGTGGCGAGCTCGGCGAAGGACGCCGCCACCGCGACGGGGAAGCCCGCCTGCGCGGTGCGTGACAGCGTGATGGGGGCGCCCATCTCGCCGGTGATCGTGGCGGCGATCTCCTCGGTCCGGGCGCGCAGACCTTCCGCGACGCGCCCGACGATGCGCCCGCGTTCGGCCGGGTCGACGGCGGCCCAGCCGGGGAAGGCGGCCCGCGCCGCGGCGACGGCCCGATCCACGTCGGCGGGGGTGCCGTCCGGCACCTGGGCGATGACCTCGCCGGTCGCGGGGTCGACCACGTCGATCATGTGACTGGACCCGGCGGCGTGGCGGCCGCCGATCCAGTGGGTTGCTCTGTTCATGGAACGACCGTCTCAGCGCGCCGCCGCCGGGGGAATGTGCTCTCGATCCCTGGATCGAGCCGGCCTCGCGACCGGATCGATCCAGGGATCGGCAGTACATGGATACGGCGGGCCCACACCTCGATACTCGAGGCCGCGGGGAAACATTCCTGGCCAGAGGGTGTTTCCCCGCCAACGTACGGAGGAGGACGACCATCGTGGACCGGCCCAGGCTCGCCGAGTTCCTGCGCAACCGCCGGGAGGCGTTGCAACCGGAGGACGTGGGGCTGCCCCGTGGCGGGCGGCGGCGCACGGGTGGGCTGCGGCGCGAGGAGGTCGCCGTGCTGTCCGGCATGTCGGTCGACTACTACAACCGGCTGGAACAGCGACGCGGGCCGCATCCGTCCGAGCAGATGCTCGCCGCCCTCGCCAGTGGCCTGCGCCTGTCCCTCGAGGAACGCGACCATCTGTTCCGGCTGGCCGGCTACGCCATCCCGCAGCGCGCCCTGCGCGCCGACCACGTCAATCCCGGCATGATGCGCATCTTCGACGGCCTGGACGACGCCGCCGCCCAGGTCGTGAACTACCTCGGAGAGACGCTGATGCAGACCCGGCTGTCGAAGGCGCTGACCGGCGACGAGAGCGTCCGCACCGGACTTGCCCGCAGCATGCACTACCGGTGGTTCACCGACCCCGGCACGCGTGCCCTCCATCCCGAGGAAGACCATCCGGAGCACAGCAGGCTCATCGCGGCGAACCTGCACGACCTCTACACCCGCGACCCCACGGACCCGAGAGTGACGGCGCTCGTCGAGGCGCTGCGCGCCGAGAGCGACGAGTTCGCCGCGATGTGGCGCGAGCACCCGATCGCCGGCCTGTACTGTCCGCTCAAACGTATCCGGCACCCGCGGCTGGGGCTGCTCGAACTGCACTGCCAGACGTTGGTCGATCCCGACCAGTCGCAGCTGCTCGTCGTGTACACCGCGCCGGCGGGCAGCGAGAGCCACGACAAACTGCGCCTGCTGTCCGTCATCGGCGATCAACGAATCTGACAGTTGGACTTGGTGAATTTCGCGGTAGCTGTCACAGGCCCGGAGGCTGCCCTGTCTTAGCTGGCGACCGGTCGGCACAGAGCCCCGGCGTACAGAAAGGGTTTGCCATGAAGATCGTGGTCATCGGCGGAACCGGCCTGATCGGGTCGAAGGTCGTCAGGAAGCTGAACGAACAGGGCCACGAGGCGGTGGCGGCGTCGCCGAACACCGGCGTCAACACGCTCACCGGCGAAGGGCTGGCCGAGGCGCTCGCGGGCGCGTCGGTGGTGGTCGACGTGTCCAACTCGCCGTCGTTCGAGGAGAACGCGGTGATGACGTTCTTCCGGACCTCCACCGGCAACCTGCTCGCCGCGGAGGCGGCGGCCGGCGTGGGTCACCACGTGGCGCTGTCGGTGGTGGGCACCCACCTGATGCCGGAGAACGGCTACTTCCGGGCGAAGATCGCGCAGGAGGAGCTGATCGAGAAGTCGTCGATCCCGTTCTCGCTCGTGCACGCCACCCAGTTCTTCGAGTTCGCGCGGAGCATCGCCGACGAGGCCACCCACGAGGGCGCGGTCCGGATCGCGCCGGTGCGCTTCCAGCCCATCGCGGGCGACGACGTCGCCGAGACGGTCACCGAGGTCGCGCTGGGATCGCCGCTGAACGGCCGGGTGGAGGTCGGCGGGCCCGAGCAGTACCGGATGGACGAGTTCTTCCGCCAGGCGCTGGCGGCGTGGGGCGACCAGCGTGAGGTGGTCACCGACCCGAACGCGCACTACTTCGGGTCGGTGCCGGGCGAGCGCACCCTGGTGCCGGGCGGCGACGCGCGCACCGGCCGCATCCACTACCGGGACTGGCTCGCCCAGGCCGGGAAGTGATCCGCCCTCGCCCGCACGAAAGGAAGCTCCATGTCCACTGACCGCGAACCGCGATCGACCGCCTGGCAGACGGCGCTGACCGTGCTGCAGGAGGCCGAGCCGCCGTTCATCCCGGCGGGCGCGCACGCCATGACCATCGTCATCGAGTACCCGCCCGGCGATCCCGGCACGCCACCGCACCGGCACTCCGGCCCGGCGTTCGGCTTCGTGCTGGAGGGCGAGATGCTGCTGGAGCTGGAGGGCGAGCCGGAGCGGGTCGTACGCGCCGGTGAGGCGTTCTGGGAGCCGGGCGGCGACGTCATCCACTATCAGGACGGCAACAACCGCGACGACGTCCGGCTCCGCTTCACCGTCACCATGCTGTGCGAGCCGGGCAAACCGATGCTCACCCTGGTCGAGGAGGAGGAGCTGGCCCAGCGCCAGGACCGCCGGGCACCTCGCCCGTCCTGAAGCGCGCGGCCCTGTTCCGGTGGCTGATTCCCGGCGTCCGGCCCTGGGGCGCGCCGCCGTCCGGCGTCACCGTGACGGGCGCGACGGCGCGCGCCGGGCGGCGGGTGCGCTTCGTGCACCACTGGGCCTGGGAGCCGGTGGAAACCTCGCCGTGACCGGCACCGGCCGCACGCCCCGATCAGTGGCCGCCGGCCGCCGGTGCGGTCTGGGGCTGGTCGGTGTTCAGTGAATCGACGAGCGCGTCCGCCTCGGCGTCCCGGGCCGGCGCGACCAGCCCGACGATCACGAACACCGCCAGCGCGGACAGCACCGGGGCGGCCACCTCCACGGTCTGGCCCTGGCCGGGGAAGACGTACTTGACCAGGGCGAAGACCACGAGCCCTGTCGCCCAGGACCCGATCGCGGCGGCCGGGCCGCAGCGGCGGAACATCGGCAGCATGCCGAGCAGCATCGGGATGGCGATCGGGCCGACCAGCGCGCCGAACCAGAGGATCAGCAGGCCGAGCACGCCGCCGAAGTTGTCCGCGCTGAGCGCGATGCCCATCGACAGCGCGATGAACAGGAACGTCGAGACCCGGCCGGCCAGCAGCTCCGACGCGGACGACATCCGCTGCGCCCGCTTCCAGACCGCGGGGATGATGTCCCTGATCACCACCGAGGAGATCGCGTTGGCGTCGGAGGACGTCATCGCCATCGTGTGGGCGAACATCCCGGCGAGCACGAGGCCGATGAGCCCACCGGGCAGCAGCTGCTCGGTCAGCAGCGCGTACGACTGGTCGGGCTCGGCCAGGTTCGGCAGCAGGACCGGCGCGGCCCACATCGGGAAGAACAGCACGAGCGGCCAGAAGAGGTAGAGGCCCGCGGAGAACAGCGCGGCGCGCCGGGCCGAGTCGCCGGTCGGCGCCGCGATGAACCGCTGGGCGAGGTTCCAGGTGCCGCCGTTGTAGGACAGCGTGTTGATCAGCAGGTAGACCAGGACGAAGCCCACGGTGTAGTTGCCGTTGAACGGCTGGCCGTGCCCTTCGGGCAGCCGGTCCCACAGCGTCCAGATCGCGGACACGCCACCGAGCTGAGACAGCACCGCGACGAACATCGTGATGCCCGCGACGAGCTGGATGACGAACTGGCCGAGGTCGGTGAGCGCGTCGGCCCACAACCCGCCGATCGTGGAGTAGATCAGCGTGACCCCTCCGGTGAGCAGCACGCCCCAGGCGATCGGCACGCCCGCGAACACCTGCAGCAGCAGCGCGGTCGCGGCCCACTTGGCGCCCACGTCGAAGACCTTGAGCGCGGTGCCGCTCCAGGCGAGCACCTGCTGCGCCGGCACGTTGTAGCGGGTCGCCAGGTACTCCAGCGGCGAGATGATCCCGAGCCGCTGCCGCAGCCGCGGCCAGCGCGGCGCGAACAGGACCGACCCGACCAGCATCGCGAACGTGATCCCGATCGCCCACCAGACGTACAGGGTGAAACCGGCGGTGTAGGCGATGGCCGCGTAGCCGACGAAGACCGCCGAGCTGTAGCCGGACATGTGGTGGGAGATCCCGGACAGCCACCAGGGCATCTTGCCGCCCGCGGTGAAGAAGTCCTTGGCGTCGCGGATGCGGGACTTCGCCCAGACGCCGATCGCGATCATCACCACGAAGTAGCCGCAGATCACTAGCCAGTCGAGAAAACCCATGAGATCTCCCAGGTGGGGGTGGGGAGCTGGTGCAGGTCGGGGGGTCGGGGGGCTGCCGGTACGGGACGAGGAGGTTCAGGGTCGGGAGCGGTGCGGTCAGGTGGTGTGGACGGGGGTGCCGTTCACGAAGGTGCGCAGGACCGACAGGCCGGGAGTGGTGACGATCAGGTCGCCGGGCGCGCCGGGCGCGATGCGGCCGCGATCGATCCCGAGCAGCCGCGCCGGGTTCGCGGCGGCCAGGCCCACCGCCGTGCCGAGCCCGGCCTCGGTACGCGTGACCGCCCAGGCCAGGCACTCGATCAGCGAGCTGCCCGATCCGGCGAGCAGCTCACCGCCGGGCAGCGTCACCCGGCCGTCCTCGCGCACCGTGATCCGCCCGCCGACGGGCGTCGTGTAGTCGCCCGGCGCGCACCCGGCCAGCGCCACGGAGTCGCTGACCAGCAGCGTGCGCCCGGCCCCCTTGGCGCGGAGCATCACGGTGAACGTGTCGGCGGGCAGGTGGTGCCCGTCCGCGATGAACGTCGCGGCGAGCCGGTCCTCGGCGAGCTGCGTCCAGATGTAGTTGGGATGCCGGCGGATCACCGCGTGCGCGCCGTTGCCGAGGTGGGTGGAGAGCCGCGCGCCCGCCCGTACGGCCGCCTCGATGTCGGCGGGCGCGGCGGCGGTGTGCCCGATGGCCGCGACGACGCCGTGCCGGGAGAGCTCGGCGATGTAGCCGGCGGCGCCGGCCCGTTCGGGGGCCAGGGTGACGATCTTCACCAGGCCACCGCTCGCCTCCTGCCAGCGCCCGAACTCGGCGACGTCGGGATCGCGCAGGTGCTCGGCGTCGTGCGCGCCCCGCGGCCCGTCCTCGGCCGCCAGGTAGGGCCCTTCCACGTGCACACCGGGGATGGCGTGCCGGACCAGTGGATCGGCTTCCCGCGCCGCCGCGATCACGCGCAGGTTCCGCACGATCTTGTCCTCGGGCGCCGTGATGATCGTGGGGCACAACGTCGTGGTGCCGCGCTTCCAAAGCTCCCGTACGAGCTCGGCCACGTCGCCGGTCGAGAGGTCGTCGGCGTTGAAGTCGCGCCCGCCGTACCCGTTGACCTGGAGGTCCACCAAGCCGGGGAGGACGAGCGCGTCGGGCGCGTCACGGACCTCGGTGACCGCGGCGATCCGCGGGCCGTCCAGCTCGACGCGTACGGGACGTCCGTCCGCGAGCCTGCCCTCGATCGTCATCCCGCCTCCCCCGCGAGCGCCCGGGCGGCGGCCATCACCAGCCGGCCGGCCTCGGGTGTGAACGCGGCCCGCAGCCCGTAGGCGCGATGGGCCTCGCAGATCTCGTACCCGCCGTCGGCGTAGTGCGTCTCCGGGTAGGGCAGGTAGCCGGGCACCCCGCCGGTGTATCCGGCCACGAGCAGCGCGGGATCGCCGAGCGCGGCCCGCAGCTCCACGGCGAACTCGACGAACGGCTCGCAGGGCAGGAGGACGAGCGGCACGCCGCCCCACCGGTGCACGGCGACCTGCACCTCGACCGCCGCCGGGCCTGGGTCGGCCAGCTGCGCGAGCGCCCACTGCGTCCACAACCCGTCCGGTTCGCCGGCGAGCGCGCGCAGCTCGGCGGGCGTGAGCGGGTCGCCGAGCGGCAGCTCGACGCGGGTGGCGGCCACCGACACCGGGCCCGCGGCCGGTTCCGTGGCGGTGGCGAGCGCGGTCTCGCCCACCAGGGTCCCGAAGCGCCGCGCGGCCTCGAACGTCCTGCCGGGCCGCGGCTCGGCGCCGCGCAGGCTGTCGAGCGCGGTGTGGCCGGTGTTGAGCTGGCCGCAGCAGCCCTGCAGGAACAGGGCCACGCCGCCGATCCCCGACTCCAGGTGCCGCCGCGCGTAGCCGGGCCAGTCGGCGGTGATCCGCAGGTTGTCGGGGCCGAGCGTCACCGGGTGGCAGGCGTGCGAGAACACGGTGGCGATCGGCTCGCCGTCCGGGCGTTCCAGCCGGACGACGGGGACCGCGGGGTCGGTGAGGGTCCCGCCGCGCCGGTTGTGGGCGACGCCGTGGAGGGTGCCGCAGCCGCGGCGCAGCACGGCGGGGGCCAGCGCGGCGATCGCCGCCTCGCCGGCGCCGGCGATCCGGGAGCAGGCGTCCTCGACGTAGCGGGGGTCGGCGACGCCGCCGATGCCGCCCCCGGTCACCGCGGGCCCGGCGTGCGTGTGGGTGACCGCCACCGCCACCGCCTCCTCCGGGATGCCGGTGCGTTCGCGCAGGTCGCGGGCGATCCGCCGGGTGGTGTCCGGGTCGAGTGCGATGAGGTCGGCGCAGATCACGACGGACGTGGCCGTGCCGTCGGAGACCGCCACGGCGGTGGCCCGCAGCGGGTCGTGCACCGCGGTGGAGGCGGAGGTGCGGGCGGCGTAACCGGCGAGGGAGCCGCCGACCGGCGGCGTGATGTCGGCGACCGCGGCCCCGGCGAGCAGCCCGTTCACAACCATCGGACCCGCCCGCGGAAACGGTCGAGGAACAGCCCGTTGCGCTCGTCACCGCCCGGCGCGTTGCCGCTGCGCCAGATCTCGGGGACCGTGCCGCGCGCCGCCAGCTCCGCGATCGCCGCGGCCACCACGCAGTTGAGCGTGTACGCGTTGGCGAACGTCGAGATCGCGCCGACCCGCTCGGGAACGCCCTCGATCTCGATCACGGCGTCGCCGATCGGCACCTTCGTGTCGATGTGCAGGTCGACGAGGTCGTGCAGGTTCAGCTTGGTGGGGTGTCGGGCCGGGTGGCCGGGCGCCGTCCGGTCGGCGTGTTCCCTGGAGGAGACGCCGATCACGGTGACGCCGCGTTCGCGGGCGGTCAGCGCGGCGTCGATGAGCGCGGCGTTGATGCCGTAGGCGTTGACCAGGATGAGCAGGTCGCCGTCGCCGAGCCGGTTGTCCTCGATGACGACGCGGCCGTAGCCGGGGGTGCGTTCGATGGCCATCGAGCGCAGCGCGCCGCCGGACAGCAGCGTGCCCTCGTCGAGGATCGCGCTGACGTTGACCAGGCCGCCGGCGCGGAAGAACACCTCCTGCGCGGCGAGGTTCGAGTGCCCGCCGGGGCCGTAGACGTAGATCAGCCGGTCGGTCCCGTGCCGGGCGATGTGGTCGGCGATGAGCGTGGCCGCCGCCCCGACGGCGTCGGCCTCCTCGGTTTCGATCCGGCCGATCAGGCTCACGACCTGCTCGGCGTACGTCCGCATGAGGGACGTGTGCGGTCCGTTCTGCACCTGCAGGCTCCTCGTGACCGATGAAAGCGATTGCAGGCATTCAAGACCATGGCCGCATATCGGTCAAGAGCCGGACCGCGGCCCGGTGGAGTCGCGCGCGACGAAGACGCCGGGCAGCCTGACGTGCTCCGGCGCGCCGCCCGGCGCCTCGATCTGCCTGGTCAGCACCTGTACCGCGGTCTCGCCGAGGTCGTCCATCGGCGCCGTCACCGTGGTCAGGCTCGGCGTCACGGTCTTCGCGAGCAGCACGTCGTCGCAGCCGACGACGCTGCGCTCCCCCGGCACGGCGACGCCACGACCGGCCAGCTCGGCGAGCACCCCGCACGCGGTGAGGTCGTCGAAGGCGAAGGCGGCGGTGGCGGCGGTCTCGAGCAGCGCGGCGCCGGCCTGCCTGCCGCCCTTGAACGTCGCCCGGAACGGCCCGAGCTCGGTGAGCTCGACCTCGCGGCCCCGCGCCCACCTGCGGATCGCCTGCGAGCGCCGGGCCGCGGCCCACGACGCGCTCGGCCCGGCCAGCAGCGCGAAGGAGCGGTGACCGTGCTTGTAGAGGTGCTCGCCCGCGTCGAACAGCGCGCTGGTGTTGTCGCAGATCACCGAGGACAGGTCGCGCAGCGGGCGGTTGAGCAGCACGCACGGCAGGCCCCGCGCGGCCTCGCGCAGGGCCCCCGACGACGAGCGCGGCGAGGCCACGATCACGCCGTCCACCCTGCTGCGCAACCGGGCGACGTGGGCCACCTCGGCCGCCGCGCTCTCCTCGGCGTCGACCAGCATGAGCGCGCTCCCCATGCGCTCGGCCGTGCGCTGCACCGCCCGGACGAGCAGCGGGAAGAACGGGTTGGTGATGTCGGAGACGATCAGCCCGATCGTCTCGGCCCGGCCCGTGACGAGGCCGCGCGCGGCCGAGCTGGGCTGGTAGCCGAGCTCCCGGGCGGCGGCCATGATCTGCTTCCTGACCGGCTCGCTCACCAGCTCGGGGCGGTTGAAGGCACGCGAGACGGTCGCCGCGGAGACGCCGCACCGCTGGGCGATGGAGTAGATCGTCGGCTTGCTCACACCGCGCTCCTCGGCATTGTGCTCTCCCGGCTTGACCCCAGCACTCTAGCGAAGCCAGAATCCATGCAATCGCTTTCATTCCCCGACGGAAGGACGGCATGGGTTCCGCGCAGCCCGAGCAGATCGCCCGCAGGCAACTGGAAGACGTCATCCTCCCCTTCTGGCTCGAGAACGGGATCGACACCGAGCACGGCGGGTTCTTCACCTGCTTCGACAACCGCGGCCGGCGGCGGCTGTCGACGGACAAGTTCACCTGGTCGCAGGGCCGGTTCGTCTGGCTGCTCGCCCGCGCCGCCCGCCTCGCCGAGCGCGGCCTGCTCGCGCTGGACCCGGCCGCGCTCGTCCGGCACGCGGAACGCGGCGCGTCCTTCCTGCTGGAGCACGCCGTCGGGCCTGACGGCCGGTGCGCGTACGTCCTGGACGAGAAGGGCGAGCCGCTGGCCGGGGAGCGCAGCGTCTTCGCCGACGCCTTCGTGGCCATGGGGCTGGCCGAGCTGACCGTGCACACCGGCGCGCCCGACCATCTGGCCACGATCGACCTGATCGTCCAGCGGATCGCGGACGACGTGGCGGCGGGCGATCCCCCGACCCCGCCGTACCCGCTGCCGGCCGGCTGCTCGGGGTTCGGCGCCCGCATGATCGTGCTCAACGCCCGGCTCGACCAGGTACGCGCGCACCAGGCGGTGTCCGGGCGGAAGCCCTACCTGGACGAGCTGCGCGCCGCCCGCGCGGCCATGCTCGCGCACCGGGAGGACGGCGGCCTGTTCACCGAGACGTTCGTCGCCGATCCCGGCATGCGTGACACGATCCTGGCCCGCCACCGCACCCCCGGCCACGCGCTGGAGGGGACCTGGATGGCGCTGGAGGCGGGCGACCTGCTCGGCGAGACCGGCGACCACGCCGACCTGGTCGCCGGGGTGTCCGCCCTGTGCGCGGCCGGGTGGGACGACGAGCACGGCGGGCTGTTCCGCTACACCGGCGTGTCCGGCCGGCCGTACGGCGGGCCGTACGAGGACCTGGTCAGGCGGACCTGGTCGACCAAGCTGTGGTGGGTGCACACGGAGGCCGCCTACGCCACCCGGCTGGCCGCCGTGCGCTACGGCGACGCGGAGGCGGCCGGCTGGTTCGACCGGATCTGGGCGTACACGCTGCGCACGTTCCCCGGCGGGGCCGACGGCGAGGAGTGGATCCAGATCAGGGACCGGACCGGGGCCCCGCTGGACGAGGTGGTCGCCCTGCCGGTGAAGGACCCGTACCACATCTCCAGGAACCTCATGCAGATCGTCGCGCTCGGAGACCACCGATGAACACCGGCCCTGTGATCACCCGGGTCGCCGGACGCCTCGACGTCCGGATCCATCCCGACAGGGCGGCGTCAGGCGCCGCCGCGGCGCGGGCCGCGGCCGCCGCGTTGCGCGCGGCGCTCGCCGCCCGCGGCGAGGCCAGAGTGGTCTTCGCTGCCGCGCCCTCCCAGCGGGAGATGCTGGCCGGGCTGCGCGCGGCCGAGGGCGTCGACTGGTCCAGAATCGTCGCCTTCCACATGGACGAGTACATCGGCCTGCCCGCGGACGCGCCCCAGCGGTTCGGCCGCTTCCTGCGCGACGAGCTGTGGGACGCGGTGCGGCCCGGCGCCGTCCACGTGATCGACCCGGGCGACGACCCGGAGGCGGAGAGCGCGCGTTACGCCGAGCTGCTCGGCCGCGGGCCGATCGACCTGGTCTGCCTGGGCATCGGCGACAACGGCCACCTGGCGTTCAACGATCCGCCGGTGGCCGACTTCGCCGACCCCCTCGCGGTCAAGGTCGTCGAATTGGACGACGCCTGCCGGCGGCAGCAGGTCAGCGACGGGTGCTTCGCCACGCTCGCGGACGTGCCCGAGCGGGCGGTCACGCTGACCGTGCCCACCCTGATGGCCGGGCGCACGCTCGTCGCCACCGTGCCCGGCCCGAACAAGAAGGCCGCGCTCGCCGCCGCGCTCGACGGGCCGATCGCCGAGAGCTGCCCCGCCTCGGTCCTGCGCACCCACCCGGACTGCACCCTCTTCGCCGACCTGGAGGCCTACCAGTGAAGATCACCGACGCCAAGGTCATCGTCACCAGCCCGGGCAGGAACTTCGTCACCCTGAAGATCACCACCTCGGACGGCGTCACCGGCATCGGCGACGCCACGCTCAACGGCAGGGAGCTCGCGGTCGCGTCCTACCTGCGCGACCACGTCTGCCCGCTGCTCATCGGCCGCGACCCGGCGCGCATCGAGGACACCTGGCAGTACCTCTACCGCGGCGCGTACTGGCGGCGCGGCCCCGTCACGATGACCGCGATCGCGGCCGTCGACACCGCCTTGTGGGACATCAAGGGCAAGGTCGCCGGCCTGCCGGTCTACCAGCTGCTCGGCGGGCGCTCCCGCGAGGGCGTCACGGTGTACGGCCACGCCAACGGCGAGACGATCCCCGAGGTGCTCGACGAGGTGGCGCGCTACGTCGATCTCGGCTACCGCGCCGTCCGCGTGCAGTGCGGCGTCCCCGGTCTCGACGCGACCTACGGCGTCGGCAAGGACAAGATGTTCTACGAGCCCGCCGAGACGAACCGGCCGAGCGAGGCCACCTGGTCGACCGAGCGCTACCTGCGCGTCGTGCCCGAGCTGTTCGCCGCCGTACGCGACCGGTTCGGCTACGACCTGCACATCCTGCACGACATCCACCACCGCCTCACCCCGATCGAGGCTGGCCGGCTCGGCCTGACGCTGGAGGAGTACGCGCCGTTCTGGCTGGAGGACCCGGTGCCGGCCGAGCTGCAGGAGGGGTTCCGGCTCATCAGGCAGCACACCAGGGCGCCGATCGCGGTCGGCGAGGTCTTCAACTCGATCTGGGACTGCGAGCAGCTGATCCGCGAGCAGCTCATCGACTACATCCGGGCCACCGTCGTCCACGCGGGCGGGATCACCCACCTGCGCCGGATCTTCGACCTGGCCGCGCTCCACCACGTGCGCACCGGCTCCCACGGCGCCACCGACCTGTCCCCCGTGTGCATGTCGGCCGCGCTCCACCTGGACATCGCCGTCCCCAACTTCGGCATCCAGGAGTACATGCGGCACACCGAGGCCACCGACGAGGTCTTCCCGCACGGCTACCACTACGCCGACGGCTACCTCCACCCGGGCGAGGAGCCGGGCCTCGGCGTCGACATCGACGAGAAGCTCGCCGCCCGCTACCCGTACGAGCCGGCGTACCTGCCGGTCAACCGCCTGATGGACGGGAGCATGCACCATTGGTGAGACTCAGCCGCGCGACCCTGGCCAGGGTCGCGCCCGAGGCGCGACCGCTCGCGGAGCCGCGCGTCACCGGCGTCGTGCACCTCGGCATCGGCGCCTTCCACCGGGCCCACCAGGCCGTCTACACCGAGCGCGCCATGGCCGCGACCGGTGACGACCGCTGGGGCATCTGCGGCGCCAGCCAGCGCAGCACCGACGTGGCCGACCGACTGCGGCCCCAGGACTGCCTGTACGGGGTGCGCGCCGGCGAGGAGACCCGCGTCGTCGGGTCGGTGCGTGAGGTGCTCGCCCCCGATGACGACCTCGCCGTACGGCTGGCCGCGCCGGAGACGGCGGTCGTCACGCTGACCATCACGGAGCGGGCGTATCGCCGCGCATCGCATCCCGGCGCGATCGGGAGGCTCGTCAGCGGGCTGCGCGCCCGCGCAGCCGCGGACGCGGGCCCGCTCACCGTCATCTCCTGCGACAACCTCCCCGGGAACGGAGCGACGCTCGCGGGGCTGGTGGCGGACCTGTGCGAGCCGCCGCTGCTGGACTGGGTCGAGCGGAACGTCACGTTCCCCGCGTCCATGGTGGACCGGATCGTGCCCGCGACCACGCAGGCCGACCTGGACGACATGGCCGCCCGGCTCGGCGTGACCGACCTCGGCGCGGTGGTCACCGAGCCGTTCACGCAGTGGGTGATCGAGGACTCCTTCGCCGGTGACCGACCGGCGTGGGAGAAGGCGGGCGCGCTCCTGGTGGCCGACGTCCGGCCGTACGAACGCATGAAGCTCCGCCTGCTCAACGGCAGCCACTCCGCCATCGCCTACCTGTCGGGTGCGACGTACGTGTCGGAGGCCGTCCGCGATCCGGCGTTCGCCGGGTTCCTCCGCCGGCTGATGGACGAGGACCTCTCCCCCACCCTGGGCGGGCTCGACGGGTTCGACCTGGCGGGATACAAGGAGTCGTTGCTGGCCAGGTTCGCCAACCCCGGCCTGCGGCACCGCGTCGCGCAGATCGCGGTGGACGGCTCGCAGAAACTGCCGCAACGCCTGCTCGACCCGGCCCGCGACCGGCTGGCCGCCGGGCACGAGCCCCGCTGGATCGCGCTGGCGGTGGCCGGCTGGATGCGCCACGTCACCACGGCCCCCGACCTCGACGACCCCCTCGCCGACCGCCTGCGCGGCAACGGACCGTCTTCGGCCGCGGCGACCGTGAACCGCCTGTTGTCCATCGACGAGATCTTCACCCCCGACCTTCGCGAGAACGAGACGTTCCGCGCCCTGCTCACCGACTCCCTGCAAGGCCTCACCACCCGGAGGTGATGGCGCCATGGGGGCCTTGGCAGACTTGGGCGTCCGACGATGAGGAGCTGCCCATGCTGACCGGAGAACGTGTTCGACTGCGAGCCCTTGAGCCGGCCGACAGCGAGGCGATGTGGCGCTGGTACCACGACCCGGAGGTGGGCCGGTGGATGGGCGGCGATCCGCCCATCTCGCTTGCTCAGAACATCGAGAAAGGGCAGAACAGGCCGCGCAACACGTTCGAACAGATGCTGCTCGGCATCGAGACGCTCGACAGCCGGAAGCTGATCGGATACGTCGCCCTCGGCGACACCGACTTCGTGCACGGCGAGGCCACGCTGCAGAGCGTCGCCATCGGCGAACGCGACCATTGGAACGGCGGCCACGGAAGCGACGCCGTCCGGGTGATCTGCCGGTACGCGTTCGAGGAGATGGGCCTGCACCGGGTGATGCTGTGGGTCGTCGCGGAGAACACCGGGGCCGTGCAGGCGTACAAGAAGGTGGGTTTCGTCGAGGAAGGCCGGCGGCGAGAGGCGTTCCGCACCGCGGGCAAGCGCTACGACTACCTCATGATGGGCCTGCTGGACACCGAACTGAGGTGAACCCCGCGGGCGGCGCGTCCCGCGTGAAGGCGAACGCCAGGAGCTCGCCGCCGGGCGCGGCCACGGCGGCGAGCCTTCCTGCTGCTACTCGGCGGGCTCGGGTTCCGAGACGGGCGGCGCGGGGCTCCGGCGGGCGTCGCGCTTGGACTTGAGCACGCTGAGCACCGTCGTGACGGCCAGCACGGTGACGATGACGCCCAGCGAGACCCAGTTGTTGATCTCAGGGACCCAGGTGACGTGCTCGCCGCCGTTGATGAACGGCAACTCGTTCTCGTGCAGGGCGTGCAGCACGAGTTTCACGCCGATGAAGCCGAGGATGACCGCCAGACCGTAGGACAGGTAGACGAGTTTCTCCACCAGTCCGCCGAGCAGGAAGTACAGCTGTCTCAGCCCCATCAGCGCGAACGCGTTGGCCGCGAAGACCAGGTACGCGTCCTGGGTGATGCCGAAGATGGCGGGGATCGAGTCGACCGCGAAGACCAGGTCCGCGCCGCCGATGGCGATCATGACGATGAACATCGGGGTCAGCCAGCGGCGGCCGTCCCGTTTGATGGTCAGCTTGGAGCCGTGGTACTCGTCGGTGACCGGGAACAGCTTGCGCACCAGCCGTACGACGCCGCCGTTGGGGTCGTACTCGTCGTCGTCCTTGTTGTTGAACGCCAGCTTCCACGCGGTGTAGATGAGGATGCCGCCGAAGAGCCAGAAGACCCAGCTGAAGCGCTGTACGGCCTGCGCGCCCACGCCGATGAAGATCCCGCGCATGACCAGCGCCATCAGGATGCCGATGAGCAGCACGCGGTGCTGGTGGATCACGGGCACGGCGAAGTTCGCCATGATCAGCATGAAGATGAACAGGTTGTCGACGCTCAGCGAGTACTCGGTGATGTAGCCGGTGAAGTACGCGGCCGCTTGGTCGTCACCGCCGAAGACCCACACGCCGGCGCCGAACGCGATGGCACAGCCGATGTAGAAGGAGATCCACCGGGCGGACTCGGCGATCGTGACCTTGTGGGGTTTCCTGTTGACGATGACGAGGTCGACGAGGATGAGCCCGAGCAGGGTGGCGATGGTGGCGGCCCAGAGCCACGCGGGCACGGACATGGGTGGGGGCATAAGTGCTCCTCCGACTTAGGCGTTGACACGTCTGTCGGAGGTCTTCTCCGCCCGCGCCGTCGCGGACCGACCGCGCCGGGCCCCGAGGCGGGTCCGTGATGACGACGCGGCCGCGAAGGAGTACTCCCCTCCACTTCGCTGCGATCGTACATACAGAATGCTGTATCCCAAAGCCCCAATCAATGTGGCATGGCCTACAGGCAGCCGATCCAGGCGACGAACGTGTGGCCGTCGCCGTCGGGCATCTCCAGCTGCCGGTATCCAACCTTCACCCGGGCCTGGGTCGCGCACCCTCATTCTGCCCGTCCGGGAGGCAGTCCGGGCGGCCGCCCATGTGAGAACCGCCACTGGCGTCCGTCCATGGGATGCCGGCGGGGATGAACGCCGACATGCTCTCGTCGTCGGTGACGAAGGTGCCCGAACCATCGCTCGTCAGAACCGCGCGCCCTTCCGCGACATGAACGGGCACGTCACCGGAGGGCAGCAGGCTCGCCGCGACGCCGCCCACGAGCGCCGACACGACAACGATCAGGACGATCGACACCTTGCTCACGGTGACGCCGGCCTTTGACGATCCATCGGAAGGAGACACCCCCGAACGGTCTTGTCCGGGTCGGTTCACGGCAGGACAGGGGCGATGCGGTCGTTGCGGAGGTGCTCGTAGACGATCGAGGTGCGGACGTCGGCGACCTCGGGGCGCTCGGTGAGCTTGTCGATGACGAACGCGTACAGGCCGGCGTTGTCGGGCACCGCGACGTGCACGATGAAATCCTCGGTCCCGGTGGTCACATAGACGCCGAGCGTGTCCGGCAGGGCGCTGACCCAGTTGCGAAAGCCCTCGATGTTGCGCCGCGACGGGGGGCGTACGCGGATGGCGATGAGGGCCTGGACGGGGCGGCCGATGGAGGGCAGGTCGACGTCGAGGATCGCCCCGCGGATGACGCCCCGCCGGCGCAGGGCGCGGGTGCGGTCGAGCGCGGTGGTCGGGGAGACGCCGACCGCCTCGGCGACGTCGCGGTTGGTCTTCCGTGCATCTGACTGCAGTTCCGCCAGGATCGCCGTATCAAGTTCGTCCATACCCGCTTCAACCTCACTCCATCCGAATCAAATACGGATTGCTTGTTCATCTGGTGAATGAACGCCTAGTATATCGAACTAGTTCCGTATGGATGAGTAGAGGAAGTCAGGATGTCCGACCCGAGCACCATCCCAGGAGGCGTCGGTTTCGCGCCCGAGGAGATCGACCCCACCGCCCCGACCCGAGCGGCACGCCTCAAGTGGGTGGTCGTGATCAACGACGACCTGCCCGCCGGCCGCGCCGTCAACGCGGCCGTCTGTGTGGCGGCCGCGACCTCGGACGCGGTGACCGGCATCCTCGGCGACGACGCGATCGACGCGGACGGTCACGCCCACCCGGGCCTGCCCTGGGCGGGGTGCTCCATCCTGACCGCCGACGCCGCCACGTTGCGCGCGATCCGCGCCAAGGCCGCCTCCGCCGGCAACTGCTTCGTGGCCGACATGCCGGCCGCCGCCCAGCACACGCGCGTCTACGCCGAATATCTCGACACCGTGAAAGAGACCGCCGCCGAGGACGTGGAGTACTACGCCGTCAGCATCGTCGGGCCCCGCAACCGCGTCGACAAGATCGTCGGCAAGCTGCCGCTGATGCGGTGAAACCGCACAAACGCGGCGCGACTGCCCGCACGGGCGCGGCGTGCGCTGTAAGGCCGGGCGTCTGGGCGCTGCCACTCTCCGCTGCCGGCCCGGGGGCGACAGCGGAGAGCCCGCTGGCTCAACGGCCGGGAAGACGCTCGGTCACCTCCTGCAGCACGAAGCCGTTGCCGTCGGGGTCGCTGAACGAGGCGAAGGAGCCGTACGAGCGCCGCCCGGGGTAGAGGCCCGGCACCCGCTTCTCGGTCCCGGCGTGGTGGAAGACACCGCCCTCGTCGTGGAAGATTACGCTCACCTCGACGCCGCGGCCGACCAGGTCGGCCCTGGCCTCCTCGATGTCGTCCACGACGAGGTGCACGTTCTGCACGGAGCCCGGCTCGGCCGTGCTGATCCCGGCGCCCACGATGATCGAGCACGGGGAGCCCGGCGGGGTGAAGTGCACCACCCGGAAGCCCGCGCCGTCCACGTAGTCGAGATCCTCCCGGAAGCCGATCCTCGTGTAGAAGTCCTTGGCCCTGTCGACGTCCGCGACCGGCAGGACGATCACCTCAAGCTTGTAGTCCACCATGTTCGCTCCTCGGCGCTGTGCGGATGCCGCGCGGCATCCGGCATCCACGATCGCCGCCGAAGCGGTGACCCCGCCCCAGGGAGACTCCCTGGGGCGGGCCCGGAGGTCACTGGTCGCGCAGCGCCGCGGCGAGCTCGCGGCGTGATCCGATGCCGAGCTTGATGAAGACCTTGCGCAGATGCCATTCGACCGTGCGCGGGCTGAGGAACAGCACGGCGCCGATCTCGGGATTGGTCCGGCCCGCCATGGCCAGGCGGGCGATCTGCGCCTCCTGCGAGGTGAGCTCCTCGCGCGCTTCCATGGTCCGTTTGCGGACGGTCTCCCCGGTGGCGGCCAGCTCCCGTCCCGCCCGCTCGGCGAAGCCCTCGGCGCCCATGGTGGTGAACGCGTCGTGGGCGGTGCGCAGCTCGGCGCGGGCGTCACCACGGCGGTTGTCCCGGCGCAGCCACTCGCCGTAGAGCAGGCGGGCCCGGGCCAGTT
The DNA here is from genome assembly GCF_044465245.1 of Nonomuraea terrae. Taxonomy (NCBI): domain Bacteria; kingdom Bacillati; phylum Actinomycetota; class Actinomycetes; order Streptosporangiales; family Streptosporangiaceae; genus Nonomuraea; species Nonomuraea terrae. The sequence continues at coordinate 859,316 of NZ_JBITLL010000001.1, read as the reverse complement.
GCAGCCGCATCCGGGTGGCGGACAACCGCTCGATGGCCTCGCGGTAGCGCTCCTCGGCCTGTTCCGCCGGTCCGGCCAGCGCGTCGGCCACGGCTTGCACCCCGAGGGCCCAGTCCGTCCCGGCGGCCGAGGTCCGCTCCGCGAGCCGTTCGCGCGCCTGCGTCGCGGTCGCCGGCTCGCCGCTGCGCACCGCCGCCTCGACCAGCTCGCCGAGCGTCCAGTTGAACACGGCGATGTCCGCGTACTCGACGGCCTGCCGGGCGGCCTCCAGAGCGGCCGGGTAGCGGCCCAGCCCGTTGCAGAGCGCCGCCTTGGCGTAGCCGGCCAGCCCGAGCAGCCGGCCTTCGCCGCGGGCGGCGGCGTCCTCGACCGTGGTCTCGATCAGCTCCGTCGCGGGAAGCTCCTGGCCGCGGTGGGCGGCCAGGGTGAGCGAGGCGGACGGATACGCGGCCAGTCCGGTGGCGCGTCCCAGGCCGGCGGCCTCGTCGAGCAGGTCCGCCGCGTCGGCGAACCGGCCCTCGTACACCAGCGAGCCGGCGCGGAAGGCCAGCGCGGTGGGCAGCACGGACAGCGCCCCGGTGGCACGGGCGAAGCCGACCGCCTGCGCGGTGAGGCGGTGCCAGGTCTCGTCCCGCCACACCTCGTGCGCCACAGGTCCGGCCAACCACAGCAGGGCCAGGTCGTCGTTCGTGGTGAGCGCGTCCAGCGCCCGGCGCAGAAGGGGCACGGCGGGCGCGTACCCGTCCAGGCTCCACGTCGTGAGGCCGGCCAGCAGGAGCCCGGCCATGGACTCGCCCGCCGGGACGGCTCGGGCGGCCTCGGCCGCCCGGAGCAGATCGTCCCCGCCGAGCCGGCCGCTGTGCATGGCCGCGCCGAGCGCCGAGAGATAGGTCGCCCGCGCCGCGTCGGGGTCGAGCGTCTCCAGCCGGCGGGCGGCCGCGAGCAGCGGCGGGCCGGCCTGACGCCCGGGGTTGAGCGCGAAGGCGACCTGCGCCCGCAGGCGCTCGACGTCGGCCTGCTGCAGCAGGTCGAGCGGGCCCAGCTCGGCGGCGGCCAGGAGGTCGGGCACCAGGGCGGGGGCGCCGGCGGCGAAGCGGGCATGTGCGGCGGCCAGGGCCAGCGTCGCCCGTCGTTTCGGGTCCGCGGTCAGCTCGGTGGCGCGTTCGAGGAAGGCCGCCGCCGCCGCTCGGCCGCCGCGAGCCAGTGCGCGGTCGGCCGAGCGTTCGAGTTCGGCCGCGACGTCCTCGTCCGGTCCCACGGCGGCGTGCGCCCGGTGCCAGGCGCGCCGGTCGGGGTCCTGCTGCGGGTCGGTCACCTCGGCGAGCGCGCGGTGCACCTCACGCAGGTCGGCCGCCTCGGCCGACCGCCAAGCGGCCGAGCGCACCAGCGGATGCCGGAAGCGGACGCGCGTGCCGATCTCGACCAGCCCGGCGGCCTCCGCGGGCACGACGGCGTCCGGCCCGACTCCGAGCCGCCCGATCGCCCGCCACAGCAGGGTCACGTCGCCGACCGGTTCGACGGCGGCGGCGAGCAGCAGGCGGCGGGTGGCCGCCGGCAGCGCCGCGACACGTCGCTGGAAGTCCTCCTCGACCCGGCTCACCAGAGGTGTCGTGCTCCGCCCGCCGAACCCGAACGCCAGCTCCGCCGGCGTGCGGCCCTGGGGCAGTTCGAGCAGGGCCAGCGGATTGCCGCGCGTCTCGGCGACGATGCGATCGCGTACGCGCGCGTCGACCGGGCCGGTGAGCACGGAGTCCAGCAGCGCCCGCGCGTCGGCGTCGGGCAGCCCCTCGACGCGCAGCTCCGGCAGGCCGCCGAGCAGCTGCTCGTCTCCGGGGCTCCGTGCGGCGAACACCAGGGCGACCGACTCGGCGTCCAGCCGGCGGGCCACGAAGGTGAGGATCACCTCGGACATGCGGTCGATCCACTGCACGTCGTCCACCACGCAGACCAGCGGCCGCTGTGCCGCGGCCTCGGCGAACAGCCCGAGCACGGCCAGTCCGACGAGCAGCCCCTCCGGCGGAGGGCCGGGGGTGAGCCCGAAGGCGGTGGCGAGCGCGGCCCGCTGCGGCTCGGGCAGCCGCTCGATCCGGCCGATCAGCGGCGCGCAGAGCTGCTGCAGCGCGGAGTAGGCGATCTCGGCCTCCGGCTCGACCCCGGCCGTGCGGGTCACCTGGCCGGTGGGCGCACGCTCGACCAGGTAGTCGAGCAGCGCCGTCTTGCCGACGCCCGGCTCACCGCGCAGGACGAGCACGCGGCTCCGGCCGTCGCGGACGTCGCGCAACAGGCGGCCGATCGTGTCCCGTTCGTGTCGCCGGCCGTGCAGCCGGATGTTGTTCAGCACCTCGCCCTCCCCCGCCAGGCACCGTACACACCTGTGACAGCAACGAGTGCCGCCGGGCCCCCGGAGTGGCACAACGACGCCAGTGACCGCCCAGGGAGCCTGCCTGGGGCGAGGCCGGGACCCGGCCCGTGACAGTGGACGGCATGAAACGTCTCATCATGCTGGTGGCGGCGGTGCTGCCGCTGTCGGCCCTGGCACCGGCGGCCGCCGACGCGGCCACCCGCCATCCCACGGTGTGCTCCCCGCTTCCCGTCTCCGCGCCGCCCGGCGCCGAGGTCGAGTCGGTGACGGCGACCGCGCACGCCGCGGGAACGGTCACCTTCCCCGGCATCCCTCCGCTGCCCACACCGGCGCCGATCGCCGACGTCCCGGCGCGGTGCGACATCACCGTCACACTGACCCACCCGGAGGCGGACGACCACGTCACCATCCAGATCTCGCTGCCCCAGGACCGGGACGACTGGACCGGACGGTTCCAGGGCACCGGCGGCAGCGCGTACCTGGCGGGCGACTTCGGCGCCCCGCTGATCACCGCGGTCAAGGCCGGTTACGTGGCGGCGGCCACCGACGCCGGGATCGGCCGCTCACCGGTCGACGTGAGCGGATGGGCGCTGACCGCCGACGGCGAGGTGAACAGCCCGCTGCTGAAGAACTTCGCCTCGCGGTCGGTCCACGACATGGCGGTCGTCGGCAAGGACGTGGCGCTGCGGTTCTACGGCGACCCGGTGCGGTACGCGTACTGGAACGGCTGCTCGACCGGCGGCCGGCAGGGCTTCGCGGAGGCGCAGGACCACCCGCGGGACTTCCAGGGCGTCCTGGCTACCGCGCCGGCGATCAACTGGGACAGGTTCGCGGTCGCCACGCTCTGGCCGCAGGTCGTCTTCAACGAGGAACGGACCTACCCGACCCCGTGCGAGCTGGAGGCGTTCAACAGCGCCGCCGTCAAGGCCTGTGACACCCGCGACGGCGTCAAGGACGGTGTCATCGCCGACCCGCAGGACTGCCGCTGGGACCCGCGGCGCCTGATCGGCGCCAAGGTCGTGTGCGAGGGCAGGACCGTCACCGTCTCCGCCGCCGTCGCCGACGTGGTCAGGAAGATCTGGGCGGGTCCTGTCTCACCGCGCGGCGAGAAGCTCTGGTACGGCCCCGCCAAGGGCGCGAGCTTCGGCTACCTGGCCAAGGTCGGCGAGCCGTTCTTCGTCGCGGACAGCTGGGTCAGGTACTTCGTGGAGCAGGACCCGCGGTTCGACACGAGCAAGCTGACCTACCGGCAGTTCGCCCGCGTCTTCCAGGAGTCGCAGCGTGCCTTCAACACCGTCATCGGCACCGACGATCCCGACCTGTCCGCGTTCCGCGACGCCGGCGGCAAGCTGCTGAGCTGGCACGGCCAGGCCGACGAGCTGATCCCCACCCAGGGCAGCGTGGACTACCGCGAACGCGTCAACTGGCGCATGGGCGGCGACCAGAGGGTCGACGACTTCTACCGGCTCTTCCTGCTGCCGGGCGTGACCCACTGCGGCGGCGGCCCGGGCCCGCAGCCGGCCGACGCCCTGGGCGCGCTGGTGGACTGGGTCGAGAAGGGCAAGGCGCCGGCCACCCTCGCCACGGCGAACGCCGACAGGACCGTCATCCGCGACGTGTGCCGGTACCCGCGGGTGACCCGCCGCGTCGGGCACGGCGACCCGGCGGCGGCCGCCGGATACCGCTGCGCGAACGGCTGATCAAAGCCGATACCAGGGGTCCGGCCAGTGACCTCCCTGGGGTCAACGGGCCGTCCGGCCCAGGAGAGTGATCTGGTGACCCGCAGACGACGTGAGAAGAAATTCGGCCACGTGGCCGCGAGGCTCGGTGAGTCGTGAGCAAGAGCGACCCGCCCATCGCGCGCCGGGTGATGCTGTCGATGTTCGGCCTGGGTGCCGCCGGTCTCGCCGCCGCGCCCTTCGTCCAGAACGGCTGGGAGCGGTTCCTCGGAGCCGTCTCCCAGAACGACCCCACCGGGCTCAGCGGGCTGCTGCCGAACCCGGGCGGCTTCCGGTACTACAGCGTCGCCGCCTCGGTGCCGAGGAAGACCGCGGCCGACTACCGGCTGGAGATCGGCGGCCTGGTCGAGCGGCCCGCGACGTACACGCTCGACGAGCTGCGGGAGCTGCCCCGGACCCGGATCGTCGGCGAGGCGCGGTGCACGGACGGCTGGCGGGTGCCGGACGTCCCCTTCGCCGGGGTGCCGCTCTCGGACCTCCTCGACGTGGCCGGGGTGCGTCCGGAGGGCAGGGCGGTCCGCTTCACCTGCTTCGACGGCGTCTACAGCGAGAGCCTGACGCTCGATCAGGCCCGCCGGGCCGACGTGGTGGTGGCCCTGGACATGCTGGACGAGCCGCTCACCCACGAGCACGGCGGCCCCGTACGGCTCTACGTGGCGCCGATGTACTTCTACAAGTCCGCCAAATGGCTGTCCGGCATCTCCGTCACCGACAAGGTCGTCCCCGGTTACTGGGAGGAGTACGGCTATGACGTCGACGGCTGGCTCGACCGGACGTGAGCTGCCGCGGTTCAGCCGTACGCAGCGCCTGGTCCACCGCGCCACCGCCGGTCTCATGCTGCTGTGCGCCGGGGCGGCGGCCTGCCTGTACTTCGCACCGCTGGCTCAGCTGGTCGGCCGCCGCCACCTGGTGGTCGTCGTCCACGAGTGGTCGGGGCTGCTGCTGCCCGCGCCGGTCCTCCTCGGGCTCGCCTCGCGGGCGTTCCGCGCCGATCTGCGCAGGCTCAACCGGCTGGCGCCGTACGACAGGCAGTGGCTGCGCGCGGTACGCGGGCGCACGCCGGGACCGCGCCCGGCCGGCAAGTTCAACGCCGGGCAGAAGGTCTACGCGGGCTGGATCGCGGGAGCGGTGCCGGTCATGACGTTCACCGGCCTGCTGATGTGGTTCACCGGAGCTCTCCCGTCGATCCCCCGGTCGAACGCGATCTTCGTGCACGACGTGACGGCGCTGGCCATCGCCGTCGTCGTCCTCGGGCACGTCCGGCTGGCGTACCTGGACCCCCAGGCGCGGCGCGGGATGCGCACGGGCTCGGTGACGACCGCGTGGGCCACCAAGAACCATCCCCAATGGGTTGAAGAACGACGAGACGACTCGTCATAGCGCTCCTTATGCATGGAAGGTCGATGAATTGAACAGACGTACGTTCTCCAAACTCCTGGTGGGGGGAGCCGCGGCCGCGGCCCTCCCGGCGGCGACCGCTTCGGCGCACGCGTTGAAGCACGTCGAGGCCGGTGTGCTGAACGTCGGCTACGCCGAGTCCGGGCCATCGCGCGGGCCCGTGGTCATCCTGCTCCACGGGTTCCCGTACGACATCCACAGCTATGCGGGAGTGGCGCCCCTGCTGGCGGCGCGCGGCTACCGGGTGATCGTTCCCTACCTGCGCGGACACGGTGCGACGCGGTTCCTGTCCAGCCGGACGTTCCGCAACGCCCAGCAGGCCGCGATCGCCCTCGACGTTGTCGCGCTGATGGACGCGCTGAAGATCGAGAAGGCGGTCATCGGCGGCTTCGACTGGGGGTCGCGGACGGCCGACATCGTCGCCGCGCTCTGGCCCGGGCGCTGCAAGGCCCTCGTCTCGGTGAGCGGCTACCTGATCACCGACCGGGAGGCGAACAGGGAGCCGCTGCCGCCGGCGGCCGAACACGCCTGGTGGTACCAGTACTACTTCGCCACGGAAAGGGGCCGGCTCGGCCTTGAGAGGCATCGCGACGAGTTCGTCCGGCTCCTCTGGAAGGACGTCTCGCCGACGTGGGACTTCGACGACGCGACGTTCGCGCGGACCGCGGCGGCGTTCACCAACCCCGACTGGGTGCCCGTGGTCATCCACAACTACCGATGGCGGCTGAGCCTGGCCAAGGGCGAGCCCCGCTACGACGCCATCGAGCGGCGGCTGGCCACGGCCCCGAAGATCGCCGTGCCCACGATCACCCTTGACGCCGAGCTCGACCCGTTCACCCCCGCGGGCGGCGGCGCCTCCTACCGCGACCACTTCACCGGGGCGTACGAGCACAGGACCCTTCTGGGGATCGGCCACAACGTCCCGCAGGAGGCTCCGGAGGCGTTCGCCAAGGCCGTCGTCGACGTCGACCGCTTCTGACCGCGAAGGGAGACAAGACCATGCCCGCCATCGATCCGGCGTCGGGCCGGCAGATCGAGAACCTGATCGCGCGGTACTCCGAACTCGTCGACGACGGAGACTTCGCCGGTGTCGGCGACCTGCTCGCCCATGCCGTGTACCGGGGCAGTGGCGCGCCGCTGGGCGGCCGGGAGGCGATCGAGAGATGGTTCCGCGACACTCTGATCGTCCATCCCGGCGGCACACCCCGGACCCAGCACATCACCACCAACATCGCCGTCGAACTCGACGACCATGCGGACACCGCCCGCGCACGTTCGTACGTCACCGTCCTGCAGGCCCTTCCGGGCCGGCCGCCCCAGGTCATCGCCGCCGGCCGGTACCACGACCGGTTCGAGCGCCATGACGGGACCTGGCGTTTCATGGAACGACGCGTCGACATCAGGCTCGCCGGCGACCTGAGCGGTCATCTCCGGCCTTCAGCCGGGGAAGCTCATGATTGATACAGCGATGTCGGCGTACGGACACCGCTGCGGTTCGGTGTGACGCCCGGTCCGCGACCTGCCCATCTGGCTCGGCGCGTACCAGCCGAGGATGTTGCGGGTGGCGGGCAGAATCGCGGACGCGTGGGTGTCGAGCTCGCCGTACCTGTCTGCGCGGGGGCCGGCGGCGGGGAACCGGCTGATCGACGAAGCCGCGGTGGAGGCCGGGCGTACGCCGCTTCGGCCAGGAGGTCGCCCCGCCGTACACGAGCTGGCCGTGCAGGCTCCTTATGACGGCGGCAACTGTTCATGTGGAGACGCATCCCAGTTCGTCCCGTCGGCACCCCTGACGATGATCGTTGACGGGTTCCGCACCCCCTCACGATGGGAGCCCGACACCGATGCGACGTCTCTTCCCCCTGGGCGCTGTGTTCCTGCTGGCGGCGACGGTCACCGCCGCGCCCGCCGCCGACGCGGCGACCGTGGACTGCCGGTCGATCGACGACCCCGTCTACCACCGCGTCGATCCGAAGACCGGTGACAGTGTCTACACCACGTCCGGCCGCGAGTCGGAGAACCTCGAGAAGGTCGGCGGCCACACCGACGGGGCCGAGGCCTTCACCGTGTCGACGTCGGGGCGCGGCGGTGGCAGGCCGGTCTTCCGCCTGTACGACCGGGTCAACGACCGCCACGCCTGGACCCTCTCGCGCACCGACCGCGCCGCCCTGATGGACGCCGGCTACGACAACGAGGGCGCCGACTTCTTCGCGTTCACCGAGCCGGCCGACTGCCTGGTGCCGGTGCACACCTACACCGACGACGACGGACGTCGCCGGCTCGCCGCGTCCCCGCGGGAACGCGCCGGGCTGGCGGCCGACGGCTGGAGCGACCGCGGCCTGGCCTTCTACGCCAAGCCGGCGCAGGTGGACCCGACGTTCACGTTCGCCGTCATCCCGGACACCCAGAACGAGGTGCTGAACGACCCCAGCCGGTTCGTCGACCGGACCGAGTGGCTGGCGGCCAACGCCGACGACCTCGACCTGCGCTACGTGACCCACATCGGCGACGTGGTCAACTGGGACACCCCGACGCACGACCAGTACGTGCGCGCCGACGCCGCCACGGACGTCCTGGAGGCCGCCCGCGTGCCGATCCCGTTCTCGTACAGCATCGGCAACCACGACACCGCGGCGGTGAAGGAGGGCGGTTCCGCGGCGCCCGGTGACGTCAAGGCGAACCTGCGGATCACCGACACCTTCAACCGGTACTTCCCGACCACCCGCTCGACCTATCTGGCCGGCGCCTACCAGCCCGGCAAGATCGACAACTCCTTCCACACCTTCACCGCCGGCGGCCTGGAGTGGATGGTGCTCAACCTGGAGCTGTGGCCGCGGACCGAGGTCGTCGAGTGGGCGCGGACCGTGGTGGCGGAGCACCCGCACCACAACGTCATCGTCAACACGCACTCCTACCTGACGGCGTCCGGGGCGATCAAGCAGGACAACGGCGGTTACGGCGCCAACAGCCCGCAGTACCTGTTCGACCGGCTGATCTCGCAGTACGCCAACATCCGCTTCGTGTTCTCCGGCCACGAAGGCACGACGGCGCACCGCGTGGACACCGGGGTGCACGGCAACACGATCCACTCGATCCTGAACTGCTACCACGACGTGTCGAACCCGACCCGGCTGGTCGAGGTGGACACCGAGGCGGGGACGTTCAAGACCTGGGTGTACTCGTCACTGACCGACGAACTGAAGAACGACGGCTCCGGCTTCACCGTCACCGGCGTCGACTGGGTCCGCTGACCCCGGGCCCGAGCTGAGGGCGGTCCGCCTCCCCGGCGAACCGCCCACCCCCTCCCTGGCCGCGCGGCCCCTTATCCAGCAAGCTGCCGAGAAGGCTCACCCCCGCTTTCGGATGGCACTTTTTCCCGACATATACGCCTTACAAAAGGTAAACGCGATCTTCACTAGATCGCCAGGAAGCCCTGCGAACGTCCCCTTTGGCCGCTTCCTCGCCCCGACCAGGATCACCCCTCCCTGGCCGAGGACGCCGGCCAGAAAGGGACTCGCAGGCCATGCGCCGAGTCGTGTCTGTCATCTCCGCCACCCTCACCGCCTTCGCCCTCGCCGCGATCACCACCGCCGGTCCGGCCTCCGCCACCCCGCCCGGCATCCCCTCGGCGAGCACCGCCGCCTCCCGGCTGGCCGCCCTGACCGTCGCCGCCGAGTCGCACGGCTCCACCTACGACCGCGACCTGTTCCCGCACTGGATCACCATCTCCGGCGCCTGCGACACCCGCGAGCAGGTGCTCAAGCGCGACGGCACCAACGTCGTGACCAGCTCCTCCTGCGCCGCCACCGCCGGCCGCTGGCACTCCCCGTACGACGGCGCCACCTGGACCGCCGCCTCCGACGTCGACATCGACCACATGGTCCCGCTCGCCGAGGCCTGGGCCTCCGGCGCGTGGAACTGGTCCACCTCCCGCCGCCAGTCCTTCGCCAACGACCTCGACGGCCCTCAGCTGTGGGCCGTCACCGACAACGTCAACCAGTCCAAGGGCGACCAGGACCCCGCCCAGTGGAAGCCGTCCGTGACGTCCTTCCGCTGCACCTACGCCCGCGCGTGGATCCAGGTCAAGTACACCTGGGGCCTCAGCGTGGACAGCGCCGAGAAGTCGGCGCTGAACAGCATGCTCGGCTCCTGCTGATCGCCCACCTTCCCGACTGAGCCGCCCTGCCCGTCACCGCACCGGCAGGGCGGCGCTTTCACGCGTCGGAACCCGGCTGAGCTGAAGGAGGCTCATGCCGAACATCAGCGCGCCCAGCGGGACGTGCAGGGCCGTCAGGTGCGCGATGCCCAGGGCTATCTGCGCCAGCGTGAGCCCCAGGAACACGGCCGCGTACAGGATGGGCCTGGGCGAGCCGCCGCCCGGCCGCCACACCAGGACCGCGGTGACGAGGTGCACCACCGCCACGGTGAACACCCCGTACGCCGTTACGCTGTGCGATGTCCGTCCGGCGGGCGAGGTCAGCAACAGACCGGCGGTGATCGGCGCGGCGAAGAGGGCAACGGTTTGCAAGGCGATCGCGACACGCAAGAACATGGGTGGGCTCCTTGACGATGCTGGATGGTGTCTCAGTAGTCCGACGACACGACCGCCGTGAATGTCAGGCGACGGAACCTCACACTTCGGTGCGCTGTCACGTCGTTCTGGTGAGGGCGATGCGACCGAGGGAGTCGTCGGCACCATGACCGAGCCAGAACACAGCGGGCCCGATCCGATCACGGGCGAAGGACGTCGGCTGATCGGTCTCGCGTACCGGCTGCTGGGCTCCCTCGCCGACGCGGAGGATGTCGTGCAGGAGACGTACGCCCGCTGGTACGCCATGTCGCGTCGGCAGCAGGAGGTCATCGAGTCCCCCGGCGCCTGGCTGACGAAGGTCGCCGGCCGCATCTGCCTCGACGTGCTCGGCTCGGCCCGGGCCCGGCGGGAGCGCTACGTGGGCGAATGGCTCCCGGAGCCGCTCCCCGAGGACCGTACGGAGTGGATCAACGGGCGGTCGGGCGGCGCCGTCGACCCGGCCGACCAGGTCACCCTGGACGAGTCGATCAGCATGGCCTTCCTCGTGGTGCTGGAGTCGATGACCCCGGCCGAGCGCGTCGCCCTCATCCTCCACGACGTCTTCCGCTACTCCTTCGCGGAAGTGGCCGAGATCGTCGGCCGTACGCCGGCGGCGTGCCGCCAGCTGGCCTGGTCGGCCCGCCGCCGCGTCCGCGAGTCGCAGGCTCCCCCGGCTCCGGCGGCCCGGCGCTCCGGCATCGTCAGGGAGTTCAAGCAGGCCTGGGAGGCCCAGGACATCGACGCCCTCATCGGCCTCCTCGACCCCGACGCCACGGCGATCGCCGACGGCGGCGGTGTCGTCGACGCCGTACTCCGCGCAGTCGAAGGCGCCGAGCGGATCGCACGCTACGCCGTGGACATCGCCGGCCGGGTGCCCGACCTGACGCTCCTGGAACGCACCGTCAACGGTCAGCCCGGTCTGGTCGCCCGGCGAGACGGCGTCACCGTGATGGTGGTGGCGTTCGACGTCGCAACCGACCGGATCAAGCACATCTGGGCAGTACGCAACCCCGAGAAACTCCGGCCCTGGACGGTGGGCCCGGCGCGTCACCTGACATTCCCCGCGGTGGTGCCATCGGACTACTGAGACACCGGCTCAGGCGCGGGACGCTCCGACGACCACGCAGGCCATGACGACCGGTTCCGTGCCGCGGTTGTGCCAGCGATGGCGGGTGCCGTTCTGGACGATGACGTCCCCGGGATACAGCGTCTTCTCCACCCCGTCGTCGAGTTCCAGGGTGAGCTCGCCCGAGATCACCAGTTCCATGTCGACGGTGTCGGTACGGTGCATGCCCGGGTCGTCCGGCTCGAGCAAGCCGGTGATGCCGGGCAGTTTCTCCTCCATCTCGCGCAGCCCGGCCTCGACGTCGACCTCTCCGGACGCGCTGTGGTCGCCGGGCGGCAGCGTCATGATGAAGAACCGGTAACCGCCCCTGGGCGGGAAGAACGTGGTCTTGGGGCCGTTGACGCCCTCATCGGGAAACGTCGGCGGAGCGTCCGCCCGCCATAACTCGTGATAGCTGGAGGTGAACAACTGGACGGTGGTCGCCTCGACCTGGGCGTCCGAGACGAACACCGCATGCCCTTCGTGGTCGTGGCCCGTGACGACACGCCTTATGCCCATGATCGGAATCCGTTCTCGTTTTCGCCGGTCGTTCGGTCAGAAGTCGTCCGTGAGGTGCGGTATTGCGGCTTCGCGGAAGGCGGCGGCCGAACCCGGCTCAGCCGCAGCTGCCCCAGGACTTCCAGCGCGATTTGCCTTCGGCGGCATTGCGGCCGTCATCCCGGATCCTCCCCATGTAGCTGACGCACCGGCCCTTGCCGTAGGTCTTCACCGGTCCCAGGTAGTGCTTGACGCTCCGGCCCTCGTTCTCGCCGCTCGCGCGTGAGTTGGCCCCGCGCGTCTGCGTCGTGATCGTGGCCATGACGAAGGTGCGGGTGCCGACGTTCGAGGTCTTGATCGTGGTGACGCAGTTGTAGCCGGTCCTGCGGTTGTACAGCAGGTAGACGTAACCGAGGACACGTTGGGAGGAGGTCTTCACGGCCTGCTTGCTGTGGGCGACCCGGGCGAAGCCGGAACCGCACACCCGCTCCGGGGTGACGGCGGAGGCGGCCGCGTACGCAGGATTGACCATGAGCCCTCCGACCGACAGTGCCGCGCCAAGGAGGATCGTCGTCGACTTGCGCATGCAGCCACCCTTCTCAACCGTCTCCCGCCACCCTGGGGACCAACGGTTGATCATCCTGCCGGATGATTCCGCATCAAATGACCGAATGGTCAAATTAGTCCGCCTGCGCCCCGCCGATCAGGCGGGACAAGACGGCGTCGTCCAGCTGCCCTGGAGCGAGTGACGGCCGGGTCAGCGCTCGCGGTAGAAGATCATGCCGCCGTGGTGCAGCGTGTCGGCGTCGACGAAGACGCCGTCGGCGGTGAAGCCGGTGTCGTCGACGTAGTCGATCTTGTTGCCGGTGACGGTGTACCGGCCGGTGTAGGCGCTCTTGCGGGTGCCGCGCGCCTCGTCGTAGCGGCCGTCAGAGGTCAGTCCCTGGCGGATGTGGCCGTCGGCGGTGACCCACATGCCCACATACGGGTGGGCGGTCTGACCGGTGGGCGTCATGGAGGGCTCCTGAACGATGATGGCGGTACGGGGTGGGGCCGCGTCCCGCTGTGCGGAACACGCGGCGAGGGCGAGGGCTGAGGCGGCGGCCAGCGTGACCGAAAGGCCGCCCTTCATGCCTGCCGTTCTTCCGCAGGGCGGGCGGCCGGGAGCCGGTAGCTGCCCAGCACGGCCAGGGCGTCAGCCGAGGGGCTGCCCGGTTCGGCCTGGTAGACGAGCAGTTGCTGGCCCGGGCTGGAGTTGACGGTCAGCGACTGGTAGCTCAGTTCCAGGTCACCGACGAGATGGTGGTGGAAACGCTTGACCTCCGCGGTCTTGCCGCGCACGTCGTGGCGAGCCCACAGGCGGGCGAAGTCCGCGCTCTTCAGCGACAGCTCGCCGACCAGGGCGCGCAGGGCCGGATCGTCCAGATCGTCGCCGGCGGTGGCGCGCAGCGCGGCGACGCAGTTCTCGGCGGTCAGCTCCCAGTCGCGGTAGAAGGTCCGGGCCGCGGGGAGGAGGAACACCGAAGTGACCACGTTCGTCTCCTCGCCCATCCAGTCGAACAGCGCCTCGCCCAGCGGGTTGGCGGCCAGCTGGTTGAGGTAGCGGTCGAAGATGAGCGCCGGGGTGGTGTGCCAGCCGTCCATGAGGCGGATCAGAGCGGCGTCGGCGTACTCCGTGCGCTTGGCTCGTCTGCGCGGCGGCGCCGGGCCGGCCAGCGTGCGAAGGTGGTCGGCGGCGTCCGCGCTCAGGCCGAGCGCCCGGGCGAGCGCTTCGACGACCTGCGGCGAGGGGTGCTTGTCACGGCCTTGCTCCAGCCGGATGTAGTAGTCGGTCGACACGCCGGCCAGCATCGCCACCTCTTCGCGGCGCAGCCCAGGTGTGCGGCGCTGACCTACGGGCAGCCCGTGGTCCACGGGGTCGGCTGCGGCGCGGCGTGCGCGCAGAAATTCCCCGAGCCTGTTGGCGGTCATGAGAAGTCCTTCCGGTAATGCGCCGTTTCGACAGGACCTGATGACTTCACCGTACGAACGGCCGGCACACGCCGGGTAGCCCTGGCACTCCCACCCTCTCCCCGACGCTCGGCGGCGAAAACGGGCGACCTACACCAACGGCGGCGGCTCCCAGCTTCGCCCCCCACGCGGTCACTTCCTCGGAACGCCCGGCGCGGACGCCGTGGTCGTCGGCCCTCGTCCCGGCCAGAGCGGGCTAGCGCTCCGCGCCGAGCGCCCAGGAGGCGAGGATCCGCAGGCCGTCGTGGGAGGGCGTGCCGGGCTCGGCGGTGAAGGTGACGAGCTGCTGGTCGGGGTCGGGCGCGAAGGTGAGGGTGGACCAGTCGAGGGTGAGGTCGCCGGCGACCGGGTGGCGCAGCACCTTGGTGCCCATTTCCCGGACGGCGACGTTGTGGGAGCCCCACCACCGCCGGAAGTCCTGGTCCTGCACCGACAGTTCGCCCACCAGGTCCATCAGCCGTGGATCCTTCGGGTCGCGGGCGGCCTCCATGCGGAGTTGCGCCACACCGGCCTTGGCCATGTACTCCCATTCCGGATACAGCGCCCGCACGGCCGGGTCGGCGAATACCAGCCTCACGAAATTGCGCTTTCTCTCTGGAATCCGCGAGAAATCGGTGAACAATGCGGCGGCCATGGGATTCCACGCGAGAATGTCCGTGCGCCTGCCCAGGACCACGGCCGGGGTGGTGGCGAGGTCGTCCAGCAGTCGCCGCAGCTGCGGCTGGACTTTCTGGGTGACCCGCCGGCGCGGCCGGGCCGCGTCCTTGCCGGACAGCTCGAACATGTAGGCGCGTTCGTCGTCGCTGAGCCGAAGGACGCGCGCGATCGTGTCGAGCACCGGCGCAGAGGCCTGACGACGCCCCTGCTCCAAGCGGGTGTAGTAGTCGGTGCTGATCGAGGCGAGCATGGCCACCTCCTCCCGGCGCAGGCCCTTGACCCGTCGCCTGCCGCCGGCGTCGGCCAGCCCGACCATGGCGGGGCTCAGCTCCGTCCGCCGGGCCTTGAGGAAGTCGCCCAACTCGCTGGGGTGCGCGTTGCTGCTCATATGACCCAGTATCTCCACCGGGTGAACCTCTGAAGGGGGGCCCGGCCTGTCCCAGGACAATGCTGTCAGAGGACGAAAGTCTCCCCTTTTTTCCAGCGTGTGGCGCGTGCGAGCCTCGGATCGATCGCCCGAGAAATCCGTACCTGCCCGAGAATGCACGAGGACATGAAGACGAACGTCACCTTCCCCAGCAACGGCCTTGCCGTCGCCGGGATTCTGTTCACCCCCGACGACCACACCGGCGGCCCGCTGCCGGCCGTCGTGGTCTCCCATCCGGGGGGCGGCGTGAAGGAGCAGACCGCGAGCGTCTACGCCGAGCGCCTGGCCCGTGCCGGTTTCGCCGCGCTCGTCTTCGACGCCGTGTACCAGGGTGAGAGCGAGGGCGAGCCGCGCGGCCTGGAGAGCCCCTTCCAGCGCGCCGAGGACGTCAAGTCCGCCGTGACCTACCTGGCGGTCCGCGACGACATCGACGCGGACCGCATCGGCGCCCTGGGCATCTGCGCCTCCGGTGGCTACGTTCCCTACGCGGCGCAGACCGATCACCGCATCAGGTCCGTGGCCACCGTCAGCGCCGTGGACCTGGGCGGCGTGTTCCGTGACGGGCTCGGCCGTACGCAGGGGCCAGAGGTGCTCCAGGCGATGCTCGCCCAGGCCGGCGCCCTGCGTACGGCGGAGGCCCGCGGCGAGGCCCCGCACATGGTGCGCTGGATCCCCGAGAGCGCGGAAGGCGTGCTGAACACTCAGCTCCGGGAGACCCAGGAGTACTACCTCACCCCGCGTGGGCGGCATCCCCGCGCGAACAACGCCTGGTTGCTGCGCAGCATCGACCAGATCGCGCAGTACGACTCGTTCGCGTTGATCCGGCTCATCGCGCCCCGGCCGCTGCTGATGATCGTCGGCTCCGAGGCGGAGACCGCGTACTTCAGCCGTGAGGCGATCGACAAGGCCGGGCAGCCGAGCGAGCTGTTCGTCATCGACGGCGCCACCCATGTGGATCTGTACGACAAGGACGAGTACGTCACCCCGGCCGTCGCCAGGCTCGCAGACTTCTTCGGCGAGCACCTGACTCGCGCTGCCATGGAGGGCGTACGAGGACTCCGACGGCCACGCGGCGTCCGAGGCCGCTCTACCGGGAGTCCGACGCGGATCGGGTCCGCTTCCGCCGGCAGCTTCACGCTGCGGGGCTGACCAGCCGCCGGGCGCCTGACGGGGTTCAGCCGTCGAACCTGCGGCGCGACGCCTCGATGTGACCCAGGTACTGCTGGGTCCAGCCGCACATCACGTCGACGGTCGCGCGCAGGGCGCGTCCGGGCCCGGTCAGCGTGTACTCGACCCGCGGCGGCACCGTGGGGTGCACCTCCCGCTCGACCAGGCCGTTGCGTTCCAGCATCCGGAGATTCTGGGTGAGCATCTTGTGGCTGATGCCCTCAAGCCCGTTACGCAACTCGCTGAACCGCAGGGTGCGGTAACCCAGCGTCTCGATGATCAGAAGTGCCCACTTGTTGGCGACGTCCGAGAAGATCTCGCGCGCCAGGGAGTCCGCGCGGGAGATGTCGGCGTCCTGCGCCGAGCCGCTGAACTGCGTGGTCACCATGAGGTTCCTCCGTCACCGAAAAGTGCGTTCTTCCACGTCAGCGTTCACTCTCCTACGGTTTCCCAGTAACCGCAAGAAACCGCTGCCGAGGGCACCCGGCCCAGCGGTCACGGCATCGAGGAGACACCCATGGCCATCACCCTGATCAACCCCGACAGCCTCCCCCAGGTCGATGTCTACCGGCAGGTCGCCGTCGCGACCGGCACGAGGCACGTCTTCGTCGCCGGCCAGGTCGCCTGGGACGCCGACGGCGTCACCGTCGGCGCCGGCGACCTCGCCGCCCAGGTCGAGCAGTGCTACCTCAACGTCGCCACTGCCCTGGCGGGGGCCGGAGCCACCTTCGACGACGTCGTACGTCTGACCGTCTACGTCGTCGGCTGGACCCCCGACAAAATGGCCCCGTTCCTCGACGGCGTGGCCCGCGCGGCGGATCGCCTGGGCACGACGCCGGTGCCGCCCGCGACACTGATCGGCGTCGCCGCGCTGCACACCCCCGAGCACCTGGTCGAGGTGGAGGCGACCGCCGTCGTCGACTGACCGGGCACACGACCCCGCATCTCCCGGCACCCGGCCGACAGCGCGGCCCGCTGCTCTGAATCGTACCGGCTATATTCGGTTGACTGGTAGCACGTATGCATTTACGTTCGTGCTCAACAAGGGAAACCACGATGGTCGGCGCGATCTGGCTACCCTTATGACGCCGGACAGTGGTGGCCCGACCGAGGAGGCAGCGTGCGAGATCGATTCGGAAGCAAGACGGCGATCCTCACCCTGATCGCCCTGACCCTGGCCGTGTTCCTCTACGTGACCACCGAGGCGCTGCCGATCGGCCTGCTCCCCCTGATCGCGACGGACCTCGGGACCAGCGCGTCAGCGGTCGGGCTGCTGGTCACCGGGTACGGCTTGATCATCGTGGTGGTGTCCCTGCCACTCACGCGGCTGACTCGCCGGCTGCCTCGACGGCGGCTGCTGTGCGTCCTGTTGGCCGTATTCGTGGTGGCGACCCTGGTGTCAGCCGTGGCGTGGGACTACTGGCTGCTCATGGGTGCCCGGATGGTGACGGCGCTGAGCCAGGCGCTGTTCTGGGCCGTCGTGACGCCGGCCGTCGCCGGCCTGTTCCGGGCCGAGGTGCGCGGCCGGGCCCTGTCGATCCTGTACGCCGGCGCCTCCACCGCCACGCTGGCCGGCATCCCGGCCGGCACGTGGCTCGGCCAGCTGACCGACTGGCGGGTGGCGTTCCTGGCGCTCAGCGGCCTGGGCCTGCTCGTACTCGTCACGGTGGCCGCCGTACTGCCCGGCACGCCGCCCGGGCAGGGGGCGGCCGACCGGGGCAGCGCACCCGATCGCGGCCGGTATCTGTCGATCGTGGTCACCACGGCGGCAGCGATCACCGGCGCGTTCACGGCGCTCACCTACATCAGCCCGTTCCTGACCGGCGTGACCGGCTTCGCCGAGTCGTCGATCGGCCCGCTTCTGCTGGCGCGCGGGATCGCGGGCCTGGCCGGCGTGCTCGCGGTCGGCTGGCTCATCGACCGCCACGGCTGGCTCACCATGACGGGGCTCATCGGCCTGCAGGCGCTGGCGCTCGCCGGGCAGTACGCGTTCGGTGCCTCCCAGGTCGCGACCGTCATCATGATCTCCCTGTCCGGCTTCACGCTGGCGGGGCTGACCGCCGCACTGGGCTCGCGGGTGCTCGTGTACGCGCCGGGCGAATCCGTCATGGCGAGCGCCGGCAGCTCCACGGCGTTCAACGCGGGCATCACCGCGGGCGCGCTCTTCGGCAGCGTGCTGCTGGCCGGTCCGGGCGTGCACAGCACGGCACTCGTCGGGGCGCTGCTCAGTTCGGCGGCCTTCGTCATCGCGCTGGCCGAGCCACTCTTCTCCAGCCGGCGGAACACCGCGCCGGCGACCACCGCCGAGCCCTTGACCGAGGACACCCGGGTCACGTGATCCGATGCCCAGCTCGGCAACCTCCATCAACGCTTTAGGTGGTAGCGTTCCTGGTATGCCACTCGACGTGTGCCGGCTGCCGCTGGTCGGCGGGCACCCCGCACTCGACCTGGTCAACACCCTCGAACGAGGGTCACCGCTCGACGGCGACCCGCCCCACGACTTCCTGTCCGACATCTCCGCCCTACTGCGCTGGACGTCGAGGGTAGGCCTGATCAACGACGCGGAGGCCGACCGGGTGGGTCAGGCTTGGCGCGACGATCCCGCAGCGGCACACGCCGGACTCGCCGCCGTGCGAGACATCCGGGAGCAGCTGCACCTCGTCATGCTCGCAGCGATCCGCCCCGCCGACGGCGGAGCGACGGATGACCCGGGCTCCCCCGCCGAGGGCGACCCGATCGCCGCCGGTGCCGCGCTGGTCGGGCTGCACGAACGGTGGTCCGGGGCGGCCGCCCGAGCAACGCTGGTGCTCGACAGGGGTGACCCGCCGCGGATACGGCTCACCTACGGCACCGTACCGGCCCTGCTGATCCCCGACCGGGCCGCCGAAGCCGCCCTCGACGTGCTGCGGACGGCCGACCTGACCCGGGTGCGCCGCTGCCCCGTGGCCGAAGGCGGCTGCGGGTGGCTGTTCCTCGACCAGAGCCGCAACGGTTCCCGCCGCTGGTGCCGCATGGCGGACTGCGGCGCCACGGCCAAGGCCCGCCGTCTCACCGAACGCCGCCGCGCCGCGCGCACCGCCCCGTCAGCGCGTGCCGGCTCACCGGACAGCGGCCGGTGAGTCAGCCGCGGGTCTTCCGGTAGGCGTCCTTGAGGCAGATCTTCCCGTCGCTGAAACGCCACAGGTCGATGCCGTGCTCGCAGTACGGCGAGCCGTCATCGGCCACGAGGTGGTACGTCCAGGTGCACACGGCCCATTCGCCGTTCACGAGCGGCTCGCCCTGCTCGATGACCGCGCCGGCATCGTGCTCGAACATGGCACGGAAGCCGTCGGCCAGCTCGGCATGGCCGCGGAAGGTGCGGCCCGGCTCGGGGCCGACGGACGCGGCGTAGACCGCGTCCTCGGTCATCAGCTCCAGCAGACCGCCGACGTCGCGCCTGGCCCAGGCGTCGGCGAAACGTTCCAGGCATTCACGCGGGCTCTTCTCAGACATCGTCGTCGTACTCCTGCGCGAGGTAGGCGTCCAGGTCCGGGCCGCGGGGGTTGGCGAGGACGTGCGTGATCCAGGCGCGCCGCTCGAAATCGGTGACGCTCAGCTCCCACACGCACCCGGCCGCCTCGCTCGGGTGCGGCGCGAGGTGCTCAGGCCGGTCGGCCGGCGCGGACAGGATCCGCTGGTGGACCTCGTTCCGCTCGGCCCACCAGCAGGCCAGCGCATAGCAGAGCCGGGGCGCGTCATGGGCGATGACGAACCCGACGCCGTACCGGTCGGGCGCGACGGCAGGCGCGGGGAGCACCTCCCGGGCGGCACGCAACGCGGCCTCGGCGACTTCCGTGCGGGCAGGCCGCCCGTGCGGCGCGATCGTGTACAGCTTGACCACCCAGTCACCCAGCTGGACCCGGCGCTTGAAACGCACGCTGCGCGGCTGGTACGGAAGATCAGGCGATGGCGGGTGCACGCCGGCCTCCTTATTTAATAAGGTATTTTCAGATATATTCCTTATGTTCAGAGGCTAGCGGAGGATCCCATGTCTGTGCAGCCCCTCGACGCCATCAACCGCGTCCTGCTGGCGGAGCTCTCCCGCGACGGACGCAAGACGGTCCGCGCGCTCGCCGCGCTCGTGGGGCTGTCCGAGCCCTCTGTACGGGACCGGCTGGACAAGCTCTCCCGGGACGGAGTGGTCACCGGCTACCGCGCGATCGTCGAGCCGGCCGAGGTCGGCGCGGGAACGGCCGCGTTCGTCGCCCTGCGCTTCAGCTCCGTGGCCAAGGCGGAGGTCAGCGCGGCCCTGGAGCGGGAGCCGTGCGTACTGGAGGTGCACGAGGTGGCAGGTGAGAACTGCTACCTCATCAAGGTCAGAGTGGGCACCACCGTCGAGCTGGCCGACGCGCTCGACCGGATCCGCGCGATCCCGGCGATCTCGCACACCAACTCCACGGTCGTCCTGCGCACCATCTTCGAACGGCCCATCACCATCGAGACCGGACAGCCCCACTGAACAGAACCCTGGGACCCGATCAAAGGTCCTCAGCAGTGGCACGGCCGTGCACGCGAGCCGGCTCGTTCCTGGAGCGCTCACGGCGTCCGGAACTCGACCGATCGTCAGGGGACGCTGTGGGGGACGGTGACGACCAGGTGCCAATCGTCGTAGTAGGGGCTGCCGTCCATCCAGGCGATCACCGGTCGGCCACGTCCGTCGAGTGTCATGGCCAGGCCGAAGCCCGGGGAGTTGCGCATCTTCGCCACCGGCGTGTGCGTGCAGCGCGTCCCCGTGCAGGCGGCGACGACGAGTTGTTCGCGGTCCAGGTCCTGGTAGGCCACCAGCGCGCGCTCGGAGGCGTCCAGCACGAGGGCCGGTGCCAGGTGGTCCTGGCCGGGCGCGGACAGCACGGCCGTGTCGGCCTGCGAGCACGCCTGGTTACGGCAGTCGAGCAATCTGATCGATCCGTCGGCCGAATCCCGGTAGGCGATCACCGGGCGGCCGTCGTACCGGATCGCCATGGTCGCGCCGGAGCGATCGCGGTGTTCCTCGTGGCGCCAGGTCTCACCGCCCTTGACCGGCTGCTCCACCCGCATCCTGGCGCACTCGTGATCCTCACAGGTGATGACGGAGATGGCCCCCGTGTCCTCGTCGAAGCGCAGGACCACGGGATCGGCCACGGGGGCCACGCCGATCACGAGTCCGCGATCCTGGTAGGACGAGGTGCTGAAGGGCAGCTTGGCGACGTCCTTCGTGCGCGGGCTGGTACAGGCCGGATCGTCGCACCTGGTGACGGAGAGCATCTCGCCGTCCTGCCCCGGCAGCGGGCGCACCTGGGCGAGCATCAGGCCGCCGTAGGGATGTTGCGTCATCGCCACGATCCTGTCCTCGGTGTCCTGCGTCGCCTCCGCGATGGGCCTGCCACCAGGGGCCGGGACGCACCCGGTCGCGTCGCACATCAGCAGTCCGAGCCGGGCGCGCCAGTCCTCGTCGAACGGGTCCCCCTGCTGCGCCCACGTCGCGACGACGAGCCGCCCGCCGACCAGCCGGGCGGCGGGCGCCCTTGGCGTCTCAGCGGCGCCGACCGGCTCGGCCCAGGCGTAACGGGTGCGTGCGCAGGTGCTGTCGGTGCAGGTCAGCAGCTTGGCCTGGGCGAAGGAGTCCATCAGCATGACCATCCGCCCGCCCTCGCCCGCGTGAATGGCCTGCAGGTCCCACCCGCTGATGGCCGGCTTCGGACGGCCGTCCGGCTGCGGTTCCGCTGCCCCTTCGCGGCTCCAGGAGGCGGTGACGACCGTCTGGGTGACCTCCAGCCAGCCGAACGGATTGACCAGCATCGTGCCGCCGTACAGCAGGCCGGGCAACAGCAGCGCCGCCACTACCCGCACCGGCCTGAGCGGGCTCGGCCCGCACTCGGGCAGGCGCTCGACGATCTGCCCGAACTCCGTGACCAGGCGCCGGATCGCCAGGCGGTGCAGGAGCAGGCGGGCGATCACCATCCCTTGGAACGCCGGGGTGGCCAGGCCCAGGACGGAGGTCGCCACACCGTGCGCGAGGGGGTGTCCCGACGCGCCCCACAGCACCGCTTGCTGGGCCGCCGCGGGAAGGATCAGCACGCCGAAGGCCAGCGTGAACGCGCCCGACCAGAGGCCGCCGTTCGTCGGCCCCACCGCGCGCAGCAGCCGGTAAGCACGATGGAGCGCGCTCCCCGCGGATGCTCCCTCCAGGACCACGATCGCCACGGCCACCAGGCACGGCATCGCGAGCAGCGCCAGGGGCACCATCACGAGGAACGCCCCCAGCAGGTGCTCGATCCACAGCAGCATGCCGAGACCGGCCGCCGCGATCACCACGAACACCAGCGCGCCCAGCAGTGTGAGCGACAACAGCGGCGACCATCGCCGCATCGTGGCCCGCATCGCCGCGGACGCGGTGACGGGCCTTCCGGTCAGCAGCCCGGCGGCGAGCACCACGGTCGCGGGCACGACCACGGCCTGCCCGGCCAGCGAGGCGAGCAACGTCACCAGCGTCCACACCAGCAGGGGCCACCCCGGCTCGCCGAGCAGCTGGAACTCGCCGTTGACCTGGGCCGCCGACTCATCCGTCACCATCGCCAGCCCGGCCAGGCTGAGCACGCCGATCGGCACGAACACCAGCAGGCTCGGCACGACGAGCCGGAACAGGTGCCGCGCCGCGCCGGCGTAGGCCCGCCAGACCACCCCTGCCCGCCGCGCGGCGGCCATGGCTTCGTCGTGGCGGGTTTCGGTCCGTAGCGCAGCCTCGGACATGAAGGCCTCCAGCGCGGGGGGATCGCCTTGTGGCCATGAGCGTAGGGTCCTCGGCCTGCGGGGAAGGGAGGCAGGTCCAGGTCGGCATGGGATCGAACCCGCGGTGGAGCTCGCTGCGTACTCGTCGCCGAGCGAGGAGAGCGGCGCCGGCGAGTGGCGGCCGCCACGCGCCGACGCGTGGCTGCCGCCACCGTGGGCCGCTGCGGCTGATGCCGAGCGGCCGCGCCACGGCTCAGGGGTCGCCCACGCGGAGGGCGGCGTCGAGGTTGCGGCGGCGGCTCATGGCGGTGTGCGCGTACGCCCCGAGCACGGCGCACAGCCCCAGCCCGGCCGCCAGCGCCACGGGCGTGAGCAGGCCAGGCGGATGATCGGCGACGGGCAGGTCACCGGCGAACGCGGACATGTCCACGCCCGGCCCGAGCGCGGCCGGCAGGGCCAGCCCCAGAGCCAGGCCCACCGGCGCCGTGACGAGGACGACGGGCAGCGACTCCAGCAGGGTCAGCCGCCGGGCCTGCCGGTCGGACAGCCCGAGCGTACGCAGGAGTGACACCGCCCTGGCCCGCCCGGCCGCCCCGACGGCCAGCGACAGGACGATCGCGACCAGCGCGTACGCCCCCAGCGCCACCGTCACCACCACCATCGTCGTGCGGACCGTCCCGGTGAGCGGGTCGGCCTGGATGGCCGCCAGCGCCGCCTCCTGCGTCTCGACGGCGCCCGACGGGACCAGCCGCGCCAGCTCGGCGGGCGAGATGTCGCCCTTGATCAGCAACGTGTCAGCCGCCGGCCAGGGCAGCACCTCCCGCGACACGAGGACGAACTGCCCGCTGGAGTAGAAGCCGGGCACCGCGTCGATCACGCCTTGGGCGGTCAACCGCACCGGCGCCAGCCACATGATCTCGAAGGCGCCCCGGCTGCCCACGGCGGGCGAGAGCAGCGCGGAGGTGTCCCCGGACAGCGCGGGCAGGCTGATGGGCGCGCCCTCGTTGACCCGCCGCCACTGCTCCAGGTCCACGGCGACGGCGTACGGCCGCTCCCCGGTGGCCCCGATCTGCACCCGGCCCGTCAGCGCGAGCGCCACCTGCTCGACCCCGGGGGCCCGGCGTACCCGCTCGATGGCGTCGGGCGGGATGTTCGCGACCGACGTCAGCTTGATCGGCGCGCCCACCTCCTGCCAGGACGCGAGCCGCTGCGTGCTGGTGATCCCGTCGTGGACCACCGCGGCGAACACCGACAGGCTCAGTGCGGGCAGCAGGATCAGCACCGGCAGCGCGCCCGTGGACCGCTCTCTGGCCGCCCTGGTCAGGCCCAGGAACGGCAGGGCCGCCCGCCCCCGCGCGGTCAGCCGGACGAGCAGCCGCAGCGGGTACGGGTAGCACCGCAGGGTGATCAGCGCGGCCGCGAGCGTCAGCGCGACCGGGATCAGCAGCAGGAACGGATCCTGCTGCGCGGTGCCGGACGGCCCCCTGGCCCTCAGCAGGTACGCCCCCGCGAGCGCGAGCACGACGACCAGCGCCTCCACTGTCACCCGCCGCGCGGACGGCCGGGCGGTGACCAGGTCGGCACGGCGCTCCCGCAGCGGCGTGCGATGCGCGAGCGTCAGGCGTGCCATGGCGAAGGCCACGGCGGTGACGAGCACGAGCGCCGGTCCGAGGTGCACGATCGGCAGCACGGGCCCGGGCAGGAGGAACGACAGGGCGTACCCGGCCAGGGCCGCGGGCCCCACCGTGAGCGCGGTCAGCCCGGCCCCGGCCGCCGCCACCTGCCACAGCGAGGCGCCGCGCGCCCGCGCCAGGGCCATCGTGCGCTCCATCCGGTCCGTCAGCAGCCGCACGCCCAGCGCGATCACGCCGAGCGCGACCGTCAGCAGGCCGCCGAGCACCAGGTACATGACGGTCCGCGCGGCGGACGACGCGACCAGGAATGCGGCGAGCAACTGGGGCAGCCCGGTGACGAGGCGGTAGCTGGTGCTGCCCGTCCCCCGGATGTCCACCTGCCGCCGGAACTCGGCGACCGCGGCTTCGACGCCCAGCACGTCCAGGGCGCTCGCGGCCCGCCCGTCGAGGGGGAGGACCCAGCGGTAGGCCAGGGTACCGGCCTTGTTGGTCAGCGCGCTCAGCCCGTCGTCCGACATCAGCGTCGTCGTGTGGAACTCCTCCGGCCCGTCCACCGGCACGACCCTGGTGACGTGCAGGACGTCGGCGTCGTGGCTCCAGGAGCGGTCGGCCGGGTTCTTGGCCCTGAAGACGCCGACGATCTTCGCGGCGGTGTGCACGCTCTCGCCGAGCATCTTGGTCTGGCCGACGCGCAGCCCCATCCGGGCCACGGCCTCCTCCACGACGCCCACCTCGATGACCGGGATGGTCGTACCCAGGTACCGCATGGTGGACGGCTTGCCGGGCGCGCGGCCCCGCACCCAGTCCACGCGCCGGCCGGCGTCGGACAGCCAGCCGAGGTTGACGAAGGCGCGGGTCCAGCTCGTCTCGTTGACGGGCGTGCGGGCGGTCTTGGCGCTGATGTGGCCGCCGGGCCCGATCAGGGGCCGCAGCGCCGCCGGGAGGAGCCGGCGCCAGCCGAGGCCGCCGCCCTCGAACTCCGCGCGTGAGTGCAGCTCACCGGGGGGCAGCGCCGGAGCCCCGGTGACGGTCAGGTCGGTCCGCACCGCGGCGGCCTCGGTCAGCGACCGGCGCAGCGCCTCGTCGAACGACGCCTGCATCGTCCTGGGCAGCCCGGCGACGAGCAGGCAGGCGACCGCCGTCAGCACGACGAGCAGCGTCAACGTGCCCGCGTGCGCCCGGACGCCCAGGGGGATTCTCACCGCTCCTCCAAGGTCTGTCCCCGCCACCCGCGCCGGGCCGGCCCGGCGACGATCGCGACCAGCACCGCCGTCACCAGGGCCAGCGTCGCGGCGACGGCCGCCCACGGAATGTGGAACAGCACGCCCGGCGTGACCGCCGACGCCTGCCCGGTCAGTACGACGCGCGGGACCACCAGGTTCCCGACGACCGCGGCGAGCGCGGTGCCGGCCACGAGCGACGGCCCGATGACGAACGCCTGCTCCGTGGCCAGCATCCCGAGCACCTGGCGGGAGCCGGTGCCCAGCGCCCGCAGCACGGCGAACTCGGCCCGCCGCTCCCGCGCCGCGACCACGGCGTTCATCAGGAACCCGAGCAGCGCGAACCCCAGCGCCGCGGCGAACCCCAGGGTCAGCGCCCCCTGCAGCGCGCCGGCCAGCGGATCGTCGCGCAGCTTGGCCGCCAGCTCCCGCCGGTCGACCGCGGTCACGTCCCATTGGGGGTTGCGGCGGAGGATCTCCCGCGCGGGCGCGGTGTCGGCGGCGGCGAGCCACCATTCGGTGGCGGGCCGGGACGGCTGCGCCGCGGCCAGCTCGTACGCCTGCAGCGCCTCCCAGTCGGCGAGCACGGCCTGCTGGTCCGGGGCGCTCGTGGGCATGCTCGTCACGATGCCGGCGACCTCGACCCGCACGACCCGGCCGGCGAGGCGGACGGGCCCGCTCTGCCCGACGTCCAGCTTGAGCGTGGCGGCCAGGCCGGAAGTGAGCACCACGGGCAGCGGCCCGGGCTCCCGCGACGGCCCGAAGGCGATCACGCCCCGCGGGTGAGCGACGGCCCCGGCCGCCGGCACGTCCCGGCCGTCCGCGCTCAGCCCGGTCAGCCTCAGGCCGGCCTGCTCGCCCGCCACGAGGCCGCGTACCGACAGCGGGTAGGTGATCGTGCCGGCGCGTCCGGCCAGCGGGGCCAGGTCGAGCTCGATCCGGTTGCCACCCTCCCGCAGGTCGCCGAGCGGCAGGTCGCGCCAGACGCCCAGCGCGTCGGACAGCACCAGCCGGGCCGGCACGGCGGCGCGTGACTCGACCCGCACGGTGAGGGCGCGCGGCCGTCCGGGCAGCTCCAGCCGGCGCGCCCGATCTCCGGCGAGCGCCGCGGACAGCTGCTCCACCATCCGCGCCGACAGGTCGGGGCGCAGGCGGAACAGCTCGCCGAGCCTGCCCGCGTCCAGGGCGAGAAGCAGCGCGCTCTCGCCGCCCACCGCGGTCGGCGCCCGGAAGGCGGGGGAGGCGGCGGTGACGCCGGGCAGCGTCGTGAACGCCGTGCCCCGGCCGAGCGCCCCCAGCTCGGGCCCCTCGGACGGCCCCGACAGGCGCAGGTCGGCCGCCGCCTGGTGATCGGCCTGGTCGCGTTGCGAGGCCTGCCAGGTGGAGGTGGTGGCCATGGAGACGACGCCGATCGCGATCGCCATGGTGAGCAGCAGCGCGGGGCCGGCGTACGTGAGCGGCCGCCTGCTGACCTGCCAGGCGCCCAGCGCGGGGGCGAGGGTGGGCCGGCGCGAGGTCAGCCGCTCGGTCAGCCGCGACACGCGCGGCACCAGCCGCAGCCCCAGCAGACCGCCCGCGAGCAGGGCCAGGGCCGGGCCGGAGATGATCAGCGGGTCGATGCCGAGCCCGCCCGCCGCCGTCGCGGTGACCGGCGCGCCGTAGCGCTGGAGCTGCCAGATCGCCAGCGCGGCCACCGCCAGCAGCGCCAGGTCCGCACCCGACCCTTGGATCAGCCCGCGCCGGCCGCCGCGCCCGCGCGCCGACTGCTCCTCCACGTACGTGCGCCGCGCGCCCGCCACGGCCGGCAGCGCCAGCAGCACGGCCGCGGCGAGCGCCACGCCGAACGACACAAGGAACGTGCCGAGATCGGCCGCCGGCGTCAGGCGTACCCCCGAGGCCCTGATCCAGGGCAGCAAGCCGATCAACGCGAGCAGCGGCGGCCCGAGGAACGGCGCCACGATCGCGCACGGGACCGCCACCAGCAGCGCCTCACCACCCGCCAGCGTCGCCAGCCGCGCCGTGCCCGCGCCACGCGAGCGCAGCAACGCCACCTCCATGCGGCGGTGGTCGGCCAGCAGCCGCGCGGTGAGCATCAGCGCGTACGCGGCCAGCAGCAGCAGTTGCAGCACCGGGATCAGCACCATGGAGCGAGCCACCAGGGACGCGGTGTCGAGCCGGCTGAGATGCTCGGGCAGGTCGCCGGCGATCAGGCAGTTCACGCAGCCGGCCGTCGCCAATCGCTCGCCCACCCGGCCGATGGCCTCGGCCAGCGGGCGCAGCCGCTCGGGCGTCAGCGCGCCGAGATCCGGCTCGGCCGCCCAGACGGCCCTCACGCCGGTGGCGAAGCGCGCGACGAACGTCTCCTGCGTCACCATCACAGGCCCGTACGTGGTGTACTCGCCGCGCTCCACGCCCCTGCTCAGCAGTTCCTCACCGGCCCAGCGCTCACCCACGGGGTCGTCGAGCCGGAAGACGCCGACGACGCGGACCTGGACCGCGCGCCCGTCGAGCCGCGCCTTCGTGACCAACTCCCCGCCGAGCTCGAACCCGGTTGCCGCGGCCGCCGGCTCCGAGATCGCCGCCTCGACGGCCTGCCCGCCGGTCCGCGGCCACCTGCCCGCGACCAGCCGGGCGTGCCGCTCGAGCCCGTCGTGGCTGCCGAACCGCAGCAGCTCGGGCAGCTCCTTGCCGTCCTGCCCCGGCATGACGTACGAGTCCGAGCGCAGGCTGGTGGTGACGGCCGGCGGCGCTCCGTAGGCCGCGGCGAGCTCGTCGCGCACCATCCGGTCGTACCGCGGGAAGGTCTCGGCGTCGACATGGGCGCTGATCGTGGTGGTCGTCTGGCTGTACGAGGCCGTCTCCATCGCCCTGCGCACACCGGCGCCGGCGATGGAGGAGGCGTACATCGTCAGCGCCACCAGCGTGGTCGTCGTCAGCAGGATCGAGCCGAACGCGGCCAGGAGGAGCAACGGCTCGCCGAGCGCCCGCTTGACGACCAGCGGCCCCCGCATCGTTCGTCTCCTTCCCCGATGACTAGACCTTCGGGCCCGGCAGGACTGAGGGCAAGGGTGACGACGCACCTGATACGCGCATGTGATCCGCCGAGGGCGCCGCGGCCGAGGTGTGGAGTGGTTGCAGCGGGCACCTGCGGCGCACCCGTCTACTGCGGACCGGCGTAGCCCGCGGAAGACCGGGAGCAACGCAGGGCGATCATGGCCACGTCGTCGTCGGTCTTGCGCGGCAGGAAGCTCAGCAGGTCGTCGCAGAATGTGTCCAGCGGCACCGGGCCCAACGCCGAGGCTCGCTCGCGCAGCCGCTCGAAGCCCTTGTCGAGATGCTCTCCCCGACGTTCGACCAGGCCGTCGGTGTAGAGCAGCAGCGTGCTGTCCGGGGGCAACGGCTCCCGCGCCGACATGCACGGCGTGTCGTACGGGACGCCGAGCAGCGGGTTGCAGGCGGCGTCCAGCAAGCGCGTCTGGCCGCCGGCGGTGACCAGCAGCGGCGGCGGATGCCCTGCCACCGAGTAGTTCAGCTCGTACCCGCCCTCGCACCGCTCGACCCGGGCCAGCACGCACGAGGCCGTCTCCTCCGCGTAGAGGGCCTTCATCGCGGCGTTCATCCGGGCCAGGATCTCGCCGGGCGGCTCCTGACGGTCCACGACCAAGCCCCGCAGCATGTTGCGGAGCTGGCCCATCACGACGGCGGCCCGCAGGTCGTGGCCCGCCACGTCACCGATCACCAGCACGGTGGCGCCATCGGGCAGCACGAACGAGTCGTACCAGTCGCCGCCCACCTCCGCGGCGGTCGGGCTGGCCCGGTAGCGTGCGATGATCTGCAGGCCCGGCACGCGCGGCGGCTCCACCAGCAGGCTGTACTGCAGCGCCAGCGCGATCCGGTGGGTGCGCTGAAAACGCATCGTGCTGCTCAGCCGGTCCTGCATCTCGTCGATCAACTCGCGCAGCAGAGCCAGATCGCCCTTACTGATCGGCGGCCGGTCACCGGTGGTCGAGACGGTGAGCACCGCGGCAACCGTCCCGTCCACCACGACGGGGACCACCGCGACGCAGTTGCCTTCAGTGGCCTCGATCCACGTCCGGGTGCCCGTGGGCAGGAGGTCCGCCGGAGGCTGCCCGCGAGGGAAGGTCTCGTGGAACAGCCGGCGGCGGCGGATCGCCCGCGCCATCCCGCCGCCCGGCGGGTGGCGTTCCCCGCTGAACGGCGGCCACCGCGGCAAGCCGGGACGTACGGCCGTGGCCACGCGTTCCAGCAGGAAGTCGCCGCCCCGCGACAGGTCCTCCGACAGGTCGATCACCCAGTAGAAGCCGCACCCGTCGGCCAGCTCGGGCACGACGACGTTCGCGAGCGCGTCCAGCAGGTCATCGACGTTCGTCACGTCTGTGGTCGCCGCGGCGGCGGAGTCGAGCAACATCCTGCGGCGCTGTCCCCGCCATTGCTCCTCGATGTCGGTGACTGTGCCCACCCACTCCACCATGTGACCGTCCTGCCGCACCGGGACGCCCCGCGCCTCGAAATGCCGGAAAGAACCGTCCTCAGTACGTACGCGGTAGACGCACTCCCAGCACTCGGCCTGATCGCTGACCGCTCGCCGCCATGATGCGATGGTGGCCGGGAGATCGTCGGGGTGTATGGCGTCCAGCCAGCCGTGGCCACGGCTCTCCTCCCATGACTGGCCGGTGATCCGCTCCCATGCGCGGTTCGGCTCGGTCACCCTCCCCTGATGATCGGCCACCCAGATGACGTCCGCGCTGACGCGTATGAGGCTCTGATAGCGGCGCAGGAGGCGGCGCCGCTCGTCGGCGACCTGTTGCAGCCGTCGCGCCGTGGTGACCTGCTCGGTCGCGTCCATGACGATGATGAGCAGCCCATGCTCGCCGTCGTCGAAGGAGACACGGGAGAGGCTGGAGGTGATGTACTCCTCTTCCCCGGTCCGGCGGTTCGGCGCGGCGAAGATCGGTGCCCCCGTGCGCTCCTTCGGTGCGCCTGTCCTGTAGACCTCGTCGAAGACGGCGAAGTCGGCCTCCTTGGAAGGCCCGGCGTACGCCCGCCTGATCGGCGTCCCCATGGGGAACGTACCGACCCGCGCCCGGAGCATGGCGTTGGTGTACACCAGCCGGTGCTCAGGCCCCCTGGTCACCGCGATGGCGACCGGCACGGAGTCGAACAACTCCAATGCCGGCCCGCTGATGCCCGCGTCGTGGACGTCTTCCATGGCGTCTTCCCCCGATGACACCTCTTCACCGTGGTCGTCACTGTCCCCTGCCCCTCACCCAAGGCGGGAACCCGACAATCACGCCAAACCGGCACGAACGGCGCGGTCGGGGAGAACACCGGCCAGCTCAGCGGGTCGGGGCTCGCCAAGTAACCGATCTTCCCGTCTCAGCCCATCCGCACAGGTCGATTGCCTGGAAGGCCGACACCGGCCTACCTCAGGCCACCGACGGACAACCCTCCGCGCCAGTGCCGCTGAAGCGTGAAGAAGGCGATGACGAGGGGAACGACCGACACGAGCGCGCCCATGATGATGAGGCTCCAGAGGGAGGTGCTGCCCGCGTTGTTCGCCGAGGCGATTCCCTGCCAGAGGCCGAGGCCGAGGCCGAGGCCGACGGTGACGGGGAACAGACGGTTGTCGGAAAGCATGGCGAGAGGCAGGAAGTAGTTGTTCCAGGACGCCACGGCGGACAGGAGCAGCACGGTGACCACCGCGGGCCGCATCAGCGGGAATGCGACCTGCAGGAACGTTCGCACCTCACCCGCGCCGTCGGCCCGCGCCGCGTCCAGGATCTCGTCGGGAACCGCGTCGCGCGCGTATACGTGTATCAGGAACTTGACCTTGTGCAGCGGATTTGCCGAAAGCTCTGCCAGCTCCACGGCGTACTCAAGCGGCGGCGCGGCGCGCCGCCGTACACCCGGCCCTCCGCCCGCTGCAGTCCGTGCGTGCGGCCTGAGGGCCGGTCCCGGACGGCGGCGGGGACACCGGGCCGGGCGCCGCACGCCCGCCGCACCGCATGCACCGAACGCTCCGACCGAACGCCGCATGACCAGGTCAGTCGTCTGCATCGAGCGGGCGGTGATCCTCCCATCACTGCTCAACCCGTTCGGCGTCTACCGCAAGGCCGAGGTGAGCGGCGAGATCGATCGGCGCTCGGTGGTCAGCCCCAGGCAGGCGCGTGAACTGCTCACCGCGGTGACCTACATGGGGCGGTCACGAGCGCCGACGTTGGCCTGCGTGTACTTCGGCGGTCTTCGCCCTGCAGAGGTGGCAGGACTGGGGCAGAAGGACTGTCGGCTTCCAAAGAGGGGCTGGGGGCTGCTGACACTGGAGAAGACCAGACCACAGAGCAACAGGCGGTACCGACGCGGGGCAGACCCACGACGAGCGCGGGCTGAAGCACCGGGACGCGAAGCACACGCGCACCGTGCCCATCCCGCCCGAACTGGTGGCCGTCCTCCCGGAGCACATCGCGGCGTTCGAAGTCGGCGAGGACGGCCGGCTCTTCCGTACGCGCACGGGAGGCGTGATCTCGGGCTCGGCGTATGCGAAGGTATGCGGGATTCGAACCTGCGACCGTCGGATGAGAAGTCTGCCGTGTTGCGAATCGGATGATGTCACTCTCCGATGTCCGGGCAGATAGGCGAGAGCAGGTCGCATCGATCGGTGTCGGTCGTCCGGGGCGGAGCGCGAGACGTTCAGATCTGCCGGTTTCCCCTCGCTCTTCCACGAGTGGCCGACGGCACGGCGTCTCTACGCAGCCCTGGTCGGTCTCGAAGCGCCGCCCGTGTCCCCGGCCCACTGGGTGATTTCACAGCATGTCTGCAAGTGCCCCCGTGGTCGGGTTCTCAGCTTCGTGAGTCAGCGCCATGCACCACATCGACGAAGGCGGTGAGCGACATCATGAGCACGACCTCTCGCGGCCGGCCCCGTAAACGAGTCGTGGAGACCGAGGAGTAAGTCGCGATGCTTCACCGCATGGTGGACGCACTCACCCGGCGACTGGCCGATGACCCCGTTGGACTCGTCCACATAGAGCCGTTGCTGCAGCATCCGCGACGCGATGAACACCGCCATCGCGATCAACCACGACAAGCCACGCGGCTACTCCTTCGGCGAACCGGCACAGATACTCGGCATCACGCGGGAATCCGTCTACGAACGAGCCGTCAATGGCCGCACTACTCGCCGAAATGCGCACCCGCCTCGGTGTGGTCAGCCTGCGCGAGCGCCGTAAGACGCAACTCGATCGAACGGGTGTCCCCGAGCGTGGCGCCCAGGGCATCGGCGGCCGCCTTCACGAACTCCATCCCTTGGAGCAGGCCACGCCCGCGGCCGTCGCCGACGACGTCGAAGCGGTGGCGGAGCCGCGGCAGCCGGTCGGTGAGCTGACCGCCCGGCCGCGCGGCACGTTCCACCAGCTTGTCGCGTTCGATGACGTCGAGGACGGTCAGCGCGACGGCGGCCCCGGATGCGCATGACTTCCGCCGCACGTTCACCGGCGAACTCCTGGACGCCGGGGTGGACCTGGCCATCGCGCAGGCGCTCACATTGGTCCGTCCCCCATGGCCCGACGTACGCCAAAGCGGTCAGGCCACGAGCTCGAGGCGGACCAGGGTGCTGGCGTAGTCGCCGGTGAGCTGCGGAGTGATCCCGTGGCCCATCAGCAGCGCGCCGGACAGCACCGCGCCGCGGTCGATTCGGTACCTTCCTTCGGGGGCCAGGCCCCGCAGCCGGATCGGTGCCGGGTTGCTGTCGTACTGCTGGGCCTCCTGGTAGATGAGCACGACGGACTGTTTCCGGTCCGCCGTCACGTACTGCACCGCGGACGCCGACCTGCCTGGTTCGCCCAGCCGGTGCAGGCGGCCGTGCTGGACGATGTGGCGCATCTCCTTGTACTGCGCGATGAGCCGCCTGGCCTCCTCCGCCTGCTCGCCCGTCCAGGCGTTCAGGTCGCCGCCGATGCCGAGGACCCCGGCCATCGCAACGTGGAAACGGTACGTGAGCGGCACCCGGCGCTTGTTGATGAAGGTCGGCAGGTCCGTCACCCAGCACGACATGGTTCGCGCCGGGTAGAGGTGGCTGAAGCCGTGCTGAATGTGCCGCCGGTCCAGCGCGTCGGTGTTGTCCGATGGCCAGAACTGGTCCGTCCGCGCCATGATGCCGAAGTCGACCCGGCCGCCACCGCCCGAGCACGCCTCGAACGCCACGCCGGGATGCTTGCGGCGCAAGGCGTCGATCACGCCGTAGACGGCCGTCACGTGGTCGAGCCACAGCCGCCCCTGCCGGTCCGGTTGCTCCGGCCAGCCCGTGTCGGTGAACGGCCGGTTCATGTCCCACTTGACGAACTGGATGTCGTTGGCCGACAGCAGCGCGTCCAGTTGGCCGAATACCCACGCGGCGACGTCCGGCCGGGCCAGGTTCAGCACCAGTTGGTGCCGCATGGTGTGCGGTTCGCGGCCGGCGTAGTGGTAGGTCCACTCCGGGTGGGCGCGGTAGAGGTCGGAGTCGGGATTCACCATCTCGGGCTCGATCCACAGCCCGAAGCCCATGCCCAGCGCGTGCACCTCGTCGATCAGCGGCTTCAAGCCGTCTGGGAAGCGGTCGGTGTTGACCCACCAGTCGCCGAGACCGGCCCGGTCCCCGGAACGCCGGCCGAACCATCCGTCGTCGAGGACGAAAAGCTCGCAGCCGAGGTCGGCCGCCTTACGGGCCAGTGCCCGCTGACCCGCCTCGTCGACGTCGAAGCCGGTGGCCTCCCAGGAGTTGAACAGCACCGGCCGCAGGTCGCCGGAGTTCGGCAGGACGTGGCGCAGTGCGTATTCGTGCCACGCGTGGCTCATCGCGCCGAACCCGTCGGCGGTGAACAGGCCTGAGCTGACGGGGGTCCGTAGCACCTCCCCGGGTTCGAGGCGGCGTGGGCCAAAGCCTTCGTGCCCCCAGCCGAACAGCACCTGGGCGGGTTCGTCCAGTTCACGCTGGGCGAGCATCCGCCACGAACCGCTCCAGTGCAGCGTCGCGCTGTAGACGCGGCCGCTCTCCTCCGTGGCGGTCCCGTCGTCGATCGCGAACCAGGGATTGGCGTGGTGGCCGGTGATGCCGCGACGGCTCTCCAGGACGAGGTGGCCGTCCGTGAGGTCGGTCCGGCGTACCTGCGTCTCCGCCGCCCAGCGGCCGGTGAGGTGGGTCATCCGATGTCGCGGCTGCTCGGGGGTCACCCATGCGGCGGAGTCGAGGCGGTGCACGTCGACGGTGTCCACGGTCGAGTCGTTGCGCACGGTCACCCACCGGTCGATCACGTCGCTGTCGTCGTAGACCCGGTAGTGCAGGGTCACCGTCAGCTCCTGGTGCCGCGCCTGGAACCACAGCGCCAGCTCCTGGTGGCCCGGCTCGACGGTGAT
Source organism: Nonomuraea terrae (assembly GCF_044465245.1). Classification (NCBI taxonomy): domain Bacteria; kingdom Bacillati; phylum Actinomycetota; class Actinomycetes; order Streptosporangiales; family Streptosporangiaceae; genus Nonomuraea; species Nonomuraea terrae. The sequence goes on along the minus strand of NZ_JBITLL010000001.1, from coordinate 824,374 downwards.
CTCGTGCCTGGCGAGCCGCCACGCGACGGTGCGCACCGCACCGGGGAACTCCACCGACAGCGCGGCCCGGCCGAACTGCAGGCCGCCGTGGAGGGGGTACTCCTCGTGCCGGTTCGCCGCCGAGCGGAAGCACACCCACTCCGACGCCAGCCGTTCGGCGGTCGAGGCCGACAGATAGGCCGCGTCCTCGGCGGTGATGGGCGGGCCCCAGTAGGTGTGGACAGGGATGTCGTCCTCGCGCCCGACATACGCCGAGTACGACGTGTGGGGGGTGTCGAGCAGCAGCACTCCGGTATCGGCGTCGAACGTCACCGCGGACGGGCGGGCCCTCACTTCACCGATCCCGCGGTCAGGCCGGCCACGAACTGCTTCTGCAGGGCCACGAAGAACAGCAGCACCGGAAGTGAGGCCAGGAACGAGAACGCGTACAGGGTGCCGAAGTTCGTGGAGTACTCCCCCACCGAGCGGTACACACCGACGGTGACCGTGGTGCCGGACTCGGGGCCGAGGATCACCAGGGGGCTGAGGAAGTCGTTCCAGACCCACACCCCGAGAAAGATCATCACGCTGGCGGCGGCGGGCCGCAGCGTCGGGAACACCACCTGCCAGAACATCCGCAGCCGGCTCGCGCCGTCGATGCCGGCCGCCTCCTCGATGTCCACCGGCACGGTGCCGATGAATCCGGCGAAGACGAACACGCCGAACGGCAGGTAGTAGGCGACATTGCTGAGCACCACGCCGGGCAGGGTGTTCATCAGGCCTACGGCGTCGAGGACCTGGGTGACCGGCTGCAGGATCACCGCCGGCGGAATCATCAGGCCGGCCAGCAGCATCAGCATCGCCGGCTTGGTCCAGCGGGCCTTCGAGCGCACCAGGTAGTGCGCCAGCATCGCCGAGGACAGGGTGAGCAGGAGCACGGAAAGCACGGTGATCTGAACGCTGTTCACCAGCGACGACCAGAACAGTCCGTCCGCACGCCCGAAGACGGCTTCGAGGTTCTCCCCCGTGAGCGGTGCGGGCAGCCCGAGCGGCGAGGACTGGATCTCGTCGGCGGGCTTCAGCATGCCCGTGACGACGATGTAGATGGGAAAGAAGAACAACGCGGTCAGCGCGACGGCGAACACCGGCCGCACGACCTGGAACCGGGATATCAAACGTGTACCTCTCGACGTTGCAGCAGCCGTAGGACGACACCGGTGATCGCGACGATGACGGCGAGCATGATCGTCGCCTCGGCCGCCGCAGCGCCTATCCGGTCGCCTCGCACGCCCTTCTCGATGACGTCGAAGGCGATGGACGCGGTGGCGTTGCGCCCGGGGCCGCCGTTGGTGAGCACCAGGATGTGCTCGTACACCTTGAAGCCGCTGATCAGCAGCATGACGGTGTTGATGGTGACCGAGGCCGCGATCATCGGCCAGGTGACCGATCGGAAGCGTCGCAGCGGGCCGGCGCCGTCCATGAGCGCCGCCTCGTGCAGTTCCTTGGGGACGGAGTTGAGGCCGGCGATGTAGACCACCACGCAGAAGCCCAGCATCTGCCAGCAGAGGATGCCGCTGATCGAGTACAGCGCGAGGTCGGGATCGGACAGCCAGCGCGGGCCGCTGTCCACGCCGAGGTCAACCAGGATCGCGTTCAGCACGCCGTCGGGCCGCAGCAGGCTCTGCCAGATGACGCTGACGACGATGCCGCTCAGAATGACGGGTGTGAAGAACACCGAGCGCAGCAGCCGGTAGAGCAGGCTCTCCCGGTTCAGCAGCAGGGCGATTCCGAGCCCCAGCACGTTCGGGACGATCACGACGATCAGCGTGACGACGAAGGTGTTCTTCAGCACCAGCCAGAACTGGTCATCCTGGAACAGCCGGCTGAATTGTGCTAACCCGGCCCAGCCGGTCTGCGGCTCGAACCGGGTCCGGTCGGTGAAGCCGAGGACGATGGTCCACACGATCGGCACCAGAACCAGCACGCCGTACAGGAAGAGTCCAGGCAGGGCGAATCCGGAGAACTCACGCGCTCTGCGCAGCCAGCCACCCTGGAGAGGGTGGTGGCGGGGTGAGCCGGGCATGGGAGAAGGGACCTCTCAATGAAAGGACGAGTGAGGGCGTACGGGGTTGTCCGCCCTCACGGGTGGTCGCCTACTGAAGAGCGGCGTATTCGTCGTTGAGCTTCTTCGCCACGGTGGCGGCGTCGGAGGTGCCGTCGAGGAGCTCGACCGCGATCTGCTGGATGGGCACGGTGAACTCGGCGGGCAGGCCGTTGTCGCCCTGCTCGATCGAGAAGGCCGGGGTCACCGTGCCGTCCTTGACCGCCTTGTCGTAGACGGCCAGCGTCTCCTGGAAAAGCGGGCCCATGTCCGCCGGCGGCTTGTAGCCTGCGACCGTGTTGAACGTGCCGTCCGCCTTGGTGAAGGCGTCGGCGGTCTCCTTGTCCTTGGTCCACTCCAGCGCGAACTTCTTGGCGAGGTCGAGGTTCTCGGCCTTCGCGCTGACGCTGATGCCGCCGCCGGTCAGGTTGGGCACCACGGCCTTGCCGTCGTCGCTCGGCCAGGCGAAGACGCCGACCTCGAACGGAGGCTTGTCGTTGTCCACGGAGGTGGCGAACCACGAGCCCATCGGGTACATCGCGGCCGAGCCGGCCCGGAAGGCCTTCTCGTGGTCGGCGTAGGACCGGCTGGTGCCCTCCTTGTCGAGGTAGCCGAGCTTGGACAACTGCGCGATCTTCTCGGTCGCCTTGACGAAGGCGGGGTCGGTGAAGTTCCTCGCCCCGGACTTGATCTCCTTGTTGAAGTCCGGGTCCTGCAGGAAGACGTCGGTCGCGAGGACGCCCGCCCACGCGTACATGCTGGCGAAGGTGTCCTGGCCGCCACCGCCGACCGCGATCGGGGTGATGCCGGCGGTCTTCAGCTTGCCGCAGGCGTCGAGGAGCTCGGCCCAGGTGGTCGGCACCTTGCCGATCCCGGCCTTGGCGAAGTCGTCCTTGTTGTAATAGAGGAGCGACTGGGGCTGGGCGTTGGTGGGCAGCTGGTAGACCTTGCCGTTGATCGCGCCGGACTCCGGATAGGCGTAGTCCTTCAGCTCCTCCGGGGTGAACTCGGCGAGCTGGCCGCCTTCGGCGAATCCCTGCGGGTTGACCGCCATCATGATGTCTGGGAGCTGGCCCGAACTGGCCAGCTGCTTGGCGTAGGTGGTGCGGTCCACGTTCGGGGTGACCAGCTTCTTGATCTTGATTCCCGGGACCTTGGCGGACACTCGCGCGATCGCCGAGTCCCACAGCGAGGCGGGCAGGTTGGGGGTCTCGAACGTGAGCATCGTCATCTCGACCGTACCGTCGGACGAGGATTCCGCGCTCGTACCACCGCTGGCGCAGCCGGCGAGAGCTAGCGTCGTGAGCGTCGCAGCGGCGACCGCTCCTCTCCAACGTGCTGCCATGAGTGTCCCTTCGGTGCTGCTGTCGCCGAGCGGTGGTGTTCCAGCGTCGTTGATCGCAAAACTGTAATATGAAGGCAAGTTAGCATTATTGCCGCCGCGAGCATAAGGATCCCTGATCGGATGAGTCAAGACAGACAAGCAGCCGCCCGGCTCGGAGACTCGTCGTTGTTGCGACGGCTGAACATGGCCGCCGCCCTCGGTGCCTTCATCAAGTCTCCCTCGCTCACGCTGCGTGAGCTCAGGGCGGTCATCGGTGTATCACGGCCGACCGCGGAGGATCTCCTCGCCGAGCTCCTCGAGAACGGCCGCGTGGAGGAGACCGTGCCGCCGCGGCAGGCGAACAGCAGGGGGGCGGGGCGCCCGGCCCGCCACTTCCGCTTCCGCGCCGAGTCCGGGTACGTCAGCGGGATCGACATCGGCGCCCACAAGACGCTGGCCGTGGTGACCGACCTGCGCGGCAACCCGCTGGCGTCCCATCGGCGGGAGCTGGACCCGGACCTGGACGCGCCGCAGCGACTGCAGGCGGCGGTGGAGACCGCGCGGGAGTGCTGGCGCGACGCGGGCCTCGACCCCAGCGAGATCACCGGCGCGGCCTGCGGCGTGACCGGAACGCTGCGGGCGCCGGAGGGCGTCCTGGACGTGGCCGCCGGCCAGGCCGGATCGGGGCTGACCCCCTACTCCCTGCCCGGGTTCACCGAGGTGGACGTCGCCGCCACGCTGTCGGAGGGACTGGGGCTGCCGGTGGCGGTGGCCAACGACGTCAAGCTGGCCGCGCTGGCCGAGCACTGGAAGGGCGCGGCCCAGAACCACCGGGACATCGTCTACATGTTCGCAGGTCACCGGGCCGGCGCTGGGGTCCTCCTGGACGGTCAGGTGCACCAGGGCAGGCACGGCGCGGCCGGAGAGATCGGAGCCCTGCCCATGCTCGGCTGGGAGTCGGCGGTGGCCCGGCTGCACGCTCGCGGCGCCGAACTGGCGGCGGGCAGCGCCTCCGCGGCGGGCCGCGAGGGCGAACTGGTCATCGCCTCCGCCGCCCGGCAGGATCCCGAGAGCCTCGCGGTGCTGATCGAGTTCGCCGAGGTCCTCGCGCGCGGCGCCGCCGTCCTCGCGCTGGCGGTGGACCCGGAGATCGTCGTGCTCGGCGGAGGCATGTCGCGCGGCGGAGCGATCGTCGCCGAGCCGTTCCGGCGCGAGCTGGCCAAGCTCACCCTGTTCCCGATCGAAGTGGTCACCTCCACGATGGGCGCCGACTCGGTGGCCCTCGGAGCAGCCCGGCTGGCCCTCGACACGGTGGTGAACTCGTTGCTGGGAGTGCCCGGGATTGATCCGAGGTCTTGACCGTCGGACACCGCCGTTGGATCATCGGGATTCCGATTAGGCAGTGTTGTTGACATTATTCGCCTGATCGTTCCAACGAGAAAGCCGATGGTCATGAACCTCCCCCCACCTACCCGAAGCGCCCCCGGAGGCCGGTGGTCGCCCGAGATCGCGTCCGGTCCCCGGCGCTTCGCCGGGATCGCCCTCGCTCTGGCCCTCTCCCTCGTGGCGGCGCTCTTCAGCGCGGTGCCCGCCGACGCCGAGGTCGAGCACCCGCGCCAGCAGTGGATGCGTGACAGCACGGCCGGACTGTTCCTGCACTGGGGCATGTTCACCGCTCCGCGTCACACCGACTGCGCCGCCTGGGAGCGCGACGTGACCGACGGCGGCTGGACCGCCGACTACTGGATCGACGAGGCGAAGAAGCTCCGTGCCTCCTACATCGTGCTCGCGACGTTCCACAGCCGGCTCGGCTATGCCCGGCCGTGGCCGTCCGAGATTCCCGGCAGTTGCTCGACCAAGCGGGACTACCTCGGCGAGCTCGTCGAGGCGGGCAAGGCCAAGGGCGTCCACATCCTGCTCTACATGACCGACGACCCGCAGTGGCACAACGAGGTAGGCGTCGAGACCCTCGACTCCGCCGCTTACTCCGCCTACAAGGGCCGGCAGGTGGACCTCACCACCCGCGACGGCTTCGGCATGTACAGCTACGACCTGTTCCACGAGGTCATGGACAAGTACCCCGACCTGTCCGGCTTCTGGATCGACAACGACAACGCCTACTGGGAGCGCAACAAGCTGTACGAGCAGATCCGTGAGAAGCGGCCGACCTGGTTGTTGAGCAACAACAACGAGGACACGCCGATCATGGACACCGTCAGCAACGAGCAGAAGACCGGCATGACCCCGGCCTACGACTATCCGCAGGCCACCTACACGCCGATGCCGCGCCTCACCGAGGCCGACTACAAGCTGCCGACCAGTGGCCAGTGGTGGTACGACGGCAAGGACAACGCGGTCGACTTCCCACTGAGCATCGGCCGGTACGTCTCCAACGCCGGCTCGTCCATCAAGTCGCTGATGGCTGAGACCGCGATGGTGAACGGCAAGTTCCCGCCGAGCCAGGAGAAGTTCAACACCTTCATGGACACCTGGCTGCCTCCCGTCTGGTCCTCCATCACGGGTACCGAGGGCGGCGGCTACATGTACGGCGGCATGCAGCCGGGCTTCTGGAACGACGGCGCTCATGGCGTCATCACCGTCGATGACGAGGCCAGGACCCAGTACGTGCACGTGCTCACCAAGCCGAAGAGCCAGGACATGGTCAGGCTGCGGGACAACGGCTACCGGGTGACGCAGGTCACCGACGTCCGGACCGGCACGCCCCTGCGGTTCACCCAGTCCGGCGGTTACCTCACGATCCTCGGCGTCACCGACTGGGACACCTACGACACCGTCTTCAAGGTCCGCACCTCCGGTCAACAGCACTTCCTCGCTTCCTCCGAGGTGAAGGCCACCGCCTCTGCCGAGAAGGAGGGCTTTCCCGCCTCCAACAGCGTGGACGGCGACTACACCACCTACTGGGACAGCGACGGCAACCAGCCGGTCTCGGTGACGCTGGACCTCGGTAAGCGCCGCAAGGTGGCCTACCTCACCGTCAACCAGACCGAATGGTCGCCCACCCACGCCCGCGAGTCGTTCGGCCGGCCGGAGGACTCCGCCCGGATCATGAACTACAAGGTCTACGCCGGCATGGACGGCAAGACCTGGGGCGAGCCGGTGCGCGCCGGCGCGATGCGCAGCGCCCGCGGCGTCCAGTTCATCGACCTCGGCAAGCAGAACACGCGCTACCTGAAGCTCGAGGTGCTGGACACCTGGAGCGGTCCCCAGGCGAAGCCGTTCTTCAAGCAGCTCAAGATCGACGAGATTCGGGTGGCGTCGGACTACCCGACCCGCAACGCCGACGGCATGCCGCTGGAGGCGGAGGCCTGGAACAACGACCAAGACGGCAGGGCGCGGGTCACCACCTGCGACGCCTGTTCCGGGTCCAAGCAGGTCACCCTGCTGGGCGGCGGCAGCGGCAACGCCGTCACCTACCGCGACGTCAAGGTCGCCGAAGCGGGCACCTACCGGCTCGAGCTGGACTACACCGCCGCCAGGGCCGGTTCCTTCTCGGTGAGCGCCAACGGCGCCGCGCCCCTCAAGGAGAACGTCGCCGCCACCGGCGTGGACGTCCCCATGGACGCCTCGATCGCCGTGCCGCTCGCCGCCGGAGCCAACACCATCAAGGTGTTCAGCGACGACGAGCAGGGCCCCGGCCTGGACCGGATCGCGGTCGGGCCGATGCCCTCGGTGTCGTACGTGCCCAAGACCACCATGACGGTGAACCCTTCCGGTGTGGTCTGGGTGGGTCCCGGCCGGCAGTCCATCACGATCTCCGCGAAGCTCCGCCTGGACGAGGACACGGTGGACAACGTCCAGATGTCACCCGTGGCCCCGGAGGGCTGGACCGTCGAAGGCGCGCCGGTGACTGCTGCCAACCTCCGTCTTGGTCAGTCGATCGAAGGCACCTGGACGCTCACCGGTCCGCCCGGCGGTCAGCAGGGTCCCGCCCAGGTGCCGGTCGAGGCGGACTTCCAGACGGTCGGCCTGCCGCACAGCGTGTCCAAGGTGGTGCCGGTGCAGGTCCGCCCCGCCGACCGCCTCTTCATGCGGGAGGCGGAGAGCTCGCAGAACGAGATCGGCAGCGCCGGTATCACGAACTGCTCGCGCTGCTCCGGCGGGCAGAAGGTGCGCAACATGGGCGGTTCCGCCGACGCGTCCGTGCGGTTCGACGACGTCGTGGTGGACCGGGCGGGCGAGTACCAGCTGTTCATCGACTTCACCGTCAACGGGAACCGCTCCTACTTCGTCACCGTCAACGGCAGCACCCCGATCGAGGTGCCGGTCAGCGGCGTGGGCAACGACACCGTGTACACGGTGGCGGTGACCGTCCCCCTCAACGCGGGAGGCAACAGCATCACCATCGGTAACGACGACGACTCCGCTCCCGACCTGGACAGGATCTCCCTGGGCTCGTAGCCGAAGGGCCTTCGGGCCGTGTACCCCAACCCGCGGCCGTCCGGTGGGAGCAGCAGTGCACCCACCGGACGGCCGCGGAAGACCCGCGGTCACTCGCCGGGAAACGCGACGCCAGCCGGCTTGTTGTACGTCATTGCCGCATAGCTCCGGCAAGCCCGCAAGCACCTACGGCTCTGGAGGATCCGGCCTCGCGGTGGCCTGAAGGGTGGGTAGGGGCCGGAGCGCATCGCCTGGCGCCACTCACGTTCGTCCATACGACGGCGCCGCAACTCGTCGACCTCACGAGCGGCCGCGGCCGCCCGCTGCGACCGCGACGGCACGCCTGGCGGTCCTCGCCCAGCCACGGGCCCAGCCGGAACGGCACCCAGCCCGGGATGTGCCGCAGTTCGTCCGCGCTCCCCCACGTGTGCGCTGAGGTGGTCGACCAGAACAGGCGTGATGTCGCGTCACCCATACGGCCGCGGTTGCCCAGGCCGTCGTCTTCCAGGCCCGCTCTGGTCACTGTGCGGTAGCGGACGGGTGCTGCCTGCTCGACGACGCCGAGCCAGCCGTGCTCACGCAGCCCGGCGTTAGGTCGTCTTCGTCTCGGAAACAGGAATGGGTGCACGAGATGGCGGACGCCGCAGTTGACCACATGTGGAGCCTGTGCGGTCCCGGTCCCTGAGCTGGTGAGGGACCGGCCGTCAGCGGATATGACCTCTGGCCGTGTGGACACGGCTCAGGGCAGACGCTGCGTCCGCAAACGGCAAGGGGGCAGCACGACCATGGAAATCCAGCGAAGCGACACTGGGGTCGTCTTCATCGACCCGCAGAACGACGTGCTGAGCGAGACCGGGACGACTTGGGCGATGGTCGGCGCGAGCGTCACCGAGAACGGCACGGTCGAGCACATGGAGCGGATCTTCAGGGCCGCGAAGCAGGAGGGCTATGAGGTGTTCATCTCCCCTCACTACTTCTATCCCACCGACAATGGGTGGATGTTCAACGGGCCGCTGGAGGCCGATGAGCTCCGGACCCGCACGTTCGCCCGGAGCGGCCCGCTGGATCTGACCGGTTTCACCGACTCCGGCGCTGACTGGCTGGATCGGTTCAAGCCGTACATCGACGACGGCGCGACGATCGTCGCCGCCCCTCACAAGGTGTTCGGGCCGCAGACCAACGATCTGGTCCTGCAGATGCGCAAACGCGGGATCAGCAAGATCATCCTCGGTGGCATGCTCGCGAACTTGTGCGTCGAATCCCACCTGCGCGAATTCCTCGAACAAGGCTTCCAGGTCGCGGTTGTCAAAGATGCCACCGCCGGCCCCCGGCACCCCGACTGGGGCGACGGCTACCAGGCGGCGATCATCAACTACCGGTTCCTCGCCCATTGGGTCCCGTCGACCAAGGAAGTGATCGACCGCATGGTCCACTAGCCAAGGCGGTGAACCACAGTCGCGCCTCGGCGACGTCGCCCGTCCGCATGAACAGGCCAGCGGGACGCCGGCGAACAGGTCCACGGTCGAGTTCGGCCTTGGAGGTGAGCCTGAGCTGCCGATCACAGTGAGCCCGCGCTGCGCGTCCGGCAACGAGATGTTCGCGAAACTGCAGCTCATCGTCGCCGAGATACTCGCCGGGCGGCACCACTACCGCCTGATGCCGCACCATCCACCCGAGCAGGCGTTGCAGTTGCACACCGACGTCACTCACGCGATCCAGCGACGCGACGGCGACGGGGCCCGGCAGGCCATGGTCGAGGTCATGGAGCAGGGCTTCGCCGAGATGAAGTCGATGTGGGGCAGGACCGCCGAGCCCGGCGGCGGGTGACCGGCACACGAAGGGTGCGGCCCCAGTGGGCCGCACCCTTCGGCTGTGGACGGCCGGGCGTCACGGGCGGCGACGAGGACGGGCCTGGATCGACGGTTACGAGCAGCGGGTGCGCGGGCGTTCCAGGTTGGCCACCAGACGGTCGAGCAGTGCGGGGTCGGTGGGCAGCAAGCCGTGGTTCACGCCCGGGTTGTCGGTCAGGCTGAAATGGTGGCAGCGCATGGCCCGCCAGACCAGGATGGCGGTGTTCGTGATGTCCTCCTGGTTGCCGTCGCCGCTCCGGTAGATGAACCCGTCGGGGTCGGCGATCTGCCCGGTGGCCAGGTTCTCCAGCCGCGCGCCGACGACCGTCGGCAGGCCGGAGCCCCGCTCCCCGTAGACGTCGACGTTCGGGAACGACCGGCGGTCGGCGAACTTGACGAAGCCGATGTAGTGGTCGGCGAGCCGCCTGGCCGTGCGCAGCCCGGCGTCGGCGAACAGGCGCGGGTAGTCGCGCGGGGTGTAGGAGCGGCCCGTCGAGGAGTCGTGGACGACCACCTCGCGGTCGCCGAACACCGCCGGGTCGGCGGCGCTCATGTAGGTGGAGGGGGCGCTCTGGTACATCAGCGCGCTGCTGCGCGCGTTCGCCCTGGTCGTGGGGTAGCTGAAGTCACGGATGTTCTGCCCGGTGAACATCAGCGAGTACATCGAGCCCTGCCCCGGCATGTTGCCCGCGATCGGGGTGAAACCGTGGATGTACCTGTCGCGCCACGCCTGGCTGGAGTGCGTGAGCAGGTACTGCGCGTACAGCGGGCCGTTGGAGTGGCCGACCAGGTGCACCGGCCGGTCGCCGTTGTCGTGGTAGGCGTCCTCGATGAGTTCGCGGGTCCGCTCGAGGAAGCCGCCCATGTCGGGGGTGAGCCGGGCGTCGTACCCGGCGACCCGGATGTCCTTGTCCCTCTTGTACCCGGCCTCCTCCAGCCTGCGGTACATCGCCTGGTAGTACGGCGCACTGCTGGTGCTGCCGTAGTCCATGATCTCGACGGTGACGCCGGGCTGCTCGGAGAAGCGCGCCGGCATCGGCACCGACGGGTCGTGGCGGTAACGCATTGTGAGCAGCTTGTCCTGGCAGACCTGGCTGAACCTGCTCGGCTGATTGTTCTGGAACCAGTCCTGGAAGGTGCCCGAGCGCGGGCAGTCGGGCGCGGTCGTCTGGTCGCGTACGGTCACCAGGAGCTTGGTGAAGTGGAATGCGGGAAACAGCACGACAGGGGTTTTCGCAGGCGGTGGAGGGGGTTTGGCCGGGCCCGCGAACAGCCCCAGCGGAAGCAGCGCCGCGAGGACACCGTGCATGTAGCGACCACCCACCATCGAAACCCCCTGAAGAGATCGTCACGCAAGATCCGAAGCGACCGTGAAGCACGATCACTCTCTGTGACCATCAAGGTAGTCCCGTTCTCCAGCTGTCGGAGGGAGGGCGTCGCTGGTGTGTCCCGAGCGCGCTGCTGCCGGCGTGGCGCGAGGTCGCCGCGTACTCCAGCCGGAGGTCAGTACCCGGGCAGCCGCCCCTCCCAACCGAGCGACCGCTCCACCAACCCCAACCGCTCCCGCGCGCGATCCTCCAGTGCTCTACACCCACGTAATAGAGGCACTCGAACATGCCACTAAGACTCTCGTCGCGGGTGCCACAGCCGCGACGACAGGAATCCGCTTCGAGCGCATCAGCGACCCACTTGCCCGCGGCACGAACTAGCCCAAACCACCGTTCCTCGCCCACTCATCGCAAGAAGAAGGCAGATTGATATGAATCTTGACAAGCTCATGAGCAAGCACCTCACCAGGTACTTCGACCCCTGCAAGACCATTCCGGAGGAAACCCTTCAGCAGCTGCTGAGGTTCCTGCGCTCCACGCCGTCATCGACGAACGTACAGCCCAACCACTTCTACGTCCTCGCCACGCCCGAAGGCAAAGAGCGGCTCGCCAACAACCTGGGCGAACGATTCCAGGACAACGCCGAGAAGATCCTGAACGCGTCGCACACCATCATCCTCACCACCCGGGCAGATCTGCCTGACAGCCACATCGAGGCGGTGTTCACGAAGGAGAGGGTCGACGGCCGGTTCCCTGACCCGTCAAAGCAGGAGCTGTGGGAATCAATGACCCGAGACTTCCTCAACCTGCGCAACTACGGGTACAAGGACCTGAACCACTGGATGGAGAAGCAGACCTACATGGCGATGGGCCTGACGATGATGGCGGCCGCTGAGCTCGGCGTCGAGGCAACGCCGCTGGAAGGGTTCGACCCGACCAGTGTCGACAAGGCGTTCAAGATCCGCGAGACCGGACACAGCACGACGGTGCTGCTGGCCCTCGGCTACCCCGACCCGGAGAGGGTGTACACCAACCCGATCTCGCGATTCGACGCCGACCAGCTGTTCACCTTCATCTGAACACCCACCCGGAAATCAAACCCACGCAAGAAGGGGGCAATCTCAATGAAGGCCATTGTGGTAACCGACCAGGCCGCGGGAACGGCCGGGATGACGCTGACGGAGCGGCCTGAGCCGGCCGCGGCGATCAACGACGTCATCGTTCAGGTTCATGCGTCGGGCTTCGTCCCGACTGAGATGGAGTGGCCATCGACCTGGACCGATCGCGCCGGCCGTGACAAGACACCGTCGATCCCCGGCCACGAGCTGGCCGGAGTGGTCACCGCCCTCGGCTACGGCACGACAGGGCTGTCGGTCGGGCAGCGGGTGTTCGGCCTCGCCGACTGGCACCGCGACGGCACCCTTGCGGAGTACGTGGCGATCGAAGCACGCAACCTCGCACCGCTGCCCGGCGACGTCGACTTCACAGTAGGCGCGTCCCTGCCGATCTCAGGTCTGACCGCGTGGCAGGGGCTGTTCCAGCACGGCCGCCTTCAGGCCGGCCAGACCGTCCTCGCCCATGGCGCAGCCGGGGCAGTCGGGACGATGGTGACCCAGCTCGCACGTGAGGCCGGCGCTTACGTCATCGGCACCGGACGCGCCGCTGACCGTGAGAAGGCACTCGACTTCGGCGCGCATGAGTTCGTCGACCTCGAGAACGACGCGCTGAAAGACGTCGGGGGCGTCGATCTGGTCTTCGATGTCATCGGCGGCGACGTTCAGAAGCGGTCCGCTGCCCTGATCAAGGCCGGAGGAACGCTGGTGTCCATCGTCGGCCCGGTCGAGGCACGGCCCACTGACGGCCTGGCGGTGGACTTCGTTGTCGAGGCCGATCGTGCCGAACTGGGCGAGATCGTGCAGCGGGTGCGGGACGGACGGCTGCGGACGAACATCGGTGACGTCGCGAGCCTCGATGATGCCATCGGTGCCCTCAACCCGACCACGCGACGCAACGGAAAGACAGTCATCCGCGTATGCCCGTAGGGAGCGGATGGCCGTAGGGAGCGAATGGCCGCAGTCCGACTGTCGGGGCATGCGCCGCCGTTCGTGGCGGCCATGCGGAAGACGTCACCTGGGTCCTTGGCCGGGCGGTCAGGGCACTCGGATCGATAGAGGAGCTGATCACCTTGGACGGACAGGGCCTGCAGAAGATCGCGGGCGACTGTGGTGTGGGACTGCCCGGCGCGGACCTGGAGCATCGTTCCGGCCCCGACTGGCACCTCTACAAGGTGCGCGGCAAGGTCTTCATGCTCATGACCGACCTGCCAGGGCGCCCCGTCGTGATCCTGAAAGCTGATCCGGACGACGCCGCAGCCCTGCGTGAGCAGTACGCAGGCATCACCCCCGGCTATCACATGAACAAGAGGCACTGGATCACGGTGGAAGGCGGGGGCACCGTCGACGAGAAGCTGGTGAAGGAGCTCGTGATCGACTCCTACCGTCTCGTGGTCGGCGGGCTTCCCCAGTCCGAGCAGCCCGTGGATCCGCGCACCTACGGCCGCCGCGCCTGACCTTCGTCATGTCCATCAACGGCGAGAAGCTCCAGGGCAGAGGGCGCGACCCGGCACTGGCGCGGCCCGGGGTCAGCCACGGGCGCTCGCTCACCGAGCAACTGGAGTACGGGCGGCTGCTGCAACACGAACACCCATCGATCGCCCCGGGCCTACCAGACATGGAGCGCGAGTACATCCGCGACCGCACCCTTGAAGGGCATGAGAGCGCCCGCAAGCGCGGCAAGATCTTGGGCGGCGCGGGCGTCACCGACAACGTTCTGTCCATGGCTCTCCACCTGCGGGGTCAGGACATGAGCCTGCGCGACCTCGACAACCGGCTCGTCATGACAATCGGCAAAAGCTCCTACGGGTACGACGGCCCGATCGGCGGAAACGTCAACCCGGAGGCCGAGGCCGCGTTCGCGCGCTACCCCGATGCCCTTGGCGACTACAGCTTGTGACAGCTGGCCGGGCTGTCACGGGGTGGCCCCGCGACAACCCGGCTGGGCGCGGGTCAGCACAGTCCAGTGCTCGATGAGTTCATCCATGCCAAGTGGCGGACGTTCCATACCCATAGGTCCGCGCCAGGCGCTTCGGCATTACAGAAGGTCAGGCTAGGGATCTTCGCGGTTTGGCGGCCCGTGACACATCGGTCAACGGCACCCCACCTCGACGAGCGCGCTGGCCTCATCACGATCTGGGTGGGCGCCCCGTAGCGGAAGTGCAGCAGCCCGGGCCAGTCCGGCGGCGGCCTTGACGGAGGCGTCTCTGCCCTCCTGGTCGACGGATCGACCGAACTCATCGGGCCAACCACCCGCGGCAACTCGAGGACGGAGCACACAGGAGCCGTCAGCCGCTGAACCGACTGCGCCGATGCTGAAGTAAGGCGGCGCGACGGATCTGACACTAACCAGGCAGAACAACCGTTCACGCACAAGAATCCGAGGAGGGCTGTCACGGTTAGTGAGCAGCTGGGCTTCATACCGAGTTCGCCAGTTACCAGCCTGCCCTTGAAGCCGTTCTCTCAAGACGAGTGGTCCAGTCAAGCCCTGGCCTCGTTCGCCGCGTCGGCCGCGCCGATCCTCACCTGATCGACAAATCGCAACCTTGCACGCCGGCACCGCGTACACGGCGCCTGCGGTGAACGCCGAAACTCGCAGAGAAAGAAGAAGATAGTGAACGACACCAAGCAGTCCAACAAAGATCCGGGCATCGGAAGAGGAAGGAACAACAGGTCCATCGCGCTCATCACGGCGTTGGCGGCTCTCCTGGTGGTCCCCGTGGCTTTGAGCTCTGGAGCATGGGCCGAGAGTCGCGAGCATGGCTCAGTGGCGGCGCAGTCGCCGTCGCCTTACCCGCAGTCTCGACCACCCGCTGGTTTTCGGTCCGAGTATGCGGAAGTAAATGGCTTTCGCATGCACTACGTGCGGGGTGGCAAAGGTTCACCTGTGGTAATGGTCCACGGGTTCCCCCAGGATTGGTCCGAGTGGCGGCAGGAGATGGTCCCGCTCTCCAAGACCCACACCGTGATCGCCGTCGACCTGCGTGGTGCCGGCAAGTCCCAGGTCACCAAGAGTGGTTACCAGGCAGCGCAGTTGGCGAAGGACGTGCATCAGCTGCTGACGCAGCTGAAGCTCAACAACGGCGTCCAGGTGGTCGCCCACGATATTGGCGTGTGGGTCGCCTACGACTACGCGGCGCAATATCGGTCGGAAGTGCGGAGCATGGCTGTGATGGAAGCTCCCATCCCGGATGAGAGCGTCTACAGCTACCCCGTGCTCAACGCCGACCCGAACAAGCCCGCGGCGTGGCACTTCGGCTTGTTCCAGCTGCCCCTCGCTGAACACCTCATCGCCGGTCACGAACGCGTCCTCGTCCACGACATGATCACCGAATACCTGGCGGGCAACAAGTCGCCGTTCACGGCGTCGGATTTTAATTACTACGCTCACTTTCTGAAGGAGCCCGGCCGCACGAAGGCCTGGATGAGTGTATACCGTGGGCTCCGCGCAGATGTTCAGCAGAACAAGGAATTCCTGGCTCAGGGCAAGTTGAAGATGCCCATCCTCGCGATCGGTGGCCAGGATTCCTTCGGTTCAATGGTCCCCGACCAGTGGCGTGAGTACGCCGAGAACGTCCAGGGACAAGTCCTGAAGAATACGGGCCACTTCGTGACGGAGGAGAGGCCGAAGGAAGTCACGGCCATGCTGCAGTCCTTCCTGCAGAAGTAGCTTTCACCGTCTAGGGATGAGCAACGACGATCCCTACAGACGGCGGAGAGCATTTCCGTAGATAGGGTCGCGCTGGTGGTTACGAGGATCTCCACCGGCGCGATCCGGCTGTTAGACGACCACGGCGCGGTGTAGGCCGGCAGCCAGCCGTTGCCCTCCATCAGCTCGCCGGTGGCGATCACCGCCAGCTTGCGTTGTGAGCCGTCCGGCCGCTTCAGCCGGGTGTTCACCGTGCTCTTGTGCGCCTCGGCGGCCAGCTTGCCGGCGCTCGGATGACGCCGCGCCGCATCGGGGGTGATGCGCGCGATGAGGTACTAGCGCAGGTCCTGCGGCAGGGCGTTGTAGGTGCCGTCCTGCGGGCGGGCCTCGGCCCGCTCGAGCGTGGCCTGGGAGGTGGGCGGGCGGGGTGTCGCCGTCGGTTACCTCGACGAAGCGGTAGTCGTTGGCCGGACGACCGAGGCCGACGAAACCGGGATCCACCATCACCGCGCTCCCGCATGATCGAGACGAACGCCGGCCACCCAACCACCGACGAGGTGGCAGGTAAGACCTGCCGTGAGCCCGTCACTCACCAAGACATACCCAGCAGGATCTCTGGTTCAGACGCCAACTGCGGCACGAGCCGCATCGCAAAGGAGTGAAGAAGCATGGGCGCTTTCGAAGGCCGCAAGCTGATCGCCGTCGGCGGCAGCAGCGGCATGGGACGGCAGAGTGCTGAAGACGTCGTCGCAGCCGGCGGCTCGGCCGTCATCATCGGCCGCGACCAGGCCCGAGTCGACGACACCGTCAACACCTTGTCCAAGAACGGGGAGGCATGGGGCATCACTGCCGATCTTGCCAACCGCGACGACGTCAGGCGGGTCCAGGACGCGCTGGCGGCCGAGCACGCTGACGCCACCCTCCTGGTGAACTCAGCCGGCTTCTTCATCCCCAAGGCTTACCTCGCCTACGAGGGCGCCGACTACGACGCCTACCTCGAGCTCGCCAGGTCAGCCTTCTTCCTCACCCAGACCGTCACCCGAGGCATGATCAGTGCCGGTGGAGGCGCCATCGTCAACATCGGCTCGATGTGGGCACACCAAGCCATCGCCGCAACCCCCGCGACCGGTTACTCGATGGGCAAGGCGGCCCTCCATGCGCTCACCCACAACCTGGCCATGGAGCTCGCGGAGCACCAGATCCGCGTCAACGCCGTGGCGCCCGCCGTTGTCGCGACCCCCTTGTACGAGGCCTTCGTACCCAAGGACCAGTTCGAGGCCACGCTCAACAGCTTCAACGGCTTCCACCCGCTCGGCCGTGTGGGAACGCCCAAGGACATCGCCTCTGCGGTGACCTACCTGCTCTCCGACGATGCCGGCTGGGTCACCGGCGCGATCCTCAACGTCGACGGCGGTGTCATGGCGGGCCGGAATTAGGCCTCACCCGGCCACGCGAGGTCCGGGCGCAGAGCAGCACGGACTCCTTGGCGAACAACACGAGAAGGCAACGCTCACAGCGAGGAGCTAGAACGATGGCACAGTTATACGAGCGCACGCCCGAGGCAGTCGAGCGACCGACGCCACGACAGCGGGCGCTCACCCAGGACGACGTCACTGAGCCGCGCTTCGAGAACGAGTTCTGGAACTCAAAGGAGCCGGGCGTCTACGTCGACGTGGTCTCAGGCGAACCGCTCTTCGCGTCGGTCCACAAGTTCGACCGTTACACGGGCGGGCCCAGTTTCACCATCCCGCTTCGAGCCGGGCAACATCGTAGAGCGCACCGACACCAGCCATGGGATGGCCGCACACGGCGACAGCCACCTGGGCCATCTTTCCCAGACGGCCCAGTCGATGCGGGTGGCATGCGCTACTGCATCGATTCTGCCTCGCTGAGTTTCATCGCCGCCAAGGACCTCGAGGCCGAAGGCCATGGCCAGTACGCGCACCTGTTCGACGCGACTCCCGGCCCGGCGGCATCCGGGGGAGGCGTCGCATGATCAACCAGCCCCAGACCGCGATCCTCGCCGGCGGTCGCTTCTGGGGTAGGCAGGACCTGCTGCGCAAGAAGGACGGGGTGTTGTCGACTCGGGCGGGATGCACTGGCGGCGAGAACACGTACCCCACCTATCGGAACCATCCCGGCCATGCCGAAGCAGTCGGGATCGCCTGAGTACCAGGACTACTTGATCAAGCATCCCCCGTTCGACCTCAGTGGCAGTTGCCCCACCAAGAACACGCCAGCTGATAGAACGAATTGCCCTTTGAGGAGGATCTGCATCCCGCTGGGCGCTGTTGAGGCAGACAGTCCAGCTGGTGTTCCCGGATGGAAGCCGTTGGGTAACCAGCTGGTGCGGCTCCTGAGTGCCTCACCCCGAGATCACTGCAATCGACAACCCCGGAACGACCAGGCCAGGAGCAGACTCCACGAAGATGCGGAGTGCTTCTCGTTGGCTGGACACTCTAGCTAGGCATCCAAGGTATGAGTCAACCAAGGTGGACGCGTGGAAATTGAAGCGCAGAACGCATCCGACGATCACCGGAGTGATCACTGGGCTCGACTGGACGCCTTTCTCCAGACCGATCCGCGCGACGCGGGCTGTGACGAAGCCATGGAGATGCTGGACGTCTACGTGGAGCTGCTTGCTGCGGGCAACGACCCGAGCGAGCGGTTCCCGGGCGTTCATGCGCACTTTCTGGCCTGCGGCCCATGCGCCCAAGACTTGGCGGGCCTGCTATCGGCGCTCACAGAGCCGGCCCCTTCTCGGCCCGACTCGCCGTAAGCACGAGTTGGTCTATTTAGTCCAAAATCCTCCTCAATCGAGGCGTAGTGGCGCATTTGTGTGGACTTAATCGTCCAGTATACGGTGACGTAGGCGTGATGTCGGGGGTGACCTGACCAGCGCGTACAAAGCTTGTGCTGCTCTGACGAAAGAGGTTGCAGTGGACGACGCGGAGATCGATCGAGAGAATCGCCGGTGGGTGCGGGATCTCGCCGCTGCGGGCCCACGGAGAGAGGCGACATGCGCCGAGTTGTATCCCCTGCTGCTCCGCGTCGCGACTTCCGAGGCTCGTCGACGCGCCCCCCTCCTCAAGCTGGACGGCCCAGAACTCGAGGACATCGCCCACCAGGCCGCCGCTGACGCGCTGATGGCGATCACCGAGCGTTTGGACAGATTTCGAGGTGAGGCACGGTTCACCACGTGGGCGAGCAAGTTCGCGATCTTCAACGTGGCCGCCATGATGAACCGCCACTTCTGGCGTCGCCACGAGGTCCCCTACGAACAAGAGGATTGGTCCAAGATCGCTTCGCGGTTCGACGTCGGCCCCGAGGACGAGGCACAAGTCCGCGAGTTCGCGGCCGCCGTCTCATCTGCGGTGAAAGAGAACCTGTCCGATCGCCAGCGGCTTGTGTTCGTTGCGACGGTCCTCAACGGCATGCCGATGGATGTTCTGGCCGACGAGCTGGGCTCCACCCACAACGCGCTGTACAAGGTGCTCTTCGACGCCCGGAAGAAGCTCCGCGTCGCGCTGGTGGCCGATGGCTACCTGCCCGAGGCATCTGCGGTTCGGTCGGCCTGAGTCGCCCGTTTCCGGACGCGACATCAGGTTGCCGACGGCCTCCGAGGGTGTCATGCCTGTCGGCGTCTTCTGGGCGGGAGCGAAACGCTCGCCACGGCGTTGCCGGTGCGTGAGCGGGCTCAGCGCGGAGGTGTAGCCATCTTGCTCGAGAACGACCAGGCGTGAACCGGGATCAGCGTTCGACGGGGCCTGGCTCAAGCGCGGAGGTGTCCAAGTCACCCTTGCGGAGCCGAAAGACCTGAAGACGCAGGTTGTAGTACTTCTCCGTTTCTCCGACCCACTCCATCCCGATGCGACGGGCGGCGTGTGTACCGCGATCGTTCTTGGGCCGTACAACGGCGAAGACCTCTTCCTCGCCGTTGCTGAAGGCATAGTGGGCCAGAGCGTGACCCGCCTCGGCCGCCAACCCCCGGCCCCACGCCCATGGAGCGAGCTGGTAGCCCAGCTCCAGGTCGTCGCCCTCCGGCGGCAGCGGAAGGATCTGCCCCGAGCCGGCGACACGCCCGCTCTCGGTCTCCTCGATCACCCACCGGCCACTCGGGCGCCCTTCGGATCCCACAGGTGCGGCGATCCATCGGGTGATCACCGCACGCATCTGGTCGAGATCCTTGACGCGATCCATTGCCGGGGCCAGCCACCGGGAGACCTCCGAGCTGCCGTATATGTCGAGCGCCTCGGCTGCGTCATCTTGATGCCACGGACGTAGCCGCAACCGTGGTGTGCTGATGGTCGAACCGACGATGGTGACCTCGTGAGTCAACGCTGCTCCTCGATGGGGACGGGACGCGCCCGATGGGGCGCCTAGCGGTTGATTACCCTACGCCGTATCGGACGAAGTGGTCCATCTTGACTCCCAGCCGAACTCCTGAGCACCTTCTCCTCCTCTCCCGTGAATGCTCCGGGCCCGAGGCAGACCCGAGGCATGGGGCGGACCACGAGCACACGCTTGCCATACGGTGCCGCGATAGCCTAATTTGGACGAAATCGTCCTGTTATCTCCTTGTCGACGGATCGCCCGAATTCATCAGGCCAACCATCCGCCGCAACCCGAGGATGGAGCACGCAGGAGCCATCAGCCACGGAACCGACTGCGCCGATGCTCGAGTAAGACGGCGCGACGGACCTGACACCAACGAGGCGGAACAACCGTTCACGCCGGCACCGCGTATGCGGCACGGAAACGGCAGCCCAGCCGCGGTGAACGCCGAACCGCATGAAGAAGGAGCGGGAGATGAACGACACCAAGCAGTCGGCCGAAGACCTGGCGATCCTCGAGCGACTCAACCTTGACTACAACCGTTCGGACCAGGCCGGCGACGCCAGGCGCCTCAGTGAATTCCTCGCTGAGGATTTCATCGTGCAGACACCGGGCGTCACTCGCAACCGTGAGGAGTACCTCGCATACATCGCCAAGCCCCGACCCTTCAAGGATCTGGTTCTGCGCGAAGCCAAGATCCGCATCCTCGGCGATGTCGCGCTGATCCACGGCAGGGCGACATACACCATGATCGCCGATGGAGTGGAGCAGGAAGCTCTGTACACGGACGTGTACCAGAAGCGTGAGGGCGCCTGGGTCTGCGTCTCGGCCTGCGCGATTGCCCCGGGCGCCTGACCCGCCGCCGCCATGTCTGATACTGCAGCCCGGGCGCGCTACGAACACTTCGTCGAACTCCACCGTGGCCCCGACACATTCATCATGCCCAACGCGTGGGACGGCCCGTCGGCCCTGCTCTTCAAGGAGGCCGGGTTCAAGTCCATCGCGACCTCTTCAGCGGCTTTCGCCGCGACACTGGGCCGGCTCGACGGCATCCACGCCGTCGGCCGTGACGAGCACCTGGACCATGCCGCCCTACTCACGACCATGAGTGGCCTGCCGATCAACGGCGACTTCGAGGACGGCTACGGCGAGACTCCGGAAGATGTCCGGGCGACTGTCGACGCTGCCGTTGCCCGCGGTCTCGCCGGCATCGGAGTCGAGGACACCACTGGTGACCCCTCCAACCCGATTCGTGACTTCGATGACGCGGTTCGCCGTATCGAGGCTGCCGCCGCAGCCGCGCACGGACGGATCGTTCTGACCGGTCGTACGGACAACTTGTTGTGGGGGATTTCCGACGTCGATGACACCATCCGCCGCCTCTCCGCTTACGCGGAGGCAGGAGCTGACGTCCTCTACGCACCGAACCTGCCGGACATGGCCTCCATCAGCGCAGTCATCAGGGCTGTCGCCCCCAAGCCGGTCAACCTCCTCGTCGGCCCCCAAGATGCGGCTACCTTCGCGGAACTCCAGACGATCGGTGTCCGCCGGATCAGCCTCGGGGTCGACCCCTACACGCACGCCCTCGCGGCTACACAGGCGGCTGCGGCGAAGCTTGCGAACGGAGACCTGACGGCACTCGCATCACATCTCAACTTCGGCCACATCATCGACCTCATCAAGGGCTGACACGGCCGCGCAGCCGCGCACCGGGCTCATGGAGCTATGACTGCCCGCGTGACTCGCGCACATACACCCTGGGGTGCTTACAGAGCAGATCCCGGCCAAGAGCGTGCAATGAGCGAGGAAATTACATGATCGAAAACGAAGAGGCGACGCTGACACACCGCGCACCGCAGGTGCGCGTGGTCACGGCATCGTCGTGCAGCGCGGCCGTCCCGACCCAGCCGGCAGCCACCCGCGCTGCCGCCGCTGCTGCGGAGCCCGGTAGCAGGCGGGGCTGGGCGTCCGTCGGTGCGGTCGCGCTCGGCGCGTTCGTCATCGTCATGACGGAGACGCTGCCCGTGGGGCTGCTGCCGCAGATCGCCGACGGACTGGATGTCTCGCTCGGCCTCGCGGGGCTGATGGTGCTCGTGCCGGGCTTCAGCGCCGCGGTGTCGGCGCCACTGTTCTTCCTCGGCTCCGGCCGCTTCAACCGGCGCTCGGTCATCGTCGTCCTGGGTCTGACAGTGCTGGTGTCGAACGCGGCCGTCGCGGTGGCGCCGAACTTCGTCCTGGTGCTGATCGCCCGTATGCTCTTCGGCGCCACCCTAGGAGCCTTCTGGACCGTGGTCTCACCGGTCGGACCCAAGCTGGTGGGCTCGGCCGGCGGCACCCGCGCCATCACCATCATCGCGGCCGGTATTTCGGGTGGGACGGTGGTGGGGCTGCCTGCGGGACAGTTCCTCGGCAACCTCGTCGGCTGGCGTGCCACTTTCGCCATTGCGGCGGCGGCGACACTGCTTGTCGTGGTTGTGCAGGCGGTCGTGCTGCCGGGTATTCCGCCGGACGGGCGTACGCACCTGCGTGATCTCGTGGGAGTCGTGAGGCGGCGGGCCGCCCGGTTCGGGATGGCGGCGGGCGCGATGGTGTTCATCGGACAGTTCGCCGCCTGGACCTATGTCACTCCGTTCCTGATGGACCACACGCGTCTGTCCAGCGGCGTGATCTCCCTGCTGTACGTCATCTACGGCTTCGGTGGCATCGTCGGCTCACTCATCGCCGGATCGCTGTTCAAGCGCGGAGTGATCGGCAGCTTCGCCGGGGCGGCGACGGTGGTGGCCGCATTGCTCATCGGGCTGGCGAGCTTGGGCACCATGCCCTGGCCGGCTGGCCTGTTGCTCGTGCTGTGGGGCTTGTTCTGGGGAATCGTGAACCCGGGAACGCTGGTCTGGATACTCGACGCGGCCCCGGAAACCCCGGAGGCCGCGTCGGCGGTGAATGTGACGAACCTTCAGGTAGCCCTGGCGGCAGGGTCCGGCCTCGGCGCGATCCTTGTTTCGTCGACAACCTTGCAGACGGTGTTCCTCACCGCGGGCTTCATCGTTCTCGCCTCCGCCGCGCTCGCCGCGGTGGCGGGGCGGTTCGTCACACTCGTCCGGAGGGGATGAGGAGACCGAAGCGAGGCAAGGGGGGTCGGGCGCTCAGCCCCCTGGGCACACTCGGGAGCCACAGTGATCGGGCTCGCTGGAACGGATCTCGCTGTGCACGACGTCAACATCCGCAGGTGACGTTGCTCTGATCCACGACCGCCGTACCTGCACGATGCTCGCGGATGGAGTGGAGCAGGAAGCTCTGTACACGGACACGTACCGGCGTAGCCGCCTCCTCGTGATCCTCCCCGGCACGCCCGGCTCCGGACGGTGGAACACCTCCCGAGGACTCAGCTGAGGAAGCGCGCAGGCGTGATGTGACGCCAGGACGCGCTCAAGCATGCCTGAGGGATCGCCTCAGTGCGGCCTGGCTCACCGCACGGTGCGCGGCTACGTCGACGTGCGCACCCCGAAACCTCCAGAAGCGCCGGCATGGTCCAGAACGAGAGAAAGACGGCTCGATGCAACACGTGATCCCAGCGACCAGCCTGGGCAGCCGGGACAGAACGCTCCGGCTGGCATTCGTTTCCGCGGTGGTCTCCCTGGTGGCCGTGTTCGCCGCAGTGGGCTCGACGATCCCTCTTTTCAACGTTTACCGAGCCGAGGACGGGTTCACCAACGCCGGCATCTCGCTGACCGTCGTCGCCTACTCCGCCGCCACTCTTGGCACACTGCTAGTGCTGGGACGACTGTCCAATCATGTGGGCCGACGGCCCACCGCGATCGCCAGCCTCGGGTTGCTGGTACTGGGTTGTCTGCTGCTCTTGAACGTGCACGACATCGGCATCTTGATCGCCGGTCGGCTCCTGATGGGGCTCGGCGCCGGGCTGGCCAGCAGCAGCCTCACCGCCTACATCGTTGACGCCGCACCCGCCAGGCCGGCCTGGCTGGCCTCCGTCGCCTCCAGCCAGACAGTCATGCTCGGTCTTGCCGTCGGCGCCATCGCCTCCGGAGCCCTGGTCCAGTTCGGCCCCTGGCCGCGCGAGCTCGTCTACCTGGTTGCCGTCGGTCTGCTCCTGCTGTCTGCCGCTCTCATCGCCATCAGCCCGGATACCGTCACTCCGGCGCGGGGCGGTTGGCGATCACTGCGCCTCAGCGTTCGCGTACCGGTCCGAGTCAGGCATCTGCTCCCCGTCGCCGCCGCGGTGTTCCTGGCCACCTGGGCGACCGGGGCGTTCTACCAGGCCTTCGTGCCCGCACTCGTCGGAGATCAACTTCGCACCACCAGCCCGCTGATCCTCGGACTGGTGTTCGCCGCCTACATGGCCCCCAGCGCCCTCGGCGCCCCCCTCGGCAGCCGGTTCACACCCGCGGCAGCCCAACGCCTCGGCATGATCGGCTTCCTGGCCGGATGGATCGGCATGATCACAGCGATCACCACCGGCGCACTGCCGTTGTTCATCGCCGCAACCATCGTTGCCGGGGCCGCTCAAGGCATCGCCATCAGCGCCGCCACCCGTGGCCTGCTCAGCGGCAGCAGGCTGATCGACCGTGCCCCGATCTTCGCCGTGGTCTATCTCCTCAGCTACAGCGGCGCGACCATTCCCAGCCTCATCTCCGCTCAACTCTCCAACGTCTTCTCAGTGCCGCACATCGCGCTCGGGTACGGCGCACTTGCCCTCATCGCCACCCTGTTCACCGTCATCGCCGCACGCGACCCGCACACGGCCACGACCAGCCCGCCAGATGAGTAAGCATGACAAACCTCACCGTCACTCAGACGTCACTCGACGCCGAGCAGCGCGCCGCCCGCACTCGTCCACGTTCGTCCATCGTCGCGCGGATCGCACGGGGCATGGCGAGTTTGCAGCGGAGTCAGCCGGCTGATGCGCCGGTTATGTGTCGCTTGAGGAACGTGTGCTCTTCGCGTCGGGCAGCCGGAGCACCCATTCGCCTTTGCCCTGATTTTCTGGGCCCTTGCGCAACATCGTCGTCTTCGCCGGGTAGGCAGCGCTGATGAGCACCACGCCCATCGCCGACCTCGCGTTGGTGTCCGATCGCCATTCCGCCGGCCTGATCAGCCGGGACGGATCGGTCGAGTGGCTCTGCTTTCCCCGGTTCGACGGGCCCTCCGTCTTCGCCCGACTGCTGGACGACGAGGCCGGGCACTGGGCGATCCGCCCGGCCGTCCCGTACGAGACGACGCGCCGCTATCTACCGCAGACGATGGTGCTGGAGACCACCTTCCGCACCAGGAGCGGCACGGTGGTCCTCACCGACGCCCTGCTCACCGGCCCGGACGACGGCGGCCACCGGCTCGGCGCCGGGGTACCGCACCTACTCGCCCGACGGGTGTCCGGTGTCGGCGGAGAGGTGCCGATGGAGATCGAGTACCGGCCACGGCCGGAATACGGCCTGATCCACCCGATCCTGTCCGTCGTCGACGGCGGCGTGACCGCCCGCGGGGGCGCCGAGTGGCTCGTGCTGACCACGCCGGTCCCCCTCGCCATCGGCGACTGCGGACACGGCGTGTTCACGGTGCGAGAGGGCGAGACACGGCACTTCGGGATGCACCGCTCGACGCTGCAGGAGACCCCCGCACGGGTGTGGGGCCAGGCGGAACTGGCGGCCCGGCTGGACGACACGATCATCGCCTGGCAGTCGTGGTCCAGCCTCCACCAGGCCTACGACGGGCCGTGGCGCGACCTGGTGCACCACAGCGGGCGGGTGCTGCAGGCGCTGACCTTCCAGCCCAGCGGCGCGATCGTCGCGGCCGCCACGACATCGCTGCCCGAATGGGCCGGCGGTGAGCGCAACTGGGACTACCGGTACACGTGGGTACGGGACGCGTCACTGACCATGTACGCCCTGTGGGTCGCGGCCTGCCCTGACGAGGCGAGCGACTTCTTCGCCTTCCTCACCACCGCGGCCCCGTCCCTGGGCAAGGACCGCGCGCTGCAAATCATGTTCAGCGTCTGCGGCGAGCACGACCTGAGCGAGCGCATCCTGCCGCACCTGCGCGGCTGGCGCGGCAGCCGACCGGTACGCGTCGGAAACGACGCGTGGGGCCAGCAGCAGATCGACGTGTACGGCGAACTGCTCGATGCGGCCATGCGCCTCGAACACCAGATCAGCGACATCGACGACGACGTCCGCCGCTTCCTCCTCGTCTGCGCCGACACCGCGGCCGAGCGCTGGATGGAAAAGGACCGGGGCATCTGGGAGATACGCGGAGAGCCGCAGCACTTCCTGTACTCCAAGCTCATGTGCTGGGTGGCGCTGGACCGCGGCATCGCCCTCGCCGGCCTTCTGAGGGGGCAGGAGCGTGTCGAGTCCTGGCGGCAGACCCGCGCCGAGATCCGCGAAACGCTGCTGTGCGAGGGCTGGAACGACCGAGTGGGGGCGTTCACGCAGGCCTTCGGTTCCGACGAGCTGGACGCCAGCGCGCTCATGGTGCCGATCACCGGTTTCCTTCCCGCCGACGACCCGCGAGTGCTTTCCACGATCGACGCCGTCGCGGACCGGCTCGCCGACGGCCAGGGCCTGATCTACCGCTACCGCACCGCGGGCGGCATCGACGGCCTCGCCGGCGAGGAGGGCGCCTTCCTGCTGTGCTCGTTCTGGCTGGCGCAGGCGCTCGCCATGTCCGGGCAGGTCGGCCGGGCCAGGGAGGCATTCGAACGAGCCGCCGCGCGCGCCAACGACGTGGGCCTGCTGTCGGAGGAGGTCGACTCCGGGAGCGGCGAGCTGCTCGGCAACTTCCCGCAGGCGTTCAGCCACATCGGGCTCATCAACGCCGCCTGGGCCATCGACGAAGCCGAACGGACCGCGCGGGCCGGCGCGGGTCGCGGGAACGGCAATGATCGGATGGCGTGAGGTCACCGCCGAGTTTGCCGGGACGGCGCTCCTGCTCATGCTCGTCGTCAGCGCGATCGTCGCAGGCTTCGCACCCGGCTCGCCGCTCGTCGATACGGTGCCGAACGAGGACCTGCGGCGGCTCGTGACGGGCGTCCTGTCCGCTACCGCGGCGGCGGCGATCGTCTACTCGCCGCTTGGCCGGATCAGCGGCGGCCACCTGAACCCCGCGGTCACGGCCGCGTTCTGGTTGCTGGACAAGATGACGTCCGGTTCGGCGCTGAAGTACGCCGCGGCACAGGTGGCGGGCGCGATCACCGGCGCGCTGGCGGCGCTTCTGGTGTGGGGCGGCGCGGCGGTCAGCGTGCGGGTCGGCGCGACCGTACCCAAGCTCGGCGGCGCGGCCACCGCGCTGGTCGTCGAGGCCGTGATGACGTTCCTGCTCCTCACGCTGATCCTCACCTTCGTCGACCGGCCGAGCCTCATGCCGTACACCGCGGCCGCCGCGTCATCGCTCGTGGCCGTACTGGTGTTCACCGAGGCGCCGGTGTCCGGCACCAGTCTGAACCCCGCCCGCAGCATCGGCCCCGCGCTGGTCGGCGCCACCTGGACGGGACTGTGGGTATACCTCGTGGCACCGACACTCGGCGCGCTCACCGCGGCGCTGCTGCACCGGCGCCTGTGGGGGACCGTGGCCTGCGCGAAGCTCATGCACGACCCCACCTACCCATGCCGCTTCCTGAACTGCGCCTACACCTCACCCGACGAGCGCATCCGGCGGCCCGTCCGCACCCGCTCCGCAGCTCTGTCGCCCCTCCTCGGCATCGGCCGGTGGCGACCGCGCGCCCGTCACCACCGCTCACGGAGGCACCGAAGATGAAGCCGATCGCCGTCTATCCCGGAAAGGTGAACAACACCCACGTCAGGGACGCCACCTGCCTGCAGACCAAGGCGGCACACGGCCAGGACGCCGCACATCGGGCGGCCCAGCGCTGTTCAAGATGATCGGAGGTTCCGACCGGCTGGGAACCGATTCCGAATGGTCACGATCACCTTCGTATCGGCGGGGAGGTGCCCGGTCGTGCCCACGTCGCCACTTCGGGGTCAAGGGTTGCGATCAGCAAAGCCAGCGCGGCTGTTCGCCGGCGGCGAGCGTAACCGGCTGAACCTCGCGCTCATCCTCAAGCAGGCGGCAATGTGCTGTTGCCAACGAGCCGGCCACCGCCCGCACCGAGTCATCCACCGTAAGCCGACCCGCTGCAACAGCCCGTGAAATCCGATAGCCGACCAGCACGGTGGTCGAGGGCCGATCCCTTGAGGACGAAGGCAGGCCCCCGCTTTCAGCACGGGGGGGCCGGCGGTTCGCCGGCTCATCCGCCGGGCACGCGAGCGGGCGCGGACCTTCAGGCTCCACCCTGTCCCTTGACGCCACGGCGCTGTACGGCTTCCGCCTGCGCGCCGCGGTGGGCGGACGAGTGCAGCCGGGTGAGGACGTCCTTGGCGGACGTGGCGTTCCGGGGCGTGGTGTCAGCGAGGGACGGGATCGGGACGCGGCCGGCGCTGCGCCCGGCCCACTCCCCCAGGGCGACGGCCATCAGCGAGGCGCCGGCGTTCACGAGTTGCCCCCGGTGAAGCGACGTCGCTTCGGGGCCCGCGATCACCAGCAGGCCGCCGACGACGGCCGCGGCGGCGCCGAGCCGTACGCCGTTGCGGCTGACGCGAACGGCTCTGGGCAGGCAGCTCAGGAGCAGATGGGCGCCGGTGAGGTCGCCGGCCACGTGGGCGTCCCAGGGCACGGTCCCTGACTGGTCCATCACGCCGACGCCGATGTCGGCATGAACCAGGCCCTGACAGGACCCTCGTGACACCACGACGACGCAGTGCCCCTCGGACTGCAGCTCGACAACCGCGTCACCGAGCTCGGGACCGCCGGGAACCAGCCGCTCGATGGCGAGCCGCTGGGCGAGCGCTTCGTCGTCTCCCGCGAGCATCACGGTCGTCGCCGCCTTGGCCATGTCGACGACGGCCTCCGCCATGGGGTCGATCTCGCGGGCCAGTCCGGCGACCGCGACCAGGCGGCCTTCCCTGGTCACTCCGATCGGCAGCAACCCTCGCGCTCGCCACTCGGGAGCCTCCGCCGGGAGGTGCTTGTCCAGATCGACGACCGGTTCGACAACCGCGTCCTCGCCGGTCCGAGTCCCGGACGGGTCGGCGAAGTCGATCAGCGAACAGCACCGGGCGTAGAGCTCGCCGGTGTCCAGGCCGGCGCTGAGAGGCACCAGCCGGTCGATCGTCCACGAACCGGTGGTGATGGCGTCGGCATCGAGGATCACCGTGTCGACGCGGTCCATGTGGCGCAGCGTTTCGGTTTCCAGGACGATGGAGCCGCGCCGCCCCAGCGCGCGGCTGACCGCGCACGCGAAGGCGTCGCGGCTGACGGCGGCGACCGTTGGCGTGGCCGAGATCAGGATGGCCAGAGCCCGCTGCTTGCTGCGCGTGGCGACCCGGGTGACGGCGTACCCGCCTGCCGCCGCCGGGCTCGCCACGTCCGCGTAACGCTCGATCGGGCCGTGGGGCCGGTGGCACGGCCGTGGCGGCGCCACCGTCTTGATGTGCCGGTAGGCGCCTGCCTGATGAGCGAGCCGCTCCTCCAGCAGCTCCCAGGCCTGCCGGCCGGCTCGCGCCTCGACGTAGTGGCCGGCGGACACGAGCGCGTTCACGACCAGCCCGACCGGACGCAGCGTCAGCGTCTGCGTGATCATGGTCGCCGAGGTGAACAGGGCGTTCGTGGCGCGGCGGCCGAGGAGCCGGTCCAGTTCCTCGCGCAGGATCGGCGTGGAGTCCGCCAGGTGCAGCAGCGCGGGGACGGCAGGGGTGAGACGCGGCAGCCTGGCTGCCCTGCCCGCGAACGCCAGTCCGATCCCCGTCACGCCGGCGGCCAGCCGTATCGTCGCGCGTACGTGCTCCTCGGCCAGCCGGATCGGCGTGTGGCGCGCCCGCTCCTCCTGTTCGTCGAGTTCGGCGACGATCGCCATCAGTTTGTCCTGGTCGACCTCATCTGGATCGCAGCCCACGAAAACGCAGCCGAGACGCCCGTTGACCTCCGCTCGATCGACTCCGGGTTGTTCGAGCAGCATTTCCTCGAGTCGCCCGGCCGCGGTCTCCGTACCGGGTCCGCCGATGCCGTGCAGGTCGATATGGAGCCCTCCAGGGCAGGTGGCCAGCCGCCGCGGGCAGGGGACCGCACCCCGCAGAGGGTCGGGCAACACCCCACGGAGCAGCGTCGCTGACGTCATGAGAACGCGGGTCAGCAACACGCTGTCATCCTCCTCGCGGACGAGGGGGGCGTCCTGATGTGCGTGATGGTGCCGCCGGCGTGTGAGGCACCTCTGGTGTGCGGCCTTGCCGCCGTCCCTCATAGCTCTTCCTCGATCAGGTACGCCGGAAACTCCAACGGCCCACAAAGAGGACAAGCGGGTCAATGCTTATGGGCGGCCACCGGTCGGCGTCGGTCGGTTTGCCAGGCTGGTCACGGTGACCAGCATGCCCACCGCGTACCTGATGCTGACCATCCCGATGTCGACCAGGCGCGAGCACGCTGCCGGTGGCCGGTCGTCACCCAAGCGTCGACCCATGGCACCGCCGGACCGCACCGGGATGTCGGGGGTACGCGACCTGCAGACGGTGCCCCCGCCCACGACAGCGAGCACGGCGGCTCCCGAGAAGGATCACAGACCTCACGATCCGTCTGAAGATTCGAGACGAGGCATCCCTCAACGCCGAGAAAACCACCATCAGGTGAAGCGGGCGAGGACGGGGCGAGCAACTGGCACACCCCGTCCCCGCCTTCGCCGGCATCGATCTCCTCCACGTGCGGACATGGCCGTGAGCACTACTCGTGCTCGGCGGTGACCGGATGGAGGGGAGCGGCGACGCGCTCGGAGCTTCCCTCCAGCAGTGGCAGCCGGAGAACGAACCGGGCGCCGCGAGGAGAGTCCTCGACGCGCAGAGTTCCCTGGTGGGCGTGGGCGATGTCGCGGGAGATCGCGAGCCCGAGGCCGCTGCCGCCGGCCTCACGACGACGTCCGTCCTCCAGACGTACGAACCGCTCGAAAACTCGCTCACGGTCGGAGGGTTCGATGCCGGCCCCGTCATCGGCCACCACCAGGACCGCTTGGCCATGGGTCCAGGTGACGCACACGGCGACGTGGGTCTCGGCGTGCCGCCGCGCGTTGGCCACCAGGTTGCTCACCAGCCGGATCAGTTGGATCCGTGAGCCACTCACCCATACGTCACCGACCACCCGAACCTGCACCGGCACATCGTGCGAAGGCATGCCCGCCTCCTGCTCGACCAGCGCACCGAGGTCGATCGGCTCGTACGGCGTCGGCTCACCGTCATGCAGCCGGGCCTGCAGCAACAGGTCCTCCACGATCGCCTCGAGCCGGTCGCCGGTCGACAAGGCCCCGCGAATCGCGTCACGAGGATTGACACGATCGGGGTAACGGAGCGCCTCCTCCAGTTGCAAGCGCAGGCCGGCGATCGGATTCCGGAGCTCGTGGGCGGTGGTGGAAGCGAGTTGGTACTGCTCCTCCACCTGGTGCAGAGCCCGGCTCGTCATCCGCCACGTCAGCCGCCCTCCCACTACGGTCATCATGAGTGCGGCCACCGCGATGACGTATTCGAGATCATGCGTCATCAGGTAGGAGGGCTCAGCCGCTCCCGCGTAAACGACGGAGGCGCCGGCAGACGGTGAGATCCTGTCGGCCATCAGCAGGACACACCTCTTCCTCGAACACTCGGTCCGCCGCTGCAGCGGATGGGTGGGCGTCGGCCTCAACCCGCTCAGCGGCGGCCGACCCGCCGCCTGAGGGCTGGAGCCGACGACTTTGCCCCGGGCATCCACCAGTTGGATGAGATCGATGCCGGCGGAAGGAGGGATGGGGTGCGGCAGCTCACCAGCCCGCGCCTGGGCACTCCACCGGTCGGCGACCTGCTCGGCGTTGAGGAACACCTCGTCCCGAACCTTGTACCGGATCGCCAGCTCCAGGCTCATGCCGACCACGGCCGCGACCACGAGCACGAGCAGCGTCACCGCCGCTGTGTAGCGCACCCGCATGGAGCGCAGCGGCAAGGTACTCGGCACCGCTCTTCCGGCGCGGCCGATCAGCCTGTCGGAGCGACCAGGGCCCTGCGGCCCGGGGCCGGTCTCGGCCTGCCGGCACATCCACGGCTTCGTCTTCCCAGTTGATCGCTGGCCCATACCGGCGTCGATGGACTCAGGAACAGCCATCTGCGAACTCCTTGTCGGGTGGCCGCCACGCACAACATTCCGAGGAACCGCCTGTCGGCCGCGTCAGCCTGGATATGGGCTGGAGGTCCGCCGGGGACATCTGTCAGAGCTGCGTGGTCCTGACCACAGAGGCGCCCTCTCACCTGGTCGAGGCATCGCACCAGGTTACATTTTGGACGATTGCGTCCAGTTTGCGCGATTTACCCAAACATGTCAAATGGAGTCAAGGTCGAGGCTGTGACGCGCCAGAGCTGCGCTGATGCGACGAAGGCCTCGGCAAGGCAGCTGGAGAGAACCACCCGTTGCTCGACCGCCTGCCCGACAGGCTGAACGGGGGCGTCGTAACGCGGCCGGCGAGAAGACAGGGTCGATCCCATCGCGCCTAAGACATCTCGATTCACTCGACCCCGGATCGCCCGACAGATCAGGACGAGCAGAATCGGAGCGGCGGGCGAGCTCGTCGGTCGACTGGGCATCGGTAGCCACCCTGGCCGTCGTCAGGTCGGCGACCAGCGCATCACGCCACTTCTCGAGCTCCTGCATCGAGCGCAGCTGCTCAAGCATCTGCTTCCGTGCACCCGGATGTATGCAGCCGTACGCGGCCTCCTTGGCCGGTGGTCCGATCCGCCCTCAAACTGGTCCAAATCGTCCCTTTTTACTCCAGAAGCGGTACAATCCCTGAAGCAAGTTCGCCCCTGCCGCGTTGAGGCATACGTAGCTGACACGCCGTGATGCTCGAGGGCAGCCGCCAAGGACACGTTGCCTGGCCAACCACGCAACATATGCAAAGGAGACCTCATGGACGACTACGTCCCAGGACTGCTGCCACCAGATGAGAGTCTCGATGACGAGGAACTCGGCGAGGACGGCGACGGCCCGGGTTACCTGCCGGTGGATCGCCCGATCGGAAGCCTGGCCTGGGGGTTGACCGCTGACGAAGCTCGCACCCACGAGCCCTTCAGTCAGAGGCTTGCCCACGAGGTTCCCGACATCGCGGCTGATGAGGTCGGTGACGGGATCGGTGACGCATCCGATACTGATGGTGAACTCATCGACGACCAAGTCGGCAACTGGAGGGCGGGTCGGCTCGTCTGGGCCATCCAAGATGCCGGCGACCCGTCGTCGGATCTTCGAGCCGAGGACGTCGGCATCGATCGGGCGGGTGCTTCCGCGGAGGAGGCGGCGATTCATATCGTCTCCGACGACCCGTTCGAGGTGTAGGAGCTCAGCGCAGGGTCGACCGGATCCGCCAGAACGACACATGAGCTGTGGACCATCGCTCGCGAATGGGAGAACATGACGTCCGGCACCACCCGAGGATTCGTCGGGAAACGGCGGGATCGCGGCCAGGATCTTCCACCGGGACAACACCTCACAGAAGCATTCCCGGTGCTCTCGACTGGACCCACGCCCCGAGTGAACAAGAATGATTGGGAGCTCTTCATTCGCACGGGTCCCGACACCTCGATGCGATGGACATGGCACGACTTCATGGCACTGCCCATCAGCGCTATCGTCGCCGACATTCACTGCGTCACAAGCTGGTCAAAACTAGAAACTCGATGGCGCGGAGTCTCGCTTGACGTACTCCTGAAGGATGTACAAACAAGTGATCACTACGTGATGGCGCACTCCTACGGCGGTTACAGTACGAACCTCGCGCTGGACGATCTTCGCGGCGACAAGGCATGGATCGTCTTCGAACACGATGGCGCTGATCTCACTCCTGAACATGGCGGACCGGCGCGACTTCTCGTACCGCATCTCTACTTCTGGAAGAGCGCGAAGTGGATTCATGGATTCGTTACGCAGGAGCGCAATATGCCCGGACTTTGGGAGCGTAACGGCTACCACCTGCACGCTGACCCATGGCGAGAGGAGCGGTACTCCCGTTGGTCGTAGAATCACCGCCGCCATCAGAGCTGGCACTGTTACACACCCTCCAGCGTTACGGCGGTAGCAGATGAACGGACACCCGACGAGAGGATCAAGCACATGGACGAAGGCTGGGATCAGGAGCTCGACACGCTGGTGAGGACGATCCCGGAGGGCTGGTCACGTGCGGAGATAACTGGACAAGCTTGGGGCGTTACGCGTACTACGCACGCAGGAGGCAAGGTGATCTCGCTTAATGCGGAGCGACTCAGTGACACCGAGCAACTCGGGGCAAACGTGTGGATCACCTCTGAGGGGCCGGTCCTCAGGCCGTGTGAGGTGCCAGCAGAAAAGGTCATGCGGTTCCTTCGTGCTGCGGCGAAGGTGTACACCGATTAGGCGACTGGGTCCCCCGAGTGGCCGCTACGATGCCGCGTCCCGCTTGCCGCTCAGCATGTGCAGGTGCGCTATGGCCATGTCGATGGCGGAAGCCATTCGTGTGACGTCGCGGGATGCTTGCGCTATCAGGTAGCCACCCTGTACGGCTGCCAAGAGACCTGTGGCGAGTTGTGCAACGTCGGCTTCCTGCGGAAGGATGCCCGCCTTCTGAAACCGCCGGAGGAGATCTTCAAAGAGTTCCTGCCACGCCGCAAACAGGTCGTCGAGCTTCTTGCGCGCGATCTCGTCCTGATCAGAAACCTCGTTGGCCAGCGAACCCAATGGGCACCCGTACCTGCCCTCGTGCAGGGCGTTGTTCTCGACGAGGGCATCCCGCCAACGCCGCAGGCCTGTGAACGTCATCACCTTGTTCAGGCGTTCCCGTTCAACGGCGATCGTGCGCTCCCCCACAAACTCGATGACCGCCCGCACCAGCGCTTGCTTGTCTTCGAAGTGTCGGTACAGCTGGGATTTGCTGACGTTGCTCGCAACGACGACGTCGTCGAGGGTCGTGCCCCCGACACCTCGTACGCGCATCAGGTCGGCTGCCGTAGCGATGATTCGAGACCTCGTCTTCGCACCACGCGCCGTCAACCGCGCGACCGCAGTCTCGCTCGACCCCTCCTCCACAGTGTCATGCTACTGAAAGTTCTGGTGTACGAATCAGTCCAGTCATCGGTACCGGCCGTTGTAGCGGACTCCGCTCCGGATATCAGTGAAGCTGACACCGACCGGCACTCCGGCCTCGACGATCCACTGGACCATGTACGTCGCCCGGTACGTCGGCGGCCAGAATGATGCGAAGGTCCCGTCACCTACGACAGACCACTCGCCAGCTGATGACAGACCCCTGTCGACGTAGGTCGTTCGCCCCTCCGCCGTGAACGTTTGGGTTGCACCGTCGGAGAACACGAACTGTGACGAGGTCAGGGCGGCGATCATGTCCACCGCATCGACCGGCTGGCCATCCGCAACGTTCCCATGGGAGGGAATGCAGTCCATCGAACTCTCCTGACATCGGGCACGACATGGGCTGAAGGGGCAACACGGGGCCACCCGGTTACGCGATTATCTTTGGACGATATCGTCCATTATATGCTTCGAGGAGGCGCCGGCCCGGACACCAGCGCATATGACGAGACTCCTCCTTGCTGGCGTCAAGATCTCGAACCATACGATGCTTGCCGAAGAAACCACGGCAGCCCACTTCGGACTCAATAGTCCGATTTGTAACACGGGCGCAAGCGTGGAAAGGTGTGGATGGCGGGAGCGCCCAGCCCAATGACCTCCGAGTCCGCAGGGTTGAGCGAACACGCCTCTATGAGGCCGTGCTCGCGGGCGAGGTGGTCGGAAATCGGCTTACGAGAGTGCAGGCGGAAGTCGGCCATGCCCTCCAGCACCTTGTCGGTGGATGATGGAGATGGTCTGCTTGGACACCTCGGCCCCATAGACCTCGGCCAGGGGCGCAGAGACCTCCCCGGTGGTCAAACCTTTGGCGGCCAGCGAGATGACCATCTGCCGCCTGCGCACGGTCTTCGGCTCGAAGCTGCCATCTCGATCCCGCGGAACGATGATCTCGACCGGGCCGACGTCGGTAGCACGGTCTTGGACCGACTGCCGTTACGGGTGTTGCCGGTCTCGCTGCCGGCCGGCCCAGCAGCACGGTCTATGTGCATCGCTGTGGAGGAGTGCACACCCTGTGACGCTCATGGTCCCTCTAGGAGCCGCTGATGTAGTCGGCGAGCCGACGCTCGAGCTCGGCCTTCGGGTGAGCGCCGAGGATCGTCTTCGCCAGGCTGCCGTTGTGGAACACCGCGATAGTGGGGATGGCCATGACGTTGTAGCGTGCGGCGGTCTTCGGGTTCTCGTCGACGTTGAGCTTGGCGACGGTGAGTTTGCCCGCGTGCTCGGCGGCGATCTCATCCAGGATCGGCGAGATTATCCGGCACGGGCCGCACCACGCAGCCCAGAAGTCGACGACGACAGGGAGATCTGCCGCCAACACCACCTTCTCGAACGAATCGTCGGTCACCGTGATCACCTGCGTTTCCATCAGGGTCTCTCCTCCGTTTCGGCCTTGGACATCTGCGGTGCGCAGAACCTCTACCTCGCTCGAATCTCACCGAGACGACACCTGCCGTTCGAGCGTGGCAGCGGGATCCGCGTCGCCCGCCTAGTTGGTGGCTGCGAGCTTGGACGGTCTTTCGTCCTGCGCCGCTTTCGTTGGCCGGGCTATGTCGCCGACAAACCACGCACGCCAGGGTCACGCCTTGTCGCTGGTCAACGCGAATGCCCGTCTCAGCCGTGTGCGGGATGAACGTCAGCGACTCCTCGAGGTAGAGCTGGATCTGCTCGGCGTCTGCTGCCCCAGTGCGAGTCGATACCGGCACTGTTGCTGTGACGCCGACTGATTGCTCGTCCGTCGTCGCGGTTGGTGGCAAGCAGAGCAACTGATGCATAACCCGAAGCAGAGGTCGGGACGGGTGGCTTGGATGTGGAAGAGCAGATCACCAGGAGG
Source organism: Nonomuraea terrae (assembly GCF_044465245.1). Taxonomy (NCBI): domain Bacteria; kingdom Bacillati; phylum Actinomycetota; class Actinomycetes; order Streptosporangiales; family Streptosporangiaceae; genus Nonomuraea; species Nonomuraea terrae. The sequence continues at coordinate 787,287 of NZ_JBITLL010000001.1, read as the reverse complement.
ATCGCCTGGGCGAGGTTTTGGAGGTTCGCCTGTCGCATGTGCTGTTCGGTCATCGGCGTGGTCGGTCAGACCTCGATCCGAACCTGGCGCCCATCGAAAGCGACATAGCCACTGAAGTCGCGGCCAACACGAGCCGCCGCCGACTCGTTGACGTCCGGATAGGACCAAGCCCCGTCATTGAGCACCGTCTCGCCAACCAGGACGTCGTGATACTGCGCCCTTCCCTTCCAGGGACAGGTGTAGGGCGTTGCGCTGTCGCGGAGCACACCGGCCACAACTGAGTTCGGCGGGAAGTAGACATTCCCCTCCATCATGACTACCGCCTCGTTCGCGGCCTCGGCCACGACGGTCTCCCCTGCCACTGCCTTCATTCCGTTTCCCCTCATCGATCCATTCGCCCGCGTGACCGGCCGAGTGGACATCGGAAAGCACCCACCCCAGACCCCTCGATGGGCCTCTCCAAGTCGAGACCATCGCCGGAGGCGACAGGCCGTAGCCGAGCGCTCGAGTCACTGCAGTCAGAGTCAGCTTGCGCGTTCGACCTGACGTTGGTGTCGGAAAGGGCTCTCCTTCTTACCCGCGTCTTGAGAACGCGCAACCGGACGGATGAGCTCATCGCGTTGGCCGGCCGGCAGTCCCGATTAGACCGGACCTGGGGTGCGCGGAAACAACCACGAGCTGGAGCCCGAGATGTCGAGCCATGTGCCCCGTGGTGTGCGGGCCACTCGGGCGACCATCGCCTCACACTCGCGACAGCGCAGCACGGTTCCCGGTCCGCCCAGATAGGCCGGCAGCTGTCCGAATGCTTGTGTGGCGCCGCAGCTGCCGCAGCGGACAGTGACGGTGGTCGGGTCGCTCGCGAGGAGCCCGGCGAACTCGCCGGCAGCGGCGTTGCCGTCCAAGACTCCGCCTGAGTCAGCGCCGCCATCGGGCACGGCCGGGGTCGAGAGATCCGAGGTCATCGATCAACTCCTGTGGGTCCGAATCGTTCCGTACGTAGGCGATCGTCGGGGTATCCCGCCTCGTGGAGCAGGCCTGTGGCGTGGTCGACGAAGCCAGAGGGGCCGCACACGTAGACCCGGGCCGCCAAGGGCTCCGGCCACGCGGACGGAGGTTGGATGTCCTCGACCGCGAGATGTGAGGCGGGACGGAGGTGCCCGTCGGGGACCTTGCGCGTGTAGACGAGACGCACTTCGGCGGACCCTCGCGCGGACAGATCGGCCGACATCTCTTCCAGTTCAGGCCCGTACATGAGGTCGCGAGGGCCGCGAAGCGAATACACGAGCATCGTCGGCGCCGCATCGCCCGCTCGCTTCCGGGCTCGCAGCATGGTGACCAGCGGCACCACCCCTGATCCGCCGGCGATCAGCAGTACCGGGCCGTCCCCGATGGATGGGTCCCCCGGCTCCCAGACGAACCATCCACCGATGGGCCCGCGTACGTCGAGTTCGTCACCGATCTCCATGCTCTCCACCAGGTACGGCGAGACCTCGCCATGGGGTAGGAGGTCGACGGTGACCGCGACGCGGTCGGGCGTGGCAGGCTCAGCCAACGAGTAGCTCCGTTGGGCCGAGTAGCCGTCCGCGGCTGTGAGACGTATGTCTACGTGCTGACCGGGCAGATGTCCGGTCCAGCCGGGGACACGTAGAACAAGTGTCCGGGAATGCCAGGACTGCGAGTGCAGACCGATGAGCGTTGCCTTGCGCCAGTGATTCCCGGCTGACGGAGTCTCCTCTACGGAGCTGTCGGCCGGGTCGTCGGTCGTGTTCGTGTCAGTCACCGGCGTAACGCTCCTCGCGCCACGGGTTCCCGTAGTGGTGATAGCCGAAGCTTTCCCAGAAGCCCGGCTCGTCGAAGCGCTGCATCGTGATGCCGTTCACCCACTTCGCGGACTTCCAGAAGTAGAGATGCGGCACCAGTAGCCTGGCCGGACCACCGTGCTCGACGTGAAGCGGCTCTCCCTCGTACTCGTACACGATCCAGGCCTTGCCCCCCACCAGGTCCTCCAACGGGAGGTTCGTGGTGTAGCCCCCGTACGAATGCACCATCGCGTATTCGTTGTTGGTTGCGATGTCCTCGAAGAAGGTGTCGAGCGACACGCCCCGCCATTGGGTCCCGAGTTTCGTCCACCGGGTCACGCAGTGGATATCAACGTTGATCTCCTCGGAGGGCAAGGCCCTCATCTCATCCCAGCTCCACCGCCTCGGATTGCCCATCTCAGGCGTGATGGTGAAGCTCCATACGTCCGTCGAGATCAGCTGCGTCGGCCCAGCCGTCAGCACGGGAAATCCGTGGGTCAGATGCTGGCCGGGCGGCAGATCGACGGCACGCGGATCGTGATGGCCGAAGAAGCCACGCGAGACTGTCACCATGTGCTCTCTTCCAGACCCAACGGTCTCTAGTGGTGGGCGTCTCACGGTCGGGTCGAAGGGGGCAGCGACCTTGTAGTGGACGATTTCGTCCAACGTAAGGTTCCGCTGCAACTGGTGTCAACGCGCGCGCAGTACGTCGAGAGCTGCTGAACATCATCGTGCGCGACGCGGAAGCGGTCGGGCCGATCGTCGACCTTGAGGTTCAGGCCCGCATAGCCGCGGTCGCGCAGCCGGCGCTGCAGGACGTCGACGTTGAGCCCCGACGTAAGGCTCCGAGTGCACGCTCGGGCCACAGACGTTTCCCTCGCCCCGATCGACCACGAGGGGTCGTTGCGAGCGTGTTGGATTGCGAAAGTGGACTACATAGACCAGACTCCGGCAAGGCGACCGGGAGGAACAGGCCGTCGCCGTCAGCGGGCAATGTCGTGGTGCGACCAGGCGAACCGAGAAGGTGACCTCCATGGCTGATGGCAGATGTCCCGACGCGGTGCGATTCGGCGGCGACCTCGGACTGGCACCTGAACACCTTCAGGATTCGTTGGCCGCCCATCGGGCGGCGACGCCGGGAGCGGCGCCCTCCCGTCAGAAGCGCAGCCACATGCACCGGGCCTTGCTATGTAGATGCAGACCGTGTGAACGAGCAGAGCACCATCCGACCCGAGGAGGAGCATGTCATCAACAGCATCCGACCTTGAGCGTATCCGCTCCGAGATCACCGCGGATCCCGACAATGCCTGGGCTGCGGCGGCGAACTACCAGCCGATATACGTTGCCGACACCGCGGCACGCATAGCGATTGTGGGACAGGCGCCAGGACGCAAGGCACAGGAGTCGGGCATCCCGTGGAACGACGCAAGTGGAGCCCGTCTCATCGACTGGCTGGGAGTCGACGAGACAACGTTCCGCGACCCATCACGCTTCGCTCTCCTGCCGATGGACTTCTACTACCCCGGCAAGGGGCGCCACGGTGACCTTCCTCCCCGCCGGGACTTCGCAGCCCGATGGCACCCGCGGATCCTCCAGGCGATGCCCCACATTCAGCTGACACTGCTCATCGGCAGCTATGCGCAACAGCACTACCTGGGCACTCGTGAGTCGCTCACGGCGACAGTTCGACGGTTCGCGGACCATCTCCCGGCAGTCCTGCCGCTGGTGCATCCGTCCCCGCTCAACTTTCGATGGCTCGCGAAGAACCCCTGGTATGAGGCAGAGGTCCTCCCCCAGCTACGTCAGTGCGTACGAGCGGCCCTGGCGTAACAGGTGATCCAAGACCGGGCTGTCTCGGATCTCTGCGGTCGAGAGCCGCCGAACGCTCGGCGGTCTTCAGGCAGCCCTGTGCGTGGCCGCGGATGCCGTAGGCGTCCAGTGCGGTCTCGTGAAACAGGATCGCCTCGGGCACCCGAGTCCAGCTCCCCGGTGACCGGGTGCCCGGGTGCCCGGGTGCCCGGCAGTCACACGAGCATGCAGGCGTACGACGCCACCAACAGCACGGCACAGAAGGCGCTCAAAACTCGCTGCCCAGGGCGGAGACGGCTAGAGGTTGATCATATGGCCGGCGATGCCTTCGACGGCTTCCTTCATCGCCTCCGACAGTGTCGGGTGAGCGAAGATGTTGCGGGCCACCTCGTCGGCCGTCAGGTCCCACTGCTGGGCCAGCGTCAACGCCGGTAGCAGCTCGGTGACCTCCGGGCCGATCATGTGCGCACCGAGCAACTCGTTGTGAGTCGCGTCTGCGACGACCTTGACGAATCCGACGCCTTCAGCCATGCCACGGGCCTTGCCGTTGGCGGAGAAGGGGAATTGCGCGACCTTGACGTCGTATCCCTTCTCCTTCGCCTGGGCCTCGGAATATCCGAAGGAGGCGATCTGCGGCCGGCAGAACGTCGCCCGCGGAATCATGTCGAAGTTGATCTCCATGGTCTCCATGCCGGCGATCGTCTCCGCGGCGACCACTCCCATCGCCTCGGCGGTGTGAGCGAGCATCAGCTTGCCGGTGCAGTCACCGATCGCATAGACGCCCTCGACGTTGGTGCGACCGCGAGCATCGACCGCGATCGCACCACGGTCGGTGAGCGCGATGCCGGCAGCCTCCAGGCCGAAGCCCTGCGTCCGCGGCGCGAAACCAAAGGCTGCCAGGAACTTGTCAGCCTCGATCAACCGCTCGTCGCCGCCGCCGGACGGGGCCACCGTCACCCGCACGCCGGAGCCGGTGTCCTGGACACCCTTGACCGTCGTGGACAGCAGCACGTTGACGCCCAGCTTCTTGTACGCGCGAAGCAACTCCTTGGACACATCGGCGTCCTCGGTCGGCACCATTCGGTCCAGGAACTCCACGATGGTGACGTCGACCCCGAAGTTCTTGAGCACGTAGGCGAACTCCACCCCGATCGCGCCCGAACCGCCGATGACGATCGACTTCGGCAGCTGGTCGGTGAGGATCTGCTCCTCGTAGGTGACCACGTTCTCGGAGAGCGTCACCCCCGGAACCAGTCGCACCGTGGCACCAACGGCGATGATCAAGTTGCCGAAGGTGTACGACGAGGTCTGACCGTCCGTGGAAACGTCGATCGACGTGGGCCCGGTGAGCGTTCCCCAGCCTTCGATCTCAGTGATCTTGTTCTTCTTCATCAGGTAATGCACGCCCTTGGCGCTCGCCTCCGCGACACGGCGGCTGCGCCTGTGCGTGACGCCGAAATCCATGGTGGCATCACCCGTGATGCCGAAGGTGTCCTTCTCCTGGGTGATGATGTGGGCGATCTCCGCGTTGCGCAGCAGCGCCTTGGACGGAATACAGCCGACATTGAGGCAGACACCGCCCCAATACTTTTCCTCCACGACGGCGACCGACTTGCCGAGCTGCGCGGCGCGGATGGCGGCGACGTATCCCCCCGGGCCGGCACCGAGGACAAGGACATCGAAATAGGTCACGAGCTGAAGCCTAGACTGCCGCCGTTCGCACCATACGTCGCGCTGGCCCTCCGACGGCGATCTCTCGATGCATCGGGAACGGCAGCTCGGTGACGACGTGGCCGAGGTTTCGCAGCGCAGGGGATCGCCGCTGCCCCACCTACTTGGCCGCTGACTCACGTTCCTTGCCGGCGTCCGACCGGCCACGATCCTGACCACCCGCCGAGCCTTCAAGCCACCAGACGGGCCACCGAAGGGCAGGCAGAGCGGCGGCGACGCCTGGCCTCGAACCCAGCGCACCGGGGCCGCACTCCACGTCACAGATCGTTCCGCTCAGCCGGGTAAGAAACCGACATCCGGCGTCACTTAACGGGAGAACCGAAGTGCCGCCTCGGCGAGCGACTGATACGGAGAGGCGACCCAATGAAGGCGATTGTGGTGACGGATGAGGCCGCGGGAACGGCCGGGATGACGCTGGCGGAGCGGCCCGAGCCGGAGGCGACGGGAAACGATGTGCTCGTTGAGGTTCATGCGTCGGGATTCACCCCGGGCGAGCTGACGTGGCCCGGAACCTGGACCGATCGCCTCGGCCGCGACCGCACGCCTTCGATCCCCGGACACGAGGCAGCTGGCGTGGTCACCGCGCTCGGCTATGGCACGAGGGGGCTGTCGGTGGGACAACGGGTGTTCGGCCTCGCAGACTGGACTCGCGACGGCACCCTGGCCGAGTACGTGGCCATCGAGGCACGCAACCTAGCGCCGCTGCCGGGCGACGTCGACTTCACGGTGGGCGCGAGCCTGCCGATCTCGGGCCTGACCGCGTGGCAGGGGCTGTTCGTGCACGGCCGCTTCGAGGCGGGCCAGAGCGTCCTCGTCCATGGTGCGGCCGGCGGAGTCGGCTCGATGGTGGCGCAGCTCGCCAAAGAGGCCGGCGCCTACGTCATCGGCACCGGACGTGCCGCCGACCGACAGACCGCCCTCGACTTCGGCGTGCAGGAGTTCGTCGACCTCGACAACGACACGCTGGAAGACGTCGGCGAAGTCGATCTGGTCTTCGACGTGATCGGCGCCGACATCGCCAGGCGGTCCGCGGGCCTGGTCCGAGCCGGCGGAATGCTGGTGACCATCGCCGGTCCGCCCGAGGCGCAGCCGGCCGAGGGTCTGGCGGTCGACTTCGTCGTCGAGGCCGATCGCGCTCAACTGAGTGAGGTCGTCCAGCGGGTCAGGGATGGGCGGCTGCGGACGAACATCGGCACCGTCGCGACCCTCGACGACGCCGTCGCCGCCCTCAACGCGACCGAGCGAACCAGGGGAAAGACGATCATCCGTGTTCGCGCCTGAAGGACTCGGAACAAGACGAGCGGGCCCCGGCCGGCGAACGAACAATCAACGAATGGACACCCCCATGATCGACCCAACCCGCTACGCCTTCGAGCACTCCGATGGGAAAGACAGCCTCAGTAAGGACCAGGCCGTACTCATCGACGAGATGATCGACGACCCCCATGCTCCCGCGTTCGACTTCGCAGTCGTCAATGACGAGAAGGCCGGCATCTACGAGGCCATCGTCGGCGACCGCGAGATCGCCGGCCTGCCATACAGTGTCGCCGGCGACGACCGGCTGGTGTTGCTGGCGACCTCGGTGTACCCCGAATTCCGCAAGCGGGGCATCGCCACCGAGCTGATCAGACGCGTCCTCGACGACGTGCGCGCGCAAGGCAAGACGGTCACCATCATGTGCCCGGTCGTACGCACCTTCATCGAGCACAACCCCGAGTACGCCGACCTCATCGACGCCAAGCACCCAGGAGTGACCAAAGGCCACCGATGACCTCGGTTGCTCCGGGCCGTTGGTGGTCGGCGCCGTCGACGCTCACCAAGGTCTCCGAGTGCGCTGCGGGTGCTCGGGTTCTATGGCTGGTGCCGGCCACGTTCCGGCGCTGTTGGCCTCAGAGTGGCTGCTGAACCAGCGGGACCAGGCGCAAAAGGCTCATCTACGCGCTCGGCACTGGCAGCAGGAGTGACGCGTTGGCTCATGTGAGCAGGTGTTGAGCACGTGCGACTGGGCCGAGCCGCACGTCAGGCGTAGCCGTTCTGTCGCATTCCGATCGCTCCGTCAGAAGACCGAGTGGATGCGCACAGCCTTCGCCAAGCGGTCGCCGATCCGCTTACCAGCGAAGTTCGGTCAGTAGTGTCGCCCGAAGCATCACCCTCATCGGACCGGCTCGCGCCGACCCGCGCGGGCGGGTCGGCCGCGCCTGTACGCTTCCGTCCCGGAAGATCGTTGTACCAGTTCAGCGACACCCTCTCAGGGCCGAGAAACCGTGCCGGTGAGGGCACGCCCATGCTGAGATGCGCGCACCCTCTCAGCCGGGCGTTCAATCGGTGGTGGCGGTGCGTTTGGGGAGCACCCAGCCTGGGCGCGGGAAGTGGCAGGTGTACCCGCTCGGATACCTGATCAGGTAGTCCTGGTGCTCGGGCTCCGCCTCCCAGAATGGCCCTGGGGACTCGATCGTCGTGACGGCCTTACCTGGCCACAGACCCGACGCATCGACATCGGCGATCGTGTCACGGGCGACCTGCTCCTGCTCGGGAGTGAGCGGGAAGATCGCGGAGCGGTAGCTCGTACCGATGTCGTTGCCCTGCCGGTTCAGGGTGGTCGGGTCGTGGATCTGGAAGAAGAACGCCAGGATGTCGCGGTAGGTCGTCTGCGCGGGGTCGAAGACGATCTCGACCGCTTCGGCGTGGCCGGGGTGATTGCGGTACGTTGCGTGATCGTTCTCGCCGCCGGTGTATCCGACGCGTGTGTCCAGTACGCCTGGCTGCCGGCGAATGAGGTCCTCCATGCCCCAGAAGCACCCACCGGCCAAGACAGCCGTCTCGGTGCCCGGTTTGCGGGTGATCTGCCCGGTGTCATGAATCCCGTTGGTCACGATGCACGCTCCTCTGTGCTGGTGGTGTCGATGGTCTCGAACAGCGAGCGGTACTCGCCGTAGCCCTGCGTCTCGAGCTCGGCGACCGAAACGAAGCGCAATGCGGCCGAGTTTATGCAGTACCGCTGGCCACCGGCGTCGGCAGGACCGTCATCGAACAGGTGCCCGAGGTGACTGTCCGCCCCGGCGGACCGCACCTCCGTGCGGGTCATCCAGAGTGATCCGTCGGTCTTTGTGCGAACGGCATCAGCCTCTATCGGCTTGGTGAAGCTCGGCCACCCAGTGCCGCTGTCGTACTTGTCGGTCGACGAGAACAGGGGCTGGCCGGAGACCACGTCCACGTAGACGCCGGGCTCGTGATTGTTCCAGTACTCGTTGCGGAACGCTGGCTCCGTCCCGTCCTTCTGAGTGACGTCGAACTGGCTGTCGGTGAGACGGCTCAACGCCTCCGGAGTCTTGCGGTAGTCGTGCGACACGGTATCTCCTCTTCTGACGTCGGTGATTGCGGCAGGCGCTGGAAACAACACCGCACAGATACGATTTGGTCCTAGGTCCTGAGAGCTCACGGTGACTTTGATCTCAGGCTCGGATTGGCGGGTCAGGTTCGGAAGTCACGTGGGCGGGCACGTCGATGAGGTAGCTCTGATCACCCGAGCCCCGTAGCTACAGATCATGGCGCCGCACAGCGCCCGAAAGGCAGTACGCCCCCTCTGCGCACGTTCCGCACGCAGCAAGGTGCGATGCCGATCCCGGATAGTGTTCGGCGGCATCGGCTCCGGCCCGAGTAGCTCGACGTAGATCGCCACTACCTCTTGGTCAGTCGGCAGGGCAGCCATCGGCTCCCCTCCTGGATACCCGTTAGTGGTCAGGAAAGCGCGGATCTTACGGCGCGCATCGAAAACGGTCTTGTAGATCGCTCCCCCGCTTCGACCCAGACAGAGACCGCCGACAAGGGCTACGTCACCGCCGAACTGGACACCTTCCTGGCCGAACACGGGGCACGCCTGCTGCGCCCGTCCTACCGCAACCGCACACCACGTCCCGGCGAACACTTGCTCAAGCCGATCGGCCAGCTGATCGAGTCCGTCAACGACACCCTCAAAGGCCAATTCGACCTGGAATTCCACGGAGCAAGGACCGCCGACGTGGTCGATGCTCGCATCGCCCAGCGCATTCTGGCCTGACCGCGGCCATCTGGCACAACCGCGCTACCGGACAGCCCGTCACCCGGTCGCTGATCGCCTACGACCACTGACCCGACATAGGACTTACTCGTCTAGGTCATCACGTTCCGGTCCCCCGATACGAGCGCGCCGATGCGCCTCAGGGATCGCGACCAGCAACATCCTCCTCGGGATGGACATCTGCACCGGCGCGTAGCCGACCAGCCGGGCTCGCCGTCGGCGCGCCCGGCGGAATAGACGACCGCTTTCGCCCGTTGACAGGACTAAATAGTCCATTTATGGCCAGGAGCAGCGCCATGAAGTGTGGCGCCGATATCCGAGGGACAGAGATGTCGCACCAATATCGCAAGAACCCAGAGGCCGTCGCCCAGCTCACCGCCGAGCAGTATCGGGTGACCCAGGAGAACGGAACGGAATCCCGGTTCAAGAACGAGTTCTGGCACCACAAGGAGCCAGGCCTGTACGTCGACGTCGTGTCCGGCGAGCCGCTGTTCGCCTCGGTCGACAAGTACGACAGCTTGTCCGGCTGGCCCAGCTTCACCGCTCCGGCCGAGCCCGGCAACGTGGTCGAGAACTCCGACACCAGCTACGGCATGATCCGCACCGAGGTCCGGTCGAAGCACGGCGACAGCCACCTCGGGCACGTCTTCGACGACGGCCCCGCCGCGGACGGCGGACTGCGCTACTGCATCAACTCAGCCGCCCTGCGGTTCGTCCCTCTCGACGACCTCGAGCGCGAGGGCTACGGAGAGTACCGAAGGCTGTTCGACAACGCCGACGAAGGAGCATGACGATGACCACGACGCAGAAGGCCATCCTCGCCGGGGGCTGCTTCTGGGGAATGCAGGACCTGATCCGCAAGCTCCCCGGAGTGATCTCCACCCGTGTCGGCTACACCGGCGGCGACGTCCCCAACGCGACCTACCGCGACCACGGCACCCACGCCGAGGCCATCGAGATCGTCTACAACCCCAACCGGACCACCTACCGCGACCTGCTGGAGTTCTTCTTCCAGATCCACGACCCCACCACCCTCGACCGCCAGGGCAACGACATCGGCACCAGCTACCGCTCAGCGATCTTCTACCTCGACCAGGAGCAGAAGCGCGTCGCCGAGGACACCATCGCCGACGTCGACGCCTCCGGCCAGTGGCCCGGCAAGGTCGTCACCGAGGTAAGCGCCGCCGGGCCGTTCTGGAAGGCCGAGCCCGAGCATCAGGACTACCTGGAGCGCTACCCGGCCGGATACACCTGCCACTTCGTCCGCCCCGGCTGGAAGCTCCGCCGCGGGGACGCCCCCGCCGTCAGCTGACGTGCAACCGCCACAAGCGTGCACCTTGTCGCGTGTGTGGCTGTCTGTTTCCGCGGGTAGTGGTACGCCTCAAGATGGACGCGCACTCCGCACAGCGAGCAAACGTCGCGCCACTTCACCCCGTCGCACCACTTCACGCCGGGGACCGACAGCAGAAATGAAGCTGACGGCAGCGATCCCCCACGAATTGCCAGTGCGAGATCGCAAGGAAGCACCCAGCCCGCAGCGCCTTGACACCCGGAACGGAACCGATCATGAGTGAGATCTTGCATAGGCTTTCCGCCCAGGGCGTCTCCATCTGGCTGGACACCATCAGCCGGGAGCGCCTGCGCAGCGGCCATCTCGCCGCGCTGGTCCGCGACAAGAACGTGGTGGGGGTCACGTCCAATCCGACCATTTTCGCCGCGGCGCTGAGTGAGGGCGACGCCTACGACGACCAGTTGCACGATCTGCGGGTGCGCGGCGTCGGCGTCGGCGAGGCCGCGCGCGCCATCACCACCTACGACATCCGCTGGGCCTGCGACGTGCTGCGCCCCGTCTACGACGCGACCGGCGGCGTCGACGGCCGCGTGTCGATCGAGGTCGATCCACGCCTGGCCAAGGACACCGAGCGGACCGTCGCCGAGGCCCGCGCGCTGTGGTGGCTGGTCGACCGGCCCAACCTGTTCATCAAGATCCCAGCGACCGTCGAGGGGCTGCCCGCGATCACGGCCGCCCTGGCCGAGGGCATCAGCGTCAACGTGACGCTGATCTTCTCGCTGGAGCGCTACCGTGGGGTCCTGGACGCCTGGCTGTCCGGCCTGGAGGCCGCCAAGGCCAAGGGCGTCGACCTGTCCAGGATCGAGTCGGTCGGGTCGTTCTTCGTGAGCCGGGTCGACACCGAGGTGGACAAGCGCCTCGAGGCGATCGGCACCGACGCCGCCAAGCTTCTGGCCGGCAAAGCCGGCGTGGCCAACGCGCGGCTGGCGCACGCGACGTTCAACGAGATCACGGCGAGCTCGCGCTGGCAGGCCCTCAGTGCCGCCGGAGCGCGGCCGCAGCGCCCGCTATGGGCCTCCACCGGGACCAAGAACCCCGCCTACTCCCCGACGCTCTACATCGACGACCTGGTCACGTCGGGCGTCGTCAACACCATGCCGGAGAAGACCCTCGACGCCGCCGCGGCGCAGGCCACGGTCAACGGCGACACCGTCCGCCCCTTCTACGAGGACGCCTGGAACACCATGGCGGCCCTCAAGGAGGCCGGCATCGACTACGACGACGTGGTAAGGGTCCTCGAGGAGGAGGGCGTGGAGAAGTTCACGGCGTCCTGGAACGAGCTGATCGACACCGTGTCCGCCGAGCTCAACAAGGCGTAAAGGTAGGGCCTCATACAGTGCGACGACATGCCCACTCGCCGGTGAGGACCTGCCGGCGAGGGGCGCGGCCACCGAAAGAGGCCGGCGGCCCTCAGGCCGCACGGCCTGCCGCGGAGCGAATCCTGTACTGACCGCTTCGACGATGGTCGAACCATCGCGATTCGCAACATTTCTGCAATGCCACGCGGAAGCTCGGGCAAGACCCACCGGTTCCGGCGCCGGCGTTGCTCACACTCGGAAGGTTTCATCATGGCCCTCGTGTCACGAGGATTTTCTGGACGTCGCCGTGACGACGACGTGAAGCTGCCGCCGGGACAGTACCTCACCGAGGACTTCCCCGTGCTGTCGGCCGGGCCCACGCCGCAGGTGCGAACCGAGCGGTGGGAGTTCACGATCACCACGGAGACCGGCGAGGAACACCGCTGGGACTGGGCGGCCCTGCGCGCGCTACCCGCCGAGCATTTCACCACCGACCTGCACTGCGTCACCAAGTGGTCGAAGCTGGGCACCATGTGGGAGGGAGTCTCGCTCGACACGCTGTTCGCCGACGTCGAGACCACCGCCGACTACGCCCTGGCGCACTCCTACGGTGGCTACACCACCAACCTGCCGCTGGAGGACCTGCTCGACGGCCAGGCGTGGATCGCCTTCGGCTACGGCGGCGAGGACCTCACCGCTGAGCACGGCGGTCCGGCCCGGCTCCTGGTGCCCCACCTGTACTTGTGGAAGAGCGCCAAGTGGCTGCGGGGGATCCGGCTGGTGAACGAGGACACGCCGGGGTTCTGGGAGGGCGTCGGCTACCACAACTACGGAGACCCATGGCGCGAGCAGCGATACTGGGGCGACTGACCTGGCCGGTCGCCACGGTGACGGCCCTCCGCGAGGAGAGCCCGACCGCACGCACCATCGTGCTCCGCGTGCCCGGCTGGCCCGGCCACCTCGCCGGTCAGCACGTCGACCTGCGGCTCACGGCCTCCGATGGCTGCTCGACCCAGCGTTCCTACTCGATCGCATCGGCCGCCGACGGCGAACGGGTCGAGCTCACCGTGGAGGAGATCCCCCGGCGGAGAAGTCTCGCTTACCTCACCCGGGGTTTTGGAGGTGGGCGACCCGCTGGAGCTGCGCGGGCCGAGCGGCGGGCGGTTCCTGTGACGGCCGGGGCCGCCCACACCGGTGCAGCTCATCGCGGGCGGCTCGGGTCTGGTGCCGCTGATGGCCATGATCCGCGCCCGGCCCGCAGGGCCCGATCCCGGCATCGCGCCGTTTCGGCTGCTGTACTCCGTGCGCGAGCCTGGAGCTCTGCTGTATGCCGGGGAACTGGGGGAACGCGCCACGGACGGCACCGGCCTGGAGAGTGCCTACGCCTGCACCCGGCGGGCTCCGGAAGGGCACGAGCGTCCCCCGGGGCAGGTGGACGCGGCCCTGGTCCGCGCCGTCACCTGGCCGCCGGAAAGCATGCCGCTGACCTTCGTCTGCGGCCCTACCGGCTTCGTGGAGAGCGCCGCCGGCTTGCTGGTCGCCGCCTGCTACGACCCGGCCTTGATCCGCACCGAACGATTTGGCCCCACGGGAGGAAGCCAATGAGCACGAACGACGACCACCTCGACGCCAACGCGGCGGGCGGGGCGCTGCGCGAGCTCTTCAGCGTCGACCTGACCGCGGCCGGCATCTTGTGTGCCACCTGCGCGCGCAGCTTCACCTTCGCGGAGGCGCTTCTTTACGCGCGGGCCCCCGGTCTGGTGGGCCGCTGCCCGGCCTGCGGAGAGGTCGTGTTCCGCCTGGTCCGCGGGCCCGGCCGGGCCTGGCTCGACCTGCGCGGCAGCACCTGTCTCGCCATCCGCATGCCTGAGGGGCGGTGAGATGTGCGCGATGGGAGCGGATGTGATGTGCGAGGATCCGGCCGACGGCGCATGGGGTGGTTGAGGCGTCGATCCCGACGGCCCTCATGGGCCGCGGAGCGGCCCGGCTTCGAGTGGGTGGTGGGCATCCGCCCGCGTAAGGTCAGGCGTCACTGCTGCCGGCTTCATGTCCTGGCTGCAGGTGTGGATATTTCATGTCGAAGGCGGGCCGCTCGGACCTGACCCGGGGCAGCGAAGAGAAATTGTGCCGCGGCGGCGGGCAGGACGTGGCCCACTCCAGCGAGTTGCCGAACTCCCAAGGGTCGTCGACCGTCACCTTGGCCGCCACCCGGGACGTGCGCCAGATGTTGAAGAGGAACACCAGCGTGGAGGCGCCCAGCAAGAACGAGCCGGCCGAGGAGATCATGTTCAGGTCGGTGAACCCGTCGGCCGAGCCGTAGTCGGCATAGCGGCGTGGGAACCCGATCGCCCCGAGCCAGAACTGCACCAGGAACGTCGCCTCGAAGCCGATGAACAGCGGCCAGAAGTGCAGCTTGCCGAGCCGGTCGTTGAGCATCTTGCCGGTCATCTTCGGCCACCAGAAGTAGAACCCGGCGAACATCGCGAAGACCACCGTGCCGAAGACGACGTAGTGGATATGGGCCACCACGAAGTAGGTGTCGCTGACGTGGAAGTCGAGCGGCGGCGAGGCCAGAATAACGCCGGTCAGGCCACCGATGAGGAACGTGACCAGGAAGCCGATGCAGAACAGCATGGGCGACTCGAACGACAGGTGGCCGCGCCACATGGTGCCGATCCAGTTGAAGAACTTCACACCAGTGGGCACGGCGATGAGAAAGCTCGTCATCGAGAAGAACGGCAACAGCACCTGGCCCGTGACGAACATGTGGTGCGCCCACACGGTCATGGACAGCCCGGCGATCGAGATGGTCGCCGCCACCAGGCCGATGTAGCCGAAGATCGGTTTGCGGCTGAAGACGGGGATGACCTCGGAGATGATGCCGAAGAACGGAACCGCGATGATGTACACCTCCGGGTGGCCGAAGAACCAGAACAGGTGCTGCCACAGCATGGCTCCGCCGGTCTCCGGGTCGTAGACGTGCGTGCCGAACTTACGGTCGATCTCCAGTGCCAGCAACGCGGCGGCGAGCGTGGGAAACGCCAGGAGCGCCATCAACGCCGTGAGCAGGGTGTTCCAGGTGAAGATCGGCATCCGGAACATCGTCATGCCGGGCGCCCGCATGCAGGTGATGGTGGTGATGAAGTTGACCGACGTGAGGATCGTGCCCAGGCCGGACAGCACGAGCCCCATGATCCACAGATCGGCCCCGATTCCCGGGGTGAAGGTGGCGGTCGACAGCGGCGTGTAGGCGACCCAGCCGAAGGACGCCGCACCGCCATCCGCGAAGAAGCCGCTGACCACCATCAGCCCGCCGAGCAAGAACATCCAATAGCTGGCCGCGTTGAGACGCGGGAAGGCCACGTCGGGCGCGCCGATCTGCAGCGGCATGATCACGTTCGCGAACCCGGCGAACAGCGGGGTCGCGAACAGCAGAAGCATGATGGTGCCATGGATGCTGAACAACTGGTTGTACTGCTCGCGCGTGACGAACTGCAACCCCGGTCCGTACAGCTCTGCCCTTATCACCATCGCAAGCAGGCCGGCGAATAGAAAGAAACTGAACGACGTGGCGAGGTAGAGGTAACCGATCATTTTGTGGTCGGTCGTGGTCAACCAGGAAACGACCAGTCGTCCGGCGCCGCTCTGCCCGCGTGGCACAGGCATAGGCCGATCCCGACGAGGCTCGGTCCTAGCCATATACATATCTCCTGCCACTGGACACGCTAAGGGGATCTCAAGCCGGTTTTCCCCGTCCACTGTGTCGCCAACCGATCCGGGTGCGCCGGTTCCTTCACAAGTCCCGTACGGCGCCCCGCTCATGAACCATGAACGCCTGGCCGAGGGTGAAGTTGGTCCGTAATGGCACGCCCAAGGATCGGTCATGTGATTGCCATCCGCGAATCTCTTGAGTTCCTCCCGCCGGCGGTCAGGCAGCTCAGGAGCAAGCCGTTCCATCTCTCGTCCTGCGCGAGCACCTCGGTTTCACGCTTATTTTGAAACAGAGTTTGTGCCCCAGGTAATGACGCCTGAGCCGATGGGGCTGGGGCCGACTTCGGGGAACCGCCGACGACACGCACACGCAGACATTTTGCCAACGGTCGAAGCTCCCGTATCCCACACTAGAGCTACAGGTGCGCCGTGGATGATACGTTCGGCGGACGACCGTTTCGTTTCGCAGAACGACAAGCGTCCACGCCTTTTCAGGAGAAGAGAAGGCGGGGAATCGGCTTTGCGGGATTCCGACCCGCGATCGTGCGAAGACAACGAGGCAGAGCGAAGCGCGGAAAACGTCACCAACTGCGAGAGGGGATCGCAGCATGGGAACATGTCGCGCCACAGCCGACCGCATCCAATGCGCGGCCGCTGTGACACTGAGATACGGGCTGGTGCTCAACCTGCTGCTGATCGGGCGGCTCAAGTTCGAGGACTACGAGGTGGACAACATCCGTCCACTGCTCGTTGCCAGCCCTCCGTTCAGCCGTCTGGCTCGAAGATACGGTGAACGAAGGCTCGCCAGGTTCATCGGCGTCAGCGAAATCCTGATCGGTGCGCTGATCGCTGCCCGGCCGCTGGCTCCCAAAGCCTCCGCGCTCGGTAGCCTTGCCGCTACGGGGATGTTCGCCACCACGTTGAGCTTCCTGGCCACCACACCGGAAGCATGGCACCAACGCCGAACGGAACCCAAGCTGTCCCCCGCCGGACAGTTTCTGATCAAGGACATCGTGCTGCTGGGAGCGGCGCTCTTCACCGTCGCGGAATCTCTGCGGAACATCCGACAGCTCTGACGCCCCGCGGCACGCCGACGCCGGGATCGACCGTCGCCCTGCCCAGCGGCCGCACACGGCTGATCATCAGCACCTCGCTGGCCACAGAGGCCATCAGGCGGCACCGCCCACTTCGACTGGGCGGCGAGCCTGAAACTTCCCCGTGCCCGTCATGGGGCAGGCGGGGTCGGGTCCCCGCGGTGGCCGCACCCACCACGGGCACGGCAGCCCGAGAAAGGGACGATGATGAGCGACCGGTCGGCCCTGGATCCCCGCCGGCGAGGTAGGAAAGGGCGACCACACGTCCACCAGGCCGTGTCCTGGTCGCCTGGCTGACCACGACCGGCCACAAGGGTGATCAGGACCTTTACCTGATCACGTCAGTGGCCCTTTTTTCTGATCGGCGGCATGCTCGCGCTGGTGATGCGGGCGTTCGCCCGGCCCGGACTGCAGTCCGTGACGAACCAGCTCTTCACCACACACGGCACGATCATGCTCTTCCTGTTCGCGACTCCGCTGTTCGCCGGCTTCACCGACTCGGGTGGCGCGAGGTCATCCGGATCGCCCACGACCTGGGTCTGGACCTCGATCAGTTCGAGAAAGAACTCATCTCGGCCGAGGTCACCGGCCGGGTGCATGACGACATGCTCGACGCCGAGCCCTTGAATATCACCGCCGTTCCTACGCTCTCCGTCAACGGCTGGAGGCGCGTCGGCCCGTCCGACGCGCAATCGCTGCTACGAGCGCTGACGACCGCGACCGACCCACCGGTCGCCGAGACAACGGATGCCGTAGTGGCCCCACGATCTACGGCCACCCACGACCGGGCAGGTGATTCGCCTGCCGCTTTCGTGGATCGCGACTCACCGGACAACGCTTGCGTGCAGTCATCTGCGCGTAGCGGACTGAATCAAATTATGGACTAAAAAGTCCATATTACTTCGGGTCGCAACCTGCCTACCTGCTGCCCAGGCGGGCACATGGAACCTTGTCTAGTGGACTAAACAGTCCCATGACCGTGGCAGAATACGTGAGCGGTTCGACTGGCCGGGAGGGATCGATGAGGACATGCTTCGCGGAGGTCTTGGCCCGCGAAAGCGCTTCTCTGGCTGAAGTCACCGACGGGGTGATGCTGGCCAACTGGCGTCGCCGCGTCGTCAAGGAGCTCATGACCCCGCGATCACCGTACGCGTTGGCACTGCGACAATCGGGTGATGTGCCTGAGCGAGCCGACTTGCTCGATCGCTGGCGCGAGCTCATCGCCGAGACTTTGGAACGGTTGCTGAAGTCCGGCGCCGCAGGGAACGCACTCTGCTCTTCCGCGCAGACGCCGAGGGCCGACATCGACGCCCAGAAGGCTGCTGTGCTGATTCTTGCGGCGCTTCATGGAGGCAGCACCCTGAGTCAGATCGCACGAGACCCTTGGCCTCTCAACGCCGCGCTCGACTTCGCGCTCGCGCCCTTTGCGGCAACCGAGGATGACGGCCCCACAAGGACGAGGAACGAGTAGCCCGATATCAGTAACATGAATGTGTGATGACGACCGCTGACTCGCAGACTGGCAGACGCCTGACGGCGCGCGGCGCAAAGACGCGGGCAAGGATCGTCGCCGCAGCAGCCGAGCTGATGTACGTCCAGGGAGTCGGGGATACCACGCTCGACGACGTGCTCGCGGCGAGTGGAGTGAGCAAGTCGCAGTTGTACCACCATTTCGACGGCAAGGACGCACTCGTACGGGCCGTCATCGACCACGTGGGAGAACGCGTCATCGAGCGTGAGCGCGATGCCCTCGGCCACGTCTCGACGATCGCAGGCCTGCGACGCTGGCGGGATTCCTTGGTCCAGAACAACGCCCTTCGGCATGGCGCCTACGGCTGTGCACTCGGCTCGTTGGCCTCCGAGGTCACCGATCATGACACTCTCGCGCGCCAGGCCCTGTCCCACCTGTTCACCGAATGGCAGGGACTGCTGGCAGGCGTGTTGCGCAGGCTTCAAGACAGTGGTGTGCTTGCGCCCGAGGCGTCGGTCGACCAACTGGCAACGGGGCTCATGGCCGCCCTCCAGGGCGGGTACATGCTGGCCCAGACTGCGCGCGATGTCACACCGATGGCAACCTCAGTTGACATGGCACTCGCGCACATCGAGAGCCTGTCTGCCGGTTGAGTCCACCTTGCCGCTGGGCAGTTGGAGCGGTGCACCCACTCACCAAGAGCTTGGATTTGGTGTCGGAGTTCGAGTCAGAGGGCAGTCCGTGAGTCAACTGTCCCTTTGATCGGTTGCGCTGCATGTGGAGGGCTGGTCACGGGCTCAGCGTCCACACCCCTTCCAGCTTGCGGCGCGCGCGGTTGGCCGCCGGGACGAGCCGCCCGTTGACCCGGCCATCGACCGTAGTCCGGAGATGGCGTCGTCGTCGAGCTCACCAGTCGTCCAGCCCGTCTGGGTCATAGGAGTAGTCCAGCGAGATTCCGGGTCGGATCTTGTGGAGGTCGGCCCGGCCCATCCGCAGCACCTCGAGTCTTACGCCGTGGTGCGCCCAGTCGAAGTCATCGACGACTGTCATTCCGAGACGTTTGGCAACGGCGAGGCTGCCGGCGTTCTGCGCCGGCGCCGCAACGAAGACCTCATCGACGTCGGCGGTAAGAAATGCCTGGTGTGCCAGAGCATGCCCAATCTGGCCAGCCACACCGTGGCCACGGGCCTCGGGCCGCAGATGCCACCCCATCACAAGCTGGGGATCGCGCGGACTGAAGGGAAGCAGAGTCGCGCCGCCGAGGAGCCGGCCATCGTCAGCCGCCTCCACTGCCCACAGACCCTGTGGCACAGGGCTCCGTGACGACTGCAGCTCCCAGTCTCCCAACAACTCCCGCATCTCGGCGAGGTCACGCACAGGCTGTCGCCTGCCGATCGCCTTGGCAATTCTCGGATCCCCGTAGATCTCGAACGCCCCTTGGGCATCTTCGGTAGACCAGGACCGCAAGATGAGGGTCGGAGTGACGATGCGCTCAGGCTCGATGGAGACGTGCAGGTCGTCCATGATGTCAGCGCCCGCTGTTCGCGTCTCGTGCGGTGCGGGTGGCGGTGAAGGCCGAGCGACTGGTGTCGACGGTGTCGTTCCACCCGGGATGGGCCCGGGCGTAGTCGGCAGCAAACCCGCAAGAAAAGCCAACCTTGGTCCGACTCCGGCTGAGGTCTTCCAGGGCATGGCGGGCCAGCGCCGAGGCGATGCCCCGATGCCGTTGGTCTGGGTCCACGTACGAGTGGGTGAGCGTGACCCGTCCGCCGGGCGTCTCGTAAGCCAGCGTGCCGTCGGCCCGACCATCGGTCAGCGCCTCGTGGAGGCGGGTGGCCTCGTCCTTGCACACCTCAACGGCGGCTGGTGATGGCTCCATGTTCTCTTCTCACCTCGTCAGTCTTCGGTCGGTGGCCCGAGCAGCCTTCCTCAAGGGCACTAACGGACTATCAAGTCCAACGTATGCTACTCACGCTGCGCCACACACCCTGCAATGGGACTAAATAGTCCAATCAGAGCGTAGTGCGCGGTGTAATTACACGTTGGAAAGGGTGAGCCGATGAGCAGCGAAGAACAGGTGCCGGCAACCGAGGCGCTGATGGACAACACCGATCAAGGCCGCTTTGAGCTCCACCGCGACGGCGACCTGGTCGGCTGGCTCTACTACACCCACCTGAAGCCCAACCGGTATGCCCTACTGCACACCGAGGTGGAGTCGAGTCATCGACACCAGGGCGTGGCGGGCGCGATGGTGCGGCAAGTGCTCGACGAGATCCGTGCCCGCGCAGGCACGATCACCGCTATCTGCCCCTTTGTGGCCGACTACCTCTCGCGAACGACCACATATGCCGATCTGATCGACGCCCGACACCCCGGCTACTCCGACCGTGCTGCTGCCGAGTCAGCGCGCGAGAAGGGCGGCGGCTGAGACCACCAGACCGCGCTCAGCAGAGCCCTCGAAGGAGCACGCGCGCCGGCCCAGTTCCTCGATCGTTATCGAGGTGAGGGCCGTCGAGGCCACGGTCAGCCACCTGTGGTTCGCCACTCCCGTCTCCGTCCGTGCATGATCATGGCTTCTCATGTGAAGTGACAGATTCCGGGTTGATGCGCTGAACGGCGGGGTTGGGAGCGGCGGGCATACAACTCGCTCTTCGATGGAGGGCACCGCGAAGAAGGCTGAGCTTCTCGTCCGGTTGTGCCCGGCCGGTGGTACTCCGGTTTCCGGAGTACCACAACGCCGATGACGACGATCAAGATGTACACCGCCGGCGCCTCCCGGTCCAAACGTGGACAGGGTCGCCAGTGCCATCGCGGCCTGCATGACCGGCTCGTTCCTGATCGCTTATGTACGTGGCAATCGATCATTCTCACGTACGGCGGAGGCGATGGCAGTGGCACTGGTGAACGTGGACGTGCGAAGCCATCCAGCCGAGTCCGGACGATTCCGTCTCCTTTGGTCAACCGTCGATGTCCCCTGAGGCGCCCTGTCTGTCATCGTGCGCATTCACAGCGTCAGGCGTACCAGCCGCTGATCTCACCGCCAGGCGCTCGCTGATTGCCGGGCGACACGGCTAGGACTATTCTGGACGAATTCATCCAGTTGTAGTTGGGCCGTCCATGCCGCGGAGGCAAGGACTGGATGCAGGGGGTGCCGGATGAAGGCGATCGTGGCGAAGGACGAGACTGCGGGCACGGCGGATGACGCTGGTGGAGCGGCGCGGCCGGCGGAGTCGGATCGAGGGTTACCCACCTCGCGCGCGAGGCCGGCGCCTATGCCATCGGCACCGGACACGCCGCCGACCGTCAGCCGGCACTCGACTTCGGTGCGAAGAAGTTCGTCGACAACGACTCACTAGTAGACGTCGGCGGAGCCGATCTCTTGCCGGCCCGCCGGAGGCGCGGCCCGCGGACGGCCTGGCGATCGAGTTCGTTGTCGTGTGCGATCGTGCCAACCGGGTGAGATCGTCCAGCGGGTCGGACGACTGCGGACGAACATCGGCAACGTCGCGACCCTCGACGACGCCGTTGCGGCCTTCAACCCGACCGAGCGGATCGGAGGAAGACGATCATCCGCGTTCGCCCGTGAGGACTTGGCACACCTCAGCACGAAAATGACCTCGCAGAGCGAGAAGTACGTCGATGGCCCGGCCTTCACCTCCGTCGACGACATGCGGCGGAGTGAGTACGACTACCGCCACGGCCCGAGAGCGATCTGATGACCATCAACGAAGGGACACCCTCCATGATGGGTTCGGAGATGTTGTCCAGGGGCAAGGTTTTGTTGTCCAGGGGCATAACGTTGTTGTCCAGGGGCATGGCTTTGCTGCCCAGAGGCATACGTTCGGGCTCCTTCAACTCTGCTCTCGTGGGCGTGGCCGTGACCAGTGGCTCCGCTCACCGGCTGATCTACATGAACCATGAGTGCCGGAAGATCTTCGGCGAGGGCAAGCTCGGAGTGCCGATCAGGGAGGCGTTTCGTGACCTGTGTCAGCAGAGCTTTTTCGCACAGCTCGACCGGGTCCTGGAAACGGGCGAGGCCGTAAGCCTTGAGAAACTCCCGTTGGAACTCGGCGAGCGAGACCCGTCGGGACGCGAGAGTTTCGCCTCGGTCGGCATATCGAAGCTCTCGCTCGGGGACGGCGATGCAGGCCTGCTGATCATGACCATGGATGTCACCGACCGGGTCGCCACCGCCCGGATGATCGAACCCGTCAGCGAGGAGCGGCGCAGGTTCCTGCACCGCTATCAAAGTCTGGCCCGGCTCGGGACACAGGCGTTCTGGGTGAATGACCCCCAGGGCAGGCTGAACGAGCCGAGCCATGGCTGGGAGCGGTACACCGGGCAGAGCTGGGAGGAGTACCGCGGTCACGGCTGGCTGAAGGCCGTACATCCCGACGACCGCGAGCACACCGAGGAGAGCTGGTTCAAGGCGGTGGAGCAGCTGAGTCTCTGGAACTACGCCTACCGTTTGAAGGCGCCGGACGGCACCTACCGGCATGTCCGCGCGCGCAGCGTGCCCATCGTCGAGGGCGGCCAGGTCGTCGAATGGCTCGGCACCCTCGCTGACGTCGAGCAGGAGTGGCAGGAGGAACGGCGCAGGAAGCTGCTCGACCAGGCCGCCGCGGCGACCGCGGGCCTCGCGAGCCTGGACGAGGTACTGCGCGCGCTCTCCGAGGTGATCGTGTCCACCCTGTCCGACGGGTGCGGCATCTATGTGCTGCCGGAGTTCGAGGACCAATCGATCCCGCTGTCCTTTGTCGCCGAGCTCCTGGTGAGTATCGCGCGGACGCGGGAGGAGCCGCCGCCAACAGGCCACAAGGCGTTCGGCTCCGACTACAATTTCGGCCAGGTGGTCAGAACCCGTCGGCCGGTCCACTGGGAGTTCCCCAAAGGGAAGCCGCCGCCGGGTGTCGCGCCACCCGGCGTCATGGAGTGGTTCGTCGCCGCTCAGGTCAACAGTGTGACCCTGGTGCCGGTGGTCGTGGACGGCGCGGTGGCGGCGGTGGTGGCCGCCGTGGTCTGCGGGGATCGCGAACCGCTCTGCGCGGCGGACGTCGACCTGCTGGGTCAGATGCTGGATCACGCGCATGCCCATCTCAGCAACGCGATGCGCTTCCAGCGCACCCAACGCGTGGCCCTGGCACTGCAGAACTGCCTGCTCCCCGATCCACCGGAGGTGCCGGGAGTGGAGATCGCCGTTCGTTACCGGGCGTGTGCTATCGCGGTGGAGATCGGCGGCGACTGGTACGACTCCTTCGTGCTGCCTGACGGCTCCACGGTCTTGAGCATCGGGGACGTGGCCGGTCACGACCTGGCGGCAGCGGTCATGATGAGCCAGTTGCGCAGCATGCTTAGGGGGCTGGCGATGGACCGAAACGAGCCCCCCGGCGACACCCTGCGCCGCCTGAACATCGCCACCGAGTCGCTCTGCCTCGAATGCATGGCGACCTGCATCCTCGCCCGCCTGGAAGGCTCAGACGACGACGATGGCTGGAGGCTCAACTACTCCGTGGCCGGCCACCCGCCGCCCCTGCTCGTCACCCACCACGGCGAGGCACGCTACCTCGAAGGCGGCGCCAACCCGCTCCTCGGGGTGACCTACGACACGCCGCGCAGCAGCGCCGTCGCGGTCCTGCCGGCGCGCAGCACGCTGCTGCTCTACACCGACGGCCTGGTGGAAGTGCCCGGTGAGCACCTCGGCATAGGGCTGGAACGACTGCGCCGCAGCGGCGCTCGTCTGGCCCGCGAGCCCCTCGAGGCCTTCTGCGACAAGCTGCTCACCCTGCCACCCATGCCGTGCAAGGACGACATCGCCATGATCGCCGTGCGACTGCCGGCATTCTGAGCCCCACGGCTCCGGAAGCGGGGTGTCAATGACGCTCGTGCCGTCCCTCCGCGAACCTGCCCAGCGACGCGCTCGTCATCTTGAGTTGTCAAGCGAACCAGCTGGCGATGACTGCCGGGCCATGATCTTTGACGGTGGAGATTGCCCGGCGGGCCGAACTCGTCGAAGGCGAAGTTCCGCTCGGGGGCGTATTCCATCCAACCGGCACGAACCCGGTGATCGTTTCCGGTCACAGCACTAGAGCGAAGTGTCTTCCGCTGGGAGCGGGCGGACGGTGGCGCGGACGACGATGTGGGTGCCGAGCATCACGTGGTCGGCCACGCCCGACTTGGTGCGCTTGTGTTCGAGGGCCATGCGTACGGCGGTGCGGCCCAGCTCCTCGTGCGGCACGTGGACGGTGGTGAGGTCGATGTCGGCGGCCGTGGGCAGGTCGTCGAAGCCCACCATGGAGACGTCGTCGGGGATGCGCAGCCCGTGCTCGCGCAGCGCCTGGCGGGCGCCGGCGGCGATGAGGTCGTTGCCGGCGAAGACAGCGGTGAAGTCGCGCGGCCCCGCGTCGAGCCGCTCGCGGATCATGCGGTAGCCCTCGTGGCGCTCCATCGTGCCGTCCATCTCCAGACCGGGATCGTAGGGCACGTGGAAGTCGGCGAGGGCCTTGCGGTAGCCGGCGATGCGGCTGTCGGGGGTGGTGTAGCCCTCGCGCCGGCCGAGAAAGAGGATGCGCCGGTGGCCGACCGAGAGCAGATGGCTGGTGATGGCGTGGGCGCCGCCGGTGTTGTCGTACTCGATGACGAGGGCGGGCACGTCGGGGCCCAGCGCGGGGCGCCCGCACAGGACGAGCTGCGAGCCCGCGAGGGCGAGTGCACGGGCGTATTCGGCCATGCGCTCGCGGTAGGCGTCGTCGTTGACGACGTTGCCGACGAGGATCACGCATTCGGCCTGCTCCTGCCGCATGAGCTGGACCGTGGCGAGCTCACGCTCGGGGTCACCGCCGGTGGTGCCGACGATGCAGAGCTTGCCCTCGAGCGCGGCCTGGGCCTGGACGCCCTGTGCGACGTGCGCGTAGTGGGGCGAGACGACGGAGTTGACGATGATGGCGACGCTGCGACTGCTCGCGCCGGCCAGGCCGCGGGCGTTGGCGTTGGCCACGTAGTCGAGCTCGCGGACCGCCCGCATGACCTTGCTACGGGTGGCGGGGGCGCTGGGGTAGGTGCCGGACAGAATCCGCGACACGGTGGCGACGGACACGCCGGCGTGCGCCGCCACGTCGCGGATCGTGGTCGGCCGCCGCCCTTCGTCGTCGGACACCGCACGCCGAGCCATCCCGCCTCCACCTGACACTCGACTTCACTGGTAAACCGCTTACACGCGATGCTGCCGCTGTCTGACGTACCTCTTCGACACTGTACATGTGCTCAAAGCCGATGAGGAGCCACATCGGAGCGGTCTGCGGGGGGACACCTGTGGAAACGCATTCTGCGAATCACTGATCCTCTTGACAGTTCGATCACGTCATGCTGCCATCGGCGTTAGGTAAACGGTTAAACACCTGACCGTTTCCACCGCGTTACGCCAACCCGAGTGGAGCCCCCCATGGCGATGATGTCCCGACGGAACCTGCTCTTGAGCGCGGCGGCGGTCGGCGCCGCCGGGCAGATCGGCTGGTCCTCGAAACAGGCGCATGCCGAGGTCACCCGACCGGCCCGGGCGAGCGGCCTCCTCCAGGACGGCGTCCAGCTCACGTGGCTGGAGGGCGGCGCGCCGCGGCAGCTCGCCGGCGGATCCACGTGGGGGGTGGCGTGGCCGAAGGGCACCGTGCCCAAGGAGCAGGCCTTCGCGTTGCGCACCGCCGCCGGGCTGCAGGTGCCCGTCCAGACGTGGGCCACCGCGTACTGGCCGGACGGGTCGCTCAAGTGGACGGCGCACGCCATCGGCCCGGAGGTCCCCCCAGCCGAGCAGTACGTGCTCACGGCCGGCGCTTCCGCCGCCCCGGCGACGGCCGTGACGGTCAAGGACGGCCGGAACGAGGTCGAGGTGGACACCGGCGTCATCCGGTGCCGGATCCCGAAGAAGGGCGACCAGCTGGTGAGCTCCATCCGGCGCGGCGACACCGAGATCGCCCGCGGCGGCGAGCTGGTCTGCCTACGCCAGGACGATCCCGGCGACGACGAGGGCGGCTCGGGGAAGACGGAGAAGTTCACCGGCCGGACGGGCAAGGTGACGGTCGAGCAGTCCGGCCCGGTCCGCGCGGTGGTCAAGATCGAGGGCGAGCACCGGCACGGCAACCGGTCGTGGCTGCCGTTCACCGTGCGGCTGTACTTCTACGCCGGCGGCGACGGCATCCGCGCTGTGCACAGCTTCGTGTACGACGGCGACGCGAACGAGGACTTCATCCGCGGCCTGGGCATCCGTTTCGAGGTGCCGATGCGCGACGAGCTGTACAACCGGCACGTACGGTTCGCCGGCCCGGGCGACGGCGTGCTGTCCGAGGCGGTGCGCGGCATCACCGGGCTGCGCCGCGACCCTGGTGCGGCGGTCCGTCAGGCGCAGGTCGCCGGGCAGGCCACCCCGCCGGTGGAGACGTGGGACACCCGGGTCAGCTCCCGGCTGCACCTGATCCCGGCTTTCGGCGACTACTCGCTGCGCCAGCTCAGCGCGGACGGCTTCCAGATCCGCAAACGCACCAAGGCCGGGCACAGCTGGATCCCCGTCGACGCCGGCGGGCGGGCCTCCGGTCTGGGGTACGTCGGCAGCCCGAGCGGCGGCTTCGCGTTCGGCATGCGCAATTTCTGGCAGCTGCACCCCACCCAGCTCGACATCCGCGGCGCGGCGGGAGACAAGGCGGAGGTGACGGTGTGGCTGTGGTCGCCCGAGGCCGGTCCGATGGACCTGCGCTTCTACCATGACGGCCTCGGCCAGGACACCTACGCCGAGCAGCTCGAAGGGCTGGAGATCACGTACGAGGACTACGAGCCGGGCTTCGGCACCCCGTACGGCATCGCGCGGACGACGGAGCTGATGTTCTGGGCCCTGGAGGCCACTCCCGCCGCCGCACGCGTCGCGGAGCTGGCGGCGGCCGTGCGCACACCGCCGCTGGTCGTCGCGCCGCCCGCGCACCTGCACGCGGCCGGGGTGTTCGGCGACTGGGTGCCGGTGGACCGCTCCTCCCCTGCCAAGGCGCTGATCGAGGACCGCCTGGACCTGCTGTTCGACTACCACAACAAGCAGGTCGACCAGCGTTCGTGGTACGGCTTCTGGGACTACGGCGACATCATGCACAGCTACGACGAGGACCGGCACGTCTGGCGCTACGACGTCGGCGGCTACGCCTGGGACAACTCGGAGCTGTCCACCGACCTGTGGCTGTGGTACCACTACCTGCGCACCGGCCGGGCGGAGGCGTTCCGCTTCGCCGAGGCGATGACCCGCCACACGGGCGAGGTCGACGTCTACCACCTGGGCGAGTGGCGTGACCTGGGAACGCGGCACGGCGTGCAGCACTGGGGCGACAGCGCCAAGCAGGCCCGCATCAGCAACGCCGGCTACCGGCGCTTCCTCTACTTCCTGACCGCCGACGAGCGGATCGGCGACCTGCTGCACGACCTGGTCGACTCCGACAAGGCATTCCTCGTGCTGGACCCCCTTCGCAAGCTGCGCACCGAGCCGTACGAGCCTGACCCGCACGCCCTCCTGGTCAGCACCGGGACGGACTGGAGCGGCCTCGCGCTCGCCTGGCTGACCGAGTGGGAGCGCGGCGGCGACCCCGTCGCCAAGGAGAAGCTGCTCAACAGCATGCGCACCATCGCGGCGATGCCCAACGGATTCGTCCGCGGCAGCGGCCTGTACGACATCGACGACGGCACCTTCAGGCCGGACGACACCGCGGTCAGCGTGGGCTCGCTCAGCGCGGTGTTCGGGCTGGTCGAGGTGTGCAGCGAGCTCATCGGCCTGACCGGGGACGAGGCGTTCACCCGGGCGTGGCTGCAGTACTGCCGCCTGTACAACGGCACCGCCGAAGAGCAGCGCGCCGAGACGGGGCAGTCGTTCGGCAGCCAGAACCTGCGTCAGGCCCACTCCAGGCTCACCGCCTACGCCGCCGTCAAGCTCGGGGACGACGACCTGGCCGCGCGGGCGTGGCGGGAGTTCGACACCGGCCACGCCGGCTACCCGAAGAATCACACGTTCGAGTCCGTACGGATCGAGGGCTCAAAGGTGCTCAAGCCGGTGGACGAGGCGAACCTTTCGACCAACGCCTCCGCGCAGTACGGCCTGGCCGCCATCCAGTGCCTCGCCCTCATCGGCGACAAGCGGTAGGAGGAGGGCGGCCCGACTACTTCCAACGGCGCGGGCATGATCGAGCTGCGCCGGCCGAACACGAGAAGCTGATCCCAGGAGTCCCGCCATGCCACTGCGCCTCCCCCCACCCGACGAACGACTGTCCAGCCACACCGGCTGGACCCGGACGCACTGGGAAGCCCTGGCGGATCACCTGCTGGACTCCGTGGTGCCGTACGCCACCGACGGCTTCGCCCAGTTCCGCCTGCCGGGCAGGGCGAGCCGGTCGGGGCCGGTGAGCGACGGGCTGGAGGGTTTCGCCCGCACGTTCCTGCTGGCCGCCTTCCGCATCGCCGGCGCGGGCGGCGACGTGCCGGGCGCGCTGCTGGAGCGCTACGCCGCCGGCCTGGCCGCCGGGAGCGACCCGGCGCACCCGTACGCCTGGCCGGCGCTGACCGACATGTCGCAGCAGCTCGTCGAGGCGGCATCGGTGGCGCTGGCGCTGCACGAGACCCGTCCCTGGCTGTTCGACCGGCTGCCCTCGGCGGAGCGGGAGCGGGTGGTGGCGTGGCTGGCCGGGTTCGTCGGCCGGCGCACGCCGGACAACAACTGGGTGCTGTTCCGGGTGATCGTCGAGCAGTTCCTGGCCGAGGTGGGCGGGCCGTACGAACCGGGCGAGATCACCGGCGGGCTGGAGCGGATCGAGGACTGGTACGCCGGCGACGGCTGGTACTCCGACGGCAAGGGCAAGAACTTCGACTACTACGGCGGGTGGGCGCTGCATCTGTACCCGTCGCTGTGGGCGCGGATGGCCGGCGACGCCGCCCGCCAGGAGGTGTACGCGACGCGGCTGCGCCGCTTCCTGGAGCAGTACCAGCACTTCTTCGCCGCCGACGGCGGGCCGGTGCACCAGGGGCGCTCGCTCACCTACCGGTTCGCCACGGTGGCGCCACTGTGGCTGGGGGTGCTGACCGGCGCCTCTCCCCTGCCGCCCGGCCGGACCCGGCGCATCGCCGGCGGCGTGTTGCGCCACTTCGCCGAGCGCGGGGTGCCGGACGAGCGCGGCCTGCTCACCCTCGGCTGGTACGGCCCGTTCCGGCCCATCGCGCAGGACTACTCGGGCCCGGCGTCGCCGTACTGGGCGAGCAAGGCGTTCCTGGGCCTGCTCCTGCCTGCCGACCACCCCGTCTGGACGGACCCGGAGGAGGCGGCGCCGGTCGAGCTGGCCGACCAGGCGCTCGCCATGCCCGCACCCGGCTGGCTGCTGCACGCCACCCGCGCCGACGGCGTCGTACGGCTCGTCAACCACGGCAGCGACCGCGACCGCGTCCAGGACCCGAACGGCCCGCCCGATCCTCACTACCTCAAGCTCGCCTACACCAGCCACACCGGGCCCGAGCTCGGGGATGAGGCACAGGGTGTGGACAACCACCTGGCCGTCATCGCCCCGGACGGGACGGCCTCGCTCAGGCGGCGCATCGAGCCCCTGGCGGTCTCCGACCGGTTCGCCGCTTCGGCCTACCGGGACGGCCCCGTCAGGGTGGTCACCGCCTCGGTGGTCGACGGCGCCGCGGAGATCAGGATCCATCAGGTCACGGCCCCCGCCGGGCACCGGGTGCGCGACGGCGGACACGCCCTGGCCGCCGACGCCCCACTCGACCTGCGGCAAGGCGACGGCGTCGCGCTGGCCCTGCGTCCGGACGGACTGAGCAGCGCCGTGCGTGGCCTGCACGGCTACACCGGCTCGGGGCTGGTGACGGCCGAGGGGGCCAACGCCTTCGGCACGCGCTCGGCCACGCCGTACGTCATCGCCGGCGCCCACCCCGGCGGCACCGCGATCTACGTCAGCCTGGTGCGGCTCGCACGGACGGCGCAGGAGCCGCCCTCGCCGGGCGTGTGGGTCGAGGGTGACGTGGTCGTCCTGGCCCTGCCCGGCGGAGAGACGGTGACGGTCCGCCTGGGCGACGTCCCCGTGTGCGAGCGCCGTCGATGACCGGGGCTTCGGCGGCGGGCAGGCCACCGAAGCCGATCACTGGGCCGCCGCGTGCTCCTTTGCCAGTTCCTCGGCCATCCGGTCGCCGCCCGCCTGCCGCCACTGGGTGACGACATCCTTCCACGCCGACAGCGGCTTGCGGCCGAAGGCGATCGCCGCGATGCCGTCGCCGATGATCTGGTCGAGCTGGGCGCCCTTGCTCACCTGGATGGCCGAGCGCAGCCCCTGGCCTGGGTTGGCGACGCTCTTGGGCAGGCTCGCCTTCTGCCAGTCGTAGACGGCCTGCGCCGTGTCGGGGTAGCCGGGCAGGTAGAGGACCGACGGCGCGGCGCCGAGGTACTTCACGGGCAGGGAGGAGTTGTTCTCGGTGTCGAACAGGTCGGTGGGCTTGATGCCGTCGTCGTCCTTGGTGAAGTGCACCCCCTCGACGCCGTAGTTGGCCAGCTCGTACTCCTTCGTGCCGAAGGGCGCGCTGAGGTAGTTGCAGATGCGCAGCAGCAGCTTGATCCGCTCGGGGGACGCCTTTTTGAAGGTCACGTAGCCGAACAGGCCGGCGCTCCGCCAGGGCGTGGCCTGCGGGCCGTAGGGACGGCCCAGGTCGAGCTCGAACCTGCCGTCGATCTTGGAGAGCGTGGCCGGCGCCACCGAGCCGAAGCCGTCCTGGATCGAGGCGACCGTGCCGTTGTGGAAGTGGCTCTGCATGTCGGTGGAGCTGACCGTGAGGCTGTCGGGATAGACCGTCTTGGCCTCGACCAGCTTGCGCATGGTGTCGACGGCCTGCTCGAACTGCGGCGTGCTGATGGTGTGGACGAACTGACCGCCCGTGGCCGTCCAGGTGTTCGGCGCGCCCAGCGAGCCCGCGTGGTAGGTGATGGAGCCCAGGCCGCCGAAGAGGGTCTTGTACCAGCCGAGCCCCCACTTGCGGTCGCCGGTGAGCTCCCGCATCGCCTCCAGGTACTGCTCGGTCGTCCAGTCCTTCGGGATGCCCGCCTCGTCCATGGCGGTGCGGTTGACGAACAGGCTGTTGGCCGGGGTCGGCCGCTCCAGCGGGACGCCGTAGAGCTTGCCGTTGATCCGGCCCATGCCCTTCCAGGCGTAGGTCGGGATGTTGGCGAGGTTCGGGTACTCCTTGACGGCGTCGCCCCCGACGAACGCCGACAGGTCGGCACACTGCGCCTGGATGAATTCCAGGGAGTGCGGCAGCGCGAGGTTCGTGAACATGATGATGTCCGGCAGGTCGCTGCCCGAGGCCATCAGCGTGGTCATCTTCTGGCCGTACTCGGGGTCCGGCACGACGGTCACCTGGAGGTCGACGTTCAGCGCCTTGTTGATCTCCTGCCAGAAGCGGTTCTGCGCGACCGGCGCGGGCGGCGGCCCGAACGTCACCACCAGCGCGGTCACCCTGGAGCCGTCGCCCACGGTTTCGTTCACCGACTGCGTCAGCGTCTCGGGATACTTCAAGTAGAGCGGCTGCACGCCGGTCTCGTCGCCTGGGGCGTCCGGCTTGGGCCCGGCGAAGGGCGCGTACGTGGGCCACGGGACGAGCTGCTTGCCCGCGTTCGAGACGCTGCCGGTGGCTCCGCCGCTTCCGCCCCCGCAGGCGGTGATCAGCGGCGCGGCGGCCACGCCGAGCGCGCTCATGCCCGCCATCCTGAGCAGGCCGCGGCGGTTGATGCTGTTGTCCATGGCAATTCCTCGCTGGGGGGTCGGTGAGGTGTCACGCCTTGAGTGCGCCGGTGAGCACGCCCTTGGCGAAGTAGCGCTGCAGGAACGGGTACACGCACACGATGGGCAGGGTCGCCAGCATGACGACGGCCATCTGCACGGACTGCGGAGAGGCTGCGGCCAGCTCCCCGGAGGTCTCCGCGAGCGAGGCGCCGCCGGTGACGTACTGGCGCAGGACGGTGCCGATCGGCCATTTGGTCTGGTCGTTGAAGTAGATGATCGCCTCGAAGAAGCGGTTCCAGTACGCGACCGCGTAGAACAGGCCGATCACCGCGATGACCGCCTTGGACAGCGGCAGCACGACCTTGCGCAGGATCGCCAGCTCGCCGGCGCCGTCCATGCGGGCGGCGTCGAGCAGCTCCTGCGGGATCGACTGGAAGAAGCCCCGCATCACGACCAGGTTGAACACGTTGACCAGGAACGGCAGGATCAGCGCGGCGTACTGGTCGACCAGGCCGGTGCTCTGCACGACCAGGAACAGCGGCACCATCCCCGGCGGGAACAGGAAGGTGAACAGCACCAGCAGCAGCATCGGCTTGCCGCCGTAGACCTGCGGCCGGCTCAGCGTGTACGCCAGGCCGATCGTGCACGTCAGGCTCAGCGCCGTGCCCACCAGGGTGATGCCGGCACTGACCAGCAGCGCGCGGGTGATGATCCCGCCCTGGAGGATCTCGGCGTACGCGCCGAAGGAGAACTCCTCCGGCCAGATCACCCAGCCACCGTTCTCGATGACGTTCTGCGGGCTGGCCAGGCTGGTCGCCAGGACCGTCCACAGCGGGAAGATGACCAGCGCCACCACCACGGTCAGCGCCACCGCCTTGGCGGCGCGCACGGCCGGGCCGGGACGGCCCATCCAGGCCGGTGCACTCGCGCTCATGCCTTGTAAACCCCCTGCTCGCCCAGCCGATGCGCGACCTTGTTGGCGGTGTAGATGAGCACCACGCCGATCACGCCCTTGAACAGCCCGACCGCGGCCGCGTAACCGAAGTCGCCGCCCGCGAAGCCGGTGAAGTAGACGAACGTCTCCAGCACCTCGCCGGTTTCGGGGCCCACCGACTGGCGCTGCAGGAAGAACTGCTCGAACCCGATCGACAGGAACTCACCCAGCCGTAGCACCAGCAGCAGCACGATGACCGGCCTGATCGCCGGCAGCGTCACGTGCCACAGCCGGCGACCCCAGCCGGCGCCGTCCAGCGCCGCCGCCTCGTACTGCTGCTCGTCCACCTGTGACAGCGCGGCCAGGAAGATGATCGTGGCCCAGCCGCATTCCTTCCAGATGAGCTGCGCGACCACCAGCGGGCCGTAGGCGTCGGGGTTGCCGATGATCGAGATCTGGCCCGCGCCCAGGTCGGACAGCCAGCCGTTCACCACGCCCGCGCCGCCCAGCATCTGCTGGAAGAGCGCGATGACGATCACCCAGGACAGGAAGTGCGGCAGGTAGACCACGCTCTGCACGAACCGCCTGAGGGTGTCGCCCACGATGCTGTGCAGCAGCAACGCCAGGGCCAGCGGGGCGGGGAAGAAGAACACCAGCTGCAGGGCGGCGATGATCAGCGTGTTCTTGACCGCGTTCCAGAACGCGGGGTCGCCGAACATGCGCTCGAAGTGCGCCAGGCCGACCCACTCGCTGCCCGAGACCCCGAGGAACGGGATGTAGTCCTGGAAGGCCAGGACGTTCCCGGACAGGGCACCGTAGTGGAAGACGAGGAAGTACAGCAGGCCGGGGACCGCGAGAAGCAGCAGGACGCGGTCGGCCCTGATGCGCTGTAAGCGGCCGATGCGGGGGCCGCCGCCGACGGGCGGGCCCTGGGTCTTCTCGGTCGGAGGGCTGGTGCCACCAGCGCCGCGGCGGACCCGCGTCATGCTCACGTCCAAGGCCTCTCTTGCGGTGCCACGCCCGAAACAGAATGTTCATCAACATAAAACGGTTACATGCCTCCGTCAATAGCATGGCCGGGGGCGCGAATCCCGGATAAGGCGTCAGTTCAGCGGTAACGTCACAACGGTGGTCTCGCATGCGGCCGCCTCCTGTGGTGAAGTAGCCTCAGCGACGGAACCGTTTTCATCGCGCTCACTCGACGGATAGGAGCACACTCCGTGGCTCGGCGACCCGTTGCGGTCTTCGCCATCGCCCCCTGGGCGTTCGGCGGCGTCTTCCCCTCCGACCTCGTCACCCGGTTGCGGCAACTGGTCGACATCGACCCGGCGACGACGTTCACCTCGTTCGAAGGACCGGCCGCCGCCGCGGCGCTTGCGGAGGCGGAGATCCTGGTCACCGGATGGGGTTGCCCGCGCATCGACGACCGGGTGCTGGCGGCCGCCCCGCGGCTGCGCGCCATCGTGCACGCCGCCGGCACCGTCAAAGCCGGCATCGACACCGTCGTGTTCGAACGTGGCCTCGTCGTGTCGTCGGCCGCCGAGGCCAACGCCGTCCCCGTGGCCGACTACACCGTCGCCATGCTCGTCCTGGGTGCGAAGCAGGTCTTCACCCGCGCGCGGCGGTACGCCGCGGCCGTCGAGGGCGAGCCCAAGGACTGGCTCTCCGGGGACGGCACCGGACTGAACGGCCGCACGGTCGGGCTGATCGGCGCCTCCCGGGTGGGCCGCCACGTCCTGCGGCGGCTGCGCGCGTTCGACGTCGAGATCCTCCTGTACGACCCGTACGTGAGCGCCGCCGAGGCCGCGCGCCTCGGCGCAGAGCCGGTGAGCATGGACGACCTGTGCCGCCGCAGCGACCTTGTCACCGTGCACGCCCCCGCCCTGCCCGAGACCCGCCACATGCTCGACGCCCGCCGGCTGGACCTGCTGCCCGACGGCGCGATCGTCATCAACACCGCCCGTGGATCGCTGATCGACACCGAGGCCCTGACGCAAGCGTGCGCCACCGGCCGGATCTCCGCCATCCTCGACGTCACCGACCCCGAGCCGCTGCCGCCAGGCCACCCGCTCTTCGCCATGCCGAACGTGCTGGTCACCCCGCATCTTGCGGGAGCGCAGGGCCGCGAGCTCCGGCTCCTCGGCGAGTTCGCCGTCGCCGAGGTGAGCCGCCTCCTCGGCGGTGCGCCGCTGCTCGGACGCGTGGAGCCGGAGCAGCTCGCGTACATCGCCTGACACCCCGTCTTGCGGTCACCACTCCGGGTCACGAGATGACCACACCGCCACGGCAGAACACCGAGTACACCGGCTGCAGGGCTCGTACGGCGGCGGCCTTCGCCGCCAGAGGGGGAGTGCGAGGGCGGAGGCAAGAGCAAAGGCCGAGGTGGCAGAGGTGCCCGAGACCCGCGGTCTCCCTTCGGTCTCCCCTGCGGCCGTCGTTCCGCCGCCGTCGGAGCCCCGCCGAGAAAGGCCAGGAGCTTGAAAAAGGCGCGCCCTGCAGGATTCGAACCTGCGACCGTCCGATGAGAAGTCTGCCGTGTTGCGAATCGGACGGTGACGGAAGATGTCACTCTCCGACGTTTATGCAGAGAGGCGAGAGCAGGTCGCATCGATCGGTGTCGGTCGTCCCGGGCGGAGCACGAGACGTTCAGATCTGCCGGTCTCCCCTCGGTCTCCCACGAGTGGTCGAGGGCACGGCATCTCTACGCAGCCCTGGTCGGCCTCGAAGCGCCGCCCGTGCTCCCGGCCCACTGGGTGATTTCACAGCAGATGTCGCAAGCCGGGGCGGGCGCGGGCCGTGCAAGCACGTGCTCGCGACGCGCATGGTCCGGGAGATGACGGAAGAATCTGCCCAATGAACCTGATCGAACTCGTGGAGGCCGGCGACGTCGCGGGGGTGCTCAAGGAACTGGACGCGCTCACGCCGGAGCAGCGCGTCGCCCACGGCGCGGAGCTGACGGCTCGCCTGGACCCGATGAGCGGGCAGGAGTGGCACGAGCACACCAACGAGCAGAAGACCGCCCTGCTGACCGCCGAGCTGGGGTGTCGTGAGACGCCGGAGGCCGCGGCGGCCCGCATCGTGTGGCACAAGTTCAGGAACGACTACCCCAGATCGGCGACCGCCCCCATGGACTGGATGGTGGACGTGGTGAGCCTGCGTCCCGTCGAGTGGCAGGTCGAGCTGGTGGCGCGGATCGGCGAGCGGTCGGAGGAGATCGCCGTGGACAACGGCTGCTTCATCCTCACCGACGACCTCGTTCGCACCACCGGCGCTCCGGTGCCGACCTCCGACGCCTACATCAACGCCTGGCTGGAGGACCGCCGGTGCTACGTGGGTTCCCAGCGGCCGATGCACGCGCTGGACGGGGCGCGGGGCACGGAGCTGGTGGAGCGGCTGCGCAACGACGACCACAACGCCGCGCTGCTCCCACTGATCGTGACACGGCCGGGCGTCCGCATCGTCTCGGTGGCGGCGCTGGCGAGCCTGGCCGCCGAAGGCCTGGTCGACCGTACCGCGCTCGTCCGCCGCGTCTTCTCGGAGATCGACAGCCCGCACTACGGCAAGAGGGCGCTGGACGAGCTCGGCCTTACCCCGGACGAGCACGCCATGATGGCCGCGGAACGGGTCGCGTTGGCGGAGCCCGTGGTCGCGCGGCTGCTCCTCGGCGGCAGCAGGCACGAGCTCGCGCCGCACCTGGCGTTCCTGCATGCGCTCGCCCTCACCCCGGCCGAGTACGCGCCGTTCCTGCGGGACCACGTGGCCATGCTCGACCTGTCGCTGCCCGTGGCCGCCCACGGCCAGGAGGTCCTGATCGCGCTGGACGGGGCGGGGCTGCTGGAGGAGGACGTGCTCACCGAGGCGTGCGAGCGCGTCTTGCTGCGCCCGGAGAAGAAGCTGGTACGCGCCCAGCTCTCCTGGCTCGCCCGCGTCATCCGGCGGGACCCGGCGCGGGCCGGCCAGATCCTGCGCGATGCGGCGATCACCTTCCAGCACCGTGACGCGGACCTGCAAGAGCGCGCCCTCGACATGATCGCCAAGCACCTGCGGACGGCCGGGGACTCGGTGCTGCCGGAGCTTCGCGAGGCCGCCGAATCGCTCAGCCCGGGGCTCACCGCGCGGGCCGCTGAACTGTTCGGCCCGCCGGCCGCCGACGACACCGCCGAACGGTTCGAGGAGGTGCTGCCCGTCGTGCCGGTGCCCCTGCCGGTGCCAGGCCCCATCGAGACGGCCACCGAGGTCGCGCAGGAGGTCGCGGCGGTTTTCGCCGGCGACCTGAGCGTGGTGGTGTTCGAGCGGGCCCTGGACGGGCTGGTCCGCCACGCCCGCCTCGACCGGGCCGCGCTGTCGGCGGCGCTCGCAGTGGTCATGCGCAAGGAGCCGCACCACGGAAGGGACTACCTGCCGGCCGACCTGTACGACGTGGCGACGGCGGTGCGGGGCTCGGAACAGCGGCCATGGCACATCCGCCTGCGTGCCGAGCACCCTCTCGCCGTCCGGTGGCCCGAGTACGGCCCCCGGCCCTCGCTGGCGGGGGCGATGCTCAGGGCGCGCCTGGACGAGGCGATCGACCTGGTCGAGTCCGGCACGCAGCCGTTCCTGCTGGCCGTACCGACCCACTCCACCGGCGCGCTGGACGCGGCCGTGCTGGTGGAACGGATCGCCGAGCTGGAACGGCTGGGCGTCACCCCCGCTCCGATCGACCTGGCGCAGGCGTTGCTGCGCGTCACGCCGGAGGCGGACGATCAGGTACGGGCCGCGGCCGAGGCACTCGGTTCCGAGGCCGGGCGGCGGCTGGCGCGGTGGCTGCGCGAGGGTGGCCTGCCGCATCAGAACTCGACGCCGGAGGGATGGCCGGTGTGCGATCCCACGAGCGCCGCCCCGGGATGGTGGTACGCCGCCCACCCCGGCCCGGACCTCGACCCGGACCTTCCGCCGGTGGCCGCGGCCCTGGTCGGCCCGGACAAGTCCCCCGCATCGGCGGACACCTACGCCGCGCCCTACTGGGTGGCGCAGTTGCCGCATCACCGCGACGAGGTGGCGGCGCGCACGCACCATGGCGAGGTGCTGAGCCCCCGCCTGTTTCCGGCCCTCATGGAGTCAGGGGGTCCCGCGGGGTTCGCGGTGCACAGGCACGTCGCACGCGCCCTGCCCTATCGCGAGGAGGCGGTGGACGCGCTGCTCGTGCTCGCCGCGCAGGGACAGCTCGACAGCCGACTGCTGGCGGGGCAGCTACAGGTACTGATGCGCTACGGAAAGGCGAAGCGCTACGCCGACTCCCTGCGCGCGGCGGCCGAGACGGGCGCGTACGCCACCGTCTGGTCCGTGCTGGAGGCCCTCCTGCCCGCGTCGCTGCGCGACGAGCCGGTCCGGGAGGCGGGGGCGTTCCTCGCGCTCGCGGTCGAGTGCGCCTCGCGGTGCGGCGCCAAGGGGAGCATCGCGGAAGTCGACGCGATGGCGGCGCGTCGGGGGTCGAGCCAGATGGTGAAGCAGGCCAGGCTGCTGCGCGACGTGCTGCGCTGAGCCGTCCCGGCGGAGGGGCGGGACTCCTGGCACGAGCCCATAAAACGTGCTCGCCGAACCCGAGTGCGCTGCTGCCGCTCGTCGGGTGGTGCTGGTCGTTCTTCGTGGCCCTCGTCTTCTCCATCCCGATCATCCTGCTGGCGCTCAAGCTGCCCGAGTTTCCGACGTTCCTGGCCGTCAAGGAGGTCAAGCTCCGCCAGGAGCTGGGCGACCACGCCGGGGCGCGCGCCGCGGAGCAGGACCTCACCGAGCTCGTCGACGACAAGGCGAGCGGAGGTCTCCGCGCCGTACTGGCCCCGGGGCTGCGCCGCCACACGATCAGCCTGTCGCCGGCCTGGCTCACCAACCGGATGGGCATCCAGGTCTTCTCCGTTCTCGGCACCACCGTCCTCGTCGGGGCGAAGGACGTCTTGTTCGAGAGCGCGCTCATCGTTCTCGTCCTGTCCAACATCGCCGGCTTCGCCGGTTACCTCTTCCACGGCTGGCGCCGGCGGCGTCATCAGCATTTTGATGCTCTTCACCAAGACCACCAACCGGTTCGGGGAACGTTCCATCGAGGACAAGAAGGAGGCTCTGGCATGAACAGGGACGACGAGCTGGAAGGCAAGGTCGCCGTCATCTCCGGCGGAGCCAGCGGCATCGGCCAGGCTCTGGCCGTGGCCTACGCGCGGGCGGGGGCGCACTCGGTCGTCGGGTACTACCCCGGTGACCCGCACGACGTGGGCGAGACGGTCGCCGCCGTCGAAGCGGAAGGCGGCAGGTGCGAGGCCGTCGAGCTCGACGTCCGATCGTACGAGCGGACCGAGCGGCTCGCCCAGACCGCGCTGGACGCGTTCGGGCGGCTCGACATCGCCGTGGCCGCCGCGGGCATCCTGCGCCGCCAGTCGCTGTCGGAGATGACCGACAGCGCCTGGGACGACATGCTCTCTGTCGACCTCAGCGGCGTCGTCCGCGTCTTCCGCTCCTGCGCCGCGCGCATGGACGCGGGTGGGGCGATGGTGGCCGTCTCCTCCATCGCGGGCGGCGTCTACGGGTGGCAGGACCACAGCCACTACGCGGCCGCGAAGGCCGGTCTGCTCGGGCTGTGCCGCTCCCTGGCCGTAGAGCTGGCGGACCGGCGCATCCGGGTCAACGTGGTGATCCCCGGCCTGATCGAAAGCCCGCAGTCGCTTGACGAGGTCAACTCCCTCGGGCCCGAAGGCCTGCGCGAGGCAGGCAAGATCATCCCTGGCGGACGCGTCGGCACCGTCGACGAGGCGGCCCGGGTGATCCGGTTCCTCACCTCCGCCGACGCCGCGTACGTGACGGGCCAGAGCATCGTGGTGGACGGCGGCCTCACCGTGCGGTGGCCCAGCTGATGAGGGAACGCGAAATGGGAAAGCTCGAAGGTCAGGTCGCGGTCATCACGGGAGCGTCCGGCGGGATCGGGGCCGCGACGGCGCGGCTGTTCGCCCGGGAAGGGGCCCGGCTCGCGCTGCTCGACGTGGCGCCCGTACCGGAAGAACTCCAGAATCTGGGGACCGCTCACGTCGTGGACGTCACCGACGCCGGCGCCGTCGAGAGCGCGACGGCGAAGGTCGTGCAGGATCACGGCCGCCTCGACATCCTGGTCAGCGCGGCCGGGATCCTCGACGAGGTCCCGTTCCTGGAGATGTCTCCGGAGCGCTTCGACAGGACCATCGCGGTCGACCTGCGCGGCGTCTTCCTCGCCGCGCGGTTCGCCGCGCCCCACATGGTCGCGGCCGGCGGAGGGCGCATCATCAACATCGCCTCCCAGCTCGGCATCAAGGGCGGTACGAACCTCGCCCACTACGTCGCGGCCAAGGCCGGGGTCATCGGCCTGACGAAGGCGCTCGCCCTCGAACTCGCGCCGAAGGGGGTCCTGGTCAACGCGATCGCGCCCGGCCCGATCGTCACGCCGCTCATCGACGGGCTGTCCGAGGAGTGGAAGCGCAGCAAGTCCGCGGAGTTGCCCCTGGGCAGGTTCGGCCGACCCGAGGAGGTCGCACCGACCGCGCTGCTGCTGGCCGGTTCACCCGACGGCGACATCTACGTCGGCCAGACCCTCGGCCCCAACAGCGGGGACGTCATGCCATGAGCGGGTCGTCCCGCACCGCCCGCGTCGTGCTCATCGCCACCGGCGGGACGATCGCCTCCAGCAGCGGCCCCGACAGCGCCGCCGTGGCCAGCAGAACCGCGGGCGAGATCCTCGGCTCCGTCGGCCCGACCGACGTCGAGGTGGAGGGACGCGATCTCCTCAACGTCGGTTCCTACCTCCTCGGCCACCGCGAGCTCCGCGTCATCGCCGAGGCCGTGGCGGAGGAGCTCGCGCGGGACGACGTGACCGGAGTCGTCGTCAGCCACGGCACCGACACGATGGAGGAGACGGCGTACCTCCTGGACCTCGTGCACGACAGCGACAAGCCCGTGGTCCTCACCGGCGCGCAGAAGGCGGCGGACCGCCCCGACAGCGACGGGCCGCAGAACCTCCGTGAGGCCATCGCCTTGGCCGCCGCGCCGCAGGCGCGGGGCTGCGGCGCGCTCATCTGCTTCGCCGGCCGGATCTTCCCGGCCGGTCGGACGCGCAAGCAGCACACGATCGCGCCGGAACCGTTCCGGGCCGGCGACGGAGGGCCCATCGGACGGGCCGGCGCATCGGGGGTCCAGCTGACGGCCCGGCCGGTACGGCCCGCGCGACTCGACCGGCCAGGCCCCGCGTTCGACGAGACGCGGGTCGACGTCGTGACCGCCCATCCCGGCGCGGACGCCGCGCTCGCCCGCGCCGCCGTCGACGCCGGGGCCATGGCGGTCGTGCTCGCCGGCACCGGAGCAGGCAACGGCAACCACGCCCTGCTGGCGTGGGTCTCCGAGGCGGTGCGTACCGGAACGATTGTCGGCCTGTCCACGCGGGTAGCCGAAGGACCCGTCGTGCCCATGTACGGCAACGGCGGTGGGGCCGACCTCACGCGCGCCGGCGCGCTGAACCTCGGCGGCCTGCCTCTCTACCACGCGAGGCTGCTGCTGGCTCTGCTGCTCTCGCAAGGCGTCGCCGTCACCCAGCAGACCCTCGAACCGTACATCTGAGAAGTTCACCCGCAGAGAGGATGCATTGTGGCCAAGGAAATCTTCGTGGCGTTCGGTATCGACGTCGATGCCGTCGGCGGATGGCTCGGCTCCTACGGCGGTGAGGACTCCCCCGACGACATCTCGCGCGGCCTGTTCGCCGGTGAGGTCGGCGTCCCGCGGCTCAACGCCCTGATGACGAAGTACGACCTGCCCTCGACCTGGTTCTGGCCCGGCCACTCCATCGAGACCTTCCCCCAGCAGTTCGACGAGGTCGTGGCCGCGGGCCACGAGATCGGCGTGCACGGCTACAGCCACGAGAACCCGATCGCCATGACCCGGGAGCAGGAGTCGACGATCCTCGACTACTGCATCGGCCTCATCGAGCAGCGCACCGGCAGGCGCCCCACCGGCTACGTCGCCCCCTGGTGGGAGTTCTCGCCGGTGACCAACGAACTGCTGCTCGAACGCGGCATCACGTACGACCACTCGCTCATGCACCGCGACTTCGAGCCGTACTACGTGCGGGTCGGCGACACCTGGTCGAAGATCGACTACGACAAGGGCGCTCACGAGTGGATGAAGCCGCTCGTACGCGGCCACGAGACCGACCTCATCGAGATCCCGGCGAGCTGGTACCTCGACGACCTGCCCCCCATGATGTTCATCAAGACCAGCCCGAACAGCCACGGCTTCGTCAACCCCCGTGACATCGAGCAGATGTGGCGCGACCAGTTCGACTGGGTCTACCGCGAGATGGACTACGCGGTCTTCACCATGACGATCCACCCGGACGTCTCCGGCCGCCCGCAGGTGCTGCTCATGCTGGAGCGCCTCATCGAGCACATCAACCAGCACGAGGGCGTCCGCTGGTCCACCTTCGACGCCATCGCCGAGGACTTCAAGACCAGGAAGCCCCGGCAGTAGTCATCAGGAGAGGGGTGCGGTCGCATGTGCGGAGGCTGTGGAGGACTTCCCGCCGACTGGGCCGTACCCCTCGTCTCCGGGCACCGGCGGCGGTCGGCCATCGCCCGCTACGTCAGCGCCGTGTGCTCGGGGGTGGCCGTCAGGCCCGTCCCCCAAGGTTGGCTGGTCACCGGCGCCACCGGGGCGTCACGGGGTCGCCCTGGACGTGACCGAACGCGAAACGCCCTTCCGCCTGCTCGCGTCCTGGGCACCGACGGTGGGTGCCGTCACCACGGCCCAGGAACGACCCCGCACAGGTAAGTGGACTCCTCCAGCAGCTGCCGTGTCAGCCTGATCCCGGTGAGGCGCTCGGCCAGGACGAAGTGAAGGTCGCCGAGTGACGAGCATGTGGGGCCGACCCGCGCCATGGTCTCCACGAGTTCGTCCGGCAATCTCTCCGAGTAGCCCTCGTTGTTGGACTCGTACCGGATCGTTCCGTCTTCCACCCAGTAGAACCAGTCCAGCATCTTGACCTCAAGAAAGAACTGGGACACGAGGCGGGTGCCTGCCGACAACGGCACGATGATCTCTTCCGTGATGCCGGCCAGCCCGTTGGCCTCGACCATGAGCACCCAGTCTCCGACGGCGCCGGCGCCGACCATGCCGTTGCCGAAGCCCGCCTCCGTCAGCTCGCCAAGCGTCATACGAGAGCAGTCGTCAGCCCCGACGCCCAGCCGCGTCATCAGCTCTGCAGGCGTCAACCCGCGGACATAGGTGAAGCAGTAGGCATCCGCCAGCTCGGGGTAGCGCTCGCGGGAGAACCAGGCGTAGTCGTCCATCACCCCGCCATGTTTGCAGCCTCCACCGACACAATCGTTCCGGCACCTAACTCTCCTGATCAGTTAGCTGCGTGATGGTAGCCGCCACCGGCGAGGCGCCGTCTTCCTCCCGGCCGCTCGACGCGGCAGAGCGGTACGGGTCGCCTTCGGGCTCGTGCGGCCTCACACGCCGGCGGCGCCACCCTTGTTACGCAGCCATGGCCGACGACCGGTCTCCCATCTGCGAGACGGGGTTGCACCGGGGATCTGC
Organism: Nonomuraea terrae; assembly: GCF_044465245.1. NCBI lineage: Bacteria > Bacillati > Actinomycetota > Actinomycetes > Streptosporangiales > Streptosporangiaceae > Nonomuraea > Nonomuraea terrae. Next base: position 743,673 of record NZ_JBITLL010000001.1, on the reverse strand, counting down.
GGCTTGGCGGGAAGTTCGAGCTGGACGGTGGTGAGCACGGTGAGATCCTCCGGTGCGAGGCGCCGCGTCTGCTGAAGGTGTCCTGGCTCTACGGGCCGGATGCCGACGCCTGGCCCGGCACGAGCGAGGTGGAAGTGCGCCTGGTCCCGGGCCCGACCGGCGACACCGAATTCGAACTGATCCACGCAGCGGCCGTCGAGGAGCCTCTCTTCCCGACCTACGGCCCCGGTGCCGGCGGCGTTGGCCGGGACCTGGCTCTCCTCGCTCTGGCCCGGCTGTTGGCCGGTGGCGAGACCGCCGACCACGAGGGGGTCCAGAAGTCGCCCGAAGGGCGCGAGCTCATCCGGCGCAGCGCCGCGGCCTGGGGCGAGGCTCACCTGGCCCCGGTGGCGAACCGGAGCATGTCGCGGCCACCACCAAGTTCTACTTGCCCGACCCGATCTGACATTCCTGCCGCGGTGGACTGACCGGCATCCTTGGCGCTCGTACCGCCGATGCGAATCGTCGATCGCGAGACGGATGGGAGATTCTCCGTCGAGGAGCAGACGAGTAGCACAAACGCCATGTTGTCCCACACCTGGAAGGAATGCGCGTCATGAAGTACACCAACTCGATCGAGATCGCCCTGCCGCGGGAGAGGGTGGCTCAGCTGCTCGCCGACCCGGCACACCTACCGAATTGGCTGCGGGGCTTGGTGCTGCACGAGCCGCTGAGTGGGATTCACGGGCAGCTCGGTACCAAGTCGCGGGTCGTGATGCAGTCAGGGCAACGGAAGATCGAGTGCACCGAGACGATCACACGGCGGGAGCCGGCAGACCTGCACGGGATCCCCAAAGGGATCGTCGTTCACTTCGACCGCGAGATCGTCGGCGCGGGCATGTGGAGCGTCGTTCGCGATCGGCTGACCGAGGCCGATCCGGAGACGACGCTCTGGGAGAGCGAGAGCGAATACCGGTTCAGCGGCCTGCTGATGCGGCTGGTGGGGCTCATGATGCCCGGTGCCTTCCACAAGCAGTCGCAGCAGCACATGCAGGATTTCAAGGCGTTCGCCGAACAGGGGAAGGATGTCCGCGAAGGGAGGAACTGACTGCCGCAATCATCAACGAGAATCTCCGACGGCGATCGGCGAACCGAGCAGCCGCTCCTGGCTGCGTTGCACCGTATGGGAGATCCTGCACGTCGCCGGGCAGGCCCGACCTGGCGGCAGTTCCTGACCACTCAAGCCCACGCGATCACCGCCTGTGACTTCCTCATAGTCGAGCCGATGCTGCTCAAACGGCTGTATGTGCTGGTCTTCACCGAGCACGGCACCCGGCGCCTGCACCTGGCCGGAGTAACCACACACCCGACCGGAGCATGGACCACGCAGCAAGCCCGCAACCTGGTCATGGACCTGGATGATGCTGCGCCATTCGCACGACCACTGCCTTGGCCGGCCGGCGGGTGCAAGGGTGTCCTGACAGTTCAGCGCGGATCAGCACGGTCAGCAGGCCGAACAAGCCCCTCACCAACCGGTGAGCCAACGACAACAACACCTCGAGATGGTCGCAGCCACCGCCCGTATCATGCAGCAAAACCCCAGCTCACAGCACGAAACCGTATTTTCGAGCGGGACAGGATCCGCCGGTGTGCCTGTACGTTCCGTGAGCGCGTGTCCGCCGCGTTCGCGGGGTACGGCGAAGCGAGAGGGGCATGCCGGTATCGGTGGATCGGCCGAACGAGTGGGGAGGGGCGATGGACGATGCCCGCGGGGAGGGCACCGCCAGGTTCGCTCTCGAGGCGTTGGACTCCGTGCCGGTCGCTGTCGCCTTGACCATCGGACAGGACCACCGGCTGGCCTACACCAACGCCGCCTACCGGGCGTACTTCGGTGACCGTCCGCTCGGCGAGCCGATCTCGGAGGCGTTCCGCGACCTGTTGCAGCGGGACCACCTTGGCCACTTCGACCATGTGCTGGCCACCGGGGAGCCCGTCACTCTCACCGAGACGCCGGTGACCTTGTCCCACCCCGCGACCGACGATGAGGAGCGCTTCTTCTCCTTTCGCCTCTCCCGGTTCACTCAGGAGCCTTCCGGTGTGCTGATCACCGCGGTGGACGTCACCGGGCAGGTCACAGCGGCCAGGCGTGCCACCCACACCGCCGAGCAGCAGCGCCGGATCCTGCGCAGGTACCAGAGCCTGGTCCAAGTGAGCGCGCAGCTCGTGTGGGTCACGGGGCCGACGGGTGAGACGATCGAACCGAGCCCGGACTGGGAACGGGTGACCGGGCAGAGCTGGGAGGAGTTCCGCGGGACGGGCTGGACGCGGGCCCTGCACCCCGACGACCGTGAACCCACGATTCGAGCGTTTGGCGAGGCGCGCCGGTGGCGCCGCCCCACGCGGCATGTGTGCCGGCTGCGGACCAAGGACGGGCAGTACCGGCGCTTCGAGATCTCCTCCACGCCGGTGTACGAGAACGACGTCGTCGTGGAGTGGTTCGGTACGTACACCGACATCGAGGAGCAGTGGCAGCGGCAACGCCGCCGGGAGCTGCTCGATCGCGCCGCCGGCGCGGCCGCCCAGCACACCGGGCTGCCGGAGACGTTCGGCGCGATCGCCGACGTGCTCGTGCCCGCTCTTGTCGACGGGTGCGGCATACACCTGCTGTCCGGATTCAGCGACCGGCCCAAGGGCGCACCAGTCATCGCCAAGCGCGTCGCCACGACCACCGTGCGTGAGGGCCTGGGGCCGGACCTGCCGTTCCGCGAAACCAAGTTCCCAGCCGACAGCGGGTTCACCCGCGCGGTGGAGCAGCGCCGCCCGCTGCACCGCACCTTCCCGCCGGGCGAGCCACCGGCCGACCTGCTGCCCGGAGAGTCGACGGCCTGGCTGACCGAGGTGGCCGCCAACAGCGTCGTGCTGCTGCCGGTGATGGTCGATGGGACCGTGGCGGCGGTGGTGACCGCCGCCACGGTCGGGGACCGTCCGCCCCTGAGCCCGGGCGACGTCGACCTCATCGGCCAGATGTTCGAGCACATCCACGACGCGCTGAGCACCATCGTCCGGTTCCAACGCACCCAGCAGGTGGCCCTGGCCCTTCAGCACAGCCTGCTCGCCGAACCGACCGACCACGCCGACCTGCGGATCGTCGCCCGCTACCTGCCGAGCCCCGCGGCCGCCGAGGTCGGCGGCGACTGGTACGACTCCTTCGTTCTCCCCGACGGCGCGACCGTGCTGGCCATCGGCGACGTGGCCGGCCACGACCTGGAGGCCGCCGTCCAGATGAGCCAGCTGCGGAACATGCTGCGGGCGCTGACCGTCGACCGCCCCGGCCCACCCGGCCAGATCCTGCGGCGGCTCAACATCGCCATGCAATCACTGGCCCCCGACGCGACCGCCACCTGCGCCCTGGCCCGCGTCGGGCAACCCCAGCCCGGCCAGTGGCAGCTCAACTACGCCGTAGCCGGACACCCGCCACCGCTCCTGGTCGCCCGCGACGGTGACTGCCGCCTGCTGGAAGAAGCCGCCAATCCCCTGCTGGGCGTGGTCTTCGACCAGCCCTACGACAGCGCCGTTGAGCCCCTGCCGCCGGGCTCCACCGTACTGCTGTACACCGACGGCCTGGTCGAACGTCCGGGCGAGGACCTGGGCCGGGGGCTGGAGCGGCTCCGCGAACAAGCCTCGGCATTCGCGCGTCGTCCCCTGGACGGCTTTTGCGACGGCCTCCTGAACACTCTCCTCGCCCCCACCAGCACCGACGACATCGCGTTGATCGCGCTCCGGGTACCCACCGGCTCCAAGCCAGGCCCCTGACGCGGCCGCGGACCCACGCCCGAGCACGAGCGGCCCACCCCGCTGGAGCACGTGGCCAGCCTTGACGCGCTGGTCGCCCGCTACGACACCGAGACGCACGTCCTGGGCCGGCTGCACGAAGGGGAACAGCGGTTCATGGCCGCGACCGAGGATCTGCGGCAGCGGACCCTGGCCACGCGAGACGGCCGCGCGGGACGACGCCGCGCGGCAGGCCGAGGACAGCCCGCGCGCGGTCCGGCAGCGGGCAGAACGCCGGCGTGAGCACGAGTCGGCCCGATCGAGAGATCGCGACGAGGAGGCGCGGGGCCGATGAGCCAGGAGCAGCCGGACAACGGCACCACGTTGGCGCATGCGCCGAGCGAGTTCGACCATGGGGCGAGTACTGCTTTCGCGACACCAGCTGGTCCGGTGACCCGCTCAAGGTGTCGCTCGTCTGCAAGCGGCGAGCCGGATTTCTTCGTGCTGGTCAAGCGCGAGGGGATGCCCGCCGCCGGCCTGTCGATCGTGAGCGCTCAGGCGTTGTCGGCGATGCTCGCCTTTACGGTGCCGTCGCCGCAGACGGCCGTTCTCGGCGTGGTGCTGCTGCGCGCGGCGGGGATCGCCTTCCGGCTGCTGGGACGGCCGGAGGTCGGCCCCGCCGAAAACGCGATCAACCCGTGGAAGTCCGATTGCTGAGAACACCGTCCCGGCGGGGCGCCTCGATTACGGCACTCGCGCGGGCCCATGGGGCCGGCTGGCGGCCATCCGAACCGCATTCGGCGATCTATGCCCGATGAGAGGATCCCATTCCTCGATCGTCCTCATCGCGAGAACACCCTGCTGGCCTATGGCAGTCCTTTGGAACCGTGTGGGTTCAGCGGACTCGGTCGTAGACCAGGGCCATCGCGCCGAGTTCGCCGGTCTCCTGGTGGGTGAGCTTCCACTTCGACGGCGGGAGGCCGTCGTCGAACAGCCGCAGCCCGCCTCCGGTGATCTCCGGGATGACGGTGAGGTACATCCGGTCGAGCAGGTCGGCCGAAAGCACCGCCTTGGTGACGCTGGGGCTGGTGTTGACGAGTATGTCGCCCTCGCCGTCGGCCTTGAGCTCGGCGACGAGATCGGCGACGGGGCCGTTCACCACGCGGGTGCGTTCCCACGGTGCCTCGGTCAGGGTGGTCGACAGGACCACCTTCTCGGTGTCGACCAGCCACTTGGCATAGGCGCGGTCGCGCGGATCGGCGTTGTCGTCGGCGGCGACCGATGGCCAGAACGCCATGAACCCTTCGGCGAGGACCCGGCCGAGCAGGGCCGTGGTCGCGTTCTCCCGCATCCGGGTCATCTGGTCGCGCGCCACGTCGGTGGTCGCGTAAGTGGCGAACGTGGCGAAGTCGGCGGGTCCGCCGGCGCCGTGGTAGCGCCCGTCGAGGCTGATGACCAGGTTGGCGGTGACTTTGCGTCCGGTGGTCTGCCCGGTCATTTCGTGCTCCTTGTGTCGGTGTCGTGCTCGGTGCTGTCGGTGGTGTGGGTATCGGCGGCGAGGGCCGCCGCGAGTCGGTCGAGGCTCTGGCCGAAGCCGATCTCGATGCCGGCGATGAAGTCGGCCGAGTCGGTGGTGCTGTCGGTGATCCGGTAATGGACCTCCAGGTCGGCGCCGGTGTCGGTGTGCCGGAGGTCGAAGTCGAGGTGGCCGGTGAAGGCGAGGCCGCCGTCGGGTAGCAGGGGGGAGAGCCGGTAGGCCAGGTGCTCGCCGGGGCGTACGTCGTCGACGACACCCTGTGCGCGCCCGACGACCACGTCGGAGCCGTCGAGGTCCTCGGTATCGCGGTATTCCAGGACGATCCGCCCACCCGGTCGCGCCTCGAACACGAACTCCGAGACGCGCAGGCCGTCGGGCGCCCACCAGCGGGCGAGCGGTGATGCGTCGGTCAGGTGGTGCCAGATCAGCTCGGGGGGCCCTGTCAGAGAGCGGCGGAAGCGGAACGCGCGGCCGTCGGCCCACCCAGGCTCCTGTGCGGCGTGCCGCTCGGCGTGGAGGCCGGCCCCGTAACGGTCATAGGTCTCGCGTGGCCCGCCGTCCCGGTCTGCGGTGTCGGCGAGCCGATTGAGCGCAGCCGCCAGATCCCGCAGGGAACCGGGCTGGAGCGCGTACACGCGACGCTGGCCGGTGCGCTGAGAGACGACGACACCAGCACGTTCAAGGGTCTGCAGATGCTTGGTCGTCTGCGGCTGACGCGCCTCGGCGAGCTGGGCGAGGACGCCGACCGACCGGGGCCGCTCGGCCAACAAAGTCACGAGCCGCCAGCGGGCCGGGTCGGCCAGTGCGGTGAGGAGTGCCTCCATGGAGATAAGTATTCTCTCTGGCGAATATTCGTGTCAAGGAATACTTTGACCCGCGACCACGAACCGCAATCGTGACCTTGGGGAGCGGAGGGCCGGTCGGGTTGTAGACGCAGGCATCCAGACCGTACTCACCGGTATCTGGATGCCGCGGATGAATCCGATCATGGAGCGATGGGTGCAGTCCTGCCGCCACGAACTCCTGGACCGCTGACCGATCTGGAACGAACGCCACCTGCGGCGCGCCCTACGCCAGTACGAACGGTTCGACAACCGGCATCGAGCCCATCAAGTCTGAACCAAGCCGCCCCGCTGCGTACCGTCCCGGACCCGATCACGGATCCAGAGCGAATGACCGGCCTGAACATACGCCGACGAGACCGGCTTGGCGGCGTCCTTCAGAGTACTTACATGCCGCTTGACCTGCATGGATGGATTTTCCGACAGGCGCCTACTGCACATTACCCAGGTCGAGGACGAGCGCCTTTTGTCGATTGTCAGGCAAAACTAGGACCCTGTCCGTCTTATCCTCCCGCGTTCAGGCCGTCACCGCCTGGTCGACCACATCGGGCGCCAATACATGCTCGATGACCATGACGGCCGCGCCGGTGACGCCGGCGCGGTCGCCGAGTTCGCTGGCCAGGATGCCGAGGTGCTGCGTGGCCAGGGGCAACGACCTGCTGTAGATCACCTCGCGGACCCCCGCGAGCAGATGCTCGCCCGCCTCGGCGATGTCGCCGCCGACGACGATGAGCGAGGGGTTGAAGAAGTTGACCACCCAGGCGAGCACCATGCCGATCTCCCGGCCCGCCTGCCGGACCGCCTGGACTGCCTGGACGTTGCCCGCGCGCACCAGGTCGACGACGTCGCGGCTGACGGAGGCGTCCTCGCCCGCCTCGCGCAGGCGGGCGGCCAGAGCCCCGCCGCCCGCCACGGCTTCGAGGCATCCGATGTTGCCGCACCGGCAGACGACCTCCTCGAACGACGGGACCCGGATGTGCCCGATGTCGCCGGCCGCTCCCTGGGCGCCGCGATGGATGCGGCCTTCGCTGATGATCCCGCAGCCTACGCCGGTGCCGACCTTGACGAAGATCATGTGTTGGACCTGCGATCTCACCGCCCAGTACTCACCCAGCGCCATGATGTTGACGTCGTTGTCGACCAGCACGGGGACGCCGAGCCGGGCGCTCAGCCACTGGGGCACCACGAATCGGTCCCAGCCGGGCATGATCGGCGGGTTGACCGGCGTGCCGGTGCCGTGTTCGACCGGCCCGGGGAGGCCGACGCCGATGCCGCAGACGTCGGCGAGGCTGCGGCCACATTCGCCGAGCAGCTCGCGAAAGGTCTCGATGAGCCAGGTCAGCACGGGCTCCGGGCCCCGGTCAATGGGCATCTCGGCACTGCGTTCGGCGAGCGGGATGGTCGCGAGGTCGGTGACGGCGAGCCGGGCGTGAGTCACGCCGAGGTCCGCAGCGAGCACGACCCGTGCGCTCTGGTTGAAGGTGAACGTGGTCGCGGGACGCCCGCCGGAGTGGATCGCGTCGTCGGTGGGCGCGACCAGGCGCTGGTGCATCAGGGCGTCCAGCCGAAGCGAGAGCGTCGAGCGGGCCCATCCGGTGAGCTGGGCCAGCTCGGCGCGGGTGCGCGGCCGCCCGTCGCGCAGGATCGAGAGCAGGGCCCCTGCTCCGGCGGCCGAGCCGCCGGCGTCGATCAGCGTGCTCTCAGTCAACACCTGCTCCGTTCGTTGAAAACCGGATCTTTCCGGTCACATCATAGTTATGCCGAAGCTACCCGCCAGTTTTGCTTGACCGTCGACATAAGGCGCCTTTAGCATCCGGCAACATGAGGGACATAAGCCAGAAACCGCCCGATGATCGGAGGATGCGCATCGTTGGGACAGGTTTCCTGGGGCGGGTGCAGGTCGGAGCCCCGCAGTCAGCAGGTGCGGCCACTCTCCGATTAGCCGGGTCGCCAGGCGAGAAGACGCAGCAGGGTGGTCTCGCCCGGACGGCGAGCCGGAGGTGGAGCCCGTGCTGAACATGCGCGGCATCGGCAAGAGCTTCCTCGGCGTACGGGTGCTGTCCGGCATCGACCTGGACGTGACCGCCGGCGAGGTGCACGCCGTCGTCGGAGAGAACGGCGCCGGCAAGTCCACCCTCATGAAGATCGTCTGCGGGGTCCACGCTCCGGACGAGGGCACCATCGAGATCGACGGGCGGCCGATCTCCTTCGGCCACCCCCTCGACGCGCAGCGCTCCGGCATCGCGATCATCTACCAGGAGTTCAACCTCCTGCCCGAGCGCACCGTCGCCGAGAACGTCTTCCTTGGACGCGAGCCGGTCCGGCGCGGCCTGGTCGACCGGACGGCGATGGAGCAGGCCACCGAACGGCTCCTCGACGAGCTCGGCGAAGGCTCCTTCGGTCCGCGCGAGGCCGTCAAGAGGCTGTCGGTGGCCCAGCAGCAGGTCGTCGAGATCGTCAAGGCGCTGTCGGTGAACGCCCGGCTCGTCGTCATGGACGAGCCCAGCGCCGCCCTCGCCGAGCACGAGGTCGAGCTCCTCTACCGGCTGATCGGCCGGCTTCGCGAACGCGGCGTCGCGGTGCTCTACATCTCCCACCGGTTACGAGAGGTGTTCGACCTCGCCGACCGGGTCACCGTGCTCAAGGACGGCTCCCGCGTCACCACCCGCCCGATCGGGGAGGTGACCTCCGACGAGCTGATCCGCCTGATGGTCGGCCGCGACCTCGGCACCTACTTCCCGCCCCGCTCCTCGGGCGTCGGCGAGACCCGGCTCAGCCTGCGCGGAGCGGGCAACCACAAGCTCCGTGGCATCGATCTGGAGCTGCGTGCCGGGGAGATCGTCGGCATCGCGGGCCTCCAGGGCTCCGGACGGTCCGAACTGGCCAAAGCCATCTTCGGCGCGGAGCCGTTCACGGAGGGCGAGATGACGCCGTCGCGGCCCCGATCGGTACGCGAAGGCGTGGCCCTGGGAATCGGGCTCGTGACCGAGGACCGCAAGGCCGAAGGGCTCGTCCTGCGCCAGTCGGTGCGGGACAACGCGCTGCTCGTCGCCCGCGCGGTGGGCGGCAAGGACCGCGACGGCGTCCGCGACCTGCTCGAACGCGTACGTCTGTCGCCGCCGCGCCAGGACCAGGAGGTCCGCTACCTGTCCGGCGGGAACCAGCAGAAGGTCGTGCTGGCCAGATGGATGATGATGGCGCCGCGCGTGCTGCTGTTCGACGAACCGACCCGGGGCGTCGACGTGGGGGCCAAGGCCGCCATCCATGATCTGATGCGCGAGCTGGCCGATGACGGCATGGCCATCATGATGATCTCTTCCGAGCTGCCCGAGCTCATCGGCATGAGCGATCGCATCGTGGTCCTGCGCGACGGCCGGATCGCCGGCACGTTGCCCGCCGGCCCCTCGGAGGAGGCCATCATGCGCCTGGCCGCGGCGGAGGTGGTGGCATGAACGGCATCCCGGTGGCGGCGCGACTACGCGAGCCCACCCAGGTGGTGTTCCTCGCGCTGCTCGGTCTGATCGCGCTCGGCTGGGTCCTCGTCGCGCTCGACGGCGGCCAGTTCCTGACCATGGAGAGCATCGTCGGGATCCAGCAGCGTTCCGCCGCCCTCGGCATCGTGGCCGTCGGGCAGACGCTGGCGATCCTGGCCGGGTCGCTCGACCTGTCGGTGGCGTACCTGATCAGCCTGACCTCGCTGGTCGCGGCGGAGATCATGGCGGGCCAGGACGGGAACATCGTCCCCGCGATCGCCGCGGTTCTGGCCGTCAGCGCTCTGGTGGGGCTGGTCAACGGGCTGGTCATCACCCGGCTCCGGGTCCACGCCTTCATCGCCACGCTTGGAGTCGCCCTGATCATCCGGGGCATCCTCGACCACCTGTACGACGGGCCCGCGGGCAAGGTGCCCGAGTCGTTCCAGGTCCTCGGCTACTCCCGGATCGGGCCGGTCCCCGTCTCCGCGCTGCTCTGGGCGGGCGTGGCCGTCGTGGCCTGGTTCCTGCTGAGCAGGACCCGGCTCGGATACCGGATCTACGCGGTCGGCGGGAACGAGGAGGTCGCCCGCCTGTCCGGGATCCGTACCGGGCGGATCGTCGTGCTCACCCATGTGCTGTGCTCCGTCTGCGCCGGCGTCGCGGGCCTGCTGCTGGCGAGCCGGCTCGGCGCCGGAGCGCCCACGGTGGGCACCGACGGCGGTTACGACCTTGAGTCCATCGCCGCGGTCGTGCTCGGCGGGACCGCGCTGGCCGGCGGCAAGGGCGGCGTGGCCGGAACCGTGGGCGGGGTGCTGCTGCTGGCCGTGCTGGACACCATCTTCAACCAGCTGGAGGTCAACTCCTTCGTCAAGGACGTGGTCCGCGGCGTGGTCATCGTCATCGCGGTGGCCGTCTACGCCCGGCGTGCCAAGGGGCGGTCGGCATGAAGCGGGCACTTCCCATCCTGGCGGTCCTCGTGGTGCTGCTGGCCGCGATCGCCTTCGTCAATCCCTTCTTCCTGGAGCCCGCCGGATTCCTGGCCTTCGCCAAGCGGGCCGCGCCGCTGGTGATCCTCGCGGCGGGGCAGTACTTCGTCATCGTCTCCGGCGAGTTCGACCTGTCGGTCGGTTCGCTGGTGACGGCCGAGGTGGTGATCGCCGCCCGCCTCATCGACGGCGAGGAGTCCGCGACCTGGCCGGTCATCGCCCTGCTGATCGTCATCGGGCTGCTCGTCGGGCTGGTCAACGGCGTGGTCACCACCAAGTTGCGGGTCCCGTCGTTCATCGTGACGCTCGGCATGCTGCTCGTCCTGTCCGGAGCGGTGTTCCTGTGGTCGGGCGGCGCGCCGCGCGGTGCGCTGTCGGAGGGGTTCCGCGCCTTCGGCCGTGGCGGGCTCGGGCCGGTGCCGTGGTCGGTGTTGATCCTCCTGGCGGTCGGCGCGGCGGCGATCTGGCTCATGCGCGCCGACTTCGGCAAGACGCTGATGGCCGCCGGCGACAACGAGCGTGCCGCGGCGCTGTCCGGGGTCCGGGTCCACCGGGTCAAGATCTTCGCCTTCATGCTCTCCGGCCTGGCGGCGGCCGTCACGGCGATCCTGCTCGGCGGCTTCGCCGGCGTCTCTGCCCAGGTCGGCCAGGGTCTGGAGTTCTCCGCCATCACCGCGGTCGTCCTCGGCGGCGTGGTGCTCGGGGGCGGACGCGGCTCCGTGCTGGCCGCCATGGCGGGGGCCTTCACGCTGGAGGCGCTGTTCACCCTGCTCAACCTGTACGGCATCTCGGGGGCACTGGAGTTCACCGTGCAGGGCGTCATCATCATCGTCGCGGTCGCGGCGGGAGCCGTCCGACTTCCCTGGAAGTTCACCCCCCGAAAAGGAGACGCACATGCCGCGTCGTAAGGCCACGGTCGCCGTGTTCGCCGCACTCGCCCTCGCGGGCTGCACCACCGACAAGCCGCCCGCCACCCAGAGCAGCGCGCCGGCCGCGAGCACCGACCAGACCGGCCAGGGGTCGGGCACGGGCACGCAGTCGAAGTTCTTCGTGCAGGCCGACTTCGACGCCCAGCTGGCCATGCGGTCGCAGACTCCGCAGGGCCCCGACGGGAAGCCGTGGGAGCAGGCCATCACCCCGCAGATGACCGACACCAAGGCGTTCAAGAAGGACGGGCCGTACCACCTGTGCTTCTCCAACGCCGCGGTCAACAACCCCTGGCGGCAGGTCGGCTGGAAGACCATGCAGGCCGAGGTCGGCCTGCACAAGGAGATCACCGAGTTCACCGCCCTGGACGCCGAGGGCAAGGACGACAAGCAGATCTCCGACATCGCCGAGCTGCAGGCCAAGGGCTGCGACGCGCTGATCGTCTCGCCCAACACGACCGCCACGCTGACGCCGGCCGTGAAAGGCGCCTGCGGGAAGGTGCCGGTCATCGTGTTCGACCGGGGTGTGGAGACCGACTGCCCGGTGACGTTCATCAAGCCCATCGGCGGCTACCTGTACGGCGCCGACGCCGCCGACTTCCTGGTGGAGAAGGTGCCGGACGGCGGCAAGGTCCTGGCGCTGCGCATCAGCCCCGGCGTTGACGTGCTGGAGACCCGCTGGTCGGCGGCCAAGACGGTCTTCGACAAGAGCCGGCTCCAGGTCGTGGGCGTGGAGTTCACCGACGGCGACGCCGCCAAGACCAAGAGCATCGTCAACGACTACATCCAGCGCTACGGCAAGATCGACGGCGTCTGGATGGACTCCGGAGGGACCGCCGTGGCCGCGGTCGAGGCGTTCGAGGACGCCGGCCTGCCGGTACCGCCGGTCACCGGCGAGGACCAGCAGGACTTCCTGCAGAAGTGGAAGGACGCGAAGCTCACCGCCATCGCGCCCACGTACCCGACGTACCAGTGGCGCACCCCGATCATCGCCGCACTGAAGATCCTCAACGGAGAGGAGGTGCCCAAGGTCTGGAACCTGCCCCAGCCCAAGATCACCGAAGAGACCCTGCCCACCTACCTCCAGCCGAACATGCCGCCCCTGCACTACGCCCTGTGCGGCTGCGAGGACCTGCCCGGGTTCCCGGAGAACTGGGGCGGAAAGCAGAGCTGAGCCGAGACGACGACGAAGAGGGACGCCATGTTCTCCATCGGAGTGAACACCTGGGTCTGGGTCTCCCCGCTGACCGACGACGACCTGGCGCGGCTCGCGCCGCGCGTCGCCGGGTGGGGCTTCGACGTCATCGAACTGCCCGTCGAGTGGCCTGGCGACTGGAACCCGGACAAGGCCGCGGCGGTGCTGGCCGAGCACGGGCTGGCCGCGTCGGTGGTGCTGGTCATGCCGCCGGGGCGGGAGATCGTGGCCGCGTCCCCGGAGGCGGTCCGTGACACCCAGGACTACCTGCGGCACTGCGTCGACGTGGCGGTGGCCGTCGGCTCCCCGGTGATCGGGGGGCCGGCGTACGCCTCGGTCGGGCGTACGTGGCGGCTCTCGCCGGACGAGCGCCGCAGCGCGTACGCCGAGCTGCGCGAGAATCTGCGGCCCGTCCTGGACCACGCCTGCGAGCGCGGGATCAAGCTCGCGGTCGAGCCGCTCAACCGGTACGAGACCAGTCTGCTCAACACCGTCGAGCAGGCGCTCGACGCGCTGCCGGAGGACTGCTACCTGGCACTGGACGTCTACCACATGAACATCGAGGAGAAGGACCCCGCCCAGGCGGTACGGGCCGCGGCGGGCCGGATCGGGCACGTGCAGGTGTGCGGCACCGATCGCGGCACGCCGGGGGCAGACCACTTCGACTGGCCCGGCTTCACCCACGCCCTGCGGGACGCCGGCTACACCGGCCCGCTCGTCATCGAGTCGTTCACCGCTCACAACCAGACCATCGCCACCGCGGCCTCCATCTGGCGGCCGCTCGCGGAAAGCCAGGACACGCTGGCCGTGGACGGCCTCGCCTACCTGCGCACACTCTGACGCCCGCCGGCGCGCCCCCCGCCGGGGCGCTTCCGGTCACCCCCTTCTCCCCACCCCGGAGATTCGCCATGCGACGATTTCTCGCTGCCCTCTTACTCCCAGCCTTGTTACTGGTGCTGTCGCCGGCTCCCGCCCAGGCGACCGGTGCCCTTCACGGGTTCCGCGCCCTGCTGTTCACCAAAGCGGTCGGGTACGTGCACGGCTCCATCCCGGCCGGCATCCAGATGGTGAACGACCTGGCCGCGGCCCATGCCTTCGAAGTGGTGCAGAGCGCCGACTCCTCCGTGTTCAACGACACCGACCTGGCCGGGTTCGACGTCCTGATCATGCTGCAGAACTCCGGCATGGTCTGGGAGAACGACGCCCAGCGTCAGGCGCTGCAGAAGTTCGTCCGATCGGGCAAGGGCGTCGTGGCGATCCACAACGCGCTCGACATGGGCGTCGAGAACGAGTTCCCCTGGTGGGACGATCTGATCAACGGCGGCGCCCACATGCCGGCGCACTCGCCGGGCGTCCTCCAGGGCCTCGCCAAGGTCGTCGACCGGGTGCACCCCTCCACGAAGAACCTCCCGCAGCGGTGGCAGCGCCCGGAGGAGTGGTACAACTTCTCGCCGAACCCGCGTGGCAACGTGCACGTCCTGGTCGCCGCGGACGAGACGACCTACGACCCCGGCTCCTCGGCCATGGGGGCGGACCACCCGATCTCCTGGTGCCGCCAGGCCGAGAGCGCCCGGGTGTGGGCCACCGCCATGGGACACGACGCGGGCGCGTACGCCGAGCCCGAGTTCCGCGAGCACGTACTCGGCGGCATCGAGTGGGCGGCGGGCGCCCAGCCGGGCGACTGCGGCGGCACTGTATGGAGCAGCTTCGAGAAGGTCACCCTCGACGACAACACCAGCAACCCGATGGAGCTGGACGTCGCCCCCGACGGTCGCGTGTTCTACGTCCAGCGCCAGGGCGAGGTGAAGATCTACAAGCCCGACACCCACCTGACCGTCACCGCCGCCACCCTCAACGTCTACACCGGCGGCGAGGACGGCCTGGTCGGCATGGAACTGGACCCGAACTTCGCCCAGAACGGGTGGATCTATGTGTACTGGTCACCGGCTGACAGCGCCGAGGACGTCAACAGGCTGTCCCGGTTCACCGTGCAGGGCGACACCATCGACCTGAGCACCGAAAAGAAGATCATCGAGGTCCCGGCCTATCGTGCCCGGACCTTCCCCGAGCCCGGCCACACCGGCGGCGCGGTCGAGTTCGGCCCCGACGGCAGCCTCTACCTGAGCGTCGGCGACGACACGCCGCCGAACCTGTCGCCCGACTGGCAGGGGTACGCGCCGCTCGACTGGCGTCCCGGCCAGCAGATGCTGGACGCCGCCCGTACCGCGGGCAACACCGACGACCTGCGCGGCAAGATCCTGCGGATCAAGCCGAAGGCCGACGGCGGCTACGACATCCCCGAGGGCAACCTGTTCCCGCCGGGCACCGCCAAGACCCGCCCCGAGATCTACGCCATGGGCTTCCGCAACCCGTTCCGGTTCACCGTCGACGCCAAGACCGGGTCCCTGCACGTGTCCGACTACGGCCCGGACCGGGGCGGCGCCACCACCGACCGGGGACCCGAGGGCCTGGTGGAGTACAACGTCATCAAGAAGGCGGGCAACTTCGGCTGGCCGTTCTGCCACGGTGACAACCAGCCGTACGCGCCGTACAACCCGGACACCAAGGAGATCGGCGCCAAGTTCAACTGCGCCGCCCCCGTCAACGAGTCGCCGAACAACACCGGCCTGACCGAGCTGCCGCCGATCGAGAAGCCGGTCATGTGGTACGGCTACGACACCTCTCCGGCCTTTCCCGAGCTCGGCTCAGGCGGCGCGGCGCCGATGAGCGGCCCGGTCTACCGGTACCAGGCCGACAACCCGTCGGAGACCAAGTTCCCGGCCTACTTCGACGGCGTGAACCTCTTCTACGAGTGGTCGCGCCACTACGTCAAGGAGATCCACCTCGACGCCGACGACAATGTCTTCAAGATCAACAGCTTCCTGGGGAACACGCCCTTCCTCAAGCCGATGGACATGACCTTCGGCCCCGACGGCTCGCTGTACCTGCTGGAGTGGGGCACCGACTTCGGCGGCGGCAACAACGACTCCGGCCTCTACCGGATCGACTACGCGGCCGGCGCCCGCTCGCCGGTGGCGAAGGCCACCTCCTCGCGGACCGACGGCCCGACCCCCCTGAGCGTCGAGTTCGACGCCTCCGGCAGCTACGACCCCGACGGCGACGCCCTCACCTACGCCTGGGACTTCGACGGCGACGGCACCGTCGACTCCACCGAGGTCAAGGCGAGCCACGTGTACCAGACCGCGGGCGAGTTCACCGCCCAGCTCAAGGTGAGCGACAGCAGCGGCAAGGAGGGCTTCGCCAACATCGACATCATCGCCGGCAACACCCGGCCCACGGTGACCATCGAGACCCCGCTGAACGGCTCGCCGATCCAGTTCGGCCAGGACGTGCCGTACAAGATCAAGGTCACCGACCCCGAGGACGGCGAGATCGACTGCTCCAAGGTGTTCGTCAACCCGGCGCTCGGCCATGACGACCACGAGCACGAGACCGTGGAGATCCCTGGCTGCGAGGGCGTCGTCAACACCGGCAACCTCGGCGGGCATCCCGACGGCGCCAACCTGTTCTACGTGCTCAACGCGCGCTACACCGACGGTTCGCAGGACATGCCGCTCACCGGTCACGCCAAGGCGATCCTGCAGCCGATGCGCAAGCAGGCCGAGTTCTTCAACGCCCAGTCGGGCGTGCGGGTCATCGAGGAGCAGGGCGCCGAGAGCGGCAAGCGCATCGGCGACATCAGCAACAACGACTGGATCTCGTTCACCCCGATGAACCTGCACGCCGTCAAGGGCGTGAACTACCGGCTGTCCAGCCCCACCGGCGGCGGGGCGATCGAACTGCACGCCGAGTCCCCCACCGGCCGGCTCCTGGCCAGGACCACGGTCCCCGGTACCGGAGGCTGGAACAACTACCAGCAGACCCAGACCGTCCCGGTGGCGGCGGACGCGACGACCTCGACGCTCTACGTGGTGTTCAAAAACTCCGCCGCCAACGCCTTCGACCTGGACGCCGTCCAGTTCGTGGGCGAGGCTCCGCCTCCCGTGATCGAGCCGGGCGTCTACACGGTCACCGCCCAGCACAGCGGCAAGAACGTGACCACGCAGGACGCCTCGACCGCCGACGACGCCCCGCTCGTCCAGTCGGGCGCCACCAGCGATCCGATCCAGCAGTGGGAGGTGATGCCCGCGCCCGGCGGCTACCAGCTCAAGAACGCCGGCAGCGGCAAGTGCGCGGACGTCCCGGGCGGCACCACCACACCCGGTACCCAGCTCGTCCAGTGGACCTGCCACGCGAGCGGCACCGGTGACGCGCCCAACCAGTACTTCACCCTGGTCCCGGCCGGCGGTGACGGCCTCTTCCAGATCGTCTCGGCCAAGACCGGGCTGTGCGTCGACGTCTTCGGCGTCTCCCAGGACGACGGCGCCGCGGTGATCCAGTGGAACTGCACGCTCGCCCCCAACCAGACCTTCCGCTTCACCAAGGCCGGTGGTGAGGCCGCCGACAAGACCGCGCCGACCACGACGGCGAAGCCGAACCCGGCCGAGCCGAACGGCAAGGAGGGCTGGTACGGCACCGCTCCGGTCGAGATCACCCTGACCGCGGCCGATGAGGAGGGCGGCTCCGGCGTGGCCGCCAGCGAGTACCGGATCGACGGCGGCGCCTGGACCGCCTACAGCACGCCGTTCACCGTGAGCGGCGACGGGACGCGCACCCTGGAGTACCGTTCGCGGGATGGCGCGGGCAACGTCGAGCAGGCCCGCTCGCTCACCCTCAAGATCGACGCGACCGCCCCGCAGACCACCGCGTCGTTCGCCCCACCCAACGAGAAGGGATGGAGCAAGGACTCGGTCCCGGTCGAGCTGGCCGCGCAGGACGCCCACTCCGGCGTCAAGCGCATCGAGTACGCGCTCGACGGCGGCGCCTGGACTCCCTACGCGGGAACGCCCGTGGTGGTCGACGGCGACGGCGAGCACGAGCTGCGCTACCGCACGGCCGACGCGGCAGGCAACGTCGAGGAGGAGAAGGCCGCGGTGTTGAAGATCGACGGCACCAAGCCAACCCTGTTGGTGTCCGGCGTGGCCGACGGCGAGACGTACGGCGACCACCAAGACGTGGCGATCACCTGGGAGGCCGTGGACGCCACCTCGGGCGTCCGCAGCACGACCGGCACCCTCGACAACGCCCCGTACACATCGGGTTCGGTGCTGCCGCTGTTCACCCAGACGCTGGGCACGCACACGGTCGCGGTCACGTCCACGGACAACGCCGGCAACGCGGTGACCACGTCGGTACGGTTCGGCGTCACCACGTCGCTGCAGGACATGCAGAACCTGCTCGACAGGTTCCGTGCCGGCGGCTGGCTGTCGCAGGGCGCGCACGGCAAGCTGACGAAGAGGCTCACCCAGGCCCGCAAGGCCGAGGCGTCCGGCAAGGACGACCAGGCGGTGCGGTTCCTCGATGAGTTCAAGGAACGCGTCGCGGACGCGACGCTCGTCCCCCGCGCCGACGTTCGTCAGGTGCTCACCCGCGACGCCGACAAGGTGATCTCGGTCATCCGTGGCTGAGAGAGCTGAACACCTCCCGGGCCGCCGTCTCGCCACACGCGGGGCGGCGGCACGGGCCTGCCTTCACCGAGAGACCGAACGCCGGCCACGTTGCCGGCCTGGCGTCGCAAACTCGCGGCGAAGAAGTGGGACTACAGCAAACGTCGCAGTCCCGGACGGCCACCCACCGCCGCTGCGGTCAAGGCCCTCACCCTGCGCATGGCCGCGGAGAACCCTCGCTGGGTCACCGGCGTATCCACGGTGAACTGCCCCGCCGCGGCCACAAGATCTCGGCTTCTACTGTGTGGAACATCCTGAACCGGGCCGGGATCGACCCCGCTCCGCGCCGCAGCGGGCCGACGTGGAAGGAGTTCCTGACAGCCCAGGCCGAGCACATCGTCGCCGTCGACTTCCCGCACGTGGACACCGTCAACCTCACACGCCTGTATGCCCTGATCATGCTCGAACACGGCAGCCGCCGCGCCCACCTGCTCGGCGTTACCGCCAACCCCACCGGCCCATGAACTTCCTGATGAACACTGACATCGACACGACAAAGCTGAAGGCCCGTTCACCGATGCCTTCGACGCGGTCTTCGTCAACGCCGGCCTACGGGTCATCAAGAGCCCACCGCAGGCTGCGAAGGCGAACGCTCACCGCTACCTGGCGCACTACAACACGGCCCGACCTCACCGCGGCATCGGGCGGTGGTCCCATCGCAAGCCGAAACAAGCCCGCCAACCCCGATTGACCTGGCCGACCACCGAGTCCACCGCAGAGCCATCCTCGGCGGCCTCATCAACAAGCACCGGATCGCCAGCTGATCAGATGGCCAGCTGACACCACCCGAGAACCGGCAGGTCAGACACCGCATCCCATCGATGAGCCCCACAGCATAACCGCAGGTCAGGCCATGATCAAAGCGCACCCTGCAGGATTCGAACCTGCGACCGTCGGATTGTGGAACGCCTTCTGTACGGCGCATGCGGTCGCGGCCTGGGGTTTTGTTACTCGCCAGCCATGACAGGCGGAGCCCATTCCGTGCATGTTCCGGATCTTCAGTCGTTGGTCACCGAGAACAGCAGCCACTCGACGCCGGGCACCACGAAGCGAGCATGGGCCGTCTTGGCCGCGATTCCTTCGAACTCAAGACGATCATCTTGCATCTGGCATCCAACGGACCACGGGCCACCGAGCCGCCGAACGGCGAGGAGTGTACGGAACACGGCATCCTGCGGCTCCCGAGCGCCGAGAGGAGAGGTCAACCGCACTTCGGCCAGTTCGGGGATCTTCCAGTAACGCTCGTAGGACAGGAGCGTGAAGGTGTCCCCCAGAACCCGGCCCATCCTGTTGATCACTCGCTCGGCTCCTACCTGCTTGTTGACGCGCAGGTAGCCTCTCCAGTGGATCAACTCGAACATGGCGTCATCGTGGCACGTCCTGAGCAAATGTGGATACCTGGATCGAGCGCAAGATAGGCGCGTGAGGCCGTCAGACGATCCCGAGGGCGGCGCTGTCTACGGAGACGTAACCCTTGGAGTGACGGGCATCCGACTATCAACGGTTTTACAGCTCGTGCCCGATCGGACTGTGGGCCGGCCTCCCACCTGCGGCGCGACCACATCAGGGGAGCAGGGGAGTCATGATCATTGCACGCATATTGCACGCCATGGCGGACGTTGCCATGGATCCAGCCAACGCGCAATCTGCTCTCACTGGCCGACCACCCCGGCCGGAAGAAACGCAACCGGGCAACGCCACCTCGATGAGATGATGCCCATCATGGTGGCAGACATCGAGTTGATCGGCGGACAGGAGAAGCGCGACATCAGAGTCGTCCCGTACGACAAGGCGTGGCCAAGGCGCTTCGCACACGAGCGAGACCGCATCAGCGCCGCTCTGGGACCGCTGGCCTGCCGTGTCGACCACATCGGCTCAACCGCGGTTCCCGGCCTGGCAGCCAAACCGATCATCGACATCGACCTGAGCGTGCCCAACGCCGACGATGAGGACACTTACCTTCCACAACTCATCGCCGCCGGCTACCACCTGCGCATCCGCCAGCCCGGCCACCGCATGGTGCGCACCCAGGACCTCGACGTCCACGTCCACATCTGTACCGCTGGCAGCGATTGGGAACGCCGCCATCTCCTCTTTCGTGACTGGCTGCGCCACGACGCCGACGACCGCGAACTCTACAGGAAGCTGAAACAGCAGCTCGCCAGTCAAGACTGGCCGGACATGAACGCCTACGCGGCAACCAAGAGCCCACTCATCGCCGAAATCACGGAACGCGCTGAAGCCTGGGCCCACTCCACCCAGTGGGATTTTAACCGGCCAAGGGCTTAAGACCTGGCCTGGAAAGAGGCGGTTGGCCTGGTAGGGGCCCCCACGATTCGACTACCGAACCTACGGATTAAAAGATCCAGTTCGAGCCGTTCCAGATCGTTCGATGCAGGCCAGTGGCCGTGTGCGGTCTTCCCTTAACGATCCTGGACGACATGGAACTGCAACGGAAACTGCAACTGGCGACGCCCTACCCTTCACGCCGCCCTGATTTTCATCTACTACACATCGAGCATTGCCCAGCTGGTGTTGCGGCGCCCTACGCCTCACGCAAAAGGTCAGTCGTGGCGGATACCGTCACCCTCCATGAGTACCGCGTACGCATGGTCGAATCTCTTACCGGAGGATGAGCCGGTGGCCGAAGGCCCCGACCGTCCGCCGTTGCCGCCGGGTCACGGTCTCCACCCTCCGGCTAGTGAATTTGCAGTCAGTCAGCTCGAAGAGCGGTTGGGTGTGAGCCTGCCGCCGAGCTATCGGCAGTTGCTCCTGTTCTCCAACGGCTGGGGCGTCGAGGAGTACTCCCTGGCGCCAGTCGCGGAAGTCGGCTGGCTCCGTGACGTCTGGCCCTCAGCGGTCGAAGCCCGGACCTCGCCCATGGATGAAGAGCGCCCGAGCGTGCCCGATGACCTCTACTTCGTCTACGGAAAGGAGCAGAGCAGCCACGACATCAGAAGCGAATATATGCCTGACACCCTTCTGGTCGGGCTGTGGGACGGACTCCTTCTTCTCAACCCCCACGTTATGACCTCTGATGGCAAGTGGGAGGCCTGGCTTCTCGCGGGCTGGCTGGCCGGCGCTAATCGTCACAGGTCCTTCAGGGACCTGATGAAAGACCGTTGTACCCCTTGAGCCCTCCGGCGGCAGGGAAGGATGGCATCCATCCCCACCCGGCTGCACCTCTCCACACGCGCTGATGTAAACCCGGCGAGCGCGGCACCCAGAGGCGCTTCGGCGGAGTTTGGCATCCGAGAGCAACCACGTTGCTCGGTGCGCCAGGGTTAGGCACGAACCCTGGATCGTCGATCGCCCCCGACCACGTATGACGACCGGCCATGCAGTGGCGATCGTAGGGCTGCATCTGTGCGGCGGCGCGGCAACCCCGGTCGGCGCGTTCGGTTGGTAGGGCGGGGCCGGCGTGCGGTGCCCGACCCGGTGTCCCGCCGCCGTCCGAGACCGGCCCCCAGGCCGCACGCCCGGACGGCGGGCGGGCGGAGGGCCGGTGCTACGGCGGCGCGCCGCGCCGCCGTGCGTGACTTCCGCCAGAGCCAACCGGTATGGCTCGCGTGGCCATGTGACCTCTCCGGCTTCCCAGCGGCGTATCCGTTCCTCGTCGCAGCTCAGGCGGTACTTGATCCCGCTCTTGGTGAGGTTGACGGTCCCAGCAGGGCAAGGGCCGGTTCGTGCGCGGTCGTCCTGCGACGGCGTCGGTGGAGTCCAACCGGCGTGGGCAGGCGTACCTGACCAACCCTGAAATCGACTCCCCCGGCGAGTTGGTAGAGGCGGGCGCGGTCGCGCTGCCCAACCGTGTGGCCACATTGCTGGACGCACAGCCTAAGAGCAGAGCGTTCCTGCGCCGACACATCGTCATCCGCGATGGCGAGCCAACCGAGTTGGTGTCGCTGTGGCTGCCCTTGGAACTGTCGGAAGGCACTGATCTCACCAGCGGCGAGCCGCTGCCACAAGGCATCCGTGAACATTTGCAGGCGCGCAAGAGCGTGCGCTTCGATCACATCGTGGAGCAGATCACCGCGCGCATGCCCACCGCTGGCGAGGCGAAGCAGCTCGGCATGCCGAAGAACGTCCCGCTCCTGGCGGTGTTCGGGGCCGTCCGGAATGCCTCCGGCCGGCCTCTGGTGGTGGTGGAGGCGCTGCTTCCAGCCGATCGTCACGAGCTGGAGGACGCCTACCCCGTTACGTGACCGTGCGGGCGTCTATGTGCAGCTCAAGTTCCAGTCGCTGGGGGTGATGTCACTGAACTCCACAGTGACCTCTCTACTGTTCCTGTTGTCCTCGCTGAAGCGCAGAGAGGCCCGTACCCGATCTTTGTTGTCGGGGCCTGCGATGGCGGCCCTGCCGTAATGGGCATGGATGTCCTTCTGCGACAAGACGGTCTCAAGCTCCAGCCGGACGCTGTACTCGCAGTAGTCTCCGCTTCCGCCGGAGTTCTTGCCGAAGGTGGCGCTGTCGCCCTTGATGCGGGTCTCCGGTGGTAGCGGAAAGGCCAGCACTCGCTCATGGAAGTCATCGAGACGGGCATTGTCCCGCCACATCGGGATCATGATCAGCAAGGCAAGGCCGACGAGCGGGACAACCACAACAGTGGCTAAGCAACCCACAAGGGTCCGCATGAGATCCTCCCGACACTCCCCCGTCACATTTACGGATGACTGTCTATCGGACCAGTGACACCGAAGTCACCTTTACCCGGACACTTGACCCAGCAAGTCAGCAACCTCCTCTCGGAGAACCATTTGATAGGTCAAGTGGCATGAGAGGAAAACCGTCATGGCTCTGCAAGGACCCATCCCCGTCACCTTCGCCATGGTCTTCCTGCACGGCTGCTACATCGTCGGCGAGGTGGAGCCGGTCAGGGACTCCGACGCCTCGTCCAACGGCCGGTTCGTGCAGGCCCGCGACAAGCAGACCGGAGAGCTGGTCTGGCAGGTCGCGGTCATGGACGGTGACCGGACCCTCAAACCCGCGCAGAAGACGGTCGCGGTCAAGATCCTGGCCCCGGTCCAGCCGGTGCCGCCGCAACCGATGCCGGGCCTGCCGTTCACCCCGGTCGCCTTCGACGGCATCACCATCACGCCGTACGTCAACGCCGCCGGCCGTCTCGCGTACTCCCCACGCCCGAGAATGCCTGCGTCACCGGTACAACATTCCTAGATTCGGTGGGAGTGGGTCGCCGCGTTGCCGATAGCGGATGGTCAGCGCTTTTGGTGAAGCTGCCGGAGATCGGACCAGGCCAGGACGTGATCAATGGCATTGGCGGCTCCTCACGATCGAGGGTGTAGTTGCGGCCTGAATCCTCCGGTCTCGAGCAGTGGCCGTTCTTGAAACGGCCGGACTGAAATCCCGTCTGATCATTGCGATCGGGCGGGATCTTGTCGTTTCAGAGGTTTCCGAATCGGGTTCGTCCTGGTTTTGGAACCGCAGCGCGGGTGTCTGGGAAGGCCCGGGTGGTGTCAGGCCGCGGTGGAGGACCGAGATCCGGCCGTTGGCATGGCGAAGCCGATGGTGGGCTTGGAGCGGGCCGAGGAGGCCGCACGGCAGCAATCGCTGAGCTATCCGGGCAGATGGAGGAGCTGCAGGAACAGCTGGCCGTGGCGCAGCGGCGCCTGGAACGGTTGTCCATCGCGTGCGAGGAACTGACCGCGCTCTCCGACCTCCTTGTGGTCGCGCACGCGCCTCCCGCTTAGGAAGCTATCGCGCCGGCCTCGGACCTCGCGTCGTGCTCGCTGCCCGGCTCGCTGTGCTTCTCGATGTCAGCTGGCCAACGTGATCAGCGTCGATCGCTACTGGGTGCCTGTTCCCGAAGCCGGAGGGCAGCACCGACCAGCCAGCCGCTTGCCCTGGCCGGCTTGCCGTAGCGTGACTGGCGTAGTTGCCGAATGCACGCAATCAGCAGTGTATGAGACGAAGTGATCCCCGCTGAAGCCTTGGCACTGGACATGCTGGCGGGCGGTTTCCGTTCCTACGCCTGCCTTTGTGGTCAGGTGCTTGCTGACTGCGCCGCCGCTCAACTTCACGCCATCGAGACAGCGCAGTGCTCGGTATGTCTGCGGCGGACGCGGTTCTCGCTGGTCCCTGAACTGAGCACGGCTCCCGCTCCTGCTGGGACATCTGACCCTCCCTCCCGCCTGCCTCACGGGACGCCCTGCCGGGTGCAGCGGAATTGAGCGAGGCGGGGCAGGGAGGTGAGACCTCCATGGCTTGCGCCGGAGGGCCCATCTCGTACCGCGTTCAGCGCGAGGCGCCGCCTCCAGCGCGGCCGTCGGTCCGGCCTCGCTGCGCCACCACGTCGATCGCCGTCCACGCCAGCGCCGTCGCGGCGTCGCGGATCGCGTGCTCGGCCGCCGCGCCCACGCAGTGGGCGGCGAACTCCTTCTGGTGGTTCAGGGCGGGCAGCGAGCCGATGCCGATGTAGGGGTGGATGGCCGGCACCACCTGCGACACGTTGCCCATGTCGGTGGAGGCCCGGTTCATGCGGGCCGCCATCCCGTCGCTCGCGAACTCGCGTCCCAGGGCCACGGCGTTACGGCGGTACGCCGCCAGCGCGGCCTCGTCCGCGCGGAACTCCGCGTACGGCTTGCTCTCGGGGACGATCTCCAGCTCGCACCCGGTCGCCAGCGCGCCGGCCTCGAAGCAGCGCCACACTCTCGGCTCCACCTCGGCCAGCTCGGCCAGCGTCTCGGCGCGGACGTACCATCGGCCCTCGGTGCGCTCGGGGATCGCGTTCGGCGCCTCGCCGCCACGGGTCATGACCCCGTGCACCCGCACCGTGTACGGGAGCTGCTGGCGCAGCAGGCCGATCGCCACCTGCGCGACCGTGAAGGCGTCGGCGGCGTTGACGCCCTGCTCGGGGTAGGCCGCGGCGTGCGCTGCCTTGCCCTGGTAGGACACGTGGGAGTGCGAGACCGCGAAGGGACGCGCCTCGGCGACGTCCACCGGCGCGGGGTGTGCCATCATCGCCAGGTCGAGGCCGGCGAACGCGCCGCGGTCGAGCAGCTCGATCTTGCCGCCGCCGCCTTCCTCCGCCGGGGTGCCGTAGACCTCGACGGTCAGCCCCAGCTCGTCGGCCAGCGGCGCCAGCGCCGCCGCGGCACCCACCGAGGTGGCGGCGATGAGGTTGTGCCCGCATGCGTGCCCGAGCCCCGGCAGGGCGTCGTACTCGGCGCAGATGCCGAGCCGGAAGGGGCCGGACCCCGCGGTCGCGTGGAACGCGGTTTCCAGGCCCAGGTAGCCGGCGGTCACCTCGAAGCCCGCCTCGTCCAGCGCGGCCGCGACCCAGCGGGCCGCCTGGTGCTCCTCCCAGGCCGTCTCGGGGTGCGCGTGCAGCCGCTCCGACAGCTCGGTGAGCCCGTCATGCCGCCTGGCGACGGCGGCCGCGGCCGCCTCCTTGACGCTCATTCGTCTCCCGGCACCCCGTAGCTCGGCGCGTCCTGCGGGCGCAGCGCCCGGGTCACGTAGTCGTCCCGCTGCGGCAGCCACAGCTCCACCAGGCGCCGCAGCTCCGCGATCGGCTCGTCGCTCCAGTCGACGCGCAGGTCGGTCTCGCGCCACGGCACCGCCCGGACCACGGACAGTCCCGCCGAATGGAGCGGGCCGGCCTCGCCGCCGGCCGACAGCCCGGCTTCGAGCCCGGCGAGGAGCCGCAGCTCGAGCTCCCCCTCCGCCGACTCGAACCCCCGGACCACGGCGTCGACGACGTCCGGCGTGGCGAGCATGTTTCCGGCCGCGACCACCGACCGGCCGCGGCGCTCGGCGACGACGCCGAGGGCCCGGGCGCCGGAGAACACCGCGGACTCTCCCGCCAGGTTCAGCACCGTCAGCTGCCGGTGGGCGGCCTCCGGGGTGGCCGCGACGACCTCGGCCAGCGCCTTGTCCGGCGCGAGGCCGCTTTCCAGCGCGTCGAGAAGCGTCGTGCCCAGGCGGGGGTCGGTGACGTTCTGCGACGCCGCCCCGCCGACCCCCGCACGGAGATGAACGCAGCGCGCCGCCACGGCCGGGCTGGAGGAGCTGACGGCGATGCCGACGGCGCTGCCGTCGGTGCCGAGCACGGAGAAGGTCACCGCTCCTCCTCGGGAATCACGGCGAGGGCGTCCACCTCGACCAGCCACTCGGGGCGGGCGAGCGCCGAGACGACCAGACCGGTCGAGATCGGGTGCACGCCCCGCGTCCACCGGCCGATGGCGCGGTAGACGGGCTCGCGGTAGCGCGGGTCCACGATGTAGATCGTGAGCTTGACCAGGTGCTCCATCCGGCTGCCCGCCTCTTTGAGCAGCAGGTCGATGTTCGCCATGGCGCGCTCGGTCTGGGCCTCGACGTCGCCGATGCCGACGGACTCGCTGGTGTCGAGGTCCTGCCCGATCTGCCCCCGGACGTAGACCGTGTTGCCGGCCACGACGGCCTGGCACAGGTCGTTGTCCAGGTTCTGCTCGGGATAGGTGTTCTTCGTGTTGAACGGCCGGATACGGGTGTGCCCGCCGGCGACAATGCGGTCGCCTGTCGTGCGCTCCCCCGCGACGGGCTCTCCGGCGCCCTGGCCCGCCCGCGGAGTCGGGTGGCTCATCGGAACCTCCTTGTGGTCACTGCCTGGGACAAGTCCATCGGAGGCCAGCCCATCTGTCCAGCGAATGATTCCGGCCCAGGGCATCGGAATCATTGATGCCAGGAGGTGCCCCGGATGAGGTCGGCCGCGCGTTCGGCGATGAGCATGACCGTCACCACGGGATTGACCGACGGAATGGTGGGGAACACCGACGCGTCGGCCACGCGCAGCCCTTCCACGCCCCGCACCCGCAGCTGCGGGTCCACGACGGCCGCAGGATCGTCCGGGGCCCCGATCCGGCAGGTGCCGCAGACGTGGTAGACGGTCTGGTGCGTGGCCCGGGCGATCTCGGACAGCTGCTCGTCGGTGACGACGTCAGGGCCGGGGAACACCTCGCGGACCAGGTGCGAGCGGAACGGCTCCTCCTGGGCGACGCGCCGGGCGGCGCGCACGCCCGCGACCAGCATGCGCTCGTCGTGCCCGCCGGGGTCGGTGAAGTAGCGCGGGTCCAGCAGCGGGGGCTCGTCGGGATCGGCCGAGACGATCGCGACCCGGCCGCGGCTGGCCGGCTTGGCCACGTTGGGCGCGATCGAGACGATCCGCTCGGGCAGCTCGGCGCCGTGGTTCTCGGCGTGCACCGCCCACGCCTCGACGGGGAAGTGCATGAGCACGTCCGGCCGGCGCGGGTCGCCCTCGAGGGTCAGCATCGCGCCAGCGTCCCATCCGCTCGCGCAGGTCGGGGGCGGCGAGTCGCGCGACTCCCACACGACGAGCCCCTCGGCGTGGTCCTGGAGGTTCTCCCCCACCCCGGGCAGGTCGGCGACCACCTCGACGCCCGCCTCGTCGAGCACCCGCTTGGGCCCGATGCCGGACAGCTGCAGCAGCCGGGGCGAGTCGATCCCGCCGCAGCACAGCACGACCTCGCGGGCGCAGCGGATGATCCGCCTCTCCCCGCGCGCGTCGCGGGCCTCCACGCCGGCCGCGCGGCCGCCCTCGATCAGGACGCGGACCACGCGCAGGCCCGTGAGCACCGACAGGTTCGGCCGGTCCCAGGCCGGATGCAGGTAATGGTGGGACGTCGAGCCGCGCTGGTTGGACTCGGGGGTGTAGCCGACCTCGAAGAAGCCCGCTCCCTGCGCCGCCTCGTCGAGCCGGCCGTCGTTCCACCGCTCCCGTACGGGCACGCCGAGGGCCTTCGCGGCGGCGGCGACCACGTCGGCGACGTACGGATTGCGGTCCTGCGGCGCGACCGGCTGGATCGGCACCTGGAGCCGGTCGTAGTAGGGCAGCACGGTCGCGGCGTCCCAGCCTTCCGCGCCGAGCGCGACCCACTCCTCCAGATCGGCCGGCAGGGGTCGCCAGGAGATCATCGTGTTGGCGTTCGAGCACCCGCCGAGGATCCGCATCCGGGCGTGCCGGATGTCGGAGTTGCCCCTTTCCTGCGGG
Organism: Nonomuraea terrae; assembly: GCF_044465245.1. Lineage (NCBI taxonomy): Bacteria > Bacillati > Actinomycetota > Actinomycetes > Streptosporangiales > Streptosporangiaceae > Nonomuraea > Nonomuraea terrae. Next base: position 715,391 of record NZ_JBITLL010000001.1, on the reverse strand, counting down.
GCGCTGCGGTAGTCGAGGTCGTACTCGCCCTCCAGCATCTCCGCCCAGCGCCGCAGGAACCGCGCGCGGGGCTCCTCGCGGTCGTCGGGGCCCCACTCCACCAGCGCGACGCTACGGCCGGCGTCCTCCGACAGCCGGGCGGCGATCAGCGAGCCCGCGGTGCCGCCTCCGACGACGACGTAGTCGTACTGCTCGCCGTCGTGCTGGCCGGGGCCGTACTGCGAGCCGTCGTGCTGCCCGCTCATGCGTACCTCACCCAGGTCGTCTTCAGCGCCGTGAACTTGTCCATCGCGTGCGGGGACAGGTCACGGCCGAAGCCGGACTCCCCGAAGCCGCCGAAGGGCGTCGTCACGTCGAGCGCGTCCACGGTGTTCACGGAGACCGTCCCGGCCCGCAGCCGGCCGGCGACCCGGTGAGCCTGGCGCAGGTCGTCGCTCCACACCGACGCGGCCAGGCCGAAGGCGGAGTCGTTGGCCACCGCCACCGCCTCCTCCTCCGAGTCCACGCCGATCACGGCCAGGACCGGGCCGAAGATCTCCTCGCGGGCGATCCGGGCCGTCGGCGCGACCTCGTCGAACACCACCGGCGCCACGTAGGCCGCGGTCGGCGCGCCCTCGACCGGGCCGCCTCCGAGGCGGAGCACCCCCTCGCCGCGGCCGACCTCGACGTACGCCCGGACCCGGCCGGCCTGCTTGTCGCTGACAAGGGGCCCCATCGCGGTGGCCGGGTCGAGCGGGTCGCCGGGACGGATCGCGGCCGCGCGCTCCAGCACCTTCTCCAGCAGCTCGTCCTTGACCGAGCGGTGCACCACCAGGCGGGAGTTCGCCGAGCAGACCTGGCCCGCGTTGGTGAAGACGCCGAAGCAGACCCCGTCGGCGACGGCGTCGAGGTCGGCGTTCCTGTCGAGCACCACGTTGGCGCTCTTGCCACCGCATTCGAGCCAGACCTGTTTCATGTTGGAGGCGCCGGCGTACTGCAGGAACAGCTTGCCGACCGGGGTGGAGCCGGTGAAGGTGACCACGTCCACGTCGGGGTGCAGCCCGAGCGCCTTCCCGGCGACCGGGCCGTCGCCCGTGACGACGTTCAGCACGCCCGGTGGCAGCCCGGCCTCGGCGGCGAGCTCGGCCAGGCGCAGTGCCGACAGCGGCGACTCCTCGGCGGGCTTGAGCACCACCGAGTTGCCGGTGACCAGGGCCGGCGCGAGCTTCCACATGGCCATCTCAAGCGGGTAGTTCCAGGGCACGACGGCCGCGACCACGCCGAGCGGTTCGCGGGTGACCAGGGCCAGGTCGCCGGTGCCGGTCGGCGCGATCTCGCCGTACGTCTTGTCGGCGGTCTCGGCGTACCACTGCAGGATCGCGGCCGTGCCGGGGACGTCGACGGCCGAGGTGTCGGTGACGAGCTTGCCGGCGTCCAGGCTGTCCAGCACGGCGAGCTCGTCGGCGTTCGCGCGGATGAGCTCCGCCAGGCGGAGCAGCACCTGCTTGCGCTCGCCCGGCGCCTGGCCGGCCCACCGGCGGTCGGCGAAGGCGCGCCGGGCGGCGGCCACCGCGCGGTCGACGTCCCGCGCGTCGCCGGCGGCGACCTCGGCGAGGACGCGGCCGGTCGCCGGGTCGATCGTCGGGGACCGGCGCCCGGAGAGCGCGTCGGCGAACCCGCCGTCGATCCAGAGCCGGTCGCGGGGCGTGATCGCGGCGGCGACCTTGCGCCAGTGTTCCGCGGTGGGCGCGGCGGCGGGCTGGTGGCTCACTTGGGCTCACCTCCGGCGAGTACGGTGTTCGTCGCGGGCACGGGCGTGCGGACCGGCATCTTGCCTGCCTTGCGCATCCAGGCGTAATAGAGCGGGCAGATCACGACCAGCCCGACGATCCACGAGATGTCCACCCCGCCGATCGCCTCGGCGATCGGTCCGGTGTAGATCGTCGTGCTGAGGAACGGGACCTGCACCGCGATACCGAGGAAGTAGCAGGCGATCGCGATGGGGTTGTACCGGCCGTAGACGCCGCCGTCGCGGCGGAAGAGCGCGTCGATGTCGTAGTCGCCGTGCCGGATCACGTAGTAGTCGACGAGGTTGACCGCGGTCCACGGCACCAGCACGCACATCAGCAGGAGCATGAAGTTGGTGAAGTTGACCAGGAAGTTGTCCTTGCCCGCCAGAGCCATCGCCAGCGCGCACAGGAACAGCGCCGTGGAGACCACCGCGCGGACACCGGCGCGGGGCACCCACCGCGGGAAGATCGTCTGCCCGACGGTGATCGTCGACAGCGCGCCGCAGTAGAGGTTGAGGGAGTTCGTGCACGCGATGCCGATGCCGAACACCGCGATCACCAGGCCGCCGATGCCCTTGGTGATCGAGCCGAGGCCGGTGACGGTGTCGGCGTCGGGGAAGGCGGCGCCGACCAGCGTGCCGAGCACCATCGGCAGCAGCGAGCCGAGCACCGCCCCGGAGTAGGTCGCCCAGAAGGCGGGGCGCACGCCCGTGTCACGCGGCATGTAGCGGGTGTAGTCGGAGACGTACGGCGCGTACGCGATCTGCCACAGGGCGGCCAGGGACAGCGTGCCCATGAACCCGAGCCAGCTGAACTCGCCCGACGACAGCACGCCGGCGGGCAGGCCGTTGACCGCGAAGGCCCAGATGAAGGCCAGGACGAGGGTGACGCCGGCGATCACAGTCATCAGCGAGGCGAGGCCGTGGATCAGCTTGTACCCCACGCTGGCGCCGGCGACGCTGAGGAGCCCGATCAGGATGATCGCGACCGTCTCCGGCACGCCGAACAGCGTGGAGATCGCCTGGCCGCCGAGGACCATGTTGGAGGCGAAGAACCCGACGTACATGAAGACCACGAGCACGACCACCAGCAGGCTGCCGAACGAGCCGAACTGGGCCCGCGTCTGCAACATCTGCGGCACGCCCATCTGGGGGCCCTGGGCCGCGTGCAGCGCCATCACCACGCCGCCGGCGATGTTGCCGAGCGCCAGCGACAGCAGCGCCGCCCACAGGGGAAGGCCGTAGACCGCGGTCGCGACGACACCGGTGGCGACGGTCAGCAACATGATGTTGGAGCCGAACCAGATCGTGAACAGGTTGCGCGCCCTGCCATGGCGCTCGGTCACGGGTATGTGGTCGATCGTCCGTCGCTCCAACTGGAACGGTTCAACGCTCATAGGCTCAGCCATGGAACGGTGGCCTCCTCGGGGTGCAACTAGCTGGCCGGCGCTCCAGCCGACGACAGCAGTCTCGACGGGGCTCTGACCACACGACAAGCGCAGAATGCTGGCGCAGGTCATCAACAAAAGCGATGCAGCGGCCGTATACGTCCGTTCCGGCTCATGCCATTCTCGAACTTCCCACCAGCCGTTCGCGCCAGCCCCAGCGAGGAGGAGCCGATGACCACCCGCCGCACGGCCCGGATCGGGATCGCCCAGTGGCGGCCGGAGCCGGGGCGGTCGCTGTCCAACGCGGCCACCGCCGGGCGCCTGGTCGCCGCGCTGGCCGCGCGGGGAGCCGACCTCGTGGTGCTGCCCGAGCTGTGGCCGTCCGGGTACGACGCCCGCACGCTCGCCGCGGATGCCGGGGCCGCCGCCGAACCGCTCGACGGGCCCCGTGACCGGCTGCTGCGTGACCTGGCGCGCGAGCACCGCCTGTGGCTGTTCGCTGGGAGCGTGCCCGAGCGCGCGGAGGGTGTCCTCTTCAACACCGCACCGGTCTACGCGCCGGACGGTGAGCGCGTCGCGGCGCACCGCAAGGTGCACCTCTACCCCACCACCGGGGAGGCCGCCGTCTTCGCGGCCGGCGCGACGGCGACCGTGGTCGCCACCCCGTGGGGGCCGGTGGGGCTGAGCATCTGCTTCGACGGCGACCATCCCGGCTACGCGCGGGCCCTTCGCTCGCGCGGGGCCCGCGTCGTCGTCTCGATCTCGGCGTACGAGACCGGCGCGGCCCGCTGGTGGGACCTGCTGTATCCGGCGCAGGCCCTGGCGAACGGGCAGTGGTGGCTGATGGCGAACCAGTGCGGCGGCGCGGGCCCGTCCGGTCTGCTCGGCGGAAGCCGGGTGATGGCGCCCGACGGCCGGACCGTCGCCGAGGCGCCGCGGGCCACGACCGGCACGGCACCGGCACCGGCACCGGAGGAGCATCTGCTGGTCGCCGACCTCGACCTCGCGGCCGGGATCGAGGCGGCCGACCGGGACGCGGCTCCCCTGTGGGAGGGTGCCCGCCCGGAGGTCTACGCGTAACGGCCACCGGCCGACGAACCCCGAACGAAGGAGGCGCCCATGGCGGGCGGAGGAGCAGCGGACTGGATCTTCTACGGCGGCCGGATCCACCCGATGGACGGGACCGCGGCGACGTCCGCGCTGGCGGTCCGCTCGGGGCGCATCGCCGTGCTCGGCCCCGGCGCCCACGAGCTCCGCGGGCCCCGCACGCGGGCGGTGGACCTGCGCGGCGGCGCCCTCCTGCCCGGTTTCCAGGACGCTCACCTCCACGCCGTCGCGGGTGGGCTGCAGCTGCTCGGCTGCGACCTGTCGCACGTGCACGACCGGGACGGCTACCGCGCCCTCGTGGCGGCCTACGCCGAGCGGAACCCCCACGTGGAGTGGATCCAGGGATCGGGCTGGTACGGCGACGTCTTCCCCGGGGGCTTCCCGCACCGCGCGGACCTCGACGCCGTGGTTCCCCACCGGCCGGTGGTGCTCACCAGCCATGACTTCCACGGCGTCTGGGTGAACTCCGAGGCCCTGCGGCGCGCCGGCGTCACCGCCGCGACTTCGGATCCGGAGGGCGGCCGGATCCACCGCGGAGCCGATGGCGAGCCCACGGGGCTGCTCGTCGAGGCCGCCGCCGGGCTGGTCACCTCGCTCGTCCCCGCGCCGGACGCCGCCCGTCTCGACGCGGCGCTGATGGCCGCCCAGACCTTCCTGCACCAGCTGGGTATCACCGCGTGGCAGGACGCCGCCGTGGGCGAGAGCGCGCTGTTCGACGACTCCTACGACACCTACCTCTCGGCGGCGGAGTCGGGGAGGCTGACCGCGAAGGTGACCGGCGCTCTGTGGTGGCGCGCCGACGAGGGGCCCGCCCAGCTCGACTTCCTGCGCCGGCGTCGGCGGCGGGCGGGCGGCCGGTTCCGCGCCACCGCGGTCAAGATCATGCAGGACGGCGTGTGCGAGAACCACACGGCCGCGCTGTTGTCGCCGTACCGGGGGCTGGGCGAGGAGGTGGGGCTGAGCTTCATCGCGCCCGGCGAGCTGGCCGAGGCCGCCGCGTGCCTGGTGGCCGACGGGTTCGACCTGCACATGCACGCGGTCGGCGACCGCGCGGTGCGCGAGTGCCTCGACGCCGTCGAGGCGGCCGGGCCGGCCGCCGGGGGCCGGGCCGCGCGGCACCAGCTCGCCCACCTCGACCTGATCGACCGCGGCGACATCGACCGGATGAAGCGGCTCGGCGTGCTCGCCAACGTGCAGCCCCTCTGGGCGCGCGAGGACAAGGTGCTGGTGGAGACCAAGCTGCCCTACCTGACCGACGATCAGCGGGCCCGCCACTTCGCGTTCGGCAGCCTGGCCCGTGCCGGGGTCGAGCTGGCGATGGGGTCGGACTGGCCGGTCTCCAGCCCTGACCCGCTGTGGGGCATCCACGTCGCGGTCAACCGGACCGCTCCCCCTGCGGACGTGCACGCCCGTGACGAGCACGCCCGGACGGTGCCGTTGCTCGCCGGCGAGGCGATCGGCGTGCGGGCCGCCGTGCACGGCTACACCGCCGGGGCGGCGCTGGCGAACCGGACGGAGCACGACAGCGGCACGCTCACCCCTGGCAAGGCCGCGGACCTCGTGCTGCTGGACGGCGACCCGGTCGCGGTCGATCCCCGGGAGCTGTCGTCCCTGCGGGTACGCGCCACGTTCGTCGACGGCGTGCCCGTGCACGAGGCCTGGTAGCCCGCTCCCCCGGGCCGGAGCCGGTCAGCGGCCCCGGGCGCGCCTGGCGGACCTGATGAAGGCCTGGGCGCGCCGGGTCAGGCGCACGCCTCGCATCGAGGCCAGGACGACGTCCAGCGGCTCCAGCTCGTCGAGGATCTCCAGCTCGGCGACCTCCTCGCCGTCGTACGTCGTGGGCGAGGCGGGCTTCTGGTTGAGCACCGACCAGCCGAGGCCGTTGGCCACCAGTGCCCGGACCGTCTCGAACCCGGTGGTGCGGTGGCGCACATCGGGCGTGAATCCGGCCGACGCCACGAGATGCTCGAAGTAGTCCCTGCTGTGCGGCAGGTCGAGCAGCACCATCGGCTCCCCCGCGAGGTCGGCCAGCCGGACCTTCCCGTGGCGGGCCAGCGGATGGTCCTTGGCGACCAGCGCATACGCCGGAGCCGTGCCCATGCGGACCGACTCGATGTCGTCGTCGAGGTCGTAGCCGTACATCAGCGCGAGCTCGCAGCGGCCCGCGCGCAGCGCCTGCTTGAGCGTGGCGTGTTCGGCCTCGATCACCGACACCTCGATCTCGGGGTGGTCGCGCTCGCACGCGCTCAGCAGCCGCGGCAGCTCGAAGGGCCCGAGCGTGGCGAAGCAGCCGATGGTCAGCCGGCCGATCAGGACCTGGCCGGCCGAGCGGGCGGCCTCGGCCAGCTCCTCGGTGTGGGCGAGGTAACCGCGCAGCTCGCGCAGGAACGCCGCGCCCGCCGCGGTCAGGCTGAGGCCCCGGGCGTGGTGCCGCAGCAGCAGTTGCACGCCGAGCTCCTTCTCCAGCTGCGCCACCGCCGTGGAGACCGCCGACTGGGACACCATCAGCTCGCGGGCCGCGCTGGTCATGCTGCCCAGCTCGGCCGCCGCCGCGAAGTACCGCAGCTGCACCAGCGTGAAGCCTGGGTCGCTCATTCCCGCATCTCCGCCCTTCCTGGTCCGGGCCGCCGGGCGGGCCTTCCCCGCCCGGCGTGCCACGCTTCGAGGTCGCAGCCCGTCACGGCCGACAGGTAGGCGCGCACGAGCCGTCTCGCTTCCAGGGGGGCCACCGCGGGGTTGCGGCCCACGATGTGCAGGCCGTAGGCATCCTCGAGCGCCACCGCGTTCATCGCCACGCCCCGCAGGTCGTCGATCGGGGCGAAGACGCCGCCGCTCACGCCGAACGCGAGCACCGTCGCGTAGAGCGACACCTCGCGATCGTAGAGGCCCGACATCAGCACCGCGTGCGCCTTGTTCCGGGAGGCGTTGAGATGCAGCTCGTAGAGCACGAGCCCCATCCCGTCGGGGGCGTCGTCGGGGATGCCCTGCTCGACAAGGCCGAGCAGCTTGTCACGCGGGTCGTCCGACTGCTCGACCACCCGCATCCGCAGCCAGTAGTAGCGGTCGACCGCGTGGTGGTGGACGTCGAGCAGCAGGTCGTCGAGGTCGGGGAAGTAGTAGGACACCGAGCCGGGCGAGAGCCCGGCTGCTTGCGCGACGTCCCTGACGCGCAGGCCCGCCAGGCCGCGCTCGGCGATGACCCGGGCCGCGGCCTCGACGAGCTGGCGGCGGCGTTCGGTCTGGTTACGCGGACGTGCCATGTCACAAATTTTGATGCCGGTCATCAAAAAAGGCCATGACTTATCCTCTGGTCAGAAAGCACGTACCCGACCATTATTTCACGTCAATCGCAAAGAATAGCTCCGGGCCCGCGCGCCCGCCCCCCGGAAGGCATCTCGCCCATGAGCGATCGCCAGCGGACCGACCTGCTCGACGAGCAGACCGGCCGTCTCCAGAAGGCCCTCAAGAGGTTCGACATCCTCTTCCTGATCATCGCGGCCGTGATCGGTCTCGAGACCCTCGGCCAGGTCTCGGTCTTCGGGGCAGAGGCGCTCACCTGGCTGGTGATCCTCGCCGTCACCTTCCTGATCCCGTACGCGCTGATCTTCGCCGAGGTGGGTGCCGCGTTCAGCGAGGAAGGCGGCGCCTACACGTGGGTCCGCAACGCCTTCGGCCGGGTCGCCGGGGCGATCGCCGCGCTGCTCACCTGGGTCACCCAGCCGATCTGGGTCGGCGGCTCGATGGCGTTCCTGGCCGCGGAGACGGTGAACACCTACCTCCTCCACCTGCCGCACGGCTCGGCCGCCGACTACGTGTTCAAGATCGCCTTCATCTGGTGCACCGTGCTCGCCGCCATCGTCAGCCTGCGCAGGGGGAAGTGGCTGCCCACCAGCGGCGCGATCCTCAAGATCGTGCTGCTCGCCTTCTTCGTGCTGACCACCGTGCTCTACGCCGCCCAGCACGGAGTCGAGGGTCTCAGCGGCAGCGGCTTCAGCCCCACCCTGGCGGGCCTGCTCGGCCTGGCCCCGGTCCTGCTGTTCGCCTTCCTCGGCTTCGAGTCCTCCAACAGCGCCGCCGGAGAGATGGAGAACCCCGCCCGCGACGTGCCGATCTCCATCGCCCGCTCCTCGGGCGCCGCGGCCCTGTGCTACATCCTGCCCGTGCTCGCCATCCTGCTCGTGGTGCCGAAGGACGACATCACCGGTATCTCCGGGCTGCTGGAGGCCGTCGGCGTGGTGTTCAGCGTGTACGGCCCGGCCGCCGAGACCCTGCGCACCATCACGGCGATCGGGTTCGTCTACATCCTGATGAGCCAGGGCGCCGCCTGGATGATCATCTCCGACCGCATGCAGGCGATCGCGGCGGCCGACGGGGCCTTCTTCGGCGGTTTCTTCGGCCGCTTCCACCCCCGGCTCGGCACCCCGGTCCGCGTCAACCTGCTGTCCGGGATCGTCTCCACCCTCTTCATGCTGGCGGCGATGCAGGTGACGGGAAGCAGCGCCGCGCTGTTCACCGTGGTCCTGACCATCTCGATCTCGACGTTCCTGCTCAGCTATCTGATCGTGATCCCCGCGGCGATCCGGCTGCGCACCACGTACCCGCACGTGGAGCGGCCGTTCCGGGTTCCGCTGCCGGACCGGGGCTACGCCGTGCTTGGCGCGATCGCCTTCGCGTGGGTGCTGCTCGGCTCCTGGGTCGCCGTCTTCCCCGGCACGCTGGAGGGGCTCTTCGGCCTCCCGTACGACTTCGAGGAGACGTGGGGCGTCAGCCACCTGCAGTTCCAGGTGCTCACCCTGGGCACCCTCGCCGTCCTGCTCGTCCTCGGCGTCATTGGCTACGTACGGGGGGCCAGGGTCCGCGCCGGCGGCTCCGCCCCCGCCGAAGGCGGCGTCACCCCGGTCATCGCTCCAGAAGGGACCAGCTCGTGACCCCTCACCCGCTCGACCGCCTCACCTCGGAGGAGATCGCCCGCAACCGCGACATCCTCCACCGGGCCGGCCTGATCGGGCCCGCCACCCGCTTCCCCCTGGTGATGCTCGTGGAGCCGCCGAAGCATGAGGTGCTCGCCTGGAAGGAGGGAGACCCGTGGGACCGGTGCGTACGCACGACGCTGCTGGACCGCGACACCGGCGAGGTGTCGGAGGCCGTCACCTCCCTCACCCACGGCAAGGTCGTCTCGCGGCGCGAGGTGGACGTCTCCGCCGAGGGACAGCCGCCGATCATGGGGGAGGAGTTCGCCCTGGTCGAGAAGATCCTTTGGGGGGACAAGGCCTGGTGCGCCGCGATGGCCCGGCGCGGGCTCGACCGGCCCGAGCGGATCCGGGTCTCCGCCCTCAGCGCCGGCTGCTTCGACCTCCCGGGAGAGCAGGGCCGGCGGCTGGTGCGCTGCCTGTCCTTCCTTCAGCTCGACGACAGCGACAACGTGTGGGCGCATCCCATCGACGGGGTGGTGGCCTACGTCGATCTGATCACCGCGGAAGTGGTCGAGCTCATCGACGACGGCGTCTTCGAGCTGCCGACGGAGCGGGCCGACTTCGAGCTCCGCGCCGAGGACCGCCCGGTGCGCGACACCCAGCGGCCGATCGAGATCATCCAGCCCGAGGGGCCCTCGTTCACGGTCGAGGGCGACGTCGTGAGCTGGGAGAAGTGGCGGTTCCGGATCGGCTTCGACCAGGTGGAGGGCCTGACCCTGCACCAGATCGGCTTCGAGGACGGCGGCCGGCTGCGGCCGATCGTCTACCGCGCCTCGGTCGCCGAGATGGTGGTTCCGTACGGCGACCCCTCCCCCGTGCGGTTCTGGCAGAACTACTTCGACGCCGGCGAGTACTCCCTCGGCAAGGACGCCAACGCGCTGGAGCTGGGCTGCGACTGCCTGGGCGAGATCCGCTACTTCGACGCCGCCGTCGCCGACGACGACGGCTGCCCGCGGACGATCCGCAACGCGATCTGCATGCACGAGGAGGACTTCGGGGTGCTGTGGAAGCACACCGACATGTACAACGGCAGCAGCTCCACCCGCCGACAGCGCCGGCTGGTGATCTCCTTCTTCATCACCGTCGGGAACTACGACTACGGCTTCTACTGGTACCTCTACCTCGACGGCACGATCGAGCTGGAGTGCAAGGCGACCGGCGTCGTGTTCGCGTCGGCCTACCCCGGCGACCGGCCCGACGGCACGCCGTACCCGTGGGCCTCGGAGATCGCGCCAGGCGTGGGGGCGCCGTTCCACCAGCACCTGTTCTGCGCGCGCCTGGACATGATGGTCGACGGGGTGGGCAACGCCGTCGACGAGGTGGACGCCGTCCGCGTACCCGTCGGACCGGACAATCCCTACGGCAACGCCTTCACCCGCAGGGCCACCCGCATCCGCCGGGAGCGCGAGGGTGCCCGGCTGGCCGACGGCGCCGCCGGCCGCACGTGGCACGTCGTCAATCCCGGGCGCGCGAACCGGATGGGGCAGCCGGTCGGCTACGCCCTCCTGCCGGAAGGGCAGCCCACGCTCCTCGCCGACCCCTCCTCGTCGATCGCCAGGCGCGCGGCGTTCACGACTCGGCACCTGTGGGTCACGGCGCAGGACGATTCCGAGCGCTACCCGTCGGGCCAGTACGTCAACCAGAACCCCGGCGACTCGGGGATCGACACCTGGATCCGGGCAGACCGGGACCTGGACGGCCAGGACCTCGTCCTGTGGCACACCTTCGGCCTCACCCACTTCCCCCGGCCCGAGGACTGGCCGGTCATGCCGGTCGACCGCACCGGCTTCGTGCTGAGGCCGGTGGGGTTCTTCGACCGGAACCCGGCCCTTGACGTACCGGCTCCGAAGGCGAAGCACTGCCACACCGCCGCGGGGACCTCTGCGGGAGGCTCCCCGACGTGCTGCTCGACCGGGACGCCGGCGGCGGCCCGCGACGGCGGCGCTTGTCACTGACCGGCGGACGGCCTAAGGGCGGCCCGCGGGCCGGGCACGGCCTCATGCATCAGCAGAACAGATGTAGAAGGTCGACAACATCTGTTGGACACGGCTTCGGCGACGCATGAGGATTTCACGGACACGGTCCTGCGCGTCACGAACATCAGGACATTTCCCCATTCGGAGCAGGAGGTTCGGATGTCGAGCGAAGAGATAGAGGTCCTCGTCGTCGGCGGGGGCCAGGCCGGCCTGGCGATGAGCGAGCACCTGAGCGCCGCCGGCGTCCCGCACCTCGTCCTGGAGCGGCAGCGCATCGCCGAACGCTGGCGCTCCGAGCGGTGGGACTCGCTGGTCGCCAACGGACCCGCCTGGCACGACCGTTTCCCCGGCCTGGAGTTCGTCGACCTGGACCCCGACGCCTTCGCCTCGAAGGACGAGGTGGCGGACTACTTCGTCGCCTACTCCGAGAAGATCGCCGCGCCGATCCGGTGCGGCGTGGAGGTGACCTCGGTACGCAAGAACGCCGGCCATCCCGGCTTCCACGCCGAGACGTCCGACGGAGTGGTGAACGCCCGTTTCGTCGTCGCCGCGACCGGACCGTTCCAGCGGCCCGTCATCCCGCAGGTCGTCCCCGGCCAACCCCGGCTCGTACAGATCCACTCCAGCGGCTACCGCAATCCACGTCAGCTCCCCGACGGAGCCGTCCTGGTCGTCGGCGCCGGGTCGTCCGGGGTGCAGATCGCCGACGAGCTCCGGCGATCGGGCCGGACCGTCTACCTCTCCGTCGGCCCGCACGAGCGGCCGCCCCGCAGATACCGCGGCCGCGACTTCGTCTGGTGGCTCGGAGTCCTCGGCAAGTGGGACGCCGAGACGCCTCCCCGCGGCGCCGAGCACGTCACGATCGCGGTCAGCGGTGCCCGCGGCGGCCGGACCGTCGACTTCCGCACGCTGGCCGCCCAGGGCGTCGAACTGGTCGGCATGACCGTCTCGTTCGACAACGGCATCCTGCGGTTCGCCCCGGACCTCGCCGAGAACATCGCCCACGGCGACGCGAGCTACCTGTCGCTGCTCGACGAGGCGGATGCCTATATCGCCCGCAACGGCCTCGACCTCCCGGAGGAGCCGGAAGCCCGCGTCCTGGGACCCGTCCCCGCGTGCGTGACAGACCCGGCGCTGGAGCTCGATCTCGCCGCGGCCGGCGTGCGCTCGATCGTGTGGGCCACGGGCTACGCGGTCGACTACGGCTGGCTGCAGGTCGACGCGTTCGACGAGGCCGGCAGGCCGAAGCACCGGCGCGGCGTCTCCCCCGAGCCGGGCGTCTACTTCCTGGGCCTGCCGTGGCTCTCGCGGCGCGGATCCAGCTTCATCTGGGGAGTCTGGCACGACGCCAGGTACGTGGCCGACCACATCGCGACCCAGCGGGCCTACCTCACCTACGGGGCATAAGGGGCACTCGCGTAATCGCGGCCGGCGAAAGCCCTGGCAGGGCGGCCCTCTGCCGGGGGACGAGCGGACGACCGCCTGGCCCGGAGCCCGGAAAATCATCTTGCGGGCGGGCGCCAGCTCCGGCTAGACCCGTTTTCCGCATGTGAGTGATCTTCAGCGGAGGTCTCGTGGATCGATGCTGCCGCGCTTCAGCACGATCGCCCTGTGATGCTTCATCGCGGTCGCCCTCTCCTGGACGACCAACGCCTGGGTACGCATGCGCTCGGTGAGCGACCTGTGGAGCATTCCTACGGGCAGTTCGTGCTGGCCAAGACTGCGGTGTTGGGAGTGCTCGCCCTCTTCGACTGGAACCATCGGCGCCGTACCGTGGCTCAGGCCGGGCTGCATCCCACGCGGCGTACTTTCACCCGCCTGGCGGCGGGCTCGGCGGAGCACGTCACGACCTCGACGCCCGCATCGACCGGCCGGCCACACCGCGCGCTTCGTGGCCGCCGCGCCTGCTGCTCCTGGCCCTCGCCCTGTCGGTGGTGAGCACCCCGATCAGCCTGTTCCTGCTCCCGCTGTGAACGTCACAGCAGCACGGTGGCCACACCGAGTACGGCGCAGATCCCGAGGATACGCAGCATCGGCCACTCCAGGACGAAGGTCATGACGAGCGCGGCCACGGTGATCACTAGCGCGATCGGGCTGATCGTCCCCGTCTCAGGGAGCTGGATACTGAACGGGCCCCAACCCCAGGTGAAGGTGCGGGCGAACATGGTGTGCTCGGCGAAGTAGAGGGCCAGGTTGGCGATGACCCCGACAACAGCGGCGGTGATACCCGTCAGCGCGGCGCTGATGGCGATTTTGTGCCGCAGCCGCTCGACATAGGGGGCGCCTGGAAAGATGAAAGACAGTGCGTGCCACGGACGAGGCCTGCGTCTCGTCGACCAGATGGCGCAGCGGTGGGGCGTACGCCTGAATGCTCGCGGGTGGAAGACCGTATGGGCAGAGGTACTCACAACGGAGGATTCCCCGATCGGGCTGCTGGACGCAGCGTCGTACCTTGAGGAGTTGCATTGATGAGCGAACTCCGGGGAGTGGGGAGGCCGAGTCGAGATCTCACGGCTGGATCGCCAAGGGGTGCCTGCGTGTTCAGGCGCGTGCTGGGGGCAGCAGCGCGGCGGCGGCCACGATGAGCGGGTCCAGCCGGCCGTCGGCTGTGCCGGCGTCGGCGAGCAGCCTGGCGCGCATCCGTGGATCCCAGAAGGCGCGGATGTGCTCGGCGATCTGCTCGGCCGCCCAGGCCGGGTCGCGGTTCCTGAACTGCACGGCGATCTCGTTCGCCATGCGGATGTGCGGGGGCGTCTGCGTCGCGGTCACGTGATCACCTCACCACCGCGGGGGCCGGGTGCTTCAGCGACACCTGGACCGCGGTCACCTTGTACTCGGGGCAGTTGGTCGCCCAGTCGGAGTTCTCCGTGGTCACGACGTTCGCGCCGGTCACCGGGTGGTGGAAGGTCGTGTAGACCACCCCGACCGGCATCCGATCGTCGATCTTGACCCGGAGGCTGGTCTCCCCGACCCGGCTGGTCAGCGCCACGGTGTCGCCGTCGCGGATGCCGCGCACCTCGGCGTCGTGCGGGTGCATCTCCAGCAGGTCCTCCGGATGCCAGGCGGTGTTGCCGGTACGCCGGGTCTGGGCGCCCACGTTGTACTGCGACAGGATGCGTCCGGTCGTCAGGATCAGCGGGTACTTGCGCGTGCTGCGTTCCCGGGTCGGCACGTAGTCGGTGAGCATGAACCGGCCCTTGCCGCGGACGAACTCGTCGATGTGCATGATCGGGGTGCCTTCGGGCGCCGCGTCGTTGCACGGCCACTGGACGCTGCCGACCTCGTCGAGCTTGGCGAAAGACACCCCCGCGAAGGTGGGCGTGGTCATCGCGATCTCGTCCATGATCTGCGCGGAGTCGTCGTACTTCATCGGGTAGCCCATCGCCTGCGCGATCTCGCAGACGATCTCCCACTCGTGCTTGCCGGTCCGCGGTGCCATCACCGGGCGGACCCGGTTGATCCGGCGCTCGGCGTTGGTGAACGTGCCGTTCTTCTCCAGGAACGAGGTGCCCGGCAGGAAGACGTGCGCGTACTTCGAGGTCTCGTTGAGGAACAGGTCCTGCACGACCACCAGCTCCATCGCCGCCAGGGCGGCGGTGACGTGCTGGGTGTTCGGGTCGGACTGGACGATGTCCTCGCCCTGCACGAACAGGCCCATGAACGTGCCGTCGATCGCGGCGTCGAACATGTTGGGGATGCGCAGGCCCGGCTCGGGGTCCAGCACCCGGCCCCACAGCGTCTCGAACGTGCCGCGCACCACGTCGTCGGAGACGTGCCGGTAGCCGGGCAGCTCGTGCGGGAACGAGCCCATGTCGCACGAGCCCTGCACGTTGTTCTGCCCGCGCAGCGGGTTCACCCCGACGCCGTCGCGGCCGATGTTGCCGGTCGCCATGGCCAGGTTGGCCATGCCCATGACCATGGTGGAGCCCTGGCTGTGCTCGGTGACGCCGAGGCCGTACATGATGGTGGCGTTGCGCGCGCTCGCGTACAGGCGGGTCGCGGCGCGCAGCTCGGCCGCGGGGATGCCGGTGATCGACTCGACCGCCTCGGGGCTGTGCTCGGGCGCGGAGATGAACCGCTCCCATTCGGCGAAGTCCTCGCAGCGCTCCTCGACGAACTCCCGGTCCACCAGGCCCTCGGTCACCACCACGTGGCTCATGGCGTTGATCAGCGCCACGTTGGTGCCGGGCTGCACCCGCAGGTGGTGCTCCGCCTGGATGTGCGGGGATCGGACCAGGTCGATCCGGCGCGGGTCGGCGACGATGAGTTTGGCGCCCTGGCGCAGCCGGCGCTTGATCCGCGAGCCGAACACCGGGTGGGCGTCGGTCGGGTTCGCCCCGATGATCAGGATGACGTCGGCCTTGTCCACGGACTTGAAGTCCTGGGTGCCGGCCGACGTGCCGTACGTCTGCTTGAGGCCGTAACCGGTCGGCGAGTGGCAGACGCGGGCGCAGGTGTCGACGTTGTTGTTGCCGAAGGCGGCGCGCACCATCTTCTGGACGACGTACACCTCCTCGTTGGTGCACCGGGAGGAGCTGATCCCGCCGATCGCGCCGGCGCCGTGCCTGGCCTGGATCCGCATCATGCGGCCGGCGACGTAGCCGATCGCCTCCTCCCACTCCACCTCGCGCCAGGGGTCGGTGATCCGCTCGCGCAGCATCGGCTTGAGCTGCCGGTCGGGGTGTGAGGCGTAGCCGAAGGCGAACCGGCCCTTCACACACGAGTGTCCCTCGTTGGCCTTGCCGTCCTTGTAGGGCACCATGCGGACGACCTCGTCGCCGCGCAGCTCAGCCTTGAACGAGCAGCCCACGCCGCAGTAGGCGCAGGTGGTGAGCACGCTGCGGTTCGGCATGCCGAGCTCGACCACCGACCGCTCCTGCAGCGTGGACGTCGGGCAGGCCTGCACGCAGGCGCCGCAGGAGACGCAGTCGGACTCCATGAACGTGCCGCCGGCGCCGGCGGCGACCTTCGAGGCGAATCCGCGGCCCTCGATCGTCAGGGCGAAGGTGCCCTGGACCTCGCCGCAGGCGCGCACGCAGCGGGAGCAGGCGATGCACTTGCTCGCGTCGAAGTCGAAGTAGGGGTTGGTGCTGTCGGTCGGCAGGTCGAGATGGTTCTCGCCGTCGAAGCCGTAGCGGACCTCCCGCAGGCCGACCACGCCGGACATGTCCTGCAGCTCACAGTCGCCGTTGGCCGGGCAGGTCAGGCAGTCCAGCGGATGGTCGGAGATGTACAGCTCCATGACGCCGCGGCGCAGCTCGGCGAGCTTCGGCGTCTGGGTGCGCACCTTCATCCCGTCGGCCACCGGGGTGGTGCACGACGCCGGGGAGCCCTTGCGGCCGTCGACCTCGACGAGGCACAGGCGGCACGAGCCGAAGGGCTCCAGGCTGTCGGTGGCGCACAGCTTCGGGATGTCGATGCCGCACTCGGCGGCGGCGCGCATCACCGAGGTCCCCTCCGGGACCAGCACCGTCTTGCCGTCGATCTCCACGGACACGGTCGCCTCGCCGGAGCGCGCCGGAGTGCCGTGGTCCTTCTCCTTGATCAGGCTCATCGCCGTTCCTCCGTCGTCACTCCGAAGTCGCCGGGGAAGTGGGTGAGGGCGCTCTGCACCGGCATCGGTGTCAGGCCGCCCATCGCGCAGAGGGAACCCTCGGTCATCAGGTGGCACAGGTCGTCGAGCAGCTTCAGGTCGGCGGTCCTGTTCTGGCCCGCGACGATGCGGTCGATGACCTCGACGCCGCGTACCGCGCCGATCCGGCACGGGGTGCACTTGCCGCACGACTCGGCGGCGCAGAACTCCATGGCGAACCTGGCCTGCCCCGCCATGTCCACGGTGTCGTCGAACACCACCACGCCGCCGTGGCCCACCATCGCGTCCGCCGCGGCGAACGCCTCGTAGTCCATGGGCAGGTCGAACCGGGACGTCGGCAGGTAGGCGCCGAGCGGCCCGCCGACCTGCACGGCCCGCACCGGGCGGCCCGATCGGGTGCCGCCGCCGTACTCCTCCACGAGCTCGCCGAGGGTGATGCCGAAGGCGGTCTCCACGATGCCGCCGCGGGCGACGTTCCCGCCGAGCTGGAAGACCTGGGTGCCGCGCGAGCGGCCCACCCCCAGCGCGGCGAACGCCTCCGCGCCGTCGGCCATGATCATCGGCACCGAGCCCAGGGTCAGCACGTTGTTGACCACGGTGGGCTTGCCGAACAGGCCCTCCAGCGCCGGGATCGGTGGCTTGGCCCGCACCATGCCGCGCTTGCCCTCCAGGCTCTCCAGCATGGAGGTCTCCTCGCCGCAGATGTACGCTCCGCCGCCGACCCGGACGAACAGGTCGAAGCTGAAGTCGTGGTCGAGGACCCGCTTGCCGAGCCACCCCTTCTCATAGGCGGCGTCGATCGCCGCACGTAGCGTGGCCACGGCGTCGGGGTACTCGGAGCGGACGTAGATGTAGCCCTCGCTCGCCCCGACCGCCCAGGCGGCGATCGCCATGCCCTCGATGAGGGTGAACGGGTCGCCCTCCATCAGCATCCGGTCGGCGAAGGTGCCGCTGTCGCCCTCGTCGGCGTTGCAGCAGACGAACTTGGGCTCCGACGCGGCGCCGAGCACCGTCTTCCACTTGACGCCCGCCGGGAAGCCCGCGCCACCGCGGCCGCGCAGCCCGGAGTCGGTGACCTCGGCCACCACCTGCTCGGGGGCCAGGGACAACGCGCGCCTCAGCCCGTCGAGCCCACCGTGCGCTACGTAGTCGTCGGGGGAGAGCGGGTCGACCACGCCGACCCGGGCGAACGTCACCCGCGTCTGGTCGCGCAGCCACGGGATCTCCTCGGCCGGGCCGAGGCACAGGCGGTGCTCAGCGCCGTCCAGCAGCCCCGCCGCGAGCAGGTCCTCGACGTCGTCCGGGGTGACCGGGCCGTACGCCACCCGGCCGGCCGGCGTCGCCACCTCGACCAGCGGTTCCAGCCACAACATGCCGCGAGATCCGTTGCGCACGACGCGGGCCCTGGGGCCGGCCGTCTCCGCGATCCGCTCGGCGACCTGGTCGGCGCCGACGGAACGGGCGGCCGAATCCCGCGGGACGTACACGGTCATCGGCTCGCCCGTCACGCGGCCTCCCCCAGGAGGCGATCGAGCTCCTGCGCCCCCACCCTGCCGTACAGCCGGTCGCCGACCTGGACGGACGGGCCGAGAGCGCAGTTGCCGAGGCAGAAGACCTGCTCCAGGGTCACCGCTCCGTCCGGTGTGGTCTCCCCGAGGCCGACGCCGAGCCGGCTCCTCGCCCGGTCGACCAGCTCCGCCGCGCCGACCGCCTGGCACGCCTCCGCCCGGCAGATCCGCACCGTCGTACGCCCCGGCGGTGTCTGGCGGAAGTCGTGGTAGAAGGTGACGACGCCGTGCACGTCGGCTCTCGACAGGTTCAACGCGTCGGCCAGGATCGGGATCGCCGCCGGATCGATGTGACCCAGTTCCTCCATGAGGCTGTGCAGGATCGGCAGCAGAGCGCCCCGGTCGTCACGGTGCCGCGCGACGACCGAGCGCACTCGATCTTCAAGAGACTGCGCAGACGACGACGTCATGACCAGCCTTTCGGTGGGGGGATCTATCTGCACGGTCGTGCATCCCCGGCCGGCGCGTCCAATCGTTTCTTTCTCTCGCTTGATAGGCGGCTTCTATCAGTGCAGGAGAGCGATCGACCGCCATCGGCCGATCAGCACCGTCGAGGCCGCGACGAGGTAACCGTGGCTCGCGGTTGATCTACGATCTCGTGGATCCGTGACAGCGCAGGCTGGGATGTGGAAGGCAGGGTGAACGTTGTGGCGACGTTTCGGATCAGCGAGGCCGCGGCGTTACTCGGGGTCAGCTCCGACACGGTTCGCCGGTGGGTGGACGCGGGCCGTCTGCCGGCCGAGCGGGACGAGCACGGCCACCGGCAGGTGAACGGCGCTGAGCTGGCCGCCTTCGCCCGAGCTCAGGTGCACGTGGTCGACGACGCTGGCCGTTCGTCGGCGCGTAATCGCTTCCGCGGGATCGTCACCGAAGTGATCCGGGACGCGGTGATGGCGCAGGTGGAGATCGCCGCAGGACCGTTCCGGGTGGTGTCGCTGATGAGCCGCCAGGCGGCTGACGAGCTGGGGCTGGAGGTGGGAGTGGTGGCGGTCGCGGTGATCAAGTCCACGAACGTCGTCGTGGAGATTCCCGGTCACGAGCGCACGGCCGGGTAATGTCGTCGCGGCGCCGAAGACCTGGATGACGCTGCTTGAGCTGCACTTCGTCGGCGCATGGGCGCAACATGAACGCGGCTGTCGGCATCAGGCAGATGGCTGCTCGCCCACATTCCCTCGCGGCGCAGTCTTGATCGGCTGCCCGAAAGCGGTATCTCATGGATCCGAACGCTCGCCGTACATGGAACGCCGCAGCGGGCGGCGTAGGCCAGGCCGGCGTTGTCGGAGCCGAAGTTGTTCGGCCGTGAAGCCCGTCCACAGGAAGTCAGGGCGCGGTCGATGCCGGGTGTTCGCATTTCCTGAGCAGGAGTGACGATGACGTATGAGCAAGCTCCGGAACTCCCGGGACACCGCGTGCCGCCGACGGGCCTTAGCCGTCGGGAAGGCGCGGTGAAGGTGCGCCCGGGTCCGACGACCCCTGTTCGGATCAGGCGGTTCTCCGGCTCGACGGCCAGGGACCGCCGCGACGACCTGGCCACGGAGGAGCCGCTGGAGATCCGCATGTCCGCCCCGGACGGCTCGCGCCGTACGGCGGCCATCACCATGCGCACGCCGGGGCACGACTTGGAGCTGGCGGCCGGGTTCATGAGCGGGGAGGGCCTGGCGGGGCCGGGGGACATCGCCGCGATCGCGTACTGCACCGACGACGACATCCCGCCCGAGGCCCGCTACAACACGGTGACCGTGCACCTGAAGGGGCCCATCCCCGACCTGCCCGCGCTCGACCGCCACTTCCTCACCTCCAGCGCGTGCGGCGTCTGCGGCTCGGCCAGCCTGGAGTCGCTGCACGACCGCTGCCGCTCCCTGCCTCGGGGCGAGCTGGAGCTCACCCCCGAGCTGCTGTACGGGCTGCCGGGCGCGCTGCGTGACGCCCAGGGCGTGTTCGGCAAGACGGGCGGGCTGCACGCCGCCGGGCTGTTCTCGGCGTCGGGGGCGCTCGTGGCGGCGCGCGAGGACGTCGGCCGGCACAACGCCGTCGACAAGCTGGTCGGCTGGGCGGCGATGAGCGACCGGCTGCCGCTGAGCGACCACGTGCTCATGGTGAGCGGCCGGACCAGCTACGAGATCATGCAGAAGGCCCTGTCGGCGGGCATCCCGGCGGTGTGCGCGGTGTCGGCGCCGTCCTCGCTGGCGGTCGACCTCGCCAGGGAGTTCGGCATGACGCTGGTCGGCTTTTTGCGCGGCGAACGCTGCAACGTCTACGCGGGTGGGGAGAGGGTCGTCGGCTCCGCGGAGGGATGCAGATCTGCTGGTGCCGGCCAGAAATGATCACCGGATCGGGTGATGTCCCAGGCTGCACGTGCGAGTCATAGGCGGCGTCCATGCCAGGTGCTGCCCGCCCGCGAAGGCCGCTCCCAGCGGCTCGCCGACCTTGCGTGGGTGACGGGCGCGACAACGTACCTGTGCGGAACCGGCGGGATGAGGTACTTGGATCTGGACCTGTTCCGGGGCTGCGCGATCGATGTCATTCCGTTTCAGGTACCCGGCAGCGGTCTCTGGAGCTCTGCGCGCGAGGTGAGCGCTGTGGACGCCCTACTGCTCGTCGGACCACGCACCCTACGACGGGAGCTGATGGCTCTACGCCCGGCTCGGAACGTGCATTCAAGGCCTGGTGCAGCGTACCCGACTGGTCTGCTGCCCCAGGCCTTAGCAGAGCCGCCGAATGTGTGAATACGCCGGCCGGCGACTGGCCAGTCGCCGGCTCCGCCCACACCATCACCGAGCGGCTTGACCAAGACCACCGCTGGCCCCTGACCGCGGCGAGCGTCAAGCCCTCCTCCAACTCGGTGCTCTCAACGAACGCACCGGCCACCACGAACGCGCCCTCGAGATCTATGACCAGGCCAGCTCCCTCGACCCCGACCAGGAAAAAGCTGCCAGATCAGCCATCCGCCTGCTGCTCCACCTCGACCGCACAGACGAAGCCGCCTACGCCCCACCAGCTCAAAACCCGCCTCGACGCCCTGAGCCTCAACTGTTCCCCAGAAACCCAGGCTGTATTGGATCTCATGTAAGACCCACTAAGAGGCCTAACAAAATGATCTTTGTCCATGCCCGGGCAGGCTGTTGAGCGTCGACCTGCACGTGAGGAAGGGTGAACAGCCGCCATGGAAATGCAGGTCCGCGTACGGCAGTTCGGTCTCGCCCTCGACGCCATAGGCGTGCGGCGTCCGCCGGCCGCGCGGGCTCGGTCAGCGGCCGCTCGGTGGTGGCCAGTCCCTGTCGCGACAGGCTAAACGTGGCATATGCCGCGCTGTAGCGATCGGGGAGATGTATGGCTTCTCGGCCGGTTCGCCTCAGGAGGGGGCAGGGGCCGCGAGCATCCCGGCGGCCATGACGCGCAGCGACGCAGCCAGCCGCGGCGCCTCTCCGCGCTCCAGAAGCCGCAGGACCGGTTCGCTTTGAAGGCTGCCCAGCAGAATGTGCGCCAGCAGCTCCCCGTCCAGGTCGGGACGCCGCGCGGCGATCAACGCGCTGGTATGGCCGTGCCAGAACCGGTAGACGGGATGGTCGTCCCGCGAGTCCGGAACGTGGTAACCGCCTTCGCCCCGGTGCTCACCGCGCCCCTTCCACTCCGGCCTGGGCGCCGCCGTAGCGGCGTGGCCAAGCGCCGCGAGGAGCCCTTTGTTACGGCCGACGACGTCGACGATCGCGTCCAGAAAGGCCATCAACCGCTCCTCGGGTGGGGCGCCGGGCCCCAGCGGCGGAGGTCCGCTCGCCACGGCCTCCTCCAGGGCGTAGGCCCGCTCCTGCATCAGCGCGACCATCAGCCCCATCCGGCTGCCGAAACGGTGGAACACCGTGCCCTTACCGACCCCGGCCGCGGCGGCGACCTGTTCCATGGAGATCTGCTCGGGCCGGTGCCGGGCGAGAAGGTCCTCGGTCGCCCGCAGAATGGCGCGACGGTTGCGTGCCGCGTCCGCGCGTTCGCGACGCTCCTCGATCATCGGCTCCTCTTTCCCGTGGACAACTGGACCAGCGGTCAAGTACGCTCTCATCGAACTTGACCGCAGGTCCACTTTAGCCTCAATGCAGGAGGACGACATGCGCCGAATCCGTTACCACGCCTACGGCGGCCCCGAGGTGCTCACCATGGAGGAGACAGAGATCCCCAGCCCGGGCCCCGGCCAGGTGCGCATCCGCGCCGAGGCGATCGGCGCCAACTTCGTCGACGTGAAGTTCCGCCAAGGACCGGAGACCGGCGGGATCTACCGGCGCAACCTGCCCGCCGTACTCACCGGCGACGTGGTCGGCACGGTCGACGCGGTGGGGCCCGGCGCCGACCCCGGCCTCACCGGCCGGCGGGTCGCCGCGCTGGCCGAGGACGCCTTCGCCGACCACGTCCTCGTCGACGCCGAATGGCTCGCACCCGTGCCGGAGGGAATCGACGACGCCACCGCGAGCATGCTGCCGATGGGCGCCCCCGTGGCGCTGGGCACGTTGCGCGCCGCCCGGCTGGCTCCCGGCGAGACCGTGCTCATTCACGCCGCCGCGGGAGGCATCGGCCACCTGGCCGTGCAACTCGCCAAGATCTCCGGCGCCGGCACCGTGATCGCCACAGCCAGCTCCCCCGCCAAGCTGGACTTCACCCGCACGCTCGGCGCCGACGCGGCCGTCGACTACTCCACGGAGGACTGGCCCGAACGAGTGCGCGAAGCCGCGCCAGGAGGAGTCGACGTCGTCCTGGACTCCGTCGGCGGCCGCATCCTGCTGCGCAGCCTCGACCTCCTGGCACCGTTCGGCCGGGCCGTCGTCTACGGAGCAGCCGGCGGCGAGGCAACCGACATCCCGCTGACCAACCTTTTCGCAATGAGATCGGTAGCGGGGTTCTCACTGCTCGCCTGGCGCGCCGCCGCACCGAAGCAAGCACGCGAGGACATGGACCAGGTCACACAGCACGCGGTCGAGGGGAGACTAGGCGCCAGGCTGCACGCCCGGCTGCCGCTCGACAAGGCGGCCGAAGCGCATCGGATCATGGAAAGCCGCTCCCAACTCGGCCGCGTCCTCCTCATGCCCTGAGTCCACCACGAACTTCCCACTAAATCATCAACGCGTACCAAGCCCGGAGCCGTGCGGGGTGCGACGGCGGGGCCGTTCGCTTACGCCCCCGGGGGCGGCGCTGCCGCTCCACCTTCGGCAACAGCCGCTCGATCTGCTCCCACAACTCGTCCGGCACGATCCACGGCGGCTGTTCACCCTTACGCGCAGATCGACGTTCGGCAGCCTGCCCGGGTACGGGCAGAGATCATTTTGTTAGGACCTCTAATACTCCAGCATCACTTTGTGATCTCTGGCTGTCTCCGGCGGTAGTGGCTGATCTTGGCGGTGTGTTGGTGGCGACGACGCCAATGCGACCACGCCCGGATTTGATCAAGGTCCGATGGGCGTGTGATCATGTGTGCCAGTAGACGCCGGACCTCTCCCATCGAGAGGGGGACGAGGCCGTCCTGATCCGTTCCGGTCGACTGTTTGCCGCAGTCACGGCGAGATAGGCGTGGGCGAGCATCGCCAAGGTGACCTGCCGATACCAGGCGTCATAGCGGCGGACTTGGTACTGATCCAGGCCAACCTCGGTCTTGGCGCTCTGGAAACACTCCTCAACAGCCCAGCGGCTCCCGGCGACCTTCACCAGCTCGTCGATGGTGGTGTCGGCCGGGCCGAAGCCGAGATAGAAGGCCACCTCCTCAGGGTGGGCGATGCTGCGGCGGATGAGGATCCACCGCTCATACCCCTCCTCCGGTTCGCGAATGATGGGCAAGGTGGCCATCGCCCAGTCATACAGGCGCGGCCCTTTGGCGCCCTGGCCGGCCGAGATGCGCTTCCAGCCGGATGCGGGCACCTCGGCCACCAAGCTTTCGGCACGTGCGCGTGGACCGAGGCCCCCGCTGATCGCCTGACTGCGCGGTACCGCCACCACGTAGCCAATGCGGTACTGCTCGAGAAAGACGCGGAACTTGTAGTCCTGGCCGTAGGCCTCATCGGCGGTCACCCACGCCGCCGGCACCCCCGCCTCTAATGCCCGCGTCAGCATCCGGCGGGCCAGCACCTGTTTGGTGGCGAACTCCACCTCGGGACCGATGCCCGCCTCGGCGCACCGGTCGCGATCGGCGATCCACGACTTGGGCAGATACAGCTCCCGATCCATCAAGGTGCGGCCGGCGCTGGTCGCATACGCCAGGAACACCCCCAGCTGGCAGTTCTCGATCCGGCCGGCCGTTCCGGAGTACTGGCGCGGCACCGGGGTGAACACCTCACCGGCGAACGTTTTCCAACTGTCGGCGGACGTGCGCGAGCTGTTGTGGGGTCACACCCGCATCGGAAAACCTTCCGAACTGGGTAGACCAGCCACAACAGGCTGACCTAACAAAGCACTGATAGGGCGTGTTTCCTGGATCTTGAACTGGCTGTCCTGCAAGTCCTGATGTGTGCTGGATCGACATGACCTCCTGGATGAGGAGTGGGAGCGGTTGGAGCCGCTGCTGCCGCGCAATCCGGGCCGTGGCGGCCGGTGGGCCGACCACCGGCGCACGATCAACAGGGTGTTGTGGCGGACCCGGACTACCAGGGAACCATCGACGTCGCGTCCATCAAGATCTGGCTCCGCGACCCGGTTCGGCGATCAAGAACATAACCTGAACCGCATGAGTGTGTGCCCCGGGTGCCGCCTTGAACTGCCCGACGAACGACGGACGAGCAACGAAACCCGATACAACGCCTCGCCCGAGTGCTTGCGGCTTTCTGGCGAGGTCGCCGCGTTCAACCATGCCCATCCCGCCCGGCTCGCCATCTGGCACCAAACTTGTGTGGACGCCTACGGCGCCCAACACGTCAGCGCAGGCACCAAACCGATCGCCGTGGCGTTCGCGCTGAACGGCCTCTACCTGGTCTTTGAACGCGGATTCACCGGTCTGCAAGCTCGCAACGCCCACGGCTACCTGGCCAACACCGTCCCGTCTTGGCCCCGCTTCACCCCGCCAGACAACGTCGGCAAGGTCACGGTCTTCGACGTCACTATGGCCTCCTCCGTGGGCGAGCACATCGACCTGGTCCAAACCTGGGGCCGCAGCGTATGGGCCGCCTGGAGCCACGTCCACAACGAGATCGCCACCATGACCGACGCCCAGCTCGGTTCCTGGCACCCACACTCCTGATCCGAGCAGATCCTGCACAGAGCCGAATCCAGCCACCGTCAACTCCGGGAAACACGCCCTGAGGCCGTATCGTCTACTGGGACCATGCCGGTCCAGGATGATCGCTTGATGGTCATGGTCTCCCTTTCTCAGGCGTGGATCGGGAACGGTGGCTGGTGCCGGTGGCCAGGTCCCGGACGGCGCCCTCGAATGAATAGTCCGCCGAGCGCTTCGACTTGCCGCGGGTGCGCTCGTCGTAGGCGATGTGCCGGTAGTCGCTGCCGAGGTCAGCGATGACGCGCCGCCGGTGCGACTGGTCGGCATAGGCGCCGTTGAGGTAGACCACCGGATGGCCGGGCCCGCCGGTGTCGCGCACGTACAGCGCGGTGTCATCTACCGGCGCCATGCCGGTCCAGGTGGATTGCTGGCTGGTCATGGTTTCCCCTTACTCGCAGAAGACACGCAGATGGCCATCGGGCGCCTCCATTTCCACGATCGTCTCGTCTAGGTGCTCCACGAGCGCCTCGAGCTGTGCGGGCTTGAGCTGGGTCAGGTCGATCGGAACGCCCGCCTTGACGAGCTCGGCGTTGGCCCGATCCAGCGCCCGCGGCGGGATCAGGGCGACGAGTTGTACACCGGCCCGCAGCAGTTGCAGCGGCACCCGCACGTTGAGCCGCCCTGACTCGCCGTCCTCGAGGAACTCCATCTCCAGCCGCAGGTACTTCGCCCTGCCTTTCGGCCGGGGCGCGAGGCGCGAAGCCGCCGGCGACTGGTCTCGTTCGAGCGCGACGAGGAGCCGCTCCGCTTCCTCTGCAGTGATCTTGCCCTCGACCAGCATGTCGAGGACGTCCTTGCGCTGTTCGTTCATCGAAGCCTCTCCTACTGGATGGATACGAGCACCGTCGTACGGCTGTATTCGACGTCGACCCGGGTGCCGGGCAATGCCGAGACGATGCGCCAGCCGGTGCCGAGCGCGCGCACCAAGCTGATGCTGAACACGAGGCAGGCCACGGCCGCACCCAGAACGGCTAGGACCATGACCGGTGAAAGGACGAGTACCACGGGCAGGACCGGCACCCAGATCCGGATGGCACGATGGTCTGGGCGTTTGACCTGTACGGTCACCAACTGCGGCATCACGCGGGCCCTTCCAACTCGGACAGTGCCTGCTGTGCGGTGATCTCGCCGCGGCGCAACCGCTCGATGATGTCGGCCCGCGACGGCGCCGGATCGGTCTCGACGAAGTCAAGCATCTGTGTGATCCGGTTCAGCCGCGCCTTGATCGTCGGATAACTCACCCCGAAGATGCGTTCCATCTCCTTGATGGAGCCGTGGCACCGTACGAACGCCGTGATGAAGACCTGATCCTCGACGTTGAGCTGAGCCAGTTGTGGTAGCTCGAAGTCGCCTTCGATCGCGACGCTGCTGCCTGCCAGGCGCACCCGCTCGACGACGAAGGGCTGGCCTTGGGTCAGGTTTGTAAGTTCCTGCCAATCCATTCCAAAGATATACCTGACAAACCTTCATTATTTCAAGATTAATATCAATTTTCTTAAGCTGGAGCTCGTTTGATCTCAATCAACTCGCGCGAGGGTTGACAACTACGGAGGGAGGGGTCGGTGGGCGGCTGCGCGGACGGCGACTTCTACGTCTCACTAGTCGCCACATGCTCGGCGTCGACCTGGATTCCGAACTGCAAGCCCTCTCCCAGGTCCTCACCGCCGCCGGATGTGAGGTGGCCGCCGGGCGTCATCGCCCGCCTCGCCCCCGCGGGCTGACCCGGCAGTCCGGCCTGTCGGGATTGGGCGATTTCCCGACACCCTGCCGGCCCAGCCCTAGACAGCCCGGAAACCCTGCGGCGCGGGGCGGCTTGTAGCGTTGCCTTCGGGCTCGACGAACGCGCCGAGAGTGGGATCCACGGTGTCCGGCAGGTGGTGCAGGGCCGTGGCGGGCACCGCTCGCTGCTCGGCCAGCGCGCCTGGGGGGCCGATCTCGGCAAGGTCGGCGCACACGTGGTGGCCGGCTCGGCAGCGGTCGCAGTGACCGCAGCCGAGCATGCGTCGCCGGTGACTCGCTGCCCGAGCCATGAAGGGTCCACGCCCTCGCTCACCGCGCTGACGTGTCCGCACCACTCGTGGCCGGGACGGAGCGGGTACCAGAAACGGCCGCCGGTCTGTTGATCCCGGTCGCATACATCTGCGGGATGCTCGTGCAGCTCAGGACGCCGCCCAGTCCCGTGCTGGAGATCGTCTTCGCGCCGCTGGGCCGGATGGCGCTGACCCAACTACCTGACCGCCACCGTGCTCGTGCTGATGGCCGCCCCGCTGGCGGGTGGGCCGCCGCAGGAATGGCCCGCCGCCACGGTCCCGATCATCGCGGCCGCCATCCTCCTCGTCCAATGGATCTGGTCCACCCTCTGGCTCAACCGCTACCTCCAGGGACCGATCGAGTGGCTGTGACGATGGGTCACCTGGGCCCGCCCTCCGTCCTGCGCGCATCGTGACGGCGACCGACCACCACCCGATCGACGAGCTGGCCGCTGCCGCCCGGCCGCTCATCACCTGAGCGGCGCTCCGCCTCACGGCCACCAGGTCGCAAGGACTGTTTCCGACCCGCACTCTCTGCCCCAGGCCGCGCGAGGGCTTCTCCTCAAGCCGGCCTTCCCACCGAAGAAATGGACACCTTCATGAGTCATACGCCCGAGCCGAAGAGCGCGGCACGCCGCAGATGAGAATCAATGGACCACAGCTCCTCGCCGAGCAGGGCCAGCACCACACGCCCGCCCGACGGGACAGGGCCGATACGGCGCCGTCCGATCCTTCGCGGCAGCCTGTCCGCCGCCGCCGGGCTGGTCACCCTCACCGCGTCCGCCTGGTTCACACCCTTCCCCGGCGGCCAGGGCACCACGTGGGATCGTGACTGGAAGCACCTGGCCGGGTGGAAACGCTGGCTCGTGGTGCAGGGCACGGTGCACCCGTCCTTCACCGACCTCGACATGCTGGCCGGCCAGATCGGCGTCAACCTCAGCGGCGGCCTGACGGGAACCCGCTCAGTGGACATCACCCGCCGGTACGTCGCGGCCTTCTTCGACCTGCACCTGCGCGGCAAGCGGCAAACCCTGCTCGACAAGCCCTCCCCGCGCTACCCCGAGGTTGCCTTTTGCTCACCGCCGGCGGCGACCTGCCACTAGCAGATCGCCCGCACGAGTCATCCCACCGATCAAGAACCTCACCCCCCTCCTGGGCGGGCTGGGCAACACTTCCTGACTTGGTATCGCAGAGCGGGAGGTCGAACTCCAGGCCACCCGGCGCACGATCGGATCCATCCGCCAGGCGGCGCCCTCAAAAGACGGTTCGAGCCCATTGAGGTGCCGGCTGGCGCAGGCCTCCGAGGCGAAGTTGCCCGTTGGGGTGCCGGCGGTGTCGGTGCCCGGTTACTGCGCTTGGGGCGCCCGCCCGTCTTCGCCGCAGGCGATCCGGCACGCCGGACTGACCTGCCGGATCGGGCAGCTTCTCCGCAGCACTCCCCGCTCAACGACCTACGAGCCGTCCGCCGGAACCCGTAGCCGCAAGCGTCATCGTTGGATACCGCCACGCCGCCTTACCACAGCTCGGGCCACGTAGCTCAGGATGCGGGCCGGACAAGATCTCCAGTTGTAGCGCTTTGACACTTCGCTTGGATAACCGCTATCTATGGACTAACCGTTAGGGAGTGCCGTGCAAGACGCAGTGCTGGCGATGCTCGCCAAGGAGCCGTCGCATGGGTACGTCCTGCGCGCCCGGCTGCGCAAGAGCCTGGGCCCGCTGGGCGAGTCGATGAACCCCGGCCAGATCTACGTGACCCTGTCCCGGCTGGAGAAGGCCGGGCTGGTCGTCTGCGAGCGCGCTGACGGCCTGCCCGAGCGGCCGGACCGCAAGGTCTACGCGCTGACGCCGGCCGGGCAGCAGCGGGTGACCGCGTGGCTGACCGAGGTGGGCTGGCCCAAGCCGGACCAGGCGGAGTTCCATCTCAAGCTCGTCGCGGCGGCCGCGGCCCGGCTCGCCGACCCGGTCGAGCTCGTGGCGGCACAGCGCCGTGAGCTGCTGCGCCGCCTGCGCGAGGTGCAGCAGGCGATCCTCGCCGAGCCGGCGGGCTCGAAGGCCGTGCTCCTGCTGGAGGGCGTCGTGCTGCGGCTGCAGGCGGACCTGCGCTGGCTCGAAGCCTGCGAGCGAGCCTGGTCCAGGGCCGACGACCTGCGGGCCGACGACAGAGTTGAGGGTGCGTGAACGAGTCGAGTGCCGTGGTCCGGATCCGTGGCCTGGTGAAGGAGCACGGTCAAAGGGAGAGCCGGGTCCGGGCGGTCGACGAGGTCGACCTGGAGGTCCCCGAGGGGCAGATGCTGGCGGTGATGGGGCCGAGCGGCTGCGGGAAGTCGACCCTGCTGCACCTGCTCGGCGGCCTGGAGCGGCCCACCCGCGGGGAGGTGTGGCTGGCCGGGCAGCGCATCGACACCTTGAGCGAGCGCGCTCTGGCGCGCATGCGGCGCCGGTCGGTGGGGTTCGTCTTCCAGGCCTTCCACCTGGTGGAGGAGCTGTCGGCGGCGGAGAACGTGGAGCTGCCCGCGCTGCTGGCCGGCCGTTCGCTGCGGGAGGCCAGGCGGCGCGCGGGCGTCCTGCTGGAACGGGTGGGGCTCGCCGGCCGCGCCCGACATTTGCCTTCCGAGTTGTCCGGCGGGCAGCGCCAGCGGGTCGCCATCGCCCGCTCGCTGGCCAACCAGCCGCTGGTGGTCCTGGCCGACGAGCCGACCGGCAACCTCGACAGCGCGGCGACCCTCGACGTGCTGAGGATCTTCGAGGAGCTGCGTTCCGCAGGGCAGACCCTGGTCATCGTCACGCACGACGAGCGGGTCGCGGCCACGTCGGATCGACTGGTCTCGATGCGTGACGGGATGTTCGTCGACGACACCAGGCTGGCCGGCTCCCACCCGCGCGGCCTCGGCGGGCTCGGCGGGCTGGAGGGCTGAACGGCATGGGCTCCATCGTGCTCATGGTGCGCCTGGTGCTCGCCGACCTACGCCGGCACCGGGCACAGGCCATGATGCTCCTGCTGGCGGTGACCATCGCCACGGCCACCCTGGCCCTCGGCCTGTCCCTGAGCGGGGCGAGCCGGACGCTGTACGAGCAGACCCGCGCGGCCACCGCCGGTCCGGACGTGGTGGCGCTCTCCGGCGACACGGGCGCCGCCGTGACCTCGGCCCTGTCCGAGCTGGCGGACGCTCCCGACGTGGTCGGCCACCACGGCCCCTATCGCATCGTCTACGCCGAGCTCACCACGGGCGACGCCACGGCGTCCCCGGTGGTGGTGCACGGCTTCGCCGAGAAGCTCGGCGCGCTCAACCGGCCGCTGGTGACCTCGGGCCAGTGGGTACGCTCCGGCGGCACCGTCCTCGAACGCGGCTTCGCCACCGTGCTGGGCGTCGGCGTCGGCGACCGCGTCACCATCGCCGGCCGGCGGTACCCCGTCGTCGGGATCGCCGTCACCGCGGCCACCTCCATCTACCCCTGGGCGGCCCAGATCGGCCCGGGCGGCGGCCCCAGCGACTACACCGGCCTGGCCTGGATGACCCGGTCGGACGCTGTCGCGCTGGCGTCGTCCCAGGATCTGCCTGTGACCACGGCCCTGGACCTCAAGCTGCGCGACCCGGCCGCCACCGAGGCCTTCCGCGAGGCCCACCGCGACTCCGACGTCAGGATCAACTTCCATTCCTGGCAGCTCAAGGCCGAGCAGGACGCCGTCATTCTCAGGGGCACCCAGCCGATCCTGTTGCTCGGAAGCTGGCTGCTCAGCTTCCTGGCCGTCGCCGGGGTGGCGGCACTGGCCGCGGGCCGTGCCGTCCAGCAGACCCGGCGGGCCGGGCTGCTCAAGGCCGTGGGCGCCACCCCCGGTCTGATCGGCGCCGTCCTGCTCACGGAGTACCTGGCCGTGGCGCTGCTGGCCGACGTGCTGGGGCTGGTGATCGCCCGCCTGACCGCGCCCGTCGTGGCCAGCCCCACCGCCAGCAGGATCGGCGACGTCGGGGGCCCGACCGGCTCCGTCATCGCCGCGACGACCGTCCTGGCCGTGGCGGTGGCGGTGCTGTCGGCGCTGCGTCCCACGCTGCGGGCCCTGCGCACCGCGACCGTCAGCGCGCTGGCCGACACCGCTCACCGCCCCCGGCGCCGCCCGTGGCTCACCGCGCTGTCCGCGCTGCTGCCCACGCCGTTCCTGCTCGGGCTGCGGCTCACCGCGCGCCGTCCGGGCAGGGCCGCGTTGCAGGCGTGCTCCACCGCCACCACGCTGATCGCGCTCACCGGCCTGCTGTCCCTCTCCTCGCAGCCGTCCAGGGGCTACGGCCTGAACGGCTCCTCCGCCCTGGCGAACCTGCGGGCCGAGAACGCCGGCCACCTGCTGATCGCGGTCTCCGCCCTGCTGATCGCGCTGGCCGTGGTGAACACCATCACGTTCACCTGGACCACGGCCATGGAAGCCCGGACGAGCATGGCCATCGCGCGTGCGCTCGGCGCCACCCCCGGGCAGGTCTCCGCGGGGTTGTCCATCGCCCAACTCCTGCCCTGCCTGCCCGGCGCCGCCATCGGCGTCCCCCTGGGCATCGGCGTGTTCTCCGCCTTCAGCGCCAGGAACGCGGTCCTGGCGCCGTTCTCCTCGATGCTCGTCGCCGCGCTCGCGACCTTCCTGGTGACGGTGGCGCTCACCGCCCTGCCCGCCCGCCTGGCGGCCCGCCGTTCCGTGGCGCCGGTCCTCAGTGCCGACACAGCGTGATCGGCCGGCAGCGTACTGAGCCACCAGCCTTGCATCGGTTCGTAGAGATCGACGGCGAGCGCTGACGGGCGCCCGGCGCACCGGCCTTCCGGCATGAATCGAATTGATCGACGCAAAGGAATCTCGAAGTGGCATCTGACTTCGCCGGCACTCGGCGACTCATGGCCGGCACGAAAGAGCCCCGCGCGTGGGTGTCTCCCCGGACGGACCTGGTGACGGCGCTGCTCGGCGTATGGTTCGGGGTCGGCCTGATGATCGACGCCTGGGCGCACGCCAACCTGGCCGAGCTGGAGACGTTCTTCACCCCCTGGCACGCGGTGTTCTACTCCGGGTTCGCTGTGGTCTCCGGCTGGATCATCTGGCAGGTGTGGCGCAACGTACGCGGCGGACGACAGGGGCTGGCAGCCGTCCCCACCGGCTATCTCGCCGGGCTGTTGGCGATTCCCGCGTTCGCCGCCTTCGGACTCGCCGACCTGACGTGGCACACCGTCCTCGGCATCGAGACAACCCTCGACATCTTCTTCAGCCCCTCCCACCTCGGCCTCATCGTGACGATGATGCTCATCATCACAACGCCGCTGCGCTCGGCGTGGAAGGCCCCCGACGTCGGCACCCGGCCGCGGCTCGGCCGCCTGCTGCCCACCCTGATCGGGCTCGCCTTCGCCACCGCCCTGGTGTCGCTGTTCCTGTCCTACGGCGACGCCTTGCAGTACCGGCCCCACGCCATCGTCCAGGCGTTGTCCATGGCGCGGGACTCGGGCGCCGCGCCACGGGGCGCCGGTCCCCGGCCTGTCGCTCTCGGTGCCGATCGAGTGGCCGTCGCGATGGTCGTCACCAACGTCGTGATGCTCAGCCCGGTGCTGTTCCTGCTGCGCCGCTGGCTGTTGCCGTTCGGGTCGGTGACGATCATGTATGCCGTCATCGCACTCATGCCGGCCGCCCGGACAAACTTCGGCAACGTGCCGATCCTGCTGGCGTTCCTGGCCGCCGGGCTCGTGAGCGACCTGTTGATCCGCTGGCTGCGCCCGTCGGCCGGGCGGCGGGCCGCCTACTGGGCCTTCGCCGGGCTGTCGGCCTTCGTCACCTGGTCGCTGTACCTCGCAGTCGCCTCGGCCACCGGGGGCGGCCTGCCCGCCGTGCCCGAGCTGTGGACCGGCGCGCCGATCGTCGCCGGACTGATCGGACTGGCGCTCGGGGCGCTGTTTCTGCCGAACGCGGCCACCGCCGAACCGGACGCGCCCGGCACTGGGCGGGCATGATCCGAGTCCTGTGCCTGGCTGCCGCCCTCGTGCTGGCGCTGGCGCCCCCGCCGCTGGTGGCTCATGGAGAGCGCCGAGCGTGTGCACCAGCAGGAAGAGCCAGGCCCGGCAGATGTTCCCCGACGCTCACGCTCGCTTCCAGACGCCCTGCAGACGCTGCCGCCGGACATGCGGGCTGATCGTTTGAGCTGGGCGAGGGCGGAGGCGTCCCAACCTCCGTAGAACCGTCCCGCAAACCGTTTCCGGGACGGCCCTTTTTCCGGGTCGGCACCGCCGGGGCGGCCGTCTCCGGGCGGTCTCGGCCTCGGTGGCGGTCTCGGTGGCGGTCTCGGCGGCGGCTGCCTTCGCCTTCAGCGCGGCCTGCTTGGCCCACAGCTTGGCCAGCCCGCGCAGGCCGGCGTTGACGTCGCCGCGGTCCCACTTGGCCGGGTCCCACCGCGTGGAGCCGAGAACGTGCTTGGCCACCCGGTACTTCCAGCCCTTGCGGTGCCGCAGGGGCGCGCATGTGCTCGGCGTATCCTTCCGGGCCTCCGCGGGAACATGAACATCACCGATCTGGCCGTGAACGACGACGTGGTCGACATGATCACCTGCCCGCAGACCACCTTGGACGTCGGCGACACGATCACCTGCCGCGGCACCTACACCGTCACGCAGCAGGACGCCGCACGCGGCTCGGTCACCAACACCGCCAGGGCGACCGGCATGGCGGACGCCAACGAGGTCACCTCACCGGAGGCGTCGGTCACGATCCGCGTCACCGATGACGGCGACGGAAGGCTCAAGCTGGTCAAGAAGGTCGACAACTCGCACCCCTACCAGCCTGGCGACACGGTCACCTACCGATACCTGGTCACCAACAACTCCTCCGGCACGGTGAACGACGTGCGGATCGAGGACAGCCGCGTACCGGGCGTCACCTGCCGACCCACGACCCTGGCCCCGGGCGCCTCCGCCACCTGCACGGGCACCTACACCGTGCCCGAACGCTCAGCAGGCAAGGCGAAGTGCAAGGGGGGAAGCTGTTACTTCTCCATCACCAACACCGTCGTGGCCAGCGCTGAAGACCTGACCTCCGCGCCGGATACGGTCACGATCAAGGTGGTGCAGAAGCCGCATCACTGCCGGCCGGGCAAGAAGAGCAGCACCACCCCCGGATGTCCGGCCAAGGCACGGGATCGGGGTGTGGTCCGGTAGCTGGGAACGAGAGCCGCGATGCTGATCGTCGGCTCTCTGGGCCTCGCCCGCTGGACGTTATCGGCTGGTAAGAGCCACCTCGCTGGCGAGGCGCTGGCTCCAGACCTTTCTCTGTATCTGCTGCCCATGCCGTCGCTCGCCCCAGGTCCACGCAGTTCAAGGTTGACCTCAAGTGCAGTTGAGCTTCTAGGGTCGTCACCAACGAAGGGAGATGAACGGTGACGACACTGGTTACGGGGGCCACGGGGAACACTGGCCGGCACGTGGTGGCGGAGCTGGTCCGCCGAGGAGAGCGTGTCCGGGCGCTGACGCGGAATCCGGCCGGCGCCGAGGGCAGGTTTCCGGCCGAGGTGGAGCTGGTGGCAGGCACGCACACGGAACCGGAGAAGCTGGACGCCGCCCTCGACGGCGTCAGCCGGTTACACATCACGGTGACTGCGGGGCTCGCCGAGGTCGCGCCCGAGCTGGTACGGCGGGCGGTCGGCGCGGGTGTGCGACGCATCACCGTGGTGTGGGGTGGTGACCTGGGGCCGGCCGAGCAGGCTGTGGCGGACTCGGGTGTGGAGTGGACGCGCCTGGAACCGCAGGAGTTCATGTCCAACACGTTGACCTGGGTCGAATCCATTCGGGCCGAGGAGGTCGTGCGGGAGCCGTACGACTTTCGCAGCGCGATCGTCCATGAGGCCGACATCGGGGCGGTGGCGGCGGTCGCGCTGCTCGACGACGGCCATGCGGGGCGTGTCTACAACCTCACTGGGCCCGAATCGCTTACCCCGCGGGAACGGATCGCGATCCTGTCCAAGGCGATCGACCGCGACATCGCCTTCGTCCAGATCACGCACGAGCAGGCCGTCGACAGGCTAACGGCCACCGGTGTCTCCCGGGCGGACGCCGAATATGTCATCGGCTGGTACGCCGCTCCCGACGACGCCTCCGCAACCGTCGTCGACACCGTCGAGCAGGTGACCGGCCGCCCGGCGCGCACGTTCGCCCAGTGGGTGGCCGAGCACGCGGAACGCTTCTAGACAAATCGCGCCGGACTGGGCAGGGGTGGTCCGGAAAGCACCGCCTCCGCCCATGTAGGCCCTCCACTCGGGTCGACGCCACCAGCCGCAGAGTAGCTACGAGTGATCGACTTCGTTATCTAGTGCCCCGTCAGGCCACGTTTGCCTTGTTGACGATCCTGCGTAGCCGCTCGTCGTTGGTGTGGCGGTTGCGCCAGGCGATGTAGCGGCGGATCATGCCGCGCTCGGGGTCCTTGTTCTTTCCGCCGACGTCGGTCCACTGCTTGTCCGAGCGCGGTTGCAGGTTGAGCGGCCCGAACTCGTCCACACAGAAGATGGCCGAGGGTTCGCCGTCGTCGGGGATGACCTGACCGTCAGCGATCGCGTACAGATGCTCGATGCGGGCCTTCTGGACCGCATAATCCGGATCGCGAGAGCCCTTCCACGTCTTTATGGCTTGAAATGACACCATTTCCGCACGCAGAAGCTCGCGCAAGCCCTCATGG
Organism: Nonomuraea terrae; assembly: GCF_044465245.1. Taxonomy (NCBI): domain Bacteria; kingdom Bacillati; phylum Actinomycetota; class Actinomycetes; order Streptosporangiales; family Streptosporangiaceae; genus Nonomuraea; species Nonomuraea terrae. The sequence continues at coordinate 679,068 of NZ_JBITLL010000001.1, read as the reverse complement.
CTGATGTCCTCGACCACCCCCTCGGCCACCAGGAAGCCGGCCAGCTTGACCAGGCCCACCGGGAAAACGGCAGGCCGTGCTCGGCAGGCTTGGACTTGGCGATCTTCTTGATCTCCACCCGCTGGGCCAGGGTGAACTTCGGCTGCCGCCCGCCCTTGTATTCGGGATACAACGAGCCGAACCCGTCGGCGTTGAAGTTGTGGATCACATCGCGAACCCGGTCTTCGCTGGTGAATGCCAGCTCCGCGATCTTCTGGACGGTCATGCCCTGCGCGGACCACAGCGCCATCTGCGCCCGCCGCCAGGTGACCACGGAATTGGAGCCCCGCCGCACGATCCGTAGCAACCGGTCGCCTTCGTCATCATCGATCTCGCGTACGCGAACTCGCTCAGCCATGCCCGCATTCTGAAGTGATCACGCCCGACGACCCGGGAGGCCGGCCTCGCCGCTCTCCGCGAACCACTCTGGACAGGAGAGTGACGAGGGCGCGCGAAAATTCTCCGGTTCCGGGCGAAATGATCGGGGCGCCTCCATCCATGAAGAGAGCGTTCGTGCCCGTACCGGAAGTGGAGGATGTCACGATGGGAACCGCCTGTGTCAGATGACACTCACAGGTTCGAAGCGGTCTACCGGGCGACCTACGACCAGATCACCGCCTACGCCGGACGCCGCTGCGACTCGCCGCAGGACGCGGCCGACGTGGTCGCTGAGACCTTCGTCATCGTCTGGCGCAAGATCGAGGGACTGCCCCCGGGCGCGCAGGCGAGGCTCTGGGTCTACGGAGTAGCCCGCAACGTGCTGGCCGACCACCGCCGCAGCGCGCTGCGCCGCCAGGCGCGGCACCGGTACCTCGACGCGGAGATGGCCGACCTCTACGGTGATCTCGCCGACCGCAGCGTCGAGAGGAACGCGATCGCCCAGGCGTTTGCGACGCTTCCCGAGGACGACCGCGAGCTGCTCGCGCTGGTCGCGTGGGAGGGCCTAGACCGCGGAGAGATCGCCGTGATGCTGGGGCTGTCCCGCAACGCCGTCCGTATCCGGCTCCACCGCGCGCGCAGACGCCTGTCCCGTGCGCTCGAAGTAGCCGACGTTCGATTCACGCCGACCGACGCGGTCGTTCCCACGGGGAGATCACTATGAGGGACATCGACGAGATCAACGAGCTGCTGAGGCCGCTGGCCCGGATCAGTCCGGACGAACCAGGCGGGCGTGCTGGCGGCGCCCGCGCGCAGGCGCTGTTCGCCGACATCATCGCTCAGGAGCGGGACACGACGACGGCGGCGGCGGCGCTCCTACGCCGCCCGCGCGGGCGGCGCTTCGGGCATCGCGCGCTGCTCGGGCTCGCCGCCTCCGCCGTCCTCGCCCTCGGCGTCGTCCTTGGACCGAGCTTGCTCGGCGGCGTCGCGACCTCCTACGCCAACTCCGCGGTGGAGATCCACGAGGAGGCCGACACCTACGTCGCCCGGATCAAGGATCCCTACGCGGACCAGCGGAGGTTCTCCGAGGCGTTCCGTTCCCTCGGCCTCAACGTCGAGCTCAGGGTGATCCCGGTCTCGCCCAGCGCGGTCGGCGAGATCGTGAGCCTGGGTGGCGGCAACGCCCCGGTGAACGTGCCCATCGGGGCCCGCAAGGAGCCGGCGGACTGCGATCTGGCCGACAGCGGCTGCTTCATGGTGGTGACCGTCCCGGCGGCGATCAAGAACACGCCCGAGGTGGTGCACTTCGAGCTGGGCAGGCCGGCCAAGCCGGGGGAGTCCTACGAGAACGACTGGCAGTCGGCCACCCGTCCCGGAGAGCCGCTGGCCGGCGTCAAGGTGAGCGGCCGGACCGTCGACGATGTGCTGACCGAGGTCGGCAAGCACGGCCTGAGTACGGAGTTCCGCCGCGTCGTGGTCCATGAGGGCGGGTACACGGTCGAACCACTAGCCGCGGATCAGGTGGGCGGCGACTGGATCGTGTTCAAGGTCATACCTGCGCGTGAGGGCGTGGTCGGCCTGGAGGTTACCGCCGAGCGCCAGACGGGCCTCGAGTACGCGGACTGAGCACCGGAGCGCCGCCGTTCCATCGCCTGGCGCAACCGCCACACCAACGACGAGCGGCTACGTAGGATCATCGGGAGGCAACATGGCCTGACGCAGCACTACGTGCTGGACGGCAGTCGCTGCTGCCTGACGTGCTATCGCAAGTCCAACTCCGCGCCCTGCGGGCACTGCGGCAAGGAGAGGGCGGTCGCGACCCGACACCCGGATGGGACCCCGCTGTGTTCGGTCTGCATGCGTCACGAGGCCGACCGGGTGATCACCTGCGTTCTGCGACCAGGTCCGTCCCGTCGGGTGACGGACCAAGGACGGTCCCCTCTGTCGCGCTTGCTTTCGGCCGACCCTGCGGATCTGCTCGTTCTGCGGCAAAGGGCCGTGACGCTGCTACCGGCCGCGACCGAGATGCCCCGCTGCGACACCTGCTCACGCGCCCCCGGACCTGCCTGGGCTGCGGCAAGAACAAGCACGCCGCGGCCCGGACCGAGGACGGTCACCTCTGCGAGACCTGCTGGCAGAAGAACCCGATCTCCTTCAACCCCTGCCGGATCTGCGGGACGGTCGAGTATCTGCACAGCTACGGCCGCTGCCACTCTTGCCTCCATGACCAGCAGGTCCGTCAAGCGCTCTCCCGCGACGAAAGACGCCGGTCACCTCGACCCAGGCGACAGCGGTCCGGGCCAGCATCCGCGCCGCTGTCGCCCTGCTCATCTGGCTGGGCGAACATGGCACCGACCTCCAGTACTGCACCAAGGTTCACCTGGACGAGTGGATCGACGGCGGAACCACAACCCGCTACGACGCCCGCGGCTTCCTCGAGTGGTGCCGCAGGAACCGTCACATCGGCAAGGGCCTGCAGCTTCCGGCCCGCGAGAAGCTGAGCCATGTCCGGCCGACAGACGAAGACGAACGCTGGGCGGTCAGCCGTCGCCTGATGCACGACGACGACCTCGCGATCGAGGACCGGGTCGCGCGGGCTCCTCATCCTGCTCTACCACCTGACCGTTCACCTCCCCGTTGCCACCCGATCGGGACGAATGCGGCAAAGTAGGTCCTGGTGTGGACCAAACCCCGCGTCGAGGCGTTCAACCAGGCCTTCCAGGAACGCCTCCGAGCGATCCGGGCCGACCCCGAGCTGCCGCCGATCTCAGCCGTCAGGGTGTGGGTCGCCACCGACCTGCGTCCCTCCCCTGTCATGGTGTGGACGCCCGCCCAACTCGGCGCGTTCCTGGACCACGCCGTCAGCGACCGCCTGTACGCCCTGTTCCACCTCATCGCCTTCCGCGGCCTGCGCCGGGGCGAGGCCTGCGGCGCCCGCTGGGTCGACCTCGACCTGGACGAACGCGTCCTGACCGTGGCCAAGCAGCTCACCATCGTGGGCCGCCAGATCGCCCAGGGCGGCCCCAAGACCGACTCCTCCGACGGCGTCGTCGCCCTCGACACCGGCACCATCGCCGTCCTGTGCATCCACCGCAAACGCCAACTCGCCGAGAAACTGCGCTGTGGGGCGGCCTGGCGCAACACCGGCCGCGTCTTCACCCAGGAGGACGGCTCGGAGCTGCGGCCGGACTGGGTGAGCGAGCACTTCGAACGGCTGGCCTACGCCGCCGGCGTGCCACCCATCCGGCTGCACGACCTGCGCCACGGCGCCGCCACCTTGTCGCTGGCGGCGGGCAACGACATGAAGATCACCTCGGCCATGCTGCGGCACTCCAGCCTCGCCATCACCTCGGACCTGTACACCGCCGTGCTGCCGGACGTCGCCACGCCGCGGCCGAGGCCAGCGCCAGTCTGGTGCCGCGGGCGGCCGAGGTGGCAGAGGTGTCCGAGACTCGCGGTCTCCCTTCGGTCTCCCCTGCGGCCGTCGTTCCGCCGCCGTCGGAGCCCCGCCGAGAAACACCAGGTCAGAGGCCCGAAAAAAGCGCGCCCTGCAGGTTCGAACCTGCGACCGTCGGATGAGAAGAATGATTATATCATTGTCGGCTCGGGCAGCCCGAACTCTTGTTCGTAATAAGCGCTCGCACATTGAGGATCAGCAACGCAGCCCGCACCGGCAAAGACGAAGACCAGATCGCCCAGGGCGCCTAACGCATTGCCTAGCCAGGGACGGTTGATGCAAGCAGCCGCACCGGACGGGGACCCCGCCCCGCTGACGGGCTTCAGCGACGCTCAGCGCCTGGAGGCGATCGAGCGCTGGCGGCTGCTGCGGCCCCACCTCGAAGACCATGTCCCGCTGGCCCAGGTGGCCGGGTTCTGCGGGGTCCCCGAGCGGACGTTGCGCCGGTGGCGTGCCGCCTTCCAGGCCGGCGGCCTAGGCCGTGTCTTCAAATGATCACAGCCAGAGCATCAGGCACGCGATAGTGACGACCGCGGTGTAGGACGTCGCGGTCTTGTCGTAGCGGGTGGCCAGAGCGCGGAACTGCTTGAGCCGGTTGAAGCAGCGCTCGACGACGTTGCGGCGCCGGTAGAGGGCTCGGTCGAAGCGTGGTGGCCGGCCACCACGGCGCCCGCGCCGCTTCCGGGCTGCGATCTGGTCGCTGCGCTCAGGGATGGTGTGCCCGATGCCCCGCCGGCGCAGGTACGCCCTGATCTTCCGGGTGCTGTAACCCTTGTCCGCCACCACCTGATCAGGGCGGGTGCGGGGACGGCCGCCGGCGGGGCGGGGGACACGGATGCCGGCCATGACCTGCTCCAGCTGGGTACAGTCGTTGACGTTGCCGCCGGTCAGGCAGAACGCCAGCGGTCGTCCGGCGCCCTCGCATGTCAGGTGGATCTTGCTGGTCAGGCCGCCGCGGGATCGGCCGAGGGCGTGATCCTCCTGCGAGCCGAGACTGAGCCCCCTTTTCGGGCGCCGGCCGCGTGCTGGCGCGCACGCACGATGGTCGAATCCACCGCCACCAGCCAATCGATGTCGCCACGGGCATCGGCCTCGGCCTGCACCGCCTGCAGCATCGCGGTGAACGTGCCGTCCTTGGCCCAGCGCCGAAACCGCGTGTACAGGCTCTGCCAGGACCCGTACCGGGGCGGCACATCCCGCCATGCCACACCGGTACGAATCTTCCACACGATGCCGTTCAATACCCGCCGGTCATCCTCACGTGGACGACCTAACCGCGAGACAGGCAGAAACGGCCGCAGCCTGTCCCACTCCTCATCAGTTAGCTCATGACGCCGGATCACCACACCATGATCCACCACCTAGATCAATTTGAAAACACGGCCTAGGAATGTCCTGAAGATCTTGGTGGTCTGGCCAGATCGGGCTCGGGACTTCAGACTCGGGTCATGATGGGGGTGTTCACGAATGCGTGTGGCATGCGGTTAGACAGAGGGCTGGAAGATCGCTTCCCGACGACGCGTTGATCGTTTCCCGGCAAGCGAACGGTGTTTGCGGTCACCCGGCGGCTGGGATACGGGTGAGTTTCCAGAGCCATCCGATGTTGCGAAGCCCGAGTCGTTCGGCCACACGCTGGGAGGAGCGGTTATCGGCGCTGGTGCTGTAAAACAGAAAGGGGCAACGAGATAGCAGGTCCACCCAGGCTGCGGTGGTGGCAGCGGCGTAGCCACGACCACGGAACGGCTGAGCGGTCCATGTTCCCGCCTCGGCGCCAGCCGACGTTCTACTCGGGGTGTGGCAGATAGAGACCACCTGATCGCTGTCGACAATCATCGACCAGGGAGCCCCCGCACCGCCGCCGATGAGTTCCTCCCATTCCTCCAGTTGCCAGTTGCTGGGCCGCATCGGGCCGACACGTTGGGCGTCGTTCAGGTTGTCCGATCGAAGGACTGCGGTGGAAAGGTCGAGCTGCACGGGTGGAGATGCCAGATAGCTGGGTCCTGCAGACACCGTCGAGGGCCCCCGAATGGACTGATCCAGGAGTGTTTGGCATTCCTGGGTGCGGCTCTCCCTCAGTGAGTGCCTGAGCTGGGCTTTTGTAGAAATGACTGTTTGATCCGGGAACCGCCTTTTACTGTGAGTGCAGACCCGTGAGGCGGTGGGACGATGAGCTCGTTGCTCGAGGAACTGGCACGGCGCGAAGCCGCTGCCCGCCAGCGAATCGAGGAGATCCGCGAGCAGATCGCCGCGCTCACCTCACAGATGCAGGACAAGCAGGATCGCTTGTCATGGCTGACGATCACACGGGAGACCGTCGAGGAAATTCTGGGCGAAGCGGCCCAGCTGCTCGATGAGCCCGATGGACAGGCCGAGGTCGCCAACGCGGGCGGCACCGCGTCGTCGGCACAGCCGCCGGTGCTGGGTGTGGTGACGGTGCCGCACTGGCAACCCGGCATGAATACGGCGGTGCTGCCGCGCGCGTACCGGGACGCGGTGGAGATCATGGCCGATGCGGGGCGGGCGATACGGGCCGGGCAGATCGCGGTGGCGATGGGACTGCCGGATGAGGCCGCCAAGCGGGAAGGGCTGCGCTCCAAGCTGAAGCGGCTGGTGGAACGCGGCTGGGCGAAGGAAGAAGGGCCGGGACTGTTCACGGTGACCGATCCGGTGGCCCGCGAGATGGCCGGGCAGGATGGCGTGGCGTCACGGGACGCAATCGCGTCGTCACCGGGCGGGTGATTGTGGCGGGGCTCTCCCGCCGTCGGGTTCGAAGGTGCCACCCAATCGACCCCGGCGAAGGAAGAGCCCTGTGCAGGCACCGTACGACACCGACGCCACCGCTGACGTCTTTGCGAAGGCGAGGAACAGCTTCAACTGGCTCATCGGACACCTCACCGATGCGCAGACCGGGACGCTTGCCCATAACCGTCTGGAGGAGACCATCACCGAGCAGGGCCGGGAGCTGCAGCGCCTGCTGCTGCAGGCCCACCTTGACCTGCGCGCGCTGGGCGAGCTGGAGCAGGTACGCCACGCCCGCCACCAGGACGGTGGCGCCGCGGGTGTGATCGGTGCGGACGGGGTGCCGCGGCGGCGGGTGGAGCTCGGGCACCACCGCCTGCTCGCCACGGTGACCGGGACGGTGACGGTCACCCGGTGCGCGTGGCGGGCCCCGGGCGTCCGCAACGTGTATCCGGCGGACGCGGCGTTATCGCTGCCGGCGGTGCGGCACTCGGCCGGGCTGGCGGAGCTCGCGGTCATCGAGACGGTGCGTGGCTCGTTCGACGCCGCCCTGGCGGCGATCACCACGCGGTGCGGTCAGGTGATCGGCAAACGGCAGATCGAGCAGCTGGTCGCCCAGGCCGCGGCCGATGTCGACGCCTTCTACGCCGCGCGGACCGTGCTGCCGTGCACGGCGTCCACGGTGCTGGCGATCAGCGTGGACGGCAAGGGCATCGCGATGCGCCCCGAGGCGCTGCGGCCCGCGACCGTGAAGGCCGCCGCCCGCGCCCGGGCCACGTTCCGGACGCGGCTGGCGGCCGGGGAGAAACCGGCGCGCAAACGGATGGCGACGCTAGGGGTGGTCTACGACGCCGAACCGGCGCCGCGGCGGCCGCATGATGTGATCGCCGTCCCGGGCGGGCGATCCGGCCGGCGCCTGCCACGGGCTCGGCCGAACGCGACGCGCAAGTGGCTGTGCGGCTCGGTCGTCACCGGCCCCGGCCCTGTGACCGCCAAGGTGTTCGACCATGCCGAGGCCCGTGACCCCGCGCACGCCCGTCCCTGGGTCGTGCTCGTCGACGGGGCCCGCCACCAGCTCGACCTGATCACCGCCGAAGCCGCCCGGCGCCGCATCCGCGTCCACATCGTGATCGATTTCGTGCACGTGCTGGAGAAGTTATGGGCTGCTGCGTGGAGTTTGCACCCGCCCGCGGCGCCGGCCGCGGAGGACTGGGTCGCCGGGCATGCCCTGGCCCTGCTGGCCGGGCACACCGGCCAGGTCATCACCACGCTGACCACACAGGCCGCCACAGCCGGCGCGCAGCACCGTGACGGCATCGACGCGTGCATCCGCTATCTGTCCAACAACGCCGGGCATCTGCGGTATGACCAGGCGCTGGAGGCGGGATGGCCGATCGCGACCGGGGTGGTCGAGGGCGCGTGCCGTCATCTGATCGCCGACAGGTTCGACCTGGCCGGGGCGCGGTGGGGCCTGGCCGGAGCCGAGGCGGTGCTGAAGCTCCGCGCGCTGGCCGCCAACGGCCATCTGGAGGAGTACTGGACTTTCCATCTCGCCCGACAACACGAACGCGTCCATCAGACCGGCTACCAGGACGGATACGCCCTTACAGCTTGATCGCTTCAGTCACTCAGGAGGAGCCGCCCCTTCAATTTCGATGCCACAGCCATGGCTGAGCCGCCAACAGGCCGAACACGATCACCACCCCAGCGGCCACGGCGTACGCCAGGTGGTGGCCGGTCAGTACCCGTTCCGGGCCGACGGCCGCGGCGATTCCGGCCAGCACCGCGGGGCCGACGCCGCTGCCGATCTGCAGCGCGGTGACCGTCACCGCAGAGGCAGTGCCGTGGGCGGCGACGGTGACCTGTCCCAACCCCGAGGAGGTGATCGCAGGGAATGCCAGTCCCTGTCCGATCCCCGTGGCGATCAGTCCGGCCAGGACCGGCCACCAGTAGGAGGTGTGCGTACCGGTCAGGCACCACAGCAGCACGCCGCCCCCGGTCGCTGCCATCCCTACCACCAGCAGGGGACGCGGGCCGAACCTCGGCAGCAACCGCCCTGAGACGAGCGCGGTACCGGCCACCGCGAGACTGACAGGGAGCACTCCGAGGCCGGAGGCCGCGGCGGACATGCCCTGTACTCCCTGGAGATAGAGCGGCAGGAAGAACAGGGAGCCGCTGACGCAGAAGTAGAAGGCGACGGCCGCGAGAGCGGCCAGCCGCACCGTGCCGAACCTGAGCAGCGCCGGATCCAGCAAGGCCGTGCCATCAGCGCGGCCGCGCGCCCGAAGCCACCACACGCAGCCGGCCAGCAGCGCACCCGCGCCCACGGCGGCGGCGAGCAGGCCGTTGCCAGGCCGGGCCGCCAGATCCGCGCTGAGAATCAAAAGCGCCATCATGGCCACGAGCGCGCTTGAGCCGACCAGATCCAGGCGCCGCGTCCGGTCCGACGACCCCGCCGGTAGCCGGCGGATGCCCGCAAGGGCCGTGAGCACGGCCGCCAGGATCTGCACGACGAACACCCATCGCCACCCGGCCACACTGGTCAGCACCCCACCCAGCACCAGACCGAGACCGTAGCTGCCGGCCTGGGCGGAGGCGAACACGCCGAGAGCCCGCGCGTGCTGACGCCCGCTCGGATACACATCTGCGAGCAGGGCGGTCGCCGCGGGCATCGTGATCGCCGCGCCCGCCCCCTGAACGACCCGCCCCACCGCGACCAGCCAGAAGTCGCCTGCGACGAGCGCCAGTGCGCCGCCGGCCATCAGCACCGTCAGCCCGGCGGTAAGGACGCGCCGCCGAGGGAATCGGTCGGCCATCGCTCCTCCGCACAACAGCAGTCCAGCGAAGGCCAGCGCGTAGCCGGTCACCGCCCAGGACAGGTCCTGCGGGGTTGCGCCCAGTTCGGCGCCCATCGCGGGCAATGCGCTGTTCAGTACAGCGACGCTGCCCGCATCCAGCCCGGCTGCCGCGCTGAGGACGAGCAGCGGCATGCAAGCGAGCGCCGGTGGTGGTGGCTGCATGATCGACTGGACAATTTGGGCATGGGGAACTCCGGGTTCGGCTGAGTTTCGGGGGCTCTGGATGTACGGCTTGGCACCCAGCTTCGGTGAGTTCCTGACGCTCCACCAGACACCGGCTGGGGGTGGCCCTGGCAGGGCCCCCAGCCGGTGAACAAGGGGGGATACTCGAGAAGTGACATCACCTGACACGCTGCCCGAGCTGGCACACTTCCTGCGGAGCCGCCGAGCCAGGTTGTCTCCGGAGAGCGTCGGCCTGCCACGCACCCAGACACGGCGGTTGCCGGGCCTGCGGCGAGCGGAGGTTGCCGCACTGGCGGGCATCAGCCCCGAGTACTACACCCGGCTGGAGCAGGGAAGGCAGCGCCGCCCTTCCGCGGAGGTCGTCGCGGCCCTGGCGGGCGCATTGCGGCTGGATGCTGACGGCCGTCGGCACCTGCATCGGCTCACCACATATCCGGTCCGCCCCGCCATACCTTCGGACAATCCGGGCACCGCCTTGGTGCCCGACGCGACGCGGCGGCTGCTTCGCTCGATGACCACCTGGCCCGCCTATGTGGTGAGCCCGATGCGAGACGTCCTGGCCTGGAACGAGGCCGCGGCCTGGCTTCTCACCGGGTTCGCCGCCCTACCCGAGCATCAGCGCAACCTGGCCTGGTTCGCCTTCTGCGCTCCAGAGGCGCAGGAGCTCTACGCCGACTGGGCGGGCGTGGCGCGCGGAAATGTGCACCGGCTACGGGACGCGCTGGCCGCCGATCCGCACAACGCGCGGGGCAATCGGCTGGTGACCGAGCTGAGCGCACACAGTGCCAGGTTCGCCGAGAGCTGGGAGGAGCACGACGTGCGCGGCCCGAACATCGGGGGCAAGAAGTTGACGCACCCGCAGGCAGGCGCCCTCACCCTGGACTACGCCGGTTACGTGCTTCCGGGGCCGCACCGGCTCGAACTGGTGGTGATGACGGCAGAGGAGAATTCTCCGACGCATCAGGCGCTCGTACACGCCTCGGAGAGCCGGACCTGATCGGCAGCTCTTCGCCCGTTCGCCAAGACGACCGGCGACCGACGAGGGACCTCGCGGTGCCCGCGCGCGAGAATGAACTCTGCGGGTACCATCGGTGGCCACCAGCGGCCCCGAAGAGATGGTGCGCCAGGCAGGGCCGGTGGTCTTGTTGGTGAAGGAGGAGGCGGCTACTCCCTCAGAAGGAGCCGCACCCGGCATTCCTTCAGCACATGTGGTGGTCGGTCGGGGCTCGATGGCGTGTTCTGTGTGACGAGGTCGAGCAGGTGGCTGGCTAGGTCGTCGGGCACGGTGTGGGCCACTGCCGCAGTGATGCCCTCAGTGGCCACGGCGAGAACCAGTTCTTCAGGGCCGTGGAGGCGGCCGTGGTCATCCTGATGCCACAGAACTTTCATCTCGATTTCGAGAAGCTCGAGATGCCAAGGGCCGTTCACGAATAGGCCCGACCTTGGGAGGAAGAGGGGGTGAGAAGATCGCTTCCCGGATTCGATGTGATCGTTTCCCAGCCGATCCTCTGGGGATTCAACGTGCCGCGTCGGGTATGCGGACCGAGTTTCAGCGGATCTCGTCCGGGACTCGCAGGTCGGCGCTGTGGTACAGCCGGTCGACGTCGCTGGGGATGTCTGCCGCGCAGGTTGCCGCGACCTCGTCGATCAGCAGGTCGTAGTCGGTGTCGGTCTTGCCCTCATAGGAAGCGGTCATCCGCCCCCACTCATCCCACGGCAACGTCTCCATCTTCATCAGCGCCGCCAGGTCGCGGATCGCATTGCCGCGGATCTCGGCCGCTCCCCAGGCGTGTGTCGTGCCCGCGACCCCGAACGTGTTCGGATCCGCGGCACCTTGCCGATACAGGCTCCACGCCTCTCCACCGGTCAGGAACTCGCCAGGGGCCAAGTCTTCTGGCTGTGCGGCCCGTTCATCGCCGAGGAGTTGGCTGTCGATGCGGACCCACCGCTGCTCGTCGACGTGCCAGTATTCGGTGATCCAGTGGTCGAGGTTTTGCCCCGCGGCGAAGTAGGTGGCGAACCCGCATCGCGCCCGGGCCCGGAAGCCGCGCAGCCGGAGTAGGGCACAGCTCAGCGTGGCGAAGTGGCGGCAAGTGCCTACCACCCGCTGATGCGCCGGGCGAGTGAGGTGCAGCGGTGCCGAGTCGAGCCGGAGCAACGCCCGAACGATGGCACTGGTGGGACGCAGGTTCTTCTCCGCCATGCGTTCTTGGGGCAGTGTGGCCGCGTCGAATGGATGGAGGAGGAGTCCGTTGGCGGCGCGGCAGATCTCCACTGGGTCAGTCGGCAGATCGGCGGCCAGGGGGAACTGATCGGTGTCCAGAGTGGTGAAGACTCCGGGGCTGGCGTAGTCGATGACCATGCCGCCGACCTTACAAAATTGGTCGGCCGCAGGCCCGTCGATGATTCCCGCGACTATGGCGCCCGGCGGTCGGTATGACTGGCCCCCTGTGTTGGTCATACTGTCGCTTTCCCCGCCGCTGTCGGGCGGGTCGGAATTCGCTGGAGATCTTGCGGTCTTGCGGGCATGCAGTGATCCCGCATCCTACAGTGTGGAGTTGCACACATACGTGGAGTGAATGCAGCAGTACTGCGGGCGCTGCTGCGCACTGGGGAGGCGATGATGTCGCCACTGTTAGAACGGCTGGAACACAAGGAAGCGGCCGCCCGGCAGCGGCTGGAGGAGCTGCTGGAGCAGGTGGAGGCGGCCCAGCAGGACGTGGAGCGGTTCCGCATCACGCGCGAGACCATGGCCGCGCTGGCGGCCGAGGACGACGAGGACGGTGTGGTCGACTCCGGCGACGACACATCTGATGATCATGATGGTGCGGAGCGGCCGCGGCTTCGGGGGTTGCGGGAGCAGGCGGTGGTGCTGCTGGCCAGCGCCGAGGAGCCGATGCGGGCGCGGGATGTGGTGCGGGCGATGGGCAAGCCGGATACCCGCTCGCAGGTGGAGGGGATGCGTTCGCGGCTCAAGCGGCTGGTGGAGGACGGCTGGCTGGCCGAGCGTGCGCAGGGTCTGTACACGATCGCGTCCGGGGTGAACGGCTCGGCCGGGAAGGGAGCCGCGCCCAGGCGATAGAGCGTCTGCGGTGGGCATGGCCCCAGATGAGAGGTGCCGCCGAGCGGGAACTCGACGGCACCGGGTTGCGTGAGCACCCAGCAGGCGTTAACTGACCGTTGCTCGCGCGCTTCTGAGCGTAACGCGCCATGTGGTCGCTTGGGGGCCGTCGAGCCTATTTCGCCTGCCCCAGGGACGGACAGCCCGCCCGGGGCGGGAGGCAAGGACGACGATGTCGCGCACGTCTTCACCCCGCCCCCAAGCTCTTGCCCCGGTTGCCGGTCGGCGCGGTGACCGGCCACAGCCGAACCCCGAGGTCGGCTTCCAGCAGGGCGATGGTGGCCACGTCGGGCCAGGAACGGCCGGCCAGCAGGTCGGCGATGGCTTGGCGGTTGACGCCGGAGCGGGCGGCCAGGCCGCGCAGGCTCAGCCTTCGGTCGGCCAGGATGCCCGCCAAGGTGGCGGCGATGTCCTGCACGACGGCCGCGGCCGGGTGTCCGGCGAGGTTCGCGTGGGGCCAGGCATCCGGGTTGTCGGCCAGTTGCCGCGGGGCGGCCGAGCGGGCGCGTCCTCCCACCATGACGAAGTTCTCCTATCGGTGGATGTCGTCCAGCACCGTAACGGCTGCTTGTCCAGCCGCTATGTGTGGGGTGTGACCCTCGACGCAGGCACCTCGGCGACGATCACCAGCTACCGGCCGCGCCACAACCCGCCCGGCTGGGACACGGTGGCCGAGCAGGTCCAAGCGACCGTCGCGGCGGCCGCGCCGATGGCCGGTTACCGGGTGGAACGGCTGCTGCATGTGGTCGGCCGGCTGGCGCTGTGGTGTCAGGGCCGCGGGTTGCCCGCCGACCCGGAGGTCTGGCTGCGGCACGAAACCATCGACGCGTTCGTGCTGGCTGGCTGCGCCGGCCTGTCGCCGCGCACCGCGCAGACCTACCGCTCCTGGCTGCGCCAGGTACGGGCCGCGCTGGCCTGGGCCGAACGCGGCGAAGCCACCCCGCCCGCGCTCAGCGCACCCGACGAGCGCACCGCCCCCTACACCAGCGCCGAACTGGCCCGGCTGACCGACTGGGCCGACCAGCAGCCCGGGCAGGTCCGCGCCGATGCGCTGGCGCTGCCCTCGGCGCGAGCCTGATCGACCAGCCGGGCCACCAACTCCCGGTCCGACTCCTCGGCTTTGGTCTCCTCGGGCTTGCGGGCCACTCCGGCGTCCTCCAGGTCGATCTCCGTCGATGCCTGGATCCACAGTACTCATCAGGTGCGTTCTTCTTGATCAGGAGTTACACCAGCGACCGTACAGACCCTCGTGGCCCTGTTCACGAGAATCGGATCTGGCATCGCCGAGGGCAGGCGCGCGCGATCACTCGCGATCGGTGGCCGAGGTCCGGAATCCATCCAGTCCGAAGGCCAGTAGCCGCTCTCCCTGGGGTGGGGAGCTCTGCTCGCCCGCCCATGCCGCCGCGTTGACCAGCGCGTACAGGTCCGGGGCGGTGACATCCGGCCGTACTTCACCGGCCGTTCGCGCCCGGGCCAGCAACTCCTCTCCGGCGGCGAGCACCGCTTTGCACGCCGCGTGCAGTTCGGAGGTTTCATCCTCGACGGCCTGCATAAGCGTGGCGCCGAGCCCTCGGTAGATCGTCGTGTGCACCATTGCCGCCCGGGCCCAGATGGCCAGGCCATCGAAGGGTGAGCACGCGGTGAGCAGTTCAGCGCCGGTCGCAGCCAAGGCCTGCATCCGATCACCCATCAGCGCCTCCAGTAGGGCCCGGCGGGTGGGGAAGTGGCCGTAGAGCGTGCCGTTGGCCACCCCGGCCCGGCGCGCGATCGCCTCCAGGGGGAAGTCCGCGCCGTGCTCGGCGAACGCGGCCGCCGCCTCGGTCAGCAGCCGTTCGTAGTTGCGGTGTGCGTCGGCCCGCATGCGACGGCGGGGTGGCGGTGTGCCGGCGTTCATAAGCAGAACCCTCGCTTGAAAAGTTGAGACTATCTCGATATTTTTCTCGGGACAGTCTCAACTTTACCGTTTCCGGAGGTCCCTCACATGACCACACCCGTGAAGCATTCGCTCTCCTCCACCGCCGCCGCGAGCAGGGCCGGCAAACCTGTCCTGGTCACCGGCGCCACAGGCCGACAGGGCGGAGCCACCGCCGCACGCCTGCTGGCCGACGGCTGGCCGGTCCGCGTTCTGGTCCGGGAGCCCGTCGCCACGGCCGCCCGCGGACTGGCCGCAACGGGCGCCGAGCTGCTGGCGGGTGACCTGGACGATACCGGCAGTCTCAAGGCGGCCATGGCCGACGCCTACGGCGTCTTCGCCGTCACCCCCGACGACCTGGACAGCGAACGCGAGATCCGGCGCGGCCGTCACCTGGCGGAGGCTGCGGCTGCGGCTGGTGTCGCCCACCTGGTCTTTGCCTCCGTCGGCGGTGCCGAGCGAGGCACCGGTATCTCCTACTGGGAGAGCAAGTGGGCCATCGAGCAGCACATCGCTGCCCTCGGACTGCCGGCCACCATCCTGCGACCGGTGCGCTTCATGGAGAACCACGCCATCCCCGGGCTTGAGCTGGGCGGCATCTCCACCGACGGAGTCCTGCGCCACCTGTTCGCCCCCGATGTGCCCGTGCAACTCGTCGCCGTGAGCGACATCGGCGCCTTTGCCGCCCTCGCCTTCGCCGACCCCGCTGCCTATCTCGGCCAGGCCCTGGAGCTGGCAGGCGACGAACTGACTCCCGAGGCCACCGTGCGCCTGCTCAGCCGGCATCTCGGGCGCCGGATCACCTACCAGCAGGTCGCCGGCGAGGAGTTGAACCTGAGCAAGGACGCCACTCGGGCCTTCACCGCCCAACGCGGCCTATGGCGCGCCGACATCCCCGCCCTACGCCACCGCCACCCGGACCTGCTGGACTTCCCAAGCTGGCTGGACCAAGGCGGCGCCGAAGCCATCGCCACACTCCTCGAAGGCTGACCCGTCCGATCCGCCAGGAACCGGTGCGGCCGCTCGTCTGCGCGTCGAACTATGAAATCGCGATCACTCACGATCGCGACATGACCACAGTTCGTGAAGCGGTTACGGATGGTGGTCCAGGGTTGGAGGAGCAAGTGACTGGTCAGCCTGCGTCCTGGCATCCGGCCGTCCCCTCCGATCCAGTCGTCAACCTTTGCAACGGCTCTCGGCGTGCATTAGCCGGCAACATCGTTGATTCTGCGTTACCGCGATGCCAAGCTCGCCGCGCATGACCACGATCAAGAGACCGCGCCGTACGAGTGGTGCGGAACTCGTGAACATCCACCCGCACCTGATCCGGGCGGTGCTCGGACTCCCGAACATGTGGCGCCGAAACTCGCGGACGAAGCCAAAGCCACCCTCGCCGCGGTTTAGGTGAGAGTTCGGCGGCCTGGGTGATGTGTTCGTGGGGGAACTACCGGGATGGCGGGCCCGCCTGGACGTGCCGTCAGGTGTTCAGGCCAATCCGGCCGCAGAGCTACCGGGCCTTGTCGCCGGCGTTCATCAACAGCATGGTCGCGGCGTAGCGTTAGCAGACTTGGTCATGTGGTGATTGGTCCCACAGTGTTCGTTACTCGCCGGCACCGCCAACGACTCCTGCCAGTCCCGAACACCTACTTTGGGGCTGGGACCAGCTTCGGGAGCGGAGGGCCGGGTCAGCGAGCGCGGCTTGCGCCGCCTGCGGGCGACCAAGCCGAGCTCGGCCATCCGCGCCGCGACCGTGTTCTCCGAGACCCGCCGACCCGCCTCGTGCAGGTCACGGGTGATCCGGGGGCGAGCCATAGGTTCCGCCGGATGCCTCGAAACAGCGGGTGATCTCGGCGTCCAGGCCCGCCGTTGCTGACGAGCGGTGGGTGCGTCCTGGCCGATGCGGTTCTTCCACTTGGAGAACCACGCCTGCGACACCCCCAGCGCCCGGCAGGAGGTGCTGTGGTCAATGTCGTGCTCGGTCTTCTGGGAGCTGATGAAGGCCGCCACGCTTACCGGCCCATCGCCTCTTTGACCCACAAGACCACGGAACGCTTGAGGACATCACGCTCGTCTTCCAGCTGGGCGCGTTCCTTCTCCCACGCCGTCCGCTCCTTGGGCGTGCTGCTTGACCAGCTCGGCCTTCTCCCGCCGCAGCCGGGCCAGCTCCTCCTGCTCGGACTCCTCCAGCGTCTTGCCTCCGTCGCCGTTGTACTGCTCGTTCAGCCGGTTCATCTGAACCCAATTGTGCAGCGTGTACGGGTTGATCCCCAGATCCCGCGCACCTGGGCCACGGGCTTGCCAGTCTCCTTCACGATACGCACCGCACCCGCCCGGAACTCCGGATCAAAGCGCCGCCGCGTGACTCCTGCCACGACCAAACCTCTCCCAGTTCGGTCTCCACGCTACGAGGGGAAGCGCATCGAGAAGCACCGTCATCACCATGTATTGCGTCGTGGAATGTGGTGTGGGGCGGCCAGGCCGGGTGGAACGCGTACTGTGCCGCCAGGTCGGGATGACCAGGTCGGCAAGCACGGCATCGAGCGTCGTGATCGCTGCGACAGCCGCCCTTACGATTGGTGCGCAGGAGGCGCGGTGCTGGTGGCGCCGGGGTTGAGGGCGGTGGATGCGGCGTCGCGTACCAGGTCGATCAGTGCGCGGTCCGATGCGCCGGTCCTCAGAGCGCGGTCAGCAACGGCGAGGATCGCGCCGATGACGGCACCTGTCAGGACGTCTGCCGCGAAGCCGTCGAGTTGCTTCGGAAAGGCCGCCACCAGGTCGGCGCTCCAGCGTTCTTGCAGCTCGGTGATCTCAAGCAGGGAGCGGGCGCGCAGCGTGGGAACGGAGGCGACGATGCGGGCCCGTGCCAGGACGAGGTGGCGGGCTTTGGGGTCCATGGTCCACGAGGTTGACTCCAGAATCTCGTGCACTGCCCGCTGCAGGCACTGTGCGGGCGTCTCCCCGGGACGTCGCTCGTTGAGGCTGCCGGCCAGCGCCTCCGCCTGCACCAGCCGATCCGGGAAGATCACGTCTTCTTTACTCGGGAAGTAGTTGAAGAACGTGGCGGGTGACACCTCCGCGGCGGCCGCGATCTGGGCCACGGTCGTCTGCTCGTACCCCTGCTTCTCGAACAGCAGCAGCGCCACCTCCATCAGTGTGCGGCGTGTCCGGATCTTCCGCTGTTCTCGCAATCCCATAACGCTATCTTAGATGGTATCTAAACTTAGAGAATCTCTAACTTCGTGTTACGATGCGGGCATGGAACTCAGCGGAGCCACGTCTTTCATCACCGGCGCAGCGCAAGGCATCGGCCTCGGCATCGCCCGCGCTCTGGCTCGCCAGGGCGCCAAACTGGCCCTCACGGACATCGACGACACCCCCCTGAGCGAGGCCGCCGCCGAGCTGGCCGAATTGACCGAGGTGGCCGCCTTCCATCTCGATGTACGTGATCGAGCGGCCTACGCGAGGGTGGCCGAGGAAGCCGAGGAACGACTCGGCCCGGTCACCGTGCTGTGCAACAACGCCGGCTTGGCCTTCCCCGAGCAGCCGCAGGACATGAGTTATGAGCTGTGGGACCTCGCCCTGGACATCAACCTCGGCGGCGTCGTCAACGGCGTCCAGAGTTTCCTGCCCCGCATGCTCCGCCACGGCCGGCCCGCGCACATCGTCAACACCGCCTCCGCCGCCGGGCTGATCGGCGCGGGCGTGGGTCCCATGTACACCTCGTCGAAGTTCGCCGTCGTCGGCTTGTCGGAGTCGCTGCGCCACCAACTCGAGGCCGCCGGCCACCCCATCCGTGTCACGGTCCTGTGCCCCGGCGCCGTTGCCACGAACATCGCCCGATCCTCTCAATCCCTGGTCGCCGCCCAAGAAGGCGGCCCCGAGCTGAGGCGGGCGCAAGCCGGCATCGAACAGCTGACTCCCAGAATCGATGCCGCCGTTGCGCACTTCGGTATCCCCGCCGACACTTTCGGCGAGCTCGTGGTCGAGGCGGTCAAGGCCGACCGCCTCTACGTGCTCAGCGACCGCGCCGGGATCGACCTCATCACCGCCCGGACACAGGCCATCCTGTCGGCCATGCCCGAGCACCATCCCGTCGAGGTCGAGGGCGAGGGCGAGGGCGAGGCCGATCTGGAGGAACTCCGCCGCGCGGTTCGCAAATCGTGAGCATGTATTCCAGCTCGGGTGCGGCCGATCTCCAGTCGGCGGCCCGCGCATCGCGGCGCGTACGTTCTCGGGGGCTCGCCACAGCTCCACACGCGTGAGCGCTGCGTGCTCACGTCCAGTCGTCCATGAGCTAAGCGGGCGCGTGTCCAGGCGTATCCCGTCACGTGCCGAGCAGTTCCGCGGCGTCCGGGTTCAGGGCGGTGCCCAGTTCGAACTCGGCTTCGAAGCTTGCTTCTCCGAGTGCCGCGCGTAGCGCCGCGGTGATCCGGTCCACGTCACCGCGTTCGGCAGCCGGCAGCGGCGCGTCCACCGAGACGCGGGCCGCGGAGGCCACACCGAGCAAGCGTGTGGCCCGCAGAGGGTGGCCGGCGAGTGCCCACGCCCCGGCGAGGCCCTCCAAGGCCAGGGCGATCGCCCGAGGATCGCCGGTGTCCCGGGCCGCGACCAGCCCTTCCCGATGCAGCTCCAGCGCCGTCTTCGCGTCCCCGCGCAGTTCCGCGACGAAGCCGAGCTCGGCCAGGATCAGCGCCGCCCCGTACTCTGCGTCGAACTGCCGGTTCCACTCCAGCCACCGGCGCAGATACGACTCCGCCCGGTCGAGCCGGCCCTGCCGGCGCGCCCCCAGGGCGAGCCCGAGCTCGGCGTACTCCTCGGCCGGTTGGTCTCCCTGCTCAAGGGCGAGGCGCCTGGCCCGCTCGTGGAATTCCTCGGCCCCGGCGTGGTCGCCGGTCAGCAGGGTGATCCTGCCGAGCTCGGACCAGCGCATCGAGGCGTCGGTCCACAGCCCCAGCTCCTCCGCCATCCGCGCCCCCTCCCGGTGCAGGCAGGCGGCCCGCGGATAGTCGCCCTCGATCTCCGCCAGACGTCCCAGCACGGCCGTGGCCTGCAGTTGCCCCCACCGGTCACCGGCCTCGTGGAAGAGCTCGAGACTCTCCTCGCCGTCACGCCGGGAAGCGTTCAGATCGCCGCAGACGTAGGTCTGCATGCCCCGGGTGCTGAGCCCCGCGGCGAGGCCCCAGCGATCGCCGAGCGCACGGGACTCAGTGAGCATCCGGTTCAGCAGTTCCGTGCCCACCGCGGAGTCGCCGAACCTGGTGACCGCGTAAGCGAGCAGCCAGCCCGCCCTGACCCGCTCATGGGGGTCGCGGATGCCCTCGTACACTTCTAGGACGGCCTGACTGTGGCGTGCCAGTCCGTCCGGGGCGCCGGACAGCAGGCTCATCCCGGTGTGCCAGGCCACGGTGCCCGACCGGTCCGGTACCCGGCCGGCCGCAGAGTCCGCCTCGCCCTCACCACCGCCGGAGGAATCGCCGGGCAGGGCGAGGGCTATGGCGAGGTAGCGCTTGGCCTCGCTGAGACGACCGCGCAGGAACCAGTACCAGGCCATCGCGTGGACGAGCCGGCGCATCAGGTGGCCGTCGCCGTCCGCGGCGGCGCTGTCGAGCGCTCTGCGGATATTGGCGCTCTCGGCGTCCAGAAGCCGGAGCCGGCGCTGCTGATCGGCGCCGCGCAGTAAGGGATCCGTCCATTCGGTGAACGCCACGTAGTAGTACGCGTGAGCGCGCCGTACCCGCTCATGCTCGGTTTCCCGCAGCCGCTCCAAGAGGTACGCCGACACCGACTCGAGCAGCCGGTACCGGGTGCCGTCCGCATCGTGGGCGACCAGCACAAGAGAACGGTCGACCAGACGGGTCAGCAGGTCCAGTACCTCGGCGGGCTTCACACCGGCACCGGCGCAGACTGCCTCGGCGGCCTCCAGCGTGCAGCCATCGGAGTGGACGGCGAGCCGGCGCAGCACTGCCTGCTCGGCCGCGGTGAGCAGTTCCCAGCTCCAATCGATCATCGCGCGCAAGGTCTGCTGCCGTGCGGGGGCGCCCCGATGACCGCCGGTGAGCAGCCGGAACCGGTCGTCCAGACGCTTGGCCACCTCACGCACCCCGAGGACCCGGACCCGGGTCGACGCCAGCTCCAGGGCCAGCGGAATGCCGTCGAGCCGGCGGCAGATGGAGGCGATCGCACGGGCGTTGTCGTCGGTGAGGGCGAAGCCGGGCGAGGCCGCCGCAGCGCGGTCGACGAACAACCGCACCGCGCTCGACGCGAGCAGTACCGCCTGATCATCCGAGTCCGGGGGCAGATCAAGCGGGGGCACCGGCCAGACCTGCTCGCCCGAGATGCTCAGCGGTTCCTGGCTCGTGGCGAGGATCCGTACGCCCGGGGCGTCCCGCAGCAGCGCCTGGGCCAGGCCGGCGGCGGCCTCGATGACGTGCTCGCAGTTGTCGAGGACCAGCAGCAGGCGTTGGGTGCGGAGCGCGTCGGACAGACGGTCGGGCAGCGTGCGCGGCAACGGGCCGGAGCGGCCAGCGTCGTCCCGGACCCCCAGCGTCGCGGCCACGACCTCGGCCAGTTCGTCACCCGTGGTGGTGGCGCCGGACTCGGTGGAGAAGGTATGGGCGGCCAGCTCCACCAGCCAGACACCGTCCGGGTGGGAACCGGTCAGGCCGGACGCCACCTCTACCGCCAGCCGCGTCTTGCCGACTCCGCCGGGCCCGGTCAACGTCACCAGGCGGCCCGCCGCGACCAGGGCGCGGACCTCTGGCACGGAGTCCGACCGCCCGACCAGGGCGGTGGCCGGGACAGGCAGGTTGGTGTGGCGGTGCGGCGCGGACATGGGTGCCGGGACGGCCCGCAGGGTCGGGTCCTGCCGCAGGATCTCCCGTTGCAGGGCGGCCAGTTCAGGACCCGGCTCAAGGCCCAGTTCCTCCTCCAGGCTGCGGCGCAGATCCTGGTAGCTGTCCAGGGCCTCGCTCGCCCGGCCCGCGCCGTACAAGGCTCGCATATGGGCCGCGCGCAGCCGCTCCCGGAGCGGGTGACGGCGGGTCAGGTCGCCGAGCTCCCCGGCGAGAAGACCGTGCTCGCCCAGTTCGAGGCGGGCCTCGGCCTGTTCCTCCAGGGCCAGCAGGCGCTGCTCCTCCAAGCGCGTGATAGCCGGGCGCGCGAACTCCTCGTCGGCGAAGTCGGCGAAGGCGGGGCCCCGCCACAACGCCAGCGCCGCGGTGAGCAGTTCGGCGCGTTCGCGGGGGTCCGTGGCGGTACGGGCCCGTGTGGTGAGTGCGGTGAACCGACCTGCGTCCATGGCGTCGTCCGCCACGTCGAGGACGTAGCCGAGGGCCCGGTGCACCAGCACGCCCTGGCCCCCGGCACGGCCAAGCACCCGCCGCAGCCGCGACGCCAAGGTCTGCAGGGCACCCGTGGGATTCGCCGGCGGCGCCTCTCCCCACAGTTCGTCCACGAGCCGATCAGCGGAGACCACCTGCCCCGGGGCCGTCAGCAGAGCAGCGAGCAGTGAACGCACCTTCGTCTCCGGCACCACCACGGCTTCACCGTCCGGCGACCAGACGGCCAGAGGACCCAACACCCCGAAACGCATGAACTCACCGTACGGCCACGCGGTCATCCTCCGGCGTGTCAGCGCACCGCAAGCAGACCGACAGAAAACCGCGAGCCCAGGCCCGCACTCTCTGTGGTGCACCGGTCGGAGCCGGCGCACCACACACCCTTGTAGGAGTCAATGATGAGCAAGTTCGCAGGCAAGAGCGCCGTCGTCACGGGCGGTACCCACGGAATGGGCCTGGCTATCGTCGAAGCGCTCTTGGACGGCGGGGCCGAGGTCGTCCTCACGGGCCGCAATGAGACGAACATCGAGGAAGCGCGTACCGAGCTGAAGCCGCACTCCGCGCACGTCGTACGCTCCGACGCGGGCAGCATGGCCGACATCCGAGCCCTCGCCGGCACCGTGCGGGACAGGCTCGGCCGGATCGACTACCTGTTCGTCAACCACGGTATCGCCGAGGTTCAGACGCTTGAGGAGGTCACCGAGGACTCCTGGGACCGGCACTTCGCCGTGAACGCCAAGGGCGCCTTCTTCACGGTGCAGAGCCTGTCGCCGCTGATCAACGAGGGCGGGGCGATCGTCTTCACCACCGTCGCCAACGATCTGATCTTTCCCGGCCTGAGCGCCTACTCCGGCTCCAAAGAGGCGGTACGGGCGATCTCCCACGTCCTCGCGGCCGAGTTCCTGCCTCGCAAGATCCGCGTCAACGCCGTGGCCCCCGGCTACATCAAGACCCCGACCATGGGTGTCGCGGGGCTGACCGAGGAAGAACGCCGCGAGTTCGAACGGCAGGGCAGCCAGACCACTCCGCTCAAGCGCAACGGCACCGTCGAGGAGGTCGCCGCGGCCGCGCTCTTCCTGGCCGCCGACGCGACCTTCACCACCAACGTCGAGTTCCCTGTCGACGGAGGGTTCGCCCAGGGCCTCAGCAGCGCGCACTGAGGCAAGCCCCGCTTCCACCGCTGCCCCGCCCATGTGCGGGACAGCGGCCCATGAACGAAGAACCGAAAGGTCAGATCCATGACGTCGAGTAGTGCCGTCGGCAGCAAGGCATCAGGGCGTGAGCTCGCGGTCGATGCGGGGTTCGCCCAGGGCATCACGGCGGGAGACCAGTGATGTGGGACGACGCCGCTGACAGCCCCGACCGCTCGGTCGCCGAACATGTCCGCCGCTACCTGGCCACGGACGGCCGTGACGGTCACCTGGAAGGAGGGGTGACGAACCTTGTCCTCACCGTCAGGGGCAGGAAGTCGGGCCGGTGGCTGCGCACGAGGCTGTTCTTCGGGGAGGACGACGGCCGCTACAGCCTGGTCGCGTCCGACTCGGCCGTCACGCAGACGCATCCCGCGTGGTATCTCAACATCGTGGCCAACCCGGAGGTCGGCGTGCAGATCCTCGGCGAGCGCTTCACCGCCCGCGCGCGTACCGCTGAAGGGCCGGAACGGGAGCGGCTCTGGCGCATGATGACCGAGCTCGCGCCGGTCTACCACACCTACGAGGCCAGGAGCCGCAGGCAGATCCCCGTGGTCGTCCTGGAGCACATCTGACCAAGGCAGGCGGATCCGGCCATCCGGCGACAGTGAGCACGATCTTTCCGGTGGTGCGGTTGTCTCGCCGAGCTCAGGTGCCTTGGCCGCTTGCTCGAACGGCAGGACGGTGCCGACCTCGACGCCAGCTTTCCTGCCTCGACCAGCTCGGCGATCGTCGCCATCGCGGCGTTGTCCAGTTCTACGAGGACGAAGCCCACCCAGATGCCGCGCTCCCCGGCCTGGCGAAGGGCGTCCTCGTCAGGCTCCGGATTGAGCCGGGCAAGAGTGCCACCGTCCGGGAGCATTCAGCGAGTCCTCCGGGACTGGCTGGGTGCCGACCCCGAAGCGCATCTCGGGACCGTGTCGGCCGAAGACATGGAAGCCGTACGCGACATGCTCGCCGCTGTCTTCGACCTGTAGAGCCTGGATCCGCGTTCCCAGGGGAAGGAGAACCATGACCTCCAGCAAACAGCGGACGCGGCCTGGCTGTACTACATTGACGAGCCGCTGGTCGACTGAGCCGCGCACAAGCTCGAGCTCCATCCCGACCTCGAGGGCGAAGGCCTTGGCTACTGCTTCGGCACCTGCTCGTGCGGCGAGTTCCTGACGCTGGCCAGCCCGATACGGCTCCACCTGATGTGGCTGATCACCCACGCCTCCTACGACGTCAGCACGCTGGCCACGCACGCGGGCATCAGAATCGCCACGGTCTCCCAGCACCTGGCCAAGCTCCGCCTGGCCGGCCTGATCATCGCACGCCGCAACGGCCGCCGGACGCTGTACGCGGTGGAGAACCCCCACGTGATCACGCTGATCGGCCAGATCTTCGATCCCATCGCCCCCGACGGAAGCCTGGCACCCGATCCTCCCCGGTAGCGTGCACCGGCCGCGGTTGGCCCGCCCCGGGCGTGGTCCGCTGGGAATCAGCACGGGGTCACAGGTCCTCGATGTAGCCGGCCGCGATGTCGTCGGGCGGGTTGGTGTACAGGCGCAGGTAGCGGTCGTTGGCGTGGCCCAGGCGGCGTTCGACCTCGGCGCGGTTGTGGCCGGAGGCCTGCGACAGGCTGAAGGCGAAGGTGTGGCGCGCGTCGTGCGGGCGCAGCGTGCCGAGCCTGCGCTCCAGGTTGGGCATCTGGGCGTCGTGCAGGCGGCCGATCTCGCCGACGATGGTGTTGATCGAGCGCGGCGACAGGCGGCCGTCGGGGCGGCGATGGAGGCGGCCGACAGCAGCAGCGCGGCCGCCGCGGTGCCGGGGCGCGCAACTGGCGTCAAGCCGAAGCGCGGCAGCCCGAACAGCAGGCGCGCGGAGAAGCTGACCAGGCCACGACCGCCGACCGGGTGGTCGTGGCCTGGAGCATGGCCGGATAGTGGAGGAGGGCCGGCGTCGAGACCTTCTCACCGCGGGCGGCCGGTACGTGTGCTCTGGCGCCTGGGAGCGACACTCCCCCACGTCCTCGTCACGCTTGAACCGGGCCTCACCGGGCGGCGCGGTGAAGGGCAAGCGAGGCCGGGAGGCGCACCGAGTGGCCCTGGCCACGGCCGGATGATCTGCCCGGTGGTGAGGCTTGGCGGACGGGGCCGTCGCCGGCGGCGCGCAGGTGGTCGGCTCCAGCCCGGACACGACCACAGTCGCACTCGACGGTGTCTCGGGCGACATGATGACCGGTTCGGTCCGCTTCCTGGCGCTGGCACGGGCCGTCGCCGACGGCGGCAGCGTCAGCAGTTCCGGCGGCACCCTGCTGGTCAGGGCCGCCGACCAGCGTGACGGTGCTGGTCTCCATCGGGGGCCAACCCGGAGCACACGCACGAGATCTGGCGCAATGCCACGTGCACGGCAAACGAGCACGGCCACGGGCGGGCGGACGCCAATCTGGCGGCCAACATGTTCGACATCCTGCGCAGCGAATTCTTCCGCGACAAGACCTTCGCCTCGCCCTATTCCGCTTGCACCGCCTGGTACAGGCGTAGGGCGAGGTCCGCCTGGTCGTCACCCCCTGACTCGCCTGCCCGCTCGCACCGCTCAAACGGTGTTACAAATCTTCGACGTAGCCGGTGGCGATCTCCTCGGGCGGTCAGCACGCGGACGGCGATGAAGCAGGGCACCGCCTTACGTGCGGATCGTACTGCTGTGCGTGGTGACGGCGATGGTGGTCAGGTTGGGCTGGCACCAGTTCGGCTGAGGCCAGCCGGCGGCGCCGTCGTACGAGTGCGCAGGGCTGTGGCGGCGAGCGCCACGAAAGCGGCCAGCAACACCCGGACGATCAGCGCCAGCGGCAGCCTGACCAACTCCCGCTTCGCGAATCCCTCGATGACGATCGGCCCGGGCAGGAACCCCCCTGATGCCCGCCGAGCAGCGCCAACCCCAGGGCCGCCAGCAGCCCGCAGCAGCGCACCAGCGGCACCTCCCCGAACGTGGCCGCCAGCCGCCCCGCCGTCATCATGATGGAGAACGCGGCGTACCCGGCCGCGGCGAACTCCGGCGCAGCGGCTCGATGCGGTCCGCTGCGAGGGTTCCGCTACCGGAGACGGCTGGTTCCGCTGCCGGTGCCAACCTGCCCGTGCGCGGGGAGGTCAGCCGGCTATGGGCTGGGTGGTCTGGTAGATGGTGGTGAGCCAGATGTTGAGCAGGACGTCGATCACGTCGGACTCGGGCACCGCGGGCTCGTCGCCGGTGAAGGTGGAGTAGAGCACCCGGTCGTTCATCAGGTTGAGTGCGATGGCGAGATCGCGGGCTCGTGGCCCGGGTGGTGCGGCACCGCGGGCGCGCTCGGCCTCGATGGCCTGCGAGATGCGGGTGACCCACGTCTCCGCCCGGTCGGCACGCCAGCGATGGATCTCGGCGTTGGTGTGCTGAACCTGAACGGTGGCGGTCAGCACCGCGCGGTGCGCGCTGAAGGTCGTGTAGGTCGCTTCGAGACACTCGCGCCAGTAGCGCACCGGATCTTCGCTGAGCCGCTCGCTCGGGCCGACCACGGCCTGGTCCAACTTCTGAATGACGCGGTCGAGCAGGGTGAGCAGCACCGAGTCCTTGGACCGGAAATAGAAGTAAAAGGTCGGGCGGGAGATCCCCGCGCCGCGCGCGAGGTCGTCGATCGAGATCTCGCTCAGCGCGTGCTGCTCGAGCAGCTTCTCCGCTGTGGACAGGATGGCCAGCTCTCGATCGTCGCCCGTGGGCCGGGAAGGCCGGCGACCACGGCTCGCGCGCGGCTTCGCAGTGCTGTCGAGCGTCATGCGCCTCACCCTAGCGGACCCGGCAGCAGGCTATCGACATCTAGTCGGCGTACTCGACACATTGTTGACAGAATCGACATAGAGTCGATACCTTCAGTGCCGTACACGCGGCCACCGGCGGCTGAAGGGCGAGAGCCATGACACTCGAACACGTTGACGTGCTGATCGTGGGGGCGGGCCTGTCCGGCATCGGCGCCGCCTGCCATCTGCAAAAGAATCGCCCAGGCAGGACGTACGCCATTCTCGAAGCCCGCGCGGCGATCGGCGGCACGTGGGACCTGTTCCGCTACCCCGGCATCCGCTCCGATTCCGACATGTTCACCCTGGGCTACCGGTTCAGCCCTTGGCCCAAGGCCAAGGGCATCGCCGACGGCGCGTCGATCCGCGAATACGTGTGGCGCACCGCGCGAGAGCACGGCGTCGCCGGCAAGATCCGGTTCCACCACCGCGTCACCCGGGCCGAATGGTCTACGGCCAAGGCATGCTGGACGGTCCAGGCCGAACGCCTCGACACCGGCGAGACCATACGGCTGACCTGCGGCTTTCTCTTCGCCAACACCGGCTACTACCGCTACGACCAGGGTTTCGCACCGGAGTTCCCGGGCGCCGGGCGTTTCACCGGACCTGTCGTGCATCCCCAGCACTGGCCGCAGGATCTCGACTACACAGACATGCGCGTCGTGATCATCGGCAGCGGCGCCACGGCCGTGACGCTTGTTCCCGCGATGGCGCACGCGGCCGAGCACGTCACGATGGTGCAGCGCTCACCGGGCTACGTCGTGTCGGCGCCGTCCACGGACCCGGTCGCCGACGTGCTGCTCGGCATGTTACCCGCAAGGGCCGCCGCATCGATCGTGCGGTGGAAGAACGTGCTGACGGGCCTGCTGTTCTATCAGTTGAGCCGGCGACGGCCCCGGCTGGTGAAGCGGTTGCTGCTCAAGCGCGTCCGTGGTCAGTTGCCGCAGGGCTACGACGCAGACCTCCACTTCGGGCCGCGCTACGACCCGTGGGACCAGCGGCTGTGCGTCGTGCCGGACGGCGATCTGTTCAAGGCCCTACACGAGGGGAGCGCGTCGATCGTGACCGACAGAGTCGACACGTTCACCGAGAACGGGATCCGGCTCGCGTCCGGAAGGGAGCTACCGGCCGACGTCGTAATCACGGCCACCGGCCTGAACCTGATGTTCGCCGGCGGGATGACGCTGAGTGTCGACGGCGCGGCCGTCGAGATCGGCGCGACGACGACCTACAAGGGCATGATGCTCTCCGGCGTCCCGAACTTCGCGTTCACCATCGGCTACACCAACGCGTCCTGGACGCTCAAAGCCGACCTCGTTTCCGGTTACGTCTGCCGGCTGCTCAATCACATGGACAAGCGGGGCTACCGATTCTGCGCGCCGATCACGTCCGTGCCGCCGACCGAACCATTCATAGGTCTCAAGTCCGGATACGTCACGCGCGGCATCGACGCGTTACCCAAGCAGGGGCCCGCGGCACCGTGGCGGCTGCATCAGAACTACCTGCGGGATGTGCTGCTGATGCGCCACGGATCGCTGGAAGACGGCGCCATGCGATTCTCTCGGTCGGTGTCCGCCCTCAAAACGCCTGTCGCCTGACGCGCGACGAAGCCCCGACCTTGACGGCTTCCGTCTCCCGCCTGGGCCGAAGCCGTCGCCCTGGCGGCTCCGCACCCCGCCAGGACAAGCCGTCGCCTTGATGGCTCCGCGCCTCGCCACTTCTGAAGCACACCCTGGCACGTGAAGCACAACCACGGCCGCCGAAGAACAGGAGCACGAGAAATGACCTTGCACCTTCCCGCGATGGAGAACGACGGCGATGGCGGCAGCAGATTGAGCTCGGTGACACTCGAACAACACGAGACCGACCTGGGTCCCGGTGTGCCGCCCATGCTGTCCACCACCCCTACCGAAGTGGTCTCGCTGCAGTTCATCGATCTTCTCGCCGACATCACCATTCCGGCGCATCCGGCGCCTGCCCGCCAGTTCGTCGTCGTCTTGCGCGGAGTGATCGAGGCCGAGGACACCAGCGGGCAGACGCGGCGGCTCGGCCCCGGCGACACCGCCTTCGCCGCGGACATCAAGGGAGGCCACATCACCCGCATCGTCCAGCCCCCGGCACGCTTGTTGTTCGCCGTGCTCCCCGACGACGCACCCGACCCGGCCTGACAAACTTCCCGGTACGGCGGTGCCGTATACCTGCTCAAGTCGATCTCAGCGCACGCCGCATGGTGCAGGAGGGCACCGGCATGACCAAAAATGCCCGCCGGCCTGTTCGCCTCCGCCAGTAAACTGGCCGAGCGAAGTGTTCCCGTGGCCAACGCGTCTGCCCGGCAGGCGCGTAGAACGGCCGCGACAGCCAGCAGTGGCGCCTCAACGGCACGGGCAACAGCCGCCACTAGATCATTAACCGGAGCACCGACACCTCACTGGACGGCAAGGGCAACAGCACCGCCGGCTCCACCCTGGCCAAGCGGACACCGAACACAACATCAACAACCAGTGGACGATCGCCGGCATTTGACATCTTCCACCCGCGGGCGACCCGACCTTAGGAACCGAACCCGGTGAAGCCCTCGGCGGCCGGGTCGGTGGCCGGCATGGCGGCCAGGATGGCCTCGGTCCGCGCGGTGATGAGGCCGAGGCCGGCGCGGTCGGTGAGGACGTACGGCCGGTCGGCTTTGATGGCCTCGACGACAAGCTCGCCCACGGCGTCTGCGACGGGCTGAAAGGCCTGCCGCAAGCCGTCGAGCAGACCTGGCCGCAGACGATCGTGCAGACCTGCGTGGTGCATCTGCTGCGCGCCTCGTTCCGGTATGCCGCCCGCCAGCAGGGCATCGACACCTCCACGCCGGGTGGACGCCTGCAGTTCCACATGTTCGGCGCCTTCGACGAGTTCCTCCGCGAACTCATCGTCGAGGGCACCCTCGAAGGCCTGGCCTCGGCCCGAGCACGCGGCCGCGTCGGCGGGCGGCCGGCGGCCCTGGACGCCCTGGGGGTGGAGATGGCCCGCGCGCTGTACGACATGAAGGGCGATGACGGCAAGCGCCGCTACACCGTCCAGCAGATCGCCGACCGGCTCGGCGTCAGCCGCGCCACGATCTACCGCCACCTCGATCCGGACAAGGCGGTCTCGGCGTAGGAGGAGCACGGTGTTGCCCCCGGTCACCTCCTACGGCGGCAAGGCACGCTGAGCTTGTTCTTGAGAAATCTGGGGCGATCTCGCAAGCGCCAAGGTTGCAGATCAAGTTGGCGGAGCGGCGCGGAGCCTTACCACCACAAAGGCGAGCAGCCCGAGGGCGGCCAGCCCGAAGACCGCGTTGCCGATGAGGTCCACATGCGCGGGTGCGGGGAGACTCGGCGGCTGCGGGAAGCCGTGCCAGGCGTAGGTGACCAGGCCGGCGGCGCTCAGGGCGAGCCTGTGCCAGGGGCCCCACCCCATGCGTCGGGACCAGCGCAGGATGAGCAGCGTCATGGTGGCGTAGAGCGCGAGGTAGAAGCCGACCGTGATCCACGCGGGCACGACGGACTCCAGCTTGATTCCCACCAGGGCGAGCAAAGTGGGGAGCCAGAACGCCAGCCCGGCCACGATGGTGATCGCGAAGACGGTCCACGGGCTGGGCGGCGTGGCCGAACGGAGGGGCGGCGGAATCGAGCGGACAGGAACGCGGCGATGATCAGGGCGACGGCCGTGATCAGCGTCCAGGTGATCTGAGCGGCCGACAACGGGTAGATGGCAGCCGGACTGGCCAGGGCGATGGGCACCGCGCCGCCCAGCAGGAACAGGACGGCTGAACCGGTGAGGGCGGCCTTGCCGAGCCAGGGGGTGTCCGGACGGCGTGAGCCCGCCTCTACCATCGAGATCGGCACCGCGATACTCCATACCCCATGGATGGCCAGGACGAACACGGTCCAGTAGGCGCCGATGCCCAGCGCGGATGAACCCGTAGTCGAGCAACCGCAGCCCGACATAGTCGGGATCGAACAGCGACCGGGTGAGCAGGCCCTCTTCGATCACGGCATAGGCGAGCCCGAACAGGATGATCCCCGGCCACCCCAGCCGCCACCGGCGGGCCACCTCGCGGATCAGCAGCGCGCCACCGCCGTACAGCGGAATCAGCCCGATGATCATCGGTAGGGCGTTGATGGCGATGTTGCCGAGCAGGTACTCGCCGACCAGCGGTGCGAGAACCAGCAGGCCAAGTGCTGGAAAAATGCGTTTGAACACGCCTGTCCTTACCGGTTGTAGAGCCTGCGTGCCCACAGGTATCCGCCCAGCGCGATGGCCGCGCTCCAGAGTGCCGCCGCCGCGAAGCTAGATCCCGCGGGCTGCCCGGCCAGCAGCGCGCGCATGGTTTCGATGACCGGTGTGAACGGCTGGTGTTCGGCGAACCAGCGCAGCGGGCCCGGCATCGACTCCGGCGGGACTACGCCGCTGCCCAGGAATGGCAGCAGCATCAGCGGCATCGGCTGGTTGCTGGCCGTGGCCACGTTCTTGGTCACCATGCCCAGCGCGGCCGACAGCCAGGTGACGGCGAAGGTGAACATGGCCAGCACGCCGATCACCCCGAGCCAGTCCAGCGCGGAGGCGGCGGGGCGGAAGCCGATCAGCAGGGCCGTCAGCGTCACCGTCGTAATCGCGATGAAGTTCTGGACCAGCGCGCCGAGCACGTGCCCGGTCAGGACCGAGACGCGGGCGATGGCCATGGTCTTGAATCTGGCGACAATGTCCTCGGTCATGTCCACGGCCACCTAGATCGCCGTCCACTGCGCGGCGCTCGCGATCGTCATGATCATGATGCCGGGGTGATGTAAGCGGCGTAGGCGGCGCGGTCGCCGCCGATCCTGGCGCCCATGATGCCGCCGAGGACGTAGACGAACAGCAGCAGGAGCACCACCAGGACGCCCGCGAAGGCGAGGATCAGTGTGGGGTAACGCCACATGTGCCTGATCTGGCGCCGCAGCATCGTCGCGGAGTCGGTGATCGCTCTCATCCGGAGGACTCCTCGATCAGGGCGAGGAAGACGTCGTCCAGGTCGGGTGTGTGCACCGACAGCTCGGCGACGTCGATGACCTGTGCGTCGAGCCATTCCAGGAGTTCGCGCAGCGTGCTGACGCCGGTGTCGGGGATCTGCACCGTGAGGGCTTCCTCGTCGCGCGAGGTGGCCTTCAGGTGGGAGGCCGCCCTGAGGTAACCGTCGGGGTCGGCGAAGCGTACGACGACGTGTCCGCCGGGGACCATACGCTTGAGTTCCGCAGGGGTGCCCTCGGCCACCAGCCGCCCCTGGCTCAGCAGGGCGATGCGGTCGGCGAGTTCGTCGGCCTCGTCCAGGTATTGGGTGGTCAGGAAGATGGTCACGCCGTCCTGCTGGACGAGGTCGCGGACGATCTGCCACATGGTGCGGCGGCTGCGCGGGTCCAGGCCGGTGGTCGGCTCGTCGAGGAAGATGAGCCGGGGCGTGCCGACCATGGTCATGGCGAGGTCGAGCCGGCGGCGCATGCCGCCCGAGTAGGTGGCAGCGGGCTTGCGCGCGGCGTCGGTAAGGTCGAAGCGCTCCAGCAGCTCGCGGGCGCGCTCACGTCCGCGGGAGCGACCGAGGTGGAGTAGGTCGGCCATGAGCCGCAGGTTCTCCTCGCCGGTGAGGAAGCTGTCGACCGCGGAGAACTGGCCGGTGACGCCGATCGCCGCCCGCACCTTGTCGGGTTCTGTGGCCAGGTCGTGCCCGGCCACCCGGATCTCGCCGGCGTCGGCCTTGACCAGGGTGGACAGGATCTGCACCGTGGTGGTCTTGCCCGCGCCGTTCGGGCCGAGCAGCGAGAAGACGGTGCCCTGCGCGATGGTGAGGTCGATGCCGTCCAGGACGCGGTGGGCGCCGTAGGACTTACGCAGCCCCGTCACCGAGACGAAGGATCGCATCGCGTTCACCCCCGATCCCAGGTGACGGGCAGGCTGTGCACGCCGTACACCTGCGAGGGGTCGGTGCGCAGCGAAAGCTCCTCGGCCGGTACGGCGAGCCGCAGCGTCGGGAAGCGGATGAGCAGCGCGGGAAACGCGACACGCATCTCGACGCGGGCGAGCTGCTGACCGAGGCACTGATGGACGCCATGGCCGAAGGCCAGGTGCCCGGCGGCCGAGCGGCGCAGGTCGAGCAGGTCGGGCTCGGAGAACTTGGCCGGATCCCTGTTGGCGGCGTTGATCGCGATCACGACCGTGTCGCCCGCCTTGACCCGCACGCCGTCGAGGTCGACGTCCTCCAGCACGCCGCGCAGCCCGGTGGCGGCGATGGACAGGTAGCGCAGCAGCTCCTCCACGGCGCTGTCGGCCAGGCCGGGGTCGTCGCGCAGAGCGGCGAGCTGCGCCGGGTTGCGCAGCAGGGCGAAGGTGCCGAGCGCGAGCATGTTGGCTGTGGTGTCGAGGCCGGCGCCGAGCAGGAAGGCGGCCACGCCCCCCAGCTCCTCGTCGGTCAGGTCGCCGCCCGTGGCCAGGTCGCTGAGCAGGTCGTCGGTCGGCTTGGCACGCTTGGCGAGCGCGAGTTCCCGCAGATACTCGCCGAGCTCGATGAATGCGGCGTACTGCGCCTCAGGCTCCCCGGCCTCCGAGAGGTTTCGCGTGGAGGCCTGGAACTGGTCGCGGTCCGCGTACGGCACGCCGAGCAGCTCGCAGATCATCAGGGCGGGGACGGGCTGGGCGAAGACCTCGACGAGGTCGGCGGGCGGCCCCTGCCGCTCCATCGCGTCGAGCCGTTCACGGGTGATCTCGGTGACCCGTTCGGTGAGCAGGTTCATCCTGCGGACGGTGAACTTGCCCGTCAGCATCTTGCGGACGCGGGTGTGCTGGGGCGGGTCCATGCCGGTCAGGTCGCCGACGGGGGCGGGCGGCAGGTGCCCGCCCGCCATCGGGTAGTACTGGGTCTCGTAGCGGGAGCTGAAGCGTGGGTCGGCGAGGACTTGGCGGACCAGGTCGTATCCGGTGACCATCCAGACGCCCGGAGCGCCCTCGGGCGCGGCCAGGCGGGCGATCGGCTGCGAGAGGGAACGGCGGCCACCCGAGAAGGAACTCACAGATGGCCGCTCCTGAGCCACTCGACGTCCGTGTGAATCGGCGATCAGCTTGGAAACACACAACCGCGATGAAACAGCCGACCGAGATCGCCCATGACGGACGGATCCACTTGACGACAACTTCGTCCATCACAGGCATCGGCGGCCACCGCGGCGTGGCCTCATCCGCCGAGCTGATCGGCGTAGTCGCGAGCGAACTGGGCGAATGTCCTGCCCGGACGGCCCGTCACGGCGGTGTACGTGGGCGTGGTGTAGTCGCCCCAGCCCGCGTCGTAGGCCGTCATGTACTCCTTGGTAACCTCCGCGTCCCACTCCTTCATCCCGGCCTTCAACAGCACGTGGTAGGCGTCGTCCGGGCTCACCGGCTGGTAGGTGATCGGCCTGCCGTACACCTCCGACAGCGTGTCCGTCGTGTCCCGCAGCCTGATTCTCTCCGGTCCAGTGATCGTGTAGGTTTCCCCCTGGTGGCGTGAGGGGTCACGAAGCACGACGGCGGCGAAGTCGGCGATGTCCCGCACGTCGATCATGCCGACCCGGCCCTCCCCGGGAGCACCGTAGAAGGTGTCGCCGTTGACCGAGCCGAGAATGTTCTGCATGAAGTACGCCGGGCGGATGACGGTCCAGCCGACATCCGAGGCCGCGAGCTCGATGTCCGACAGCACGTGCAGCCGGCCGTTGCGGGTCGGCGCGTCGTGCCCCGCGCCGATGGCCGACATGCGGACGATGTGCCGCACGCCCGCCTTCCTGGCCGCCCACAGCGCGTTGCTGCTGGCGTGCGTGGAGTCCGGGCCCATGGCGACCAGCAGCCACACCGTGTCCACGCCCTCGAACGCCTGGTCCAGCGTCTCCGGGTGGTGGAGGTCGCCGACCGCCACCTCGACACCTGACGGCGCCTTGGCCCTGTCGCGTACCAGCACCCGCAGGTCCGCCGTGCCCCGCAGCGAGCGCAGTACCTCGCTGGAGACGGTGCCGTTGGCACCGGTGATCAGGATGGTCATCGCAATGTCCCCTCTTCTGTGGAAACGAGTTCGTCGATCAGGGCGAAGAAGGCCCGGATTCCGGGCAGATTGCCGCCCTTGGTGCGGGAGGCCGCGAAGTCGGCCGGCGAACGCCATTCCACGATGTCCAGCCATTCGCCGTCGGGCAGCTGGACCAGCTTGGCGCCCAGGAATCCGTCCCGGTCGGCCTGGAAGTCCGCGATCATCGGGCCACGGGCGGCCACGAGGTCCGTCGCATGCTCGGCGGAGACGCGGAACCTGGTGAGTTCTACTGTCGTCGTCATGCGATGACGATATAGTAAGTATTTGTGACAGTCAAGATTTATGACTAAATGGGAGTGTGCAGTGCACAGAAGCGAGCGCAAGCGTGAGCTGCCCGACCTGGGGATCCTGTCCAGCCGGACGCTGTTCAGCCTGCAGAAAGAGCTGTTCTCCCGGCTGTCGGAGATGGGCCACCCCCAGGTCAGGCCGCGGCACGGGGCCGTGCTGGCCTACCTCGACGTGGAGGGCAGCCGGGCCTCCGACCTGGCCGTGCGGTCGGGCCAGCACAAGCAGGTGATCGGCACCCTGGTGGACGAGCTCGTGGCGCTCGGGTACGTGGAGCGGCAGCCGGATCCAGCCGACCGTAGGGCGAAGCTCATCGTGCCGACCGAGCTCGGCCGCGATCACATGGTGAAGTCGGACGCCCTCCTCGCGGAGATGGAGGCCGAGCACGCACGGGCGGTCGGCGAGGAGGCATACACGGAGTTCAAACGCGTCTTCAAACTGGTCGCCGAGCGCCAGACTGGGACTAAGTAACCGTTGTTGGGGTCCCGGTAGTATCGGCGATATTTTCAACGGATATGCAGGTCAGAGCTTCCTCAAGGGGTGGGACCGGAATACGAACGAAACGTGCCACAGACCAACGGCCAGTACGTCAAGGCGCGAACCGGTGTCGTAGGCGGTGGCGAGGACTTCCGCCGACTCGAAGAGACGACAACGCGGACACTGAGGTTGTTTCATCGGTGACCGCCTGTGAAACAGCAGCCCGGGCACGGGCAGGGCCTCTAGACGCAACGCCGTTCAGTTCAGGGAGAGGGCTGTTCGTCAAGACCGGTGAACAAAGCAGCGGAGCCGCTGTAGAAGAGGTCTGTCACTCCAAGACATCCTCACCACAGGAGCTCCGCTGTTGGAACAGATTGCCACAGTCAGAACGGTCGGGGTAGCCGCGGGGGTGTTCGCGCCGGGGCATCTGGGCGAACTGACCCGGATCGTCCCGTTCGAGATGGTCGATGAGGTGCTGGCGCAGACGCATGCGCTGCAGCGCAGGGTCCGGCTGGTGCCGGCGCGGGTCACGGTGTACCTGCTGCTGGCCGGGACGGTTGTTCACCGGGCTGGGCTACCTGCAGGTGTTCGACCGGTTATGCGCGGGATTGTCGGGTCTGGCGCCGGTACGGCCCAGCGGCAGCGCTCTTCGCCAGGCCCGCCAGCGGCTGGGAGCAGCACCGATGAAGGCGTTGTTCGACCTGGTGAGCGGCCCTGCGGTGACGACTGCCGGCGCTGGATGGTGGCGGGGACTGCGGGTGGTCGCCGTCGATGGCACCCTGCTGCCGGTCCCGGACTGTCCGGCCAACCTTACGGTCTTCACCCGCCAGCGGCTCGGTAACGGGATCTCGGGTTACCCGCAACTACGTCTGACCGCGCTGCTGGCCTGCGGCACCCGGTCGGTCATCGGGGCCGTGTTCGGCCCCGCCACGATCGGTGAGCTGGACTACGCCCGTCGCCTGGCCGCGCATCTACAGGCCGGGATGCTCCTGCTGGGCGACCGGAACTTCGCCGCCACCGATCTGCTCAACCAGCTGGCCGCCACCGGCGCCGACCTGCTGGTGCGCTGCAAGTCCGGCCGGAACCTGCCCGCCTTGGCCCGCTGCCGGGACGGCTCGACCCTGGCCCGGCAGCTCGAGACCGGACACCCGGATCTGTTGCGATCCATGGTGAAGACCATGGCCGAAGCGTTGATGTCTGCCGAGGCCGACAACGCGTGCGGCGCCGGCTACGGCGAACGCAGCCAGGAGCGGACCAACCGGCGCAACGGCTACCGCACGCGGGAGTGGGACACCCGGGCAGGCACGATCGACCTGGACATCCTGAAACTGCGGCAGGGCTCCTACTTCCCGGACTGGCTGCTGGAACGCCGGCGACGGGCCGAACAGGCGTTGATCAGCGTGGTGGCCACCAGCTACCTGCTGGGCGTCTCGACCCGGCGCGTCGACAAACTCATCGAGCAGCTCGGGATCAAGTACATCTCCAAGAGCCAGGTCTCCCAGATGGCGGCCGAGGTGGCAGAGGTGCCCGAGACTCGCGGTCTCCCTTCGGTCTCCCCTGCGGCCGTCGTTCCGCCGCCGTCGGAGCCCCGCCGAGAAACACCAGGTCAGAGGCCCGAAAAAAGCGCGCCCTGCAGGATTCGAACCTGCGACCGTCGGATTAGAAGTCCGGTGCTCTATCCAGCTGAGCTAAGGGCGCTCCCGCCTTATTGTGCATGATCCGGCGACATGTCACGCACACGTTTCCGGTGTCAGTCTGTCAGGCCGGTCACAACTCTTGGGGGCAGGGTGGTCGGGGGCATGGGTGTCGCAGTGGAGGGTGGGTGCTTCGTGGCGGTGCGGGCGGGGGTGCGGGTGGGGGATCTATTGGGGGGAGAGGGAAAAGTGGGGCGCGGGTGGGGGGAACGGGTTTAAGCTCTCGTGGCATGGTCGCGACGCTCCTGCATGAGATTCCCCTGCAGGGCGGGGATGTGACGGATGGAGTGGTGCGCGTCGGGGACACCGTGCGCAGACCGGCCAGTGCGTCGACGCCCGCCGTGCATGCCCTGCTGAAACATCTGGAGGCCGTCGGGTTCGACGGGGCGCCTCGGGTGGTGGGGATGGACGAGTTCGGGCGCGAGGTCCTCACCTTCGTCCCGGGGACGACCGGGTTGCGGGTGGGCAGCGCGTCGGATGAGGCGCTGGTGGGGTTGGCCGGGTTGTTGCGCAGCTATCACGATGCGACCGTCGGGTTCCCGCTGAGCCTGGACGGGTGGGAAAGCGGGTCGAACGACGACAGGGCGCCGGAAGTCATCGGGCACTGTGATCTGACGCCGGAGAACGTGGTTTTCCGCGGCCAGGGCCGTCCGGTGGCGTTGATCGACTTTGAGCTTGCGCGGCCCACGACACGGCTCTTCGACGTTGTCACCGCGCTGCGGCACTGGGCGCCCATCTCTGATCCCGTCGACCGGCCGCCGCTGCTGCGCACCGTCGACGTGGGCGCACGGCTCCGCCTGTTCTGCGACGCGTACGGCGTCCCGGCCCGTGACCGTCGCCGGCTTCTCGACGTGGCCCGGCTGCGCTTCCACCGCTCGTACGCCGCCATGCACGCCCGCGCCGCCGTCGGCGGGAACTGGGCGAAGATGTGGGCGGGCGGCGCGGGCCAGCGCATCCGCCGGGCGAGCGCATGGCTGGACGTACACGAAGATGAGCTTTATGCCCATTTGGTGTGATCCTCTGGGCCTCGCCCTCGGCGTGGCCCTTGACCGGCTCGTGGCCGACCCGCAGAGTCCCGCCCACCCGGTCGCCGTGTTCGGACGGGCCGCCGCCCGGTTGGAGAAGTCCCTGTACGCCGACGACCGTGCGCGCGGCGTCCTGCACGTCGCGCTCTGCGTCGGGGGTGCCGCCGGGCTCGGCCTGCTGGCGGTGAAGGCGCCGGGGCGGGCCACGCGTACGGCGGTCACCGCCGTGGCCACCTGGGCGGTGCTGGGCGGCACGACGCTGGCTCGCGAGGGCACGTTCATGGCCGACGCGCTCGAAGCCGGGGATGTCGAACGCGCCAGGGCCCGTCTCCCCCACCTGTGCGGCCGGGACCCGTCGAACCTGGACGCCAAGGAGCTGGCCCGCGCCACGGTCGAGTCGCTGGCCGAGAACACCTCCGACGCCGTCGTGGCCCCGCTGCTCTGGGGTGCGGTGGCGGGGGTGCCGGGGCTGCTGGCGTACCGGGCGGTCAACACGCTGGATGCGATGGTGGGTCACCGTTCGCCGCGGTATGAGCGGTTCGGGTGGGCGGCGGCGCGGCTGGACGACGTCGCGAACTACGTCCCCGCCCGGGTGACCGGTGTGCTCACCGTCCTGACCGGGCCGGACCCGGCGGGGGCGCGCGCCATGCTGCGGCGGGACGGCCACCGGCATCCCAGCCCGAACGCCGGCCGGTGCGAGGCCGCGTTCGCCGGGGCGCTCGGGGTCACGCTGGGCGGCGAGAACGTCTACGGCGGGCGCACGGAGAGCCGTCCCACGATGGGCGACGGACCGCGGCCGGACGTCCAGGACATCCGCCGAGCCGCCCGCCTGACCAGCGCGGTCAGCCTCGCGGCGGCGGGGGTGGCGGTGGTCACCGCCTGGGGCCTCAGACGCGCCTTCAGCCGCAGGGCCGGTGGCGCGTCGTAGGTGCCGCGTGGGTCTCGGACGTGCCGTTCTCGACGGCTCGGGACTGCGGGCGTGCGTCCAGCAGGCGCTTGAGGCTTCGACCAGCGCCGGGGCGGTCGAGTTGGCTGCTCGTCCAGCCGGCAGTGCACACCGACCGGTTGGCGTCTGACGGCTTCGCCTGGACTTTCAGAGGGTGAGGGGGTCCAGGTCGATCACGATGGGGGCGTGGTCGGAGGGGGTCTTGCCCTTGCGGGCCTCGCGGTCGACGTAGGCCGAGCGGACGCGTCCGGTCACGTCGGCGGTGGCGTAGACGAGGTCGATGCGCATGCCCATGTTCTTGTGGAACATCCCCGCCCGATAATCCCAGTACGTGAACGGGTGCGGCCCCTTCATCGGCGTCGGCACCACGTCATGCAGCCCGAGCGCGCGCAGCCCGGCCAGGGCCTCCCGTTCGGCGGGCGTGACGTGGGTGGAGCCGACGAAGAGCGCCGGGTCCCACACGTCGGCGTCGGTCGGGGCCACGTTGAAGTCGCCGCACACCACGAGCGGCCCGGCCGCGATCTCGGGCGCGAGGGCGTCCCGCAGCGCGGCGAACCAGGCCAGCTTGTACGCGTAGTGCGGCGAGTCGACCGTACGGCCGTTGGGCGCGTACACGGACCAGACGTGCAGGCCGCCGCAGGTCGCGCCGATCGCGCGGGCCTCGGGGCGGGCGGCGCCGACCCCGTCGAGCTCCGCGAAGCCCGGCTCGCCGGGGAAGCTCAGCGTCACATCGTCGAGCCCGAGCCTGGACAGCAGCGCGACGCCGTTCCACCGCCCGTCGCCGTGGGCCGCGGCGGCGTACCCGAGCGCGCTCACCTCCGCGGAGGGGAACGCCTCCGCGGGGCACTTCGTCTCCTGCAGGCACACGATGTCGGGCTTGACCTCGGCCAGCCAGTCGAGCAGGCGGGGCAGCCGTGCCTTGACCGAGTTCACGTTCCAGGTAGCCAGGCGCATCTCTCTAGCCTGCCATCGCGGCTCCCGGTTCGGGTCCGCGACCCAGCCCGCGGTGAGGACCGTTCCGCCGCGGCGCTCGACCGCGAGGAAGCCGAACGGGCGGCCGTACACGGCCTGCACCCTTTTGATCCGGTACGGCTCAGGCGGCGGCGCGCCCCCGGCGACGGCCTCGAACGCCGTGACCGAGGCCGACTCGAACCCGGTCGCGCTGAAGACGGCGACGGCGGCCTGCGCGGCCTGGCCGACCGCCAGCGGTTCGGGGCTGATGCCCGGGTGACCGTGGCTCATGTCGCTGACCGTGGCCAGGCCGAACACCTCGGGCAGGCGCAGCAGGTCATGCGTGGAGGCGACGGTGAAGCGGGGCACGGTGACGTCAAGCCGGTCGCCGGGCTCGGTAGCGCGGACGTAGGCGACGCTCACCCCGGGTCCCTCCTCCAACGGGAGGAACTGGGCGCCGTCGTCGAGGACCCGGATGGCGGCGGGGAGCACCTCGCCCGGCTCGTCCCGTACGCCGAGCACGAGGTGGACGTCGACGCCGCCCGTGCCCATGACGCGCAGCATGGTGAGCGGGCCCACGGGGGTGGCGGCGACGCGGAGCCGGTCGAGCACAGCCGTGCGCCGGTACAGGACGGCGAGCTCGCGTCCGGCCCAGGGACCGTCGGGGAACTCCCCGGCACCTTCCAGGAACGGACGCAGCCACCTCGTCGCGACGGCGAGCGCCGCGGCCGGCACCAGCAGCGTGTCCTCGGACACCGCGATCGGCATGGCGGGGACGAGGCCGCCGGTCCGCTCGGCCGCCCAGGAGTCGAGGGCCTTCCCGTCCACGACGGGGTCGCCGGTCAGCTCGCCGCGCAACCCCGCGGGCAGCGCGGCGAGCCAGGACGGCCGCAGCGGCAGGTCACGTGCGGACCACAGTCCGATGGCCGAGCGTACGGCCGGGCCCTGCACGGTGGTCAGGACATCGGCGGCCGCCTGGGCGGCGTGGCGGGCCGGGACGCCGACGGCGTCCTCTAGTTCGGCTCGTCCCGGTCCGGCGGCGGCCGAGGCGAGGTAGGCGAGCAGCGGCCACACGCCCGCCCCCGACATGACCGCCGACTCCCCCGAGCAGGCCGCCGACCAGCGTGTGGTCAGCACGTTCACCGGATGCCGCATCGGCCCAGCATTCCGCATCTCTGCCGCGAATGCCGACTATTTGGTCGTCAGCGGAAGCCTCTGGGCGGCACCCCGCCGCCGGACGCGAAGGTCAGCGGCTGGTCCAGAGGGGCTTGTTGGCGCGGCTGTAGATGATGATCCGGCCGTCGTTGGCGACCGCCAGCCACGCGCCCGGGTTGCCGGCCGTCTTCGTGGACCACAGGGCCTTGTCGTTCCGGTCCACCACGACCCAGTTACCCTCCTCCTGCATGATCGAGCGCGCCCCCGGGTGCCCGGCCGTCGGCGTGGTGAACAGCGCGCGCCGGCCGTCGTACAGGACGGCGTTGCCCTCGTCCTGCTGGAGCAGCCGGTAGCGGCCGTTGGCCGACTGGACGACCTGGCCGGGGCGCAGGACGTGCCCGGAGGGCAGCTTGCCGATGTACGCCTGCGACGACCACAGCGGCCGGTTGTCGCGGGCGTAGATCACCAGGTTGCCGCTCGACCCGGGGCAGCTGCAGGTACGCGCCGGGGTTGCCGGCGGTCGGCGTCGACCACAGCGGCTTGTTGTCGGCGCCGTAGATGACCAGGTTGCCCTCCTTCTGCATGGTCGTGCGGGCGCCGGGCCTGCCGGCGGTGGGCGAGGTCCACAGGGCCTTGGTGCCGTCGTAGAACACGAGGTTGCCCTGGGCCTGCTGGATCAGCTTGAACCGGCCGCCCCCGGAGGTGAGCGACTGGCCGGGCAGCAGCCACTCGCCCGGCCCGAGCCGGTCCTTGGCCTGGATGCCGACGGTCCGCATGCCGGTCTCGGCTGTGGCGCCGGCGACCGGCGCCAGGGCGATGGTGGCCATCGAGCCCGCGAGCAGCGAACCGGCCATGACGGCGATCGCGGCCTTTTTCGTGATCAAGGTGGGTCTCTTCCTGTGTAGGAGCCGATCGTGAAGCAGAGACCCTGACAGATCCCGTTGGCGTTCCGTTGGTGCGGGAGCGGTTTAGTGGTGTTTTAGTGCGAGACGGCATGCTGTGACAGATGGATCATTTGGAGTTTCGCCTGCTCGGGTCCATCGATGCCTATGTCAGGGGACGCCGCCTGGATCTCGGGCCGCGCAAGCGTCGTTACGTGCTGGCCGCGCTGCTGCTGGACCTGAACCGTCCGGTGCCGGTGGAGCGGCTGATCGACGCCGTATGGGAGGGCGATCCCCCGGACAGTGCGCGGATGACCGTGCAGGGACATGTGTACCGGCTGCGCCGCGTCCTGGAGGGCACGCGGGTGGAGACGGTCCCGTCGGGGTACGTGCTGCGCGCCGACCCCGGGCGGGTGGACGCGCTGCGCTTCCAACGGCTGGTCGACGGGGCCGCCGGCCAGGGGGACGAGGCCGGCGCCGACCTGCTGGAGGAGGCGCTGTGCCTGTGGCAGGGCCCGGCGCTCGGCGGATCGGGGGGTGGCAAGACGCTGGAGGTGGCGGCAGTCGCGCTGGAGGAGACGCGCCTGCGAGCCGTGGAGGAGCTGGCCCGCAGGCGGCTCAGGCTGGGCCGGCCGGAGCGCGTCCTCCCGCGGCTGCGCGCGATCGTGACGGCCGCGCCGCACCAGGAGCGGCTGGTCTCGCTGCTGATGACGGCCCTCTACCGCGTGGGCCGCCAGGCGGAGGCGCTGGAGCTGTACGACCGCACCCGTCGGCTGCTGGCCGAGCAGCTCGGCGTGGACCCGGGGCACGAGCTGCGGGCCACGTTCGAGAGTCTCCTGGCGGCCCGTACGGCCGGGTCATGATGCGAGCACGGCCAGCGCGGCGGCCTCGTCGAGCCGGTGGCCG
This sequence comes from Nonomuraea terrae, assembly GCF_044465245.1. Taxonomy (NCBI): domain Bacteria; kingdom Bacillati; phylum Actinomycetota; class Actinomycetes; order Streptosporangiales; family Streptosporangiaceae; genus Nonomuraea; species Nonomuraea terrae. The sequence goes on along the minus strand of NZ_JBITLL010000001.1, from coordinate 635,627 downwards.
AACTCGCGGTGCAGCTCGACGGCCCTCTTGGCGTAGTCGCGGCGGTCGGGGTGGATGCGGGCGAGCAGGGTGAGCGCCTGGCCCTCCAGCCGCCGCATGCCGTACCGGATGGCGGCGTCGCGGGCCTGCCTGGCGTGGGCGGCGGCGGCCTCCCGCCGCCCGCCTTCGAGGAGCACCTCGGCCAGCCACACCCGGGTGCGCGTGTCGAGGTGCGGGTATGTCCTCTCCTGGTACGCGCCCAGCACGCCCTCCAGCAACCGGACGCGTTCGGCGAGGTCGAGCGAGGTGTCCACGCGGGCGAGCGTGCCGCGCGCCTCGTCGTACTCGCTGCCCAGGCCCCGGGCGCGCGCCACGTGCACGGCCTGCCTGGCCAGGTCGGCGGCCCTCGCGCAGTCGCCCTTGAGGTGGTGGGCGAGGGCGGCGCTGGACAGCGTCCCGGCGAGCCGGCCGTCCTCGGCCGTGCTCAGCCCCTCCCCGAACGCCTCCAGCGCGGCCTCGACGTCGCCCAGCGCGAGATGGATGTCGCCGACGACGGAGTACGCGCGGGCCTTCCAGACGGGCGGCTCGCCGAGGTCGAGCCGGATGCGGATCGAGCGCAGCTGCCGGGCCAGCGCCTCGCGGGGGCGTCCGGCCCACAGGAGCTTGATGGCGTAGTTCTCCAGGGTCGCGGCGAGCTTCGTGGACGGCTCGAAGGACTCCCACAACTTGATGATGTGCTCGTGGCCGGCCGTGCTCTGCTGGAGGTCGCCGAGGTTGGCGCTGATCACGACGAGGTTCGTGAGCGTCACGAGGGTGCCGGTCCGCCAGCCGACCTCCTCGTAGAGTTCGGCGGCGATCTGGCAGTGCCGGATGGCCGGGCGCGGCTCGTTCAGCACGAACCGGGCGTTGGCCAGCGTGTGGTGCATGCTGGCCTGGCCGGCGCGGTCGTCCGCCCGCTCGGCCTCGGACAGTGCGCGGGCGGCGAGCGACATGACGACCTCGGGATGGTAGCCGCCGTACATGAAGGCGCGCAGCGTCTCCACCAGCCGCCAGCACAGCCGGCCGCGGGCGTTGTCGATCATCGCGAGCAGGTTGTGCTGCTCGGCGCGGAACCAGGCCTGCGCGGCCTCGGCCCCGTCGAACTCCTCCCCGTCGCGGGGCGGGTCGTCTGCCGTCAGCGGCAGCAGGTCGATGGAGGGTGCGAGCAGCGGCGCGGCGGCCCGCGCGGTGTGCAGGTAGTACGCGTGCAGCCGCGCCGGGTCGTCCTCGCCGGGCGTGCACCGCTCGCGGGCGTAGAGGCCGACGAGGTCGTGCAGCCGGTAGCGGCCGGGCGCGTGCTCCTCGACGAGGTGGGCGGAGACGAGCCCGGACAGCAGCCGCCGGGCGGCGGCCGGCTCGACGCCGGCCATCCGGGCGGCGGACTGGGCGGTGAAGTCGCAGCCGGGCACCAGCCCGAGGCGCCGGAACAGCCGGCGCGCGTCCGGGGAGAGCGCGGCGTACGAGCGGGCGAACGCCGTGGCGACCGCGGCCTCCTCGTCTCCCTCGACGGCCAGCGTGCTCCAGCGGTCGGCGTGCAGCTCCTTGATGTAGTCGCGCAGGCCGGCCCTGCCGATGAGGTTGGCGCCCGCGATGGCCAGGGCCAGCGGCAGGTGGCCGCAGAGCTCGGCCAGCTCGGCGACGGCCTCCGGGGCGGCCCGGACGAGGTCGTCGCCGACCAGGTCGGCCAGCAGGTCTCGGGACTCATCCGGGGTGAGCGTGCTCAGCCGGACGATCTGCGCGCCCTGCAGGGCCAGGCCGCGCAACGTGTCGCGGCTGGTGACCAGCACCGCGCAGGAGGAGCCGCCGGGGAGCAGCGGGCGTACCTGCTCGACGTGGGCGGCGTTGTCGAGCACGAGCAGCACGCGGCGGGTGGCCAGCGTGGAGCGGTAGAGGTCGAGCTGCTCGGCGGCGCCGTTCGGGGCGGGCACGCCGAGCGCGCCGAGCAGACGGGGCAGCACGCGGGCGACCGTCAGCGGCTCCCCCTGGCCGTAGCCGTTGAGGTCGACGTGCAGCTGGCCGTCGGGGTAGTCGGCGGCGACCTGGTGGCCGACGTGCGTGGCCAGCGTGGACTTGCCGACGCCCGCCACCCCGGTGACCACGGCGATCCGGCCGCCGCGCAGCAACGTCCGCAGGCGCTCGGCCTCGGCGCGGCGGCCGACGAAGCCGGCGACGTCCCTCGGGAGCTGGCGCGGGACGACCGGGCGGTGGCCTTCGACGATGCGCTGGTGCAGGTCGCGCAGACGCGGACCGGGGTCGACGCCCAGCTCGGTCGCGAGCAGCCGCTGCACGTCGTGGAAGAGCTCCAGCGCCTCGGCGGTGCGGCCGTCGTGCCAGAGCGCCGTCATGACGAGGGCGTGCGGCGTCTCCCTGAGCGGCTCCTCGTCCCTGATCTCCTGGAGCAGCGCGGGGACCTCGCGGTGGCGGCCCAGCTCGATCAGGGCGGCGGCGTGCTCCTCGATGAGGTCCCAGCGTTCACGCAGCAGGGGGACGCGGACGCGCTGCTCGACCCAGGCGGTGCCGAGGCCCTGGAGCGGCTGGCCGCGCCAGAGCGCCAGCGCGCGCTGCCAGGCGTCCGCCGCGAGCTCGGGGCGTCCGGCCGCGCGTCCTTCGGCGGCCAGGCGGCGGAAGCGGGCCAGGTCGACCTCCTCGGCCGGCACGTCGAGCGAGTAGCCGGCCGTGGTGCTGGCGATCCGGCCGCCCAGCGTCTTGCGCAGCTGCGACACCTTGAGCTGGACGATCGTCTTGGCGGTCTTGGGCGGATCGTCCTCCCACAGCGCCTCGATCAGCCGGTCCACCGGCACGTACGCGCCGTGGTGAGACGCCAGCAGCCCGAGGACGCACTGCTGTTGCGCCCCCTCGATCGGAATCCGGGCGCCGTCGTCGCACACCTCGACAGGGCCGAGTACGCGGATGTCCATTGCGGACGAGCATAATGCGTCATACCGCCTTCATCAGCGCATTTGACACCTCCAGTAAACCGCTCACCCCCTCGTCCATGGCCGCCTTGGCGTGCCGGACGGCGTCGAGGGCGTTGCCGGCGGCGCTGGGCGAGTCCTCGACGACCATGCGCAGCTCGACCTCCAGCGGGGAGCCGCCGAAGCCCTCCCCGTCCAGCCGGATGTAGGCGACCTTGCGGTCTTCCATGAACGGCACGTACTGCGCTCCGACGTGCGTGGACGCGCCGGCGCCCGTCTCCTTGGTCGCCTTCTTGGCCGCCATGCGGGAGGCGTCCTCGAGGTTGACGAAGTCCATGTTGCCGCCGCCGAGCAGCTGGTGGCCGCCGGTGAGGGTCACCCCGCCGCCGGCCAGGGCGTCCACCAGGGCGCGGTGCACCAGCGTCGCCCCGAACGAGCTCTTCAGGTCGTCGCCCACCAGCGGCAGCCCGGCCTCGGCGAAGCGCCGCCGCCACTCCGGCGAGCGGGCCAGCCGGGCCGGCATGCCGTTGACGAACGCGCAGCCGGCCTCGATGGCCGCGCCCGCGTACAGCTCGGCGGCGCGCTGGGCGCCGGTCGGCAGGAAGTTGAGCACGACGTGGGTGCCCGTGGCGCGCAGGTGCTCGGCGATCTCGGCGGGCGTCGCGCCGCCGCGCGGCTCCACCAGGGCGGCCGAGCCGGGGCCCACGCCGTCGGCCAGGACGCCTTCCACCACGGGCACGCCGAGACGGGGCACCTCGGCGAAGGCACGGGCGTTGTTCGGCGGGGCCCAGATCGCCTCCGACAGGTCGCGGCCCAGCTTGGCCGCGCCGACGTCGAAGGCCGCGGTGAAGCGCACCTGCGAGACCGCGTACCCGGCGCAGACCGGGTTGCGCAGACCGGGGGCCGTGCCGGCGCGGTAGTACTCGACGCCCTGGACGAGCGAGGAGGCGCAGTTGCCGATGCCGATCAGGGCGACGTTCACAGAAGTCATGGCGGGATTAGACCAGGCGGTGCGGGATCACGTGATCTCACCCCGCGACGACGCTCATCCCGCCGTCCGCCATCACGATGGAGCCGACCAGGTAGCGGGCGCGGTCGGAGGCGAGGAACGCGATCACTTCGGCGATCTCCTCGGGTTGCGCGGCCCGCCCGATCGGGGTGCTTCTCCCGTGCTCGGCGAGGAACTCGCGGCCGTTTTCGCGTACGTCGTCGAGGATGTTCGTCACCACGTCCCCGGAGCTGACCGCGTTGACGCGGATGCCGTTCTCGATGGCCTCCAGCGCCAGGGTCCGGGTCAGCTGGGCGAGGGCTCCCTTCGAGGCGGCATAGGCGCCGATGGTGGGGAACGTCTGGAAGCAGGCGTAGGAGCCGACGTTCACGATGGCGCCTGATCCTTGGGCGGACATGGCGCGTACGGCTTCGCGGGAGTGGAGGAAGGCGCCGGTGACGTTGACGGCCAGAATCGACTCCCAGTCCTGCAAGGTCATGTCGAGGACAGGCTTGTAGATGATGATCCCGGCGTTGTTCACCAGGATGTCGAGCGTGCCGAATTCGTCCCGTGCGAGGGCGACCGCCCGCCGCGCGCTGTCCTCCTTCGACACGTCGGCCACCAGAGGGACGATGCCCGGTCCGGCCAGCGCCTCGACGTCAGGGTTCCGGTCCTCGGCGACCACCCTCGCGCCGCGTGCGCGCAGCAACTCGGCGGTCGCGCGGCCGATGCCGCTGGCGGTGCCCGTGACGATGGCGACCTTTCCGGCGAACTCGTTGTCCGAAGAGGGTGCGGCGGTCATCGGCACGTACTCCTTACACGGTGAGATTTCGCAGAATGCCGTGAGTGCGGCGATGACCGTCGTGCGCTGCCCTGGGATGTGCATGCCAAACTCACGGGCCGGCCGTTCGAGCCCTCTCCTGGATGCCGTCTCCGGGTCAGGCGCGCGGGGTGCGTTCGACGGCGACGGCGATCTCGTTGCCGAGGCGGCGGCCGGTGAGCAGGTCGAGGTCGTCTCCGCTCCAGAAGCGGCCCGGGTCGTACCAGTTGGGGCGGCGGCCGGACGGCAGCAGCCCCATCGCCTCGTAGGTGACGGCCACGATCTCGGCGCAGTAGGCGCTCTCCAGGGTCTGCTCCCTGCGGCTCCTGCGCGGGATGCGGCCCCTGGCCCAGCGGGCGGCCAGCCGGGCGGTGGACGGGAACGGGGTGCCGTCGAGCCTGGCCACCGTACGCAGGGCGGCGTCCTCCATCTCGGGCGTCACCTCGGGGTCGAGCTGGCGCAGCCAGGCGCGCTGGCCGTACCTGTCGGCCCACACCGTCACCGCGTCGCGCAGGTCGTGCAGCTGGACGCCGCGGTGGTGGGTGCCGGACCACAGGTCGGGCAGCGACTTGCCGAGCTCGGCGTGCCACATCATGGGTGGCAGGTCCTCGATCACGATGGCCATGCCCACGTGGTTGACCGGGCTGTTGGTCATCGTCTGGATGGCGCGGTCGGGGGCCGAACGGCCGCGGAAGATCCACACGTCGCCGGTCCGCGTCACCTTCACGGCCTCGTCGAGAGTCAGCACGAGGCTAGCCTAGGCACATGCGCTGGTGGAAAATGCTGGGTCTGGCCGGAATCATGGGGGTTGCCGCCACGGGGGTGGTGATCGCCCGCGCCGAACGGCGCCGCCGCTCGTACACCCCGGAAGAGATCAAGACCCGACTGCGGGAACGGGTCGAGGGCGCCTGACTCCGCCGCCGCCGGGAAAAGGCAGGATACGCGGCCGCGTATCCCTAGGCCGAGGGGCGGAGGGTGTGGATGAAGACGACGTCCGGGTAGGCGGGGTTGTCGTCGTAGCCCTGGACGCCGGCGAAGTACGCGCGGCGCGCCGTGGCGACCCAGGGCAGCGCGGCGGCGGCGCGCTGGTCGAGCACCCGCTCCGTGGCCTGTTCGTACGCCCGCTGCGCCGCCGGGCGGTCGGTCACCGTCAGCTCGGGCAGCGTGTCGAGCAGCGCGTCCAGTCCTTGGTCCCGCAGGTAGGCGAGGTTGAGCTCCGGCGGGTCGGCGCTGCGGAAGACGTTGCCGAAGTAGGAGTAGCCGTCGGCGTAGTCGGGCCACCAGTACATGACGAAGATGTCCTGACCGCCCTTCTTGCCCAGCTCCCACTGCTCGTTCCACGGCATGGCGCGGGCCCGGAGGGTGACGTCGAGCCGCCGCAGCGTCGCGCGCAGCCGCCGGACGAGCGCCTCCTGGTCGGCGTCCCCTGCGGCGTACGTCAGCAGCAGCCGCAGCGGCCGTCCGCCGGGGCCGTAACCGGCCTGCCGGAGCAGGCGGGCGGCGGCGTCCAGGTCCTGCCGGGGCACCCGCCCGGGCACGTGGCCGAGCAGCCCTTCCGGGATGACGCCGCCGGCCGACATCACCGAGCCCTTGAGCTCCCGCACCAGGCCTCGGTAGTCGATCGCCCGCTGCACGGCGCGGCGCACCCGTACGTCCCGCATCGGCCCGTCCGCGGTGTTGAACAGCAGCATCGCGGTCGTGAACGACGGCCGCTCCGAGGTCCGCACGCCGGGCGCGGCCGACGCCTGGCCGAACAGTGTCGCGTCGAGCCGGTCGACGAAGGTGGCCGCGCCGCGCCGCAGCATCTCGTACGCGCGCTCGGGATCGCGCACGACCTTGAACGTGACCGTGGTGTAGTGCGGCCGCCGCCAGCCGCCCCAGTAGTCGCCGTACGCCTTGAGGCTGAGCTCGTCCTCCTGGCCCCGCTTCCAGCCGGCCACGGTGTACGGCCCTGAGCCCGCGTCCCTGCCCTGCCGGAACCACGCCGCCAGGTCGGGGGCCGCCTTGGTGTCGTAGATGTAGGCGGCGTACCCGGCGGAGGCCACCAGGTCCAGCGGGACGGGGTACTTCAGCGCGAACGTCACCGTGAGCGGGTCGTCGGCGCGGATGGAGGAGACGGCGTCCCAGATGTAGGAGGCGCCGGTCTCCGAGCGCATGGTCCGCTCGATGGACGACTTGACCGCGGCGGCGTCCAGCGTCCTGCCGGTGTGGAAGGTGACGCCGGGGCGCAGGGCGAACGTCCACGTCCGGCCGTCGGACGACGCGCGCCATGACGTGGCCAGCCGGGGCGCGGCCTTCTTGGTGACCGGGTTCCAGAGTGTGAGGGTCTCGTAGACGTTCTGGAAGGCGACGATCTCACTGGAGTAGGAACGGCTCGGGTCCCACTCGGTGATGATGTCGGTGTTGCGGACGTACACGAAAGGGGACTCCCCCACGGGCGCCCGTTGCGGCTCCGGGGGCGGGGAGCAGGCCATGAGGAGGAGCAGCGCGACGGCCGCGGCGAATCGACGGCGCAACGCGTCTCCCTCTCTCACGGATGTACGCGGGAACGCTACTCCAAGATCACCCTGGACGCCGCAACCTGTCCAAAAGTCCCGAAAAATTGGGCATTTGGGTGATCGAATTGCTATCCTCGGGGCTTGTCCCGTCCGGGGTTGCCAGCAGGGGACCGACCGGAGTGAGGTGCCATGGGTCGTAGCCGAACGATCCGCATGAAGATCATCGGACTCCTCCTGGTGCCGCTGGCCTCCATGGTGGTGTTGTGGGGGGTCATCACCGCCGTCACCGCAACCGAGAGCTTGGAGCTGCGTCAGTACAAGACAGTCTGGACGAACCTCCGTCTTCCCGCGTACAAACTGATCAGCGAAATCCAGCGTGAACGCCTGGTGTCGGCCCAGCTGCTGCGCAGCGCGGCGGAAAAGTCCGCGGTCAACGCGCAGCGTCTGCGCACCGACGCGGCGGGCGACGCGTTCAAGCAGTTCTCGGGCAACTCCAAGGAGCGATCGGAAGAGATCCGCACGCAAGTGGACGCGGTGTACACGCAACTCGACAGGCTCGACGCGATCCGTGGTGAGATCGACACGGGCCTGTCAGACCGTCTGCACACCGTGGAGTCCTACAACGGCATCGTCGACGCCCTGTTCGGCCTGCACCGGCGGGTCGCGCTGATCGACGACATCCCGATCTACGAGCAGTCTCGCCTGGTCATCGACATGGGCTACGCCAAGGAGCTGCTGACGCGGGAGCAGGCCCTCGGCATCGGCCGGGCCGACGCGGCGGAGCGCAGGCTGTTCGGCCAGCTCGTCGGCAACCGGCGCTTCCTCGTCGACCAGGCGCTCGCCGACCTCGACCCCGCCCTGCGCGACCCCCAGATCGCCCTCATCACCTCCCGCGACTACCAGCGGATGCGGATGATGGAGGACCAGATCGTGGCCGGCGGCGTGCCGCGGGACTGGCTCGCCACGACGGAGTCGCTGGCCGAGGCCTTCGACGACGCCCAGCTGCGGGCCAGCGCGATGCTGAACGAGCGGGCCGACCCGATCGCCGACCAGGTGCTGGCGCGGGCGTTCCTGCTGGCCGGCACGGCGCTGGCGCTGGTCGTCGTGTCGATCGCGTTCTCGCTGCGCATGGGCACGCGGCTGTCGAAGGAGCTGGCCACGCTCCGGCAGGCCGCGCTGGAGGTGGCCGAGGAGCGGCTGCCGGACGTGGTGGCCAAGCTGCGCAAGGGCGAGAAGGTCGAGATACCGGAGCTGAAGGTGGCCAGCACCACGGCCGAGATCGACGACGTCGGCCAGGCGTTCTCCACCGTCCAGCAGACCGCCGTCGAGGCCGCGGTCGGCCAGGCGCAGCTCAGCGAGGGCGTCGGCCACGTCTTCCGCAACCTGGCCCGGCGCAGCCAGACGCTGCTGCACCGCCAGCGCATCCAGCTCCAGGACATGCAGCACCGCGCCACCGACCCGGAGGCGCTGGACGACCTGTTCAAGCTCGACCACCTGACCACCCGGATGCGCCGGCACGCCGAGGGCCTGATCATCCTGTCGGGGGCGACGCCGGGGCGCGGCTGGAGCCGTCCGGTGCCGCTGCTCGACGTCGTACGCGGCGCGGCGGCCGAGGTGGAGGACTACCAGCGCGTCGTCGTCGAGCCGATGCCCGGCCAGCGGCTGACCGGGCCGGTGGTCGGTGACATGATCCATCTGATCGCCGAGCTCATCGAGAACGCGACCGTCTACTCCCCCGCGCACACGCCAGTCATCGTGCGCGGCGAGGCGGCGGCCCGCGGCTTCGCCATCGAGGTGGAGGACCGCGGGTTCGGGATGAGCGAGGAGGAGCTGGCCGACTACAACGAGCGGCTGGCCAGCCTCCCGGAGTTCGACCTGGCCGACAGCGACCGGCTGGGCCTTTTCGTCGTCTCCCGCCTGGCCGCCAGGCACGACATCCGCGTTACCTTGCGCGGTTCACCATATGGAGGGACCACCGCGATCGTGTTGATCCCGGAAGAGCACGTGGCCGAACCAGAGGCCGAGGCTCCGGAGAGCGAGCCTGTTCGCCCCATGCGGGTGGTGCGAAGTGACTGAAGAACGCTGGCTGGACGAGGACGCCGGTCCGATCGTCCCGGCCTACCTGCTGACCAGGGGCCGTACGGTGCCCGCGAGCGAGGCCATCGACCTCATCGCGGTGATCATCACGTCCGGCGGCCTGGCGCCGCCGCGCGGGCTCGATCCGGAGCATCTGATCATCCTGCAGAAGTGCACCCAGCCGACCCGGCTGGTGGACGTCGCCGCCGAGCTGAATCTGCCCATCGGTGTGGTGCGGGTGCTGGTCGGCGACCTGCACGCCCAGCAACTCGTGCAGGTCGAGCTGCCGCCGCCCGCTCCCGACGCCAAGGTGCTGCTGGAGGTGATCAGCGGCCTGAAGGCCCTGTGACCGGCCCAGTGATCGGCCCAGTGATCGGCCCAGTGATCGGCGCTGTGATCGGCCCAGTGATCGGCGCTGTGATCGGCCTGCGGTTCAGGGCGCCGTACACGGCCGCGAACACCGCCGCCACGAGGCCGGCCGCCGCGGCGACGCCGAAGACCCACTGGTAGCCGCGCACGCCCGGCTGGGCGGCCAGGATGGCGGCGATCACGGCGCCCGCCGTGCTGCCGCCCACGATGCGCACCAGCGCGTTCACGCCCGCCGCCACGGCGGTCTTGCCCGGGTCCACGTGCTCGACCGCCATCGTGCCGAGCGCCGCGTAGCCGACGCCGAGGCCGACGCCCATGAGCGAGGACGCGACGTACAGGTGGGCAGGGGTGCTGTGCTCGAGGACGAGCCACAGGCCGGCCAGCGCGGTGACCGCCGAGCCCGTCGCCACCATGGACGACGCCGCGAACCTGCTCATGATCCGGCCCGCGAACAGCGAGATCACCAGCATGAACAGGGTGCTCGGCAGCAGGAAGAGACCGACCTGCAAGGTGGAGGCGCCGAAGCCGTAGCCGGTGCTCACGGGCACCTGGGCGAAGCCCGAGACGCCGGTCATGATGGTGAAGAACGAGAAGCCGAGCAACATCGAGGCCACCGTCGCGCCGACCGTGCCCCGGTGGGTCAGCATCGACATCTCCACCAGCGGTTCGGCCACCCTGCGCTCCACCAGGACCCAGACCGCCGCCAGCACCACCGCCGCGGCGAACAGCCCGAGCACGCCGGGCGAGGTCCAGCCCCAGGCGCCGCCCTGGCTGATGGCGACCAGCAGCGCGACGAGCCAGGTGGCCAGCAGGGCCGCACCGAGCAGGTCGGGGCGGGCGTTTCCGGCCGGCCCGGAGTCGCGGACGAGGAAGGCCACGACGACGGCGGCGACCAGCGAGATCCCGGCGATGATCCAGAAGAGCTGGTGGAAGTCGCCGGAGGCCGGCCCGGCCAGGATCATCCCGCCCCCGCTGCCGAACCCCATCGTCGCGCTGAGCACGCCGATCCCGGTCGCGAGCTGGTTGCGCGGCAAGGTGTCACGCACCACCCCGATCGACAGCGGCACCAATGCGGCCACCGCCCCTTGGAGCACGCGGCCCACGATCAGCCAGGTCAGTGACGTCGCCAGAGCGGCCACCACGGAGCCGATCACCAGGAGGGCGAGGGCTCCGAGGATCATGCGGCGCCTGCCGTACATGTCGCCGAAGCGCGACAACAACGGTGTGGCCACCGCGCCGACCAGCAGGCTGAGCGTCAACGTCCAGGTCACGGCGGCGAGCGAGACGTTCAGCTCTCGCTGCAGCACGGGAAGCAGCGGGACCACCGCGGTGTTCTGCAAGGCGGCGATGGACGCCGCGAAGGCCAGGGAGATCACTCCGGGCCAGGGATTTCTGGTAGGGGTCGTCTCGTTGGTCGTGGATACGGCCACGGTCGCCACGTAGGGCTCCTTTAGCTAACTTAGGTAACTAACGAGACAGCATCATACATACGTAAGTTAGGTAAGCAAATCCATGGACGACGACCTCTACACGACGGTGGCGGCCTTCCGCACTCTCGTGACCACGCTCAACCGCGCCAAGACCCATGAGCGGCTGACCGAGGCGGCGGGGATCCGGCTGGACAAACCCGATGTGCAGGTCCTCGTCCACCTGCTGGACGCGGGCGAGCCGCGCAGGATCGGCGCGATCGCGGAAGGGTTGCAGGTGGAGAGCCCCCACGTGACCCGGCACGTCTCCGCGCTGGAGCGGCGCGGGCTGGTCGAGCGGGTGCGCGACCCCGACGACGGCCGGGCCTGGCGCATCGCGCTCACCGACGACGGCGCCGAGGCCGCCGCCCGATGCCGGAAGGTGACGACCGACTGGTTCGAGGGCGCCCTGGCCGACTGGTCGCAGGGCGACCGGGCCGAGCTGTCACGGCTGATGGTGAAGCTCTCCGACGACCTCGGCGAGTACTTGAGGACCCGCCTCAGCTGACCGGCACGTCCTCCGCGCGGTGGCAGGCGACGTGGCGGCCGTCGAGCTCCCTGAGCGGCGGCGGCTGCTCGCACATGGGCGCCGCGAGCGGGCAGCGCAACCGGTACGCGCAGCCCGTCGCCGCCGGCACGGCCTCCGTGCGGCCTCTGGCCTCGGGCGGCGGGCCGCCGAGCTTCGGCACGGCGTCGCGCAGCGCCCGGGTGTAGGGGTGGGCCGGCTTCGCCAGGAGGTCTCCTGTCGGGCCCGACTCGACCACCCGGCCGGCGAAGAGCACGTACGAGGTACGGCAGAGGCGTTCCACGACCGCCAGGTTGTGCGTGATGAGCAGGCGCTCGGTGTCCAGGCCGGTCAGCAGGTCGAGGATCCTGGCCTGGACGGTGACGTCCAGGGCGCTGGTGGGCTCGTCCAGGATCAGCAGGCGCGGGCCGACGGCCAGGGCTCTGGCGATCACCACGCGCTGGCGCTGGCCGCCGGAGAGCTCGTGGGGCCTGCGGGCAGCCAGGATGGGGTCGAGGCCGACCTGTTCGAGCAGCTCGGCCACGCGGTGCCGGGCGTTCCTGGGCAGGGCCTCGGCGACGGAGCGGCCGACGCGCATGCGGGGGTCGAGGGACTCGGCCTGGAAGACCGGCTGAACGTCCTTCCTGAACGCCCTCAAATCCGCATTTTTCAAGGTCTGGTCGCCGTACCAGATATTTCCGGAGATGGGGGTGAGGAGGCCCAGGAACGCGCGCGCCAGGGTCGTCTTGCCCGAGCCGCTCTCCCCGATCAGCCCCACGCCGCCCTCGGTGATGTCCAGGGTCACGTCGTGGACGACCGGGCGGCGGCCGTACCCGAGCGTCACCGCTTCCGCCCTCAGCAGGGTCACGGCAGCGCCTCCAGCAGCTCGCGGGTGTAGGGGTGGGCCGGCTCGGCCAGCACCCGCGCGGCCGGGCCCGACTCCACGACCGCGCCGTCCTTCATGACCAGCACCCGGTCGGCGATGGTCGAGACCAGGGCCAGGTCATGGGAGACGAGCAGCAGCGCGAGGTCCCGCTCCGCGCGCAGCCGGCGCAGCACGCCGACCACCTCAGCCTGGACGGTCACGTCGAGCGCGCTGGTCGGCTCGTCGGCGAGGATCACCTCGGCGCCCAGGGCGATGGCCAGCGCGATGGCGAAGCGCTGGGCCTGACCGCCCGAGACCTCGTGCGGATAGCGGCGCAGGATCGCGGGGTCGAGCAGCACCGCCTCCATCGCCTGCGCCATGGCGGGCTCGCCGTCGTCGCGGCCGTGCAGCCGCAGCGCGCGGCGCATCAGGACGCCGAGGCGGGTGGCGGGGCTGAGCGCGGCCTGCGGCGACTGCAGCACCAGCGCCGCCCTGGCGCCCCTGACCCTCCTGAGCTCGCGCGGCGGTGCTTCGAGCACGTCCACGCCGCAGACCCGGACGCGCCCCGACACCTCGGCGCCCTCGGTGAGGCCGAGCAGAGCGAGGAGCGTCGTGGACTTGCCCGAGCCGCTCTCCCCCACGATCGCCACGCACTCCCCCGCGCCCACGTCCAGCTCGGGGACGTCGGCCACCGTCCGCCCCGCGTAGCGCACCTTCAGGTCGCGTACCTCGATCACTGACACTCCTTCGTGTTCATGGTCGCGGCCGCTCGGCACTCGCGGGCTCCTGGGTCGCTCTCTCCTGCCGAGCTCCTCCGCTCCGGACGTCGAGCGCGCCGCGCAGCCCTTCTCCGAGCACGTTGAACGCGAACGCGGTCAGCAGGATCGCCAGGCCGGGGAAGGTGACGACCCACCAGTTCGTGGTGAACAGCGTCTGGCCCTGCTGCACCATCAGCCCCCACTCCGCCGTCGGCTCCTGCGCCCCGAGGCCCAGGTAGGACAGCGCCGCCGCGGTGAGGATCACCCCGCCCGCGTCGAGGGACAGCTGCACCAGGACGGGTGTGAGCGAGTTGGGCAGCACGTGCCGCAGGATGATCAGCGGGGCGGGCACGCCGAGGCAGCGGGCGGCGTCCACGTAGGGGCGGGTCGCGATCGAGGCGGCCACCGAGGCCGACAGGCGGGTGTACCACGGCCACCAGGTCACCGCGATGGCCAGGATCACCGTGTGCACACCGGGCTGGAGCACGACCGCCAGGGCCAGGGAGAGCAGCAGCGCGGGGAAGGCCAGGAAGACGTCCGTGACCCGCATGATCACGTCGCGCAGCCGGCCGCCCGCGTACCCGGCGACCACGCCCAGCGTCACGCCGGCCAGCGCCGAGACGGCCAGCACGGCCGCGGCGATGAACAGCGAGGTGCGCCCGCCGTACAGGATGCGGGTGAGCACGTCGCGGCCCACCTGGTCGGTCCCGAACCAGTGCTCGGCGCTCGGCGGCCGCAGCCGCTCCAGCGGCCTGACCTCGTCCAGCGGGTACGGCGCCAGCCACGGCGCGAGCACCGCGGCCAGCACGACCAGCACGATGAGCACCGCACCGAACGCGGCGAACCGGTCGGGGAGCAGCCGGGGCAGGCTGCGGCGCAGCGGGGGCCCGTGGTGCGTCATCGGGCCCTCACCCTCGGGTCCACGAGCCCCTGCAGCAGGTCCACCACCAGATTGGCCAGCACGTACACCAGGGCGACCAGCAGCGTGACGCCCGCGATGGCCGGGGTGTCCAGCGAGCGGATCGACTCGGCGGCGTAGCGGCCGAGGCCCGGCCAGTTGAAGACCGCCTCGACCAGGAAGCCGTTGACGAGGGCGTACGCGAAGACGAGCGCGATCAGCGACAGGACCGGGTTCAGGGCCGGGCGCAGGGCGAACCTGGTCAGGACGGACGTCTCGCCGAAGCCGAGCGCGCGTCCCATCCTGGCGTGGTCCTGGCCCGCCTCCTCGATGAGGGCGGCCCTGGTCATCTGGGCGATGACGCCGGCCGGGTAGGCGGCCACGACCAGGGCGGGCAGCACCAGATGGTGCAGGGTGCTGGTGAGGATCGGCCAGTTGCCGGTGATGAGGGCGTCGACGGCGGTGATGTTCGTCCAGAGGGTGAGCGGGCTCGTGGTGTCGAGCTCGGCGTCGTACTCGCCGGCGACGGGGAACCAGCCGAGGGCGCCGGCGAAGAGGGTCTGCACGGCGAGAGCGAGCCAGAAGACGGGGACGGAGACGGCGAGCATGCTGCCGATCCGTACCCCAAAGTCGGGAAATTTCGTCTTGTAGCGGGCGGCGAGCACCCCGAGCGGGATGCCCACCGCGATCGCCAGCAGCAGGGCCGCGCCGACCAGCTCCAACGATGCCGGGAAGGCGAGGGCCAGGTCGTCGCGCACCGGCTGCCTGGTCCGCAGGCTGATCCCCCAGTCGCCGGTGACCAGGTCGCGGACGTAGGCGAGCAGCTGCGCGGGCAGCGAGTCGTCCAGCCCGAACCGCTCGCGCGCCTCGGCGAGCTGCTCGGGCGTGGCCTTCGGCCCGGCGAACGCCACCGCCGGATCGCCGGGCACCACCCGCATGACCGCGAACGTGAGCACCACCACGCCGGCCACGACCAGGAGGGCCTGGCCGAGCCGGCGGGCCAGATAGCGCAGCACGGCCTAGCTTGCGAGGGTCAGGTCGTAGAAGAAGACCACGTTGGGATAGGCGGGATTGTCCACATATCCTCGGACATTTGCTGACAGCGCCCGCTGGTACTTCTGCACGTACGGCACCGCCACCGCGGCCTGCTCCTCGATGATCTTCTTTTGCAGGTCCGTGTAGTCGTCCGAGGCCGCCGACTTGTCCGTGGCGGTCAGTTCAGGGAGCTTGTCGATGGCGGCGTCGATGTCGGCGTTCTTCAGGTACGACAGGTTGAGCTGCGGCTCGTCCGTGCTCCTGAAGACGTTGAGGAACCACGAGTAGGCGTCCGGATAGTCCGGATACCAGTACATGACGAGGATGTCCTGGCCCTTCTTCTTGCCGAGGTCCCACTGGGCGCCCCAGGTCATCGGCCTGGCCTGCAGCGTCACGTTGAGCTGCTTCAGCGCCGAGCTGAGCAGGGTGACCAGCAGCTTCTGGTCCTCGTCGCCCTGGGCGTAGGTCAGGGAGAGGGTGAGCTCGGGGTTGTCGGGGCCGTACCCGGCCTCGGCCAGCAGCTCCTGCGCCTTGGCGAGGTCCTGCTCGGGCTCCATGCCGGGCGTGTGGCCGAGCAGGCCCTGCGGCACCAGGCCACTGGCTTTCTGCGCCGAGCCCTCCAGCGCCGCCACCAGGCCGTCGTAGTCGACGGCGAGCTGCAGCGCCTGGCGCACCTTCGGGTCCCTGGTCGGGCCGTCGGCGGTGTTGAACAGCACCAGCAGGTTCTGGAACGACGGCGACTCCGCGGTCTGCACGCCGTCGGCGCTCCTGGCCTGCTGGAACAGCTGCGGGTTCAGCCGCTGGACGAAGTCCACCTCACCGCGCTGCAGCAGCTGCCACGCCGTGGTGATCTCCGGGGTGACGCGGAAGGCGACCTTCTTGTACTGCTCCGGCTTCCAGCCGCCCCAGTAGTCCTCGAACGCCTTCAGCGTCAGCTCCGTCTCCTTGCCCTTCTGCCAGGAGTCGATCGTGTACGGGCCGGTGCCGGCGGTGGTCTTGCCGTCGGCGTCCACCGCGTCCACGTCGTAGATCCAGGCGGCGTAGCCGGAGGAGGCGATCAGGTCGAGCGGGGCGGCGTACTTGAGGGTGAATTCCAGCGTGCCGGCGTCGACCGCCTCGATCTCCTCGACCGGGTCCCAGATGTAGGCGGCGCCGCCCTTCTTCTCGATCGTCCGCTCGATGGCCTTCTTGGCGGCCTCGGCGTCCATCGTGGCGCCCGAGTGGAACGTCACCCCCTGGCGGAGCTTGAACGTCCACCGCCGGCCGTCCTCCGAGGACGTCCACTCGGTGGCGAGGCGGGGTTCGGCCTGCCTGGTCTCGGAGTCGTAGCGGGTCAGGCCCTCGTAGATGTTGGACAGGGCGACGATCTCGTTGGAGTACGAGGTCGCCGGGTCCCAGTCGCTGACCACGTCGAGGTTGGGGACGTAGACGAACGTGCGGTCGTTGGCCTGCGCGGCCGCCGGGGTGCCGCCGCTCGCCCGCGGCTGGGGCGTCCCGCCGGCGCCGCGCACCTGTCCGCCCGCGCACGCGGACGCGGTCAGGGCGAGGACTCCGGCGACCCCGGCGACGAGCAGACGCTTGTGCCAGCGCATGGTGGGGGGATCCTTTCGCTGTTCACCCGGCGAGGGGACCGGCTGCTTTGACGTGGACGCGCACGGCGGGCTCGGACAGGTAGCTCAGCGGAACCTCGAGAAGGTCCACGACCTCGACACCGGTGGGATCGGCTCCCGCCGCCACGGCTCGCGCCCTCGCCTCCTCTTTGGCTCGTTCGATGGCATCTGTCCTGTTTTCTCCTGCCGGCAAGATCGTATCGACTCTGCCGCTCGCGAGGGCGATGGCGGCGCCCACGGCGTTGGCCACCTCGGCGTGCTCAGGGCGGATCACCCGGCTCGCGCCGGGGATGCGGGCCGGCAGCACGAACGCCCCTCCTCCCACCACGACCAGCGGCCGGTCGGCCCTGCCGAGCGCCATCCGGTCCACGGCGTCGGCGATCATCTCGTCGGCCCTGGCGAGTGCGCTCTCCAGGACGTCCGCGATCGTGCGCGCGTTCGCGTCGGACCGGGCGTCCTTCAGGCGTTCCCGCCACCCTTCGGCGTCGTGCGGGACGCGGCCCGCGGCCGTGGCGGCGTCGGTCAGCGTGGGGGTCGAACCGCCGAAGACGAGCGCCTCCTGGGCGATCCGGTAGCCGACCGAGTCGGGGCCGATGCCGTCCGCCCGCGCCACCGTGCCGCCGCCGAGCGCGATGGCCAGGATGTCCGGCATGCGGAAGTTGGTGAGCACGCCGCCGATCTCGACCGCCGCCGCCGACTCCCTCGGGAAGCCCCCGACGAGCACGCCGAGGTCCGTGGAGGTGCCGCCCACGTCCACCACGATCGCGTCGTCCACGCCCGACAGGTACGCCGCGCCGCGCAGCGAGTTGGCCGGGCCCGAGCCGATCGTGGAGACCGGCAGGCGGGCGGCGTGCTCCAGCGTCATGAGCGTGCCGTCGTTCTGCGCCAGGTACGGCCGCGCGCCGAGGCCCCGCTCGGCCAGAGCGGAGACCAGGGCGTCGGTCACGTGGGCGGCCACGCCGTACAACGCGGCGTTGAGCACGGTGGCGTTCTCGCGTTCGAGCAGGCCGAGCGAACCGATCTCGCGGCTGACCGACACCCGCAGCCCGTACTCGGCGCGGACCAGTTCCTCGACCCGGCGTTCGTGCTCGTCGCTCGCCGGGCTGAACACGCCGGTGACGGCCACGGCGTCGGCCTTGACGCCGTCCAGGAAACGGCGGATGGCGTCGAGGCCGAGCGGGGCGATCTCGCGGCCGTCCACGTAGTGGCCGCCTGGCACGATCGCCTCGCCCGCCGAGACGGCCGCGCGCAGGCCGGCGGGCCAGTCGCCGAGCGGGGGCACCGAGGTGGTGGCGGGCGCGCCGAGCCGCAGCACGGCGACCCTGCCGAGGCCGCGCCGCTCCAGGATCGCGTTCGTGGCGTGCGTGGTGCCGAGCATCACCCGGCCGATCCGGCCCCGCACGTCCTGCTCGTCTTTTCCTTCGAGCTCGGTCAGGACGGCGTCGAGGGCGGCGCACAGGCCGCCGGTCACGTCCGGGGTGGTCGGGCGCTTGGCCTTGGCGATCACCCGGCCCTCGCCGTCGAGCACCACCGCGTCGGTGTTGGTGCCGCCGACGTCGATCCCGAGCCGCAGGTCAGTCATGGGTGAGCTCCTCGACCGGTACGTAGTCCAGGTCGTACCCGAAGGCCCGGGGGCCGGCCGTCGCCAAACCTTTCCTGGTGCGCCAGAGCGGGTCGCAGGGCCAGGCGAGGACCGTGACGCGCTGGCCGTACCTGAGGGACTCCGTCTGGACGGCGGCGGCCGTCTCGGTGTCCACGACCGTGATGAGGTCGGGCACCATGGCGCGCACCCGGCCGTCCTCGACCGCCACCAGGTTCTCGTTCTGCAGCTCCAGGGACAGGCGGCGGCCGCGGTCGTCGCCGGTGCCCTCGACCACGGCCGTCCCGCGGACGAACCCGCCCGTCGTACGCCGTTCCACGTCGGTGAGCTTGCCGGTGACCAGGCGGAACGCGCCCAGCCGTGCCCGCAGGGCGGCCAGCGGGTCGGCGGCGCCCTCGGTGGAGCGGCCGATCTCCAGGGCGCGGGTGACCGTGCCCTCGATGACCGCTCCCCCGGCCCGTGCGGCGGTGAGCACGTAGTCGGCCATGAGGGCGTGCGAGCCCGCCGCCACGCAGACGGCCCGCGCCAGGCGTTCGGACCACAGGCCGTCGACGGGGCGGATCGTCACCACGTTGCCCGCGACGTCCGACATGATCACGAGGTCGGCGGGCAGCCCGGCCACGTACATCGAGACCATCTGGACCTCGGGGAACGCCCGTCCCATGCCGTCGGCGTCGAGCAGCGGCAAGCCGAGCTGGGCGGCCCAGGCGACGGGCGCCACGCCGTTGGAGCCGCCGATCTCGGACGACATGATCGCGGTCGGCGGCCGGCCGAAGATCCGCTCGACCTCCTCGGCGATGCGTGCCGGCTCGTCCTCGCCGTGGATCATCTCGTGGCTGACCGTCGGCGCCCCGATGCCGGACAACGGCACCACCAGGGCGTCCTCCGCGAGGTCGGCCAGCTTCACCAGCGGGACCGCGCCGTACTCGCGGATGGCTCTCATCGCCGCCAGCGACCCGGTACGGACGTCACCGCCGCCTCCGGTGCCGAGGACGGCGCATCCCCGGGCGAGCGCGGGGATGTCGTTCACGTCAATGTTCATATGGCGCGCCAACTAAGCACATACCGCCTCAATGTGCCAGTCGGCTGGTAGATGTGGAAGTGAGCAACGGGAGGGTCGCATGCGGTTTTCGGTGGCCGCCGACAGCAAGGACGGCGTGGCGGAGCGGGTCGTGGCGGAGCTGCGCGGGCGGGGGCACGAGGTCGTCACCCACGGCGCGCTCAACGACGGCGAGCGCGACGACTGGGCGTGGGCGTCCGAGCGCGCCGCGCGCGACGTCAGCGAGGGCCGCGCCGACCAGGCGGTGGTCTGCTGCTGGACGGGCACGGGCGCGTCGATCGCGGCCAACAAGGTGCCCGGTGTACGGGCCGCGCTGTGCGTCGACGCCTACACCGCCGACGGGGCGCGCAAGTGGAACGACGCCAACGTGCTGGCGCTGAGCCTGCGGCTGACGTCCGACGTGGTGCTGGCCGAGATCCTCGACGCCTGGCTGGCGGGCCGCCCCAGCACCGACACCGCCGACGTGGCCAACGTCACCCACCTCGACGACATCTGAGGGTCCGGAACACTCACACCGCAGGGCACGGAAAACGTCGGTGGCGGCCCATAGGGTGCTGGGCATGACCGACGTGCTGCTCCGTGGCGGGCTCCCCTGGGGGCTCGGGGTGCCTGCCGACATCCTCGTCCGCGACGGGCTGATCCACCAGGTCGGCGCGGGCGTCGACGCGCCGGGCGCGCGGTCCGTCGACGTCTCGGGGCAGCTCGTCCTGCCCGGCCTGGTGGAGGCCCACTGCCACCTCGACAAGACCCTCTACGGCGGGCCGTGGGTGCCCCACTCCGCCGGCGACACGCTGGCCGGGCGCATCGGCAACGACCTCGCCCGCCGCGCCGAGCTCGGCGTGCCGAGCGCGGCGCGCATCCGCGCCCTGCTGGAGCGCATGAGCGCGGCCGGCACGACCCACGTCCGCACCCACACCGACATCGACCCGCTCGTCGGTCTACGCGGCGTCGAGGCGGTGCGCGAGGCGGCGGCCGGCTGCCCCGTCGACGTGCGCCAGGTCGCCTTCCCCCAACACGGCGTGCTGACCGAACCCGGCACGGCCGAGCTGCTCGAAGAGGCGCTCAAGAGCGGCGTGGAGGCGGTGGGCGGGCTCGACCCCGCGGGCGTCGACCGCGACCCGGTCCGCCACCTCGACCTGGTCTTCGGCCTGGCCGAGCGCTACGGCGCCCACCTCGACCTCCACCTCCACGACGGCGGCTCGCTGGGCGGCTGGGAGCTGGAGCTGATCATCGAGCGCACGAAGACGCTCGGGCTGGGCGGGCGGGTGGCGGTCAGCCACGCGTACGCGCTGGGTCAGCTCGACGACGCCCACCAGGATCGCTTGGCGGAGGGTCTGGCCGAGGCGGGGGTCGCGATCGTGACCGCCGCCGTCTACAACTTCCCCGTGCCGCCGATCAAGAAGCTGCGCGCCGCCGGGGTCACCGTGGCGTGCGGCCACGACGGCATCCGCGACCTGTGGGGCCCGTACGGCAGCGGCGACATGCTGGAGCGGGCCATGCACGTCGCCTACCGCAGCACGTTCCGGAGAGACGACGACATCGAGCTGGCGCTGGAGGCCGCCACCAGCGGCGGGGCGCGGCTGCTCGGGCTGGAGGGCCACGGCCTCGCGCCGGGCGACCGGGCCGATCTCGTCGTGGTGCCCGCGGGGAACCCGGCGGAGGCGGTGGTCGTTCACCCTCCGCGCACACTGGTCATGAAAGACGGCGTCGTCCTGCACAATTGACCGGCGGGACCATCGAAAGGCAGGCAAGTGCTCTCTATTCACCAGCGGATCGCCGCAGAGCTCGGCGTGCGCGACGGGCAGGTGCAGGCCGCCGTCGAGCTGCTCGACGGCGGCGCGACCGTGCCGTTCATCGCGCGCTATCGCAAGGAGGCGACCGGCGCCCTCGACGACGCGCAGCTGCGCACCCTCGAGGAACGGCTGCGTTATCTGCGCGAGCTGGAAGAGCGCCGCACGGCGATCCTGGAGTCCATCGAGTCCCAGGGCAAGCTCGACGACGCGCTGCGCGAGCAGATCATGGCGGCCGAGACCAAGGCCCGGCTCGAAGACATCTACCTGCCCTACAAGCCCAAGCGGCGCACCAAGGCGCAGATCGCGCGCGAGCTCGGCCTTGAGCCGCTGGCCGACCAGCTGCTGACCGACCCCACGCTCGACCCGGTCGCCACGGCCGAGGGTTTCGTCACCGAGGGCGTGGCCGACGCGGGCGCGGCGCTCGAAGGCGCCAGGGCCATCCTGATCGAGCGCTTCGCCGAAGACGCCGACCTGATCGGCGCCCTGCGTGAGCAGTTCTGGACGCGCGGGCGGCTGGTGTCGAAGGTCCGCGAGGGCAAGGAGGAGGCGGGGGCCAAGTTCGCCGACTACTTCGAGTTCGGCGAGCCGTTCACGAAGCTGCCCTCCCACCGCATCCTGGCCATCTTCCGGGGCGAGAAGGAGGAGATCCTCTCCGTCACCCTGGAGCCCGACGACAGCCCCGACTACGAGGTGCGCATCGCCTCCCGGTTCGGCGTCTCCGACCAGGGGCGGCCGGCCGACAAGTGGCTGGCCGAGACCGTCCGCTGGGCCTGGCGCACGCGCATCCTCGTCCACCTCGGCATCGACCTGCGGATGCGGCTGTGGCAGGCGGCCGAGGACGAGGCGGTGCGCGTGTTCGCCGCCAACCTGCGTGACCTGCTGCTCGCCGCCCCGGCCGGCACGCGCACCACGATGGGGCTCGACCCCGGCCTGCGCACCGGCGTGAAGGTCGCCGTGGTCGACGCCACCGGCAAGGTCGTCGACACCGCCACGATCTACCCCCACGAGCCCAAGCGCCAGTGGGACGAGTCGCTGGCCGTCCTCGGGGCGCTCGCGCAGCGCCACGGCGTCGACCTGATCGCGATCGGCAACGGCACGGCCTCGCGCGAGACCGACAAGCTGGCCGGCGAGCTGGTCAAGCTCATACCGTCGCTCACCAAGATCGTCGTTTCCGAGGCGGGCGCCTCGGTCTACTCCGCCTCCGCCTATGCCTCGCAGGAGCTGCCCGAGCTCGACGTGTCACTGCGCGGCGCGGTCTCCATCGCCCGCCGGCTCCAGGACCCGCTGGCCGAGCTGGTCAAGATCGACCCGAAGTCGATCGGGGTCGGCCAATACCAGCACGACCTGGCCGAGTCCAAGCTGTCCCGCTCGCTCGACGCCGTCGTCGAAGACTGCGTCAACGCGGTCGGCGTCGACGTCAACACGGCCTCGGCGCCGCTGCTCACGCGGGTGTCGGGCATCGGCTCCACGCTCGCCGAGAGCATTGTCCGCCACCGCGACGCCAACGGCCCGTTCCGCACGCGTGCGGCGCTGAAGAGCGTGCCACGGCTCGGGCCGAAGGCGTTCGAGCAGTGTGCGGGCTTCCTGCGCATCCGGGGCGGCGACGACCCGCTCGACGTGTCGAGCGTCCACCCCGAGGCTTATCCGGTGGTGCGGCGCATCCTCACCTCCGCCAAGACCGACCTGAAGTCGCTGATCGGCAACACCGCGGCGCTGCGCTCGCTGCGGCCGGAAACCTTCACCGACGACACCTTCGGCCTGCCGACGGTCACCGACATCCTGCGCGAGCTGGAGAAGCCGGGGCGCGACCCGCGTCCCGCCTTCAAGACGGCCACGTTCAAGGAGGGCGTCGAGAAGTTGTCCGACCTCCAGTCGGGCATGATCCTGGAGGGCGTGGTCACCAACGTGGCCGCCTTCGGCGCCTTCGTCGACGTCGGCGTCCACCAGGACGGCCTGGTGCACGTGTCGGCGATGTCGCGCACCTTCGTGAAGGACCCGCGTGACGTGGTCAAGCCGGGCGACATCGTCCGCGTCAAGGTCCTCGACGTCGACATCCCCCGCAAGCGCATCTCCCTGACCCTCCGTCTCGAAGACGAGACCACCGCGGCCGCGCCGGGTGAGGGCCCCCGCCGGGGTGCCCGCGGCGGTCAGGCCAACGGCGGTGACGGCGGCCGAGGCGAGGGCCGAGGAAACGGCCCGCGCGGCGACGGCCGCGGCAACGCCCCCCGGGGCGACGGCGGCCGGGGCAACGGCTCGCGGAACGACGGCGGGCGCGGCGACGGCGGGCGGGGTGACGGCGGGCGCGGCGACGGCGGGCGCGGCAGGTCCGGCGGCGGCCGGGGCAACGGCTCCGACGGCGCCCAGCGCGGCCGCGACAACGGCTCCGAGCGGGGCCGCGGCGCCCGCCGCCAGGACCGCCCGGCTCCGACGGGCGCCATGGCCGAAGCCCTCAGAAAGGCCGGCCTCACCGACCGCTGATCACCACTCGACCACGCCGTTCTGAGTCGGGAGCCGACCGGCTCAGAACGGCAACCGCTGAACACGCACGGCCACCACGACGTGAGCCGGAAGCGGACCGGCTCAGCAGGGACGGCTGGACACCAGTCGAGTGCACCGACCTGCGCCCCGGCCTGGGCCGGCTCAGACCAGTCCCTGCCCGGCTCCGGGCTCACCAAGATCGTCGGCGTGCTGTTCGAGGTCACCGACGTCGACGATGATCAGGCGATCGACGCCGAGGAATACCGCAACCTGTCCCGTACGGCCTTCCACCGAGACCTGGCCGACAGCGGCGGCAGCTACTCCCGCGCCGCGTTCGTCAGGCAGCTCCTCGCCTTCATGTCCGGGCAGCAGCACTCCGGCGCCTACGCCTCGCTCCTGTCCCAGGCATGAGCGGGCACGGGCAGCCGGAGCGTGAAGGTGGAGCCGTTGCCGACGACGCTGGACGCGCTCAGCGACCCGCCGTGCGTCTCGGCGAGCTTGCGGGCGATGGGCAGGCCCAGCCCGCTGCCTCCGCTGCTCCTGCTGCGCGACTTCTCCACCCGCCAGAACCTCTCGAAGACCAGCGGCAGGTCCTCGGGCGCGATCCCGCTGCCGGTGTCGGTGACGTCGATCACCACGTCGTCGCCGACGCGGCGGGCGAGCAGGCTGACGGTGCCGCCGGGCGGGGTGTGCCGTACGGCGTTGGAGACCAGGTTGCCCACCGCCTGGCGCAGCCGCACCGGGTCGGCGACCAGCCGGGGCCGGCCTTCGGCCCGGGTCAGCAACGTCACGTGGGCCGCCTCCGCGCCGCCCCGGTGTGCGGTGGCGACCTGGGCCAGCAGGTCGGTCACGTCGACGGGCTCCGCGCGAAGTCTCAGCTCGCCCGCGTCGGCCACCGCCAGGTCCTGCAGGTCGTTGATGACGTGCTGCAGCAGCAGCGCCTCCTCCAGCAGTGACGACACGAGCTCCGGATCGGGGTTGGCCAGTCCGTCCTGGGCGGCCTCCAGCCAGCCGCGGATGTTGCTGAGCGGTGTCCGCAGCTCGTGGGCGACGTCGCCGACCATCGCCTTGCGCAGCTCCTCCAGCCGTTCGCGCCGCTCGGCCATGGCGTTGAAGGCCGCGGCGAGCATGCCGATCTCGTCCTTCCCCCTGACCTCGACCCGGGCCGCGCGCCCTTCCTCCATGTTCCGTACGGCGTCGGTGAGGGCGCGCAGCGGCCGGCTCAACCGGCTTCCGGCCATGACCGTGGCGGTCACGGTGATCAGCAGCACGAGGGCCGCCACGCCCGCGACGCGCGCCTGGTTCGCCGGCGACAGGTCGAAGACCGTCGACCTGTCGTCGTCGCGACTGCTGATGAACAGCAGCGCGGGCGAGGCGACGTACGGCGACAGCTGCTCGCGGCGGCTGCTGGTGACGCATTCCGAGACGACGCCACCGCGGGAGGCGTCGTCCGCCGCCGTGCCGGCCTCCGCCGGGACGGGCGCGGCCACCCGCGTCCAGGTAAAGTCCAGGTTGAGCCGCACCTCCGGTTCGTGCCGCCTCGCCAGGCAGCTGCTGACGCGCTTCTGGAGCACCGCGAGAGCCTTGCGCTCCGTGGCGGTCGGCCGGTCGAGGACGGTGCTCGCACACCGGGCCTCGGAATACGGGCGCGCGCCCCTGGTGTCCAGCACGGGCCGCCCGCTCGGGCCGTAGGCGATCGTGGCGACGGCGCCGAAGTTGTCACGCAGGCAGGCCGCGCGCCGCTCAGCGGCGGAGCGCAGCGCGTCACGCTCGTTGCGGGGCAGCAGGAAGGGGCCCACGGCGCGGGGGTCGATATGGTCAGGCGTGGCCGTGTCGACGTGCAGCGGATCAATAGACGCGGTCGGCCTCGCGGGCAGCGTCGCGGGCGGCCCGGCGTCGGAGTCCGCGAGCGGCGCGCGCCGCTCCGTGGTGACCGTGATCCGGCGACCGGTCTCACGCGCCAGCCGGTGCACGACCTCCCCCACGCCGTCCCAGCCGGGGTGGGTGGCGGCGTAGCCGAGCAGGGTGTCGTACGTACGCGCGTCGTCGGCGAGTGCCTGTCCCTGCTCCTGCCTGATCGCCACGGTGGTGCTCCGGACGGTCAGCCAGGCCGTCGCCGCGATCGAACAGACGGAAACCAGCACGGACACCGCGAGCAACCGCAGCAGCAGGCTGCGGTGCAGCGGCACGTCAGCCCGCATCGCGCGAGTCCCGCCCGTCCGGGCGGCCCGGGGTCTCGTCGGCGAGCTTGTAGCCCACCCCGTAGACGGTGACGAGCCGTACGGGCCTACGCGGCGTGGGCTCGATCTTCCGGCGCAGGTTCATCACGTGGACGTCCACGGTGCGGGAGGTGATGTAGCGGTCGAACCCGTGCAGGCGGGCGAGGATCTGCTCGCGGGTGAACACCCGTCCGGGCTGGGTGGCGAGCAACTCCAGCACCGCGAACTCGCCAGGGGTGCACTCGACACGCGCGCCGTCCACGCTGACCTCGTGGCGGTTCGGGTCCACGACCAGCCCGCCGGCCCTCAGCACCGGATCGGGCGACAGGTCCGGCGCGGCGGCCGTACGGGTGCGTCTGAGCAGCGTGCGGACGCGCGCCATCAGCACACGGGGGCTGTAGGGCTTGGTCATGTAGTCGTCGGCGCCGAGGTCGAGGCCGAGCAGCAGGTCGTCCTCGGTGGAGCGGGCGGTCAGCATCAGGACGGGGATGTCCGACTCCGCGCGCAGGACCCGGCAGACGTCCAGGCCGTCGACCCGGGGCATCATCACGTCGAGGACCAGCAGATCGGGGGCGCGCCGGCGTACCGAGTCGAGGGCCTCCCGCCCGTCGTGCACGGCGACGACGTCGTGGCCCTCACGCTCCAGATAGCGGCGGATGAGCTCGGCCTGCTTCACGTCGTCCTCAGCTACCAGGACGTATGCACCCACAGCTGGCGATAATAGGTCGGCGTGGAGACCACCTCACCCCCGCTCATCTGTTGACCAAGAGTTCCTGACAAGTTTCTGACATTGCTCGACCATCCTCTCCGCATGAACAACCCAACCGATCACCGCGCGCGGCACGCCGCGGCACTGTCCATCGCCGCGCTCGCCTGCGGCCTCCTCACCGCCTGCGGAGCCGCCGAGGCGGCGAGCGGCCCCGGCACTCCCGCGCCCGTCCCGCCTGGCAACGTGTCAGCCGACCGACCGGCCACGGCACCGGTCGAGTCCGGGGCCACCCGCGCGGCCGCGGCACCGGCCAAGACGGGCTCGGCGAGGTCCGGCCGCCCGCAACTGCGCCTGGACAGCACGCCGGCCGAGGTGCGGAAGTTCCGCGCCGCGTACGCCGGCTGCCTGGGGGAGCACGGCATGCCGAGCAAGGGAACCTGGACCAAGGCGGCGGAGAAGTCCGCGCGGGCCGCCTGCGAGCACCTGCGCCCGCTGCTGCCGCCCGAGCTCGACCCCGCCAAGAACCCGAACTACGCCAAGAGCGTCCGAATCGAGGTCAAGTGCCTGCAGGACCACGGCTTCGACGTCCACCTCGTCAAGGTCAGCGGTCCCGCCAAGCTCGGCTGGCGGTACGCGAGCGTCCCCGGGCCTGACGTCGACATCTCGAAGATCCAGGACGACTGCCGCGTGAAGGCTTTCGGCGGCGGCCGGGCGATTCGGCCGGGCCCGCAGTAGCGGCCGGATCTCAGCGGTGACGCCCGGCCTCCAGGCGTCACCGCTGCTGGACGTACCGCAGCTTGAGGGTATCGACGTGTCCTGACCAACGCAGCGTCAGATGCCAGCAGCCCGCCTCCGGCAGGTCGACGCCCGACGGACCGGGACCGCCCGGCACCTCGCGGGTGACAGGCGTTCCCGAGCCGTCCAGGCGGGCCTCGATCAGCAGCGGGTCTCCGTCCTGTGACACCCGCGAGACCCAGAGGATCTTGTTACCGCGCTCCTGGTCCGGCGGCGACAGCAACGGGTCGCCGAACACCACGGCCGCGATGTCCCCCCGGTCCCCCACGACGTACGGCATCGCCTGATCCGGCGGCTGAAACCCCGTGCGGGCCCAGGTGGGGAGCGGAGCCGGCGACAACCTCTCGGCGCATCCGTCCGGCGGCTCCGAGGATGCGCATCCGGTGACGAGGCACCAAGCCAGAAGCGCTGTCAGAGTGCTGCGAAGCATGTGCGGCCCCCTCAGGTAAGTGGTCGATACCACTACACCGCCGAGCCCCCACAGGTTCCCGACGGCAGGGCAGGCACCTCACAGCCCTGTGCCCCGGACGATCCGCCCGGGGCATCATCATTACTCGTCAGGCAGCAGGTACCTCCAGGAGAGCGCGAAAAGCGCTCCGGAACTCGTCTTGAACAGTGACGTGCCGTACTCCTGCCCGGCAGGCACCGCCTTGGTGATCGCCGCCACCGCCACCCCGTCGAGGTCCTTCTGCCAGACCGGGTCCACCGAGCCCGAAGGCTCCTCGACCCCCGCGGGCCACGGCGCCGGCTTGCCCTCCGCCGACGCGGCACCTTCGACGACCAGGCGGACGCGGGTGCCGGCATAGTCGGTGCCCGAGGCGGCGGCTCGCACCGCCAAGCCGTCCATCAGCTCCTTCGCGTCCGGGAGCTGCTTCGGGTAGAAGCTCGCGACCTGGTCCAGGGCCGGGACCCGGACCTCCAGCATCGTCCCGTCCTGCCCCCGCACCCCGAGGACGGTGGTCGGTACGTCCGACACCGTCGGCGCGTCCGGCCTGGGCTGCGCGGTCGGCGGTTGCCCGGTCAGGTACGTCCGCATCGACGCGACGATCTTGCTCACCTCATCCTCGGTGAGCTTGAGCTGCTTGCTCGCGTCGGCGATCACCACGCCGTCGCTGTAGACCACTACCCTCGGCGGACGCAGGGCGTTCATGGTCGCGGTCACGAACCCGTCCTCGGCGCCCCACAGGGCGACCCGTTTCGCCGGCGCGTCGGCCACGGCCGTCGATATCTCCGATCCCGCTCCACCACAGGCCGCCGTCAGCGACAGCAGCGCTACGAGCAGGGTCAATCGCACTCTCATGCCACCCCAACGTACGCGGCCGCCAGCCAGTTCAATCCGCCCTGACATTCACCGGCCGTTCGCCTTCGGCGGTCACCGGCGGAGCCCGGGCACCCGGCGGGTTCAGCGGCCGGGAGTGACACGCGCAGCCGGCTTCCCGTCCGGCTGGCGGCGTACGACCTGGGCCTGGGCGCCCGCCGCCGAGCAGGTGCACATCAGCCAGTCGGGAGGCAGCGCCCAGATCCGCCGGCTCGAACGCGAGTTCGGCGCCGAGCTGGCCGCCGCCGGCGCCGTCGGCCAGGCGGTCGGCGAGGTCACCGGTCTGCTCACGGGACGCTTCACGGCCCAGACGAGCGATTTGCAGCAGGAACTCGCCGGCAAGGGGCGGCACCAGCACCAACGCGCCTCTCCGGTCGATCTCCCCATGGCGGTGACGGCTCGGCCTCACAAGCTCACCGTGCTGCATGCCGGCCCGACTTCGCGACCTCGTCTGACCGGGTAACCGGTGCGCTGGATCAGTGAGTTACCTCAACCGCCACAAGCGGTCGCCGCAGTACGAGCGCTCCGCATCGCGCGCGCTGGTTGCTGACCGGCGGCTGTTGTGGTGGCGCAGAGCAGTGGATAATTTGGCCACCGTGCAGTACGTGGAAGTGACCTGCCGGCTTTTGCTCGTGGCGGTTTTCATCACGGCGGCCTTCACCAAGGTCTCCGGAAAGGCCGCCTGGCTCGCCTTCGTCCGTTCGCTGCGCCAGTTGAAACAGATTCCGAGTCCTCTCCTTCAGCCGGTGGCGCTTGCTGTAGTGGCGATCGAGGCAATCGTCGCGGTGCTGCTGCTCGTCCCGGTACGGGTGGCGGGTTGGATCGGCTTCGCCCTGGCAGGCTGCCTCCTCCTGTCCTTCACTCTGGTGATCGGACGAGCGCTGTCGCACGGCAACCGCGCTCCCTGCCGGTGCTTCGGGGCATCAAGCACACCTTTGGGCCCTATTCACATCATGCGGAACGTGATGCTCGTCTGTGTCGCAGTTCTAGGGTTGGCCGGCGCCTCGGCATCGGGCACGCTTGACGCACCGTACGCTCTGCTCGCCGGTGCCGGCGGACTGGTCGCCGGCATTCTGATCACGGCGTTGGAGGACATTGTCACGTTGTTCGGGCCAGCCGGATAGCAGCGTTGGCCATTGGTCGCCCGCCCCAAGAGGCGATCTGCACAACCGGACAGTTGGGACGGAACCGCCCTATTTTTTCTGCCCCGTTGACGCGATGTGCGCAGAACATGTCCCGCTGAGCACTATGGGCCGCGTCGCGCGGCTGTACTATCCTGACCGCTTCGGTATGGACCAAACGTTGAGGATTTCGCCATGCCAGTCTTATGGGCCGTATTAGCGATTGTCTGCGCCATCTGCCTGCTTAATCTCTTGCTCACCCTCGCAGTGATCCGGCGCCTTCGACAGCACACGGAGCTGATCAACCGAGGAGGCGCGCGGCCCTCCGCGCAGGGCGAGATCACCCTGCCCGCCGGAGCTCGGGTCGGCGACTTCCGCGTCGTGACGGTCGACAACCGGGAGGTGACCCGCGATGATCTCCGGGAGGGCATGCTCGTGGCTTTCTTCTCGCCGCGCTGCCCGTCCTGTGAGGAGCAGAAACCCGCCTTCGTACGGTACGCCTCCGGCTTGTCAGGCGGGCGCGACGATGTGATGGCGGTGCTGCTGGGCTCTCCCGAGGAGTTGGGGGGCCTTCGCGAGGAGCTGAGCGGGGTCGCGCAGATCGTCATCGAGGCGGACGTCGACGGTGACATGTCCAAGGCGTACGGCCTCGGCGGATACCCGGCCTTCTGCCTCATGGGCCAGGACGGTGTCCTGGCGGTGACAGGTTTCCGGGTCGACGTCCTTCCTGGGTCCGTCGCCCGGTGACCGCCGGCATGCGGGTGGCTATTGCCGCCTGGCAGCTGGCCTGGCGGGTCGCGGCGCGTACGACCATCGCGCAGCTCGTACTGACGGTGCTGGGCGCAGGCGCTCCAGTCGCCGTGGCGTGGCTGACGAAGCTCGTCTTCGACCAGCTGAGCGCCCCTGGCAGACCCACGAACCTGATGTGGCCGATCATCGGCCTGGTCGCCGCAAGCGTCATGACGGCGGTGCCGGCGCAGGTGCTGCGCTACCTGCGGGCCGAGCAGGGACGGATCGTGGCACTCGCCGCCCTCGACCAGCTCTACGCCGCGGTCAACAGGTTGGTCGGCCTGGGACGGTTCGAGGACCCGCAGTTCGCGGATCGGCTGCGCTTCGCCCGTCACGCCGGCGGGTCCGGACCGGCCGAGATCATGGCCGTGAGCATGAACCTGCTCCAGCAGATCCTGGTGACCGCGGGGTTCGTCGTCTCACTGGTCACCGTCAGCCCCGTTCTGGCGATCATCGTCCTGGTCGGTACGCTCCCCGCCGTCGGCGCCGAGTTCGCTCTCGCGCGCCGGCGAGCCGAGGCGATGAACACCGTGGGACCGACCGAGCGGCGCGAGTTGTTCTACGGCCAGCTGCTCTCCGATGTCGACGCTGCTACCGAGATCAGGCTGTTCGGCGTCGGCTCCTTTCTCAGGGAACGGATGCTCCGCGAACGCCGTACCGCGAACCGGGTGCAGCGGGCGATGGACCGGCGGGCCCTGAGCACGGAGGCGCTGCTCACCCTGCTCTCGACCGGGGTGGCGTGCGGCTGCCTGATCTGGGCGGTCAACGCCGCGGCTGACGGAACGGTGACCCTCGGTGACGTGGCCATGCTGGTCGCCGCGGTCGCCGCGGTGCAGACGGCTCTGCTCGGCATGGTGCGAGATGCGGCCGGAGCGCACACCCAACTGCTGATGTTCAGTCACTACCTCGCCGTCGTGGAAGCGGAGCCGGATCTGCCGGTGCCGGCCCACTCCCGTCCGGTGGCACCGTTGCGGCACGGCATCGAGCTGCGTGACGTCTGGTTCCGGTATCGAGAGGATCTCCCGTGGGTGCTGCGCGGCGTCACCATAACGATCCCCAAGGGCCAGGCGGTCGCCCTGGTCGGTTACAACGGTGCCGGTAAGACCACGATCATCAAGCTCCTGTGCCGCTACTACGACCCGGATCGTGGCGCGATCCTCTGGGACGGTGTCGACCTGCGGGACCTCGACCCGGTGCAGTTGCGCGCCAGGATCGCGGGCGTCTTCCAGGACTTCGTCTCCTATGAGTTGTCGGCCGCCGAGAACATCGGCATCGGTGATGTCGAGGCCTTGACGGATCGGTCACGCATCGAGACCGCCGCGCGGAACGCGGGTGTGCACGACATCGTGCGCATGCTCCCCCATGGGTACGACACGCTGCTCAGCCGCATCTACTTCGCCGGCGACGACCTGAACGGAACCACACCGGGCACCATGCTCTCCGGCGGACAGTGGCAACGGGTCGCCATCGCGCGCAGCTTCCTGCGCGGCGGTCGTGACCTGCTCATCCTCGACGAGCCGAGCGCGCGCCTCGACGCCGAGGCAGAACACGAGATCCACAAGGGCTTCCAACGGCTACGCAACGACGGCACAAGCCTGCTGGTGTCGCACCGGCTCGGCACGATTCGGGAAGCGGACCTGATCCTCGTGCTCGACGCCGGCACCGTGGTGCAGGCCGGGCCACATGACGAGCTGGTCGAGGCACCAGGGCCCTACGCCGAATTGTTCTCCCTCCAGGCCGCCGGTTATCGCGATTGACCGGAACCCGGATGTGATCTCTAATGTAAATCAAACGGGTCAAGGCCAGACGATGTCTACCGGCTCTCCAAAATCGGCCCGTCATCCATGAGGGAGTGAAGCATGCTGCGGCTCTTCAACGCGCTCGGCGACCGGATGTTGTCGGCCTTCGTCCCGAAAGTCACTGCTCAAGCCGCCTGCACGACCTGGAAAGAGTTCTGCTACTGCAGCGGCGTCTATTCCATCTCCCGGTGGTGCGACCGCGGCTGCGACAGCAACCAGACGACCTGCGGGCCCTGCAACGTGCGGGGGGAACGCTACAGCTGCTAGCTGACACGTGGGCTGAATGGGCCGTCGGCCGAGTCGGTGGCCCATTCAGCCATCGTCTTTCAATCTGCCGCCTGTCATGGCGCTCCGAATACTCGCGCGATCAGTGAGGCGCTTTTCCGTGCAGGCTGTGATTGCAGTGCTCCTGGCAGTTTCCGGCGTGGCGGTACTCGTCGCGGTGCTGCGGCACAAATTCGTACTGGCCACTGTTGCGGGCTTCAGCATGGCGCCCACTTTGCATCCCGGCGACCGCCTGCTGGTGCGCCGGACATCCCTGTCGCGCCTGAGAGTGGGCGACATCGTCGTGGTCGTGCCGGACGCGCGAATGGCCGGCCCGCGGCCGCATACCGGCTACGTGATCAAGCGGCTGGCTGCGATACCAGGGGATCTCGTCCCGCAGCACGTACCGTCGCCATCGAACGCGCACGTTCCTCCGGGTTGGATGGCGATCCTGGGAGACAACCCCGACGCCAGCCGCGACTCGCGGGAGTACGGCCTGGTCACTCAGCAGCGGCTCGTCGGCGTTGTCGTACGCGCCATCAGCACCTGGGACCGCCCCCGCCAGGACGATTGCCGCACAGGGCTGGCTCATCATCCGGACTCCACTCAGCGCAGGTCATAGGCGGCGGTGAAGTCCCGCCGCCTGGCCGGCCGACACGCGATCCGTCGCCGCGCTGGAGGTCATGGTCACTGTGGTGGATGGCCCGTTCTCGTCCCGCGTATGACAGCCGAGCGCCTCGGGCAGGTCGACGATGCCGATGGAGGCCGGCATGCCGAGGTGTGCGGTGCCGTGCGGGCCGCCGCGTACCTCGTCCACGGCGTGGTGGGCGGCGGCGAGCGTGGCACGGGCCCGAGGGAGGAACGCGGCGCCCGCGTCGGCCAGTGGTCCAATCCCCTCAGATCGAGATGTTGATCATGCGCAAGCATCGTTGGACACGCATGAAGGCGCCGTTGCTATGGTCGAAGGAGAGCCGAAAGACCAGAGGTCACGGGGACGTCGACCTCCATGGTCGGAGGGGACGGTCTCCATGCGCGTCGTAGTCGACCTCACCAAGTGCCAGGGTTACGGCCAGTGCGTCTTCGCCGCACCAGACGTCTTCCGGATGCCACACCACGAAGCGCTGATGTACGAGCTGGACCCTGACGAGTCCAAACGCGACCAGGTGCTGCGGGCCGCGGCCGCCTGCCCCGTCCGGGCCCTCCTGCTCGACGAGGCGATCACGGAACGGCAGGAGAAGACCTCCGCCGCCGGCGATACCGGCATCGGCCGGATCGTCATCGTCGGCGCCTCGCTGGCCGGCCTGCGCGCCGCGGCGACGCTGCGCAGGGAGGGCTACGCGGGGGCGCTCACGCTGATCGGTGACGAGCCGGGCGAGCCGTACGACCGGCCGCCGCTGTCCAAGCAGGTGCTGAGCGGCCAGATCGCCGCGGCGGACACCATGCTGCCCCGGCGCGACGAGCTCGACGCCGAATGGATCCGCGGGGTCGCCGCGGTCGGGCTGGACCTGGCCGCCAGGCAGGTCAGACTGGCCGACGGGCGCGCGGTCGGCTACGACCGGCTGCTGATCGCCACCGGCGTACGCGCCCGGCCCTGGCCGGATCCGCAGGAGGCCGCCCTCGACGGGGTGAGCGTGCTGCGCAGCCGCCAGGACGCCGCGGAGTTGCGGCGGCGGCTGGCGTCCGGGCCGCGCGTTCTGGTGATCGGCGGCGGTTTCACCGGCTCGGAGATCGCCTCCGTCTGCCGCGAGCTGGACCTGCCGGTCACCGTCGCCGAGCGAGGACCGGCTCCGCTCGTCGGCGCGCTCGGCGGCGTGGTGGGCCGGATCGCCGCGGACATGCAGCGCGAGAACGGCGTCGACCTGCGCTGCGGGGTCACGGTGACCGCACTCGAAGGGGACCGCGATGGGCGGCTGCGCCGCGCCCGGCTCTCCGACGGCAGCGTGCTCGACGTCGATCTGGCCGTCGCCGCCCTCGGCGCCGTGCGCAACGTCGAATGGCTGGACGGCTCGGGCCTGGCCGCCGGCGCGTGGGGCGTGGGCTGCGACGCCGGCTGCCGCGCCTTCGACGTGAACGGCATCGTCTGCGACGACGTGTTCGTGGCGGGCGACGTGGCCCGCTTCCCCCATCCGGTCTACGGCTACCAGTTCCTGACGCTGGAGCACTGGGGCAACGCGGTGTCCCAGGCACACGTGGCGGCGCACAACATGATCAGCCCGTCGGGCCGGCTCCGGCCGCATCTTTCGCTGCCGGTCTTCTGGTCGGCGCAGTTCGGCGTCAACATCAAGTCGGTCGGGGTGCCGACGTTCGCCGACGAGGTGGCCATCGTCCAGGGCTCGGTCGAGGAGCGCAGGTTCGTCGCCGTCTATGGCCACCGTGGCCGGATCACCGCCGCGGTGACGTTCGACGAGGCGATGTGGCTGGACTTCTACCGCGACCTCATCGAGCGGGCGGCGCCGTTCCCGCCGGACTTCGCCATGGTCGGCCGGTCGGCCCCGCCCCGCGCCGTCCCGGCGGAGATCCCCGCACGCATCCCGGCCATCCACGACGCGACTGTCGTGGTGACCGGCCACAACCCGGACGAACGGCGCGCCACGCTGATTCCGGCCGGCGCCAGGTGAGGGGGACAGTGAGATGACCACGACCTACGAGACGTTCCTCGACTACGCCAACCGCGCCGACCCGTACCCGCTGTTCCCGCAGTTGCGCCGGACGCCGGTGGCACGCCAGCCGGACGGCAGCTACGTGGTGAGCACCTACCGGGAGATCGTCGCCCTGCTCCACGACCCCCGGGTCAGCTCCGACCTGCGCAACCTGCCGGAGATCGCGAACATCCGGATCGCGCCGGACGACGCCGCCCCGCAGCTGCCGCCGGAGTTCATCCGCCGCGACCCGCCCGACCACGACCGGCTGCGCGCCATGGTGATGAAGCACTTCGGACCGCCCGGCGCCCCGGGGCGGGTCGCCGGGATGGAGCCCCGGATGCGGGAGATCATCACCGAGCTGATCGACGGCCTCGCCGGCCGGAGCAGGATCGACGTCGTGGACGACTTCGCCTACCCGCTGCCGGTCACGGTCATCTGCGAAATGCTCGGAGTGCCGCGCCCTGACGAGCCGCTCTTCCACAAGTGGTCGCAGATCGCCGTCGAGACCAACGACCCGACCACGGGGACCATCGTCGAGCGGAACCGGCGCAGGTTCGAGACCCTGGCCAAACTCGGCCAGTACCTCAACGGGCTGGCGGACGCGCACCAGCGAGAGCCGGGCGACGACCTCCTCTCCGCCCTCGTCACCGACGGCGAGATGGCCCGGCCTGACGTGCTCAGCACCGCGGCACTGCTGCTCATCGCCGGCCACGAGACCACCGTCAACCTCATCGCCAACGGCATGCTCACCCTGCTGCGCCACCCGCACGTGCTGGAACGGCTGCGCCAGGATCCCGGATACGCCGTCGACGTGGTCGAGGAACTGCTCCGTTACGAGCCGCCGATCCACATGCCGGGCCCGCGCCGTACCGCTCTGGCGGACATCGAGATCGCCGGCACCACCATTCCCCAGGGTTCGGTGATCGTGCTGGTGCTCGCGTCCGGCAACCGCGACCCGGCCCGGTTCGCCGATCCGGACCGCTTCGAGCCCGACCGCCGTGACAACCAGCACCTGGGATTCGGCGGCGGCATCCACTACTGCTTCGGCGCCCCGCTCGCCAGGCTGGAGACCCGGCTCGCGCTGACCGAACTCACCCGCCGGCTGGTGGAGCCGCGGCTGGTCGCCGACCCACCGCCGTACCGGCACACGCCGAACCTGCGCGGCCCCCTGCACCTTCTCCTCGACATCGACGGCATCCGCCCCACCCATTCAGCCAGTACTCAATAGGCGAGAACTGTCGCCCCGTGCCGCCGTTTCGCAGGCGCGGAATGTGGCACTTCATCGCTCTTCTGAGAGACTTGTGTGCCGCGCACCGGCGTGGTGTTCGCGGGTCACCGGACAGCGTCGATCGCCGGCATCGTGCCGACGATCGACGTCATCACCGAAAGGCGTGAGCCCAGACGTCCGGAACGGCAGCCCCTCACCCCGAGTCCCCGGCGGACGCCGCTCACCAGCGCAGCATCGCAGCCACTCCGCCGGCCTCGGCGAGCTCCTCCGCCGCTCGGGTCTCCAGCACGGTGACGTCGCCTCCGTGCTCGAAGGTGAGCTCGATCATCTCCTCCTCCAGCTCCTCGGGGCTGACAGCCATGGGCTCGGCGTTCCACCCGCCCGCCGGGTCGAGCAGCAGGTGCTCGACCCGGCCCTGCCGCAGCAGGGAGCGGATGTCGTCGAGGCCGACCGCGCCGTTACCGCCCGACAGGGCCAGGTCCCGGGCGCGTACGGTCAGGGCGGCGTCATGCCTGGCCCGCACCTCGTCGAGAGTAGGGCGGACGAACTCCAGCACCTCCGACGGCGACAGGGCGGGATCGAGCACGGCGTCCACCTGGACGATCTCCCTGTCCGCCGGCAGCGCCTCGCTCAGCACCGAGGTGTCGCGGGGGTCGCCCACCAGCAGCAGCGTCTCCCAGCCCAGCCGCCGGGCCTGCCCGGCCACGTGCGGGGCCGACTCGCGCAGGAACTTCGTGAGGTGCTCCTCGACGCGCCGGTCGAAGCGGTCGGGGTGGATGCCGCGCCGGGAGAGCCCGGGCAGCGTCGCCGCCCCCTCTCTGGACCAGCCCGAGGTCGCCAGGTTGAAGCTGACCGGCTCCAGCTCCTCGGCCAGGCCGTACCGGCAGTCGAACAGCCGTACGCCGTCACGCCCCACCCTGGCCACCCCGGCGGGCTTGTCGGCCTGTACGGCGGTGACGAGCGGCAGCAGATAAGCGTGCTCCTTGAGGACGGCGAGGTCACCCACCGGGAGCTGAACCCACTCGGTACGTACCTCGTCACCGGCCACCTGCGCGAACAGGACCCGCCCGAGACCGGGACCGGCCGGGTCGAGCAGCTCGGTGATCCGCGGCTCCAGCACGTCGAGGCGGAGGCCCGCGAGCCTGGCCCGCTCCTGGTCGGGGCCCGCGGCCAGCTCCTGGCGCAGTGCGGCGATCTCGTTGCGCAGCCGGGTCCGCCCGGCCTGCGTGCCCGGCTCCATCGTGGTGTAGAGCGACAGCACACCGACCTCGTCGCCGAAGGCCGCCAGCTCGCGTAGATCTGCCTGGTCGAACACCATGACGCGCTCACCTCCGTAGGCGGGAGCCCTTTGCCAGGGCCCCGGCGGTGCGGGGGTCTGTTCATTTTACCCGCGCTGCCCGTCGTCGCTCGTCAGCGGCCTCCAGGAGCGCTGCGCTGCCCGGTGCCGAGCTCAGCGACCCGCCCCTTTCCGGGGCCTGCGGGCGGCAAGCTCGACTCGGGCGAACACGACGGCCAGTACGGCCAGCACGGCCGACGGGGCCAGGAGCCACAGCCAGCGCTGAGCCCACCAGCCGGCGGTCGGCTCCGCCGCCAGGTCGCCCCCTAGCCCTTCATAGGCCCACAGCACCACCAGGTAGGCGGTCATGTGCCAGAGAAAGATGGTCAACGCGACCACGTTGAGGGCCACCACCGGTTTCCAGGCGGCCGGCCGGCGCAGCAGGCGCTCGGCGGCCGGCGTGACCAGGACCAGCAGCCCGAGTTGGAAGACGGCCAGGGCGGCGATGGTGGCGTTGGTCGGGAAGATGTTGGATTCGGCGACGCCGGTGGTGGACACCATCGAGAGGGGGTAGCCCACTCCCACCGTCAGCCCGACCAGCCCGGCCAAACCGGCCCCGGCGACCGCCAGCCGCTGCGTCAGCGGCCGCCGCCCCAGCTCCCAGCTGCGCCAGGCGTAGCCGAGCTGGTGGCAGAACAGCCACACCAGGGCGGCGGTCACCCAGCCCGCCCAGGCCAGGCCGGCACCGCGGTGCGCCACGCTGCCGAGGGTGATCAGCAGCACGAGCGCCACCAGGACGCCGGCTCCGTAGCGGTCGTTCAGGCTCGCGGTGATCGGCACTGCGGCGATCAGCAGGCCGTACACGCCCAGGAACCACAGCGGCGTCAGATAGCCGGGGAACCACTCCCACATCCATCGGTGCGGGCCGGGCAGGGCGGCCGCGAGCAGCTCACCGGCGAGCCAGACCACGGCCCAGACGGCGGTCGGCCAGAGCAGCCGGCGCAGCCGGTCCCGGACGAACCGGCCGGCGGTCGTCCCGCGTTCCTGCGCCCGCTGCCAGCCGACCAGGTTGGCGTACCCGCCGACCAGGAAGAAGACCGGCATGATCTGCAGCACCCAGGTGGCCAGCCAGCCACCGGGCACGGCATGGATCGGGTTGGGCATGGTCAGGCTGCCGTCGGCGGTGCGGTGGGTGACGGACAATGTCCAGTGCCAGAGGGTGACGACCACGATGCACAGCGCACGGGCGGCGTCGACCACCCGGTCACGGGACGCCGGCGTGGCCGCCACCAGCCGATCCAGCGTCGATCGCGCGCCCGCGACCTGGCGCCGCCGGTCTTGGCGTCTGGTGCTCAGCGGTACAGCTCCTCGATCTCGGCCGCGAAGTCCTTGTGGACCAAGGCACGTTTGACCTTCATGGTCGGGGTCAGATATCCGTTCTGCTCGGTCAGGTCCACCGGAAGGATCCGGAACCTGCGGATCGACTCGGCCCGGCTCACCGTCGTGTTGGCCTCGTCCACGGCCGTCCGCAGCCTGGCCAGCAGGTCCGGATCGTCGCGAAGCTCGGCCGGGCCGGCGTCCTCGGGCCTGCCGGCGGCCCGCTTCCATGACGCCAGTGCCTCGGCGTCCAGGGTGATCAGCGCGGCGGTGTACGGCCGCCGGTCGCCGACGACCACCGCCTGACTGATGAGCGGGTGGGTGCGCAGGCGGTCCTCGATCGGTTCCGGGGCGAGGTTCTTGCCGCCGGCGGTGACGATGATCTCCTTCTTGCGGCCCGAGATCGTCAGGAACCCGTTCTCGTCCAGGGCGCCGACGTCGCCGGTGCGCAGCCAGCCGTCGGCGGTCAGGGTCTCCCTGGTCGCCTGCTCGTTGCGCCAGTAGCCCTGGAACAGGATCGGGCCCTTGATCAGGATCTCGCCGTCGTCGGCGATCCGGACCTCGACGCCGGGGAGGGGCGGCCCCACCGTGCCGATCTTCTGCGCGTGGGGCAGGTTCACGGTCGCGGCGGCGCTGGTCTCGGTCAACCCGTAGCCTTCCAGCACGGTGATGCCGGCTCCTCGGAGGAAGTGGCCCAGCCGGGCGCCCAGCGGCGCTCCGCCGGAGATGGCGTGGCCGACCCGGCCGCCGAGCGCGGCCCGCAGCCGCCGGTACACCAGCCGGTCGGCCAGGCGGTGTGCCAGGCGCAAGCGCCGGCCTGGCCGCCCATCGTCCAGTGCCTGGCTGTAGGCGACGGCGGTCCGGTCGGCCCAGTCGAAGATCCTCCCCTTGCCCTCCGCATGGGCCCGCTGCCGGGCATCGTTGTAGACCCGTTCGAACACCCTGGGCACCGCCAGCAGGAACGACGGTCGCAGGGCGGCCAGGTCCTCGGTCAGCGTGGCCCGGTCGGCGTTGTGCGCCAGGCACACACCCCGCTCCACGCAGGCCACCTGGATCACCCGCGCGAAGACGTGCGCCAGCGGGAGGAACAGCAGGGTCGAGGCGTCCTGGCCGAAGATCCGCTCCATGCTGTCGATCGCGATGCGCGCCTCGTACAGCAGGTTGCCGTGACTCAGCATGCAACCCTTCGGGCGGCCGGTGGTGCCCGAGGTGTAGACGATCGTCGCCAGGTCGTCGGCCGACACCCCCCGGCGGCGCTCACGCAGCTGGGCGTCGTCCACGTCCAGCCCACCCTCGCGGAGACGGTCCAGCCCGCCGCCGCCGATCTGCCACACCCGCGGCGGCCTGGACAGGCCCGCGGCCACGTCCTCGACCAGGCGGCGATGCGTCTCGCGCTCGACCACCACGGCGACCGGGCCGGCGTCCTCCAGCACCCAGCGGACCTGCTCGGCGGAGGAGGTCTCGTAGATCGGGACCGGCAGCGCCGCCACCGTCCACAGGGCGTAGTCCACCAGCGTCCACTCGTAGCTGGTGGCGGACATCAGCGCCACCCGATCGCCGGGCTGGATCCCGGCGGCGAGGAAGCCGGCCGCCAGGCTGTGAACGTCGGCCGCGAACTGCCTGGCCGTCACCGGACGCCAGCTGCCTGCCGACCGGCGCTGGAACAGGACCATGTCGCTGTGCACCCGGTCGTCGGCGAACACCACGTCGGCGAGCTGGGCGTCGGAGGCGACGGTCATCGGGGCCGGGATCGCATGGACACGCATCGCTCATCTCCCGTGTGCGGAAAAGGCCAACCGGGTGGCGTCGGTGTACTGCGGCACCGGGCGGCGCATGTACGACGGCGTAAAGCAGCCAATTGGCCTGCTTCCCCAGGTCACCAGGCGCACACCTGACAGGCGAAGGCCCGACGGCGGCGCCGCCGTCCTCAATGACGTCGGCCTGCGAGTCGCTCCGGGACCGGCTCGTCGACAACCGCGGCCGAGGGACCGCGCGGACAAGGGGCCCTCGTGCGCCGTCCCCACCGGCAAGACGAGCGACAAGGGGAATGACGTCCGTTACCTGGGGAACTACCTGATTTCCCAGAGGACAACGTGAGCGCCGACCTTCTGGTGGATGGAGACTCTCGTGGCAACCACCGAAACCGGCCGCGCCGGACCGCCACCCGTGGACCTGGTGAACCGGCTCGCCCATCCCACCGACGCTGACGTGGCCGCGGTCGACGCGTGGTGGCGCGCCAACAACTACCTGACCGTCGGCCAGATCTACCTGATGGCCAACCCGCTGCTGCGCGAGCCGCTGGCCGGCGAGCACATCAAGCCGCGGCTCCTGGGACACTGGGGCACCAGCCCCGGCCTGGCGCTGGTGTACGCGCACGCGTCCCGGTTGATCCGGCACACCGGCCAGCAGATGATCTACCTGGCCGGCCCAGGACACGGCGGCCCGACGCTGGTCGCGGCCGGCTACCTGGAGGGCACCTACACCGAGACCTACCCGCACGTCACCCTGGACGAGGAGGGGCTGCTGCGGCTGTTCCGCCAGTTCTCCACACCCGGTGGGATCCCCAGCCACGCGTCGGTGCCGACCCCGGGCTCGATCCACGAGGGCGGCGAGCTCGGCTACGTGCTGCTGCACGCGTTCGGCGCGGTGATGGACAACCCGGATCTCATCGCACTGGCGGTGGTCGGCGACGGAGAGGCGGAGACCGGTCCGCTGGAGGGGTCGTGGAACGGGATCTCCTTCCTGAACCCGGTCCGCGACGGCGCGGTGCTGCCGGTTCTCCACGTGAACGGCGCGAAGATCGCCGGGCCGACGCTGCTGGCCCGCAAGGACCGGGACGAGGTCCGGTCCCTGCTGACCGGGCACGGATATGACGTGATCGAGGTCGAGGGTGACGACCTGCCCGGCATGCACCACCGGTTCGCCGACGCGTTGACGCGGGCGTGGGCGTCGATCAAGGCGATCCAGGCGGCGGCCCGCGGCGGAGACTGGGACGGCACCCGGCCCCGGTGGCCGGTGATCGTGCTGCGGACGCCGAAGGGCTGGACCGGACCGGACGTGGTGGGCGGGGTGCGGGTGGCGGGCACATGGCGCTCTCACCAGGTGCCGCTGGCCGGCATCAAGGACAACCAGGAGCATCTGCGGATCCTCGAGGACTGGATGCGCTCCTACCGGCCCGAGGAACTCTTCGACGAGCACGGCGCCCCCGATGCGCTGGTGCTGTCGATCAATCCCGAGGCAGGGCTGCGGATGAGTGGCAGCCCGCACGCCAACGGGGGCCTGCTCACCGTCGACCTCGACCTGCCCGACTTCCGCGAGTACGCGGTGCCGGTGGAGGCGCCGGGCCGGGACCGGCTCGAGTCGACCCGCAAGCTCGGCGAGTTCATGCGCGACACCTACGAACGCAACCCGGACCGGTTCCGGCTCTTCTGCCCCGACGAGACCAACAGCAACCGGCTCGGGGCGGTGTTCGAGGCGTCCGACCGGGCGTTCGCGGAGCGCGTGACCGAGGACGATGTCGCGATATCGCGGGACGGCCGGGTGATGGAGGTGCTGTCGGAGCACGCCTGCCACGGCTGGCTCGAGGGGTACACGCTGACCGGCCGGCACGGCTGGTTCGCCACCTACGAGGCGTTCGCCATGGTGTCGGCCTCACAGACCGTGCAGCATGCGAAGTGGCTGCAGGAGGCGCACCACCTGGCGTGGCGGGTGCCGGTCCCGAGCCTGAACATCCTGCTGACCTCGACCGCCTGGCGCCAGGACCACAACGGTTTCAGCCACCAGGGGCCCGGCCTCATCCAGAACGTGATCACCCACCGCGGCCCGATCGGCCGGGTCTACCTGCCGCCGGACGCGAACACGCTGCTGTCGGTGGCCGACCACTGCATGCGGTCGCGGTCGCGGGTGAACCTCGTCGTCATCGACAAGCAGCCGCAACTGCAGTGGCTTCCCATGGACGAGGCGGTGGTCCACTGTGCCCGGGGTGCCGGGGTGTGGCCGTGGGCAGGCACCGAGGACGGGCGGTCGGACCCCGACATCGTGCTCGCGTGCGCCGGGGACGTGGTCACCATGGAGACCGTCGCCGCGGCGAACATCCTGCGCGAGCGGCTG
The DNA here is from genome assembly GCF_044465245.1 of Nonomuraea terrae. NCBI lineage: Bacteria > Bacillati > Actinomycetota > Actinomycetes > Streptosporangiales > Streptosporangiaceae > Nonomuraea > Nonomuraea terrae. The sequence goes on along the minus strand of NZ_JBITLL010000001.1, from coordinate 592,228 downwards.
CCGCACTTCGCCACCAGAGTGGTCAACGTGGTCGATCTGATGACGTTGCCCCTGCGTACGGTCCACCCGAACGGCATGGACGACATCCTGTTCCGGGAGCTGTTCACCGACCACGTCGACGTGCTGTTCGCCTTCCACGGCTATCCGGGTGCGATCCACCAGCTGGTGCACGGCCGGCCGGACCCGGACCGGTTCCATGTGCGCGGGTTCGTCGACGAGGGCACGACCACGACCCCGTTCGACATGGTGGTGCGCAACCGGGCATCCCGGTACCACCTGGTGATCGACGCGCTGAACGCCGCGCGGCGGACCCCGGCAGGGGCGAGCGAGCTGATGGCGTGGTGCGAGCAGCAGCTCCTCCGCCACGAGCGGTACGTGGTCGAGCACCTGCAGGACATGCCGGAGGTGCGGGATTGGTCGCTGGGCGACTGGGCAGAGCAAGGCTGAGTGCGCCGGTCTCACCCAGCGGATGCGCGTTCTTGACGAAGGGGATCGCCGTGTCGCCCTCGATCGCACTGCACAACGCCGTCCTGCTCGACCTCGACGGCGTGCCGCAGGTCAGTCGAACTCCTCGATGTACTCCTCCGGCGGCCCGAGTTCCGGGCGGTCGCGGAGTTCGAGGGTGGAGCCCAGGTGCTCCAGCTCCAGGACGGTCACGGTGTTCTCGCCCTCGCGCAGCAGCGGGGCCGGGCAGTACAGCGTGACCTGCGGGCCGATCTCCCAGTAGCGGCCGAGCAGGAAGTCGTTGACCCAGACGAGGCCGCGGCGCGAGCCCGGGAGGGCGAGGAAGGTGTCCGCGGGCGTGTCGACGTGCACGGTCGCCACGGCGAACCCGGCGTTCGTGGTGGCGGGGCCGGCGGCGACGGCGCGGGCCAGGTCGGCGGCCGACCAGTCCTGCAGGGCGATCGGTCTGCTGTCCCAGCCCTGCACCATCCGCCGGTCCACGAGGACGGGCCCGAGCAGGCCCTTGTGCCCGCCGATGCGGGGCCCGTAGTTGACCCGGCCGAGGTTCTCGACCAGGACCTCCAGGCGCACGCGTTCGCCGGTCCCGCGTACGCGCAGGTCGTCGAGCGCGGCGCCGTCGGCGAAGACCGTGGCCCGGTCGCGGACGTCGGTGAGGACGAGCCGGTGCTCGCCCTCCGGGACGCGCGGGTGCGCGGTGTGCAGGACCATGCCCGCGTCGAGCCCGAGCTGCTCGAACGACGCCGGCCGCGGCCCGGTCAGGGTGGGCGCCGGCACGGCGCGCAGCCCGGGCAGCAAGTCGGCGCGGTGGACAAGGGGAACGCGCCCGGGCGGCAGGGCCGGCATGCGCTCGGCCACCCGTACGGGCCCGCGCGCGCCGAGGACTTCGCGTACGGCGAAGAACTTGGGCGTGAGCGTGCCGTCCTCGGCGATGGGGGCGTCGGAGTCGTAGCTGGTCACGGTGGGCTGCAGCCGGCCGTCGTCCTCGTTGGCGCCGGCCCAGAGCCCGAAGTTGGTGCCGCCGTGGGCCATGTAGAGGCTGACGCTGCCGCCGTCGGCGACGATCCCCTCCAGGGTGCGCACGACGCTGTCCACCCCGCGGACGTGGTGCGGCTCGCCCCAGTGGTCGAACCAGCCGTTCCAGAACTCGGCGACCACGAACGGCTCGTCGGGCCGCCGCGTGCTGAGGAGCTTGCGGGCGGCGTCGGGCTTGGAGCCGAGGGTGACGGCCGTCAGGGTGTCCGGCAGGGTGCCGCCGTCGAGCATCAGCTCGGTCGGGCCGTCGGCGGTGAACAGCAGCTCCCGGATGCCGCGCGCGGCCAGCGCCTCGCGGTTCCAGCGCACGTAGGCGTGGTCGTCGCCGAAGCTGCCGAACTCGTTCTCGACCTGCACCGCCACGACGGGGCCGCCCTCGGCGGCCTGGAGCGCGGCGACGCGCGGGATCAGCTCGTCGAACCAGCGGCCGACGGCGGAGGTGAAGGCGGGATCCGAGCTGCGGACGGCGACGTCGCGGGCGGTGAGCCAGCTCGGCAGGCCGCCGTTGGACCACTCCGCGCAGATGTACGGGCCCGGCCGGACGACGACGTCGAGCCCTTCCTCGCCGACCAGGCGGATGAAGCGATCGAGGTCGCGCCAGCCGTCGAAGCGCGGGGCCTCGTCCTCGCGGGGCTGGTGGAAGTTCCACGGGACGTATGTGTCGACCGTGTTGAGCCCGAGGTCCGCGAGCCGGCGGATGCGGTCGCGCCACAGGTCGGGATGAACGCGGAAATAGTGCAAGCCCCCGGCCAGGATGCGGTGGGGGACGCCGTGACGGTACAACCTCCGCCCGCGCCAGGTGAGCGCGCTCGCTTCGGTCGGGGTCGTCGGGGCCGGGGTATCCGGCGCGGGCAGCTCAGTCACGGCGGTGAGCTTATGTTATCGATGACATACGTAACAAGGCCGATATGATCGGTGCTGATGAAGGCCGCCAGAGAGGAGCGCCATGACCGAGGCCACCGAGCGGCCCAGCCGACAGGTCACGAGACAGCCCAGCATGGCCGACGTGGCCAGGACCGCCGGCGTGTCGGCGCAGACCGTCTCGCGTGCCCTGCGCGACTCGCCGAACGTCACGCCGGAGACGAAGAAGCGCGTGCTCGCGGCCGTGGAGCAGCTCGGCTACCGGTTCAACAACGCCGCCCGGGTGCTCTCCTCGGGGCGCAGCCACACCATCGGCCTGGTGCTGCTGCAGTCCGGGGGCTACTACTCGCGTTCGGCGGTGACCGCGGGCGTCGAGGCGGCCGCGGGCGAGGCCGGCTACGCGGTCAGCATCGCGACCATCGCCTCGCTCGACACCGGCCTGATGGAGCGCTCCCTGTCGAAGCTGGCCGACCAGGGCGTCGAGGGCATCATCATCGCCGTCCCGCTCATCTCGGTGACGCGGAAGATGGAGGACATCACCCGCGACATCCCCACGGTCACGCTCGACGGCTCCCGCACCGCCAGCGCCCGCGCGCTCGGTATCGACCAGAAAGAGGCCGGCCGCCTGGCCACCCAGCACCTGCTCGACCTGGGCCATCGCCAGGTCTGGCACGTCTCGGGCCCCGACGAGTGGATCGAGGCGCGCAGGCGGCGCGAGGGCTGGCAGGAGTGCCTGGCCGCAGCCGGGATCGCGGCGCCGCCGCCGCTGGAGGGCGACTGGTCGCCCGACTCCGGCTATCTCCAGGGGCAGATCCTGGCTCGCATCCCCGACGTGACGGCGGTCTTCGCCGCCAGCGACGAGATGGCCTTCGGGTTGATCCGCGCGCTGCGCGAGCACGGCAGGAAGGTGCCGGACGACGTGTCCATCGTGAGCGTCGACGACATCGCGCTGGCCGCCTACTGCTGCCCGCCGCTGACCACCGTGCGCCAGGACTTCTACCGCTCCAGCGCGGCCGCGGTCGCCCTGCTGCTGACGGGCGACGACGCCGGCGCGGCCGAGGTCGTCGTCCCGGCGTCGCTGGCGGTGCGCGACTCCACGGCGCCGCCCCGCTCGCCCTGACGGTCCCCACCGTGGGCGACAGCTCGTAAACTGCCTCTTGCATCTTTCATGTTATCGATGCCACTGTAACAAGGTCCGGAATGCAGACCCCTGCGCGACGCCCTTCGGCGTGCCCTCCGACGCGGGTGCGGCCCGGACTTCGTTCTTCCGCTCGCACCCAGGTGGGCAGACATCCACGGGAAGGATCACCAGAACCATGAGGAGATCACTCGTCCTGGCGGGCGCCGCGGTCACGGTCCTCGGGCTGCTCACCGGCTGCTCCGCCGGCGGGGACGGCGCTGACTCCGGCAAGACGACCCTGAGCGTCGCCGCCCTCGAAGGCGGCTACGGCCGCGACATGTACACGCAGGTCATCCAGGCGTACGAGGCCGCGCACCCCGACGTCGACGTGCAGCTGCAGATCTCGAAGAGCATCGAGGACGAGATCACGCCCAACATGAAGGCGGGGCGCTACCCCGACGTCGTCGTGCTCGGACAGGGTCGTAAGGCCGCGCTCACCGAGACGCTCGTCAAGGACAAGGCCCTGGAGGACCTCACGCCCGTCCTGCAGGCGAACGTCCCCGGCGAGAGCCAGACGGTGAGCGCCAAGCTCATCGACGGCATCGTCGGCAACCTCAACACCAACCCGTACGGCGACGACAAGACGTACCTGATGCCGATGTACTACGCGCCGACCGGGCTGGTCTACAACAAGGGCCTGTTCGAGGAGAAGGGCTGGGAGGTCCCGGCCACCTGGGACGAGATGTGGGCGCTCGGTGACAAGGCCAAGAAGGACGGCATCGCGCTGTTCACGTACCCGACGGCCGGGTACCTCGACTCCTTCTTCTTCGCCCTGCTGGCCGACGTCGGCGGTGAGCAGTTCTACAACGACGTCATGACGTACAAGCAGGGCGTCTGGCAGACGCCGCAGGCCAAGCAGGTCCTCGACATCGCCACCAAGCTGCTGAGCTACGCCGCGCCGACCACGGTCGGATACGCCAACGAGCAGGACTTCACCAAGAACCAGCAGTCGATCCTCGACAACAAGGCGCTGTTCATGCCGAACGGCACCTGGATCGTCGGCGAGATGGCCGACGCGCCGCGCGAGGACGGCTTCGCGTGGGGCCTGACGCCGCTGCCCGCGGCCGGCGAGGGCGGCAAGCGTTACATCACGACCTCGGTCGAGTCGGTCTGGGTGCCCAGCGCCGCCAAGAACAAGGACGCGGCGAAGGACTTCGTCGCCTACCTGTACTCCGACGCGGCCGCGAAGACCTTCGCCCAGTCGAACGCGATCCAGCCGATCAAGGGCATCGTGGACAGCCTGTCCGGCGAGAACGCCGAGTTCTACAAGGTCTACGAGGACCCGTCGGTCACGGCGCTCGTCGGCGGCTTCGCCAGCACCGCGCCCGTCCCGGGCGTGGACATCAAGGCCACTCTCTTCGACACCGCCAACAGCGTCATCAGCGGCGACAAGACCCAGGACCAGTGGCAGAGCGCGCTGAACGACGCCAGCGAGAAGCTCCGCCAGGCGGGCAGCTGACGCACCGGCGGCGGCCCGCCGCATCGGGCCGCCGCCTCCCCGACCACACGTCCTGAGCGACCCAAGGACCCGGCATGGCGACGACTACCTCCTCCCCACCCTCGGACACATCGGCACCGGCGCGACCCGCCGGGCGCTCGGCACGGCGGCGCGGCGACGGCCGCTTCGTGCTGGCGTGCCTGCTGCCCGCGCTCGTGCTGTTCGTGCTGTTCATGGTCGTCCCCACCGTGAACGTGTTCCGGATGTCGTTCTACACCTGGAGCGGCTTCTCCCCGGACATGCGTTTCGTCGGGTTCGACAACTTCACCCAGCTCTTCGAGGACGCGCAGTTCGTCCGCGCGTTCCAGAACACCGTCGCGCTGCTGGTCGTCGTGACCGTCGTGACGATGGGCATGGGGCTGTTCCTCGCCGCGATCATGACCCGGCAGCGGCTGCGCGGGCGGAACTTCTACAGGTTCGTGCTCTACGTCCCGAACGTGCTCTCGGTGGTGGTCATCGCGGCGATCTTCTCCGCGATCTACGACCAGCAGAACGGCCTGCTCAACGGGACCCTGCGGCTGCTGTCGCTGGACGGCCTCCAGCAGGTCTGGCTCGGCGACCAGGGCATCGTGCTCTGGTCGGTGGCGATCGCGATGGTCTGGCAGTCGCTCGGCTACTACATGGTGCTCTACATGTCGAGCATGGCGAGCATCCCCGAGGAGCTGTACGAGGCCTCCGGGCTCGACGGGGCGTCACCCACCCGGCAGTTCTTCTCCATCACCCTGCCGCTCATCTGGCAGAACCTGCGTACGACGCTGACGTTCTTCGTGATGAGCGCCGTCAACCTCAGCTTCGTCCTCGTCCGCGCGATGACCGGCGGCGGCCCCGACGGCTCCTCCGAGGTGCTGCTGAGCTACATGTACAAGCAGGCGTACACGAACTCGTCGTACGGCTACGGCATGGCCATCGGCGTCGTGATCTTCGCCTTCTCGTTCCTCGTCTCGCTCCTGGTGAGCCGGGCGACGCGGCGCGAGCCCCTCCAGTTCTGAGGACAGCCCCATGACCACGATCACCACACCTCGCAACCGCGGCGACCGGCCCAGAGCCGGCCGGGTGCTGACGTACCTCCTTGTCATCGCGATCGCGCTGGCCATCGCGGTGCCGGTCGCTTGGGTGCTGCTCGCCTCGCTGAAGCAGAAGAGCGAGTTCTACGGCAGCCCGTGGACGCTGCCCGAGGGCCTGCACCTGCAGAACTACGTCGACGCGTTCTTCACCGCCCACATGGGCCAGTACTTCTTCACCTCGGTGCTGGTCACCCTGCTCGGGCTGGCGTTCGTGCTGGCGGTCTCTGTGCCGGCGGCGTACGTCATCGCGCGGTACGAGTTCCGCGGGCGCGCCTTCATCGAGGTGGCGCTGCTGGCCGGGCTGTTCGTCAACGTCAACTACATCGTCGTGCCGATCTTCCTGATGCTGGTCGGCTGGGACCGGGCGCTCGTGGACGTGCTGCCGGGGGGCTTCTTCATCGACAACCCCGGGGTGCTGTCACTGGTGTACGCGGCCACGTCGATCCCGTTCTCGATCTATCTGCTCACCGCGTACTTCCGGTCGATCCCGACCTCGTACGAGGAGGCGGCCGCGCTGGACGGGGCGTCCCGCTTCCAGATCATGACCAGGGTGATGCTGCCGATCGCCCGCCCGGCGGTCGTGACCGTGATCCTGTTCAACTTCCTGGCCTACTGGAACGACTTCATCATCGCGCTGACCCTGCTCCCGGGCGAGGGCAAGACGTTGCAGGTCGGCCTGCTCAACCTGATGACCGCGCAGAAGGCGGCGGCGGACTACGGCCGCCTGTACGCCGGCATGGTCATCGTCATCGTCCCCGTCCTCATCCTCTACGCGCTCATCCAGCGCCGGCTCATCGCAGGCATGTCGTCCGGCGGCGTGAAGGGCTGACAGGAGACCCTCATGAAGGAATCCACGCGCGGGGCGCTCGTCGTCACCGCCCGGACGCTCGTCGCGGCCGTGTGCGTCGTGGTCGTCGTCGCCGTCCGTACGACCGTCGGCTGGGGCAGCCTCGCGATCATGCTGTGCGCGCTGCTCGTCCTGCTGGGCGTGCTCGCCTCGTACAACCGGAGGTTCCACTGATGGACGGACGCGCGCTGGCCGCGGTCAGGCCGAGCGAGCGCCAGCTCGTGTGGCAGGAGATGGAGTTCTACGGGTTCATCCACTTCGGCATGAACACGATGACGGACCGGGAGTGGGGCGAGGGCCACGAGGACCCGGCCCTCTTCGACCCGGCCGGTCTCGACGCCGACCAGTGGGTCAGGGCGCTGAAGAACGCCGGGATGACCGGGGTGATCCTCACCTGCAAGCACCACGACGGCTTCTGCCTGTGGCCGAGCGACGTCACGACGCACTCGGTGGCCTCCTCGCCGTGGCGCGGGGGCCAAGGCGACGTGGTCGCGGAGGTCGCCGACGCGGCGCGGCGGCACGGACTGAAGTTCGGCGTCTACCTGTCGCCGTGGGACCGCACCGAGGCGTCGTACGGCGGCGGGACCGCGTACGACGACTTCTACGTCGCCCAGCTCACCGAGCTGCTCACCCGGTACGGCCCGGTGTTCACCGTGTGGCTGGACGGCGCGAACGGCGAGGGCCCCAACGGCAGGCGACAGGTGTACGACTGGGACCGCTACTACGCGGTGGTGCGCGAGCTGCAGCCGGACGCGGTCATCAACGTGTGCGGGCCCGACGTCCGCTGGTGCGGCAACGAGGCCGGGCAGACCCGCCCCGACGAGTGGAGCGTGGTCCCGAGGGAGCTGCAGGACGCCGAGCGGATCGCCGACCGTTCGCAGCAGGCCGACGACGGGACGTTCGCCCGGCTGGTCCGCAGCGACGACCTCGACCTCGGCAGCCGCGCCGCGCTGGCGGGACACGAGGACGACCTGGTCTGGTACCCGGCCGAGGTGAACACCTCGATCCGGCCCGGATGGTTCCACCACCCGGCCGAGGACGGCGCGGTCCGGTCCGTGGACGAGCTGTTCGGCATCTACCTGAAGTCGGTCGGCGGCAACTCCTGCTTCCTGCTCAACGTCCCGCCGGCCCGCGACGGGCTCGTCCACGACGCCGACGTGACGGTGCTGGAGGAGCTCGGGCGGCGCATCGAGGGCTTCCGGGCTCGGCGCGTGGAGGCGAGCGCGACGGTGACGTCCGGCACGCCGGGCGACGTCGCGACCGCGTGGCCCGGGCTGGCGCGTACGCCGTGGCGACCGGACGACGCCGACCCCGTGCCCGGGGTGACGCTCGCGTTCGACCGGTCGCGGGTGGTCGAGGCGGTCGTCGTGGGCGAGGACATCACGCAGGGGCAGCGCGTCGAGCACGTCGTCGTCAAGGGCCGCAGGGCCGGGCGTTGGACGACGCTCGCCGAGGCGAACGCGGTCGGCTACCAGCGTGTCCTGACGTTCCCGCCGGCCGAGGCCGACGCCGTCCGGGTGGAGATCACCGAGACCCGCGACACGCCCGTGGTCGCCCGCGTGGCGGTGATCGAGACGGCGGCCCCGTGAGAGGCGGCGGGCAGCGACCCGGGAAGCATCCGGCGAAAAGCACAGCGAAAGGCCCGGCTCGAAGCACCGCGAAGCAGCGCGGGGGAAGCGCCGCTCAGAGCCCCCCGAAGCAACGCGGGGGAAGCGGCGGCGCCGAGCGGGACGGGAAAGGCGGGGCGGGGCGGCGGTCGAGGCGGCTGGCCGTGCTCGTCACCGGCGTCTGCGTCGCACTCGCCGCGCTGGTGGCCACCGGGATGGCGCTCGCGCAGCGCACCGACGAGGTGGCCGCCATCGACGGGCACGCCGTCACCCGCGACGAGCTGCTGTTCCACATGCGGCGCCTCGCGCCCGCCGTGCAGAACGAGCTGCGCAACCAGTACCACTTGACGGGCGCGATCGACTGGACGGCGCGAGCCGGCGACCGTACCGCGCTCCAGCGGCTCGCGGACCGCGCGCTCGACGAGATCCGGCAGGACAAGGCCACGCTCGTCCTCGCCAAGGAGCAGGGGCTGATCGGCTCCGTCGACCACGCCGCCTTCCTCACCGAGCTGGAGGAGGAGAACGCGCGGCGCACCGACGCCATCGCCAGGGGCGAGGTCGTCTACGGGCTGGCGGAGTTCTCGCCCGAGGAGTACTACTCCCACCGCCGCGCCGAGCTCACCACGCTGCTGCAGCAGCGGCTCAGCGCGAAGGCGGGCGACCCGCTCTGGGTCACCGACGCCGAGGTCAGGCAGGCGTTCGACGCCGACAAGGACGCGTGGAGCGCGAACGCGACCACGTACACGTACACGAAGCTCGTGGTGCCCGTGCCCGAGGGCGCCGGGCCGGACCACGCGGCCGCACTCCAGCGGCGGGTGGCCGCCGCGGACGGGCTGCGGGACGTCGCGAAGCGCGAGCCCGGCGCGAAGCTCACCACGGACACCTACCACGGCGGCGGCACCGCCGCCCATCAACAGGACCTCATGGCCGTGCTCGGCACTCTCGCACCGGGACGGATCTCCGACCCGGTGCCGAGCGCCGGGCAGATCACCTTCTACGAGCTCACCGGCAGGACCGTCGACGAGAAGGCGGCGTTCGCCGACTACTCCCGCCGGATCCGGCAGTCGCTCGTGGAGGAGAAGTTCCACCAGTTCCTCCGGCGCCGCGTGGACGGCAGCGACATCACGGTCGACACGGCGGCGGTGGAATCCGTCAATCCAGAGGATGTACAGCATTGAGATTCCAACCACCCCCCGTGGCGCGGATGTTGCGCGTGGGTCTGACCGCCGTGCTGGCCGCGCTGGTCGCCGGATCGATCGCGCCGGCCGCGTCCGCCGCGTCCGTTCCTGACAACGTCGCCAGCGCCGAGCGGGACCTGCCGGGCAACTCGCCCAACCCGACCGGTGGCCAGGACTACTTCGTCGACGCCACGAACGGCAAGGACGACGCCTCCGGCACCTCGCCGGAGCACGCCTGGCGCACCCTCGCCAAGGTGAGCGCGACGACGTTCCAGCCGGGCGACCGGATCCTGCTCAAGGCCGGCGAGCAGTGGCATGACGAGCAGCTGTGGCCGAAGGGCTCCGGCAGCGACGGCAAGCCGATCACCATCTCGGCGTACGGCGACCCGAAGGCCCGGCGGCCGTACATCGCGGCCAACGGCAAGGTGCCGAGCCCGTTCCGGGCCGACGGCACGAAGAACCCCGAGACGGTCGGCCTGACCGGCGCCATCGTGCTGCGCAACCAGCAGTACTACGAGATCGACAACGTCGAGCTGTCCAACGACGACGACTTCGCGACGAACATCACCACCGGGTCGTACGTCCGCGACGGCATCGCGGTCACGATCAACGCCGACCTGCTGCCGGCCGGCGCCGACAGCGTCATGGACCACTTCCGCATCTCGAACGTGTACGTCCACGACCTCGACGGCCCCAGCACCTGGCAGAAGATCCACTACGGCGGCGTCAGCTTCCAGGTCTTCGGCGAGAAGAGCTACAAGGCGTACGGCACCGGCGGCTACCACTTCAAGGACGTCCGGATCGAGGACAACACCTTCGACAAGGTGGAGCTGCACGCCGTGCAGTTCGCGTTCAACTGGTTCAACGCCGACGGCCGCGACGCCGGCCAGTACGACGAGAGCGGCAAGTTCCACGAGGGCTGGGAGCAGCTGTGGGTGCGCACCCGCGACCTGTACAGCCGTGACGTCTACATCGGTCACAACTACGCCGAGAGCGTCGGGCAGGGCGCGATCCAGCTCGCCAACACCAAGAACATGACCGTCGAGTACAACGAGGTCAACGGGTTCCTGGAGCGCTACGACGCGGTGTCGTGCGGGCTCTACCTGTGGGCCGGCGCGGACTCGGTCATGCAGTACAACGAGGTGTACGGCGGCCCGAACAACGAGTTCGACGGCACGCCGTGGGACCTGGAGTACACGAACTTCAACGTCACGTACCAGTTCAACTACTCGCACGACAACGCGGCGGGCTGGATGGCGTACATGGGCAACAGCTCCAACTCCGTCGCCCGCTACAACCTGAGCGTCAACGACAACGGCGTGCTGGTGAAAAACATGTTGTCGACGAACTACTCGCCGACGTACTTCGTCAACAACACCTTCGTGTACGACGGCGCGGACCTGGACACCTTCCACGACGAGACGTTCCTGAGCCCGGTCTACTTCCTGAACAACATCTTCTACAACACCTCGAAGACGGACTCGACGCCGTGGTACCGCAGGACCGGCGCGCTGCGTCACGCCGTGTTCTCCAACAACGACTTCTACGAGGCGAGCGGGCAGCACTCCGACCAGGAGCCGGCCGACCCGAACAAGCTGCGCGTGGATCCGAGGTTCGTCGGCGACCCGGCGAAGTACGTCACCGGCGCGGGCGTGGACCGCATCCGCAAGGCCGCGGCGCACTTCAAGCTGCGCGGTGACTCGCCGCTCATCGACGCCGGCCGCTACAACCCGCACCTGGGCACCGAGGACTTCCTCGGCACCCACATCTACTACGGCGACGCGCCCGACATCGGCATCGCGGAGCACCGGCGCGGCCAGAAGGTCGACAACCCGGTGGACGAGAATCCGATCGAGGAGGAGCCCGGCGACGACCGGGAGAACCTCGCCCTCGGCAAGCCGGTCACCGCGAGCTCGACCCACCCGGGCGCGAACGGCACGCTCGGCGCGGTGAACCTGACCGACGGCGACCCGGCGACCCGCTGGGCGGCGGCCGACGACGCGGCGTACCCGATCACGGTGGACGTCGACTTCGGCGCGGACACCACCTTCGACGAGGTGTACCTCGACGAGTACACCGACTCGGGCACCAACCCGCGGGTGCAGTCGTTCGAGCTGCGGCGCTGGGACGCCGCGACCGGCGCCTGGGTGACGTTCGCGAGCGGTGACCAGGGCATCGGCCACGACCTGTCCGTGACGGGCTTCGGCGACATCACGACGTCGAAGCTCCGCGTCGCCCTCACGGCGCAGATCGCCACCGAGCAGTACACCCCCACGCTCACCGAGATCGCCGTCCACAAGGGCTAGCACGTATCGCCAGGCCCTCCGGAGGCACGCCCCCGGAGGGCCTTCGCGGTTCGATGAACCGGGGGCGGCTCGCTCAACGGCCGTGCCGGCCACTACCGGATCCGCGTCCACCACGACTGTCGCCGACGTCGGCTCTCAAGGCGGCCGACCGTCATCTAGTCTTCCGCTCATGCCGACACGTCTGTCACCTCGCCTCGCCGCGGTCGTGAACGCGCTTCCCCTTCAGCCACACTCGCGTGTCCTCGAAATCGGGTGCGGGCCCGGCGCGGCCGCACGAGCGGTCGCAGCCCGGCTCACCACCGGCCACATCCTGGCCATCGACAGATCCGCCACCGCCATCGCGCAGGCCGAAGCCGCCGCGACGGACGAGATCGCATCCGGCCGCATGAGCGTCCGCCGGAGCGCGGGCGAAGACTTCGTCCTGCGGCCTCACGAAGAGCCGTACGACATCGTGTTCGCCGTCCGGGTCGGCGCCCTCGACGGGCGACATCCCGAGGATGGCCGGCGGGTGCTCCAGCGCATCGCGGCGGCGACCACGGCAGAGGCCCGGCTCTTCATCGACGGCGGCGATCCGCTTCGTGAACTGCTCATCCCGCGGGCTTGAGCCGACCGGTCGCCGCGTCGGGGCTCGAACCCGATCGACGCCGGAAGCCGAGGGACCGCGACCGCGCGGTCAGCCGGTGAGGATCTCGGCGAGTTCCGCGGGGTGGGCCAGGTGGGGGAAGTGGCCGCTGTCCGGCAGGACGTTGACGGCGACCTCGGGCAGGGCGGACTCCAGCCAGCTCCGGTAGGCCGGGGGCAGCGGGTTGCCGCTGACGTGGTGATAGGCGATCCCGCGTTCGCGGATGGCCGCCAGGTCACGGGTGCGGAGCCGGGTCAGCTCCTCCGCGGGTGTGTCGAGCAGCTCGGCCCAGTAGCCGAGCAGCAGGTCCGGCCTGGGGGTCGTGGCCGTCCGCACGAGCTCGCGCGCGGCGGGCGGCAGGAGATCGGCGTGCATCCCGGCGACCATGGACTCCCACACCTGCCGCCAGCCGGGGCCGCGCAGCCGCGGTTCCGCCTGGAGCAGCACGTCGCGGAAGCCGCCGACCAGCAGCGGCTGGTCCACGTTGACCACGCCACGAGCCGGATGGGTCGCGGCGTAGACCGTCGCCAGCGCGCCGCCGAGCGAATGCCCCACGATGATCGGCGCGTCGAGCCCGGCGGCGGTCACCGCCTGGTGCACCACCTCGACGACCTCCTCGGAGTGGTAGGAGTCGCGGCGTGGCGAGCCCCCGTGTCCCGGCAGGTCGAAGGCGAGCGCGCGGCGCCCCGGATCGATGTCGGCCAGCTCGCGCAGGACCGGTACCCACTGCCGCCGGTCATAGGTCAGACCGTGCAGGAAGACCAGCGGCGGGCGGTCATCGGCTGTGCCATGGCTGTCGGCCGCGAGGCCCCCGAAATACTCCGGCATGTACGTCTCCCGTTCGTGAAACTCCACCAGGGAGGCGTGACCTCACGGTGCACGAATCGTTCGTGGCGCGCGTCACAGGCGCCAGCGGCCCGGCCCGCCGGGTGCCGGCTGATACCGGAAGAACCGGCCGGTGCGCAGCGACGCCCTCAGATGGGCCCCCGCCAGCGGTGCCGCCGGCTCGATCCGCTGCACGGTCGCCCACAACGCCCGCGTCGCGTTCACCCGCGCCCGTTCGGTCTCGGCGTCATGGACCCGGGGCCGGCCGCCGAGCCCGGTGGCGCGCCGCAGCTCGGCCAGCAGCGCCGTTCTCTCCGCCTGCAGCGTGGCGGCCCGTCCGGCGTCGCCGGCACGGTCGGCCCCGTCGAGCTGCTCGTCGAGCTGCCGCACCCGCCGCCGGTACGCCGCACGCGCGGCGGCGTCCAGGACCGGCTCCCCGGCGGACGCCCGCAACCCGGGCCCGCCCGCCACGAGGTCCAGCGCCGGGATCTCCTGCCCGGGTGCGGCCAGCAGCGTCCGCAGATACCGCACGCCTCGCCCGTCGCGGAGCCGTACCGTCTCCGGACCGGCGTCGAGCCGCCAGTCGTCGCCGTCCCTGGTCAGCCGCCACTCGTCGGGGGGCGGCGCGAGCTCGGCGAGCAGTCCCGCCAGGCCCAGACGCTCGGCGATCGAGCGTGCCCTGGCGAGATCGTCGCCGGCCCGGTCTCCGGCGGCCGACGCCCGCGCGACCAGGGTGTGGGCGAGCCAGGGCAGGGCCCCGATCCGCTCCTCCGTCTCGACCGCGCGGTCGAGGTGGGACAGCGCGTCGCCGGTACGGCCCAGCCGGGCCGCGAGGCGGCCGAGATAGTCGTCGACCGGGCCGGCGATCGTGTTGGCGCCGCCCCAGACGACCAGGCGCCCTCGGTACGGAAGCAGCGCGGCGTACAAGGCCTCGGCGGCCGCCGGCTCACCGGCTCCGGAGGCCACGATCGCGAGATCGGCCACCGCGCCGATCCACCGCGGCCCGGATCCGGCGAGTACGGCGGGCAGCAGCCGCTCCAGTTCGAGACCCGCCTCGACGCCCCGGCCGGACTCGGCCAGCGCCCTGGCCGCCGTCGCCTCGAAGAAGTGCCCGGGCAGCCGCCGGGCGAGGTCCTGCCACACCCCCACGTGGGCCGCGACGTCACCCCGCATCACGTCGATCGCGCTGCGCAGCGACCCGACCAGGCGCTCGGTGTCGGCCAGCCCGGCCCGCCGGCCGCGCACGGCGACCTCCTCGGCGAGCACCGCGGCCGTGTCGAAGCGGCCGCGGACGGTGGCGAGCATCGACTGCCGAGCCAGCACCATCACCGCCGCCTCGGCGTCTCCGGCCAGCTCGCCGGCTCTGGAGTACGCGGTCAGCGCGGCCTCGGCACTCGCGAGCTCGCCGAGCTCGGCCAAGGCCACGAAGCGCCAGAACAGCCCGCGCCGCTCGGCCTCGCCGTCGCCTGTCAGCCGCGCCTGCTCCACGATCTGGGCGGCCGTGGTCAGGCGTTCCTGAGCGGCGGCCGGATCCCACAGCGCGTGGAGCCGGGCGTCGAGCACCTCGGCGACCGCGCCGGGGTCGGCCGCCGTCCGGGCGGCGGCCGACGCGTCGTCGATCAGTTCCCGCCGGCGTGCCGCGGCCGACGGGTCGCCCAGCAGCTCGCGGGCGAGCCGGGCCAGCACCCTGGCTCGGGTGGCGGGGGGCGACGGACGCCCGGCCGCCGCCTCCAGCAGGCGGACCAGCCCGGCGTCGAGGTCGAGGAACGCCGCGCGCGACGGCGTGGACAGAGCGAGGTGGATCACCGGGTCAGCGGCGGGGTCGAGCCCGGCCAGCTCGTCCGCCAGGGTGAGGGCGGCTCCGGGGAGCCCGCCCGAGGCCAGCCACACCGCGTGAACCGCTCCGGCCGGCAGATCGGGAACCAGCTCGGCGAGCTGGCCCTCCGTGAGGCCGCGCAGGCGCAGCTCCGGCGTCAGCCCGAGGGGGTCGGAGCCGGCCGCGAGGAGCCCTGCTCCCGCAGCGGACGTGAGGTCGGCGAGACGTTCCGCGGCCTGTGGACCGGCACGGTCGACGTCGTCGATGAGCATGAGGCGCGGGCCGTCCCGGGCGATCGACCGCCCGTCGGGGTCGGTGCGGGAGACCGACGGGCCGTCCCGGGCGATCCACTGCCCGTCGGGGTCGGTGCGGGAGACCGACGGGCCGTCCCGGGCGATCAGCCGGGAGAGGTCGTCGGCGTCCATGCGGGAGACCGGGATGGCCCGCGCGCGGGCGAGTTCCGCCGCCGCGTCGAGCAACGCCGTCTTGCCGGCTCCGGCAGGCCCCGTGACGAAGAGGTGCCCGCCGGACCCCGCGGCGACCCGGTCGAGCAGTCGCTCCACCGCCGCCAGTTCCCTGCGGCGTGCGATCAGGCTCACGAGCGCAGCGTATCGACCGCCGCACGAGCCGCCCCCATCTGCCCCGTACGCGACGGACCCCTCGATTGTTGACGGGAACGGGAGGAAAGGATACGTTCCGGTAGATTTCACGGTTGCCCGAGGGAAATCCGGTGAGAAGCCGGTGCGGTCGCGCCACTGTATCCGGGACATGGATCCCGGGAGCCAGGTCGCTCGGGCCCCTGTGACCTCAACAGATCGGGACGCGTCATCCCTGAGGAGGCATGTATGAGTGACCTGACCACTCCTTCGTCCGTTTCTTCCATCCCCTTCCCCCGCCTGCGCCCATGGCTGGCGGTCGTGCCGCTGCTGCTGATCGTCGGCTACCTGGTGCTCATGGACAACGGCGCCCTCTCCCAGGCGGGGCCGTTCCTGCACGAACTCATGCACGACGGGCGTCATCTGCTCGGCGTTCCGTGCCACTAGGGACGTCAGATGGTACGCACCCTGCTGGTCAGGGGCCTGCTCGCGGGCCTGCTGGCCGGGATCGTCGCGGGCGGGTTCGCGTTCGTCTTCGGTGAGCCGCACCTGGACGCCGCGATCGCGCTGGAGGAAGGGGCGGCGGCTCCGGCCGCCGCGCACGTACATGACCATGAGCACGGAGACGAAGGGGCGCTCGGCAGGCCGGTGCAGAAGGCCGGGCTGTTCCTCGCCACCGGGCTCTACGGGGTCGCCGTCGGCGGGGTCTTCGCCCTGGTCTTCGCTGGACTGCGTGGGCGGGTCGGCCCGCGATCGGACGGCGGGCTGGCGCTGGCCGCCGCTGGGACGGCGTTCGGGGCGATCATTCTCGTGCCGTTCGTGAAATATCCGGCGAACCCGCCGGCGGTGGGCGACCCTGCCACGATCGACCAGCGGACCCTGCTCTACGTGGTGATGATCCTCGTCGGCCTGGCCGCGACCGCGGTCGCGGTGGCCACCGGGCGTCGCGTCACGGCGGGCCCGTGGGCGCGGTGGGGCATGGCCGCCGCCGCGTTCCTGGTGCCGGTCGTCGCGGCGTGGGTGCTGCTGCCGGGGATGGACGAGGTGCCCGAGGGGTTCCCCGCCACGTTGCTGTGGGAGTTCAGGGTCGCGTCCCTGGGGACGCAGCTGGTGTTCTGGACGGCGTTCGGCGTGCTGTTCGGCTTGCTGAGCGACCGGGCGGCGCGCCGGTCCGCCGTGGCCGCCGTAGCGGGCTGAGCAGGTGCTGTTCGTCCGTCATGCCGGCACGCCGGGAATGCGAGCGGCCCGCTTCCCGGCGAACGAGGACCCCGACCCCTCCAGCCTCTCCCGGGCCCCCGCCCTGCGGGCGGACCGCGTGTGGTCCGCGCCGAGCACGGCGGCGGTGCGGACTGCCGTCGCCATGGGGCTGGAGCCCGTGGTGGCGGACGTGCTCGCGGAGGCGGACTGCGGGCGGTGGCGCGGGCTCGCGTACGCGGAGGTCGCGGAGCGGGAGCCGGAGGCGCTGGCGCGGTGGCTGTCGGATCCGCACGCGACGCCGCACGGCGGCGAGAGCCTGGCCGCGCTGGCGGCGCGCGTCGCCGGCTGGCTGGAGGGGACGCGCGCGGAGCCGTCCGGCGTCGTCGTGTGCGACGTGGGCGTGATCCGCGCCGCGCTCGGCCACGCGCTGGGGTTGCCGCCGCTCGCCGCCGCCCGCTTCGACCTCGCGCCTTTGTCCACCACCGAGCTGACCGCCACGCGGGACGGCTGGCGGGTGGCCCATGTCAATCGGAAGGTCCCGTCTTGATCGTCACGTATCCGTTCAGCGCCGTCGTCGGGCTCGACGACCTGAAGCTGGCGCTGGTGCTCAACGCCGTCTCGCCGCGGACCGGCGGCGTGCTCGTACGCGGGGAGAAGGGCACCGCCAAGTCGACCATCGTGCGGGCGCTGGCCGCCCAGCTGCCGCCCGTACAGGTGGTGGCCGGGTGCCGCTTCGCCTGCGACCCGGCCGCGCCCGATCCGGGCTGCCCCGACGGGCCGCACGAGCCCGGCTCGGCGGTCCTGCGCCGTCCGGCGGCGCTGGTCGAGCTGCCGGTGGGCGCGTCGGAGGACCGCCTGGTCGGCTCGCTCGACGTCGAACGGGCGCTCACCGAGGGGGTGAAGGCGTTCGAGCCGGGCCTGCTGGCGGCGGCACACCGTGGCGTGCTGTACGTGGACGAGGTCAACCTGCTCCACGACCACCTCGTGGACCTGCTGCTCGACGCCGCCGCCCTCGGCACCTGCTACGTGGAGCGCGAGTCGGTGTCGGTACGGCACGCCGCCCGCTTCCTCCTGGTCGGCACCATGAACCCGGAGGAGGGTGAGCTGCGCCCGCAGCTGCTCGACCGGTTCGGGCTGACGGTGGAGGTGCGGGCCTCCCGTAACCCGGACGAACGCGCCGAGGTCGTACGGCGGCGGCTCGCGTTCGACGCCGATCCCGAGGCGTTCGCCGTCCGGTGGGCCGCCGAGGAGGCGGCGCTGGCGGCGCGGATCGCGCAGGCCAGAGCCCGGGTGCCCGGCGTCCGGCTGCCGGACGCGCGGCTGCGGCAGATCGCCGCCGTGTGCGCCGGGTTCGAGGTGGACGGCCTGCGCGCCGACCTGGTCACGGCCAACGCCGCCATCGCGCACGCGGCCTGGCACGGGCGCGAGGCCGTGACGACCGACGACGTACGCGCCGCGGCCCGCCTGTCCCTGCCGCACCGCCGTCGCCGCGACCCGTTCGACGCGCCGGGGCTGGACGAGTCGTTGCTGGAGGAACTGCTGGACCGGACGAGCGGCGAGGACGACCCGCCCGAGGGCCCGTCCGGCGGCGGGCCGGGCGGCCCGTCCGGCGACGGCTCCTCCGGCGACGGCACGGACGCGGCTCCCGGTGGCGGACGGTGCGACGGCCCCGGGGGTGAGGCGGACGGCTCCGCCGACCAGGGCGGCACAGGCCGGGACGCCACCGATGGCTCAACTCGAACCGGCGCGGATGGCGCGGGCCGCGATGGCACAGGTCTCGATGGCGCAGGTCTCGATGGCGCAGGTCTCGATGGCGCAGGTCAAGGTGGCACGGATCCGGATGGTCCGGGCGCGGATGGCGCGGATGGTGCCGGCCCGGATGGTGCGGGTGGCCGGGGTGGCGCGGTGGCGGTGGCGGCGGCGCCGTACCGGGTGCCGTTGCTGGACGTGCCCGGCGTCGGTGACGGTGTGGCGGGACGGCGGTCAAGGTCCAGGACGGCGCACGGCCGGGCGACCGGCGCCCGCCGTCCCGCCGGCCGCGTGCGCGACCTGCACCTCACGGCGACCGTGCTGGCGGCGGCGCCGCACCAGGCGGCGCGCGGGCGGACGGGCCCGGGGCTGGTGCTGCGCGAGGACGACCTGCGTGAGGTCCTGCGCGAGGGCAGGGAGGGCAACCTCGTGCTGTTCGTGGTGGACGCGAGCGGCTCGATGGCGGCCCGCAAGCGGATGAGCGCGGTGAAGACGGCGGTGCTCAGCCTGCTGCTCGACGCCTACCAGCGACGCGACAAGATCGGCCTGGTGACCTTCCGCGGCGCGGGCGCCGAGGTGGCGTTGCCGCCGACCTCGTCGGTGGAGGCGGGCGCGGCCAGGTTGCGCTCGTTGCCGACCGGAGGGCGGACGCCGCTCGCGGCCGGGCTGGTACGCGCGGCGGAGGTGCTGCGCGTGGAGCGGCTGCGCGACCCGGCCAGGCGTCCGCTCCTGGTGCTGGTGACCGACGGCCGCGCCACGGCGGGCGGCGACGTGGACCGGGCCGCCGCCCTGCTCACGGGCACGACGAGCGTGGTGGTGGACTGCGAGAGCGGCCCTGTGCGGCTCGGCCTGGCGGTCCGGCTGGCCGCCCGGCTGGGAGCGCGGCTGGTGCCCCTCGACTCCCTGGACGCCCGTTCGGGCCGCGGCTCCGATCTCGGGGCGGTCGTCCGCGACCACAGGAACGCGACCGACCGCGACCGCAGAAGCCCGGCGGCCGGGGGCGACGGGGGCTCGCGAGCCCGCGACTACGGCGGCTCGGGAATCCGTACCTACAGGAAGGCGGTTTGACCATGCCGCAGGGGAAGCCCGCCGTCGTGCCGGACGACGGCCTCACCACGCGTCAGCGCCGCACGAAGCCGCTGCTGATCGTGCACACCGGCCCGGGGAAGGGCAAGTCGACGGCGGCGTTCGGGATGGCGCTGCGGGCGTGGAACCAGGGGTGGCCGATCGGGGTGTTCCAGTTCGTCAAGTCGGCCAAGTGGCGCATCGGCGAGGAGCGGGCGCTGAAGGTGCTCGGCGGGACGGGCGAGGGCGGCACGGTGACCTGGCACAAGATGGGCGAGGGCTGGTCGTGGATCCAGCGTCCCGGCACCGAGGAGGACCACGCGGCCGACGCCAGGGAGGGCTGGGAGCAGATCAAGCGGGACCTGGCGGCCGAGACGTACCGGTTCTACGTGCTGGACGAGTTCACGTACCCGCTCAAATGGGGGTGGCTGGAGCTGGACGACGTGCTCGCGACGCTCACGTCGCGGCCGGGCAACCAGCACGTGGTGATCACTGGCAGGGACGCGCCCGAGCGGCTGGTCGAGGTCGCCGATCTGGTGACGGAGATGGGCAAGGTACGCCATCCCATGGACGCCGGCCAGAAGGGCCAGAAGGGCATCGAGTGGTAGTTCCGCGGCTCGTGGTCGCCGCGCCCGCGTCCGGCAGCGGCAAGACGACGGTGGCGACGGGGCTGATGGCGGCGCTGCGGGCGCGGGGGCTGCGGGTCTCGCCGCACAAGGTGGGCCCCGACTACATCGACCCCGGGTACCACGCGCTGGCCGCCGGGCGTCCCGGCCGGAACCTGGACCCGTGGCTGACCGGCGAGGAGCTGGTGGCGCCGCTGTTCCTGCACGGGGCCGCCGGGTGCGACGTCGCCGTGGTCGAAGGCGTGATGGGGATGTTCGACGGCAGGGGGGAAACGGACTTCGCCTCCACCGCGCACGTCGCCAGGCTGCTGGACGCCCCGGTGGTGCTGGTCGTGGACGCGGCGCGGCAGAGCCGGTCGGTGGCGGCGGTGGTGCACGGGTTCGCCACGTTCGACCCTCGCGTGCGGATGGGCGGGGTGGTGCTGAACCGGGTCGGCTCCGACCGCCACGAGGCGCTCTGCCGGGCCGCGCTGGCACAGGCCGGGGTGCCGGTGCTCGGCGCGATCCGCCGGGACGACGCCGTCTCGGCACCGTCCCGGCACCTGGGGCTGGTGCCCGCGGCCGAGCGTGAGCCCGAGGCGGTGGCCGCCGTCGACCGGCTGGCCGCGCTGGTGGCGGACTCCTGCGACCTGGAAGCGCTCGTACGGCTGGCCCGCTCGGCCCCGCCGCTGCCGGCCGAGGCATGGGACCCCGCGCGGGCCCTCGGTGGGCCGGCGGCTGGCAGGCCGGTGGTGGCCGTCGCCGGTGGGGCGGCGTTCACGTTCGGGTATGCCGAGCATGCCGAGCTGCTGCGGGCCGCGGGTGCGGAGGTCGCGGTGTTCGACCCGCTCAGGGACGATCGGCTGCCAGAAGGGACGGCCGCGCTGGTCGTCGGCGGGGGCTTTCCCGAGGTGTACGCGGCCGAGCTGGCGGCCAACGACCCGCTGCGCGCCCAGGTGGCGGCCTTTCGCGGGCCGATCGCCGCCGAGTGCGCCGGCCTGCTCTACCTGTGCGCGGAGCTGGACGGGCGGCGCATGTGCGGCCGGGTGCCCGGCGTCGCGCGCATGACCGACCGGCTGACGCTCGGCTACCGCGAGGCCGTCGCCCTCGGGGACTCTCCGCTGACGCGGGCGGGCGAGCGTTACCGGGGGCACGAGTTCCACCGCACCGCCGTCGCGTACGAGCGGGCGCCGCTGTTCCGCTGGGACGGCGGCGCCGACGGGTACGGCGACGCCCAGGTGACCGCGTCCTACCTGCACCTGCACTGGGCCGGGCGGCCGGAGCTGGCTCAGCGGCTGGTGTCGTCCTCCAGGTCGCCCTCGGTCTTGAGGTAGACCTCCTGCAGGCCGCGCAGGAGGTCGGGGTCCGGGTGCTCCCACATGCCGCGCTCGGCCGCCTCCAGGAGGCGTTCGGCGATGCCGTGCAGGGCCCACGGGTTCGATTCGGCCAGGAACGCCCGGTTCTCCGGGTCCAGCACGTACGTCTCGGCCAGCTTGTCGTACATCCAGTCGGCGACCACCCCCGTGGTGGCGTCGTAGCCGAACAGGTAGTCGACGGTGGCGGCCAGCTCGAACGCGCCCTTGTAGCCGTGCCTGCGCATCGCCGCGAGCCAGCGCGGGTTGACCACCCGGGCGCGGAAGACGCGGGAGGTCTCCTCCGACAGGCTGCGGGTGCGTACGGCGTCGGGGCGGGTGCTGTCGCCGACGTACGCGGCCGGTGCCCGGCCGGTGAGCGCCCGGACGGTGGCGATCATGCCGCCGTGGTACTGGAAGTAGTCGTCGGAGTCGGCGATGTCGTGCTCGCGGGTGTCGACGTTCTTGGCGGCCACGGCGATCCGGCGGTAGGCGTCCTCCATCTGCGGGCGGGCGGCGACGCCGTCGAGGTCGCGGCCGTAGGCGTAGCCGCCCCACACCGCGTACACCTCGGCCAGGTCGGTGTCGTCGCGCCAGTTGCGGCTGTCGATCAGCGGCAGGATCCCGGCCCCGTACGCGCCGGGCGCCGAGCCGAAGATGCGCATCGTGGCCTGGCGCTCGTCGCCGCCGTCGGCCCGGACGTGGGCTTTGACGTAGTTGTCCGTGTCGGGCTCGTCCAGGCCGGCGGCCAGGCGTACGGCGTCGTCGAGCATCGCGACCACGTGCGGGAAGGCGTCCCGGAAGAAGCCGCTGATGCGAATGGTGACGTCGATCCTCGGCCGGCCCAGCTCGGCGAGCGGGATCGGCTCCAGGGCGGTGACGCGGCGGGAGGCCTCGTCCCATTCGGGACGGATGCCGAGCAGGGCCAGCACCTCGGCCACGTCGTCGCCCGCCGTGCGCATGGCGCTGGTGCCCCAGACGGACAGGCCGACCGAGCGCGGCCACTCGCCGGTGTCGGTGCGGTAGCGCTCCAGGAGCGACTCCGCCATCGCCTGGCCGGTCTCCCAGGCCAGGCGGCTGGGGACCGCGCGGGGGTCGACCGAGTAGAAGTTCCGCCCGGTCGGCAGCACGTTGACCAGCCCGCGCAGCGGCGAACCGCTCGGCCCGGCGGGGACGTAGCCGCCGTCCAGGGCGTGCAGCACGTGGTCGATCTCGTCGGTGGTACGCGCGAGGCGCGGCACCATCTCGGTCGCCGCGAACCGCAGGATCCGACCCACCAGCCGGACACTCTCAGGGGCGGTCGGCGAGAGGATCGTCTCGGCGGTCTCTTCCGCCGCGTCCGGGGACCATCCGCGTTCCTCCATGGCTTCCACCAGGGCGCGGGCCGTCGCCTCCGCTCGGTCCACGGCGCCGAGACCCGCCGTGCCGTCCTCGGCCAGGCCGAGGGCCTCGCGCAGGCCGGGCAGCGTCTCGCGGCCCGCCCACATCTGACGGGCCCGCAACATCGCGAGCACCAGGTCCACCCGCGCCGCCCCGGCCGGCGCCTGGCCGAGGACGTGCAGGCCGTCGCGGATCTGCGCGTCCTTCACCTCGCACAACCACCCGTCGACGTGCAGCAGGAAGTCGTCGAACTCGCTGTCGTGCGGCCGGTCCGCCAGCCCCAGGTCGTGGTCGAGCCGGGCGGCCTGGATCAGCGTCCAGATCTGCGCCCGGATCGCGGGGAGCTTGGCCGGGTCCATCGCGGCGATCGTGGCGTGCTCGTCGAGCAGCTGCTCCAGCCGCGCGATGTCGCCGTACGATTCCGCCCGCGCCATCGGCGGCACCAGGTGGTCCACCAGCACGGCGTGCGCCCGCCGCTTGGCCTGCGTGCCCTCCCCCGGGTCGTTCACCAGGAACGGGTAGACCAGCGGCAGGTCCCCGATGGCCGCGTCGGGGCCGCAGGCGGCCGACAGGCCCGCCGACTTGCCCGGCAGCCACTCCAGGTTGCCGTGCTTGCCGACGTGCACCATCGCGTGCGCGCCGAACTCCTCGGAGAGCCAGCGGTAGGCGGCCAGGTAGTGGTGGCTGGGCGGCAGGTCGGGGTCGTGGTAGATCGCGATCGGGTTCTCGCCGAAGCCGCGCGGCGGCTGCACCATCACCACGACGTTCCCGGCCCGCAGCGCGGCCAGCACGATGTCGCCCTCGTGCACGAACAGCTCGCCCGGCGGCGGCCCCCAGTGCCGTTCCATCCCGGCCCGCAGCTCCTCGGGCAGCGTGCGGTACCAGCGTTCGTAGGAGGCGGCGGAGATGCGTACCGGGTTGGCCGCGAGGGCCTCCTCGGTGAGCCAGTCGGGGTCCTGGCCGCCGGCGGCGATCAGGGCGTGGATCAGCGCGTCGCCGTCCTGCGCGGCCACGCCGGGGAAGCCCTCGCCCACGTCGTACCCGGCCTCGGCGAGCCGGGTCAGCAGCCGGACGACGCTGGCCGGGGTGTCCAGGCCGACCGCGTTGCCGATCCTGGAGTGTTTCGTCGGGTACGCCGACAACATCACCACCAGCCGCCGCTCGGCGGGCGCGGTGTGGCGGAGCAGCCCGTGACGTACCGCGATGCCGGCCACCCGTGCGGCCCGCTCGGCGTCGGCGACGTAGACGGTGAGCCCGTCGCGGTCGATCTCCTTGAACGAGAACGGCACGGTGATGATCCGCCCGTCGAACTCGGGGATCGCCACCTGCGAGGCCGCGTCCAGCGGGGACAGGCCGTCGTCGTTCTCCTCCCACGCCTGCCGGGAGGTGGTCAGGCAGAGACCCTGCAGGATCGGCACGTCCAGCGTGGCCAGCGCGCCGACGTCCCACGCCTCGTCGTCGCCGCCCGCGCCCGCCGTGGCCGGGCGCGCGCCGCCCGCCGCCAGTACGGTCACGACCAGCGCGTCAGCCGTACGCAGGGTCTCGATCAGCTCGGGCTCGGCCGTGCGCAGGGACGAGCAGAAGACCGGCAGCGCCTGACCGCCGGCGTCCTCGATGGCCGCGCAGAGCGTCTCGACGAACGCGGTGTTGCCCGCCAAGTGGTGCGCGCGGTAGTAGAGCACGCCGATCACCGGCCCGCGCGTGGACCGGGCTTCGCGCGCCGGCCGCCCCCACGACGGCGTCGGGGCGGGCGGGGCGAACCCGTGCCCGGTCAGCAGCACCGTGTCCGACAGGAACGCGTGCAGCTCGGTCAGGTTGTCCGGCCCTCCGTGCGCCAGGTAGGCGTGGGCCTGGGCGCACACACCGCCGGCGACCGTGGACAGCTCCATCAGCTCGGCGTCCGGAGCCTGCTCGCCGCCCAGCACCACGACCGGGCGCGGCCCGGCCAGCAGCGCGTCGAGGCCCTCCTCCCAGGCGCGCCGGCCGCCGAGGAGCCGTACCACGACGAGGTCGACGCCCTCCAGCAGCTCGGGCAGGTCGTCAGGGGCGAGCCTGGCGGGGTTGCCCAGGCGGTAGGCCGCGCCGCCGGCGCGGGCGCTCAGCAGGTCGGTGTCGGAAGTGGAGAGCAGCAGGACGGTACGGCTGTCGCCTGGCACGGCGCAATCCTCCCTCGGGGTCCTCGCCCCAGTAGCGGGTGACGCGACGGCAGGAGTCTCCTGGCTCCCGGATCAGCGCTCACCCCGACCTTCCCACCCGTCGCCGGGCAGTGGCCTTGCGGTGGGGTTCGCTCCCCAGTCACAGTGGCGGGACCGCGCCGGTTTCGCACCGGCTTCCTCCCTTTGCCATCGCCTACCGGGAGCCTACGGCAGAACTGCCGCTTCACAGAAGTGGCGTTACCATCCTCCTCGTGCCCATAGCCGACTATTCCGGGCAAGCGCCTCCCGCCGCCGGCCCGGGACCGCTCCAGCCGCACACCCCCGTCCCTGGCCACCTCGACGTCCCGGAAGCAGGCGAAACCACCCCCGAGCGTGTGCGTCCCGATGCCTGCCCGGGCGCTCTGCAGGTGCACGAGGCCGCCGACGGCGCGCTCGCCCGCGTCCGCGTGCCCGGCGGCGCGATCTCCGCCGCCCAGCTCAGGGAGCTGGCCGCGTGCGCGGCGCGGCTCGGCTCGGGCGTGATCGAGCTGACCTCCCGGGCGAACGTCCAGGTGCGCGGCCTGCGCTCCCCCGGGGACTTCGCCGCGCGGATCGCCGCCGCCGGCCTCCTGCCCTCCCCCGCCCACGAGCGCGTACGCAACATCGTCGCCTCACCCCTCGGCGGACGCGGCCCGCACGGCCTCCTCGACCCGCAACCCCTGGTGGAGGCCCTGGACCGCGCCCTGTGCGCCCGCCCCCGCCTGGCCGACCTGCCGGGCCGCTTCCTGTTCGCCGTGGACGACGGCACGGGCGACGTCATCGGCCTGAACGCCGACATCACGTACGTTCCCGGCCACGGCCTCCTCCTGGCCGGCGCCGGCACCGCGCTCCCCGCCGACGCCCGGACCGCCGCCGGCCTCATGCTCGCCGCCGCCGAAGCCTTCCTCGACGAACGCGCCCAGTCCTGGCGTCTCGCCGAGATCCCGGACGGCGCCGCCCGGATCGCCGCGCGCCTCGGCCTGGACGGCTCCGCCACGGTGCCCCGGCCCTCCGGGGAGTCCGGCGCGCGGCGGGCCGGGGTCGTCCCGCAGCGGGATGGGCGGGTGGCGCTGGAGGCCGTCGTGCCGCTCGGGCGGCTCAGCGGCGCGCAGGCGGTGGCGATCGCCGCACAAGGCGCGCCCGTGCGGCTGACACCGTGGCGCAGCGTGATCCTGCTGGACCTGGCCCCCGAGGCGGCCGACCACGCGGCCGAAGCGCTCAGCGCGGCCGGGCTGGTCACCGACCCGGCCTCCCCCTGGATCGGCGTGACCGCCTGCACCGGCCGTCCGGGATGCGCCAAGTCACGCGCCGACGTGCAGGAGGACGCCCGCCGCTGGGTGGCCGCCCTGGACGCTCCCCCACCGACGCCCGTGCACTGGGCGGGCTGCGAACGCCGCTGCGGACTCCCCCGCGGTGATGTCGTGCAGATGGTCGCCACCGGCGACGGATACGAGGAAAGGCACCCTTGACCGACTACATCCGCGACGGAGCCGAGATCTACCGGCGTTCGTTCGCCACGATCCGCGCCGAGGCCGACCTCGACGGGATGCCGCCCGAGGTGGCGCAGGTGGCGGTACGCATGATCCACGCCTGCGGCATGACCGACCTCGTGACGGACCTGGACTGGTCGCCGTCCGTGGTCGTCCGCGCGAGGCAGGCGCTGCGCCGGGGCGCGCCCGTGCTGTGCGACGCGAACATGGTCGCCGCCGGCGTCACCCGGCGCCGCCTGCCCGCCGACAACGACGTGGTCTGCACGCTGACCGATCCGAGCGTGCCGGACCTGGCCGCGAGGCTCGGCACCACCCGCAGCGCCGCCGCACTCGAACTGTGGCGCGACCGCCTCGACGGCGCGGTGGTCGCGGTGGGCAACGCGCCGACGGCCCTGTTCCGGCTGCTGGAGCTGGTCGCCGAGGGCGCGGGCCGACCGGCCGCGGTGCTCGGCATCCCGGTCGGCTTCATCGGGGCGGCCGAGTCCAAGCGGGCGCTGGCCGACAGCGACCTGGATCACCTGGTGGTGCACGGCCGCCGCGGCGGCAGTGCCATGACGGCGGCGGCGGTCAACGCCATCGCGAGCGAGGAAGAGTGAACGCGGTGACGGGACGGCTGTACGGGGTGGGGCTCGGACCGGGGGATCCGGAGCTGGTCACGGTGAAGACGGCGCGGCTGATCGGCGCGGCCGACGTGCTCGCCTACCACTCGGCCCGGCACGGGCGCAGCATCGCCCGCTCGATCGCGGAGCCGTACATGCGGGACGGCCAGATCGAGGAGCTGCTGCTCTACCCGCTGACCACGGAGACCACCGACCATCCGGGCGGCTACCAGGGCGCGCTGGACGACTTCTACGCCGACTGCGCCGAGCGGCTGGCCGCCCACCTGGACGCCGGGCGGACCGTGGTCGTGCTGGCCGAGGGCGACCCGCTGTTCTACGGCTCGTACATGCACATGCACAAGCGGCTCGCCCACCGCTTCCCGACCGAGGTGGTGCCCGGGGTGACCTCGGTCAGCGCCGCCTCCGCCGTGCTCGGCCGGCCGCTGGTCGAGCGGGACGAGGTGCTCACCGTGCTGCCCGGCACGCTGCCCGCCGACGTGCTGGCCGAGAAGCTGGCCGGCACCGACTCGGCGGCGGTGCTCAAGCTGGGGCGGACGTTCGGCAAGGTCCGCGACGCCCTGGCGCAGGCCGGCCGGCTGGACGACGCCTGGTACGTCGAGCGCGCCACCATGGCCGCCCAGCGGGTCGCGCCGCTGAAGGACGTGGACCCGGACGGCGTGCCGTACTTCTCGATGGCCCTGCTCGCCAGCCCGTCCGAACGGACGTTCGTGCCCGAGCCCGCGCCCGCCGCGACCGCGGGCGAGGTCGTGGTGGTCGGGCTCGGCCCGGCGGGGCGGCCGTGGCTGACGCCGGAGGCGCAGGAGGCGCTGGCGGCGGCCACCGACATCGTCGGCTACGGCCCGTACGTGGACCGGGTGGCGCCGAACCCGCGCCAGCGGCGGCACCGTACCGACAACCGGGTGGAGGCCGAGCGGGCCCGGCACGCGCTGGAGCTGGCCCGCGAGGGCGCCCGGGTGGCGGTGGTGTCGTCCGGGGATCCGGGCGTGTTCGCCATGGCGAGCGCGGTGCTGGAGGTCGCGGCGGACTTCCCCGACGTGCCGGTGCGGGTGGTCCCCGGGCTGACGGCCGCGCAGGCGGTGGCCAGTCGGGTGGGTGCGCCGCTGGGGCACGACTACTGCGTGCTGTCGCTGTCGGACCTGCTCAAGCCGTGGGAGGTGGTGGCCGGCCGGCTGGAGGCCGCCGCCCGCGCGGACCTGGTGCTGGCGTTGTACAACCCGGCCTCGCGCAGCCGTACGTGGCAGCTGCCCGCCGCCCGCGACATCCTGCTGCGGCACCGCGACCCCGCCACCCCGGTGGTGATCGGACGGAACGTCGGCGGCGCGGAGGAGACCGTCACCGTCACCACGCTCGGCGAGCTGGACCCGGACCAGGTGGACATGCGCTGCCTGCTGATCATCGGCTCCTCCACGACCCGCCTCACCCCCCAGGGCACCGTCTACACCCCCCGCCGCTACCCCTGAGCCGCCCAGGCCGCCGCGGCCTCGACGGTGTCCACCAGGTGGACGCCTCGGGGCAGTGGCGGCCGGTTCACCATGATCACCGGTAGGCCGAGCTCGCGCGCCGCGACGAGCTTGGCGGTGGTCATCCCGCCGCCGCTGTCCTTGGTGACCAGCACGTCCAGGCGGTGCCCGCGGATGAGCTGCCGTTCGCCTTCCACGGTGTACGGGCCCCGGTCGAGCAGCACGTGCACGTTGCCGGGCACGGGCGGCTCCGGCGGGTCCACCGACCTGGCCAGCAGCCACACCCCCGCCACTCTGGTGAAAACGGGCAGGCTCCGCCGCCCGGTGGTGAGGAACACCCGCACCGGCCGGTCGGCGGGCAGGTGGTGACCACCGTCGGGGGCGCTCCTCCAGCGGGCCAGGCGGCCGGCGGCCTCCTCCAGCGAGGCGACGCGATGCCAGCGGTCGTCCGGGCCCTCCTGCCAGCCCGGCCGGCGCAGGACCAGCAGCGGCACGCCGGTCCTGGCCGACGCCTGCGCGGCCGAGGCCGTCATCCGGGCGGCGAACGGATGCGTGGCGTCCACCAGCGCGTCGATGCGTTCGTCGGCCAGCCACCGGGCCAGCCCGTCCGGACCGCCGAAGCCGCCCTCGCGGACCTCCCCCACCGGAAGCCGCGGGTTGCTCACCCGCCCGGCCAGCGACGACACCACGTGCGGCCCGCGGCCGGTCAGTTCGGCGGCGAGGGCCCGCGCCTCGGCGGTGCCCCCGAGGATCAGGACCCGCCGCACGCCCGCTCCGGTTCGTCGAGCCCCTGTTCAGGGCGGCCCTGTCCCGCTCCGTCCCGTACGGACCGGTCCGGTTCCGCCGGGTTCCGTTCGGGTCGGGTGCGGGCGGCGCTGTAGAGGTGGCTGTCGGGGAACTGGGTCGCGGAGAGCACGCGGCCGACGACGATCACCGCGGTACGGCGGATGCCGGCCTCGTGGACCTGGCCGGCGATGGTCGCCAGCGTCCCGCGCAGGATCACCTCGTCGGCGCGGCTGGCCCGGGCCACCACCGCCGCCGGGCAGTCCACCCCGTACGACGGGAGCAGCTCGGCCACCACCGCGTCGATCCGCTGCACGGCGAGGTGCAGCACCATCGTGGCCCCGCTCGCGCCCAGGGTCCGCAAATCCTCACCCGGCGGCATCGGGGTGGCGCGCGCCGACGTGCGGGTCAGGATGATCGTCTGCCCGACTCCGGGCACGGTCAGCTCCCGTCCCAGCGAGGCCGCCGCCGCCGCGAACGCCGGCACCCCGGGCACCACCTCGTACGGCACCCCGAGCGCGTCCAGCCGCCGCATCTGCTCGGCCACCGCGCTGAACACCGACGGGTCGCCGGAGTGCAACCGCGCCACGTCGAGCCCGTCGGCGTGGGCGGCGGCGAGCCCGGCCACGATCTCGTCGAGCGTCAGGTTCGCGGTGTCCACCAGCCGTGCCCCAGGAGGGCAGGAGTCGAGCAGCTCCCGGGGCACCAGCGACCCCGCGTACAGGCAGACCGGCGACGACTCCAGCCGGCGCAACCCGCGCAAGGTGATCAGGTCGGCGGCGCCGGGGCCCGCCCCGATGAAGTACACGGTCACAACGAGTCCTTCCAGATGACCGACCACACGGTCATGGCGAGTCCTTCCTGATGTCCGGCCCGGTCACGGCGAGCCTCGCTCCGGCGACCGGGTCACAG
Organism: Nonomuraea terrae; assembly: GCF_044465245.1. Taxonomy (NCBI): domain Bacteria; kingdom Bacillati; phylum Actinomycetota; class Actinomycetes; order Streptosporangiales; family Streptosporangiaceae; genus Nonomuraea; species Nonomuraea terrae. The sequence continues at coordinate 561,544 of NZ_JBITLL010000001.1, read as the reverse complement.
CGCGTCCCTCCTGGTGACCGACCACACGGTCACCGGCATCGCGGCTCGCCAGCCGGTGAACGAGCCGACGGGCGAGGCCCGCTGCACGGCCAGCCGGACGAGGTCGCCGCCGACCCGGGCGTACCACCCGGCGACGACGGCCTCCGACTCCAGGGTGACGGCGTTCACCACGAGCCTGCCGCCGGGACGCAACGCGTCCCAGCAGGTCTCCAGCAGCCCGGGCACGGTCGCGCCACCGCCGACGAACACCGCGTCCGGCGCCGGCAGGCCCGCCAGCGCGGCGGGCGCCCGGCCTTCGACGACCCGCAGCCCGGGCACGCCGAGCCGGTCGGCGTTGCGGGCGATGGCGGCGGCGCGGTCGGCGCGGCTCTCGATCGCCACGGCCGCGCAGGACGGATGGCCGCGCATCCATTCGACGGCGATGCTGCCCGCCCCGGCGCCCACGTCCCACAGCAGCTCGCCGGGCAGCGGCGCGAGCCGGGACAGGCTCACCGCGCGGACCTCCCGCTTGGTGAGCTGCCCGTCGTGCTCGTACGCCGCGTCGGGCAGGCCCGGCACGCGGGCGAGCGGTTCGGCCTCGGGCCCGGGGACGCATTCGACGGCGATCACGTTCAGCGCCGAGCGGGCCGGGCCCGTCCAGGTGTCGGCGGTCGCCGCCGTGACGGATTCGCACGCCGCCCCCAGGTCGCACAGGACGGTCATCGGGCTGGGGCCGTACCCGAGCCCGGAGACCAGCCCCGCCACCAGGGACGGAGAGTCGACCCCGGAGCCCAGCGCGACGACCCGCCGCCCCGGCACGACGGCCGCGTTCAGCGCGGCGGCGGGCCGGCCGACGAGGCTGACGACGTCCACCTGCTCGACCGGCCAGCCGAGCCGGGCGCACGCCAGCGACAGCGACGACACGTGCGGCAGCACCCTGACCTCGCAGGGCCCGAGGAGCCGGACCAGCGTCGAGCCGATGCCGTGGAACATCGGGTCGCCACTGGCCAGCACGCAGATCTCACGTCCGGCGTAGCGCTCCATGAGCGCGGGCAGCGCGGGCAGCAGCGGCGACGGCCAGGCCACCCGCTCGGCGGCGGTGGCGGGCGACGCGGGCACGAGGTCGAGCTGCCGGGCAGCCCCCATGAGGACCTCGGCCGCCTCGACCGCGCGCCGGGAGCCGGGCGCCAGCCCGTCCCAGCCGTCCGCGCCGATCCCGACGACGGTGATCAAACGTTGCCCAGCACGCGCGTCACCTGGATCTCCAGGACCACCCGGGACGGGTTCGGCCGGGGCGGCTTGTAACGGGCGGCGTAGCGGCGCTCGGCGTCGGCCACCTGCTCCGGTTCGGTACGCACCACCGCCCAGCCCTCCAGCGTCGACCAGCGGCGGCCGTCCACCTGGGTGAGCGCGACCGGCGCGCCGGACTCGCCGATGAGCCGGGCCTTGACGGAGGACCCCGAGGTGATCACCCGGGCGGTCGCGGTCGTCAGGTCCAGCGTCGCGCCCACCGGCACCGCGTGCGGCGGGCCGCCGGGGCGCGCGGTGGAGAGCGTGCACAGGTGCCGCTCCTGCCAGAATGCGGCGAAGGCGTCGCCCTGCTCGGCCAGGTTCACAGTCCTCCTCGGTGGAATACGCGCCGCACATCGTATATCTGCTGCTTTAGCGCGATTTATGCGTCCCTACACTCTTACGAGTGAAGCGTCTCCTCATCATCGGCATCGGCGCCGGGGATCCCGACCATCTCACCCTCCAGGCCGTCAAGGCCATCGCGGCCACGGACGTGTTCTTCATCGTGGACAAGGGCGAGGTCAAGCACGATCTGGTGCAGCTGCGGCTGGACCTCATCGCCGAGCACGGCCGGCCGCCGTACCGGATCGCCGAGGCGCGCGACCCCGACCGCGACCGCACCGCGCCCGCGTACGCCGCCGCCGTGGACGACTGGCGCGCCCGCCGCGCGCGGGCGTGCGAGGCGCTGATCCGCGACGAGCTCGGCGACGGCCGGACCGGCGCGTTCCTGGTGTGGGGCGACCCCGGCGTGTACGACAGCACGCTCGCCATCGTCGAGGACATCCTCGCCCGCGGGAACGTCGCCTTCGACTACGAGGTCATCCCCGGGGTCAGCAGCGTGGCCGCGCTGACCGCCCGCCACCGCACGAGCCTGACGCGGGTCGGCCGCCCTGTGCACCTCACCACCGGCCGCCGCCTGGCCGAGCAGGGCCCGACCGCGGACGACGTGGTGATCATGCTGGACGCCCACTGCTCGTTCACCGGCCTCGACGACCACCACATCCACTGGGGCGCCTACCTGGGCACGCCCGACGAGATCCTCATCTCCGGCCCGGTGTCCGAGGTCGGCGAGCGCATCCGCGAGGTACGCGCCGAGGCCCGCGCCCGCAAGGGCTGGATCATGGACACGTACCTGCTGCGCCGCCTGGAGGAGTGATCACAGGAGCGCTCCGGCGAGCTCACGCCAGTGGGGCATCGCCGTCTCCCCCGGCCGGAGCCCGATGACCTGTACGGCGACGTGGTCGGCGCCGGCCGCGACGTGGGCGTGGAGCTTGCGGACGACGGTGTCCAGGTCGCCCCAGAACACGAAGTCGTCGACGAGCCGGTCGCTGCCGCCGCCGGCGAGGTCCTCGTCCGTGTACCCCAGCCGGCGGAACTTCGCCACGTTGTAGGGGGTGCTCAGGTAGCGCGCCAGGTGCTCGCGCGCGACCGCGCGGGCCTCGGCGGGATCGGGCTCGAACACCACCGGATGCTCGACGGCCAGGAACGCGTCCGGGCCGAGGATGTCCCGCGCCTGCGCGGTGTGCGCCACGTTGACGTGGTAGGTCTGGGCGCCGGCGGCCCGGTCGCGCGCCAGTTCGAGCATCTTGGGCCCGTACGCGGCCAGGATGCGGCGCATCGGCGCCTTCGGCACGGGGTTGACCGTCTCCAGCGCGTCCATCTCGTCCAGGTACGCGCTCATGGCCGCGAGCGGCTTGGTCTCCGGCCGCCGCTCCCCGCCGAACCCCAGCCCGAGCACGTGCCGATCGGGGTAGGCGTCGGCCAGCAACAGGGCGGCGCCGTACGTCCACCGGGCCCCGCGCGACCAGATCCGCGCGATGCCGTTGACGACGTGCATACGCTCGGTGCAGGAGAGCAGATAGCCCGCGTGCGTGAACGCCTCACGCCCCAGCAGCTCGGGGATCCAGAACGCCCGCCATCCCAGCGCCTCGAGCTCCTGGATCGACTCGCGCATCAGCGCGGCCGGCTGCTGCTCGAAGTCGAAGGTGTAGATCCCGAACGTCCCCAGATCCATGCCGTCCATGCCCATGACTTACCTCTCCCCCGAAACGGACATATCGAAATATCGCGTATTTCCGATATGTCGGGCAACACGACACCGCGTTCCCTCCCGTCCCGTCCCGTCCCGTCCCGTCCCGTCCCGTCCAGGAGGCGACTACAACGTCTGCCCGAGCGTGGCGACGAGCTGGGCGATGCGCTGCTCGTCACGCCTGTAGTGGGTCCACTTGCCCACCCGCGTGGCCCGCAGCAGCCCCGCCCGCTGCAGCTCGGCCAGGTACGCCGACACCGTCGACTGAGCGAGCCCCACTTTGGCCTGGATGTGGCTCACGCACACCCCGACCTCCACCGGGTCGGCGATCGCGCCCTCCAGCGAGAAGTGCCGCTCAGGCTCACGCAACCACGACAACAACCGCAACCGCGTCGGATTCGCCAGCGCCCGCAACGCCTCGGACAGCTCGGAATCGGTCATAGGTGCAGGCTCAGCCATGAATCAGATCATATCGACGGTTCGGATTTCCTCGATGCGACGGCGACGCACCCGGTGGCCAGGGAGAACGGGGCCGGCCGGCCGGCGACCGAGGTCGCCGCGGCAGGGTCGAGCGAGCGCCCGCGCGGCGGGCGATACGGTCGGAGGGTGAGCACACCAGCGTTCGACACCGTGATCACCCAGGCGCGCGACCTGCTCAGGTGGCGCTCTCCGCTGCGCACCGAGCTGTGGGCCGCCCGGCTCACGGCCGAGCTCCAGGAGAGCGGGCAGGCGGAGCCGTTCCTGCGCCGGCTGCGCGAGGACGGCGGCCAGGAGGCGCGCCTGACCCTCGCCGCCCTGGCCGCGGTCGGCGGCGCCGAAGGCCCCGACGCGGCGCGGGCCCTGCCCGGCTGGGTGCACAGGATGGGCCGGGTGACCTGCGAAGGCGGCTGGTACGGCAAGGCCGACGCCTACGGCGAGCAGGTCCTGGCCGTGCTGTCGTTCCGCTACGAGAACGGCAAGGAGCCCCACATCCTCGTCGTCGGCCTCGGCCAGCCCCAGGGTGGCCTGGCCGTGGACGCGCTGGTCGAGGAGACGACGTTCCTCGACGACCTGGGGCTGCGGCCGGCCGACCCGGGCGTGGCCGCGGGCCGCATCCTCGACGCGCTCGAGCTGGGCGACCAGATCATGGGGGCGGCCGTCGCCGGCACGCTGCCGGGCGTCCGGCCGCTGGCGACGGCCCGCGCGCTCACGGTGCCGGGGCTCGTGCGCGGGGCCCCCGACGACACCGTGGCCCGGTTCGAGGAGGTGCCCGACCTGCCGGGGGCGCGGGAGGCGTTCGCGAAGCTCGCGGAGTTCCTCGGCGACCGGCCGCTGTGGTGGAGCCCGGCGCGGGTCTCGCAGTTCCTGACGTCGTGGCTGCCCAGGGAGGCGATCCTGTCGGAGGCCGCGATCGAGGCCATGCCCGAGGTCGTCCGCGCCTGGACCCGCTACTGCGGCGACCAGCCGGCGGTGCTGCGCCAGATCGACGAGGACGCGCCCCGCCTGCCCGCGCTCATGGCCGACGAGTCGCTCGCCGGCCTCGGCAAACGCCTCGCCCTCCGGCGCGCCTGACCGCCGTCACGCGCCCACCGCCCGCAGTTGGGCGGCGGCGCTGCTCAGCAGCATGTCGAGCGCGGTGGGGTACGCGCTGTCGTTCATCCTGGCCACCAGCAGCGGCGCGGTGGCGGCGATGTTCGGGTGGGTCTCGGCCGGCAGCCGCGCGTACGTGTCGCGCCACACCTCCTCGTCGCCCTCCCGCGCCGCCTTCGGCAGGGCGAGGGTGGCGGCGTCGAGGATGGCGAAGGCCAGGCTCTGGTCGATGAAGGCGTGGTAGATCCGCACCGCGTCGGCGTCGGGGAACCCGGCCGCGCGCAGGACGCCGAGGATCGTCTCGTCGCTGGCCACCTCGTTCGGCCGCCCGGTCACCCGGCTCGCGGTGAGCACGGCGGCCTGCGGGTGCGCCAGGTACGCATGGTGGATCCGCAGCCCGAGATCCCGCAGGTCGGCCCGCCAGTCGCCGGTGGGCCGCCAGTCGGCCATCGCGTGCCCGAACAGCTCGTCGGCGATCGCCAGGATCAGGTCGTCCATGCCGCGGAAGTAGCGGTAGACGGCGCTGGCGTCCGCGCCGAGCGCGAGGCCGAGGCGGCGCGCGGTCAGCCCGTCCGCGCCGTGCTCGCGCAACATCCGCAGCGCGGTCTCGACGATGAGCCCGTGCGTGAGCACCTGCCCCTGCTTGGTCGGACGCCGCCGCCGGCGGTCCGCCTCCGGCACCACCCGCTTGGCCATGAGCACGTCTCCTTATGCCAACGCCATTGACGTTGATCAGCTTACTGGCATTGGATGTATGACACACCCCCCAAAACCTGCATAAAGGGGATTTATCGTCATGCGCATCCTTCTTGTGGGAGCGGGCGGGGTCGGCACCGCCATCACCCGGATCGCCGCACGCCGCCCGTTCTTCGATCACATGGTCGTCGCCGATTACGACCTCCCCCGCGCCAAGGCGGCCGTCGCCGCGCTCGGCGACAAGGCCCACCGCTTCACCCCCATCAGGCTCGACGCCGCCGACGAGGCGGCCGTCACCGCGACGCTCCGCGAGCACCGCTGCGACGTGCTGCTCAACGCCACCGACCCGCGTTTCGTGCTGCCGCTGTTCGACGCGGCGCTGGCGGCCGACGCCGACTACCTCGACATGGCCATGTCGATGTCGAAGCCGCACCCCGACCGCCCGTACGAGAAGGTCGGGATCAAGCTCGGCGACGAGCAGTTCGCCAGGACGGCCGAATGGGTCAACCGGGGCCGGCTGGCCGTGGTCGGCATGGGCGTGGAGCCCGGCCTCGCCGACGTCTTCGCCCGCTACGCCGCCGACGAGCTCTTCGACGAGATCGAGGAGATCGGCATCAGGGACGGCGCCAACCTGACCGTCGACGGCTACGACTTCGCGCCGTCGTTCTCCATCTGGACCACCATCGAGGAGTGCCTCAACCCGCCGCTGATCTACGAGAAGGAGCGCGGCTGGTACACCACCGAGCCGTTCAGCGAGCCGGAGGTCTTCGACTTCCCCGACGGGATCGGCCCCGTGGAGTGCGTGAACGTCGAGCACGAGGAGGTCGTCCTGGTGCCGCGGTGGATCCCGGCCCAGCGGGTGACCTTCAAGTACGGCCTCGGCGAGGAGTTCATCGGCACCCTGAAGACCCTGCGCGCGCTCGGCGTGGACCGCACCGAGCCGGTCGCCGTCCGCACCGACCGGGGCACCGCCCAGGTGTCGCCGCGCGACGTGGTGGCCGCCGTCCTGCCCGACCCGGCGGAGCTGGGCGACCGCATGCGCGGCAAGACCTGCGCGGGCACCTGGGTGAAGGGCGTCAAGGACGGCCGCCCGCGCGAGGTGTACCTCTACCACGTGGTCGACAACGAGTGGTCGATGCGCGAATACGGCTCCCAGGCCGTGGTGTGGCAGACCGCCGTCAACCCGGTGGCCGCCCTGGAGCTGATGGCGCAGGGCGTCTGGAAGGGCGCCGGCGTGCTCGGCCCCGAGGCGTTCGAGCCCCGCCCGTTCCTGGACCTCCTGGTCGAGTACGGCTCCCCCTGGGGCCTGCGCGAGCAGTGACGCCCGCGGGCCGGGGCCGTCGGGCCCCGGCGCCGGGGCGCGGAACCGGCCGATGGATCATTGAGTTCCAGGACCCGTACACCGGAGGAGCCCCTTGAGCATCGCCGACGACCCCGACCGCGCACCGGCCCGCTCCCATCTGTACGCCATGGGCATGACCGATGAGGAGATGCGCCGCCCCGTGGTCGGCATCGCCTCCACCTGGACCGGCACCATGCCGTGCAACCTGAACCACCGCGAGCTGGCCGCCCAGGTGGCCGAGGGCGTGCGCGCGGCGGGCGGCACGCCGATGGAGTTCAACACCATCGCGGTCTCCGACAACCTCACCATGCACACCCCCGGCATGCGCACCTCGCTGATCAGCCGCGAGGTCATCGCCGACTCGATCGAGCTCATGGGCCGCGCCCACGGCTTCGACGCGCTGGTGGCCATCGTCGGCTGCGACAAGACGGTGCCCGCGGCGATCATGGCGCTGGCCCGGCTGGACGTGCCGTCGGTCGTCCTCTACAGCGGCAGCATGATGCCGGGCCGCTGGCGCGGGCGCGACGTCACGATCCAGGACATGTGGGAGGCGCTCGGCGAGCGCGAGGTGGGCCGGATGGACCAGGCCGACCTCGACGACCTGGCGCGGCACGCCTGCCCCGGCGCCGGCACGTGCGCCGCCCAGTACACCGCCAACACCATGGGCGCGGTCGCCGACTTCCTGGGCCTGGCGCCGTTCGGCGTGGGGGACATCCCGGCGGTGGCGGAGGAGAAGGACGCCGCGGCGCGGCGCGTGGGCGAGATCGCCATGGAGGCGCTCGCCCGCGACGCCCGCCCGTCGCGCGTGCTCACCGAGGACGCCCTGCACAACGCGATCGTCTCGGTGGCGGCCATGGGCGGCTCCACGAACGCGGTGCTGCACCTGCTGGCCATCGCCCGCGAGGCAGGGCTGCCGCTGGAGATCGACCGGATCGGCGAGGTCTGCCGTCAGGTCCCGATCATCACGGGCCTGAAGCCGAGCGGCGGCGACGCCACGGCGCTCGACCTGTGGCGGGCCGGCGGCACCTCGCTGGTGGTGCGCCGCCTGCTGGAGGCCGGGCTGCTGCGCCAGACCGTCACGCTGGTGGACGGCCGCACTCTCGCCGAGGTGGCCGCCGGCGCGCGGGAGACGCCCGGCCAGCGGGTCGTGGCGAGCGCGGACAAGCCGTTCAAGCAGCGCGGCGCGCTGGCGATCCTGCGCGGCTCGCTCGCGCCGGACGGCTGCGTGCTCAAACTGGGCGGCAAGGAGGACTTCCGCCACGAGGGCCCCGCCAGGGTCTTCGACTCGGAGAACGACTGCTACACCGCCATCATGGACGGCCGCATCGTGCCGGGCGACGTCATCGTGGTCCGGTACGAGGGCCCGGCCGGCGGCCCCGGCATGCGCGAGATGCTCTCGATCACCGGCCCGCTGGTCGGCCGGGGCCTCGGCGGCTCGGTGGCGCTGGTCACCGACGGCCGCTTCAGCGGCGTCTCGCACGGGCTGGTGATCGGGCACGTGGCGCCGGAGGCGTACCACGGGGGGCCGATCGCGCTGGTGCGCGACGGCGACCCGGTGGTGATCGACAGCGCGGCCGGCACGCTCGACGTGCTCGTGCCGGAGGCCGAACTGGCCGAGCGCCGGGCCGCGTGGCGGCGACCGGAGCGGGTGGTCGAACGCGGCGTGCTCGCCAAGTACGTCACCACGGTCGGCTCCGCCTCCGACGGCGCGGTCACGGTCTGATACCGGGGTCGGAACAGCCGGTAAGGGCAGCTATGCTGCCCATTGACGTTTGCGGTGCCCACATGGGCGTTCCTGAGGAGACTGACGCGATGTACAAGGAGTTCGCTGTCGAGGTCGTGATGTGGCTCGTCCCGGTCGCGGTGCTGATCGGGGTAGCACTCCTCGTCACCCAATGAACCCCTCTGAACACCGAACAAGCACCATCTGAGCACCGTACGAACGAAGGGGCCGGCCGTCCGCCGGCCCCTTCGCCTGGTCAGCGGTAGTACCGGTAGTTGACGGTGGTGTTCGTGTACTGGTTGAAGTCGGCGAAGCCGTCCAGATACCTGTTGTAGGCGTTGGACAGGCTCCTGGAGCGCACGGTGCAGGAGGCCCACTTCGTCTTCTTGGCCCTGATGCTGCCGACGTGGTCGTAGCAGGTGCCCACATTCCTGCCGTTGATCCTGAGGCGGGCGTTGAGCCGGACGTCGAAGATGTTGGTCCGCGAGACATTCCTGATGCGGACCTTGATCTGGCAGGTGTCCCGGCAGCGGCCGAAATACACCTTGGTGCGGATGAGCTGAGCCGACGCGGTGGTGGCCGTCAGGCCGGACGATTCTGCCGACGCGGCGGCGGGCGCCGCCATGAGCGAGGCTGCGGCAGCAGCGACTAAGACCGTTCCGGCCAGGCTTTTAACCATATTTCCCCCAGTTCGACGCGGTCGCTTCCCCCTGTTGGCCGCGACCGGTATTCGACTTCTAACAAAATGTCGGAGAAAGCGAAATTTCCCACGCGTCGACTGATATGGAACGGTTATCTACTTATATCCGCCTTATCCGCCAAAGCTGTGACCCCAGCACGCCCTCACGACGCCCACGCGAGCAGCGGGCCGCCCTGCTTGAGCCGTCTCAGGCCCTGCTTCTCCAGCTGCCGGATGCGTTCCCTCGTCAGGCCCAGCCGCGCCGCGATCTGCGCGTAACTCTCGGCCTCCCGCCCGGCCAGCCCGTACCTGAGCCTGATCACGTACGCCTCCCGCGGTGGCAGCTCCGTGAGCAGCCGGCGCAGCTCCTCGCCGAGCAGTCGCCGCTCGGCCACCTCGTGCACCTGGAGCCCGTCGTCGTCGGCGATCATGTCGCCGATCCGGCCGTCGCCGTTCTCACCGACCGGGATGTCCAGGCTGACGACGTCCTGGGCGAGCCGGCGTAAGACGGCGATCCGCGCGGGCGAGCGTTCGGCGGCCGTGCCCAGCTCGGCGTCCGTCGGGGGGCGCCCGAGGTCGGCGGCGAGCCGCCGCTCGATCCTGAGCAGCCGCGAGAGCTCCTCCCCCATGTGCACCGGCAGCCGGACCGTGCGCGCCTTGTCGTGGATGCCGCGCTCGATCGCCTGCCGGATCCACCACATCCCGTACGTCGAGAACTTGTAGCCGCGCCGGTAGTCGAACTTCTCCACCGCCCTGATCAGCCCGAGGTTGCCCTCCTGGATGAGGTCGAGCAGCGGCAGCCCGCGGTGGGAGAAGCGCCGGGCGGCGGCGACCACCAGCCGCAGGTTGGCGCGGATGAGCAGGTCCTTGGCCCGCCGCCCGTCGCGGACGAGGGCTTCGAGCTCAGGGGTGCCCTCGCCGTGGTCGACGAGATGGCGCGCGTACAGACCTGCCTCGATGCGCCGGGCGAGGTCCACCTCGTCCGCGGCGGTGAGCAGGGGGGTCCTGCCGATCTGCTCCAGGTACATGCCGAGCAGGTCGGGGTCGTCGGCCGGCATGCACCCGCACTACCCGGTAAACGGCGGCGAATTCCCGGGTTCGTTGAGTTCGGCGATGGCCAGCTCGGCCGTGCTGCGGATGTCGAAGAACTTGTCGAGCGCGGTGATCGCGAACAGGTGCTTGCAGCGGCCGTTGAGCCCCGACAGCAGCAGCCGCCCGCCGGAGGCGGTGACCGCCTTGTGCAGGTAGACGAGCACGGACAGGCCCGAGGAGTCGCAGACGCTGACCGCCTGCATGTCGATGACGAGCAGCGGGGGCTGGGTGAGGTCGAGGGCCTTGGTGACGCGGTCGCGCACCTCCGCGGCCGAGCCGAAGTCGAAATCCCCCGTCAACCGCGCGATGACGCAGGGTCCTTGGAGCCCGAGGCTGATCGACAAGGCCTGCTCCGAAGTCACCCAGTTCCACCTACCCGCATCGCTGTCCCGACCCCCACTTTACGAGAAGTAGCGCTTCGGGTTGAACACCAGCATCTGCTCGATCTGGCCGTCGGTCACACCGGAGTCGCGCAGTGCGGCCAGGACGTCGTCGTGAATGTGATCGTAGCGCCAGTCGGGAAGCAACGTGGAGCGGGTCTCGTCCCAGGCGCCGCCGTAGTAGTCCATGAAGCAGGCGGTGTCGTGGCTGAGGACCATCCGGTCGGCGTACCCACGCCGGCACAGCTCGGCGATGGTGGCCACGCGCCGCTCGCCCGGGTTGTAGACGTCGAGGCCGAAGCGGTCCATGCCGAGGACGGCGCCGGTGTCGGCCAGGCGCATGAGGTAGTCGAGGTCGTTGCTGTCACCGGCGTGCCCGACGACCACCTTCGTCAGGTCGACGCCCTCCTTGGCGAACAGGTCGAGCGCGAGCGGCGCCGTCCTGGCGTGGGAGTTGGTGTGGACGGTGATCGGCGCCCCGGTGCGTACGTGGGCCTGCGCCACAGCCCGGCAGATACGCTCGACCCCGGGCGTCAGGCCCTTCTCCTCGACCACGCACTTGAGGAACGCGGCCTTCACGCCGGTGTCGGCGATGCCCTCGGTCAGGTCGCGGACGAAGTCGTCCACCATCGGGTCGGGACCGTCGAAGATCGTGCCGGGCCCGCGGAACCGGTACTGGTGGGGCAACTCCTCGAAGGCGTAGATGCCGGTGGCGGCGATGATGTTGAGGCCAGGCACCTGCTCCGCGATCCGCTGGATGCGCGGGATGTAGCGGCCGAGGCCCCACACCGTCGGGTCGGCGATCGTCCGCACGCCCTTCGCGGCCACCGCGTTGAGCTTGGCGACGGCGTCGGCGACCCGGAACTCCTCGTCCCACCAGGCGCCTCTGCCGTAGTTGTCGAGGTGTTCGGTGGCCACCACGAAGACGTGCTCGTGCATGAGCGTCTGCCCGAGCTCGTCGACGGCGACGGCGCCGCGCACGGTTTCGACGGCCGGCATGCTCACCTCCGTACCATCTGGTTTGTTGGCAAACCTAGGGTGGTCGCGGATCTCCGTCAACCAGCGCGCCTTCCCCGGCGGGCCCGGAGCGGCCGAGCCGGCCGCGCAAGGCCGGAGTCGTCATCGACCGTTCACCATCCCGACAGGATTTTCCTTCCCCTATAGACATATTTGTGGCTAAATATGGTCTCAACAGTAGTTATGACCGATGAGGTAGAGAATTGTCCGAGTTCCTGGCCTCCCTGCTCGCCAAGGCCGCCATGATGCTCCTCGAGGCGCTGCTGATGCGCCTCATCCAGACCTTCGCCGCGTCCCTCCTCCGCCCGGCCGGCCTCCGCCCGGCCTGAGAACGGCGGCCGGGCGGCCGGATCACGGAGCCCGGCCCTCGCCGAGCCGGGGGAACAGCGGTTCCGAGCGGGACAGCCGCGTGCCCCCGACCGCCGCCGCCACCCGCGCCGCCGCCGTCGGCAGGAAGGGCTCCAGCTGTACGGCCAGCGCCCGGCAGGCGTGCACCAGCGTGCCGAGCGACCGCTCACGCCCGGCGGTGTCCTGTTGCCACGGCCGGGTGAGCTCGACGAACTTGTTGGCCTCCGCCACGAGCCGCCAGACGGCCCCGGCCGCCCGCCGGAAGTCGAAGTCCTCCAGCGCCTCGTGCACCGGCTCCGCCACCTCGGCCAGCGGCTCCCCCGCCGGGGGCACGTGACCGTCCAGGAACCGGCCGACCATGACGGCCACCCGGCTGACCAGGTTGCCGAGGCCGCCCGCGAGGTCCTGGTCGGCCCTGGCGACCAGGCGGGCCTCGGTGAAGTCGGCGTCGCCCACGCGCGGCACCTCGCGCAGCAGCCACCACCGCACGGCGTCCACCCCGTACGCGTCCACGAGCGTCACGGGGTCGGCGGCGTTCCCCGACGACTTGCTGATCTTGCGGCCGTCCGCGGTGAGGTAGTCGTGCACGAAGATCGCCGTGGGCAGCGGCAGCCCGGCCGACAGCAGCATCGCCGGCCAGTACACCGCGTGGAACCGGATCACGCCCTTGCCCACGAGATGCACCTTGCGCGCCTCGCGCTCCCACCAGCGCTCGTAGTCGCCGCCGCCGAGGGCGGTGACGTAGTTGGCCAGCGCGTCCCACCAGACGTAGACGACCTGGCCGGGGTCGCCGGGCACCGGGATGCCCCAGCCGCGCGCCCGGGCGGCCGAGCGGGAGACGCTGATGTCGTCCAGCCCGGCCCGCAGGAACGCGAGCACCTCGTTGCGCCGCGCGGCCGGCTCGACGCGCAGCCGCCCGCCGCCGATGAGGTCGAGCAGGGCATCCCGGTAGCGGGAGAGCCGGAAGAACCAGTTCACCTCGGACACCGGCTGCAGCGGCGCCTCGTGCCCGTCGGGACAGGGGCCCTGCGGGTAGAACTGCTCGCAGCCCACGCAGTAGAGGCCCTCGTAGTGGCGGGTGTAGAGGTCGTGCGCGGTGGCCCGCCAGACGCGCTCGACGCCGGGTCGGTGGCCGGGATGGGCGCTCGTCCTGATGAAGGAGTCGAACGACAGGTCGAGCGGGCCGCGCAGGCCCTCGAAGGCGGCGGCGTTGCGGTCGACCAGCTCCCGCACCGGCACGCCCGCGGCCTCGGCGGCCAGCACGTTCTTCAGCGAGTTGTCGTCGGTGCCGGTCTGGAACCGTACGGGCTCGCCGCGCCGCCGGTGGTGACGGGCCAGCACGTCGGCCTGGACGAGCTCCAGCGCGTGGCCGAGATGGGGCCGGGCGTTGACGTAGGGAATGGTCGTCGTGATGTACATCGGATGCCTCCCGTGGGGCCCCGGCACGACGAGAGGCCCCGGCTAGCAGGGCCTCGACGTGCGGAAGAAAGCCCCTACAGGGCCGTCATCAGCGCGCACGTCGTCATGGCGTTCATGGTAGCCGCCGGAGTGGGCGGCGGCGTACCAGATAAATCGCCAGCCCGACGGCGAAGACGGCGAGGCCGGCCAGCACCGAGGCGGTGGGCAGCGTGGCGGCCAGCGTCAGGCAGAGCACCAGCCCCAGCACCGGGACGGCGCGCGGCGGCGCGCCCTCGTCGCGGCCCAGCGTGAGCGCGGAGGCGTTCGCGATGCCGTAGTAGACGAGCACACCGAACGACGAGAACCCGATCGCCTCGCGCAGGTCGGCCACCAGCAGCAGCACGATCACCGCGACGCCGACCGCGGCCTCGGCCCGGCGGGGCACCTGCCGCACCGGGTCCACCGCGGCCAGCACGCCCGGCAGGTCGCGCTCGCGGGCCATGGCCAGCACCGTGCGGGAGACGCCGAGCAGCAGCGCGAGCAGCGCGCCGAGCGCCGCCACCGCCGCGCCGGCCTGCACCACGGGCGCGAGCCATCCGGCCCCCGCCTCGCGCACCACGTCGGCCAGCGGAGCGGTGGAGCGGGCCAGCAGCTCCGGCTTGAGCGCGCGCAGCGCGGCCAGGGCGACCAGCAGGTAGACGACGAGCGTGACGCCGAGCGCGATGCCGATGGCCCGCGGGATGGTGCGGGCGGGGTCGCGGACCTCCTCGCCGAGCGTGGCGATCCTGGCGTACCCGGCGAAGGCGAAGAAGAGCAGGCCGCCCGCCTGCAGGACGTCCCAGGCGGTGACGGCGCCGCCGGGGTACGGCGTGTTCGCGAACCAGCCGAAGCTGACGCGATCGTCACCGAACAGCCCGGCGACGATCACGGCGGCGAGCACGGCCAGCACGAACGTCACGATCACCCGGGCCAGGCCGGCCGAGCGCTGCACGCCGAACAGGTTGAGCAGGGTCAGCGCGGCGACCGCGGCGACGGCGACCGGGCGTTCGTGGCCGGGAGCGACGTAGGCGGCGAACGTGAGCGCCATCGCCGCGCAGGAGGCGGTCTTGCCGACGGTGAAGCCCCAGCCCGCCAGGTAACCCCACAGGGGTCCGAGGCGGCGGCGACCGTAGACGTACGTGCCGCCCGACTCGGGGTGGACGGCGGCCAGGCGGGCCGAGGAGGTGGCGTTGCAGTACGCCACGACGGCGGCCAGGGCCAGCGACAGCAGCAGCCAGCCGTGCGCCGCCGCGGCGGCGGGCGCGAACGCGGCGAACACACCCGCGCCGATCATCGCGCTCAGCCCGACGACCACCGCGTCGGTGGTGCCGAGCCGCCGCGCCAGTTCGTCGCGCAAGGCCCTCCGCCTCCTCTTTCACCCAGGAGGACCTACTTTGCCGCATTCGTCCCGAGCGGATGGCAACGGCGAGGTGAACGGTCAGGTGTCCTTGTCCGGGCCGGGCACCACCAGGACCGGGCGGTGCGCGTGGTGCAGCACCCGGTCGGACGTGCTGCCCAGCAGCAGCGAGCGCACCCCACCCAGGCCCCTGGTGCCGGTCACGATCAATTCGGCGTCCAGTTCGTCGGCCACGTCCACGATCGTGGACCAGACCGCCACGGAGTTGACGTCGCAACGCGGCTCCGCGTCCAGCCCCGCCTGGCGCGCCAGCTCGGCCCCCTGCTGGGACAACTCGGTCATCGCACGCTCGATCGCCGCGTCCTCCGCGCCGGTCTGGTCGAGCGCCACCATGAGCCCGGCCGAGGCTCGGGCCGCGGTCATCGCCACCCGCTCCCACACCGTCAGCACGACCGCGTCCCTGCCGCGGAACATCTGCCCGGCGAAGGCGATCGCCGTCTTGGCGTCGTCGGAACCGTCATACGCGATCAGTATCGTCATGGGCTCCCCCTATCCCCGGCGGCGGCTTTCACGCCTGCGCCAGGGCGCGGACCGCGCGGGGAGCGGGCCTCAGCATCGACAGCCCGGCCAGCGCCAGCACGCCCAGCTCGGTGACCACGACGATCCGCTGGGTCAGCCCCGCCGGGATGTCGTCGTTGGTCAGCGGGACGCCGGCCATACGCACCACGTACGGGACGACGACCAGCACCAGCGCGGCCAGCGCGAGGCCGCTGAGCACGCGCACCGCGCCGGCGTACCGGATCCGGGCGCGGGCCAGCAGCAGGCCCGCCGGCGGCATCACCGCGAACGCGGCGAAGGCGGCGTAGCGGTGGATGCCACCCGACAGCGACAACGGCACGCCGGGCCGGTCGGTCGGGAAGGCGCCGATCAGGAACATGCTCGCCGCCCACGCCAGCAGCAGCACCACGACCCAGCGGCCGGCGCCGGCCCGGCGCAGGGCCTCGGCGATCAGCACACTGCCGACCGCGAACGACGTCAGCGACGCCGGCAGCAGCCAGCCGGCGGGCTGGAAGGCGTACTCGCTGATCACGCTGTGCAGCGGGTCCAGGTCCGAACCGGCGTGCAGCGCGAGCATGGCGGCGCTGCCGGCGCCGATGGCCGCGAACCCACTGACGAGCAATCCCCTCATGCCTCCAAGCTCGCGGCAGGCGGACCCGGCGGCCATCGGAGATCATCCCGAACCGGCCCTGAGACATCCCTTACGCCTTTGGTCGGGCCAGGCCCCGGCCACGCGCGCTGACCTGGCCCAACCCCACCCCTGATAGGGCCCGCCCCCTCAGGGGTGGTACGGCACCCGCGACCAGGGGAAGGGGAACCGCGAACCGGGGACTCTCACAAGGAGATGACTATGCGCAAGCGCACGCTCGGCACGGACGGCCTGCGGGTCTCGGCGCTCGGCCTCGGCTGCATGGGCATGTCCGACTTCTACGGCCAGGGTGACGATCAGGAGTCCGTCGCCGTCATCCGCCGCGCCCTCGACCTCGGCATCGACTTCCTCGACACGGCCGACATGTACGGCAACGGCACCAACGAGGAGCTCGTCGGCCGGGCCGTCAAGGGCCGGCGCGACGAGGTGGTGCTCGCCACCAAGTTCGGCATCAAGCGCGAGGGCGGCACCCGCACGATCGAGAACAGCCCCGACTACATCAGGGCCGCCTGCGACGCCTCGCTGCGCCGCCTCGGCGTCGACCACGTCGACCTCTACTACCTGCACCGCCGCAACCCCGGCGTGCCGGTCGAGGAGTCGGTCGGAGCCATGGCGGAGCTGGTCGAGCAGGGCAAGGTGCGCTACCTCGGGCTGTCGGAGGTGAGCGCCGGCACGTTGCGCCAGGCGCACGCCGTACATCCGATCACCGCCCTGCAGAGCGAGTACTCGCTGTTCACCAGGGGGCTGGAGGCGGAGATCCTGCCGGCCGCCCGGGAGCTCGGGATCGGGCTGGTGGCGTACTCGCCGATCAGCCGCGGGCTGCTGACGGGCGCGTTGCCGCCGCCCGAGGAGCTGCCGGAGGGCGACTTCCGCCGGAGCCTGCCGCGCGTCACCGGCGAGAACGCCGCGCACAACAGGGCGCTGGTGGCCGAGGTCCAGCGGATCGCCGAGGCGGCCGGCGTCACGACGGCGCAGCTCGCGCTGGCCTGGGTGCTGGCCCAGGGCGACGACATCGTGCCGATCCCGGGCACCAAGCGGCTGAAGTACCTGGAGGAGAACGCCGCCGCGGCCGACATCACCCTGACGCCCGAGCAGCTCGCCGCGCTGGCCGAGGCCGTGCCGCCGGACGCCGTACGCGGCGACCGCTACGCCAGCATGGCCGACGTCGAGCGTTGAGCCTCCGGACGGGCCGTCAGAGACGGGCCGTCAGAGACGGGCCGTCAGAAGGGCCGCCGGGAGTCGAAGTAGACGCGGACCGTGGTCGCGCCCGGCCGGGTGTACACACGGACGAGGTCACTGAGCAGGTTGACGATGAGCAGGCCGCGCGAGCCCGGGCACTGCGGGTCGACCGGCCGGCGGCCCGCCAGCGGGTCGGTGATGTGGCCTCGGTCGGCGACCTCGCACACCAGCACGCCGTCGGCGTCCCACACCCGGACCGTGCCGGAGCCGCCGCCGTGGTCGAGGCTGTTGGCGGCGAGCTCGGCCACCACGAGCCGGATGTCGTCGAGGCGG
The DNA here is from genome assembly GCF_044465245.1 of Nonomuraea terrae. Classification (NCBI taxonomy): domain Bacteria; kingdom Bacillati; phylum Actinomycetota; class Actinomycetes; order Streptosporangiales; family Streptosporangiaceae; genus Nonomuraea; species Nonomuraea terrae. The sequence continues at coordinate 543,887 of NZ_JBITLL010000001.1, read as the reverse complement.
TCGCCGCGGAAGCCCAGCTCCGCGCCCTCCCGCGCGGCCAGCACGCGCGCCGCCGACAGGTTGGTGCGGTCGAACCGCAGCGAGACGACCTTCTCCGGCTCGTCGAACGGCCGGTTGTGGTGCTGGAACACCACCTCGGGAGCGTAGTCGCCGCTGGGCCGCTCCCCCGCGCCGGCGCGCAGCACGGGATGGGTCCGCGCCGCCTCGCGCAGCACCTCCTCCGGCAGGCCCCCGGCGTCGTACGGGCACACGATCGTCACCGGCCGGCCGGCGAACGACGGGTTGATGAGCGCCTCGTGCTGGACGCAGGCCGGGTATTCGAGCGCGGTGCGGCCCGGCCAGATCGGCTCGCCGATGATGCGGACGTGGCGGCCGGGATGCCGGTCGGCGAAGTCGCGCAGCACGGCCGGCAGGATCCGGCCCGGGTTGCGCCCCGCCTCGGCCATGTCGAACAGGCAGACCGCCTCGGCCTCGGGGCCGAGCGCCGACCTGATGAGCGCGAGCCGGGCGGCCGGGACGGCCACCGCGACGGGCTCGCCCGCGGCCAGCCCCGCGCGCAGGAAAGCGGTGGTGGCAGCCACGTACTCGCGGTCTCCTCGGTAGAAGAGAACCGCGTGGTGGAAGGGCTCGGCCGGCATCGCTCATCACGCTACCCAAGGGCGAGGAGTTCACGGCACTCCACGGGGTACCTCATATCTTGTGAAAAGAGTCCAGGTCATTCACCGTCCCCGTCCAAGCCGCCCCAAAGAGCCCACCCTCGATCTGCGCACTCCTTCCGGCCGACGCCTCCCGTTCTGATCGGCGCGTCCCTATGCTCGGGATATGTCGGAAATGCAGATGCGCGTCTCGGATGGGGATCGCGAGCGCACCGCGCAGCAGCTACAGCAGGCGTTCACCGAAGGGCGCCTCACCCACCTGGAGCTCGAAGACCGCCTGGAGATCGCGCTGACCGCGAAGACCTACGCCGACCTGCAGGGCCTGGTCACCGACCTGCCGGTCGAGCGGGTCGACGAGGTGATCGACCTGGAGTCGAAGTCGGGCAACATCAAGCGCTCCGGAGACTGGGCCGTCCCCCGGCGGCTGCGCGCCGCCTCCAAGTACGGCAGCGTCGAGCTCGACCTCTCGCAGGCCGTCATCACCCATCAGGTCGTGGACATCGAGCTGGACCTCAACTACGGCTCCGCCAAGATCATCCTGCCCGAGGGCGCGGTGGCGAACGTGGACGCCTTCCAGTCCGACTGGGGCAAGGCCTCCTCCGACGTGCCCGGCCGGCCCCGTCCCGGCTCCCTCTACGTGGTCATCACCGGCCAGGCGAAGTACGGCGGCCTGACCGTGCGCTATCCGCGCAGGCGCAGGTTCACCCACTGATGGAAGAGGGCGATGTGGTGCTCGCTCGGCACGAGTACCCCGCCCTCGCGGTACGCCCGCGACGCCATGCCCGGCTGGGTCCGTTCGCAGGCGTCGAAGTCCTGCTCGTTGACCCGGTGGAAGAGCTCGACCGACCGTGACAGATCGGCGCCGGAGGCCACCACCTCCGGGTGGTAGAGCCAGTCGCACTCCACCACCGTCCGGTCCACGGCCATGGGGTACATCCGGTGCAGGATCACGTGGTCGGGCACCAGGTTGACGAACACCTGCGGCTTGACGGTGATCGCGAAGTAGCGGCGGTCCTGCTCCTGCGCCACGCCGGGCAGCCGGTCGAAGCCCGGCCCGCCGTCCACGGTGAAGCCCTCCGCCCGTTCGGCGAAGGCGGCGCCGTGGCCCACGTAGTACTGCGCCGCGTAGCCGCCGGCGAACTCCGGCAGCACGGCGGTCAGCTCGGGGTGGATGGTGGCGCAGTGGTAGCACTCCATGAAGTTCTCGACCAGGAGCTTCCAGTTGGCCTTGACGGTGTAGACGATGCGGCGGCCCAGGACCAGCTCGTCCACGCGGTAGCGGTCGATGGCCCCGGGGTCGCCGAGGCGTTCGGTGACCGCGTACGTCACGGTCTGCTCGAACGACGGCGGCTCGGCGGCCAGGCAGACCCAGGCGTAGCCCAGCCACTCGCGCAGGTGGACGGGAACGAGCCCGTACGCGGCCCGGTCGATGTCGGGCATCTTGGCCAGGTTGGGCGCGGCGGCGAGCCGGCCGTCGAGGTCGTAGGACCAGGCGTGGTAGGCGCACCTGAGCGTGCGGCCGACCTGGCCCGCCTGCTCGACGCACAGGCGGGCGCCGCGGTGGCGGCAGACGTTGAGGAAGGCCCGCAGCCGCTCGTCGCGCCCGCGCACGACGATCACGCTCTCCCGCCCGACCTGCACCGTACGGAACGCGCCCGGCTTCGGCAGGTCCTGCACGCGGACCGCGCAGAACCAGAGGCTTTCGAAGATCTTGGCCTGCTCGCCGGCGAAGATCTCGGGGTCGGTGTAGGAACGGCCGGGAAGCGTGGGGATCAGGCTCGACGTGCTGGTCAACCGACACCGCCTTGTTGCGTATTACGCGCAAAGTTGCGCTATATGCGGCATGGTGCGGCGGCGCTCAGGACACTGTCAAGAGGTAGTTGCTGGCGCCGCGCAGCCACGCCGTGTACATCCTGGTCGCGAGCCGGTCGGGGATCAGCCCCGCGAAGAACTGCTGCACGTTGGTGACCTCCGTCGCGGCCAGCCGCGCGGGCCGGCGCACCACCTTCGTCCTGGCCCGCTCGTAGGCGCGCAGGTCGCCGATCGAATGGCTGAGCGCCCAGGCGTCCTCCAGCGCCTGGTTGGCGCCCTGGGCCATGGTGGGCGGCATGGTGTGCGCCGAGTCGCCGGCCAGCGTCGTCGGGCCCTTCCCCCAGGCCACGGGGACGTGATGGCGGTGGTGGGGGAAGAAGTCGGGCTCCCCGAGGCTCTCCAGGACGGCGGGCACCGGGTCAGGCCAGCCCGCGAACCGCTCGCGCAGCCGTTCCGCGATGCGGGGGTCGTCCTCCCAGAAGGGCCGGCCGGGGGCCGACCTGACGTCGAACCACCACAGCAGCCGGCCCCTGCCCGCCGGGATCAGCCCGCACAGGCCCTGCCCGCCGGGGATCATCACGGCGCGGCGCTGCTCGGTCAGCGTGGTGGGACTGCTGGTGAAGCCCTGCCAGGTGACCCAGCCGCTCAGCCGGGCCGGGTCGTCGCCCCACAGCGCGGCGCGCACCGCCGAGCGGCGGCCGTCGGCGCCCACGAGCACGTCGCCGCGGACGGTGCCGCCACCGGCCAGCCGCACCTCGGCCCGCTCGGGCACGACGTGCTCGGCCCGCGCGCCGTACGTCACGGGCACGCCGTCGGCGAGCACCTCGACCAGCTCACTGCGGGCCACGTGGACGGTCGGGTGGCCGTAGCGGCGTTCTGCGGCCGTCAGGTCGACGGTGAACAGCGGGCGGCCGTCGCCGGACCAGGACTCCATGGTCTCCAGGCGGCGGCCGACACCGACGAGGTCGACCTTGAGCCGCTCCAGGATGGCCGTGCTGCCGGGCCAGAGCGAGACCGAGCCGCCCGCCGTACGCGGCTCGGGGGCCTCCTCGTACACCTCGACGTCGTGGCCCGCGCTCAGCAGGCCGCGCGCCAGGGCGAGCCCCGCGACGCCGGCGCCGATCACCACTACCCTCATTACCGTCCTCGTCTCATGAGACCCTCAGTATCAGATACTTGGAGTATCACAATGTCTGCACGCGGCCGCAAGCCCGACCCCGCGGTCGGCGAGCGCATCCGGCAGGCCGCGGCGACACTGGTGCTCACCCATGGCCTCGACTTCACCATGGACGACGTCGCCACCGCGGCCGGCGTCGGCAGAGCGAGCGTCTTCCGCCGGTACGGCAGCAAACGCGACATGCTCCTGGAGGCCATCGCCGGTTTCATGGACGCCCACGTCGCCGTCCCCGACACCGGGTCGCTGGCGGGCGACCTGCACGTGGTGGTCACCGACACGCTCGCCCTCTGGCGGCTGCCCGGGATCGCGCGCCTGGCCAAGCAGGTGTACGGCGAGGCCGGCCGAGACCCCGCCGTCGCCGAGATCGTCCGCACCGGCATGCGGACGCGCATGGAACGCTCGTGGGTCGTGTACGAGCGCGCCATCGAGCGCGGCGAACTCTCCCCTGACGCGGATCTGTGGTTGCTCACCGACCTGTTCACCGGATTCGTCGCCTACCGGGGGCTGCTGGACCTCCCCCTACCCGAACCGGAGGAAGTCGTTCGAGCGCTCTTGCAGGGCTTTACCTCCACTTGACACTGTTGGTGCTACTGGGGTGCAAGTGACGGTTAAGTCGTGACTTCTACCGTGCTTTTCGTTCGCCACACCTACGAAGGGCATGGAAATGACACCCCCTCGCCGTCGCCTGGCCGTCACGGCCGCGACGCTGACTCTTGCCGTCCTCGGCGTCACCTCCTGCGGCGCCGTCGGGCAGGCCGTCGACTGCAACACCGCCGCCGGCGAAGCCAGCAAGATCGCCACCGAGTGGAGCAACGCCATCACATCGAACCCCACGGACCAGGATGCCCTCGGCGAGGCGTCGAAGACCGCGGCGGGCCAGGCCAAGGAGCTCGCGGGCAAGTACGACGGCGAAGTCGCCGCCGCGCTGAACGACCTCGCCGACGGCTTCCAGACCATGGAGGGCGGCGACCTCAGCAGCGCCACGGAGTTCACCGGCAAGCTGAACGGCTTCACCAGCAAGATCACGGCTGCCTGCACCTGACGGGCCCGCGGTCGCCGTCCCCCTGTGGGGGGCAGGAGTGGGCGGCGGCCGCGTCTAGGGTTGATCACCGTGACGGGTGAGACGCCGGCGGTGCGGCCGGGGGGCCGCGCCGCGCCCTCCCTCCGGCGGATCAAGCTGACCGGCCACCGCGCGGGCGTGGGCGCGATCACGCTGCTCGCCGCGGTGGCCTGTTCCGCGCTCGGCCTGGTCAGGCTGGCCACCTTCCGCGCCACCACGTTCGACCTGGTGATCGTGGACCAGGCGGTGCGCAACTACGCGGCCTTCCGTCCGCCGTACGTGCCCGTGGTCGGCGCCTTCCACGGGCGGGGCACCGACTACCTGCAGCTCGCCGACCACTTCTCCCCCGTCTACGCGCTGCTCGCGCCGCTCTACTGGATCCACGACGGGCCCGCGACGCTGATCCTCGCGCAGGCCGCGCTGTTCGCCGCGGCGATCCCGTTCCTGTGGCGGTTCACCCGCCGGGTGCTGGGCGTCACGCCCGCCTACCTCGTCGGCCTCGCGTACGCGCTGTCGTGGCCGATCGCGCAGGCCGCCGCGTTCGACGCGCACGAGGTCATGTTCGTCCCACTGCTCACCGCGATCATGATCGAGCGCTACCACGCCGGCCGCGCCACGCCGGCGCTCCTCGCCGCGATCGGGCTCCTGCTGGTCAAGGAGGACATGGGGCTGATCGTGATCGGCTTCGGGCTGTGCCTCGTCGTCATCGGCGACCGGCAGCGCGGCCTGCTGGTCATGACGTTGGGGCTCGGCACGGTGCTGCTCGTCCGCGGCGGGCTGATCCTGTACTTCGGCGGCGACACCAAGGACTTCTGGGCCTACGAACACCTCGGCCCCGACGCCCCCAGCGCGCTCCTGGCGCTGGTGAGCGACCCGATCGGCGCCGTGCAGCTGCTGCTCGGGGCCGAGGCCAAGATCGACACGCTGTTCCTGCTGGTGTGGCCGACACTGCTGCTCTGCCTGCTCTCGCCGCTGTCGCTGGCGGCCGCGCCGCACGTGCTCGTACGCATGCTGGCCGACCGTGAGCAGTGGTGGCAGGCCGACTTCCAGTACAGCGCGTTCACCGTGGTGATCCTGTTCTGCGCGGGCGTGGACGGGCTGGCCCGGCTGCTGCGCCGGACCCGGCGCTCCGGCGACGCCTCGCTCACGCTCGCCTGGGCGGTGGCCGTCTGCGTGGTCGCGCTCACGCTGGTGCCTCGGTTCGCGTTCGATCGGCTTCACCACGCCGACTTCTACCGCGAGTCCAAGGCGACCGCCGCGGCCGAGGCCGCCGCCGCGGTGCCGCCGGGCGTGACGGTGGAGGCCGCCAACTCGATCGGGCCGGCGCTCACCTCGAAGGCCACCGTGCTCCTGTGGAGCGGCGCGCCGCACGGCTCGCCGTGGGTGGTGGCCGACGTGGCCCGCTGGGAGTTCCCGTTCGGCTCGCTCGACGAACAGGCCGCCGAGGTCGTGGAACTGCTCGCCGGGGGCTACGTGAAGAAGTTCGAACGCGACGGCTACGTGGTCCTGCACCGCGAGTGACACGCGACCGTCACGAGACCTGCGCTACCGCCTGACATCCGCCGTCACGAGACACGGGCCTCCGCTCACCGCGTGACACCCGCCGTCACGTGGCGCGGGGCGAGGGCGCGTGTCTGTCCCGGGCCTGGCGGTACGCCCGGCCGAAGCCCTCCAGGACCGTGGGCCACGCCCCGGCGGTGGGCGGTGTCGCGCGGTTGTGCGCGGCGATCGAGGCGCGCAACTCCGCGTCGGAGCACAGCCGCGCCACCGCCCGCGCGAGATCGTCCAGCGAACGGCCGAGCAGCCCCTCCGTGCCGTTCGTGACGAAGTCGGCGACCCCGCTCTGCGCCCTGGCCACCACGGGCAGGCCAGCCGCCCGCGCCTCCAGCGCCGCGATCCCGAACGACTCACGTGGCGCGGGCGCCACGAACACGTCGGCCGACTCCAGCACCTTCGCGATCTGCTCACGGGTGTAGCGGCCGGGCAGCGACACCCAGTCGGCCATGCCGTGCCGGGCCAGATAACGCTCCATCTGCCCGCGCGCCGGGCCGTCGCCGACGATCGTCGCCCGCATCGGGATGCGGGCCGGCACCCGGGCGCGGGCCGTCCGCAGCAGCCGCAGCAGCCGTACGGGCTGCTTGCGCGGCGCCAGCCGGCCCACCGCGACGATGTGCACCTCCGCGCGCCGGTCGGGCGGCCCCGGCGGCGGCGCCCAGCCCGACAGGTCGAGCCCGTTGGACACCACCCGCACCGGCACCGTCGGCCCCGCCACCGCCCTGATCGGCGCCGCGGCGGCGTTGCTCACCGTGGTCGCCACCAACCGCCACCGCTGCCAGCCGTACGCCAGCCGCAGCAGCCGGTAGAGCGCCCGCGTGCCCGGATCCCACATGCTGTGCACCGTCACCACGCACGGCACCCCCGCACGGAACGCCGCCCGCACGCCCATCCACGCGAACGGCGAGACCGCCCCCGTGTGGACGTGCACCACGTCGGGACGCGACGAGGTGATCCAGCGCGTCAGATGACCTACACCGAACGGATGCACCGGCAGGTCGAACGGCATCCGCGCGACGATGCGGCGCACGCCCTCGATCGGCTCCCCCCGGGTCGCCGTGGCCACCGACACCTCGTGCCCGGCCGCGCGCTGCATGCGCACGAGATCGGCCACCTGGACCTCGATCCCCCCGAGTCGTGGCAGGTAACAGTCACTCACGTGAAAGATCCGCACCCCTCCCAGACTAATCTGGGCCTGTGCCTCCACGTACCGCTGTGTTCTTCCATGCCCACCCCGACGACGAGGCCCTGCTGACGGCGGGCACCATGGCGAAGCTCGCGGCCGAGGGACACCGCGTGGTCCTCGTGGTCGCCACCGCGGGCGAGCGCGGCCTGGCCGAGATGGAGCCGGGCGAGGCCCTCGGCGAGACCAGGCTCAAGGAGCTCTACACCTCGGCCGCGCTGCTCGGGTGCGCCCGCGTCGAGTGCCTCGGCTACGGCGACTCGGGGCTGAGCCCCAAGGGCGGGGTCGCCGACGAGCGGCCCGACAACGCCTTCATCGACGCCGACACGGAAGCGGCCGCCAAGGCCCTCGCCGAGATCCTGCTGGAGGAGAAGGCCGACCTGCTGACCATCTACGACCCGGCGGGCGGCTACGGGCATCCCGACCATGTGCAGGTCCACCGCGTGGGCAGGCGGGCGGCGAAGATCGCGGGCACCGGGATCGTGCTGGAGGCGACGGTCAACCGCGACCCGCTGGTCCGGCTGCTGAGGCTGGCCGGCCGCTTCTACCGGTTCCCGCCGGAGTTCGACGTACGCACGTTCGAGAGCGCGTACTCGCCGGGCGAGACGATCACGCACCGGGTGAACGTCCGGAGATATACGAGACAGAAGCGCGCCTCCATGGCCGCGCACGCCTCCCAGGCCAGCGGCGGCGACAGCGACCGCACCCTCGCCGTCATGCTGAAGGTCCCGCGCCCGCTCTACCGCCTCGTCTTCGGCACCGAGTGGTACGTCCGCCGTGACCTGCCGCCCGGCGCCCGCCTCGGTCATCCCTTCGACGGGTGGCCGAAGTAATCCCTCCGGACGACGGTCCGGCACCCGCCGCACGGCAAACTGGACCCACGATGAAGAACAAGTGGCTCCAGATCACCCTGTCCGTGCTGTCGCTCGGGCTCGCCGTGCTGCTCGTGGTCTACCTGCCGCAGATCGTGCGCGCCCTCACCGGCAAGCCGGTCTCCTGGCACGAGATCGGCGCGGTCTTCGGCAGGCTCGACGCCGGCGAGATCGCCCTCATGGCCGCGCTGTGGCTGCTGAGCCTGCTGGCGTACTCGTTCGTGCTGACCAACTCCCTGCCCGGGCTGAGCAACCTGCAGGGCCTGACGCTCAACGCGGCGGGCAGCGCGGTGAGCAACCTGCTGCCGTTCGGCGGCGCGCTCGGGGTGGCGCTGTCGTTCGCGATGACCAAGGGCTGGGGCTTCGGCAGCCGGGCGTTCGTGGTCATGACGCTGGTCAGCGGCATCTGGAACACGTTGTTCAGGTTCGTCCTGCCGGCGGTCGGCATCATCGCGCTGCTCCTGGCGGGCGAGGTACCCGACTCCACCGTCGCCAACGCGGGCTGGACGGGCGCGATCTCCATCCTCGTGCTGTGCGCGATCGTGGCGGTCGCGCTCTACTGGGAACGGGCCGCCGTCGTGCTCGGGCGCGTTCTCGACGCGGTCACCCGGCTGCTGCGGCTGAGGCTGCACGCCTCCGAGGCGTTCCACCGGCTGCGCGCCGACACGGCCGGCCTGGTGCACACCCGGTGGCCGGGGCTCTCGCTCGGCATGCTGTTCTTCCTGGGCTTCCAGTGGGCGATCATGGCGGTCTCCATGCACGCCACCGGCGCCTGGCCCGGCCTCGCGCAGTCGATCGCCGTCTTCGCGCTGTCGCGTGTGCTCACCAGCGCACTGATCACGCCGAGCGGCGCGGGGATCATGGAGGGCGGCGTGGTGCTGCTGCTGACCACGGCGTTCGGCGTGCCGGTCGCACCGGCGACGGCCACCGCACTGATCTTCGGATTCTGGACTTACACTGTCGAGATCCCGTTCGGCGGCCTGGCACTGGGCGCTTGGGCACTGCTGCGCAGGCGCAACGGCCGGAACGCCGGCGCGGAGCCCCCATCCGCGATATCGAAGGCTTCTCCGTGATAATCCCGAACCCATCGCGTGTTAGTGAACCCCGGGCCTTGTGCGTGGTTCCCGGGCGCGCATAGCGTGGCGGCTGACATGGTGGCGTTCCGAGTTCTGGGGCCAGTCGAGGCGTACGAACACGACGACGAACTCGACCTCGGCGGTCTGCGGCAGCGGGCCGTCCTCGCCCGGCTTCTCGTGGCCAGAGGCCAGGTCGTTCCTGTTGACACGCTTCTTTACGATCTGTGGGACGACGACGCGGCCAAGGGCGCGCAGTCGGGCCTGCAGGTCTACATCTCGCGCCTGCGCAGGGTGCTGGAGCCCGGCCGCCCGCGCGGCGGCCCCAACCGGCTGCTGGTGACGGTCGCCTCCGGCTACGCGCTGCGCGTGGCCCCCGACCAGGTCGACGCCCTCCGGTTCGAGCAGCTCGTACGCGCCGCGGGCGAGCATCTGGAGGAGGGCGACCCGCAGTCCGCCCGCGCCCGCCTGGAGAAGGCCCTCGGCCTGTGGCGCGGCACCCCCTACTCCGACTTCGCCGACCAGGCGTGGGCCGAGGCCGAGGTCAACCGGCTCACCGAGCTGCGCCTGGTGGCCCGCGACCGCCACGCCGACACCGGCCTGCGGCTCGGCATGCACGCCGAGACCGTGCCCGACCTGGAGGCGCTCACCACCGAGCACCCGCTGCGCGAGGAGGGCTGGCGGCTGCTGGCGCTCGGCCTCTACCGCTGCGGCCGCCAGGGCGACGCGCTGGCCGCGCTGCGCCGGGCCCGGACGATCCTCGCCGACGAGCTGGGCATCGACCCGGGGCCCGCGCTGCGCAAGCTCGAATCCGACATCCTGGCCCAGTCGCCCGAGCTCGACCTGGCGCCGCCGGCGCGCGCCCCGAGGGCCGCGGCGCCGGTCACCGACACCTGGCCGCCCCGGCCGGCCCAGCCCGTCGAGCCGCCGCCGCTGGAGCCGGAGCCGTTCGTCGGCCGTGACGCCGAGCTGGCCCGGCTGACCACCGCGGCCTCCCGTACCGGACGGTTCCAGGTCGCCGTCGTGACCGGTGTGGCCGGCGCGGGCAAGACCACGCTGCTGCGCCAGCTGGAGAGCCGGCTGGCCGCCGACGGCTGGACCACCGCCTCGGGCGCCTGCCCCGACTCCAGCGCCACCCCGCCCGGCTGGGCGTGGGTCGAGATCCTGCGCACGCTCGTCGGCATGACGGGCGCCGGCGAATACGCCCAGCTGCTCGCGCCGCTGCTCGACGACGCCGCCCCCGATCCCGACGAGGACGAGGTCTCCGGCGGCTTCCGCCTGCACCGCGCGGTCGGCGGCTACCTCGCGGGGGTGGCGCGGCGCGGCCCCGTGCTGCTGACGCTCGAAGACCTGCACTGGGCCGACGACCAGACGCTGGCCTTGCTGCGCGCGCTGCCGAGCCTGCTGGCGACCAGCCGGGTGCTGCTCGTGGTGACGTGCCGGGAGAGCGAGCTCGACGACCGCCAGTCCGACGTGCTGGCCGCCCTGGCCCGGCTCGGCCCCGTCCGCGTGGGCCTGTCGGGGCTCGACCCGAAGGCGGTGGCCGAGCTGGTCAAGGCCACCTGCGTCCGCGAGATCGACGAGGACGCGGTCGAGTCGATCGTCGAGCGCACCGGCGGCAACCCGTTCTTCGTCCGCGAGACCGTGCGGCTGCTCGACTCCGAGGGCGCGGCCGACCGGGCCAGCGCCACCGAGGTGCTCTCGCAGGTGCCCTCCGGGGTGCGTGACGTGCTGCGGCGGCGCATCTCACGGCTGCCGTCGGGCGCCCAGCAGATCCTGCTGCAGGCGGCGGTGATCGGCCGCGACGTCGATCTCGACGTGTTGATCGCGGTCGCCGGCGACGAGGACGCGGTGATCGAGGCCGTCGAGGCGGCGCTGCTGGCCGGGCTGGTGACCGAGCCGGGGCCCGGGCTGCTCAGGTTCGACCACGACCTGGTGCGCGACACCATCTACTCCGACGCCTCCCGGCTGCGCCGCACCCGGCTGCACGCGGCAGTGGCGGCGGTCATCGAGCAGCGGGCGCCGTCCGACGTGGCGGCCCTGGCCCACCACTACTACCTGGCCGACGCGGCCGGCAAGGCGGTCCACTACGCGGGTCTGGCGGCCGAGCAGGCCGAGCGGCGCTTCGCCCACCGCGAGGCGGCCATGCTGTGGGAGCAGGCCATCGCCGCGTTCGACCGGTCCCGCGGCGACGAGCGGGGCGACCTGCCGGAGCGCGCCAAGGAGCGGCTGCGGCTGATGCTGCGCCAGATCCGGGCGCTCGCGCTGTGCGGCGACATGCATGCGGCCCGGCTGCTGCGCCGCCAGGCGATGGACGCCGCGCTGCCGCTGGGCGACCTGGAGATCACCGCGAAGGTGGCGGCGTCGCTGGCCGTGCCGCACAAGGGCATGGCCCGCGACTTCACCCGTACGGCGTGGGAGATCGTCGACGTCACCGAGAAGGCGCTCATGGAGCTGCCGCCGGGCGAGCAGCGGCTGCGGGCGAGCCTGCTCACCACGCTGGCGCTGGAGCTGGAGGGCTCCTCCTCGCCCGAGCGCGGGCGGCAGGCGTCGCTGGAGGCGCTGGAGCTGGCCCGGCAGAGCGGCGACCCGGCGCTGATCGCGGCGGCGCTGAGCGGGCGGCTGCGGCAGTCGTACGACATCCCGGCGGTCGACTCGCGCGAGAGCATCGGCCGGGAGCTGCTGGAGGTCGCCCAGCGTTCGGGCCAGATGGCCACCCAGGCGCTGGCCCACCTGGTGCTGCTGGAGTGCGCGGCGGCCAGGGGCGAGTTCGCGGTGGCCGACGAGCACGCCGCGGCGGCCCACAGCCTGGCCAAGCAGTACGACCTGTCGGCGCCCGCCGCGGTCGTGGTGTGGTACTCGGGTCAGCGGCTGATGATCGCCGGCGACTACGAGGGCGCCGAGCGGGCCTACCGCGAGGCGGCCCGCATGACGGCGCGGGCCGGCATGCTGGAGGGCCGCCAGGACCTGCCGCTGATCACGACGTTCTGCCTGCACCTGGTGGCGGGGCGGGCGGCCGAGACGGTCGATCTGCTGGCCGAGAAACACCTGCGCGGCGCGAAGTGGACGCTCGACGCGTACGCGCTGGCGCTGGCCTCGGCGGGCCACGTCAACGACGCCAAGGCGGTGGCCGCCACCCGTCCCCCGGTGCGGCCCGACTTCCTGTACGAGCTGGCGATGACCTGGCGGGCGCTGGCCGGCATGCTGCTCGACGACCGCGAGCGGATGGTCGACTGCTACGACAAGCTCAAGCCGTTCGCCGACCGGGTGGCGGGCGCCGGCACCGGCGTGGTCGCGCTGTGGCCGGTGGCGCTGACCCTCGGCGACCTGGCGGTCCGCCTGGGCCAGCCCGAGGCGGCGCGCGAGCATTACGAGAAGGCCCTGGAGGTGGCCGAGCGGGTGGGCGTGCCGCGCTGGGTCGAGGCGGCCAGGCAGTCGGTCAGCAGCTCACCTGGAAACGCTCGCTCGTGACGGCCTTGCCCCGGCCGGCGGTCAGTTCGACGCGGTACCACCCGGCGTTGCCGGTGATCTCGGCGCGCCACTCGGCCGTGCGCTCGGCGCCGACGAAGCCGTCGTGGCCGCGCAGGTACGTCCGCCAGGTCTCGGTGCCGGGGCTCCAGCGGGCGAGCCGCCAGCCGTAGCGCAGGCTCTGGCCGGGCTCGGGGTTGACGAGGAGGCTGTGGGCCGCGTACGAGCGGGCGCAGCCGTCGCCGGCCACGACGCTCACGATGATCTCGCCGGCCTTGGCGGTGGGAGCCTCGGTGGCGGTGGCGGTGGCGGTGGCGGCCCCGGTGGCGGGGGCGGTGGCGGGCAGCTCCCGGGCCGACAGGGTGATCGGCTCGGGCCGGGTGCCGGCGGCGCCGTAGGCGGAGAAGCCGACGTACGCGCTGGTGAAGGCCAGGGCCGCGACGAACATCCGGGCGGCGCCCGCCGTGCCGGTCAGGACGGCCGCGCTTCTGGTCGGCATGGTCACCACCTCTTCCTGCTCCCACTTAGAGTGAGGCGGAGAGGTTGAGTACTACTTGTCGGCCGGTTGCAGGTGGTTGTAGCACAAACATCCACTTTTGACTAAGGTAAGGCTGACCTAAGGATAAGGGGGGATGAGCAGCATGCGGCTCGCGACGTTCGCCGTCCCCGCCCCCACCGATCCGTTCTGGCTGGGGCTGCCCTACTGGCTGGTCGGCGCCATCCTGATCCTGGCGTTGTTCGCGGCTTTCCAGGTCTACTACTGGGTCGGCCGCAGGCTCGGCGAACGTCTCTACGAGTCCCGCGTCGGCGTCAGGCTGGGCCGCGAGCGGATCGCGAAGATCGAGCAGGTCGTCGAGAAGTGGGGCGCGCTGGCCGTCTACGGCTGCTTCTGGGTGCCCATGCTCCGCCACACGCTCCCGTGGGTCGCCGGGGCGCTGCGCGTCTCCTATCCCTGGTACGTCGTGGCCAGCGCGCTGGGCTGCCTGACCTGGGCGCCGATGTGGTGGTTCGGCATGACGGCGGTCGTGTGGGGCTGGCTGGAGCTGGCCGCGCGCTCGCCGTTGGCGGCCGGAGCCGTGGCCGTCGCGGTCGTCGCCGTCGTGGCCTGGCTCTCGGTACGCCGCCGGCGCAGGAGGCGCGCGGCCGAGGAGCAGGTGCCGGTCTCCTAGCGTTTGCTCGCGCTCAGGTCCTCGATCACGGCCTCGGGAGCGTTCCTGCGTACGGTCTCGATGCCGTTCACGCATGCCATCTTGGACGGGAAGCCGCTTCCGACGGCGAGCGTCTGCCCGTTGTTCGCGACGAGAGCGAAACGGTATCCGCCCTGTTCATCCTCACTAATGATGAATTTTCCTGCCATGACTGTCCCCCGCCATATCGGATCTATGAATGATTTACCCCCGTCTGATAGCGACTCATAGCTGAATTAAGCAAACGAAACCTTGATCGCCTGTCACCATGATTGTCATGCGTATTGGGGGTTTCATCAGCTCTGTCGTGGTCGCCGTACTTGTGGGGTTCTCGTCCCCTGCCGTCGCCGCCGTGGAGGCCCCGCGTGTCGGGGCGAAGTCCGCGTACGTCATCGACTCCGCGGGAACGGTCCACTACGGCAAACGGCACACGAAGCGCATGCCGGTGGCCAGCCTGGCCAAGGTCATGACCGCGTACGTCGTGCTCAGCGAGGCGCAGCTGAGCGACGTCATCAGGGTCGACGCGATCGACGTCAGGTACGCCGCCCGCGGCGGCGCCGCCACCGCCGGTCTGCGCGCCGGCGAGCGCTTCACCGTCAGGGACCTGCTGTACGCCCTGATGCTGCCGTCGGGGGCCGACGCCGCGAACGTCCTGGCCCGGCACTACGGGCCCGGCAAGACGGCGTTCGTGGCCAAGATGAACCGGGCCGCCCGCGCGCTCGGGCTCTCCGACACCCGCTACACCAACGCCGACGGCATGCCGACACCCGCCGACGGCGGCTACTCCACGGCCGCGGACCAGGCCAGACTGGCCCAGCACGCGATGCGCGGCAGCGTGTTCAGGACCGTCGTCGGCAAGTCGGCGCACCGGGTGGCCAAGACGGCCGTGCATCGGGCGCACGTCTGGCACAACACCAACAAACTGCTCACCCGGGCCGAGGACGTGCTGGGCGTCAAGACGGGCTTCACCCGGGCGGCCGGCTACTGCCTGCTGTTCGCGGGTGAGCGCAACGGCCGGGAGGTGGTGGGCGTGCTCCTGGGCGACCAGGACGAACGCCGCTTCAGCACGGCCGAACGCCTCCTCGACTACGCCGGCGACCGGATCGCGTTCAGCTGACCCGAAGCGCGCCCCTCACGCGGCCCGTGGCGGCGGTCAGCCGAACGTGCCCGGCCCGTGCCGGCGAAGGCGGTCAGCCGAACGTGACCCGGCCCGTGCCGTGGAGGGCGGCGGTGCCGTGGGTGGCGCAGCCGAGAAGGGTGGCGGGAGCGGCGAGGACGCCGCGCACACGCGCGCCGGACAGCCGTCCCGCCGTGACCGCGCCGTCGAGCAACGCGTCGGCCGGATGGCGGGCGACCAGGCGGTCGGCGCGCAGACGTACCTGCGAGGTGCCCGCCGGACGGCCGGTCACGTCGAACCAGGTGACGAGGACGCTGCCCCGCACCTGCCGAACGCTGGTGCACGACGCCTGCGCGGTGGCCCTCAGCACCGCCCAGCCGGAACGCGGCGACGCCGCCGACCGGCGGGACGAGGCACAACCGGTGAGCTCGAAATTGCCCCGGACAGCGACCCGACCGGGCACGAGCCGCACCGGAGGCGTGAAGCCCAACGGGCGCACCGACGGCGTTGCGACCTCACACGCCAGCACCGGAACCCGCGCACGAGCCCCCTCCCGAACGGGCACCCCACCGGCCGACGACCCGCCGACCTGGGGATGGGATGGAGGAGTGGCGGGAGCGAGGACCGCCGTCACCCGGGCATGGGGATGAGGTGCGGGGCCTGCGGCAGGAAGGGCGGCGACCATCCAGGCGGCGATCAGCCAGGCCGTGTGCATGGGAGCCCCCGGACAGCGCTACGTCATCGGTCGCTCACATTCTGCAGCATCATTCGACGGCCGGCACGGCGTCCTTCGAGGCGGTCGCTTTCGTGGTGACCTGGCCGGCGGCGACCCGGCGGTCCCAGGGCAGTGCGCGGATGAGGAAGGCGATGACGATGAAGGAGGAGTAGGCCCACCACGTGTGGGCAGCCCAATAACCCATGCCGATGACCTCGTACAGGCGCAGGTAGCCGAACGCGGCCCACAGGCTGGCCAGAGTGATCGCGGGCCATGCGCCGCGGGTCGGCCGGGCGAGCAGGAAGGGGACCGGCCACAGCAGGTATTGAGCGCCGAGCCGGTGGGTCACGATGAGGAAGACGAGCAGCAGCACGAGGGTGAGGTCGACCGGGTCGGCCCGGCGCCACCACCACGCCGCCGCGGCCAGGCCGAGGACGAGCACGATCATGCCGATCCGGCCCAGGATCGGGGAGTCGGTCTGGGCGCCGCCCGTGGCGAGCGCCGTCCAGCCCCAGTCGCCCACGACCGGCCTGGTCGACATGATGCGTTTCGCCAGCTCGGGCAGCTGGCTCAGCGAGGTGTCCAGGAACACCGTGCCGGACAGCAGGACCGCCGCGGGCACCCCGGCCGTCCAGCCGAGCACGGTCAGCCGCCCCCGGACCCCGGCCACGGCCAGCACGACCCCCGGCACGATGAGCACCGACCAGTGGGTGCACGCGATCGACAGCCCGATGAGCAGCCCCGCCGCGTGGGCGCGCTGGGAGCGCGCGCAGACCAGCGCGGCCACGCCGAACAGCAGCGTGATCGGCGGGAACTGGCCGTGCAGGCCGCTCACCATCACGCCCAGCGGGATGAGCGCGTACTGGAAGGCGCGCAGGTTGCCTCGCTCGGCTCCGGCGAGCTTGGCGATCAGCGGGATGAGCACGAGGTCGGCCACGACGGGCACGATCCGCCCCGCGATCCCCCACGACAGGCCGAGGATCTCGCCCAGCCTCAGCTGGCCGGCCAGCACGTACGCGAGAAAGGGCAGGAAGTGCCAGCCGCCCTCGCGCAGGTGCATGGTGGGGTTCTGGCCGTTCAGCACGGCATTGCCCGCGTCGACGAAGTCGTGGCCGAAGTCGTACGGCACCGCGGTGTCGTTCGCGGCGGTCAGCATGACGGCGAGGCGCAGCACGGCACCGGCGGCGAGCGCCACCCACAGCGGGGGAGCCCATCCACGGCGCCCGGCGATCACCGCCAGCACCAGGCCCACCACCAGCGGAGGTCCCATCACCACAGCAGGACTCACGCCTCTCCCCTCGTCGCCTGGCCGCCGCATGCCGGAGGTCGGTTGCCGGAGGCCAGTAGCCTATGGGATCGGCGAAAGCACTCCGCGCACGGCCGGCGACAGCCGGGCTCATGCGTTCGAGGGCTCCGCCAAGGCCGGTAAGGTCGGTTGTGACCTAAGTGAAAGGAAACGCCGAATGCCGGAGCTTGACGGGACCCGCGTACTCGTCACCGGAGGATCGGGATTCATCGGCAGGCGTCTCGTGTCGGCCCTGCTGGCCGGCGGGGCCGAGGTCGTGGTCGCCGACCTGGTGGAGCACCCTGACAAAGCGGTGGAGTGCGTCGTCGGTGACCTGTGCGATCCGCAGGTGAGACAGAAGGTCGTCACGCCCGGCCTCGACGCGGTGGTGCACCTGGCGGCGGTGACGTCGGTGCTGAAGTCGGTCTCCGACCCGGCCGGCACGTACCGGCTCAACGTCGAGGCGACCGCCGACCTGCTGGAGCTGGCGCGTGAGCGGGAGGTGCCCGCCTTCATCCTCGCCTCGACCAACGCGGTCACCGGTGACGTCGGCACGGCGCAGATCAGCGAGGATCTGCCGCTGCGGCCGCTCACGCCGTACGGCGCGACCAAGGCGGCGGGCGAGATGCTGCTGAGCGCGTACGCGCAGTCGTACGGCATGCACGCGGCCTGGCTGCGGTTCGCCAACGTCTACGGCCCCGGCATGCGGCACAAGGACAGCTTCGTGCCGCGCCTGATGCGCGCGGCCGCCGCGGGCACGGGTGTCCAGGTGTACGGAGACGGCATGCAACTGCGCGACTATGTGCACGTCGACGACATCGTCCAGGCCGTTATGCTCGCCTGGCGGGTGCGGCACACCGGGCCTCTGGTGGTCGGCTCCGGCCGTTCGGTGAGCGTCAACGACCTCATCGACGCGGCCCGGCAGGTCACCGGGCAGCCCATCCCCGTCGAGCACGTGCCCGCGAAGCAGGGCGAGATGCCGGCGGTCGTCCTGGACATCTCCCGGGCCAGGGCGCTCGGATACGAGCCGCGACACGACCTGACCGCAGGAATGGCCGGAGTATGGCCCGACTTCTCGGGCGACGAGGAACACACATGACCCCATCAGAGACGACGCAACAGGACATCGACGCCGCCGCTTCGGCGGCGTTCACGGCCGAGCACGGCGCGGACCTGCCGCCGATCGCGATCGTGATCGCCGCCTACAACGAGGAAGACGGCATCGGCGACGTCGTGAAGTCGCTGCCGACCCAGATCGACGGACACGACTGCACGACCATCGTGGTCGTCGACGGCGCCACCGACGACACCGCGGCGGTCGCCCGCAAGGCGGGCGCGATGGTCTGCGACGTCCCGGTCAACCGCGGCCAGGGCGCGGCGCTGCGGCTGGGTTACCGCATCGCGCGGGCCGGCGGTGCCGACTACATCGTGACGACCGACGCCGACGGCCAGTACGACCCGGCCGACATCCCGCGGGTGCTGGCGCCGGTGCTGCGGGGCGAGGCCGACTTCGCGACCGGTTCGCGCGTGCTGGGCCGCCAGGAGACCTACGACCGGGTGCGCCGCGCCGGGGTCCACGTGTTCGCCTGGCTGATCAGCCGGCTGACCGGGCAGAGCGTCACCGACACGTCGTTCGGGCTGCGGGCGATGCGCGCCAAGGTCACGGGTGCCGTCGAGCTGCGCCAGCCGCAGTACCAGTCGTCGGAGCTGCTGATCGGCGTGATCGCGCGCGGCTACCGCGTCGCCGAGGTGCCCGCGACGATGCGGCTGCGCACCGCCGGGAGCACCAAGAAGGGCGGCAACCTGGTCTACGGCTACCGCTACTCGCGCGTGGTGCTCGGCACCTGGTGGCGAGAGCGGCGGCGGCCGGAGCCGCTGCCCGAGCCGGTCTCCGAGCGCGACTTGCCGGCGAAGACGAAATAGTGGAACAGGGCGAACTTCGCCACGAACAGTAGCGCGTAGACGCCGAGGAACACGGCCCCCACCAGGATCACCCGGGGGCCGTGGTCCAGCGGCGCGGCCAGCCCCGCCGCGACCCCGGTAGCCCAGGTCGACAGCGCCAGGGCGGCCAGCGAGGTCAGCCAGAAGCCCAGCACCTCGCGCACCGGCTTCGGCTGCTCCCGGTGACGGAAGACCCACCACCGGTTGAGCACGAAGTTCAGCACCGCACCGCTCGCCCACCCCGCCGCGGACGCCTGTCCCGGCGTGAGCAGATGGGTGCCGTACGCCGTCAGCAGGGTTGCCTCGCTGGCCACGCCGGCCGCCACGGACGCGGTGGTGTACCGCGTGAAGACGCGTGGCAGCCGGCCCAGCAGACGGCGCAGCAGATCAGTCACGCCGCGCATGCCCGCTCTGCGGTACCCGGAAGACCCCCAGCACCGACTGCCCGAAGGGAATCGGCAGGACGCGGTCGAGGACCTTGGTCACCGGGACGATCACGCGGTCGTACAGGCCGACCACGCCGGCCTTGGGGGTGCCGGCCCGCCCCAGGCGGACCGCCGCCCACCACGCCACGCCGCCGAGCAGGTTGACCGGGCGGGAGACCAGCACCTCCAGGCCGGCCCGCTGGGCGACCTGGCGCATGGTGGCGGGGGTGTAGCGGCGGAAGTGGCCGACCCTGCGGTCGAAGTCGCCGTACAGCGCCATGTAGGCGGGCACCCACAGCACGACGGTGCCGCCCGGGCGGACCGAGCGGGACAGCAGGCTCAGGACCGCGGCGTCGTCCTCGAAGTGCTCGAGGACGTTCATGGCGACCACGGTGTCGACCGGGTCGTCCAGGCACGCCCCCGCGCCGAGGTCGAACTGCAGGGCCTGCACGTTCGGCTGGGAGGCGAAACGGGCCTTCATCACCTCGACGGCGTCGGGGTCGACGTCGCTCACGACGAGGCGCCGCCGGTCGGTGAACTGCGCCGCGAACTCGCCCAGCCCCGCGCCGACCTCCAGCATGCTGGGCCCGCAGAACGGCGAGATCAGCTCGTACTGGTAGCGACGGTAGCGGGGCTTGTCGGCCCCGCCCTCCTCCGCCTCGCGGCCGGTGGCGCGGGCGAAGGCGCCCTCACCGCCGCTCGTCACCGCCGCTCACCGGCGCCGCGCCAGTTGACCCGGGGCCGCATGGCCTCCAGGTTCGCCCGGTCGCCGTAGCGCTTGGCGATGTCGAACAGCGAGGTGATCAGCGTGTCGGACAGCAGGTGCGGCTTGAGGCCGAGCTCCACCAGCGCCGTGTGCGTGACGTTGTAGTAGTGCTTCTCGAACTCGACGCGCGGGTTGTCCAGGTGGTCGATGGTCGCCGTGCCGGGGAAGGCCTCGGCGACCGTGTTGGCGATGTCGAGCACCGACATCGACTCGGTCATCTGGTTGAACACGCGGAACTCGCCGGGGTCGGCCGGGTTGTCGCAGGCCAGCTCGATGCAGCGGACGGTGTCGCGGATGTCGATGATGCCCCGGGTCTGGCCGCCGCTGCCGTAGACCGTCAGCGGGTGGCCGAGCACGGCCTGGATGACGAACCGGTTGAGCACCGTGCCGAAGACCGCGTCGTAGTCGAAGCGGGTGGCCAGGCGGTCGTCGAGCGCGGTCTCGGCGGTCTGCTGGCCGTAGACGACGCCCTGGTTGAGGTCGGTGGCGCGCAGCCCCCAGATCCGGCAGGCGAACTCGATGTTGTGGCTGTCGTGCACCTTGGACAGGTGGTAGAAGGAGCCCGGTCGCTTGGGGTAGAGCACCCGGTCCTTGCGGCCCTTGTACTCCAGCTCCAGCCAGCCCTCTTCGATGTCGATGTTGGGCGTGCCGTACTCGCCCATCGTGCCGAGCTTGACCAGGTGGATGTCCGGGTCGATCTCCTTGATCGCGTACAGCAGGTTGAGCGTGCCGACCACGTTGTTGACCTGCGTGTAGACCGCGTGCTTGCGGTCGATCATCGAGTACGGCGCCGCACGCTGCTCGGCGAAGTGCACCACCGCCTCAGGACGGAAGTCCTTGATCATCTGGTACGTGAACTCCGCGTCGCAGAGGTCGCCGATGAACGTCTCGATCGACTTCCCCGTCACCTGCCGCCAGGTCTCGACGCGGACCTGCAGTGACTCGATCGGGACCAGACTGTCCGCACCGAGCTCGAAGTCGTACTGGCGACGCACGAAGTTGTCGGCGACCGCGACATCATGACCGGCCTGTGACAGGTAGAGCGCCGTCGGCCAGCCAAGATAGCCGTCACCGCCCAGGACCAACACCCGCATAAAACTGATCTCACTTTCACTACGAGGTACTGCCGACACCCACGGAATGTCCTGGACTGTACCGAGGTTTGACGAGTGCACCGGCAACAGACTTATGTAAAGTCCTAGCACAGCTACGGGCCCACTCTCATTCAGCGGGCCACTTCTTCAGCTGTTCCACAGGTAGTGCTGAGCGTATCTGGAACTTCTCCAGGGGGGTCCCGCCCGGGGGACGGACGGACACACCCACGGCGCTAACTATGTACGCTTTCCTCCGTGAAGTCCGACCTCCTCGCCCGGTTCCGCACCTTGGGCGAAGGCTCTACCCCTCTGTCAGAAGGACACACCCCATGGGGGAATTCACCGAGGTCCGCACCACGATCGACGGCCACGAGCGGGCGGCGGAGCTGGCGCACGCCATCCTGACCGCGGGCCTGGCCGCCTCGATCGACATCTCCGAGGTGCCGGTGCCGCACCGCGCCGAGCCCGCCTGGCAACTCACGCTGGTCACGACGGCCAGGGAGCTGCCGCTGCTGGAACGCCACATCAGGGAGACCGGGGCCGACCTCGTCAGCGAGCCGGTCGACCTGCCTTGACTCACGCTCCCGGAGCCGTGGACCTCATCAGGCCGTGGCAGGCGATCGCCGCGGCGGCCACCACGTTCAGCGAGTCGACGCCCGCCGCCAGGGCCGAGGCGCTCATCGGGATGCACACCGCCTCGTCGGCCTCCTCCAGCCAGTGGGACGACAGCCCGTCGCCCTCCGCGCCGAGCAGCAGCGCGACCCGTTCGGAGCGGGCGGCGGCCTCCAGCGGGGTGGCGCTCTGGTCGGGGGTCAGGGCAAGCGTGCGGAACCCGCCCTCGCGCAGCTGCGCCAGGCCGCGGAACCAGTCGTCCATCCGCGCGTACGGGATGGAGAAGACCGCGCCCATCGAGACCTTGACCGCCCGCCGGTAGAGCGGGTCGGCGCAGCGGGGCGACAGGACGACGGCGTCGACGCCCAGCGCGGCGGCCGAGCGGAAGATCGCGCCGACGTTGGCGTGGTCGACCAGGTCCTCCAGCACGAGCAGCCGGCGCGGGCCGCCCTTCAGGCCCTTGAGCAGGGTCTCCACCGAGGGGAGCGGCAGGCGTTCCATGGAGGCGAGCGCGCCGCGGTGGACCGGGAAGCCGGCGACGCCGGACATGATCTCGTCGCTCACGACGTAGACGGTCGCGTCGCCGAGGACGTCCTGCAGCGCGGTCAGCCAGCGGCGCGTGGTGAGGACAGAGCGGATCGGGTAGCCGGCGCCGACGGCCCGCCTGATCACCTTCTCCCCCTCGGCGAGGAACAGGCCGCGCTCGGCTTCGAGGCTCTTGCGCAGCTCGACGTCCCGCAGCCGGGTGTAGTCGGACAGACGGGGGTCGCCGGGGTCGGTGACGTACTCAAGCACCTTCCGATACTGCCATGCGCCGCCTGACCTGCCAGACGGCCGCATAACAGACGAGGACCGCGCACAGCCCGATCACCGTGCCGATTCCGGTCTTGGTGGTGAGGCTGGGCAGGCCGAGTGCGGGGCTGGGCTCGTCCACGAGGGGCCACAGCAGGCCGCCCGTCACGAAGCCGGCGGCGCCCGCCACCAGGGTGAGCCGGCGGGCGCACGACGAGACGCGCAAGCGCTCCGGCACGGGCACCGCCTCCATTTGCGACAGCCGGTGCCAGGCCCACCAGACCACCACGGCCAGCCCGATCGCCGACGAGGCGTACTGGGGCAGGCGGAAGAGACCGATCCCGAAGACGGAGGCCGACAGCCAGGGGCCCCACTCGATCACTCCCGTGTGGTGGGTGAAGGAGTCCCACAGCACGTGGGTGGCGGCCCCGATCACGGCCCCGACGGCCATGGGCGCGGCACCGGTGAGCCGCTCGGGAACGAGCCGCGCGGCCCGGCCGGCCAGCGCGGGCGGCAGCAGCGCGATCAGCGGGTCGCGCAGCACGGCGTGGAAGAACGGCAGCAGGACGACGACCGCGAGCGGATTGAGCGTCAGCACCCCCTGCCAGGAGTGCCAGACGGTGTAGTCGGGCAGGGCCGGCAGGAAGAGCGGCAGGTCCGGCGCCATCGCGCCGAGCGCCAGCGCCCAGGGGTCGGCGAACCTGCGCACCCGCCGCGACGCCATCAGCGGCAGCACCGCGGCGATGTGACTGGGTGTGAACGGCAATGGCCCTCCCCCGTGCCCGACGACCCTGACGATCATTATGCGCGGCGAATCTTGACCATGCTTTGCCGCCGCCGGACGGCGTCACGGTGCGCAGCGGGTACGGTACGTAGCGCTGTCGACGGCCGGATAGCCGGAGGTTCGGGGTTCATGGTGCCTGACCAGCGGATTCGGGAGCGTCCGGCCGCGTCAGCGGAATGGCTGCGGGCCGCACGGGCCGCCCGTACGCTCTCGCTGGTCACGCTCGTCTGGCTGGGTGTGGAGAGCGGGCTGGGCCTGGCCGCCGGACTGGCCGCGCATTCGGTGGCGCTGATCGGGTGGGGGCTCGCGGCGCTGGTGGAGGCGGCGGCCAGCCTGATCGTGGTGTGGCGGTTCACCGGCGCGCGTACGCTCTCGCCGAGCGCCGAGACCACCGCCCGGCGCGCGGTGGCGGTGAGTTTCTGGCTGCTGGCCCCCTATCTCGTCCTGCACGTGGCGCACGATCTGGACGCGGGGCACCGGGCGGAGCCGAACCTGCTCGGGATCGTGGTGACGTCACTGAGCCTCGTCGGCATGCCGGCGCTGGGTCTGGCCAAGCGGCGGCTGGGTGCGCGGCTGGCCTCTCCGTCCACGTCCGGCGAGGGCACGCAGAACCTCATCTGCGCGGCCACGGCGGCCTGCGTGCTGGCCGGGCTCTGGCTCGGCACGCTGGGCTGGTGGTGGGTGGATCCGCTGGTCGCGGTGGTGCTGGCGGTGGTCGCCGTACGCGAGGGGTCACGGGCATGGCGTGGTCACGCATGTTGTCATTGACGCCACAGTAGGTAATCGGCGCACCAAAACGGCGGTTTTGCCACAGAGACCGCACCGAGTATCGTTCCCGGAGTATTGCGGAGCTTCTCCCGCTAGGGTCTCCGGAAGGTCTCGAGCAACCTAAGAGGACATCGTGGGGCGACACCGCACAGACGATCTCGACGGCGGATATCAAGCCAGCGAGCCGCCACCCCGCAGACGAACGAAGAACAGCCGCGGGCGGGTGCTCGTCCCGTTGGCCGGCGCTGTGGCCATGGCCGTGCTGCTCGGTGTCGCCGCGTTCGTCATCTTCAACCGCGACCACGACTGCTCGGGCGGCAGGCTGCCGCTGCGTGTCGTGGCGACCCCCGAGATCCAGCCCGCGCTGAACAAGATCGCCGCGGACTACAACAAGGCCATGCACTCGATCGACGACAAGTGCGTCGAGGTGACGGTGGCCGAGGAGGAGTCCGCCAGGACGGCTAACGCCGTGGCCGCGGGCAAGGCCACCGCCGACTTCTGGGTGGCCGACTCCAGCCTGCTCATGGAGAGCATGCGCGCGACCTCGGCGGGCGAGGAGCTGCCCCAGGTGGAGGGGTCGATCGCGACCTCCCCCGTGGTGCTCGCGGCGGCCAAGTCGGCCGCCTCGCGGCTGACCGACACGCTGCAGCCGAGCTGGTCCGCCATGATCTCCGCGGCGAACGTCGCCAACGTGGACGGCCCCGGCAGGAAGGTGCGCGTGCTCGCCCTCGACCCGCAGAAGAGCTCCGCGGGCCTGGCGGCGCTGCTGGCCGCGGCCGGCACCGCGAGGGAGGCGGGCCAGGACAAGGAGCTGGTGGGGGCGCTGAAGGAGCTGTCGGGCCAGCTCGCGAGCGACCCGGCGGCGCTGCTGGCCAGCCTCACGGTGAAGTCGGGCAGCAAGGTGCCGATCGGCGTCAGCTCCGAGCAGGCCATCTACATCCACAACACCGAGAAGCCGCAGTCGCAGGTGGTCGCCCTCTATCCCAAGGAGGGCACGCTCAGCCTCGACTACCCGGTCACCATCCTGACCGAGGACCCGGGCGTGCTGAAGGCCGCCGCCGACTTCAAGCAGGCCCTCGCCACCGAGTCCGCCAAGAAGGCCCTGCGGGCCGCGGGCTTCCGCACCGACGAGGGCAAGGCGGGCGAGGTGCTGACGAAGGCCAAGGGCTTCGACCCGGAGAGCCCGGCGGCCCTCGACCCGCCGGACGGCGCGACCGTGACCCGGGTCGTGCAGACCTGGTCCCGGCTGAACCTCGGCAGCCGCCTGCTCGCCCTGCTCGATGTCTCCGGCACGATGGCACTCCCGGTGCCCGGCACGGGCATGACCCGCATGCAGGCCATCAACAAGATCGCCACCGAGGGTCTCTCGCTCTTCCCGCCCGACTCCGACATCGGCCTGTGGTCGTTCTCCACGCACCTCGACGGGCAGGGCAGGGACTACAAGGAGCTCGTCTCCGTCGGCCCGCTGGCCGAGACGACCGACGGCGTGCTGCGCAAGGACCTGATGGGGCAGACCCTGGCCACGCTCCAGGCCAAGGCCACGGGCGACACCGGGCTGAACGACACGATCAAGGCCGCGTACACGGAGATGACCAAGACCTACAAAGAGGACAAGGTCAACACGCTCCTGATCCTCACGGACGGCGCCGGCAACGACGACCCCGACGGCGGGGTCACCAACGCCCAGCTGCTGCAGTTCCTCAAGAAGACCTACAACCCGAAGCGGCCGATCAGCATCCTGCTCATCGCCTTCGGGCCCGAGGCCCGCAAGGGCAAGCAGCAGATGGACGCGCTGGCCAAGGCGGCGGGCGGCGAGGCGTACATCGCCGACGACGTCCTGCAGGTCCGCGACTTCTTCCTGCAGGGCATGGAACGCCGCATCTGCATGCCCAACTGCGACGGGTGACAGAACCGGCCGCAAGGAGCACGAACCATGCCCGTTGGGCATGGCGGGCGAACCTGGACAATTGACGCCGCGTCCTCTCCGCGTGGGGCTTGAGTGCCCGTTCTACCCGCGGGGAGGGAATCCGTGCCCGGATGGCCGACCGTCGACCGTGCCGACGACCAGGAGCTGGCGGAGGCTCTGCGGCGCGCGGTCACCGATGCTCCCGCCAAGCTCTACGACGCCTACGCCGAGCGTCTGTACGACTACGCGTTCTCGCTCTGCGCCGAACGCGACCTGGCCACCGACGCCGTGCACGACGCGGTGGTCACCGCGCAGGGATGCGTGGACCGGCTGAAGGAGCCGGCCCGGCTGCGCCCCTGGCTGTACGCGCTGACCAGGTTCCAGGTGCGCGCCCGCCTCGCCCACCGCGGCGCAACCCCCGCGGCCGGCCTGCCGCTGCCCGACCCGTCCGAGCACGACGACCCCGAGCTGGCCGACCTGGTGCACGAGACGCTCGGCGAGCTGAGGAACGGCGAGCGCGAGGTGCTCGAACTGTCGGTACGCCATGGCCTGACCCCCGCGGAGGTCGGCGCGGTGCTCGGCCTGACCTCCCGGCAGGCGGCGGCCAGGCTCGGCAGGGCCCGCGACCACCTGGAGAACGCCGCCGCGGCGGTGCTGCTGGCCAGGACCGGCAGGGCGCACTGCCCCGACCTGTCGGCGATGGTCGACTCCTGGGAGGGCCCGCTGACGCCGCTGCTGCGCCGCCGGTTGTCGGGCCACATCGGCGGCTGCGAGGTCTGCACCGAGGGACGCCATCGCCAGGTCTCGGCCGCGCGGCTGCTCGACCTGGTGCCGATCGCGTACCCGGGGATCTCGCTGCGCCGCCGGGTGATCGAGACCTGCGTCAACCCCGAGCTGGACCAGACCAGAACCCTCATCACCGACCGCGGGGACGACTTCGACCGCACGGGGTTCCCCGTGGTGGTCGAACGCCGCGCCCGCCGTCGCCGGCCGCGCCGTCTGGCTCCGGTGCTGCTGGCGGGGGCGTGCCTGGTGGCGGCGACGGGCGCCGTGGTCGTGATCAACGGCCGCGGCGCCTCCGACTCCACCGCGCTGACGCTGGCCCCCGTCCCCACCGCCTCGCCCTCGTGGGAGGAGGACGGCACGCCGGAGGCGGTGATCGAGGACGAGGAGCCGACGCCGTCGCCCTCGTCCACGCCGTCCGCGACGCCGGCCCCGCGCCGTACGCCGACGGCCGCGCCCGTCCCCGCGCCGAGCGGGCGGCCGGCCGCGTCGCGGCCGAGGACCCGGCCCGCCGCCGCGCCCACCGCCACCCGCCGCAGGGCCGCGCCCGGCGCCCGGCTCGCCGCCTCCTGCCCGCGCGGGATCGACGGCGCGGAGCGGATCGCGCTGAGCGCCCGCAACGCCTCGGTCTCCTGGGTCGCGACGGCCTCGCAGGGCCTGGACGTGCAGCCCGCCAGCGGGTCGGTCAAGGCGGGCGGCTCGGCGACGGTCTGGGTGACGGTGGTGGACCCGACCGAGCCGGGCACGGGCCGGGTCGCCTTCACCTCGAACGGCGGCACCGCGACCTGCTCGCTCTCCTGGGCCGGCGCCGACGTCCACGTGCCGGAGCCGCCGACGGAGGAGCCGCCGACGGATGACGACCCGGCCGCCTCCCCCAGCGCCCACGCGGAGATCGGCACCGGAAGCGCTCTGGACCGTTCCGCATCACACGACCTGTCAGAGGTCCGGTAAAGGGAGCCCCAACTCGACGGAGATCGAGTTTGTAACCGACAAACGTGGATATATCGGACCCTGACTCGAAGATGCCCCGCCACATAGGGCATTCTGGTGTGCTTGGGGACCGCGTCGGGACCGGCGCTCACTTGACCGTGTGCTGAACGTCACACGAAAAATCTTTGCCTCCCGGTAAACCGGAGCGCGTCGCCAAGCGTCGGCATTGACGTGTCCAGGCACGGATTGGTCCCATGAACAGGCGATCAATCTTGCGTTTCGACCAGCAAGAGCAGGAAGAGAGAGACAGGAGATGCTCAAACAGCACCGCAGAGCGCTCGCCTGGCTGGTGGCGCTGGCCTGCATAGCAGGTGCGGTAGTCGCGCTGTTCGATATCGAGACGCCACTGCGTCCCTTCCTCATCTCCCTGTTCCTTCTGGTCGTTCCAGGAGCGGCAGTGGTGGGACTGTTGCGTGATCGTGACCCCCTTGCCGCACTATCAGTGGGAGCGGCGGCAAGTCTTGTGCTCAACGTGCTCCTTGCTCAGGCCATGCTGCTCTTCGATGCGTGGTCGCCCCGAGCCGGGGTCGCGACGGTCGCCGTGCTCGGAGGGTTCATGTACGTGCTTCGGGTCTTGTACCGGGGGAAGAGCATGCAGACCGAACAGGGGGCCAGGGCAAGGTGAACATCCAGGTAGTCCGGCCGGGAGAACTCGGCGACTCCGAGCGGGCCCGCTGGCGGGAGTTGCAGAAGGCCGACCCGAGTCTGGACAACCCGTTCCTGTCGGTCGAGTTCGCCGTGGCGATGGACCGTCTGCGCGACTACGTGCGGGTGGCCGTCATCTCGGACGGAAGCGGCATCCAGGGCTTCTTCCCCTACGAACGGCACAGTTTCGGCATCGGCAAGCCACTCGGCGGCTTCCTCACCACGTGTCACGGTTTGATCTCGATCCCCGAGCTCAAGCTCGACGCGAAGGCGCTGCTGCGCGCGTGCAAGCTGAGCGTGTTCGACTTCGACCATCTCGTGGCGGGGCAGCCGACGTTCGCGCCGTACGAGACCGATGTCCGGCCGGCGCCGGTCATGGACTTCACCGCCGGGTTCGACGCCTGGCTGGAGCAGGTCAAGTCCAACTCGCCGAAGAATCTCAAGACGGTGCGCTACAAGGAGCGCAAGTTCGGCCGTGAGCAGGGCGAACTGCGCCTCGAGTGGGCCTCGGCCGATCCCGAGGTGCTGCGCACACTCCTCGCCTGGAAGTCCGACCAGTACCGGCGTACCGGCCGGGTGGACAGATTCGCCCAGCCGTGGATCGTCGAGCTGACGGACATGATGCATGCGGAGAGCTCCCCCGACTTCGCGGGAGTCCTCACCATGCTCTATGCCGGAGACGTACCGGTGGCCGGCCATTTCGGCCTCCGTACGGCTACCACGCTCGTGGGGTGGTTCCCCGCATACGACACCGAGTTCGCCCGGTACTCGCCAGGCATCGTCCACCACCTGCAGATGGCCGAGGCAGCCGCCAAGGCCGGCCTGCACATGGTGGACATGGGCAAGGGCGGCAAGGAGTACAAAGACTGGCTCAAGAGCGGGGTCCTGTACGTCGCCGAAGGCCGCATCTCACGACCGTCGCCCACCGCGGCGGTCCACTGGATCGGCCGAACTCCTTTCAACAAAGCCCGAACAATTGTCATGGATCGGCCGTCTCTCTATAGAGCGGCCGACCGTGTCCTCAAGGGCTTCGGTCGGGTGCGCACCTCGATGCAGCAGCAGGAGGAGTCACCCAACGGAGTAGTCAAAGAACCGACCGGAGCGAGCTAACCCCTCACTCACCCCCCGGCACAGTACATACACCCTCACACTTCACAGCAGGACCCTTCGATGCACCGTCCGCCGGCGGCGCCGCTCCCACCAGCACCCGGGAGCGGTCCATCGGCGCGCAGCGCGGGGTCCCGGAAGGATTCTCCTCGCCATGAGTCCCGAGATCACCAAGCACAACGGCAAGGTCCAGACCTCGCCCCCCTTGCGGTCGATGCCGCCACCGTCGAGCTTCACGCCGGTGACGCCGCATCTGGCCATCTCACCGACGGTCAGCGTGGTCGTGCCCGCGATGAACGAGGCCGAGAACCTGCCGCACGTCTTCGCCACCATCCCGCAGTGGGTGGACGAGATCGTGCTCGTCGACGGCAACTCCGTCGACGACACGGTCGCCGTGGCCAGGCGGCTGCGCCCCAACGTCAAGGTGGTGACGCAGACCGGCAAGGGCAAGGGTGACGCCCTGGCGGCCGGGTTCGCCGCGTGCACCAGCGACATCATCGTGATGATCGACGCCGACGGCTCGACCGACGGTCGCGAGATCATCAACTTCGTGGGCGCGCTGGTGACCGGCGCCGACTTCGTCAAGGGCTCGCGCTACGCCTCGGGTGGCGGCAGCGACGACCTGACGCTCAACCGGCGTCTGGGCAACAAGGTCCTGACCGGCATCGTCAACGTCATGTACAACACCAAGTACACCGACCTGTGCTACGGCTACAACGCCTTCTGGGCCCGCCACCTCGACGTGCTCAACCTCGACTGTGACGGCTTCGAGGTCGAGACGCTGATGAACGTGCGTGCCGCCAAGGCCGGGTTGAAGGTGCACGAGGTGCCGAGCCACGAGCGCAACCGCATCCACGGCGAGAGCAACCTGCACGTCGTCCGCGACGGCTTCCGCGTGCTCAAGACCATCCTGAAGGAGTGGCGCCGTCAGCCCACTCACCCGCAGCCCGAGCCCACCGCCGCGCCTGCCGCCGACCGAGGCGTGGCGTAAGAAGGAACCTTGTGAACACGTCTGTTGTCATCTGCGTCTACACCGACGAACGGTGGGAGGACATCAGGCAGGCAGTCGAGTCGGTCGAGAACCAGACACGCCCGGCACACGAGCTGATCCTGGTCGTCGACCACAACCCCGACCTGCACCTGCGGCTCAAGCGTGAGTATCCACAGGCCATCGTGGTGGAGAACACGCACGAGAAGGGGCTGTCGGGGGGGAAGAACACCGGCGTCGCCACGGCCAACGGCGAGATCGTCGCGTTCCTCGACGACGACGCCGTGGCCGATCCCGGCTGGCTGGAGGCTTTGGAGGAGGGCTTCCAGGAACCGGGTGTGGTCGGTGTCGGCGGCCGTACCGACCCCTTGTGGGCGTCGGAGCGGCGGCCGCGGTGGTTCCCGTACGAGTTCGACTGGACGGTCGGCTGCACCTACCGCGGCATGCCCGCGGTCAGGGCGCCCATCCGCAACGTGATGGGCGGCAACGCCGCGTTCCTGCGCGACGTCGTGGCCGAGGTTGGCGGTTTCCACAGCGGCATCGGGCGCAGCGTGCAGGGGCGCAAGTCGCGCCCGCTGGGGTGCGAGGAGACCGAGTTCTGCATCCGGCTGACGCAGCGGAAGCCGGGCTCGGTCATGCTGTTCGAACCGCGCGCGGTGATCGGGCACAAGGTGTCCCGGCAGCGCGAGCGGTTCGCGTACTTCAGGTCCAGGTGCTACGCCGAGGGGCTGTCGAAGGCTCTGGTGACGCGTGAGGTCGGCACCCAGGACGGGCTCGCCAGCGAGCGGGCCCACGCGATGAAGACGCTGCCGCTCGGTGCGCTCCGCGGGGTCGGTGAGGCCCTGCGGGGCGACCTCGGCGGGCTCGGCCGGGCCGGCGCGATCGTCGTCGGCCTGGCCTGGACGGTCTGGGGTTACGTCGTCGGTTCCGTACGGCTGAAGGTGGCACGGTCATGATCCGCGTTCCGATCCTGATGTACCACTCGGTCAGCGACACGCCCAACGACGAGACGCGGCCGCACGCGGTGCGGCCGTCCGACCTGGAGGAGCAGCTGGCGTACCTGTCGGAGAGCGGCTTCACGCCGCTCACGCTGGGCGACCTGGTGGCCTCCTTCAACAAGAACAACGGCCGCTCGCTGCCCGGCAAGCCCGTCGTGCTGACGTTCGACGACGGCTACGCCGACTTCCACAGCCACGCGCTGCCGTTGCTCGAGCGCTACAAGTTCCCCGCCACGGTCTTCCTGACCAGCGGCTGGGTGTCCGACGCGGGCAATGACGCCGCGGGCCGGCCCCTCGACGCCATGCTGTCGTGGGGCCAGGCCCGTGAGGCCGCCCAGACCGGCATCGAGATCGGCGGCCACAGCCACAGCCATCCCCAGCTCGACCAGCTCCGCACCGACGACCTGCGGCAGGAGCTGCGCAGGAACAAAGGGCTGCTGGAGGAGAAGATCGGCGCGCCGGTCGCGACCATGGCCTACCCCTACGGCTACTCCAGCGCCCGCGTCCGCCAGGAAGTACGCAAGGCCGGCTATTTCGCCGCTTGCGCCGTGAGCAACGCGATCGCCGCCGATCGCCATGACATGCTCGCCATCCCCCGGTTGACGGTCGGCAAGGGCACGACCGTCAACATGTTCAAGCGCGCCGTCGAAGGCAACGCCGTGCCTCTCATCTACCTGCGCGAGCGCATCCTGACCAAGGGGTACGCCGTCGTGCGCAGGACGAGGTACGGGCTGCAACGGGTGCGCGGCAATGTCTAACCTCTGGGGCAGAGTCCTTCACGATCTCCGTAACCCGCTCTTCCGCCAGGGCTACGCGCTCATGGCGAACACGGTGATCACCGGCGTTCTCGGCATGGGCTACTGGCTGCTGGCCGCCCACTACTACACCGACGAGGAGTTCGGCCGCGGGCAGGCGGTGATCACGGCGATGCGGCTGTTCGCGTCGCTGACCGCGCTGGGCTTCGTGGGCGCGCTGGCCCGGTACCTGCCGGTGTCGGGCCGCCGTACCCCCGAGGTCATCCTGCGCGGGTACGGCCTGGCCGCCGCCACCGGCGGGGTCGCGGCGGTCGGCTTCCTGCTGACGCTGCCGCTGTGGGGCGAGACGTACTCCGTGCTGGCCGGGTTCGGGCCTGGGCTGTTCTTCCTGGGCTCCGTGGTGGTGTGGGCGGTCTTCACGTTGCAGGACGTGGTGCTGACCGGCCTGCGCCGGGCCACGTTCGTGCCGCTGAACAACCTGATCTTCGGCCTGGTGAAGATGGGGCTGCTGGTCGCGCTGGCCGGCGCGCTGCCCGAGGGCGGCATCTTCGTCTCCTGGGTCATCCCGACCGCGCTCGCCCTGATCCCGGTCCAGTGGCTGATCTTCGGCGTGGTCGTGCCCCGGCACGTCCGGCAGGCCGACGCGGGGCAGGACCCGCCGCGGCTGCGTGAGATGGGCAGGTTCCTGGCCGGTGACTTCCCCGGCACGCTGTCCATCCTGGCGATCGTCTACCTCGTGCCCGTGGTGATCGCGACGCAGGTCGGCGAGGCCACGTTCGGGCGCTTCGCGATGGCGCACACGCTGGCCAGCATGATCGAGCTGCTGGCCATGAACATGGCGGTGTCGCTGACCGTCGAGGGCTCCTTCGACCGTGCCAGCCTCGCCCAGAACTGCCGGCGGGCGCTGCAGCGGGCGTTACTGATCGTCACGCCGATCATCGCGGTGGCGATCCTCGGGGCGCCGCTGATCCTGCGGATCTTCGGCACGGAGTTCGCCGACGAGGGCACGACGCTGCTGCGGCTGATGTCGCTGGCGGTGCTGCCGCGCGTGCTGATCGAGGTCTACCTGAGCACGCTGCGGGCGCGGAGCAAGGCGCGCGCGCTGGCGGTCGTCCAGATCGGGCTGGCGGTGCTCGTCCTGGTGTCCACCGTGGTGCTGTTCCCTCACTTCGGGGTGAACGCGGTGGGGTACGGACTGCTCTTCAGTGAGCTGCTCGTGGCACTTTTGATCTTCGGAAATCTGCGCAAAATACTCAAGTACGGCGAAACTGCAAGGTCGACTGTCACCCAGGGGTCGTCCGGGGCCGCATGATGGTCAGCGTGACGCAACGGGACGGCGATGGCATGGCAACGGGGATGACCGGCTCCTCGGATGAGAACAAGGAGAAGTCAGAGGTGCCCTTCGATCCGGACGCGACGGGAGTCATCCCCAAGTTGACGTTCGACCCCCCGGAAGAAGGGGGCGACGCGGCCAAGGACGCGCCGAAGGGCGCGCCCAAGGGCGCGGCTGAGAAGGACGCCCAGGCGGACGCCGAGACGACCACGGCCGTCCGCCTGCCCGCCCCTCTCCACATCGGCCAGCCCCCCACCGCAGATTCCCCGGCCGACCCCGCCCCGGCCAAGGAGACCCCCGCGCGCCCTGGCCCCGCCGCCCCTGGCCCCGCTGCCCCTGGCCCCGCTGCCCCGGGCCCCGCTGCCCCGGGCCCCGCTGCCCCGGGCCCCGCTGCCCCGGGCCCCGCTACCCCGGGCCCCGCTACCCCGGGCCCCGCTGCCCCGGGCAGCGCCAAGGAGGCCGACAAGGACGCCGCCAAGCGCCCGGCCTCGTCCGCCGCCACGGGCACGCCGGTTCCGTCCGTTCAGAAGGACACCAAGCCCACCCCGGCGGCTCCGAAGGCCCGCAAGACGACCACGCCGGAGACCGCGGGCGCGCCGAAGGCGGCCGCCGAGGACGCCGCCGAAGCGCCGGCGGCGGACCCGGAGACCACCACCAAGGTTCCGCCCCGCCCGGCTCAACCGAAGGCGTCTCAGAGCCCCTCGGTCGCCCCCAAGCCCGCCTCCCGTCCCCAGCCGACCGGAGGGACGGGTGCGGCGCCGACCGGTGCGCGTCCGCAGCCCTCCAGCGGCCCGCAGAGCGCCGGTACGCCGCCCAAGGGTCACCAGAGCGGTTCCAAGACGCCCGGCGGGGCGCCGGCGAGCACAGAGCCTCAGCGGCCGGGCGCACGGCCTTCGGGCAACGCGACGACGGACACCCAGCCGCAACCCACCGCAGGGAAGGAGGCGGCGGGCGGTACGCGTCCGCAGCCCGCCGGCGGCTCTCAGCCTGCCGGCGGCTCTCAGCCTGCCGGTGGCCCTCAGCCTGCCGGTGTGACGCAGGCGGCCAATCCCTCGCAGGCTCCCACTGTGCCGCAAGCACCCAGCGGTCCTCAGCGGCCGAGCGGGACGGGCCAGTGGCCCGGCCAAGCGGCGGGGACGGGTCAGGGGCCCGGCCCTGCCGGGCCGGGTCAGGCGGCCGGTGCCGGACAGGCGGCCAGTCCCGCCGGTGCCGGACAGGCGGCCGGTCCTGCCGGGGCCGGACAGGCGGCCGGGCAGGCGGCCGGACAGGCGGCCGGGCAGGCGCATGGGGCTGTGGGGTTGTTGCAGCCTGCTCCTGGTGAGCCGCAGGCCGCGCCCGGTGGCGTGGCGGCGCAGGGCGTGGCGGCGCAAGATGTGGCGGCGCAGGTGCCGTACGGGGTGCCGCAGGAGGCCGGGAAGCCGGTCGGGTTGCGGGCGCGGCTGAGCCGGCTGCTCGCCAGCGCGCCCCAGTGGCTGCCCGCGCTGCTCGTCGTCGAGGGCCTGATCATGTACGTCCTCGCCATCAAGGCGCCCGTTGGGCCGATGCGCGGCGTGGATCCGTCCGACATCGACGGGCTCGGCCTGATCTCGGCGCTCCCGGCGACGGCGTTCATCGCCCTCCTCATCATGATCGTGTCGTTCTTCGTCACGGTCGCCCAGAGCACCGACCGCAAGTTCCTGCTCCTGTTCCAGATCGCCGCGATCACGTTCGCCCTGCACGGCGTCGGCTCCCTCGTGGCGGAGGAGCCGCGCTTCCCCACGGCGTACATCCATGCCGGTTTCGTGGAGTTCATCGGCAGGACCGGCGAGACGGCGATCAACATCGACGCCCGCATGGGCTGGCCGGGCTACTTCGCGCTGTTCGCGTTCGTGACGAAGGCCGCCGGCATCACCGACATGTCCACGATCCTGCTGTGGACGCCGCTCCTGTCGAACCTGCTCTACCTGCTGCCGTTCGTGCTGATCCTGCGCCAGGTGGTGGCGACGACGCGGGCGCGGTGGTTCGCGGCGCTGCTGTTCGTGCTGGTGCAGTGGATCGGTCAGGACTACTTCTCGCCCCAGGGCTTCACGTTCGCCCTCTATCTGGCGTTCGTGGCGATCCTGCTGAGGTGGTTCGGAAGGGTGGAGCCGCGCACGAAGCCCGTCCCGCCCAAGGGCCTGCGCAAGCTCATCGCCCGCCTCGACGCGATGACGCCGGGCGAGCTGGCCAACACCGGCACCTATCGGGCCGACAAGCTGCTCATGCTGATGGTGCTGCTGACGCTGTTCTTCGCGTCGGTGGCCTCCCACCAGATCACGCCGTTCATGATGCTCGGCGTGGTGACGGCGTTCCTGCTGTTCAAGCGCACGTCGCTGACGTGGGCGCTGCCGTTCTTCCTCGGCCTGGTGACGCTGGCCTGGATCAGCTACATGACGGTGGGCTTCTGGGCCAGCCAGATCGACACGATCTTCGGCGGCCTCGGCAACGTCTTCGCCAACCTGCGCAGCAACACCGGCGACCGCATCGAGGGCACCGACCCGGCGCACGCGATGGTGCTGCAGGCGCGCCTCGGCATCCTGGTGGTGATCCTCAGCCTGGCGGCGACGGGCCTGTTCCGGCGGCTGCGGCGCGGGGTGTTCGACCGCTCGGCGCTGATCCTGCTCTGTGTGCCGGTGATGGCGCTGGCCCTGCAGAGCTACGGCGGCGAGATCGGCCTGCGGATCTACATGTTCGCCCTGCCGGGCGCCTGCCTGCTGGCCGCGTACGCGTTCTTCCCGAACCTGCCGGCCGACAGCGCGGACGTGCGCGAGGAGACCGTGCCGCTCCGCAAGCGGAACGTGCGCTTCAATCCCGAGCTCACCAAGCGCATCTCGGTCGTGGTGGCGGCCGCCTTCGCGATCGTGTTCGCGATGGCGTTCTTCCTCGCCCGGTACGGCAACGAGCAGTTCGAGCGGGTCACCACCGGCGAGATCGCGGCCCTGCACTACATCTACGACCACGACAAGCCGAGCGCGCGCGTGCTCTACCTGGTGCCCAAGGAGGGCCCCGAGGTCACGCCGACGCTGCCGTGGGGCGAGCGGGACGTCGAGCTGGTCAACTTCAACGTCCAGGCGCTCGTGCACAAGGATCCGACGAAGATCTCCGACGCGGTGGACGCGCTGAAGGAGCAGCCGCGCAACTCGTACCTGATCGTGAGCCGGGGGCAGGTCAGCTACCTGCAGCTCAACCAGGGCTTCCCGGCCGACTGGGGCGAGAAGTTCCGGGCGGCGCTGGACGCCTCGCCCGACCTGAAGCGGGTGTACTCCAACGAGGACGCGGCCCTGTACACCTGGAAGAACTTCGTCCGGGGCACCGAGATCCCCGAGCCGAACCCGTACCAGGGGCGGGGCGATCCCACCACGCCGTGGACACCGGTGGGGATCGGCGCGCTGGTCGTGACGTGGGTGGCGCTCTTCGGCTACGAGGTCATCCGGCTGAACGGCCCGAACCGGGCGCCGAAGGCCCGCAGGCGGCTGCTGTACCTGGCGGTGCCGTCCTTCGCGGTGGCGCTGGCGGTCATCGTCGAGCGGTTCATCTACATCGCGCAGAACAACATGTGAGGCGCGCTCTCCCCGGCGGTGCCGGGGAGAGCGTCATCCCGTCGGCGGACGCCATCCCCGGCCCCGGCCCGGAGGCGGCGGACGGGGGTGAATAAGATCAGCGGACGTCAGGTCAGCAGCCCCCGGCGCCCCCCAGGCAGTCCGAAGGACGGATCACATGATGTCTCAGAGCGCGGCCTTCTCGCAGGCGCGCCGTCCGGCCGCACCCAGTGTTCTGCTGACCGACCCGGCCGGGCTGTTCGCGGAGCTGGCCCGGCTCGGCCTGCCGGCGGGCGACTACGTGGTGTGCGGCTCGGCGGCCCTCTACGTCCGCGGCATGCGGGCCCGTATGGGCGATCTGGACGTGCTGGCCCGGGGTGCGGCCTGGCAGAAGGTGCTCACCCTCGGCACGCCGCAGCCGGCGTTGTCGGGTCACGGGCTCAGGGTGGTGCACCCGTCGGTGGCGATCGAGTTCGTGGACCGGTGGACGCCCGGGTGGCCGACCGACGACCTGATCGACAACGCCGACGTCATCGACGGCATCCCGTTCATGCGGCTGGGTGACGTACTGGCCTGGAAGGAGGCCGCCCGCCGGCCCAAGGACCTGCCTGACATCGCGGCGGTCCAGCACCTGCGGCACATGTGGAGCCGGCGCTCAGCGCGCGGCCAGGCCGCCGCCAAGCCGGCCGCGGAGCGCGGCCGGCCGGGCTACGCGGTCGCGGCGCACTACTGGGGCGTCGGCACCAAACCCTCCGGGGAGTGACCGACGCCCTGAGGCCGTCAGGTGCCGCCGCGCCCCGACCATCTGATCTCGTACGGCCCGAGCCCGACCTCGCGGCCGTCCACGGTGGCCGTGACGGGCTCGCCGGCGGTGTTGACCATGACGACCTGGCGTTCCTGGCCCAGCGCCTTGATCCGCGGGTCGGAGGAGCGCACCTCCTGCGCCTGCACCCCCGCGGGGAACCACCGGGTGAACCCGCTGAGCAGCCCCGCCATCGGCATCTCGCCGCCCACCTGGGGCGCCCACAGGCATCCGGGACACTCGCCCTCGCCGTCGAGCTGCGGGTTCCAGTACAGGGCCGTGGTGACGCCGCTCTTGGCGAACTCGATCAGCGCGCTGGCCTGTACGGCCGTGCGCTGTTCCTCGCTCCAGCCGGAGTTCTCCGGCTCGACGTACCATTCGGCCCACCAGACCGGCATGTCGCCGCTCTGCTGCCGCAGCCACGCGGTGATGGCGCTGAACTTGCCCTGGGCGGCGAAGGGGTCGGGCATGTTGCCCTTGTCCTTCGTCATCGTGGCGCTGTCGACGACGATGAAGTCGGCGCCCTTCTTGTGGTCGATCCAGTACTTGATGGCGTCCAGCGCCCGCTGGTCGACCGTGCCCCACGGCCCGCTCAGCTCCGAGGCCGGGCCCGAGGCGTAGCTCTCGATCGACACGTACGGCCCGCCGACCTGGATCTCGGGGTTCACGTTCTTCAGCGCCGTGTAGACCTTGTTGTACATCTCCGTGTAGCCCTCGGCGTCCCACGTGTTGGTGTCCGCGTTCCAGAAGCCCTTGAACTCGTTCCACACCATGTAGTGCTTGACCGTGGGGTACTGCTTGGCCACCCGCGCCGCCAGGTTGGCGAAGTCGTCGAAGTGCTCGGGCTCGGGGGCGACGGTGTGGTTCTTGCTCCAGTCCGTACGCCCGGCCTGGCCGCCCTTCATCCAGTCGGGGGCGCAGCACAACGTGATCACCGGCAACGCCCGCGACGACGCCATGAACGTCAGCCGCCGGTCGAGGTCGCGGAAGTTGAACTGCCCGGGGCTCGGCTCGGGGTTGCCCACGCCCCAGCCCATGATGTGCTGGTTCTGCAGCATGGGGACGCGGCCGAGCACGCCTCTGGCCTCCTCGGCGACCTGCTCCGGCTCGTTGTCGGCGCTGAACTGGGTGTGCGTGATGCCCCAGCGCGGCCAGTCGGGCAGCGCGGGCGGCTGCTCCAGGGTGGGCGGGGGCTGGGCCGGCATGGCGGTGGCCACGTCGCTGCCGCTGAACGCCTGGCGGTCCTGGCTGCGGAGCGAGGCGTAGACCATGATGCCCGCCACGAGCACGACCGCGACGATGCCCGCTCCCAGTGCGATCGGCCACGGCGATCGCCGGCGCGCGTGCCGGCCCTCGGTGGGGATCACCGCGACCCCGCCGGGAGGCGTCGCCGCCCGGGGCGGCGGGGGACGGCCATTTTCCAGGACTGGGAGGATGTCAACGAACGCTCCTCATCCTTCTCGCGAGACGGGCTGACCTGCACGGGGGCCGCGAACCTCGAAGGCTCGCGAACGCACAGAGGCCGGGCGGCGGCCCGGCCCCTCTTACGCTAATCGACCCGCCTGCCAAGCGACGTGCCGTCACTCCGAGCGAGGTGGCCGCTGGCCGCCGGCCGGGCCGGGGACCCCGGCATAACGGTACGGCATCGGCTGCCTCCCCGGCTGCACGACCAGAAGAGTGCCCGGGGTCTCGGCGTAGAAGGCCGATTCGACGGCGGCCGCGACGTCGTCCGCGGTCAGCAGCGGGAACCCCGAATTGACGAACATCTCCCGCGCGGCGGCCACAAGCGGCGTATCGGTGAAGCCAGGGCAGACCGCGCCGATACGGATGTTGTACGCGGCCAGCGGCTCGGCCAGCGACCTGACCAGGCCCACGACGGCGTGCTTCGTCATGGTGTAGACGGGGTCGCCGGCGTAGCCGACGAGACCGGCCAGCGAGGCGGTGGCCACGATGGCGCCGCCGCCCGAGCGCTTGAGCAGCGGGACGCTCGCGCGTACGCCGAAGACGACGCCGTCGACGTTGACCCCCATCACCTTGCGATAGCGCTCGACGTCGAAGTTCTCGAGGTCCACCCCGCTGGTGACGCCGGCGTTGAGATGGACCAGGTCGAGGCGCCCGTAGCGCCGTTCGGCGAGCGCGACGGCCTCCAGCGAGGCTTCCTCGGAGCTGACGTCGGCGGCCAGCCACGCGCCGTCGAGCTCCTTGGCCAGGCGCTCGACGCCCTCGCCGTCGCGGTCGACGAGGACACACCGGACGCCGCCCGTCGACAGACGGCGTGCCACGGCGGCCCCGATGCCGCTGGCCGCTCCGGTGATCAGTGCAACTGTGCTCATGACGCTCCTTGCGGGGCTCGGGCCCCAGGTCGAGGGGGGTGGTCGAGATCAGTGCTGGTCGAGCATGCGGTGGGCGCGGGAGATCAGCGTGGGTACGGCGCCGCCGATACGGTCGAATCCCTCCCCAACGGTCTTACCTTGCCGGAATCGGGCATGGATACCCTCCACGATGACCGCGAGCTTGAAATTCCCAAAAGCCACATAAAACCCAAGGTCCGAAATTTCGCGACCTGACACCTTTGTGTAGTAATTGGCGAACTCGGCGGCGTTGAGGAACCCCGGTGTCGCCGTCACGTCGCCCGACACCGGGATGCTCGCCCGCTCCTCGTCCCCCCGGTCGGCCCAGTACGTCAGCGTCAGCCCCAGGTCGGTCAGCGGGTCGCCGAGCGTGGACATCTCCCAGTCGACCACGGCCATGATCTCCAGGTCCTCGCGCCGGACCAGCGTGTTGTCCAGCCGGTAGTCGCCGTGCACCAGCGTGCCGGAGGCCTCGGCGGGCAGCCGCTCGCGCAGGCGCTCGACCAGCCGGTAGTAGTCGGGCCGGTCCTCGGTCTTCGACCGTTCCCACTGCTGGCACCACCGGTCGAGCTGGCGGGCCAGGTAGCCCGCCGGCCGGCCGAAGTCGCCGAGCCCCACCTCGCGGTAGTCGACGGCGTGGATGGCGGCCAGCACCTCGGCCAGGCGTTCCGACAGCCGCCGGGTCTGCTCGGGCGCCGGGTCGCCGAGCTGGTCGCGTGTCCGCACGGCGTCGCCGGGGACGTACCCCATGAGGTAGAACGGGGCGCCGATCACGTCCTCGTCAGGGCAGAAGGCGACCGGCTCCGGCACCGGGACGGGCGTGGGCGCGAGCGCGGAGATGACCCGCCACTCGCGCCGCATGTCATGGGCGGTCGGCAGCACGTGGCCGAGCGGCGGCCGGCGCAGCACCAGGCGGCGCTCGGCGGCCTCGACCAGATACGTCAGATTGGACCTGCCGCCCGAGATGAGCGAGACGGACAGGGGCTCGCCGGCGTCGGGCACATTCCGGGCCATCCATGCGACCAGGCGGGGGTGGTCGATGCCAGGTACGGTCATGCACACACATTAGAACGTCACTCTGTTCTGAATACCACCTGAGAGTTGTGTAACGTTCCGAACCTGCGTCTATGCCACGGCGCGAGATCCTTTACTCTGGCAGTACACCTCTGCCCTCATGCTGGGCGGTGAGTGGCATGCTGACAGTAGGAGCCCATGCGCGTCACCCTTGCCCTCCCTCGTGAACTGGGCCAAGCAGAAGTGAGCCGATGGCGGGCGCTCCAGGAAGCGGACACCGCCTTCGACAATCCCTTCTTGTCCCCGGAGTTCACCCTCGCGGTTGGGGAACTCCGAGATGTCGTTCGGGTCGCCGTCCTCCATGACGGTCCCGACATCGTGGGGTTCTTTCCGTTCGAGCGACATCCGCTCGGCATCGGCAAACCGGTCGCGGCGGGGCTGACCGACGCGCAGGGCCTGGTGTACGCCCAGGGGCTCCGGATCGACCCGGTCCGGCTGATCAAGGACTGCGGCCTGTCGGTGTACGAGTTCGACCACCTCGTCGCCGGGCAGCCGCTGCTCAACGCCCGCCACGAACGGCACCCGTCGCCGATCATCGACCTGCGCGACGGCTTCGACCGCTACGCCGAGACGCT
Organism: Nonomuraea terrae; assembly: GCF_044465245.1. NCBI lineage: Bacteria > Bacillati > Actinomycetota > Actinomycetes > Streptosporangiales > Streptosporangiaceae > Nonomuraea > Nonomuraea terrae. The sequence goes on along the minus strand of NZ_JBITLL010000001.1, from coordinate 501,682 downwards.
GCGCGCCAACTCCGGCAAGACGTACAAGTCCACGCTGGCCAAGCAGCGCAAGCTCGACCGCGAGGCCGGGGGCGTACGCCACGACTACGGCATCACCGACGTCGAGCCGCTGCGCACGCTGCTCGGCTGGAAGACCGACCAGTACCGCCGCACCGGGCGCACCGACCGGTTCGCCCACAAATGGATCGTGGAGCTGGTCGAGCGGCTGCTCGCGACCCAGTCCGCCAGCTTCGCGGGCGTGCTCGACATGATCTACGCCGGCGACGAGCCGGTGGCCGGCCACTTCGGGTTGCGCACCCGCACGACCCTCGTCGGCTGGTTCCCCGCCTACGACACCCGGTTCGCGAAGTACTCCCCCGGTCTCATCCAGCACCTGGCGATGGCCGAGCAGGCCGCCAAGACCGGCATCCAGGTGATCGACATGGGCCGGGGCCAGAAGGAGTACAAAGACAAGCTGAAGACCGGCGAGTTCGAGGTGGCCGAGGGGCGCGTGGCCAGGGCGAGCGCGGCGGCCGGCGTCCACTGGATGGTCAGGGTGCCGGCCCGCAAGACACGCGCCACGGTCATGAGCAACCCACTGCTCCTTAAAACGGCTGACAAGGCATTGAAAACCTACGGACGACTGCGTACTGTCCTCCAAGGGTGAAATACATCGCAGAGCGAACAGGTCGCTACTGCCTATCGCTACCGTCCAACCGGCTCGGCCTCTACCTGGCGCTGCGCCACTGGTGCACGCCCGGGCAACGGTTGCTCATGTCGCCGATCTCGGCCGACGAGATCCTCTTCCTCGTGCTGGCGGCCGGGCTGCGCCCGGTGATCGCGCCGCTGTCGCCGCGTGACGGCAACATCGACGTCGCGCGGGTCGACCTCGGCACCGTGGACGCGGTCCTCACCACCAACCTGTACGGCCTGCCGGACGACGCGCCCGCCTTCGCCGGCAAGATCCTCGTCGAGGACGTCGCGCACGCCATGGAGAGCTCCATCCAGGGGCGGCCGCTGGGCACGTTCGGCCAGGCGGCGGTCTTCAGCCTGTCCAAGCACCCGAGCGCCGGCTCGGGCGGTGTGCTGGTCGTCGACGACGTCTCCGACCTGGAGGCCCTGGCCCGGGCGCGCGACGAGCTGACGGTCCGCGGCTCGCTGCGGGCCGACCTGTGGAGCGTGGCCGGCTCCATGGTCCGCCACGCGGCGCTCAAGTTCGACCTCGTACGCCCCACGCTCAAGCTCGCGCGGGCCCTCGGCCTGCAGGAGAAGCGCGAGGGTTATCGGATCGCGCTCGACCCCGACGGGCTGAAGTCGGCGCTCAAACAGGCGCCGTCGCTGCCGCCGTTCGACCGCTGGGTCCATGCCGACCTGCACCGTTATCGCGCCCGGCGGGGGCGGCTGGCCCGGTGGTACCAGGACAGGCGGGTGACCGGGGTGCCCGAGGGCCGGGCGCGGCGGCTGGCCGGCGTGCAGCGGCTGGCCGAGTTGCCGACGGTCGCGCCGGCCGTGCTCGACGACCTCAGCCGGCCGTTGTTCCGGGTGCCGCTGCTGGTGCGCGACCGCGACGCGGCCATCGCCGAGCTCGAACGCCACGGGGTGGCCACCGGCTACCTGTACGACCCGCCGTACGACGACTACGCGCCCGGCTTCACCGAGCCGTCGCCCGATCCCGAGCCGGCCCGCTGGTGGGCTCGGCACGTGCTGCCGGTCGACCCGATGTACGCCGCCCGCGCGTTCCCGATCCTGCGTCGGCTGGAGCCTCCGGACGGCCCGCCCGGGTGTCGCTGATCAGGGCGGCCAGGATCCGGCAGCCGCGCCGGACGTCGGGGAGCGAGGCGGAGCCGTACCCGATCACGAGGCCGTGCAGGTGAGCGGCGCCATGGTGGTGGCGCTCGGTGGAGTCGAGCAGGACGCCCGCCCGCGCGGCCCGCGCGACCACGCCCGGCACCAGAGACGCGGGCAGCTCGGCCAGCACGTGCAGCCCGGCCGTGTCGCCGCGCAGGCGGCAGACGGGGCCGAGGATCTCGACGACGGCGGCACGGCGGCGGGCGTACTCCAGGCGCATCCTGCGCAGGTGGCGGTCGAGGTCGCCGTGCTCCAGCAGGGTGGCCACGGCCTGCTGGACGGGGCCGCTGGTGCGGTCGGCGACCGTGCGGCGCAGGCGGGCGATCCGGCCGACCAGCTCCGGGTCCCCGACCAGCCAGCCCACGCCCACGTCGGGCGCGAGGGTCTTGGACAGCGTGCCGAGCAGCACCACCCGCGAGGGGTCGAGGCCGTAGAGCGCGGGCAGCGGGGCGACGTCGTAGCGGAACTCGGCGTCGTAGTCGTCCTCGACGACCGTCGCGCCCGTCTTCCTGGCCCAGGCGAGCAGCCGCTCGCGGCGCGGGATCGGCAACCGGCCGCCGAGCGGGTACTGGTGGGCCGGGGTCGTGTAGAGCACGCGCAGGTCGCCGGGAAGCCCGTCGACGATCACGCCGTCCTCGTCCACCGGGCAGGGCACCACCTCGGCGGCCCGCGCCGCGAACACCGTGCGGGCCACGTGGTAGCCCGGGTCCTCCACGCCCGCGCGGGTGCCGGGGCCGAGCAGGGCGAGCGCGCACAGGTCGAGGCCGTTGCCGGTGCCCCGGGTGACCAGGATGTTCTCCGGGCCGACGGCCATGCCCCTGGCCCGGCGCAGGTGCTCGGCCAGCAGCTCGCGCAGGCGCGGCAGGCCGTACGGGTCGGGTGAGTCGCCGGGCGGCAGGTCGGCGGCGCGGCGCCAGGCGCGCTTCCAGGCCGCGTGGTCGTAGTCGCGCACCCAGGGCTGGCCGGGCGTGAGGTCGATCGCGTCGGCGGGGGGCAGCGGCGGATCCGGCTGGTACGCGCCGCGCCCCGGCGGGCGGGGCGGCTGCTCCATCTCGGCCACGAACGTGCCGGAGCCGTGCCGGCCGTCGAGCCACCCCTCGGCGTAGAGCTGCTGGTACGCCTCCATCACGACCGTACGGCTGACCTCGAGCTGGGCCGCCAGCGCCCGCGTGGACGGCAGCCGCTCGCCGGGCGCCAGCGCCCCGTCGAGCATGGCGTGGCGCAGCCGGTCCGCGAGCTGCGCGATGAGCGGCTCGGCGGAGTCGCGGGACAGGGATATGGGCAGGTCGACAGCGGTGCGCACCGGAAGTGGTCTCTATGAACAGGTTGATAGTGGCCCTACAGGATAGGTCCACTTTGTCGTTAGGGTCCAATCATGCTGTCCACCACTCCCCGCACCACGCTGGGCCGCGAGAAGCAGCGCGGCAGCACCGACAGGAACGATCTCTACGACGTGCTCGACACCGGGCTGGTCTGCCACCTCGGCGTGGTCGTGAACGGCTGCCCGATGGTCGTGCCCACCGGCTACGGCCGCATCGGCGACACCCTCTACCTGCACGGCTCGACCGGGGCCTCCTCGCTGCGGGCGGCCGACGGCGCCGAGGTGTGCGTCACGGTCACGCACCTCGACGGCGTCGTGCTGGCCCGGTCGGTCTTCCACCACTCGGTCAACTACCGTTCGGCGATCGTCTACGGCCGGGCCCGGCTGGTGACAGACCCGGACGAGCGCCTGGCCGGGCTGCGCGCCCTGTCGGAGCAGCTGGCCCCCGGCCAGTGGGACTATGTCCGCCTGCCCAGCCGCAAGGAGCTGGCCGCCACGGCCGTGCTGGCGCTGTCGCTGGAGGAGGCGTCGGTCAAGACGCGGCGCGGCGGGCCGAAGGACGACGAGGAGGACTACGCGCTGCCGGTGTGGGCGGGCGTGTTGCCGCTGGTCACGACATGGGGTGAGCCCGAACCCGATTCGGTGCTCCCAGAAGGTATCGAAACCCCGGTTCACATCCTCCATCGGGAGTAGTTCCATGAAACCGGGCCACCTGGAAAACCCTGCTCCTTGATCACACGTCTCATCAGGTGGGCCGCCTCCTGATGGGAGAGGCGTATGCAGTGGAGTGCCCCCGGATACACGGAGATCAGGCAGCTCGGGCGGGGTGGGAGCGGTCGCGTCGCGCTGGGCGCGCACGACGCGACCGGGATCAGGGTGGCGATCAAGTACCTGTCCGAGGAGCTGCGGCACGACGGCGCGGCGCTGGCCAGGTTCCAGTCGGAGGCGCGGCTGCTCGTCACCCTGCGCGATCCGAACATCGCCACGATGTGGGAGTACATCCAGGACGCCTTCGGCGCCTGCATCGTGATGGAGCTGGTGAACGGCGTCTCGTTACGGGCGCTCATGCGGGAGCACGGCCCGGCCGGGCCCGAGGCGGCGCTGGCCGTGCTGAAGGGCTCGCTGCTGGGGCTGGCCAAGGCGCACGAGCTCGGGCTGGTGCACCGCGACTACAAGCCGGAGAACGTGCTCGTCCGCGACGACGGGGTCAGCAAGCTGGTCGACTTCGGCATCGCGGTGCGGCATGGCACGGTGGCCCGTCCTGAGGGGACGCCGCCGTACATGGCGCCCGAGCTGTGGGCGGGGCTGCCCGCGACGCCCGCGACCGACGTGTACGCGGCCACCGTCGTGTTCTTCGAGTGCCTGACCGGGCACCGGCCCTACCGGTCCACCGAGCCGAGCGTGCTCGGGTACCAGCACGTGCACGCGCCCGTGCCGATCCACGAGGCGCCTGCACCGGTGCGGGAGCTGGTGCGGCGCGGGCTGGCCAAGGACCCGGCCGCGCGGCCGGGGAGCGCTCCGGCGTTCGTCGGCGAGCTGGAGAGTGCGGCGCGGGCGGCGTACGGGGAGGACTGGGAGGAACGGGGACGGCGGCGGCTGTCCGGACTCGTGGCCCTGCTCGCACTCTTGCTGCCGGAGCCGGCCCCGCCCATGCCCGAGACGTCCACGTCGCTGGCCAGGACGGTGTTCCATGACCTGCGCTCGATGGCGCGGCGGGTGGGGCGGTCGAAGGCGGCCACGGGAGCGGACGGGCCGGACGCGGTAGGCGCGGCGCGAGCGGACGCGCCTGCGGTGGCGACGGCGGCGACGGGGCCGGACGTGCGGCGGCCGGCCGGGTCGAACGTGCGGCGCATGGCGACGGGAGGTGCGCTCGCCACGGTGGCGGCCGTGACGGCGGTGATCGTCCTGGTTTCCAGCCGGCCGGTGCCCGAGCAGCCGATCGGCGCAGCGGCGGCCGTCCCGCCGAGCCGAACCCCGACCGAGCCGGTCTCCGCCCCACCTGGGACGCCGGGACCGAACACGGACCCTGGGAACACGCCCGCGGGCTCACCACAGGCGGCCATCCCCCTGGACACCGGGCCGCCGGGCTCCCCCGAAACATCCGGCCCCGACCGAGACCCCGTGGACGACGCGGCAAACCCCGACACCCCACCCGACCCGGACCCCGCCGACCCCGGCAACCCGGACCCCGCTGATCCCGGCAACCCGGACCTCGACGAACCGGCGGACCCGGACCCGGGTCAACCGGGAGACCCAGACACGGGCAATCCCGGCAACCCCGGCAACCCAGACCCAGGCCAACCGGGAAACCCGGACCCCGGCGAACCAGGCAATCCCAGCGACCCGGACCCGGGCGAACCGGGAGGTCCGGACCCAGACCCGGGCGCACCCGGAGATCCAGGTCCCGGAGATCCAGGTCCCGGTGACCCGGGGAATCCTGGGGAGCCTGGTCCGGGTGAACCGGGGAACCCCGGCACTGGTGATCCGCCTCCCGGGGAGGAGCCGCCGTCCGGCACGCCGGTGCTCGCGGCGGACGTCGGGGCGATCACCGTGAACGCCCGCGGCGTCGCCTCCGCAACGGTCACGCTGCGCACCGGCGACGCCGGCCCCGTCACCGCCACCGCGACCTGGAGGGCGGCCGGAACGGGCGGACACACCCAGCGCGTACCGCTGCGCGGTTCGACCCGCTACACCCGCACGCTGACCTGGGCGATGGGCGAGCGCCCGTGCGGCAGGACGGTCACGCTGACCTTCACGACCGCCCCCGCCTCCCCCGGGGGTCCGGCGAGGGCCTCCCTGTCCGTGCCGCCGTGCCCGGCGCGGGTGACGGGCCTGGACGTCCGCCTGGCTCTCCCCGAGACGCCGAGGCGAGCCGCCGCCGTCACCGCGACCACCGCCCCCGCCACCGCCACCGCCACCGCCACCGCCACGATCCGGGTGACCACGAGCGGCACCGGCGAGATCCCGGTACGGGCGTGGTTCGCGGTCGGCGACAATCCGGCGGGGACGCGCGACACCACCCTGTCCGGACGCCGGTCCTACACCAAGCGGTTCGCCTTCCCCCTCAGGTCCCGCCCGTGCGGCTCCTGGCTGTCGGTACGGGTGAGCGCCGGCAGCCGTACGGACACCGCCCGGACCCGGGTGGTCTGCCCGCCGCAGGTCCGCCGGGTGGCGATCGTCGAAGCGGCGGCGGGTCGCGGCGTCAGCGCCCAGGTCAGGGTGACCGCGGCCGACACCCGCCCGGTACGGCTGACGGTCAGGTTCGCCGCCGGCCGGCGGGTGGACACGCGAACCGTCACGCTGTCCGGCGAGACCTCGTACAGCATGGCCCTGTCGTCGCCGCTGCGCCTGACGTGCGGCACGAGGTGGTCGGTGACGGCGCTCACGACCCCCGCCGCGGCGAACGGCCCCGACCGCCGCACCGGCGCCACCCCCGCCTGCCCGGACACCCCACGCGAGCCCAAGCCCGACGAGAACTCCCCCGAACGGGACGAGACCACGCCCAAGCCCTCCGAGGGCACTCCCACCCCCACCCGGAACGCTCCCACCCCCTCCGAAAGCGCTCCGGCACCCGGCCGGAACCCGGCGCAAGACTCCCCCGACCCCGACGAAGGAGGCCCTGAGCCGCCCGAGAACTCCTGAGCTGTCCGAGCGCTGCCGATCCGGAAAATGGAGCTCGGGGCCGGAGCAGGAGAGCCGGTGGCCGTGTCGCGGGAGCCCCGGAGCCGGAGCGCAACGGCCGGCGGCCGGACCGCGAAAGCCCCGAAGCCGATCACGAGGGCACCGACCCTCAAGCCGGTGCACGAAGGGCGGGGCTTGATCGGGCCCGGCTTGATCGGGCCGGGCTTGATCGGGCCGGGCCGCTCGGCCGGGGACCGGGCCGGTTGGCAGGCGATATTTCTGCCTTATCGGCACTTCGGGGGTCAGAACGTGGTCCGCTGTGGTTAAGCTACGGACCGTTTGGTGCGGGTGGGGGCCCAAGTACTCCAGAGGAGACCGTTATGTACGGTAATGGGCCATGGGGGGTCCCCGGCTACACCGGGGTGCGCGAGCTCGGCTCGGGCGCGGCCGGGCGGGTCGTGCTCGCCAGACGCGACTACGACGGCGCCGAGGTGGCCATCAAGTACCTCAGTGACGAGCTGAGGTCCGACGTCGGGTTCGTCGCCCGGTTCCGGCACGAGGCCCGCTTATTGGGCACACTGCGGAGCTCCCACCACGCCAGGCTGATCGACTACGTCGAGTCCGGCCAGGGTGCGGCGATCATCATGGAGCTGGTCAACGGGGTGTCGCTGCGCGAGATCCTCAAGTCCGAGGGTCCCACCGGCGCCGAAGCCGCGCTGACCGTGCTCAAGGGCTCCCTGCGGGGCCTGGCCGCGGCGCACGCGATCGGCGTCGTGCACCGCGACTACAAGCCCGAGAACGTCATGGTCCAGGCCGACGGCATCAGCAAACTCGTGGACTTCGGCATCGCGGTGCGGGCCGGCGAGGACGCGGAGGCGGCGGGCACGCCGCCGTACATGGCGCCCGAGCAGTGGTCGGGCGCGCCGGCCGGGCCCGCGACCGACGTGTACGCGGCCACCGCCGTCTTCTTCGAGTGCCTGACGGGCACGCGTCCGTTCCGCGCCTCGAACGTCATGGTGCTGGCCCACCAGCACCAGACCGCTTCCCCGCCGGTCGAGGAGGTGCCGGCGGCGCTGCGCGGCCTGGTCGGGCGGGGTCTGGCCAAGGACCCGGCCGAGCGCCCGCCGTCTGCGGAGGCGTTCCTCACCGAGTTGGAGGCGGTCGCGGCCGAGGCGTACGGGCTCGACTGGGAGGAGCGCGGACGCCGCCGCCTGGCCGCTCTTGCGGGCCTGCTGGCGCTGCTCTTCCCGATCCGGCTGGACGAGCCGGCCGAGACGGAGACCGCGCTCGCCGAGACCCGCTTCGGCGAGCCGACGCGCGGTCTCGGCAGGTCCGCACGCGCGCTGGGCAAGCTGCCCGCCAAGATCGCCGTCACCGCGTCGGTCGTCGGCGTGCTGGCCGCCGCCGCGGTGATCATCGTGAACGCGTCGTCCGACGAGGCGGTGCTGCAGGCGCAGACCAGCCAGGGCACGCCGGCGACACCGGTGCCCGGCACCTCCGCGCCCACGGATCCGCTCGATCCGGACGAGGAGCCGTCGCCGGAGGACACCACGCCGGAGACCGAGCCGGAGACCGAGACCGAGCCGACCGCGAGCGACGCGCCGCCGCCGTCCGTCCAGCCGGTCGCCTCCCAGCCCGTACAGACCGCCACGCACGTCCCCAGGCCCGCCAGGACGTCCGCGAGGCCCAGGAAGCCCGCCCGCACCACCACCCCGTCGCCGTCCGCCTCCCTGAGGCTGACCGGCGACGTAGGCACGCCCGAAGAGGCCTCCGAGTCGACGCCCACCCCCACCCCCACACCGACGTCCACGCCCTCGGCGCCGCGTCCGGCGCCGACGCGGCCCACGTCCTCGCCCGCCCCGACCACCTCCTCACCCGTCCCCACCGATGACGGCGATCCCTCCCCCACCGGAACACCCGGCGAGGGCGAGTCCCCGGACCCAGAGCCCACAGACACGGACCCCACAATCGGCGGCCCGAAGGACGGAGACACCGACGACGGGCCCGGGGAAGGGCCGATCCTGACGTCCGCCCCCACGGCAGCACTCGTGGCGCTGGGCCTCGTGACGTCCGGCGCGATACCGGCCACACTTGCGGTGAGGCGACGCATGGCCGGTCGTCACAGAAGGACGCGTTAGACGCGCCGGGGGGCGACGGCGATGGACAACACTGGACCCGGCATCGCCGGATTCCGGCTCACCCAGCACACCTGGCTGACCGAGCTCGGACACTGGATCGACGCCATCTCACCCGACGGACGCCGGGCGGGCGCGCTGCTGTTCGACCGGGCGGTCATCGGCCTGCCCGGCGTGCGCGACCGCGTGGTGCGAGCCGTCATGACCGACCAGCGGCTCGTGCTCGGCGGCCTGACCGGCCTGGTCCCGGTGGCCGACGTGGTCGCGGCGGGCGACCAGGTCTGGCTGCTCACCGCCCAGGCGGTCACGCCCACCCTGTCCGGCCTCCTCACCACCACCGGGCGGCGAGCGAACCCGGCCGTCGTCGGCGTGGAGGCGGGTGGGGCGGCGTGCGTGCTGGTGGAGACGGCTCAGACGCTGCTCACGCTGCACGCGGCGGGGGTCACGCACGGCTCGGTGCATCCGCGTACGGTCGTGATCACCGCCGAGGGGGCCGCTCTGCTGTCGGAACGGGGGCTGGCCGACGCCGTGCGTGACCGGGCCTCGGCGCCTGCGCATGACGTGGCGGGATGGGCGGCGCTGGCCCGGGTGCTGGCCGCGTCCTTCGGGGCGTCCGCGGTGGCCGAGCTGTTCGAACGCGCGGCCGCCACCGCCGGCGGCCATGGCCTGGCCGCCGCCCGCGACGTGCTCATCGACGGGCGCGGCGTGCTGCCCGGCGGCCGGATCGGCAGGGACACGCTGTCACGGGCGGCCCGCGACCGGTCCGCCTTCGCGCAGGCACCCCCACACGCGACCTCGCCGTACGGGATGGCCGACGAAGGGGACATCGTCACCTTGCGCCGCGTTCCAGAAGGGACCGGGGTGGATGAGGGCGACATCGTCACCCTGCTGCACGTTTCCGAAAGGACGACCGGGCCGGCGCGGTTCGCCCCGACCACCGCCCCCACCACCGGCCCGGCGCGGTTCGGGCCGGGGGTCGGGGCGCAGGAGCAGGGCGGGGAGACGGCGGCGCAGCGGATCTGGCGGTCCGGCGGCGACGAGGTCACCCTGCAACGCGCCGGGCGGGCGGCCAGGCGTTCGCGGGCCCGGCGCCGGCGGACGATCCTGTCCACGGCCGGGTTCGCGGTGATCATCGTAGGTGCGGTCCTGGCCTGGCTCCGGATGGGCGACGCTCCGAAGCTCGCGGTCGGCTCGGTCGACGTGGTGGCGCCGAAGAGGACGCAGGGCTGCGACAGCGCCGTCGTCATCACCGGCACGGTCGTCACCAACGGCGCCCCAGGCGAGATCACCTACGAATGGCGCAAGAACCTGGACGAGGACGTCATCAGGGGGACGTTACGCACGCGTTCCGACCAGACCTCCTACACCCTGCCGCTACGGTGGACGCTGCGCGGCGAGAGCGATGTCAGGGCCACGGCCACGCTGCGGATCGTCACGCCCGGCCCCGTACGCACCGGTAGGGCAAGCTTCAGGTACAAGTGCTGAAGCAGCAATGCATATCAAAGCGGTTCTTATTAACCTGGCGAACATGACCACGCAGACCCCCGCGGGATGGTATCCGGACCCCTACGGAGAGCCCCACCTCCGCTGGTGGGACGGCAAACAGTGGACGGATGCCATCCACGCCCACCAGCAGGGGGCACCAGAGGAGCAGCCGCCCTCCGGACCACAGCCGCAGGCGAAACCGCAGCCGCAGTCCGATCCCGGCTGGTCCGCGACGCCCGCGAACCCCACCCTCCAGTACGGCCGGCCGACCCACGGCCAGTCCGCCTACGGTCACCCGGCGCCGGCCCAGCCGCAGTGGAGCGGCCCGCCGCCCAAGCAGCGCAGCCCGCTGCCGTGGGTGTTCGGCGGCCTGTCGGCGCTGGTGGTGCTGACACTGATCGTGGTGGCGGTGGTCTTCGTCAACCGGCCCGTCACGCAGAGCGCGTCCCCCGAGCCCCCGGCGCCGAGCGACAGGTACATCCCGCCCTCCCAGGAGCCGCCGTCCCTGCCGCCCAGCCAGGACGCCGGCGCGTTCCCCCAGCCGTCGGGCGACCAGATCACCGATCCGCGCAGCGGCCTGTCGTTCGAGGTGCCCGACGGCTGGACGGTGCCGCCGTACGCGTCGGTCAACAGCGGCGACCCGAGCCGGCAGCTGTGGACGGCCGCGGCGCAGGCCACCGCGCAGCAGAACTACGACGGCCGGGACCACGACTGGATCGGCAACGTCTACACCGGCCCGCTCCACGAGCTCTATCCCTACTCGGGCGTCTCGGGGATGGGCGACACCGCCAAGGCGGTCTACGTCGACTTCTCCAGCCGGTACTACACGCTCGCCCACGAGAGCCGGATCGTCGAGGACAAGGCGATGAAGATCGGCGACAGGGACGCGTGGGTGCTCCGGTTCGAGCTCGACTTCAGCAAGATCTCCGAGGAGAACGGCTACGCGTGGAAGAAGGAGAACGGCGCGATCGTGCTGATGGACCGCGGCGAGGGGCAGAGCCCGGCCATGCTGTACGTCTCCGTTCCCGACAATCTCGGCACGGATGTGGTGAGCCAGGTTCTCGGCTCGCTCGAGCCGGCCTGACCCGTGGCACTAGGCTGGTGGATGACAAGCGGGCGGATTGGAGTGCTCCGAGCCGCTGGGCGAGGAGATCGAATGAGTGACTTGCTGGTCTGGATCGACTGCGAGATGACCGGGCTCGACCTGGGTCGCGACGCGCTCGTCGAGGTGGCATGCGTCATCACCGACAGCGAGCTGAATCAGCTGGACGAAGGCGTCGACGTGGTCATCAAGCCACCGCCCGAGTCGCTGGAGCAGATGTCGCAGGTCGTACGCGAGATGCACACCGCCTCCGGGTTGCTGCCCGAGCTGGCGGGCGGGGTGACGCTGGCGGAGGCCGAGTCGCTCGTGCTCGACTACATCCGCCGCCACATCCCCGAGCCGAAGAAGGCGCCGCTGTGCGGCAACTCGATCGGCACCGACCGCACGTTCATCGCGCGCGACATGCCCGGGGTGGATGCGTATTTGCACTACCGGATGATCGACGTCTCGTCGATCAAGGAACTGGTCCGCCGGTGGTACCCCCGTGTCTACTTCGCCGCGCCCGAGAAGCAGGGCGGGCACAGGGCTTTGGCCGACATCACGGAGTCGATCAGGGAGCTCCGCTACTACCGCGCGGCCATCTTCGTGGGCCAGCCCGGGCCCGATTCGGCGACCGCCAGAGCACTCGCCGAGCGTGTCACGGGCTAAAGGTGTGGCGTAAAAGCTCCCGAACCCCGCTACACTTTTCCTGTCGCCACCACTCAGGTGGTGGCCGCGGTGGGTGTAGCTCAGTTGGCAGAGCGCCAGGTTGTGGTCCTGGATGTCGAGGGTTCAAGTCCCTTCACTCACCCCACGGGCAACGGCCGGTTCCTTTGGGACCGGCCGTTGTCGTTTTTCCCGACAACCGCCCCAAATCGCGACATTGCGGGTTATGCTCACTGTCTACCGCTAACGCCGGAAGCACGGGGGCATCGGCGATCTGACCGACTGCGCGCCACCCGGAGGCCGGATGAGAGTCGAAGACGCCGCGTTCGACAGCGTGTTCACGTCTCTGAGCAAGCGTGAAGCAGAGGTCATGGACCTGATCGCCACGGGGCAGTCCAACGGCGAGATCGCGCAGCGACTGTTCCTCAGCGAGAAGACCGTGAAGAACCACGTCAACCGTATCTACGCCAAGCTGGGGGTCGACTCGCGCGTCCGCGCCATCGGCCTGTGGCGCTCCCGCCAGGAGTGACGGGTGTCATCCTGAACCGGACCTCCTGCGCCGTCGCGTGGACCTGGCACTTTCCGGGTGGTTCCCGGCATAGGGGTTTAAGAGATGCTGAGAGTGCCAGAGGCATCCTTGACGTCGTTCAAGGGGAGTGACTTGGCATGGTGCAAAGAGCGCGGGTCGTCGTCGTGGGCGCGGGTTTCGCCGGGCTGGCCGCCACACGCGAGCTGGCCAAGGGCGGCGCCCTCGTGACGCTGGTCGACCGCCATCCGTACGCGACCTTCCAGCCACTGCTCTACCAGGTCGCCACGGCCGGGCTGGGCACGAGCGACGTGTCGTACCCGGTCAGGACGTACACCGCCAAGTGGCCGAACGTGCGGGCGCGCCGGGCCGCGCTGAGCAAGGTGCTGCCGGACGAGCGGCGGGTGGAGTTCGAGGACGGCACCGGCCTCGACTACGACTACCTGGTGCTGGCCACGGGCGTCACGACCAACTGGCTCAACGTGCCGGGCTCGCGGGAGAACGCGCTGCCGATCTACTCGCTCGGCGACGCCGCGGGGCTGCGGCGGCGGCTGCAGCACTACCTGGAGGACACCGCGGCGGGCCGGCGCAAGAGCATGCACGTCGTGGTGGTGGGCGCCGGGGCGACCGGCGTCGAGATGGCCGGCACGCTGGCGGAGCTGCGCCGGCGCACGCTGCCGCTCACCCATCCCGAGGTGCGTCCCGCGCAGACCAGCGTGACGCTGGTGGAGCGGTTCGACTTCGTGCTGGCGCCGTACAAGCCGCGGTTGCGGGACGCGGCGGCCAAGGCGCTGCGCAAGCGGGGCGTGAACCTGCGGCTGGGCTCCACGGTGGCCTCCGTCGAGCCGGACGCCGTGGTGCTGCAGGACGGCACGCGGCTGCCGAGCGACGTGACCGTGTGGGCGCTGGGCGTCACCGCGCCCCCTGAGGTGGGCTCCTGGGGGCTGCCGCAGGGCAAGGGCGGCAGGGTGACGCTCACGGAGGCGCTGAACGTCCCCGAGCATCCCGAGATCTTCGTGGCCGGCGACCTGTCCGGGCCGCCCAGCCCGCTGCCCCAGCTCGCCCAGCCGGCGATCCAGATGGGCAAGCACGTGGGCAAGCAGATCATCGCGGCCTCGAAGGGGCTGCCGGTGCGGTCGTTCTCGTACCGTGATCCGGGGATCATGGCGACCGTGGGCAAGGCGGAGGCCGTGCTGCAGCTGCCCAACGGGATGACGATGCGCGGGCTGCCCGCCTGGCTGGCGTGGATCTTCATCCACGTCGCGTACCTGCTGGGCGGGCGCAACCGCGTCAGTGTCCTGCTCAACTTCCTGTGGCGCTACGCCGGTCCCCGGCGCACCGCCACCAGCGTCACCCAGTAGAAAGGGCGGCGTCCACGGCCGCCAGGCCGTGCTCGACGTCGGTCTCCGCGATGTTCAGCGCCGGGCGCAGCCGTACGGAGCGGGGCCCGCAGGGCAGCACCAGGACGCCGTGCTGCTCCCTGAGCCGGGTCACCAGCGCGTCGCGGGCGGCCTGGTCGGGCAGGTCGAACGCGCACATCAGGCCGCGGCCGCGGACGTTCGACAGGGTCTCGGGGTGCCCGGCCTCCAGTTTGGTGAGGCGTTCGAGGAGCATGGCGCCGACCGTGCCGGCCCGTTCGATGAGGCCGTCGCGTTCGACGATCTCCAGGATGCCGCGGCTGCGCACCATGTCGACCAGGCCGCCGCCCCACGTCGAGTTGATCCGCCCGCTCTGCTGGAACACGTTGTCGGGCACCTCGTCCACCCGGCGGCCCGCCATGATCCCGCCGACCTGGACCTTCTTGGCGAACGCCACCACGTCGGGGGCGAGGCCCAGCTGCTGGTACGCCCACGGCGTCCCGGTCGTCCCGCCGCCGGTCTGCACCTCGTCGAGGACGAACAGGGCGTCGTACTCGTGGCACAGGTCCTGCATGGCGCGCAGGAACTCGGGCCGCATGTGGTTGTCGCCGCCCTCTCCCTGGATGGGCTCGGCGATGAAGCAGGCGATGTCGTGCGGGTGGCGTTCGAAGGCCTCGCGGGCCTGGGCGAGCGCGCGTTCCTCGGCGGTCTGGACGTCACCGAGGTGGATGGCGGGCACGTCGATGCGCGGCCAGTCGAAGCGGGGGAAGCGGTCGGTCTTGGCCGGCTCGGTGTTGGTCAGGCTGAGGGTGTAGCCGCTGCGGCCGTGGAAGGCCCTGGTCAGGTGCATGACCTTGGTGCCGAGGTCGCGTGACCTGCCGGCGGCCTCGTTGCGGCGGCTCTTCCAGTCGAACGCGGTCTTGAGCGCGTTCTCGACGGCCAGGGCGCCGCCCTCGACGAAGAACAGGTGGGGCAGCTCGGGGTCGCCCAGCACGCGGACGAAGGTGTCGACGAAGTCGGCCAGGTGCTCGGTGTAGATGTCGGGGTTGGCCGGCTTGTTGCGCGCGACCTGGCCGAGCAGGCGGACGAAGTCGGGGTCGAAGGGCGGGTTCACGCCGAGCGGCGCGGAGGCGAAGAACGTGTAGAAGTCGAGGTAGCGGCGGCCGTCGCGGGCGTCGACCAGCCAGGAGCCGCGGCTGAGCTCCAGGTCCAGCACGAGGCGGTATCCGTCGACGAGGAGGTGGCGGGCAAGGCGGGCGTGTACGTCCATGGCGCCTCCACGGCATTCCTACGGTGGAATACAGGTATATACGTAAAATTTATGGGACATCTACCCTGCTGGAGAAGTTCTTCACCCGAAACGCCACGGCGATCATGGCGATGCCGTAGAGGATCGCGAAGACGCCGACGAGCCAGGCGAGGCTGACCAGGCCCGCGCCGGGCCGGATGATCAGCAGGACGCCGACGAGCACCGACAGGGCGCCGGCCACGATGAACGCCCACTCGTTGTCGATGACCTTGCGCAGATGGATTCCGGCCGCGATCTCCGCCACGCCGCTGAAGACGGCCCAGACGGCCACGACGTAGAGCAGGGCGAGGGAGGTGATGCCCGGCCAGACCAACGCCACGATGCCGGCCAGGATCCCGATGACGCCGGTGACGATGAGCCAGGCCCTCGATCGCGTCGCGTGACGGAAGCCGGCGAACAGCGCGAAGATCCCGCTGACCAGGGCGTACGCGCCGAAGAAGGCCACCAGGGCGAGCACGGTGATCCCGGGCCAGAGCAGCGCGAGGAAGCCGAAGACGACGGCCGCGAGACCGCGGAGCAGCAGCGGCCACCACGACCGAGAGACATCTACCATGCTGGTCTGCCTTTCCGGGACGCACCCGAAAAGAGCCCAGTACGGGGTCAAATATCAGCGATCTGGACGCCCGTACGCCGGCGTCATCCGTGCGAGTAGACCACGATCGACACCGCGATGTACTGCACGAGGTAGGCGGCGATGGTGAAGGCGTGGAAGATCTCGTGGAAGCCGAACCAGCGGGGTGAGGGGTCGGGCCGGCGCAGGCCGTACACGACGGCGCCGGCCGAGTAGAACACGCCTCCGACGGCCACCAGCACCACGGCGGCCACGCCCGCGCCGTCCAGCAGCTGCGGCATGACGAAGATCGCCGCCCAGCCCAGCGCCAGGTAGAGCACGGTGTAGAGCCAGCGCGGGGCGCCCATCCAGAGCATCCGGAACAGCACCCCGGTCAGGGCCCCGCCCCAGATCACCGACAACACCGCCACCCGCGCGACCCCCTCCAGGGCCAGCAGCGCGAACGGCGTGTACGTGCCCGCGATGATCAGGTAGATGTTCGCGTGGTCGATCCTGCGCAGGAACTCGGCCAGCCGGGGGCCGAGCGTGCCGCGGTGGTAGGTCGCGGAGATGCCGAACAGCAGGGCCGACGTGATCGCGTAGACGGCGCTGGCCAGGCGGGCCTGCACAGTGGGGCCGAGCGCCACGAGCACGAAGCCCGCGACCAGCGTCACGGGCAGCGCCCCGGCATGCAACCAGCCACGCAGCCTCGGCTTCACGGTGATGGTCGTCATAGAAACCTACGGTACCGTAGGTTACGGTTTCCGCCGCTTGGCCGAGACCGAGATCACACGCCGTTCAGGAAGCGGGCGGCGATCGGCGCGGCCGTGGCCCGCCCCGATCCGCCGTGCCGGACGAACACGCAGAAGGCCAGGTCCTCGCGGAAGCCGATGAACCAGGCGTGCGAGGTCTCCCCCTCGACCTCGGCCGTGCCCGTCTTGCCCGACACGTCGGGGGGAAGCCCGGCGTCACTGGCCGTGCCGTGGTCGACCACGGCCCGCATCATGTCCCTGAGCGCGGCCACGATGCCGGCGTCCATCGGGGCGTCCTCACCCGGCACGCCGTCGAGGCGGCGTACCTGCTCCTCCGACAGCAGCCGGGGCGAGCGCCAGACGCCGCTCTCCACGGCGGCGGCCAGCGCGGCCATGCACAGCGGGCTCGCCACGACCTCGCCCTGGCCGATCGCGTCGGCGGCGAGCACGTCGAGGTCGGCGGCCGCCGGAACGGCTCCGCAGGTGCCGCCGATGCCGGTCGCGACCGACCGGCCGAACCCCCATTCGTCCGCCGTCCTGCTCAGCTCCTCGCCGGTGAGCCGGGTCGTGACCTGCTCGACGAACGTGGTGTTGCAGGAGTGGGCGAAGGCGTCGGTGAACGTCACGACCCCGCGGTCCACCTCGCCGTCGTTGGTGAAGGAGCGGTGGAACGGGATCGTGTACGCACCGGGGCAGCCGACCTGCGCCGCCGGGTCGAGACCGCTCTTGAGCAGCGCCGCCGCGGTGATCGTCTTGAACACGGAGCCGGGCGGGAACACGTCGCGCACGGCGCTGTAGTTGTCGCGCAGACGGTCGGCGAGCGCCAGGATCTCGCCGGTGCTCGGCCGGATGACGACGATCGCGGAGTCGTCCACGGCGTCCAGCGCGCGGGCCGCCGCGGCCTGCACCGGGCGCGACAGGGTGGTGCGCTCGACGTTCGCCTCCGGCCGGCGGGTGATCAGCTGCCGGTCGGGCTGCCCCGGCAGCTTCGACACCAGCGCCCACCCGTGGTTGGCCTCGGCGAACTCGGGCCTGAGCGGTTCGAGGTAGGCCTCGGCGTAGCTGTCGTTGGGGATCTTCTCGCCCTCGCTGGTGACGAGCTCGGCGGCCGAGGCGTCGACCTCCGTCAGCTCCAGCGTGCCGCCGTCCTTGAGCAGCGGGTGCAGCGTCTCGGGCGTCCACAGGACCTTCCAGGCGCGGTCGCGCACGCCCAGCCGCAGGACGCCGTCGAACGGCCAGGGCCCCAGCTCGGCGAGCTCGCGCACCCCCGCGAACGGCACCTCGACGCTCTCGTCCCCGGTCTCACGCGGACTGCCGGGAGTGAGCCGGAGCGAGTCGACGTGCAGGTCCTCGCTCAGCGCGCGGTGCCGCTCGGCGAAGTCGGACGGCGGCTGGTCCACCAGCCTGACCATGGCCATCACGTCACCCCTGCGCCAGGCGTCGAAGTACTCCTCGGCCGTCTGCTCGGCGCTGCCCTTGACGCGGTTGGCGGACGCGACGGCGAAAGCACCGGCCCCGACTATCGCGACAAGCGCGATGACGAGCACAATCAGCCTTCGTCGTCGCATACGGTTCTCCCAGGGAGGGATCTGACGTGGTACGTGGACAGCGGGAACCGATGCCCGGCCTGTATCCGGTGACGTTCGGCGAGGTCGAGCTTCTCCGGGACCTGGACAGGCAGGACGGCTGGATGTTGTCCAAGGATGGCGTACCTCAGTCGTACGTAGACCTACAAGACCCGACATTTCTGGAATTTGAGTATGTACGGCTCATGGCGGACGTGATCGACCTCCTCTCCGAGGGTCCGCTGAGCTGTGTCCACGTCGGCGGCGGCGCCTGCACGATCCCCCGTTACGTCTCGGCCACCCGGCCCGGGTCACGCCACATCGTCATCGAGCCCGACGGCCTGCTGGTCAACCTCGTACGCGAGCAGCTCGGCCTGCGGTCGGTGCCCAAGCTCAAGGTCATCGTCGCGGGCGGGCGTGAGGGCACCGCCAAGGTCTGGGACGCCACGGCCGACCTGATGGTGCTCGACGCGTTCGTCGGGGCGACGATGCCGGTGGAGCTGGCGACGGCCGAGTACATGGGCGATCTGGCGCGCGTCCTGCGTCCCGGCGGGACGCTGCTGATCAACATGGCCGACGGCAAGGGGCTGGCCTTCGCCAAGCGGCTGCTGGCCACGGTGACGGGCACGTTCGGCCATGTGGCGCTGCTGGCCGAGCCGGGGATCATGCGGGGGCGGCGCTTCGGCAACCTCATCGTGGCGGCCTCCCGCACGGAGCTGCCGGTCGACCTGCTCACGCGGCGGGCGGCGGGCGGGCTGACGCAGGCGCGCTGCGTGCACGGCGAGGCGCTGACCCACTTCATCGCGGGCGCGGCCCCGATCAGGGACGGCGACCCCGTCCTCGCCCCCGTCCCGCCTCCGGCCGTCTTCGACTGACACGGCGCAAGGTCGCGTGGGCGCTGGAACGCGGCGTCCGCGGCCCTCTCCGACGGGAGCGGGAGGCCGCGGGCCGGGTGGTGCGTGTCCGCCTGTGACCTGGCGGCTCAGCTGACGTACGCGTCCGCCGCGAGCAGGACGATCACCAGGAGCGAGCCCGCGGTGGTGAGGACGAACCGCACCACCACCAGCGGCCGCAGCCAGGAGGGGAAGCCGGAGCTCGCGGCGGCGATCACCCGGCGGGCGTCGAGGGCCCGCGCGGCCGGGTCGCCTGACTTCGCGAGGGCGGCCTCGGTGTAGCGGGTCGCGAACACCTGGCTCGTGGTGACGAAGCCGGCGCCGGCCAGGACGAGCGGCGTGACGACCCATGACAGCAGGCGGCCGGTCTCGTCCCCGGCGAGGTTGAGCGCGCCCAGCGTGCCCAGGACCGCGCCGATGGCGAGGGCCAGCCCGAACTCCCAGGCCCGCTCGGCGAAGCGGATGCCGTGACGGGCGAGGACGCCGGGCGCGTGGCCCTGGCGGGCCACCTCCGCCTCGGCGGCCCGCTGTGCGGCCTCTCCGGTGAACCAGACCGTGACCGGAAGGACGAGGAAGGTCGTGGCGAGCAACAGCTGCAGTGCGGCGATCAGGGCGGTCATGGCGTCCGCCTTTCAGGCCGTGGCGGTGAGGGCGAGGGCGAGGAGTGAGGCGCCGAACACCACGACGTGGCGGGCGTTCGCCAGCTTCCACGTCCAGGACGGGAAGCCGGACTCGGCCGCCTTCAGCAGGGCCACCACGTCGATGCGGGCCAGCGTCGGGTCGCCCTTGCGGGCGAAGGCCGACCGTACGGACGAGACCGCGGTGACCTGGCTGTAGACGACGAGGCAGTTGACGACCAGGACGAGCGACTGCACGATCCACGTCACCGTGCCGGCCCAGGAGACGGCGGTGACGTTCAGCACGGCCGCCGCGACCATCACGGCGGCGATGCCCCCGGGGGCCCACGTCTCGTGCCCGCCGGCGTCGAACCTCATCCCGTTCTCGGCGAGCACGGAGCCGCGCGCGCCCTGGCGCTCCAGCTCGGCGTGGGCGCCGGCGGTGGCGGCGGCTCCGTAGCGGTGGCGGACGAGCGGGATGCTGACGAATGCCAGGGCGACGAGGACCTGCATCACGGCGACGACGACGTTCATGGGGGGACTCCTTCGTGCCGGCCGCTGCCGGCGCTTGAACTAAGTACAAGAGGAAGGTAACCCGAGACTTGAACTAAGTGCAAGAGCGTTCCTGAACTTTGTGCAACTGCGGGTCGATGCCCTATCGTTCGGGCATGCCGCGTGACACGCTGAGCCGCGACCAGATCGTCAGGACCGCCGTCGAGCTGCTCGACGAGGAGGGCCTCGACGGCCTCAACATGCGCGACCTCGGCAAGCGGCTCGGCACGGTCGCGACGGCGGTCTACTGGCACGTCAAGAACAAGGACGACCTCATCCTGCTGGCCGGCGACCAGGTCTGGGACGAGGTCGAGCTGCCCGACCTCGACGCCGTCGACTGGCGGACGGCGGCGACGCGGATGGCCGGCAGCCTGCACGCCATGCTCGCCCGGCACCCGTGGCTGGTGCAGGCGTTCGGGTCCCACCTGTTCTACGGCCCCGCCAAGGCGCGGCACGACGACCACAGCCTCGCGGTCTTCGAGGCGGCGGGCTTCCGGGGCGCGGCGGCCGATCTGGCGTCGGCGGCCGTCTTCACGTACGTGCTGGGCAACGTGCTCGGCATGTCGGCGCTCGACTCGCTCACCAAGCGGCTGAGCCGTACCGGCAAGGATCCCGAGGAGCTGATCGGCGCCACCATGGCCAGGGCGCGCGAGATCGCCGGCGACTTCCCGCGCCTGCGCGCCCGCCTCGGCACGTCGTCGGACGACTACAACGCCACCCCGGAGCACACCTTCGAGTACGGCCTGCGCGCCCTCCTCGACGGCATCGCCGCCACCCTCCCCTGACTCGGCGGCGCATCACCGTCCGTGTCGATCCGGGCTGCCGCCTCCGGCGGCGGTGCAGCCGGGCGGTCTGAATTCCAGCGATCCGGCACGCGCCGGCCGTCCGACGCCCGCACGTGCCGGGGCAGCCGATCGGCCTTGAACGGCCCCGGGACGGTCAGGGTGCCGAGCGCGTACGGGGCCATGAAGCCTTCGGCGGCATGGACGCGGCAGGCCGACCTTGCCGAGATCCGCCTGCCGGCCGTTCTCCAGCACCCGGAAGCCGATGATGTGGCTCGTCCCGTGAAGTACGCGGGCACGAGATGGGTCACCGCCATCGCCCTCGCGGCACTCGCGGGGCCGCCGGCACGGCAAGCAGCAGCAGGACCGCCGTTCGCGTGATGAACGTCCGCATGCCACCCCTGCGCCGGACGGCGCCGATCGGTTCCGCCGGAGGGGTGGCGGGAGCGGCTCAATGGGCTTACCGACTGCGACCGCGGGTATCCCCGTGCGCGAAAAAGTGATATCACTTTGCTAGCAAGATGAAGTCATAGGGAAGGGGAGAGGCGATGACGGAGACGTCGAGCGGTGTCGCGATCGAAGCGGCGGTCGTCGACATGCCCGCGCCGCGCATCGAGGAGCGGCCGGTACGGGCCGCCAACGGGTTCGTGATGCTGGGGATCTCGCTGGTGCTGGTCCTGGCCGGGATCGCGCTGCTCATCATGGGGATCGTCATGCTCGCCCGGGGCCAGGGCGGGTTGTGGCTGGTCGCGCTGACCATCCTGGCGATCCTCGCCGGGCTGGTCCTGAGCTTCGGGCTGACCGCGGTCGCGCCCGGCGAGGCACGGGTCGTGCAGCTGCTCGGCCGCTACGTCGGCACCCTGCGCACCCCCGGCTTCCAGTGGGTCAACCCGATCACGTTGCGCCGCCGGGTGTCCACGAGGATCCGCAACCACGAGACGGACGTGACGAAGGTCAACGACGCCGACGGCAACCCCATCCAGATCGCGACCGTGGTCGTCTGGCAGGTGCGCGACACCGCGCAGGCGGTCTTCGAGGTCGACGACTTCGTGGAGTTCGTCGCGATCCAGGCGGAGACGGCCGTGCGCCACATCGCGGGCAGCTACCCGTACGACTCCCACGGCGACCCCCGGCTGTCGCTGCGGGACAACGCCGACGAGATCAACGAGCAGCTGTCGGCCGAGATCGCGGCCCGGGTGGCCGCGGCGGGCGTGAAGATCATCGAGTCGCGCATCGTCCATCTGGCGTACGCGCCGGAGATCGCCCACGCGATGCTCCGCCGCCAGCAGGCCGGCGCGGTCGTGGCGGCCCGCCAGCGGATCGTCGAGGGCGCGGTCGGCATGGTCGAGATGGCCCTGGCCAAGCTCGCCGAGCACGACGTGGTCGAGCTCGACGAGGAGCGCAAGGCCGCCATGGTCAGCAACCTGCTCGTCGTGCTGGTGGGCGACCGCGACACCCAGCCCGTGGTCAACACCGGCACGCTCTACCAGTAAGCACCGTGGAGCGCAAGAAGATCCTCCTGCGGCTCGACCCGGTGGTCCACGACGCGCTGGCCAGATGGGCGTCCGACGAGCTGCGCAGTACGAACTCCCAGATCGAGTTCCTGCTGCGCAGGGCCCTGTCCGAGGCCGGGCGCCTGCCCGACAACGTCGGGGGGATGCGACCCCGCGGACGCCCTCGCAAGACCCCGCAGGACGACGAGCACGACGAGGGAGCAGACGATGCAGACGCTGGTGCACCAGGATGAGCCGCTGACCCGATCGGCCTTCCTGCTGGCCTTCGACCTGCGCAAGCAGAAGCTGGTCAACCGCGGCCGACTCGGATACCTGCTGCGCGCGGCGGCCCTGGCCGAGCTGCTGCTGGCCGGCCATCTGGCCGACGACGCGGGCAAGGCGCGGGCGGTCAGCCCGCCCAAGGCCCGCGAGGGCTCCCTGCACGCGGCCCTCTGGAAGGACGTCAACGCCTCGCGGCCGCGGTCCTGGGGGCGATGGATCAGCAAGGAGCACGCCCAGGCGTTCCGCCTGGTGCGCGACGACCTGGCGGCCGCCCGGCTGATCCGGGTGGAGCGCCGCCGGATCCTGCTGTTCCCGATCGAGCACATCACGCCGCGCAAGCCGTACGTGTCGCGCCGGCTCACCGAACAGGTGGGCAGGGCGCTGCGCAGCGGCCGGCCCGTGGCCCGGATGGACGGCCGCGTCCGCGTGCTGGCGGCGCTGTCCGCCTCCGCCGGGCTCAAGACGGTCATGCCCTCGCGGGGGGAGTCGCGGCTGCGCGAAGACCGGATCCACCACCTGTCCACGCCCGTCGAGCCGATCGCCACGGCGCTGCGCAAGATCGTGGAGGCGGCCACGGGGGCGCACACGCACGGAGGCGGCGGCTGACGACACTGCCTGCCCGCCCTGACCCGGAGGAGACCACCGTGAACACCTCGACCCCTGCACCGACCCGCGCGCCCGGCCCGTCCGGCGCGCCCACCGGGCGGGCGCCGGCCCCCGACCTCGCTCGCGGCGTGATGCTGCTGGCCATCGCGTTCGCGCACGCCCCGCTGTTCGTCACCGACGCCGGCCGCGGGCCCGGCCTGGCGAACGAGATCACGAGCTTCTTCCACATGGTGTTCGTCAACAACCACGCCCGGCCGCTGTTCGCCTTCCTGTTCGGCTACTCGCTGGTCCAGCTGCTGAACCGGCGGCTGGCGCGCGGCGACGAGTGGGTGAGCGCCCGCAAGCTGCTGCGCCGGCGGGGCTGGTGGCTGGTCGCCATCGGGTTCGCCCACGTCGTGCTGCTCGTCCCGATCGACATCCTGGCCACGTACGGGCTGGCGGCCGTCCTGCTCGTGGGGCTGTTGCGGCGCTCGGACCGGGCGCTGCTGTGGATCGCGGGGCTCGTCATGGTGCCGGCGACGATCATGGTCGGCGGCGCGATGGGCTTCCCGCTGTCGCAGGGCATCCCGACGTTCGCCAAGGGCAGCATCGCCACGGACGGCGCCGGCTTCGGCGAGTTGCTGAGCGGGCGCGTCACGAGCTGGCCGGTCACCCTGGCCGTCGGTCTCCTCATGGTGGTGCCGGGCGTGCTGATCGGCATGTGGGCGGGCCGGCGGGGCTACCTCGACGAGCCCGAGCGGCACCGTTCCTTCCTGGTCCGCGCCGCGGTGATCACCACGGCGCTGTCCGTGGCCGGTAGCGTCCCGGCCGCTCTCCTCCAGGCCGGGTGGTGGACGCATCCCTCCGGGGCGGCGCTGTGGCCGGCGTCGTTCGCGCAGCCGCTCACCGGCTACGCCGGCGGCATCGGCATGGCGGCGATCGTCGCACTGGTGGCGATCCGGGCGGCCCGCGGCCGGTTCAGGACGGCCGTGGAGGCGCTCGGGCAGCGCTCGATGACCTTCTACCTCTTCCAGTCCGTCGCGTTCCTCCTGGTCTTCTCCCCCTACGGGCTCTGGCTGGAGGACGACCTCGGCCTGGCGGCGGCGACCGGGGTGGGCGCGGCGACGTGGCTGGTCTCGCTGCTGATCGCCGAGTTGATGCGGCGTGCCGGGCACCGCGGCCCGGCGGAGATCCTGCTGCGCCGCCTGGCGTACCGGACCCGTCAGGACGTGTCGGGCCCCAGGTAGGCGAGGACGGCGGCGACGCGCCGGTGCACGTCGCCGCTGTTCTCCAGGCCGAGCTTGGTGAAGATGGCGTTGACGTTCTTCTCCACCGACGAGACCGACAGGTGCAGGGCGCGGGCGATGGCCGAGTTGGACAGCCCGTGGGCCATCTCGCGCAGCACGTCCCTCTCGCGGGCCGTCAGCGCGTCGCGCTGGCCGCGCACGTCGTGCCTGGCCAGCAGGCCCTCCACGACCTTCGGGTCGATGACCGACCCGCCGGAGGCCACCGCCCTGATCGCGCCCAGCAGCTCGTCGAGGTCGCCCACCCGGTCCTTCAGCAGGTACGCGTAGCCCTCGGTGCCGTGCTTGAACAGCTCGAACGCGAACAACGCGTCGGAGAACTGCGACAGCACCACCACTCCGACCTTCGGGTGCGCGGAGCGGATGCGGTGGGCGGCGTCGATGCCCTCGAAGCCCTGCCGCCACTCCCCGCCGGGCATCCGGATGTCGGTGACCACCACGTCGGGCCCGAGGCGGCGGACGGAGTCGAGCAGCTCGTCGGCGCCGCCCACCGCGCCCACGACCGCCACCTCGCCGGACATCTCCAGCAGCCTTCGGGTGCCCTCGCGCACCAGGTAGTGGTCGTCGGCCACCACCGTACGGATTCGCTCATCCATCGACCGGCACCCACGCGTTCACCCGTGTCCCCTCTCCTGTTCCGCTGTGCACCGTCAGCCCGCCGCCCAGCGCGTCGAGCCGGTCGGCGAGGGTCGCAAGGCCCCTGCGGCCCGTCGTCGCCGGGTCGAAGCCCTTGCCGTCGTCGCTCACCGTGGCCTGCAGCCGGCCGTCGTGGTGGACGAGGTGGACGTCGATGTGCGCCGCCTCGGCGTGTTTGAGGGCGTTGGCGACGGACTCGCTCACGGTGAAGTACATCGCGCCCTCGACGCGGTCGGCGAAGCGCCTCGTGCGCAGCGACGGCGACGTGGTCACCGTCGTGCGGACGGGCAGGCGGGAGCAGCGTTCCTCCACCGCGTCCACCAGACCGCCCTGGCTGAGGGACGACGGGTGGATGCCGGCCGCCAGCTCCCGCAGGTCGGCGAGCGTCTGGCGGGCCTGCTCGCGCAGGTCGGCGAGCATGCCGGGGTCGGCCCCGCCGGTTGCCCTGGCGAGTTCGAGGCCGGCGATGAGGGCGACGAGCTGCTGCTGCACGCCGTCGTGGATGTTGCGCTCGATGCGGCGGCGTTCGGCCTCCTGGGCGTTGACCAGGCGGGAGACCAGGGCGGCGTTCTGGATGGCCAGCCCGGCGGGCACGGCCAGGGAGTGCAGGAGGCGCCGGTCGACGCGGTTCAGCGGGCCGGCGATCTTGGGCCCGCACTCGATGCGGCCGGGGCCGCCGCCCACCAGCACCTCCAGCGCCGGCGGGCCGTCCTGCCGTCCGGCGACCACCCGCGTGCCGTCGGGCAGCGCCACGGCCGCCCATGTGACCTCCAGCCCCGACCGCACCGCGGCGGCCAGCCGGCCGAGCTGCTCCACCGGCTCGGCGGCCTCCTCCAGCGCCGTGCCGAGATCGGACAGCACCTCGTCCACGGTCGGGCGCACGTCGAAGACCATGTGCAGGCGTGATCCGCGGATGCCGACGCGGATGTCGAGCAGCCGATGCCGCACGATCGCCACCGCGATGGCGCCCGGCAGCGACCCCACCACGAACAGGATCCCCGTCATCGCGGCCGCCCCGTACATCGAGGTCCCGAGCACGCCGGTGACCGAGAGGGCCGCGATGACCATCCCCGCCAGGGTCGCGCAGTGGCCCGCGACCATCAGCGCGTACTGACCGCGCTCACCCTTCGCCCGCCGCCAGCGGCTGACGAGCCCGGCGAGCACGATGAAGCCCATGATCCACGTGACGATCTGGCCGAGCCCGCTCAAGGCGGACACGACCAGCAAGGCGGCCGACACCCCCGCCGGATTCCGGTACTGGCTGATGTCGATGACGAACCCGGTGGAGTGGATCGCGATCGCGACACCGGAGATCCACGCCACGACCGGCCACCGACGCCCCGGCGGCAGCCGGCCGTCGGGGAACAGCAGCGGCACGAAGATCAGGGTCAGGCCGTAGAAGGGTCCGTACATGGCGGCGAGGAGGCTGGTGAGCAGCGCCGGGGCGTCGGTCGTGCGCAGTCCGGCGCCGAGCGCGCCGAGGCCGAAGGACAGCCCGGTGATCAGCAGCAGCCAGCCGTAACGCAGCTCAGGACGCCGGTCGGCGAGCAGCCAGCCCAGCCCGGAGAAGCCCCAGGAGACGATGATGAACACCCAGCCGCCGGCCGCGAATGGTTGCTCGCCGGCCAGCACCGACCCGGTCGTGGTGGCGGCGGCCGCGGTCAAGGCGAGCGACCCGGCCAGCAGCCTCGATCTCATAGGGCCTCATGGTGTCGGGCGAGGTGCAGGGCGTCTATGAGGTTATCCGCATATTTGTTACGGCCATCCGCCCCGCTCGGACGGCGGCCCACCCGGTGGTCCCGATCACGCCGCGGCGGGTCTCCTGGGGTTCGGGAACGCACCGGCGCTCCCGGTGAACTCCGAAGGAGACCTCATGAATCCCTCGTCGAAGCCCGCCCGGCTCCTCGCGGTGGCCGCGGTGGCGATCAGCATGTCGGCCTGCGCGAGCGCCCCCGCCCCGGCATCCGCGGCCCCCGCCACACCTGGCAGGACCGCAGCCACACCCGCGGCCGGCACGACCGCCGTCGCCGCGGCGGAGATTCCGGACACGCCTGCCGGCCGCCAGCTCCGCTGGCTGTTCGACGCCGTCACCCGCACGCCGCTCTCCGAGAGCGAGCTGTCCGGGCACTTCGAGGCGGCCTTCCTCGCGAGCGTCCCGCCCGCGCGGCTCAACCAGACGCTGGCGTCGCTCGCGGACATGCGGCTGGAGGAGCTGCTGCAGTCGCGGCCGAACGCTGTGGTCGCCCGCGTCACGGCCGCGGGCACGCCTTTCACCGTCCAGCTCGACGTGAACGCCGCCGGGCTGATCAACGGCCTGCTCTTCCAGCCCGTAACCCCACCGCCCGCCACGCCGCGAAGCTGGGACGAGATCGACGAGCGGCTGTCCAGGACCGCGCCTCAGACCGGTTTCCTGGCCGCCGAACTGACCAGGAACGGCACGTGCGTCCCCGTGCACGCCGTCGCCGCCGGCCAGGCGTTCCCCCTCGGCTCCATGATCAAGCTGTACGTGCTGGGCGCGGTGTCCGAGGCCGTCGGCAAGGGCCGGTTCGGCTGGGACACCGAGCTCACGATCACTCCGGAGCTGCGGAGCCCGGGAACCGGAGGGCTGGCGGACCGTCCCGACAACAGCAGGGTCACCGTACGGGAGGCCGCCAAGCTGATGATCTCCATCAGCGACAACACCGCCACCGACCTGCTCATCCACCAGGTCGGCCGCAAGGCGGTCGAGCGCACCCTGCGGGCCTGGGGCGCCCACGACAAGCGCAACGTCCCCCTCATGACGACGAGGGAGCTCTTCCTGCTCAAGGGCGTGGACTACCCGAGCCGCGCCGAGCACTACCTGTCGCTGGGCGACGCCGAACAGCGCGCCTACCTCGATGACGTGGTGGCCGAGTGGCCGCTGTCGCGGATCGAGCCGTGGACGAAGCCCCGCGAGCTGGACAGGCTCGAGTATTTCGCCTCCCCCACCGAGATCTGCCGGGCCTACGCCGGGCTGGTGAAGCTGCGTGACGATCGCGTCGGGGAGATCATGTCGATCAACGACGCCGGGCTCGGGCTGGACCGGAACACGTGGCCGCGGGTGTGGTACAAGGGCGGCTCGGAGGTGGGCCTCAACGACATGAGCTTCCTCGCCCGCACCTCGGCCGGGAAGTCGTACGTGGCGACCGTGATGGCGGTGAACACGGACGCGGCCCTCCCCCCGCAGGTGGGTCAGGAGCAGGTGGCTCTCGCCCGCGGGGCCTTCCAGCTGGCCGGTGAGTCCTGATCCGGTCGTCCCGAACACCAGGTTCCGTCCGGTGTCTATGAGGTTGTCCGCATACTTCCTGCGGTCATCCTCCCGGCCGGACGGCGGCCCGCATGGTGGCTCCGAACAGGGCCGATAGGGTTTTCTGGAGATCACGCCCCCGCAGACCCCCGAAGGAAGTCCCCCATGAACCCCTCGTCGAAGCCTGCCCGGCGCCTCGCGGCGGCCGCGATCACGATCACCCTGCCGGCCTGTGTGGCCCTGCCCGCCTCGGCCCAGTCCACGGCCCAGTCCACGGCCCAGTCCACGGCCACGGCGGGCCCCGTGGCGCGGAGCGTGGCCGCCGCGCCGGAGATCCCCGACACCGCCGCGGGCCGGCAGCTGAGCTGGCTGCTCGAGGCGGTCAACCGCACGCCGCTCCCGGAGAGCGAGCTGGCCGGGCACTTCGAGGCGGGCTTCCTCACGAGCGTGCCGCCCGCGCAGCTCAACCAGGCGCTGGCCCAGTTCGCGGGCATGCGGCTGGAGCAGCTGGCGCAGCCGCAGGAGAACACGCTGGTGGCCCGCGTCACGGTCGCCGGTGTGCCCTTCGCCGTCCAGCTCTCCGTGAACGCCGCCGGGCTGATCAACGGCTTGCTCTTCCAGCCGGTCACCCCGCCGCCCGCCACCCCGAGCAGCTGGGACGAGATCGACGAGCGGCTGTCCAGGACCGCGCCTCAGACCGGCTTCCTCGCCGCCGAGCTGACCGCGAACGGCACGTGCGTCCCCGTGCACGCCGTCGCCGCGGAGCAGGCGCGTCCGCTCGGCTCCATGGTCAAGCTGTACGTGCTCGGCGCGGTGTCCAAGGCGATCGCGAACGGAAAGTTCGGCTGGGACACGGAGCTGACGATCACGCCCGAGCTGAAGAGCCTGCCGTCCGGCCAGCTCCAGGACCGTCCCGACGGGAGCAAGGTGACGGTGCTGGAGGCCGCCCAGCTGATGATCTCCATCAGCGACAACACCGCCACCGACCTGCTCATCCACCAGGTCGGCCGCAAGGCGGTCGAGCGCACGATGCGGGCCTGGGGCGCCCACGACAAGCGCAACGCGCCGGTCATCACGACGCGGGAGCTGTTCGTGCTCAAGGGCGTGGACCATCCGCGCCACGCCGAGCGCTACCTGTCGCTGAACAACGCGAAGCAGCGCGCCTATCTGGACGACGTGGTGGCGAAGGCGCCGCTGTCCCGGTTCGCCATGTGGACCGCGCCGCGTGACCTGGCCGAGCTCGAGTGGTACGCCTCCCCCACCGAGATCTGCCAGGCCTACGCCGGCCTGGTGAAGCTGGGTGACGAGCACATCGCCCAGGCCATGTCGATCAACGACGCCGGGCTCGGGCTGGACCGGAAGGAGTGGCCGCAGGTGTGGTTCAAGGGCGGTTCGGAGCCCGGTGTGTCAGATCTGTCCTTCCTCGCCCGCACCTCCGCCGGCAAGACGTACGTCGTGACCACGATGGCGATCGACCCGGGCGCGCCGCTCGACCCGATGGTGGCGCAGGAGCAGGTGGCTCTGGCCCGCGGCGCCTTCACGCTGGCCGGCGGCTCCTGACTCCCCCGAGGGCCGGGACCGTGGAATAGTTGAAAACTAAATCGGGTTGAGGCGGGCAGATCCCGCTGGAAGGAGCGCGACATGCCCGCCGTGACCGTCGAGAACCCGTTGACCCTCCCCCGCCTGCCCGAGCCGGTGGCCGCGGCCCCGGAGAGGAAGGTGCTCGCCGTCGAGACCGCGCCCAGCGGATTCGAGGGCGAGGGCTTCCCGGTGCGCCGGGCGCTGGCCGCCATCAAGCCCGAGTACCTCGACCCGTTCGTGATGATGGACCAGATGGGGGAGGTCGACTACGCGGCCGGCGAGCCCAAGGGCACACCGTGGCACCCGCACCGCGGCTTCGAGACCGTGACATACATGATCGACGGGGTGATC
Source organism: Nonomuraea terrae (assembly GCF_044465245.1). NCBI lineage: Bacteria > Bacillati > Actinomycetota > Actinomycetes > Streptosporangiales > Streptosporangiaceae > Nonomuraea > Nonomuraea terrae. The sequence goes on along the minus strand of NZ_JBITLL010000001.1, from coordinate 471,145 downwards.
GACCATCTCGACTCCAACGGGGGCGGAGGGACGATCACCAACGGCGACACGCAGTGGATGACAGCCGGCGCGGGCATCCTGCACAAGGAGGCGCCGCCGGAGTGGCTCGTGCAGCAGGGCGGCCTCTTCCACGGCATCCAGCTCTGGGTGAACCTCCCGGGCGCCCAGAAGATGATCGCGCCGAAGTACCAGGACATCGGGAGCACCAGCGTCGTGCTGCTGAGCAGCCACGACGGTGGCGCGCTCGTCCGGCTCATCGCGGGCGACCTGGCCGGGAACGTCGGGCCGGGCAGCACCCACACACCGATCACGCTGCTGCACGCCACCCTCTCGCCTGGGGCGCGGCTGGTCATGCCGTGGCGCAAGGACTTCAACGCCCTGGCGTACGCGCTGTCCGGCCGCGGGACGGTGGGGAGCGAGCGGCGGCCGATCGCCGACGGGCAGCTCGCGGTGTTCGACGGGTTCGGGAACCGGCCGGGCCTCGCCACGGCGGCCGAGACCATCTCGATCACGGCCAAGGACACCCTCGACGTGATCGTGCTGGGCGGTCAGCCCATCGGCGAGCCGGTGGCGCACTACGGGCCGTTCGTCATGAACACGCGGGAAGAGCTGGTGCAGGCGTTCGAGGACTTCAAGGCCGGCCGGCTCGGCACCGTGCCGGCCCATCACGCCTGACCCCTCGCACGACCGCGTCGCCCGGGATTCCCGGGCGACGCGGTCGACATCGTGGGCGGACGCGCTACTTCAGGGTCAGGCAGGCGACGCGGGCGCCGGCGTCGCCGACCTTCGGCCCCGAGGTCACCGTGGGGTCGGCGTGGATCACCAGGGAGCCCGGGAGCTTGGCGCGGGTGAGCGTCCATTCGTTGCGCGAGCTGGAGCGGCCGGCGCCCTCGGCGTCGGTGGTGAAGTCGAGCCAGACCTCGCTGGACGGGTTGATCTGGCCCGCGTGGTGCTGGAAATGCGGGCCCGCGGCCTCCGGCTTCTTGCCGCAGGGGTTGGCGTGCAGGTGGGAGCCGTAGCGGCGGTTGGGCAGCAGGCCCTCGACCACCAGCGAGGTGCGCGTCTGGCCGCCGGAGGACTCCACGGTGACGCTGGCCTGGGAGCCTTCGGGGGCGAGCTTGCGGTCGTAGACGATGGCCGAGGTGTCGCCGGTGGTGAACTCCCCCGCGCCGGTCAGCTTGATCGAGTCGCCGGGCGACGCGATGCCCTTGGCGTTCGTCGCGTCCTGCGCGGGGCCGGGCGGGCCCGCGCAGGCTGCGGTGAGAAGGACGAGCAGAAGTGCGGGCACGCGCATGGAATGACCCCCCAAGATCCGAGCCCCCTCCGGATCGAGGGCTCCGAGAGGCCACCCACTCTAACCAGTGACCGAATGACTACGGACGGCTATCGCGGCCTAGGTGCCATGTTTTGCCGCGATGTCATCGATCAGGGCCGCGAGCGTGAAGTCGAGATCGGTCAGGCCGCCCTTGTCGTGGGTGGTGAGCGCCAGGTGCAGCGTCCGCCAGCGGATGTCGATGTCGGGGTGATGATTGAGCTCCTCCGCCTTCACCGCGATCTCGTCGACGATGCGGATCGCGGTGGGGAAGTCGGGCGCGTCGACCGTGCGCCGGATCTCGTCACCCTCGCGCCGCCAGGCGGGCAGATCGCTGAGTCTGCTTTCGACGTCCATGCCGCCCACGTTACTTCAGTGCTCCCGAGCTCAGCCCGGACTGGATCTGCCGCTGGAAGACGACGTAGACGACCATCACCGGCAGGATCGTGATGGACAGCGCGGCGAACAGCGCCGGCCAGTCGGCCTCGTAGCCGGCCAGCGTCGAGATGCGGGCGATGCCCTGGGTGAGCACCCATGTGTCGGGGTCGCCGGCCAGCAGCACCAGTGGCAGGAGGTACTGGTTCCACTGGCCCAGCACGTTGAAGATCGTGATGCTGACCAGGCCCGGCCTGGCCATGGGCACCATGATCTGGACGAACGTCCTGGTGTGGGAGGCGCCGTCGATCATGGCGGCCTCGGCGACGGCCTCCGGCAGCGTACGGAAGAACGCCGCCAGGAAGAACACGGTGAACGGCAGCGAGTAGGCGATGTAGACGAGCACGAGGCCGACGTGCGAGTTGAGCAGGCCCACCTGCCGCACGACGAAGAACAGCGGCCCCAGCGCCAGGAACACCGGGAACGCCAGCCCGGCCACGAAGTAGTAGTAGATCAGCCGGTTGCCGGCGAACGAGAAGCGCGCCAGCACGTACGCCGCCATCGAGCCGAACACCATCGTGCCGGCCGTGCCGAAGAAGACGACGATGACGGTGTTGAGCATGTACCGCCCGATGTGCGCGGTGTCCCAGGCCCGCCCCCAGGCGTCCAGGCGCAGCTCGCCGGGGAGCTGCAGCGGGTCGCCGAAGATCTCGGTGTTGTTCTTGAACGACGCCAGGAACGTCCACAGCAGCGGCGCGATGATCAGCAGCGCCCAGACCGCGAGCGCCATGTGGGACAGCCCGCTCAGCACGCCGGGCCTCGGCCTTTCACGCATGTCTAGAGCTCAACCCTCTCACGCCGGGTCGTCCGCAGGGTCAGCACGGCGAACGTCACGGTCAGGAAGAACAGCGCCACGCCCATCGCGGAGGCGTACCCGACTCTCTGGTAGGAGAAGGCGGTGTTGTAGATGGTGACCGGCAGGACGGTCGTGGCGCCGTCCGGCTCGCCCTTGTCGCCCGCCAGCACCTGGATCAGCGCGAAGCCGTCGAGGGCGGCGATGCCCAGGTAGATCCAGCCGACCTGGACGGTGTCGCGCAGCAGCGGCAGCGTGATCGAGAAGAACAGCCGGACGCGGCCGGCGCCGTCCAGGGCCGCCGCCTCGAAGTAGTCCTTGGGGATGGCGGCCATGCCGGCCGAGAAGAGCACCACGTAGAAGCCGACGCCCTGCCAGACCATGACGGCGATGACGGACCACAGGGCGAGGCTCGGCTCGATGAGCCAGCCGACCGGCTCGACGCCGAGCCGGGCCAGCACGCCGTTGATCACGCCGACCTCGTCGGGCCGGTAGATGGCCTGGAACAGCACCCCGACGACGGCGACGGCGAGCACCTGGGGGAAGAAGAACACCACCCGGTAGAACCGGGAGCCCCACAGGCCGCGCATGCCGTCGCCGCCGGGTCCGCCGCCGAGGTTCAGCAGGAAGGCCAAGAAGAGCGCGATGGCGATGGTGACGACGGGCAACGTCAGCAGCATGATCCCGTGGTTGCGCAGGGCCTGCCAGAACACCTCGTCGCCGAGCAGCCGGCCGAAGTTGTCCAGCCCGACGTGGGTCACGACCGAGCTGTAGCCGTTCCAGCTGGGCAGGGAGAGCTGGAAGGCCTGGACGTACGGGCTGATGACGAAGACCGTGTACAGCACGAGGGGGACGGCCAGGAACGTGGCCACGAACCCGTACGTGCGCCACCGCCGCATGGGCTACCGGCTCCGCGTCTGCTTGGGAACCGATGCGTCGTTCTTGACGGCGTCGGCCTTCTCCTGCAGGTCGGCGCAGAAGCGTTCCGGGGTGATGCGTCCGGCCATGACCGCGTTGGTCTGCGCCGTGCCGTAGTCGAAGAGCTCCTTGTACCAGCCTTCGAACCTGGCCTCGGTGATGATGTTCGCGCCGGCGCTGTCCTGGGCCCTGGCCGCGCTCATCAGGCCGGCGGGCAGGTCGAGGCCCTCAGCGGCGCCGTTGACGACGGTGAGGTTCCGCGTCCGCTCGGTGAAGCCGCGGGCGCCCTCCTTGGAGAGCATGATCCGCAGGTACTCCAGGCCGCCCTGCGGGTTCTCGCCCTTGGCGCCGACCACGAAGTTCTCGCCGACGCCGACCTGGATGGCGCCGTACGGCATGGTGTCGGCCGCGGTGACGTCGGGGATGGGGGCGATGGCGTACTCGAAGTCGTCCGGCTTGTCCTTGGCCATCTCGTTCTCGATCCAGGAGCCGACCGGGTAGAACAGCACCTCGTGGCGCAGGTGTTTGACCTGGGTCTGGGTGTGATCGAGGCCGAAGTACGATTTTTCGCCGTATTTGGCCTGGATCTCCGCCCAGGCGGTGACCGCCTGCTTGACCGGCCCGGCGTTCCAGGCGCCCTCCGCCAGGTTGTCGATGTCGACGATGACCTGGTTGCCGCCGATCTTGGCGGCGGTGTAGAGGAGGTTCCAGAGCTGGTAGTACGGGCCCTTCTGCCCGGGATACGCGAAGAGCGCGATGCCCTCCTTCTTCGCCTGCTCCCCCAGCGCCGTGAACTCCGCCCAGGTCGTCGGCACCGCCCAGCCCATCGAGGCGAAGAGCGCGGCGTCGTACCAGAGCGCCCGGTGCGACACGGTGTAGTTGAGGACGAGGTCCTTGCCGTCGATCTTGGCGTTGTCGATCACCGCGGGCGTGATGGTGTCGCGCACCCGCCTGGCGGGGTCGTCGATCGAGGGCGCGTCGAACAACGGGGTCAGGTCGGCCAGGTGGTTCTCGGCGGCCAGCGCGGCCAGGTCCATCGACTCGGGCCCGGAGTTGTTGAGCACGTCGGGCACGTCGCCGGCCACGAAGCGCGGGCGGAGCTGGGTGCCGATCTGCTGGGTGGCGTTGTGCTCGATCGTGACGCCGGGGAACGCCTTCTTGTAGAGCTCCTGGTGCAGCTCCCTGGCGTAGGCGTCGCCGTACCCGCCGCTGAAGATGACCACCTCCAGGGGCTTCCTCGCGTCGACGCCGAACGGGTTCCGCGCGTCGGCGGAGGCCGTGATCGAGGGGGCGGGGGCGGGCTCGGCGCCCGTGCCCGCGGTGGCGCAGGCGCTCAGCAGGCCCGCTCCGGGCCCGGCGACGAACGCGGTCAGGCCGATGCGGCGCAGCAGCCCGCGCCGGGTGATCTCGCCCGGATGGGTCATGGCGGCTCCCGAATTAGGAAAGTTTCCTAAACGTTTCCCGCAACGTACGAACGTGGCCGACACCCGTCAAGGGGTGGCCGCCGAGACGTGACCGGGCCGTGATGCCTTGCGCAGAACGATGTTCTGGACGGAGAGTGGGGCGCATGATTGTCGAGTACGCGGACCGCGTGTGGCGCGGCGAATCGGACGACAGCATCGTGGACGCCGGTGAGAGCGGCAAGGGCGTCCACACGGTCGCGGACGGCGTGGGCTGGTGGCCCGGATTCGGAAATGTCATCACCTTCGAGACCGAAGGGGAGCTGGTGTTGTTCGACACCAGCAGCCCGTTCTCGGCGGCGCAGTTGCACGAGGACGTACGGGCCTGGACCCGGGCGCCACTGACGACGGCGTTCTACTCGCATGGGCACATCGACCATGTCTTCGGGACGGGGCCGTTCGAGGAGTCGGGGCCGCGGGCCACGATTTATGCCCACAAAGCGGTCGTGGACCGCTTCGAGCGATATTTGTTGACCAATGGCTATAACGCGGTGATCAACCAGCGGCAGTTCCAGGCCCCGAACCTGCGCTGGCCGTCCTCCTACCGCCACCCCGACGTCACCTACACCGACGCGCTCACCGTGCGGCGCGGCGGGCTGACGTTCGACCTGCTGCACGCCAAGGGCGAGACCGACGACGCGACCATCGGCTACGTGCGCGAGCACAGGCTGCTGCTGCCCGGCGACCTGTTCATCTGGGTGACGCCCAACTGCGGCAACCCGCAGAAGGTGCAGCGTTATCCGCGGGAATGGGTGCACGCGTTGCAGCGGATGGCCGCCATGGACGCCGAGATCATGCTCCCCAGCCACGGCGCCCCGATCTTCGGCCGCGACCGCATCCGGCAGGCGCTGCTGGAAACCGCGGAATGGCTGGACTCGCTCGTCACGCAGACGCTTGACCTGCTCAACGCGGGCGCGCGGCTCGACGAGATCGTCCATTCGGTGAGACCCCCCGCTCACCTGGCCGACCGCCCCTACCTGCGGGCCCGCTACGACGAGCCGGAGTTCGTCGTACGGAATCTGTGGCGTCTGTACGGCGGCTGGTACGACGGGAACCCGGCCGAGCTCAAGCCCGCACCCGACGCCGTGGTGGCGAGATCGGTGGCCGAGCTCGCGGGCGGCGCGGCGGCCCTCGCGGACGCCGCGCTGAAGGCCCTTTCGGACGGCGACGAACGGCTGGCCGGCCACCTGGCGGAGATGGCCGCCCTGGCGGCTCCCGACGACCCGGGCGTGCACCGCGTACGCGCCGAGGTCTTCTCCGCCCGCGCGGCCGGCGAGCTGTCGCTCATGGCGAAGGGTGTCTTCTCCTGGGCCGCCGCCGAGTCGAAGCGCCGCTCATGACATCGGGAAGAACGGGCGAGCCGGCCGACCACCTGGTACAGCTCTTGCCGTGACGGCCCGGCAACCTCCCGAATCATGGGAGCCGCCCGTGGTCAGTCCTTCCACCATTCCGGGCGCGGTGGGGGGCTGATCTGTGGCAGGGAGTCGGCGGGTACGTCATCGGGCGCGAGGATGTCGAGCGTGACGGCGTCGGAGGCGGTCCTGTTCACGTTCTCGACGGTCCAGTCGTCCCCGACGTGCTGCGGCTCGACATGGTAGCCGTGTCCGCTGCCGTCCGGCTTCAGCCACATCACCACGTAGTCGATCTTCATCCCGGCGCGTTCCATGTCCGCCCTGACGCGGGCGACCGGCTTGCCCCGGGGCTTGTAGCCCGCGAGCACGCCGCCGTCCGGGTCGAACTCGACCTGTACCGGCCCGGCGTAGCGCTCCCCCGGCGCCGCGGGCCTGCCGATGCCGAAGACGACCTTCCCGGTGAAGCCGACCGGCATGGAGACCTTGCCGCACCAGGCGGAGGCGCAGCCGTCCATCCGCGTGGAGACCGTCACCCCGGTGCCGGGCGGGAAGTCCCCGTCCGTGATCGGGCCGACCAGTCTGCCGACGTCACCGGGCGCCACCGGGGCCTTGCGGACCTCCGCGTCCAGCCCGACGGCCCGGAACGCCTCGGTGAACTCCTCCGCTTCGGCCTCGGGGTCGTTGATCACGACCTCGATGAAGTCGTCGCCGGACTTGAGCGAGACGGCGGCGTTGGCGTACTCGGTGGCGGGGCCGCCGAACGGGGACCAGACGACGAGCGCGGCGGCCAGGGCGGCGGCCACCACCCCGAGCCCGGCACTCCGCCGTGCCCGGACCCGCCTCCGCACGGGCTCGCGCGCCTCCTCCTTGATCGACTCCATGAGCGCCCGCGCCCCCGCGCCGGACGCCTGCCCCACGGGCTCCCCGGCCAGGTCCTCGTCGCGTACGCGGGCGAGATCGGCGATGTTCACGGCTGGCTCCCTTCGAACGCGACGGTGTGCGAGTGATCGATACCGGCTCCGGCAAGGCCGCGGGCGAACCGCCTGCGGGCGCGGAAAAGCCTGACTCTGACCACGTTGCTGGAAACGCCGAGGACCTTGGCGATCTGTCCGGGGCTCAGCCGCTCCCAGGCGACCAGGGCGAGCAACTCCCTGTCGTCCCCGGGCAGGGCGCGGAACACCTGGCCCATCGCGGTGAAGTCCGCGCCGGTCGGCTCGGCGGCGAGCGGCGTGGCGGCCAGCTCCGCGCGCAGGGCGGCGGTGCGGCGCTCGTGCCGCAGCTCGCCGCGCCGGTGGTTCGCCAACACCTTCCTGGCCACGCCGTAGAGCCACAACCTGGCCTCGTCGCCCTTCGGGACCTCCTCGATCCGGCGCCAGGCGATCAGGAAGGTCTCGGCCACGACGTCGGCCGCGTCGTCCGGGTCCGGACAGCGGCGCAACGCGTACCCGAGGAGTAACCGGTACGAGGAGGCGTAGATCTCCTCGAACCGGCTTTCTGGGTCGACTCCCACATGGGCTCCTTAATCCGATGCGACGCTAAGCCCATGTCCGTAATGTCGGGGGCATTACGGGTCGAGGAGGGAGCTTTTTCGGATGGCCGGCGATCGCATCATCGGAGTAGGCGTGGTGCTCACCCAGGCGGACGGGCGGATCCTGCTGGGTGAGCGGATCAAGGCCGGTGAGCAGCCGTCGTGGTGCCTGCCGGGCGGGGCGGTGGAGCCCGGGGAGACGTTCGAGGAGGCGGCCGTCCGGGAGCTGGCCGAGGAGACGGGCGTGCGCGACGGCGGTCCGCCCCGGGTGACGGCCGTGGTGCTGGACCACCCCGGGGGCGCGGTACGGGTGACGGCGGCGGTGAGCGTGGCCGCGGGCACGGCGGACCCGGTGGTGACGGAGCCGCACGTGTTCCGGTCATGGCGCTGGTTCGCGCCGGACGACCTGCCCGAGCCGCTGTTCCCGGCCACCGCCCGCGTCCTCGCGGCGCGGGACGACGGCGGCCGCCACCCCACGATGCCGGTTGGTTGACCAGCCTCAGCCGGTCAGGACGGTGGTGGCCGCGAACACCCGTGCCGCCTCCGGCAGCCCTGCCGGAGGCGGCGAGGTCGCATCACGCGACGGCGGTCCCCTCAAGCTCGACCATCAGGTCGGGGATCGCCAGCCGGGCCACCCCGAGCATCGTGGTGGACGGTGCCACCCCGGCGGCGCCCAACCGCGACGCCAGCACGCCGTAGTGCTCGAAGAGCCGATCGACGTCGGTGGTGTAGACGTTGAGCCGGACGAGGTTCGCGAGGGACATGCCGGCCTCGGCGAGCACGGCCTCCAGGTTGTCGAGGCTCAGCGCCAACTGCGCCGCCATGTCGTCGGCATGCTGGGGCTTGCCGTCACCGCTCATCGCGGTCTGCCCGGCGCAGTACAGGGTGCGGGTGTGCCCGGAGACGAGCGCCCCCTGGTCGTATCCCATCTCCCCCGACCACGCCCACGGGTTGACCGCCGTTCGCTCCATTGCCATATCGGCTCCCTTCGATTCGTCGACCTTGCTTACGTGCATCGGCTCGGTGGCCACCGACTTTTCGCCGCGTTGACAAGCCTCCCGGCAAATCACGACATCCTGTGTCGTGTATTTCGGTAAGGTCGCCGTATGCGCGCCGACCGGTTGGTCTCGCTGGTGCTGTTGCTGCGGCAGCACGGTCGGCTGTCAGCGGCGGCGCTGGCCCGCGAGCTGGAGGTCTCCACCCGTACCGTGCTGCGCGACATCGAGGCGCTGTCGGCAGCCGGCGTCCCGGTCTACGCCGAACGCGGCCGGCACGGCGGTTTCGCGTTGTTGCCCGGTTTCCGGACGGAGCTCACCGGGCTCAACCACGACGAGGCCCTCGCCCTGCTGGTCGCCGGGTCGCGGCGCGGCGCGCAGGCCTTCGGCCTCGGCTCGGCGCTCGCTTCGGCGATGCTCAAGGTGGTCGACGCGCTACCAGAAAGCTATCGGGACACCGCGGCCGGCGCGGCCGAGCGATTGCTCATCGACCCGGAGACCGATCTCCTGTCACGTCGGCTGGTCGCCGAGGAGGTGCCTGACGCCATCGTGGCCGAGGTCCTGCGCGCGGTGTTCGCCGGACACAGGCTGCGCATCCACTACGCGGCTGTGAACCAGGCCCCGAAGTGGCGCACGGTGGATCCGATCGGCCTGGTCACCGTGCGCGACCGGGGCTACTTGTTGGCCACGCGGTCTGGCGCGGACCGCACCTACCGGCTGTCCCGGGTCCTGGCCGCCGAGGGACTCGCCGAACCCGCACAGCGACCGGACCGGGTCGATCTGGACCGGGCCTGGCAGGAACGCAGCGCCCGGTTCCGGACCGGCGGCGACCAAGTCACCGTGCTGGTGCGGGTGCACCCGGCGCGGCGGGAGGACCTGGTGGGCACCGCGCTGGCCGTCCGCGCCGAAGAAGCCGGCTCGAACGGCTGGCTGCGGCTGGAGGTGACCTTCCAGGATCCGAGACACGCCGAATGGGCGCTGTGGCAGCTCGCCACGAACGCGGAAGCCCTGGCCCCGCAGTGGTTGCGCGACTCGCTGCGCGACCGCGCCACCGCGATCGCCGCCCGCTACGGAGCGTCGTCCTGAGAGTTGTCGTCTTCCGCGGGCCGGGCGGCCCGGCCGGTCAGGCGAAGTGGGCGCGGGTTTCGGCGAAGGCCTGGTCGGTTCCCTCCAGGGCCTTGGCGACGTCCTCCTCGGTGTGGGCGGCCGACAGGAACCAGTTGTGCCACGGGTGGACGTAGACGCCGTGCCGCAGGCAGGCGTCGCTCCAGTACATGGCCACCGACAGGTCGGCGTCGCCGTCGAAGCTGAGCCAGGGGACCGTCACCGGGCCCGTCTGGTTGACGACGAAGCCGTGCGCCTTGGCCTGGGCGTACAGGCCCTCGCGGAGCTGGGTGCCGGTGCGGTGCATGGCGGCGATGCCGTCGGTGTCGCGCAGGGTCTCGATGGTGGCCTTGGCCGCGGCCATCGCCACCGCCGAGAACCAGAACGACCCCGTCGAGTACAGCGTCTGGGCGGCCCCGCGCAGCGCGTCGGTGCCGGTGACGGCGGCGATCGGGTGGCCGTTCGCCATGGCCTTCGACCAGGCCGTCAGGTCGGGCCGCACGCCGTACGGCTCCCACGACCCGCGCAGGTCGACGCGGAACCCGGCGCGCACATCGTCGATCACCAGCGCGGCGCCGATCCGGTCCGCCAGCGCCCGCGCGCCGCGCGCGAAGGCGGGCTCCACCAGCTCCTGGTCCTCGAACGAGTCGTGCTTGAACGGCGTGACGATGATCGCCGCCACGTCGCCCTCGGCGGTCGCCGCCGCGGCCTCCAGCGACTCCAGCGAGTTGTAGCCGAACTCCACCAGGTCGGCCCGCTCGTTCGGCGTCGTGCCCGACAGGGAGGGCGTGCACCACGGGTCGGCCCCGTGGTAGGCCCCGTGCGCCCGCAGCACCTTGGTGCGCCCCGTGGCGGCCCTGGCGACCATGAGCGCCTGGGTGGTGGCGTCGGTGCCGTTCTTGGAGAACATCGCCCAGTCGGCGCTCGGCACGGTGTCCACCAGCAGCTCCGCCAGCTCCACCATGATCGGCCCCGGGCCGTTGAGGCAGTCGCCGAGCGCGGCCTGGCGGGCGGCGGCCTCCTCCACGCGCGGGTGCCGGTGCCCGAGGACGACGGGGCCCCAGCTGCACATGAAGTCGATGTACTCGCGGCCGTCCACGTCCCACTGGCGGCAGCCTTCGCCGCGGGCGAAGAACTGCGGGTAGCCGGGGGCGAAGAGGGCGGCGTTGAGGTGGCCGTACATGCCGCCGGGGACGACCTTCGAGGCGCGGCGGCGGAGGTCAGCGTCGTTCATGGGGGGTCCTTCAGAGGAGGCTGAGGGTGGAGGCGAGGTCGGTGAGCCCGGCGTCGGAGCCGAGGCCGGTCGCGACGCGGGCGGCGGCGGCCGTGCCCCAGCGGGCGGCGACCGGCACCTCCTGCCCGTGCAGCAGCCCGGTGAGGAACCCGGCGCAGTACGCGTCGCCGCAGCCGGTCGTGTCGGCGACCTCGGTCTTGATGGCGGGCACCCGCTCGGTCAGGTCACCGGTCACGACGAGGCTGCCGGACTCGCCGAGGGTGACGAGCACGCCGCGCGGCCCGTCGGCCAGCAGGGCGCGGGCGGCCTCGGCCGTGCCGGTGGCGCCGGTCATGAGCAGGGCCTGCGCCTCGTTGGGCAGCACGTAGTCGACGTGCGGGAGGAACGCCCTGGCCAGGCCCAGCAGGTCGGGCATCTCCGACAGCAGGTCCATCGTGACGATCGTGCCGGACGCCCGTAACTCATCGAGCAGCGCGAAGAACGCCGGGTCGCCCAGCCCGAAGGTGACGTCCATGCCGCCCAGGTGCACCGCGCGGGCCCCGCGCAGCACGCCGGCGTCGAGGTCGGCGTACGTCAAGGACAGGTTGGCGCCGGGCACGTGGAAGCTGGGCCGCCCGCCGTCGCGCCGGATGGGCAGGATGGACGCGGACGTCTGCTCGCCCGTCCTGCGGACCAGGTGAGAGACGTCCACGCCGCGCTTGGTGAGGAGCGCCAGCAGGAAGTCGCCCAGCTCGTCGTCACCGAGCGCGCCCATGGTGACCACGTCGTTGCCCAGCTTGACCAGGTCGACGGCCGTCCCGGCGGCGGCGCCCGCGGCGGTGATGCGGATCTGGTCGACCAGCACGGTGTCCTGGTTCTCGGGGATGTACGAGACGGGCCGGGCGAGGATGTCGACGATGTGCACGCCGACGGTGACGACGGTCATAGGACAAAGAGACAGACGCTCGGATGAAAAGTCAACAACTAAGATCAATTGCTGCTTTCCGGGTGTTACATTCCACCGCATGAGCCTGCGCGAGCAGTTGTGCGAGTACGGACGCCGCGCCGTCGACCTCGGCCTGGTCATCGGCACCTCGGGCAACCTCAGCGTGCGCGACGGCGACCGCGTCGCGGTGACGCCGTCGGGGGCCGCGCTCGACCGGCTGACGCCCGAGATGTGCCCGATCGTGGACATGGCGGGCCGGCTCGTGGCGGGCGACCTGCGTCCGTCCAGCGAGACCCCCATGCATCTGGCGATCTACGAGACCACCGACGCGCGGGCGATCGTGCACACCCACGCGGTGTTCGGGACGGTCGTGGCCACGACGATGGCCGAGCTGCCGCCCGTGCACTACAACGCGCTGCTGCTGGGCGGCATGGACGGGGTCGTCAAGGTCGCCGAGTACGCCACGTACGGCACTCCCGAGCTGGCCGCGAACGTGCGGGCCGCGCTGGAGGGCCGGCGGGCCGCGCTGATGGCCAACCACGGCGGGGTGACCGTCGGCGCGACCCTGGAGGAGGCGTTCGAGGCCACCCGCCTGCTGGAGTGGCTGTGCGAGGTGTACGTCCGGGGGCTCGGCGTCGGCAGGCCGGCGATCCTGACGAAGGAGCAGCTCGCCGCCGTCGTCGAGCGGACGCTGAACCCGCCGGACTTCCCCCGCCTATGACGCGAGGGCGGCCTTCTCGGCCAGCCCGAGCGGCAGCCCGCCCGACCCGGCGATCCGGTCGTGGAACTCCTTCAGCGACCCCTGGAACGACTGCCGGATGCGGTCGATCTCGATGGCGCCCGTGAGGTACGAGGGCGCCTGCGTGGGCCAGGCGCAGTAGCGGTTGACCTCGCCCTGCGCGGTGCCCGGCGACAGCGACGCCTTGGTGGCCATGAACGTCTCGGCCTCCTCGATCGGCATGTCCTCGCAGTGCAGGGCGGTGTCCACGACGATGCGGGCGGCGCGGAAGATCCGGCAGTCGAGGTGGGCCAGCTCGGTGGCCGGGGTGTCGAAGTAGCCCTGCTCGTGCAGCATCTTCTCGACGTACAGGGCCCAGCCCTCGGTGAAGTACGGCGTCCTGAAGACCTTCCGGACGGTACGCGGGTTGCCCGCCATGTACGACAGGTGCCAGTGGTGGCCGGGGTAGGCCTCGTGCACGCTGATCGAGGGCATCTGGGCCCGCGAGTTGGTGCGCAGGCGCTGGCGTACCTGCTCGGGGGTGAAGTCGTCGGGGGTGTAGGGGACGAAGAAGATGCCCGTGCGGGAGGCGCTCAGCGGCGGCGGCGACAGGTAGTGGGCGACCGACAGGACAGGGCGGGTGTACTCGGCCGAGGGCAGCACGTGGCACTCCTCGCCGTCGGCGAACGTGACCAGGTCCCGCTCGCGGACGAACGCGCGGGCGCGCTGGGTCTCGGCGTCGTACTCCTCGCGCATGGCCTCAAGAGTCGGCGGGTGGTCGTCCATGAGCGACTCCATGGCCGCCCGCCAGTCCTCGGTGCCGTTGACCTTGATCGCCACCTCCCGCATGCGCGCGTCGAGCTCGGCCCAGGCGGCCCTGCCCTTCTCGTGCAGCTCGGCGGCGCCGTAGCCGAGCATCTCGCGCTCGCGCAGCAGGGTGGAGTAGAGCTGCTCGCCCATGCGCCAGGTGCCGCCGCACTCGAAGCCCTCGAGGAACGTCACCAGCTCGTCGAACGCCCGCGCGGCCGGCTCGGCGGCCTCGGCGATCCGCGCCCGCAGGCCCTCGTCGCGGACCATGGACGGGATCGTGCGGGTCAGGAAGTTACGACCGGTACGGGCCTGGCCGAGGCCCCGCTTGACCAGCAGTGGCGCGGCCAGGCCGGGGTCGAGGTTGGCGCGGCAGGCGGCCAGCACGCCGGGCACCTCGGCCAGCCGCAGCAGCGCCGACTCCACCAGCTCGGACTCCGGCTTCAGGCGGCGCTGGAAGGGCGCGTACATCGAGTTGAAGATCGGCCCGAGGTAGACGCTCGGGTCACGGCGCCACTCGGGCCACGCCGCGAGCGCGATGGAGCCGCGCAGCTGCGACAGGACGAGGTCTCTGTCGATCGCGTCGTCCAGGGTGGGGGCCTCCAGGGCCGACAGTCGTTCGAGCCAGCGGGTCTCTTCGCGTTCGCGGTCGGCCCAGGCGGTGGCGGAGAAATCGCCGAGCGTGTGATCGTAGCCCTCGGCGCCCAGGGAGCTCGCGGCAACGGGGCGGTCGGAAAAGTACCACTTGAGAAACTCGTCCACCGATGCACCATATCCTGATGAAATGCCCCTGCAGATCACCGGCGCGCTAGGCGATCCTGACCTCATCCGGCTCCCCTGGGACGTCCCGCTGGAAGACTGGCCCGAGCACCACCTCGTCGATCTGCCACGCGGCATCTCCCGCCATGTGGTGCGCTTCGCCCGGCTGTCCGGCAAGGTCTACGCGATCAAGGAGATCAGCGAGCGGTACGCCAAGCGCGAGTACCAGCTCCTGTGGGACCTGGCCCGGCTGGACGCCCCCGCCGTGGAGCCGGTCGCGTACGTCACCGGCCGCGACAACGGGCTGGACGCGGCGCTGGTCACCCGGCACCTGCAGTTCTCCCTCCCCTACCGCGCGGTCATGTCGGGCACCCTGCGCCCCGACACCCTCACCCGCCTGCTGGACGCCCTGGCCGTGCTGCTGGTGCGGCTGCACCTGAACGGCTTCTACTGGGGCGACTGCTCGCTGTCGAACACGCTCTTCCGCAGGGACGCGGGGGCGTTCGCGGCGTACCTGGTGGACGCCGAGACCGGCGAGATGCATCCGATGGTCAGCGAGGGCCAGCGCCGGGCGGACATCGAGACGGCGCAGACGAACCTGTTCGGCGAGCTGCTCGACCTGGAAGCCGGCGGGCTGCTGCACCCGTCGATCGACCCCATGGAGACCGCGGAGGACGCCGTCGCCCGCTACCACCGCCTGTGGAGCGAGATCAACGAGAGCGAGATCATCGACGAGGTCGACTGGCACCGCGTCGAGCAGCGCATCAGGCGGCTCAACGTGCTCGGCTTCGACGTGGCCGAGATGATGGTGCGGCGCAAGGTCGGCACCGGGCGGCTCATCGTCCGGCCCAAGGTCGTCGACGCCGGCCACCACCAGCGGCGGCTGCTCCGGCTGACCGGGCTCGACGCGGAGGAGAACCAGGCGCGGCGGATGCTCAACGACCTCGACGGGTTCCGGGTGGCCAAGGGGCTGCGGCACGAGGACGAGGCCGTCGTGGCGCACCGGTGGCTGGCGGAGGTGTTCCAGCCGACGGTCGAGGCCATCCCGGCCGAGTTGCGCGGCAAGCTCGACCCGGCGCAGCTCTTCCACGAGATCCTCGACCACCGGTGGTACCTGTCGGAGGAGGCGGGCGCCGACGTGGGCCTGGCCTCCGCGGTGAAGTCGTACGTGGCGAACGTGCTGGTCCACAAGCCCGACGAGAGGGCGTTGCTGCCGAACGACGCCTCTGAGTAGATCACCAGAGTTACGCGCTGTCACCGGACTGATTACTCATAAGTGAGAATTCTTCGCATATCGCACACTTATCCATAGCAGAGGTGTTTTTCTACGCCTTAGCCGTATAAAAGATTAACGCCAGTTTTTCTGGCCACATCAGGTGCAATTTCCTCCCTCTACGCTGTCCCCGTTCCGTACGGGAGAGGGAGGAGACGTGCTCGGAGTCGACAGCTGCCTGGCAGAGGTCATGGCCATACCGGGGGCGTTGGACGCCATGCTGGTGGACCACACCAGCGGCATGGCGGTGGCGTTCAGCAACTCGTCGGGCATGGACGCGGATCGGTCCGCCGCCGCCCTGACCGAGGCCCTGCGCGCCACGACCGACGGCCTGGCGCGCACGTGCCCGGGCGACGTCGTACGCATCGACGACATGCTGGTCACCACGGACAAGGGCCACCACCTGCTGCGGCTGATGGAGACCGTCTTCGAAGGCCCGCTCGTCCTGTACGTACGCCTTGACCTGGACCGATCGAACATCGCGCTGGCGCGGCACCGGCTCCAGTCCATCTCAAGCCGCTTGACGACGTGACCCATGACGCAGCTGGACACACTCCTCGCCTCGCTCGCGCGCGAGCACTCCACGGGCGCGCTGCGGATCGGCAGGAACGGCACCGTCTACCTGGACGACGGCCGCGTGACGTACATGGAGTGCGCCCAGACGCCCGGCGTCGAGCGGCTGCTGGCGACGCGCGGCCTGATGAGCGAGACGAAGTTGCGCGCCCTGCAGGCCGAGGGCGGCTTCGAGCGGCTGCTCGCCGAGGGGCCCGTCACGGCCGGCGAGCTGCAGTACGCGGTGCTCTCGGTGGTGCTGGACGCCGCCTTCTTCCTGCTGCCGGCCACCGGGTCCCGGCCGAAGTTCCGGCCCGGGGAACGGCACTGGCTGGGCGGGCAGTGGTTCTTCGACGTGGCGGGGCTGGTGCGGGAGTGCGCGCGACGGCGGGCGCAACTGGCCCAGACCTGGCCGGCCGCGGACGTGGACACCCTGCCCGTACGCCCGTCGCCGCGGCTGCCCGGGCACGGCGTGACGCTGAGCCGGATCCAGTGGGAGGTCGTCGTCCGCTCCGACGGCAAGGCGACGCCGATGGAGCTGGCCAGGCAGATCGGCCGGCCGTGCTATCCGGTGCTGCTGGCCGTCCGGCGGCTCGCCGCGGCGGGCCTGCTGGAGCCGCCGGAGCCGTCGCGCCCGCCGCCCGCGGAACGGCGTACGGGAACGGGCCGGAAGGCCGGCGGCGCAGCGGTCGCCGCCGAACCCGAGGCGGCCGAGGGCGGGCTGCCCAAGCGGACGGCGCGGCAGGCGGCCACCGCGCGTCCCCCACACGACCCAGAAGCGGCACCGGCCCAGTCCCTGGGCCCGCCGGTGACGGGCGATCCAACCGATCTGGCGCTGCTGATGCGGCTGAAAAAGGCGCTCGAGGAGCTGTCGTGAGGTTCCCCTCACTCAGGAGGAGGCCACGAGTGGAGCAACGACAAGAGGTTCTGGAGGAGATGGCGCTCCTGCGTGAGCGCACACCTGACGTGACCGGGAGCGTCGCCTGCACCGTGGACGGCCTCCAGATCGCCTGCGACCTCGACGAGGAGACGGGCGAGAAGGCGGCGGCGCTGTCGGCGGCGCTGATCGCGATGAGCCGGCGGATGCTGGCCATGACCAGCCGGGGGTCGTTCGAGGAGACGATCATCTCCGGCACGGCCGGCTTCGTGGCGTTCTACGCCGCCGGCCCCTCCATCGTCCTCACGGTCCTCGCCAGGCCCGGCACGAACGTCGGCCTGCTGCGACTGGAGGGCAGAAAGACGGCTGCCGCGCTGGCCGCCGTCGCGGAACGCAAGCACTGACCCCTTTCCGGGCGCGGCCCGGAGGAAGCGAGGAAGAACATGGCCGGCATGGACGTCTCTCTCAAGGAGATGATGCAGATCGACGGTGCGCTCGGCGTGGCGATCGTCGACTACGGCAGCGGCATGGCGCTCGGCACCCTGGGCGGGTCGAAGGATCTCGACCTGCAGATCGCCGCCGCGGGCAACACGGAGGTGGTCAAGGCCAAGCTCCGCACGATGGACTCGCTGGGGCTCAAGGAGGCCATCGAGGACATCCTCATCACGCTGGGCGGCCAGTACCACATCATCCGCCCCATCTCGGGGCGTGGCGGCAAGGGGCTCTTCCTGTACCTGGCCCTCGACCGCAACCGCGCCAACCTGGCGATGGCCCGCCACCAACTGCGGGGCATCGAGGAGAAGCTGGAGGTCTGACGGGGGAGGGTGGCCCGCCCATCGGCGGACGGGCCACCCGGTGGATCAGCCCTTGGTGAGTTTGGTGATCTCGGCCACGATGTCCGGCCACAGCGCTCGGGGCAGGTCGTGGCCCATCCCCGGATACGTCACCAGCCGGGCGCCGGGGATGGCCGCAGCCGTGGCGCGCCCGCCGGCCACCGGGACGAGCGGGTCCTCCTCGCCGTGCAGCACCAGCGCGGGCACCCGAACCTTCGCCAGCGCCTCGGTACGGTCGCCCGAGGCGTTGATGGCGGCCAGCTGACGGCCGGTGCCCGCCGGGTCGAAGCAACGGTCGTAGGCCAGCCCGGCCCGCGCCCTGATCAGCTCCCGGTCCAGCTCGTAGCCGGGCGACCCGATGACCGACCAGGTCACCACCGACTGGTCCATGACGCCGTCGCGGTCGGACGGCGGCCGGGACAGCAGCGCCCCCATCGCGGCCTCCGTGGGCGGGGCGACGCCGGGGCCGGGCGTGGACATGATCGAGGTCAGGCTCAGCACCCGCTCGGGGTGGCGGATGGCGAGCGTCTGGGCGATCATGCCGCCCATCGAGGCGCCCACCACGTGGGCGCGGGCCCAGCCGAGGGCGTCCATGAGCCCTGCGGTGTCGTCGGCCATGTCGTCCAGCAGGTACGGCGCGGGCTCGCTGCGGGCAGGCACGCCCGCGTCGTGGAAGTGCGTGGACAGACCGGCGTCGCGGTTGTCGAACCGGACGACGTGGTGTCCCTGCTCGGCCAGGAGCCGGCAGAACTCTTCGTCCCATTGGATGAGCTGCGCGCCGAGCCCCATGACGAGGAGCAGGGGCCGGCCGTCGGGGGAGCCGAAGCTCTCGTAGGCGATGTCGATGCCGTTGGCGGGTACGCGGGTGGTCACGCGCACCAGAATGACATTCTGGTGCGCGTGCGTAAAGCCGTCAGCCCGTCGCCGCGGGGGTGCCGGCAGGAGTCGTCGTGGGGGTCGCCGTGGGGGTCGCCGTGGGCTCGGGCTTCGGCGGCTTGGCCGGGTTGTTGTCGCGCTCGGCCCAGGCGCGGGTGGAGAACGGCACCGGGTGGTTCTTCTTGCCCAGGCCGGGGCCCCACTTGGTGATGACGTAGTCGATCTTGATGTGGCCGAGCCCGCCGTTGCCGTTGACG
The DNA here is from genome assembly GCF_044465245.1 of Nonomuraea terrae. Classification (NCBI taxonomy): domain Bacteria; kingdom Bacillati; phylum Actinomycetota; class Actinomycetes; order Streptosporangiales; family Streptosporangiaceae; genus Nonomuraea; species Nonomuraea terrae. The sequence goes on along the minus strand of NZ_JBITLL010000001.1, from coordinate 452,137 downwards.
TACAGCGTGTTCGGGTTGAACCGGCCGCCGGTCAGCTCGGCGAAGGTCTTGCCGTCGAGGTCCAGCATGATGCCGCGGCTGGAGGGCTCGCCGGGACCGCGGTCTCCGACGAAGAACGGCATCTTCTTGCCCTTGTAGATCACGTAGCCCTCGGTCATCAGCGGCCAGCTCGGGCTGGCGGCCATGCCCTTCTGCATGGGCTTGCCGCTGGCGGGCAGGCCGGTGTCGCCGGCGCGGCCGGAGGCGTCGTCCCAGAAGTACGACGCGGTGGTGGAGCCCTTGAGCAGGATCTTCTCGGGCGTGTCGCCCGTGTCGCACGTGTCGGCGTGGGCGGCGGCCGTGCCCGAGAAGGTCAGTGCGGCGCAGAGGCCGGAGGCGGTGAGCAGGGCGAAGGAGCGCATGCCGGATCGAGCAGTCATGAAAAGGTAGAACCCTTCACGAGGAGACGGGGGAATTGCGCTTTATCGGGAAGCGCGCAGCAGGGCAGAACGCCTGAAGTGGGGATGCTGCGCGGAGCGCAAGGTTCGAGCCTGGGGAAGGGGACCGCTCAGCGGTCGGCCGTCACTACGTGGCCTGGGGGTACGACGCGGTGATGCATGAAATGGTGTGTCCTCTCCATCACGCCTACCGGGTTAGCTGACGGGTTCGGACGTGGAGATGCCCTACCGGCGCGGCGGCCGGATTCACCCCAGATGGTGGGTCCCCGGTTCCCGGAACGTCCGGGATTCGGCGCCAGCCGGTCGTCCCTTTGGGTAAGGACAAGGTCACCGGCTGGTAGTGCGTAAGACTTTAACCATTGATCACGACACAGGCAAACGAATCGTCATGAATCGGAAGAAGATCTACCTAATGGGACAAAAGGAAAGGGGGCGCGGACTCGCCGCACCCCCGGTGAATTCGGGCCTCAGCCGCCGCTCTTGCGCCTGAACGATCTTTTACTCGCGGCCGGACCGTGCGCCCCGTGGATCTTGGACGCGTCGCCGCCCCTGCCACCTGCGCCGCCGCTCGCGTTCTGGTTGCGCTTGCGCTCCAGTGCCTCGCGGAACCTGCGCTTCATCTCGTCCTCGGGAGTTTCGCTGACTTCCGGCTCCGGTGTATCCGCCATGAGGACCTCCAAGCTGTTGGGGACACTCACAGCTTCGCACGGCATGGCGTACGGCGCGAAACCGGCCTCCCAGACGGACGAGCCCGCCCGCGTACCGCCGCGATCGCCATCAAACGGGCTTATTACCGCAAATCGGTAGTAATCCGACAGCCTGCGGAAGGGTGTCGTCGCGCGGACCCGGTCACGTCCGGGAATGTGGCCCGCATCGGATCGCCCAGTTCGGGACCGCTCACCTGGACGCCTTCCTGCGGCGGTGCAGAGGATGGACATGGAGCCGCAATCGCCACGGGCGAGTGCGGAGATCAGAGAGGAGGCGTACATGTACGCCGAGCTTTTCGCACTTCCTCCTCCTCGAAGACGCCGTCGCCGCCGCCGTGAGCGCGACTGGTACCGCTACCGTCGGCGTCGCCGCCGCGACCGCGACCACTACGGCTACTACTACTGAGGGAGACGAAGCGGCTGGCTCGGCGTGCCCGGCCGCTTCATGCCGGAGCCGCGCGTTAAGACCCGGCGGAAGGCCAGCAGACGGAAGACCGGATCCGGCCCGGCGCCGCCCTGACCGTGCCCCGTGAACGTGGCCTCACCGCTCGCCCGCAGCCCGTGCCGCGCCGCCTCGGCGACGACCGTCCCGGCCCGGTCGGACGGATCCGGCCGCCCCCCAGGCCCGTGGGAAGCCCGTTTGTCCACGGTCGTCACGAACACTCCCCCGTGCCGCAGCACCCGCCCCGCCTCGGCGATCACCGGCCGGGCGTCGTCGAGCAGGTGCAGCAGCCAGATCGTGGTGACCGCTTCCACCGCGCCGTCGCGTACGGGAAGCCGCCGGGCGTCGCCCAGCGCCACGCCGACCCGACCGGCCGCGATACGCGCCATCCCGGCCGAGGCGTCCACCCCGAGCACGCGCAGCCCCCGCGCGGCCAGCTGCGCGCTCACCAGCCCGGTGCCGCAGGCGACGTCGAGCAGGGTGCCGCCGTCGGCGACCCCGCCGACCAGGCCGTGCACGGCCTCGGCGGCGGCCCTGGCGCGCGGGAGCCCGCCCCGGGTCTCGTCGTAGCGCGCGGCCTCCAGGTCGTAGTCCAGCATGGTCGCCACCTCCGCGATCGCACCGTACGCGGGCGGCGGTGTGCGGGTAAAGGGGATGCGCGTCGTTCCTGGTGTTGTGTTGGGAAAGCGCCGGAAAGAAAGGACGCATGACGCACAAGCCCCATTTCGGACAATGAGTATCCTCGGCCGCGACCTGGCGGTGGACCTGGGGGCGGCGCGTACCCGGATCTACGCCAAAGGCAAAGGCATCGTGCTCGACGAGCCCTCGGCCGTGCTGCTCGACGGCCGTACGGGCAAGGTCATCGCGTACGGCGCCGAGGCCGTCGACGACGCCCGCGGCCAGACGCGCTGGCCGGTCAGCGGCGGCCTGCCGGCCGACGTCGAGCTGGCGCGCGTCCTGATCCGGCACCTCATGCGCAAGGTGCACCGGCTCCGGTTCGCCCGCCCGCGCCTGGTCATGGCGCTGCCCGGCGACTCCACACCGATCGACCGGGCGGCGCTGCACGACATGGCCTACGAGGCCGAGGCCAGGAACGTCGTGCTGGTGCCGCACGCGCTGGCCGCGGCGCTCGGCGCGGGCGTGGCGGCCGGCGAGCACGCCGGGCAGATGGTGATCGACATCGGCCGCGACGCCACGCGTGTCGCGGTGGTCTCCGGCGACGCGGTGGTGGCCCACGGGTCCGTCCCGTACGGGGGGCAGGCCATGGACCGGGCCATCGCCCGCCTCGTCGAGAACGAGCACGGGCTGGCCCTCGGCGAGTCGGAGGCCGAGGCCGCCAAGATGCGGGCGAGCGCCGAGCCGGAGCCGCTGGACGGCCAGGTCGTCCCCGTGCGGGCCCGCGACCGGGACACCGGCGGCGAGCACGTGGTGCCGCTGGCCGTGCGGCGGCTCTGCGAGGCGGCGGCGCAGCCGGTCGAGCCCATCGCCCGCGTGGCGGTGGAGACCGTCGAACGCTGCCCCGCCGAGCTGGCCGCCGACCTCGGGGAACGCGGGGTCGTCCTGGTCGGCGGCGGCGCACTGCTGCCGGGCCTCAACCGGCGGCTGCGCGAGCACCTGCGCATGCCGGTGCGGACGGCGGACCGTCCGCTGGACTCCATGGCCCTGGGTCTGGGCCGCTGCCTGGACCGCCTGGGCCTGATCGGCAGGCTCCGGGGCGGGCGCGCGTGACCTGCGCCCCGGCGAGAACTGGAGGCGGCCCATGACGGTACGCGGCATCGACCACATCGGGGTGACCGTGCCCGACCTCGACGCGGCGACGGAGTTCTTCACTCGCGCGTTCGGGGCGGAGGTGCTCTACGACACGCTGCCGCGCGAGCGGGGCCCGAAGGGCGGCTGGGCGACCGAGCGGCGGCTGGGCGTCCCGCAGGGAACCGAGGAGGTCGCCGTGCGCATGCTGCGCCTGCCGAACGGCCCCGGGATCGAGCTGTTCGAGTTCTCCGGGCCGCGTCAGGCCGATCCGGCCGTGCCGTGCGACCTGGGCTGGCAGCACGTCGCCCTGTACGTCGACGACGTGGACGAGGCGCTGCGCCGGGTGACCGGGGCGGGCGGGACGGCGCTGTCGGAGCCGGTCCCGCTGCCGGGGCCGGAGGCGGGCGAGCACAACCGGTTCGTCTACTGCCGGACGCCGTGGGGGGCGACGGTGGAGCTGGTGTCGTACCCGGATCCGCAGGCGTACGAGAAGGAGACGGACCTGCGGCGCTGGCGGCCGTAACCGGGCGTTTCCCGGTGTTTCGGCCGTGGTCCGCGGCGATCCCGGATAGGGTCGCGTCGTGCTTTTCCGCCGTCATGCCGTGTCCGCGGCGCTGCTCTGCGCCGCGGCGGTGACGGCGTGCGCGGCCTCCGGGGCGCCGACGCTCCAAGAGGCCGCCCAGCGCCTCGACGCCGACGCCGAGGCGTTGATCGGCCAGTCGCACCTGTCGGCCGTGGAGCGGGCCGAGGACCACTCGTGCCTGCCCGGGCAGGTCAGGCGGTTCGTCCGGGCCGAGAGCGACCTGACGGACGACTTCGCCGGGCTGCTCGACCGGCTGCAGGCCATGGGCTACGCCAAGATCGCCGACGACCGGGACCTGCGCGACGGCGACGAGGACGTCTCGGTGCTGCGCGACCCGCGCACGCGGGTCACGTTCGAGCTGACGCTGCTGTCCGGCGACCACCCGGGCGTGCAGGTGGTGGGCAAGACGATCTGCTACGCGACCGACTAGCACGCCCGGGTGTGCCACCTCAGGGGCTGGACAGCGCCTCGGTCGGGGAGAGCCGTGAGGCACGGATCGCCGGGTAGAGCCCGGCCACGGCGCCGATCGCCAGCGTGGCCGCGAAGCCGCCGGCCGTGGCCCAGACCGGCACCACGGATGGCCAGCCGCTGTAGAGCGCGTAGCCCATCGTGACCCCCGTCCCGAGCAGGACGCCGCCGGCTCCGCCGAGCGCGGACAGCAGCAGCGACTCCGCGAGGAACTGGGTGCGGATCTGCCCGCGCGTCGCCCCGAGCGAACGGCGCAGACCGATCTCCGCCCGCCGTTCCAGCACCGAGATCACCATCGTGTTCGCCACCCCGACGCCGCCGACGAGCAGCGCCACCGCGCCCACGCCGAGCAGCAGGTTCGCGAACGCCTGGCTGGTCGCCTGCTTGGCGGCCAGGGCGTCCGACGGGCGGGAGACGTCCATCTCGTTCGGAGCCTCCGGGTTGGCGGTGCCGGCCAGTACCGCGCGGACGGCCTCCAGCCGGGACTCCTCCGAGCGGGTGTAGAGCGTCGTCGGATGCCCGTCGAAACCCAGCCGCTGCTCGGCCACCGGCCAGCCGACGAGCACCCCGCTGTCCAGGTCCGCGGCCAGCGCCACGGGCTCCAGCACGCCGACGACCGTGAACCGGACGCCGCCGACGACGACCTGCGTGTCCGGCCCGGCGGCGCCGATGCCGAGCCGGCCGGCCGCGTCCGCGCCGAGCACGGCCGCCGGGTAGCGTTCGGTGGCCGCGTTCAGCCACGTGCCGCTGCGCAGGGTCGCGCCGATCGTGGCGGGCAGGTCGAGACGGGCGGCGTACGTGCTGATGCCGCCGGTCTGGGCCTCGGGGATGCGCTCGGAGCGGTAGACCTTGGCCTCACCGACCGCGCCGATCGCCGAGGCCTGCCGCACCGGGCCGATCCGCTCGACCATCACCTCCGCGTCCACCGGCATCTGGGCCGCCTCGCCCGTGAGCGTCGTACCGGACGAGACCGTCAGCAGGTTGGTGCCCAGCGCGGAGAGCTGTCGGTCGAGCTCCGCTCCCGACGAGGACGAGATCCCCACCACGGCCACCATCGCGGCGATGCCGATCGCGATGCCCAGCCCCGACAGGAACGCCCGCAGCGGGCGGGTCCGCAGGCCGACCGCGCCGACCCGCATCACGTCGCCCGGCCGCAGCCGCGCCGGGGACGGCTTCGGCCGCACCCCTTCGACGACCGCCATCAGCGCACCCCCGAGTGCTCGGGCAGCGGCCGGCGCTCGGCGGCGGAGTCGGCGACCAGCTCACCGTCGCGCATCCGCACCTGCCGGGGCAGGCTCGCGGCGATCTCCCGGTCGTGCGTGATGATCACGATGGTGGTGCCGCCGGCGTTCAGCTCGTGCAGCAGCTCCATCACCCCCGCCCCCGAGACCGAGTCCAGGGCGCCCGTCGGCTCGTCGGCCAGCAGCAGCGGCGGGTCGCCCGCCACGGCCCTGGCGATGGCCACGCGCTGGCGCTCGCCGCCCGACAGCTCGTGCGGCTCGTGGTCGAGGCGGTGGCCGAGCCCCACCCGTTCCAGCGCCGCCGCCGCGCGCTCGCGCCGCTCGGCCCTGGCCAGGCCCGTGTAGACGAGACCGTCGGCCACGTTGTCCAGCGCCGGGACCTTCGCCGCCAGGTGGAACGACTGGAAGACGAACCCGATCCTGGTCGCCCGCAGCGCCGCGAGCTGGTTGTCGGTCAGCTCCGAGACGTCGTACCCGTCGATGCGGACGGTCCCGGAGGACGGCCGGTCGAGGGTGCCGACGACGTTCAGCATGGTGGACTTCCCCGACCCGGACGGGCCCACGATCGCGACGAGCTCGCCGTGGCCGATCCGCAGCGACACCGACCTCAGCGCCGCCACCCCGCCCGGGTACGTCCTGGACACGTCCGTCAGCTCGATCATCGGGTGCGTCATCGCGGCATCCCCACGGTCATGCCCTCGGTGAGCCCGTCGCCGGTGACCTCGACCCTGCCGCCGGCGAACAGCCCGGTCTCGACCCCGAGGTAACGGGAGCGGCCGTTCTCCACGACCTCCAGGCCGAAGCCGCCCTCCTGCAGCGCCACCAGCGCCACCACCGGCACGGTCAGCACGTCCTCGCGCTGCGAGGCGATGAACGTCACGTCCACTGCGGCCTTGTCGAGCCCGCGGGTGGCCTTGGCGTCGCCGATCGTGACGAGCGCCTCCACCCTGGTCTCCGGCTCGGCGTTCTGGCCCTCACCCGGCACGACGACGGTGGCGACCTCGGTGACCTCACCGTCGACGCTCTTGCCGTCCGGCAGCGTGACGTCGACCTTCGCGCCCTTCTTCGCCATCCGCTGGTCCTCCGCCTCCAGCTGCACGGTGACGACCTTGGAGGTGCCCGTGTACGTCAGCACCTTCTGGCCGGGCGCGGCCGGCTGGCCCTCCTCGGCGTCGAGGCTCTCCACACGCACCTTGCCGGGGGCGAAGACGACCCGGCCCAGCTCGACCACGCCGGTCTCGTCGAGGCCGCGGTCGTCCTGCCACCGCATGACGGCCTCGGCGGTGTCCCAGGTGTACTCGTCGTCCACGGTGAAACCGTCGTAGCCGAGCTTGCTGAGGTTGCGCTCCAGGTTCTCGACGTCCTGGCCCTCCACCCCGATCTTGAGATCGCGGTAGGCGGGAGTGTCGCCGTACATGAGCGTGACCGGCCGGGCGTCCAGGCGGTAGAGCGGCCTGCCGCGGGTGACCGTGGCGCCGCTGTCCGGCAGCCAGGTGATCGTGCCCGGCCTGCGGGCCACGGCCGTGGTGACCGGGCCGTAGCCGAGCTCGCCGTCGGCGTCCGCGGTCTCGTTCAGCGTCTCCCGGGTGACGGTGGCGGTGGCCGGAGGCAGCGCGGCCGCCGAGCTGGTCGGGCCGGCGTTCCCGTCGAGCAGCCCCGTGCTGTTCACCGCCACGAGAGCGGCTCCGGCCGCGGCCACCACCACGATGAGCGCCGCGGCCGGCCCGCCCCGGCCGCGGCGGCGGCGCGGCCGGGGCGGCATCGCCTCCGTCCGCTCGTGGTCGGCACCCATCACATGCCTCCCATGCCCGCCTCGGCGGACTCCTTCTGGCACTTCTCCCGCGCCGACTCGAAGTCGGAGTCGCCGCTGACCTCGCCCGTGATGCGCATCATGCCGCCCTCGGGGTCGGGGTAGCTCTCGACGCCGTTGTCGCGCATGCACTGGGCGAGCTTGCGCAGCGCCTCCCCGCGCTTGGGGTCGCCGCCGCCCGCCCGCTGGCCGCTCGGGGCGTACTGCTTGCACGCCTCCTGGGCCGCCTCGACCTTCTCGCGCGGCACGCTCCCGTCGAGCCTCATCATCACGCCCTTGCCGGGCTCCGGATCCGGGATGTCCACGCCGTTCTCACGCATGCACTGGGCGAACTTCAGCGCTCTGGCGTGCGGGTCTTCGCTGGGCTGTGCGCCGGCGGAGGTCTGACCGCCGGCGCCGGTCAGCGTCGCCACGTCGGCCTCTCCCCCGTCGCCCGCCCCACAACCGGTCACGGCGAGGGTGAGCGCGGCCAGGGCGCTGAGGACTCGTCCTCTCATGGAACTCTCCTCTGTCGGATGAACCTCGTTCGAGAGGAGATGCAATAGGCCGCGCCGTTTCCTCAGCGTTTCCGCCGGTCGTTTACTTCGAGCACATGCCGCCTCCGCCACACTCGGCTCCGTAACCACGAGGGAAAGGGCATAGAGGACGAGCCATGCGGGTGCTGGTGGTGGAGGACGAGCCGTTGCTCGCCGACGCGATCGCCGAGTGGCTGCGTGAGGAGACCCACGCGGTGGACCTGGCGCACGACGGCGAGGCCGCGCTGGAGCGGATCGCGGTCAACGACTACGACGTGGTCGTGCTGGACCGGGATCTGCCGCGCGTCCACGGCGACGACGTGTGCCGGTCGCTGGTCGCGTCCGAGTCCGACGCGCGGGTGCTCATGCTCACGGCCGCCGCCCAGCTCGACGACCGGGTGACCGGCCTGTCCATGGGGGCCGACGACTACCTGTCGAAGCCGTTCGCGTTCCCCGAGCTGGCCGCGCGGGTGCTGGCGCTGGGGCGGCGCTCGCGGCCGGCCGCGCCGCCCGTGCTGCGGCGGGCCGGGATCACGCTCGACCCGGCGCGCCGGGAGGTGTTCAGGAACGGGCGGTACGTGCCGCTGTCGAAGAAGGAGTTCGCTGTGCTGGCCGAGCTGATGCGGGCCGACGGGAACGTCGTCTCCTCCGAGCAGCTCCTGGAGAAGGCGTGGGACGAGCACGCGGATCCGTTCACGGGCGCCGTGCGGCTCACCGTGCTCAAGCTGCGCCGCAAGCTGGCCGACCCGCCGGTCGTGGAGACCGTGCCCGGAGTGGGTTACCGGATCGCATGAGCCTTCCGCGGTGGTTGACGCCGGTGCAGCCGACGCTGCGGCTGCGGCTCACCCTCGTGTACGGCGCCGTCTTCCTCGCCGCCGGGCTGCTGCTGCTGGGCGTCACGTACGTGCTGTTCGACCAGCAGCTCGACCGGTCGTTCAACGACCGGTACACCACCGAGCCCGGCCGCACGAAACAGGTGTTCTTCGTCCACGACGGCGTCAGGCTGAGCGGCGACGCGGCGATCGAATGGCTGCGCCGGCAGGAGCTGGAGCTGCGGGGCGCCGCGGTCACCTCCTTGCTCACGCAGGGCATGATCGCGCTCGTCATGGTCGGCGGCGTCGCCATGGGGCTGGGCTGGGTGGTGGCCGGACGCGTGCTGGCCCCACTCCGGCTGGTCACCGAGACCGCCCGCAAGATCGCCGCCGCGCCGATGGCCGAGCGCGGTCTGCACGAGCGCATCGCGCTGGACGGGCCGCCCGACGAGGTCAAGGACCTGGCCGACACCTTCGACACCATGGTCGAGCGGCTCGACCACTCCTTCGACGGGCAGCGCCGTTTCGTCGCCAACGCCTCCCACGAGCTGCGCACGCCGCTGACGCTGAACCGGGCGCTGGTCGAGCTGGCCATGCACCGCCGTACGGCCTCGGCCGACGTCAAGGAGCTGGGCGAGAGCCTGCTGGAGATCAACGGCCGGCACGAGCGCCTCATCGGCGGCCTGCTCCTGCTGGCCAGGTCGGAGCAGGAGGTCGCGGACCGCTCGCCGGTCGACCTGGCCGACGTCGTGACGCACGTGGTCGCCCAGACCGCCGCGGACGCCGCCGCGGCCGGGATCGCCGTGTACGAGGTCACCGCGCCCGCCCCCACGACCGGGGACGCGCTGCTGCTCGAACGGCTCGTGCACAACCTGGTGGAGAACGGCGTCCGCTACAACGTGGACGACGGCACCGGGTGGGTGCGGGTGGTGAGCCGTACCGTGCCGGGCGGGCGGGTCGAGGTGGAGGTGAGCAACACCGGGCCGAGCGTGCCGCCGTACGACGTGCCGCTGCTGTTCAAGCCGTTCCACCGCAACAGCTCCGAACGGCCGCTGACCGGGACGAGCGCGGGGCTCGGGCTGTCGATCGTCCGCTCGGTCGCGACGGCGCACGGCGGCGACGTGCGGGCCCGCCCCCGTGACGGCGGCGGCCTGATCGTGGTCGCCTCACTCCCAGCTTCCCCCGACCTCTTCACCCCCTGACCCGCGACCCGTCGCCCCCTCCCCGCGCCAACTCTCCCCGCGCCGAACGGCCGAGCGCCCCGCCCCACAGACCCGTCGCCCCCACGCACGCCAACTCGGCCCAGACCGAACGTCCGAGCGCGCCGCCCCACCACCCCTTCGCCTCGCACACCCTCCACCCCACGGACCCGTCGCCCGCGCGCCCGCGCGAACTCGCCCCGCACCGCAGGGCCAAGCGCCCCACCCCACAGACCCGTCGCCCCCGCGCACCCACGCGAACTCGCCCCGCACCGAACAGCCGAGCGCCCCGCCCCACAGACCCGTTGCCCCCGCGCACCCACGCGAACTCGGTCCGCACCGAACAGCCGGGCGCGCCGCCCCTTCGCCTCGCACGCCCTCCACCCCACAGACCCGTCGCCCCCGCGCACCCACGCGAACTCGCCCCGCACCGAACAGCCGGGCGCCCCGCAAGCCCCTCCACCCACAGACCCTTCGCACCTCGCGCGCCCCGATCCAGGGCGGGCCGTGAAGCGGGTGGTCAGGCGGGCAGGAGGCGGCGGAGCTCGTCGTTCAGGCGGCCGGGGTCGACGGTGACGATCTCGTAGGCCGCCACGCCCGCCACCGCGAACGGGTCCTCGGCCGCCGCCTTCTCCACGTGCTCCCGCGACCCGACGGCCAGGATCACTCCGCCCAGGTCGTCCGGCACGGTCTGCCCGGACAGCAGGAAGGTGCCGTCGGCGTGCCGGCGCTCCAGGTAGGCCACGTGTCCGGGCACGTGGGGAGTCACGTCGTCGAGGGGCGCGGTGTAACGGACCAGAAGCACATGCAGCATGCCGGCATTCTTCCGTTTCTGACCCTTATATAAGCGATTGACCCTTATATAAGGCGACTGGCCCTTGTAAGGCGACTGGCCCTTGTACAAGAACGGGTCGCCCTTCATAAGGGCGTGGTCCGCGAGGCGCCCGCGGATCCGGCGGAAGGAGCCGCGGTCCGGGACGCGGAGCGTGCCTCTTCCCTCCGGATCCGCCATACCGAGGGGACGGCCAGCGCCGCACCCGTGGACACGACGGCGACCACGGCACAGGCGACCAGCACCGGGCGCGTCCCGAACGCCTCCGCCACCGGACCGGCGAACCCCATGCCGAGCGGCGCCCCGACCAGCGACCCCAGCACGGCGACGGATGTCACCCGCGCCACGAACCCCTCGGGCACGTGCTGCTGGATCGCGGTCGTCTGGAGCACGTTGTAGACGACGAGTTGCAGGCCGGCCGCCACCCCCGCGAGGACCAGCGCCCAGACGGCCGCGGGCACCGCGAGCAGCGCCGGCAACGGCGCCATCAGCAGGAAGGACATCATCCCCGCCACCATGGGACGCCCGGGCCGCCACCGCGCCGCGATCACGCCCCCGGCGACGCCGCCTGCGGCGTAGGCGATGCCGATCGCCGACCAGGCCGGGGCCCCGCCGAGGTGCAGGTCGGCGACGTAGGGGCCGAGCACCAGGATCGGGGAGACCACGATCACGTTGGTGAGCGCGGAGTGCACGATCCACACCCGCAACCACGGCCGCCGGCCCACCTCGGAGAGACCGCCGCCGATGCTCGCCAGCAGCCCGCCGCCCGCCGGGGGCCGATCGCCGGCGAGGGCCCGGGGCAGCAGGAAGATGAAGAACGCGCTCACCAGGAACGTCAGCGCGTCGATCAGCACCGCCCACCCCGACCCGACCAGCGCCACCAGCGCCCCGGCCGCGCCCAGCGCCAGGATCGAGGCCGCGCTGCGGGAGATCGAGATGAGGGAGTTGGCCGCCTGCAGCCGCTCCTTGCCGGCCAGCGAGCCGACGAGCCCCACGGCGGCCGGATTGAAGAACGCCGACCCCGCCCCCGCGACGAGCTGGAGCGCCACCAGCATCCAGATCTCCGCCACGCCGGCCAGCAACAGCACCGCCGTGACAGCGTGCGCGACGAAACGGACCAGATCGGCCACCAGCATCACCGTACGGCGCTGGAAACGGTCACCGGCCGCCCCGCCGAGCAGGGTCAGCACGATGATCGGCAGCCGCGTGCTGAGCACCACCACGCCGAGGTCGACCGCCGACCCGGTGAGGTGCAGCACGGCGAACGCCATCGCGAACGGCGTCAGCGAGTCACCGAACGCCGAGGCCGTCTGGCCGATGTAGTAGCGGCGAAAGTCACGGATCGCCAGCGGCGCGAAGATGACAGCCCCCTCCCCCGAGTGCCCCGGCCCAGCCGGTGAGATTCAGCGGCCAGCCTGTCAGTCCCCACCGACAATTCCAGCGGGACCTCTGCTGCGGATGAGGCGGGCTTGGGTACCTCGTGTGGATCACGCGTCTGTCGGCTCGGGCCCCGGCGGAGAACCGCCTGGGCCGGAGCGGGCTGCGTTCAGGTCCTCACGTGGCCGGTTTCTGTCTCCTCGTGGAAGCCGATCTCCCGGTGGGTCCCGTCGCACAGCGGTTTGTTGCCGGAGTGGCCGCAGCGGCACAGCGTCATCCTGTTGCGGGTCTCCAGCGGTCGGCCGTCCGCCCGCAGGACCGGCACCCCGCCGGTGACCCACAGCGCGCCGGCCAGTCCGCCCTCTTCTTCCAGGACCGAGACGGCCTGTGGGAGGTCGGGCTCGATCGTGTCGCCACCGCGTTCCAGGGCGTAGCTGTACGACCCGGAAGGGCAGTGGTCGATGCGACCCATGACGTCAGAGCGCACGTCGCTGTCGCCGGTGTCGGCCAGCATCTCGGCGATCGGCCTGGTGCGGCCGATGCAGAAGGCGGCGTGCACGCACAGTTCTCCGACCCGTCGAGCCGAGATGCCCACACCGTCGTGCACGTGCTGCAGTTCCTCGTACGGCCGGACGCCGGCGGACTCCGTGCCGTCGAACCCGATCACGGCGTGCGTCCCGTCGCAGAACGGCTTGGCGCCCGAGTGGCCGCAGCGGCACAGCGCGTAGGTGTCCTCGGTTTCCAAAGGCTCCCCGGTCTTCCAGGTCAGCGCGTCGTTCTCCGATGAAACGATCTTGCGTTTGCGTCGGAGCGGGACTCCGCCGTACACGACGTACGGGCCGTCGCGGAGCACGACGATCCGCCGCCGGTCACCGACGCTCCATCGGCGCAGCTCGGGCGGCACGTATGCGAAGGTGGGCCCCGCCGTGGTGCCGTCCTCGTCGGGCATCCGCATGAGGGCCTGAGCTTGCGCCTTGAGCGCGTACATGGTGCCGGTGGCGACCGCGAGCAGCTTCGGGCTGCCGTTGAAGGCCTGCTCCAGCAGATGGAGGACGGCGCAGTAGGTGTGGTTGAACTTCTTCTGGGCGGCGCGGACGGCGCTGCCTGGAGCGTGGTCGGCGACTCGCGGGTTGCGCCGCATCGGACGTACGCCGGCCAGGTCCACGGAGATCGCCTCGCCGGTGGGCCCGGACCGCGGGGTGTCGCCCCGCCGGTACCGTCGGCCGGCCTTGAGTTCCTGGAAGCGGTAGTAGTGCGCGACCTCGTCCCGTTCCGGGTGAAAGACGTCCTGGTCGCCGTCCCAGACCTCGGCGCGTGAGGTGCCTTCGCCCTGCTCGACGATCTCCTCCAGCGCCGCCAGCGCGGAGTCCAGACCGTCCACGGCGATCAGTCGTCCGGCGGTGTGGCGGAAGTGGGCGGCGCTGACCTGGCGGGCGGGATCGCCGCAGAAGACTTCGCGCTCACCGAACCGCTCGCACAGGTGGCGCAGGCCTTGCTCGACGGCGGCGTAGAACTGTCCGATCGTCTCGTAGCCGTCGCCCTCCGCCGGAGCGCCGGGCGGCGCCGGCCGTTCGAGACGCAGGAACAGCTCAAGTGCCTCCGTGCCGAACGGGAGCAGCGAGAGCTCCAGGGAGCGGTCGCCGTGCGGCAGGGGCCGGGGATGCGGCGGCAACATGCGCGGCGCGTCGAGGCGCGGCCGGCCGCCTACGGCGTTGAGCAGGTTCGCGGCCAGTGCCAGGTGCAGCATCTCCTCGGCGAAGACGCTGCTCACCACCTCGACGGCGTCCGGGTTCCGCTCCGGATCGAGCGAGTACAGCGCGCACAGGTACGGCGGCAAGGTCGCGTGTTCCAGCTCGATCGCCCACTGCAGATGCTCACGAAGGCTCTCGAGCGTGGTCACCGGCGTGGCGGCGGTCTGGCGCTGTTCTGGGTGATTCATGCTGCTTCCGCTTCGACGTCGGGTGGTCGGTCCGGGCGTTCTCAGGCACGTCCCGCGTGCGGGTCGTCGGGACGGGAGTCACCCTCCAGCGCCTCGACGGCGCCGAGCAGACCCCGCAGGCCGATCTCCTCGCGCTCGACGTCCGTCGGATCGAACAGCCAGTCGGTGACCGGCAGGTCGGCGACCTGCTCCGGGTGGCTCGACTCGGCCAGAGTCAGCTCGATCTCGACCTCGGCCTTGAGCTCGTACAGGAAGTCGTCGCCGTCCGAAGTGCTCATCTTTCCTCCATGCGTGATTTGAGTGGATTCAGACCGATATGGTCATCCGCGCTGAGACTGTCCGCCAGGGCACGTGATCGCCACCCGGTCGCCAGCTAGGACAGGGAAGCCTGCGGGTTTGTGACCGCTGCCTCGCTCTTTTTCCTCGGCGCGGCCTTACTCCTGGAGTCCGATGATCGCCACTGGGCAGCTGGCGTGGTGCACGACGGCCTGGCTGACCGAGCCGTGAATCAGCGCGCTGAGCTCGTGGCGGTGGTGAGAGCCGACCACGAGGAGGGACGCCTGGGACGAGGCCCGCATCAGCGCCTTGCCCGGGTGGCCGGTCAGAGTCTTCTGGACGACCGTGACCGAGGGACAGCGCTCCTTCCACCGGTCCAGGACGTGCCCCGGCAGGACCGCGCTGTCCGTGTCGACCGACTGGTCGGGGGCGGCGTGCACGAGTGTCAAGGTGTTGGTCGTCCGGGCGGCGTGCGCGAACGCGAAGGGGAGCAGCCTCTGGCTCTCGTCGGGGTCGGCGACGCCGACCACCACAGGTCCGCCTGGCCTGACGAGCCCGCGTACGACGACCACAGGGCAGGCGACCTCGGCCCCCAGCCGGGCGCCCACCGCTCCCAGGAGGAGACCGCCCACTTCGCCGAGCCCGCGGCTGCCCACGACGACAAGCTCCGCCTGGCGGGAGTCGTGCAGCAGTGCGGTGACGGGCTCGCTCTCCGGCAGGCTGGTGGTCACCTTGACGTCAGGCGCGACCGCCCGCGCACGGGCCAGCGCCGTGGCCAGGATGCGTTCGGCGTCGTGCCGGAGGCCGCCTTCCGGCGGCGCCCCCGGTGCGGGTCCGAGGGGCGCTCCCAGGAGGGGCCAGATGAACGCGTGCACGATCCGCAGTGGCCGCCGGCGACGTTCGGCCTCGCCCGCGGCCCACTCCACAGCCCGCAGGCTCGCCTCGGAGTCGTCCACGCCTACCACTACAGGGCTCATTGTCGATGTCCTTCGGAAGGGATACGTCACGGTGTGCCGGGGTTGCTACTCGACGAGCTTTCCGACGGTCGAGACCTCGCGCATGAGCGCCGCGATCTCGTCGGGGATCGGCGGGATGGCCTGCCTCTCCACTGATCCGGGGCCGGACCACACGAGGTTGACCTGCAGTGCCGGATCGAGCTCGGGGTGATCGGAGCGGTTGTGGCAGCCGCGGGTCTCGCGACGCTCGAGAGCGGCCTCCATCGTCGCGCGGGCGGCGAGCGCCGCGGACTTCAGGTCGAAGGCGTGGGCCAGGTCCTGGAAGCCCGCGATGTCCGGGTGCACGCCGACGTCCTTCATGCGCGCCTCTACCGCGGTCAGTTCGGCGAGGCCTCTTCGCAGGCCGGTCCCGTCACGTACCACGCCGGCGTGCTCCGTCATGATGTCGCGGACGGCTCGCTGCAGCGAACGCACGTTCTCGGGACCGTCGGCGGCGAGGAGCTCATCCACCTCCGCCCGTGCCGCGTCGAGCGCTTCGGCCGAGCGGCGCTGGGCGTCGAGGCCCGCGGAGTGCTCGGCCGCCGCCTGCCCGGTGATGCGGCCGTAGACGAGGAGCTCGATGAGGGAGTTGCCGCCCAGCCGGTTGGCGCCGTGCAGGCCGCTGGCCGCCTCGCCGATCGCGTACAGGCCGTCGACGCCCGTGCCGTGGTCCTCGGGTCGCACCCAGACTCCGCCCATCGAGTAGTGCGCGGTCGGTGCGATCTCGATCGGCTTCTGGGTGATGTCGAGCATCTGCAGCTCCAGGAGTGTCTGATAGACACGGGGCAGCCGCGTCATGATCGTCTCCCTCGGCAGATGCGACACGTCCAGCCAGACGCCGCCGTCCGGTGTCCCGCGCCCTTCTTTGATCTCCGTGTACGCGGCCAGCGCGATGCGGTCTCGCGTCGACAGCTCCATCCGTTCCGGGTCGTACCGGGACATGAACCGCTCGCCGAGCTGGTTGCGCAGGATCCCGCCCTCGCCCCGAGCCGCCTCGGAGACGAGCGTGCCGGCCGCGCTCTCGGGCGCGATGAGACCGGACGGATGGAACTGCACCAGCTCGGGGTCGCGGATGCGGCAGCCGGCCAGGACGGCGAGGCGGAACGAGTCACCGGTGTTCTCGTCACGACGGGAGGAGGTACGCCGCCAGATCCGGGTGTGTCCTCCGGCGGCCAGGATCACCGCGTCGGCATGGATGACGTAGCGGGTGCCGTCGGTCAGGTCGAACCCGTACGCGCCGAAGACCGTGTTGTCGCGGACGAGGATGCGCGTGATGTAGACGGTGTCGAGGATGGGGACGTCGAGCTGCGCCGCCCGGTTGATCAGCGTGCGCTGGATCTCGAGCCCGGTGTAGTCCCCGGCGTACGCGGTGCGCCGGTAGGTGTGGGCGCCGAAGAAACGCTGCGAGATGCGCCCGTTCCGCTCGCGGGCGAACGGCATGCCCCAGCGCTCCAGGTCCTCGATGCCGCGCGCCGCCCCCTCGGCGACGACGCGCACCGTTTCCGGGTCGGCAAGGAGGTAGCTCTCCTTGAGGGTGTCCGCCGCGTGTTGTTGCCAGGTGTCCTCGGGGTCCATCGTGGCGAGCGCCGCATTGATGCCTCCCGCCGCGAGCGAGGTGTGCGTGTCCGCCTTCGGCCGCTTGCCCACCGCGAGGACGCCGACCCCCCGCTCGGCGAGTTCGATGGCGGCCCGCAGCCCGGCTCCTCCTGTGCCGATGACCAGGACGGACGTGGCGATCCGGTTCTCCTGCGCATGCATGGTGCTCCTTCGAGGGCATGGGTGAAACCCCTTCCGAGAGCAAGACCGGGTAGCGGTGCGATTTGTGACACCCACTTCTTGTGCGCGATGTGCGGGGCTCTGTGGCGCCGTACACGCATCTCACACCCCCCGTGGCGGGGTGAGATCATCGCGGTTACCGCCGGGACCGGTCCGCGGAAGGCTGGGTCCTGCCGCGACCCGCTCCAGCGGCCGCAGTCGTGATCGTGACGGCGACCAGAACGACGCAGAGGCCCGTGATCGCCGCGACCACGGCCGCCATGCCGATCTGTGGCGTCGCGAGCGGCAGCAACAGGATGAGGGTGACGCCGCCCAGGACCGCCGCGAGACGGATGACCGTCTCCGCGGCGACGAGCGCGTGCACCGCCCAGAGCAGAGTGAGGAACACACAGACGGGGACGGCGACCGCGTAACCGAGTGCCGGCGTCGACACCTCCACCCCGTGCCCGGTCTGCCCCACCACCGCTTCGAGCCCGGCGCCGAGGGCCGCCAGGGCCGCGAAGATGCCGTAGTGACCGTATCCCCACAGGAAGCACCGATGACGGCGGTCACTGAGGCCTTTCCCGGCGTCCACGAGGAAGTAGAGCCACCAAAGAGCGAACAACAGGACGAGGCCGCAGCCGGCGATCACGACGAAGTGCCCGCCGATCTCGCCGGTCTCGAGCGCCTCTTCGACTCCCCGGCTCGCGGCCAGGACGCTCTCGCCGAGCAGAATGATCGTGAACAGACCGTAGCGCTCGGCGATGTGGTGGGGGTGCCAGGCGGTGGGCCCGGCCCGTTCCGCCCACCGTGGGACCGCGAGCTCCAGGACGTCCAGGCAGATGAAGATCAGCAGCCCGGAGAAGGAGGGCAGGAGGCCCGCTTCGGCGAGCGGGACGCGAAGCATCCATCCGGCCGTCACGAGGCCGATGCCGGCGGCGTAGCGCATCGCGGTGCGGCGGCGGGCCGGGTCTTCGAGGCCGGCCCGCAGCCATTGGGCGACGAGCCCGATCCTCATGATGACGTAGCCCAGGGTGATGATCCCGAAGTCGGAGTGAGCGGCCGCGGCGGGAACGCCGGCGGCCAGGACCAGCACGCCGGCCATCTGGACCATGGTCAGCAGCCGGTAGGGGACGTCGTCGGTGTCGTAGGACGAGGCGAACCACGTGAAGTTCATCCACGCCCACCAGATCGAGAAGAACACCTGAAGGAACGGGACCAGTCCGGTGAGGCCGTGACCGTCGGCGACGCTGTGCGCGAGCTGCGCGGTGACGCCGGCGACCGCCACCACGAAGGTCAGGTCGAACAGCAGCTCAAGCTGACTCGAAGCGCGGTGCGGCTCGTCGATGGGGCGCGCGCTCATCCGGGCTCGGATTCGGATGGTGGTGCCGGGCAGTGGCAAGATCTCGCTCCTGTCGCTCCGCGATGTCGTTCGCTGGAAAGACAGGACGGCAGTCCGATCTGTGACAAGGTGCGGCTGGTCGCGCTGCACGATCTCCGTGAGCGCCGCTCACCGCGAACGTCAGCTGAGGGCGTAGGACGAGTCGACGGCGGGCCGGCCGGTGTAGTCGGGGCCGGCCCGGTCGTCGGCGCCGAGGTAGCGACAGGGCAGGTCGAGGGTACGGCGGCCGTTGCAGCGGACGCGCCTGGTGCGGGTGTCGCCCACGTAGTGCAGACCGTGGACGCACGTGATGAGGTCGAACGGCGCGTCGGGCCGCCAGACGGGCACCGAGGCGGTGAAGAGGCGCAACCGGGGCGGGTCGGGCGGGCAGGCGAAGAAATCGACCAGGTCCACGCCGACGATCTCGGCCTCGTCGCCCGGCAGCCCGGCCGCCTCGCCCAGGGCGTACGCCGCCCCGCAGCACAGATCGAGCCGGCGAACCGGCCGGGTGGTCACCGCCCGCAGCACGCCGAGCAGGTCGAGACCGAGCTCGTCGTCGTACCCGCGCAGGCGCCGCTCACGGTTCATCCGGTTGGCCACCACCGGGGACTGTTCCAGCTCGGCGTCCGCGCTGAGAGGCATGATCCGGCCACCCTACGGCCGGCGGGGTTCATCCGCGGATGAGGTGAGCACACTGATCTGGGACCCTCTGGCGGGTTCCGTGCCCCTATCCGGAAAGGACCCTCCTCATGACCGAGTCGCCGCTGCCCCGCTTCCACCTCGCCGTTCCCGTCGACGATCTGGACGCCGCGCGCCGCTTCTACGGCGAGCTGATCGGCTGCGCCCAGGGCCGCAGCTCCGACAGGTGGATCGACTGGAACCTGCACGGGCACCAGTTCGTCACCCACCTGGCGCCCGCGCGTGCCGAGCGGGCGCACAACCCGGTGGACGGTCACGACGTGCCCGTCCCGCATTTCGGGCTGATCCTGACAATTCCGGAATTTCACAAGCTGGCGGACCGGTTCCGCGAGGCCGGCACCACCTTCGTCATCGAGCCGTACCTGAGGTTCGAGGGGCAGCCCGGTGAGCAGTGGACGATGTTCCTGCTGGACCCGGCGGGCAACGCGCTGGAGTTCAAGGCGTTCGCGGACGACTCGCAGGTGTTCGCCGTCTAGCCGGCACGGCGCGGGAACAGCTCCTCCAGGCCCGTGGCGGGGCGGCCGGTGAGGGCGGGGACGCCGTCGCCCACCTCTTCGAGCTCCCCCGCCGCGATCGCGAGATACGTCGACACCCACGCCTCCACCTGCCAGGCGGGGGCGCCGAGGGCGCTTCGGGACGCGTACGCCTCCTCGACCGTCTCCCCGTGGTAGGAGAAGACGCGTCCCGTCGCCCGGGTCAGCACGGCCGCGACCTCGTCGAGCGTCACCGCGCGCGGCCCGGTGAGGTTGTACGTCACGCCCTCGTGCTCCTCGGGCCGCAGCAGGACGGCGGCGGCCGCCTCCGCGATGTCGTCCTGGGCCACGACGGAGACCCGCCCCTGCCCGGCCGGTCCGCGGATGACACCGTCGTCTCCCGCCAGGTACGGCAGGAAGTCGGCGTACAGGTTGTCGCGCAGGAACGTGAAGGGGATGCCGCTGTCACGGATGTACTGCTCGGTCGTCCAGTGGTCGCGCGCCAGCGTGAACGTGGCGTCCGGCGCGGCGCCGTAGAAGGAGACGTAGACCAGGTGCGTCACCCCGGCGGCGCGGGCCGCGTCCACGAACGCGCGGTGCCGGCCGAACCGTTCGGGGCCCTCCTTCGCCGACACGAACAGCACGGTCGAAGCCCCGTCGAGCGCCCGCCGCACGGCCGCGGGGTCGCCGTAGTCGGCGCTGACCGCCGTGGCGCCCTCCAGCGGGGCGGCGCGGTCGGCGCGGCGGGAGACGAGCCGCTGTTCGACGCCGGCGTCGGCGAGCCGCGCGGCCACCCGCGAGCCGAGCCGCCCGGTGGCGCCCGTGGTGACGATGAACGACATACCGGCACCCTAGTTCGGCCCCGACCCCTGGACCGGGAAGAACCGCCGCGGACCAACCCGGAGGGACCGCCGCGATCGCCGGTGTCCGCGCTGGAGGCATGCCCTAGGGTGCCGTTCATGATCGGCTACGTCGGCCCGGCACCGTCCTCATGGCGGGGCTCCTCACGGGGTGCGCGCTGCCTTCCGCCACGTACCGTCGTGCGACTTCCTCGGCGGCCCCGGCCACGTGCGGATCTCGTGTGACGACCCGGAGCGCGAGGAACGGGTGAAGGCCAGGGCACTCACCGACGAGGAGGCGCGGGCGATCGGCTGCCCGTCCCTCACCTGGCCGGACGAGCCCGCGCCCGCCGAACGCACGTACACCGCCCGCAAGCCCGGCCCGGCCGTCACGGCCCGGGTCACCCGCGCGTGGGAGCGCATCGAACACCGGCTCGCCGCCCACGCCGCCGGAACCCTGCGCGACCTGGGCCCCGGGGCCGAACCGGAGCGCCTGGCCGCGTGGGAGGCCGGCGCGGAGCGCATGCCCGACGACCTGTACGCGTCTTCCTGCGCCACGACGGCGGCCACCCGTGGTTCCCGCTGCCGGACGGGTACGGACTGCTGAGCCTGGACGCACTCCAGCAGCGGCACTGGGGTGCCTGCCAGGAGGCCGTGCCGGCGGGCGATGCCGACGCCCGCGTCACGCTGACGATCGGCGAGGACGGCGACGGCCGGGAGTTGTCCGTCGATCCGCGTACGGCGCGGGTGGGCGAGGCCGCGCCGGGTGAGCCCCCGCGCTACGACGGCCCCATGGGGTGGCCCTCGTACGTCGCGATGCTGGAAGCGGTGGCCGGCGCGCTGGAGGCCGGGCAGCCGCTGCGCGACCGGCACCCTACGGTCACCGCAGCCTGCGAACACCGCTGGTCGGACAGGCCGTCCGTGCTGCCCGCAGGCTGCGCGGCGGGTCAGCGCTCGCCGGGGAGCACCGCGACCGCCTCGACCTCGACGAGCTGATCGGTGTATCCGAGGACGGTGACACCGAGCAGCGTGCTCGGCACGTCGTGGGCGCCCATGTGGTCGCGGTAGACCTCCCAGGCGGCCACCAGGTCGGCCTGGCGGGTGGAGACGACGTACACGGTGGTCTTGACGACGTCGGTCAGCGCGGCTCCGGCGCCTTCGAGCGCGGTGACGAGGTTGCGCATCACCTGCTCGGTCTGCCCGGCGTAGTCGCCCACGGCCACGGTTCTGCCGGAGGCGTCCAGGGGGCACGCGCCCGCGACCCAGATCGACCGCAGCGGCGCGTCCGTGGCGGCCGCGTACGCGTACTCCACCGGGGCCAGCTGATCGTTGCGGATGAGCCGAACGCCTGTACTCATGGACGCCCCTCGTAGACATTTAGCTGGATGCAAACCGATTGTCCCGGATCGCCGTCTTGTCTTGCGCCACACCAGCCCAAGGAGCCTCAGTGCGCATCCTCCCCCTCGCCACCGCCGCGATCTTTCTGTGCGCCGCCGCTCCGGCGGCTCACGGGGCCGTCAGTGTCGTGGCGTACGAGTGCACCATCACCGCCACCGGAGAGACCCAGGATGTCAGCATCGACGTCGAGCTCACCGTGCCCGAGCAGGCCCCCGTGGACGAGCAGATGACGATCGGCTGGCAGGGCGCCTACGTCCCGGGCGCCGAGCTGATCGCCCCTGACACGGGCTTGGACGGCGAGATCACCATGTACGCCTATGCCGGCATCAGCGGCATCGAGGGCCTGACCTCGGCCACCGGTGTCGCCCCGCTCGGCACGATCGTCGCCGGAGAGCCCATCCCGCTCCCGCAGACGACGGTGGACCTGCTGACGACACCGGGCACGCCGGATTCCGGCACGGTGCACGCGGCCTCCGTCAACTTCGGCACGAGCCCTCAGGAGCGGCTGATCGAGTGCGAGATCAAGGACACGGAGTCCCTGACGGAGTATCCGCTCACCGTCGTCGGCGCCGACGGTTCCCCCAGCACCACCCCGACCCCGGACGCCTCGGACACCGAGACGCCGGAGACCGAGGACACGGAGGACACGGAGGACACGGAAGACACAGAGGACACCGACGCCACGGAGACCCCGGAGCCCGAGGACACCCAGAACACCGAGGAGACCGAGGACACCGGCACCGAGGACGCCGAAACCCCCTCGGGCGGCGCCGCCACGGGAGCCGGCGGCGCCGCGGGACCCGACGGCCGGGTGCTGCTCGCCACCGGCCTCCTGATCACCCTCGCCGCCGTCACCGGCCTGGCCATCCGCAGGCCACGCCCGCGTTCCTAGCTCCGCCCGTACCTCTCCATCTCCTTGACGAACGAGGTGTGGGCCTCCTCCAGCCGGCGTTCCATCGCGGCGAAGGCGGCCTCGTCCACGACCTCGCCCACTCCCGCGCCCGCCAGCAGCTCGCGTGCCTGGCGCGCGCAGTCGTCCTGGGCGGCGTTGACGGCGCGCAGCAGCTCGTCGGCCAGGTCCTGGCTGGCCAGGCGCATCGCGCGCGGGTTCAGCTCGATCTTGTCGATGCGGCCGGAGCTGTCGGCGTTCACCACGACGTGGCCGTCGGCGGCCGTGCCGCTGCCCCGGATGGCGGCGAGCCGCTCCTGGACGTCGGCGAGCCGGGCCAGCGTC
This sequence comes from Nonomuraea terrae, assembly GCF_044465245.1. Taxonomy (NCBI): domain Bacteria; kingdom Bacillati; phylum Actinomycetota; class Actinomycetes; order Streptosporangiales; family Streptosporangiaceae; genus Nonomuraea; species Nonomuraea terrae. Next base: position 428,976 of record NZ_JBITLL010000001.1, on the reverse strand, counting down.
TGCTCGGCCTCCCGGCCCACGCGTTCGAGATCGTCCGGGCCGATGGAGCCGGGATCGAGCAACATCATTACCTCAAGATTCACTCTAGACTCGGAAAATATACGAGATACCCTCATCTCACGTTAATCATCATTTTCACCGCTCGCCATCGGGTGGCCAAGGGGAGGGGCCATGGGCCAGGACATTCACGTCACTTCCAAGACCATCGCCGACATCCAGCGCAACCTCCGCGAGTACGTCATCCCGGGCCTCGAACGGCTCAAGACCTCCGTGGACAGCACCGACGTCCCCTTTCCGGGGTTCGGCACCCTGGGCGTGGTCCTGATCGGCAAGTACGACGGCATCCGCGACGACGTGCGTGCCCACGCCAGCGAGGCGATCGACACCATCGAGAAGTGGATCGACGCCCTGGAGACCATCAAGAAGAACTGGCGGGCCGCCGAGGACGCCAGCACCGTCGTCTACCAGTGACCGGCGACAGGAGGACCTGACCCGATGCCGTACGCCATGCTCCACGCCAAGGCCGCCCTCGACGAGCTCAAGATGGCCGCCAGGTCGGCCCCCGGCATCATGGTCGGCCTGACCATCGCGACGACCGCGCTCGCGAACGTCCAGGGCATGGGCGAGGCCAAGTCGAACTGGAACTCCCTGGCCAAGGCCCTGGAGGTGGAGTATCCCGGGCTCATCGGCAACGCCGTCTTCCTGTCGCGGTCCGGCTGGATCGCCGACGACCGGGAGGCGTTCCTCGACGCCGCGTCGGTCTTCTCCGGCGATCTGCAGAAGCTCAGCGGCCTCTGCTACACCATGGAGGGCCAGGTCGACCAGGTACGCGACGCCTACGCCGTCTACTGGATGGAGATCGGCGTGCTGGCCGCGACCGTGGTCGGCTACGTCGTGGCCTGCCAGGCGATGAGGATGACGCCCCACCTGCGGGCGCCCGGCGAGGTGCTGCTGCAGCGCCTGACCATGCTGACCAACGCGATGATCGCCAAGAAGACCCAGTTCCTGTACGGGTTCCTCGCGGTCGCGGGCGGCACGCTGGCGACCAGCGCCCAGTCGATGGGCCAGCTCTTCAGCGTCCAGCCGACGGGGAGCGCCGCCATCGACTTCGAACGCGCCGTCATCAGCACCGCCCCGCCCTCCCTCTACATCGCCCCGAAGCGCGAGCAGCCGGCCACCCCCGCGCCCGAGGGCGCCTCCGCCGAGTGAGCCCGGGTCACACGAGCTGCCGGGTGATCGACGGGTCGGTGATGCCGGTGTCGGCGGCCAGCAGGAACGCCTTCGACAGGATGACCGACAACATGCCGCCGCCCTCCTCGAAGGGCAGAAACACGTCGGGGGCGTGGCCGGGCACGATGCCCAGGTAGGCGTCGTTCGGCTCCATGAGGATGTTGCCCGACCCCAGGTGGATCTTGTATGTCCGCAGCTCGCCACGCACGCGCAGGAACCTGTCGGTCAGCTCCGCCCGGTCGGCGATCGTGAGCCGGGGCAGCAGCCGGGCCAGCACGTCGTGGCGCGTCCGCGCGGTCTCGGACAGCTCGCCGAACCCGTAGGCTTGCCAGTAGTCCTCGTGCCCATGGACGACCTCCTGGTCGAGCCCGACCGAGGCGACGCCCACGGCGAGGTCGGCGTCGCGCAGCACCTCCGACAACACCAGCGGCGGCACCTCGGTCAGCGGCACCCCCTCGCCGGCGTTCCAGCCCCGGAAGCCTGGCGCGTCCACCGGGGAGAAGCGGAGGTCCTCGGCGGCGCAGAACGAGGCCGTGCCCCAGCCGTCGGTGTGCGGGTCGCCGACGATGTGCATGCCCCAGCGGGCCCGCCAGCCGGACAGCTCCTTGATCGCCTCGCCCTGGTCGCCGCCGCACTCGTAGTCCCAGTGGCCGATGGACAGGTCGGTCCAGCCGCGCTGGTTGAGCAGCGCCTTCGCCTGGCCGTAGCGCAGCACGTGCCCGGTGAAGCGACGGGAGCGCGTACGCGCGCTCTCCTCGGCGGGCGTGAGGAGGTAGACCTCACGGAAGGCCTGCTTGTACGGCTGCCGCACCCCCCGCTCCAGCAGGAAGTCCCGCCAGGCCCGCACGTCGCCGGCCGTCTCCCTGATCGGATGCCACAGCAGCACGGGCGTGTCGGGGTGGGGCTGGACGCGCCGGCCGAGCGGATCGGTGAGCTCCCAGCCGGTCTCGGTCCTGACCGGCAGCCCGGCGGGCCCCTGCGGGATCTGCCAGATGAGGTCACGTGCGTACAGCCCGGTGACCGGGTGGTCGAGGAAGAACTCGGTGACGTCGTGCCAGCGCCACCGGCGTTCCTCGATCAGCGCCCGCTCCAGCCGGAACCGCTCGGCGGGCAGCGCCTGCCGCAGCTCCTTCAATCCGGCCCTCAGCTCGGCGAGCACCGGCTCGCGCTTGATCGCCTGCGGCACGGACTTGACCGTACGGCCCGCCGGGTTGACGAACGTCAGCGCCGGGCCGGCGGCGTCCAGTCGCAAAACGTAGTCGCCGGCGCGTTCCTCGCGCACCCCGCCCCGCCCGAGCCCGAACGTGGGCACCGTGCGGTCGAGCAACTGCTCGCGACCGAGCCCAGCGGCCAGTGCCACGGCGTCGAGCGTGCGCGCCACGTTGTTCAGCACCGACTTCTTGCGCACCTTGGCCTGGACGCGGGCCAGGGCCGGCACCGTGTCGAGCCCGCCGCGCCGGGCGAGGGCGTTGACGGCCGCGTTGGCCAGCAGCTCGCTGCGGCAGTTGGCGCCCGTGCCGCCGAGGCCGACGCCGCAGGTCACCGCCAGGTCGCCGAGCAGCCCGACGGCCCACGGCTCGTCGATCAGCGCGCACGTCCACACCATGCCGCGCGCCGCGATCGCGGTGCGCTCGGCGAGGAAGACCGTCTGCGACCATTCCTGCCCGTCGTCGGTGACCTGCGTGACCGGGCCCTCCCGATGAGCCGCCACCACAGCGAGCAACTCGCGGACGAGCGCGGCGGCCTCGTCGGTGAGCAGCGCGCGGGCGGTCCTGAGCCACCTCTCGCCGGGCTTGCTGGAGCGGGCGGTCGTCCAGTGGCGCAGCAGCGGGAGCACCTCGGGGGCGGTCAGCCGCTCGGCATGGTCGTCGGCCATGGCCCGGGCGACAGGGTCGCCCTCCCAGATCAGGGTGCGCACGGCACCGGCCGGGCCGTGCTCGGGCGGCTCGGTCAGCACGGCGTCGAGCTGCTCGTGCAGCGCGTCCCACACCGGACGGTGGTAGGTCCTGAACCACCACATCCTGTTGTGGAGGACACGGCGGCGCTCGGGGTAGCCGACCCGCTGGACGGCCGCCAGCGGGATGCGGTAGAGCTCCGCGTGGTCGGCCTGCTTCCACAACATCAGGGAGTCGGCGACCGACCACAGGAAACGGACGTCCTTGAGCGTCCACGGGATGTCGTCCCCGGCGACCGCGCGGACGGTCGCGAGGAGGGTTTCGTCGTAGCGGCGCGCTCTGTCGGCGACCTGACCGAGCCGCATCTGCACCCACCAGCCGTGGATCCGCCGCTCCTCCGGATCGCCGGACGGCCGCAGACCGGCGTCGAACCCGGCGAACAACGCGCGGGCCGCTTCGTCCAGCTTGTGGACGGGGCTGTCGTACGTCTCCGGGAAATTCTCGATGACGCCCATCGTCACCCTCCGACCAGCGGCACGAGCTTGACGAACGACACGACGGGATCGACAGTGAGGTCGATCGTCTCCGACAGGTCGCCGATCTGCCGGTCGCCCACCAGCAGCAGGAACCCGTTGCGCCGGAACGCCGCCTCGGCCAGGTCGGCCTGCCGTTCCCAGTCGATCCGCCGCACGGCCTTCATGCGGTAGCCGTTCAGCTCCGTCTCCGCGTCGAGAGGCCGCACCAGCCCACGGAACCGCGCGGCCGGCGCGGCGTTGTACCGCGCGACCTCCTCCCGCACCCGCAGCCGCACGAGCTCCCGCGCCGAGACGCGCTCGGGCAACCCGGGCAGCGTGAACTCGTCGAGCGGCCTGCCCGTGGCGCTCTCGTCCCTGAAGGTGACCGTGGTCATGGGGCTCCCGTGTCCGTGGATCAGCGTGTCGAGCCATGGATAACAGCCCGCGCCGACAAAACCCGCGGCGCCGCGTCGAACGCATGAGCCGGGAGTCACGGTTCAGCCGGCCGACGACGTGCTGACGCGGTCGGTCACCTCACGGCCCCTCGGGCGTCCGAGGGGCCGGCGTCCCTCAGCCGAGGATCACGTACGGCTCCGGCGGCTCGCCCGGGAAGACCAGCGGCGCGTACGGGACCGGGTTCTCGACCACCGGGATCGGCTGATTCGCCGGGATCAGGCGGTCCGCCACCACGTCGCCGTGGCGGTCCACGGTGCCGAAGCAGTAGCCGAGCTCGCGCGCGGCGTCGATGAGCAACGCCAGCGCTCCGTTCGTGCCGGGGCCGGCCGGGGTGTCGTACGGGCCGTCGTGCAGCGAGATGATCGCGCCGGGGTGCAGTTGCGCGACGAGCGCGTCGCTGATCTGCCGCGCTGTGCGCTCCGGCACCCAGTCGTCGGTGCCGATGCGGGTCATGTAGGCGGTGTAGCCCATGTCCGCGATGATCCGCAGGACCTGTGCGTTCGCGGCGCCGAACGGCGGGCGGATGCCCTTGAACGAGATCGGCGCCCCCGCGGCGGCGAACGCGGCCTCAGCGGCCAGGATCTCCCGGCGGACGCCGTCGGGGCCTTCAGCGGCCAGCACCTGGCTGAGGTTCGCGTGGCTGTGGGTGTGGTTGAGCAGTTCGTGCCCCTCGGCCAGCTGGAACCTGGCGAACTGCGGGTTCGCCTCGACCCTGGTGCCGGTGTCCATGAAGACGCCGGTCACCTGCTTGTCGCGGAGGATCCGGAGCGTCTCGGTGCGGTAGTGCGACGGGCCGTCGTCGAACTGGATGGCCAGCCGGCGGTCACAAGTGTTCGGGACGGACGTGTCGCGCGGGCCGCCGACGTGGGTGCGGGCGGCGGCCGCGACGACGCGGTCCCGCTCCGTGCCGTTGAGCAGCCCGGCCGCGGCGAACGTGTCGGCGGCGGCGCGGGCGGCGGACACGAAGGCGCCATGGGTGGCGAACGGCTCCCGTTCCCAGACCCGGTCCAGCAGGGTGCAGCCGTCGGGGCCCTGCGGGTTGGGAATGCCGGTGTCGACACGCGGCGGCCCGAACCAGACCGTCTCCTCAGGTGACCACCCGTTCGGGCAGGCGTCTGAGACGGCGTTCGTGGCGAGGGTTGCCGGGCTCCCGGATGCGGGGCTTTCCGCCGTGAACGCGGCGTTCGCCGCTGTCACGGCGCCCGCGGCGCTTACGGCGTTCGCGGCCGGGGCGGTGGTCGTCGCGGCCGGGGTGATCGGCGTCGGGGTGATGATCCTGTACGGCTCCGGCGGGTTACCGCCGCCGAACAGCAGCGGCAGATACGGCACCGCGTTGACGACCGACGGGATGGGCTCACCACTGGAGACGTACCGGTCGGCGACGATCGCGCCGGTGCTGTCGAACGTGCCGAAGCACAGCCCGGCCGCCCGGATGTCGTCGATGATCAGCGGCAGCGCCTCCATCAGCTCCGGGCCGGCGACGGTGTCGATGGGGCCGTCGTGCAGGAAGATGTTCCGCCGGCCGTCGGCGATGCCCGCGGCCACGTCGGCCCGTAACTGCTCGGCCGGCCGGTCCGGCAGCCAGTCCGCCGCGTCGATGTCGCCGCTGACGACCGTGAACCCCAGCCGCTCCAGCTCGGCCCTCACCTGGGTGTTCGCGGCGAGGAACGGCGGCCGCATGCCGACGAACGGCCGTTCGACGCCGGCGCGGTCCAGTGCCTCCTCCGTGGTGCGCATCTCGGTCTGGAGCCTCGGCACGGTGACCTGGTTGAGGTTGGGGTGCTCGTAGGTGTGGTTGAGCACGAGGTGCCCCTCGCGCCGCTCGAACGCCGGAAGCCGCGGGTTGGCGTCGATGCGCATGCCCACGTCGAAGAACGTCGCGGTGACCTGCTTCTCACGCAGGATCGCCAGGGTCTGGGAGCGGTAGAAGGAAGGGCCGTCGTCGAACGTCAGCGCCACGCGGTCGGTGCAGGTGTTCGGCACCGAGTCGTCGGCCGGGCCGCCGACGTCCGAGCGGGCCGCGGCCGATCGGATGGTGGCCGCCTCGCGCTCCTCGAGCAGGCCGAGGTCGCGGAACTCGCGCGTGGCCCGGGCGACGGTGGAGACGAACTCACCATGGGTGGCGAACGGCTCCTCCTGCCAGACGACGTCGAGCAGCGTGCACCCGTCGTCCCGCCCGGGGTTGGGAATGCCGGTGTCGATACGCGGCGGCCCGAACCAGACCGTCGCCTCGGTGGACCACCCACCCGGACAGGCATCCGCCGCTCCCCCCGTGCCCGATGAGGCACCTGACGTGCCCGCGGCGGCGGGTGGAGTCAATGTCGTTCCGAGCAGTGCGGCCACCAGCGCCAGCGTTCCCGCCGTCACCGAGCGTCCTGTCACCGTCCTGGCCATGGCCCCTCCTTCGGGGTCGAGGGCATGCCGAACGAGAGATCCGCTCACGGCGCCGCGAGACGCCGTGACAGATCACTGATCTCTGTGAACGTACCTGCGACCGATCGTCATCGGAACCTTTGGACGCCAGACTTTTTCATCGTGGTGAGAAGAAACTTTCCGATGAGTCAGCCCGCGACGGCGGCGGCCAGCGCTCCGGCGACCGCCGCCCGAGGGCCGAACGTACTGGCCCTGACCTGCAGCGACTCCCCCTCGGTGACGCTCAGCCAGCGCCGGGTGGCGGCCAGCGTCTCCGGCCGCGACCCGATCCCGCCGCCCAGCACGAACGTCGCCGGGTCCACGACCGCCCGCACCGCACGCAGCGCCAGCGCCAGCATCCGGCCCAGCTCGTCCAGCACCTGCGCCGCCGCCCCGTCACCGCCCGCCGCGGCTGCGAACACCTCCGGCGCCGGACGCCGCAGACCGGCCAGCTCGTGGTAGCGACGCTCGACGCCACGCCCGCTGACCTGCTGCTCCAGCGGCCCGTGCACGAGGTTGGCCGGGTCGAACGGGTCCGCGCCGAACGGCAGGTCGGCCACCTCGCCGGCCAGCCCGCGGCTGCCCGCGTACATCCGGCCGTCGAGCACCAGGCCGAGCCCGATCCCCGTACCGACCGCGACGAACGCGAGGTCACCCCCGCCCGGCCGCCAGACGTGCTCACCCCAGGCGGCCAGGTTGGCGTCGTTGTGCACCAGGGGCCGGGCGCCGAGGCGGGCCTCGAGGTCGGCGAGCACGTCCATCCGGTCCCAGCCCGGGATGTTGGGCGCGTGCCCGACCGCGCCGCTGGCCGGATCGGGAGCCCCTGGACAGCCGACGGCCACCCGCGGCGACCGCTTCCCACCGACCGCGTCCGCCGTCAGCGACGCCACCATCCGGGCGATCTGGCTGGTCACGGCCGTGCCGCCGCGCGGATCCGTACGTTCGACCCGATCCAGCAGCCGGTGCCCGGCGGGATCGTAGAGCACGGCGTGCAGCTTCGTCCCGCCCAGGTCGACCCCCACGACCGGCTCGGCCGCGCCCGCCACGGCCGCTGCGGCCGCCTCGCCGCCGGCCGTGCCGGCGTCGCCCGACGGCAGCCAGCCGGCCTCGGCCAACGCCCGGCGCAGCGATCCGGCCAGGCCGGTACGGTCGGTTCCTGGCATCACCACGGGCTGCCTCTCCAGTCTTCAGCGGGATCCGGTTCGAGGGGGCTGCGACGAGTACAGTATCAGCCTGATAGAAAACTCCAGGGAGCAGCAATGTCCGGTCCGACCTCCTCGACGGCCAACGCCGGCACCGTCTCGCGGGTGAACCAGACCGTGATCCTCGACGTGCTGCGCCGGCACGGGCCGCTGTCGCGGCAGGAGATCGGCGCCCGTACGGGCCTCAGCGCCGCGACCGTGAACCGGCTGGCCGGCCAGCTGCTGCGCAAGGGCCTGGTCGTGACCGACGGGCACCAGCCGTCCACCGGCGGGCGGCCGTCGATCCTGCTGCGCTACAGCGGCAGGGCGCACCTCGTGTCGGTCGTCCACGTGGGCGCCACCCGCACCGAGGGCGCGCTGGTCGACTTCGACGGCACCATCGTGCACCGCGTGCGGCCCCCCATGGTCCCCGGCGTGCTGCACGCCGCCGACCGCGCGACCATCCGCCTGGAGGAGGCGCTCTCCGTCGTCACCGAGCTGGGCGCCGCCGCGGCCGAGCGGGGCCAGCCCGGCCAGGCCGTCGGGGTCGCCGTCCCCGGCGTCGTCGACGGCGCCGAGGGCCGCGTGACGTGGGCGCCGGCGCTCGACTGGCGCGAGGTGCCGGTCGGCTCGCTGCTGCACGACCGCACCGGCCTGCCCGTCGTGGTGGAGAACGACGCCAACCTGCTGGCCGTCGGCGAGCACCGCCGGGGCGCCGGCCAGGGCGTGCAGGACCTGGTCGCCGTCGTGCTGGGCACCGGCATCGGCGTCGGCATCGTCACCGGCGGCCGGCTGCACCGCGGCTCGCGCGCGGCGGCCGGCGAGATCGGCTACATGCTGATGGAGCGCTCGTCGCTGACCCGGTTCTTCCCCGGCTTCGGCGACCTGGAGAGCCGCGTCGGCTCGGCCGGGCTGACCCGGCAGGCCCGCGAGCGCGGCATCGCCGCGCCGACCGACCGGCCGCTCACCGCCGCCGACGTGTTCGACCTGGTCAGGAACGGCAGCGCCGAGGCGCGGGCGCTGCTGGAGGAGACGCTCGACCACGTCGCGCTGGCCGTCGCCAGCCTGTGCACGGTGCTGGACCCGGAGTTGGTCATCGTCGGGGGCGAGATGGGCGGCGCGGCCGACCTCATCACGCCCGGCCTGCGCGACCGGCTGGTCGGCCGGATCCCGCACGTGCCGCGGATGGCCGCGTCCGCGCTGGGTGACGACGCCGCGATCGTCGGCGCCGCCGAGCTGGCCGCACGCCTGGTGAGCGACTTCGCCTACGTCCAGGCCACCCCCTGACGCGACCGCTCGCCCCGGCGGGAAAGCCGGAACGGCCCAGAAAAGGGCGTCGAAAGGTCGCCGCCAACGGTAGACGGCACCCCCGGCCGTGGGGCACCATTGGGCCACTTATTGCTCGCGCTGGATGAAAAGTTCGCCGAGAAAGGGTGTGGTCCCGATGCCGAGACCGAGTCGAAGGTGGCGAGCGGGTGCCGCGGCCGGCGCCATGGCGGTGCTCCTGGCAGCCTGCAGCTCCGGCGACGGCGGTGCCGGCGGGGGTGGCGGCGGCGAGGGCGCCTCCAGGCCGTTCACCATCGGGCTGAGCAACGGCTTCGTCGGCAGCGAGTGGCGCACCCAGATGGTCGAGGGCGTGCAGGCGGCGTTCGCCGAGTACAAGAACGAGGGCGTCGTGGACGAGCTGGTCGTCGAGAGCGCCGACACCGACGTCAACGGCCAGATCCAGCAGATCCGCAACCTCATCAACCGCGACGTCGACGCGATCATCGTGAACCCCAACTCCGAGACCGCGCTCGACGCCGTCTTCCGCGAGGCGTCCCAGCAGGGCATCGAGGTGTTCGCCATCGACCAGGCGGTCACCTCCCAGGACGTCACGAACGTCGTCATCGACCAGGCCGAGTGGGCCCGCATCTCCGCCGAGTGGCTGGCCGAGCAGGTCGGCAGAGGCGGCGACATCGTGGTCGTCAACGGCATCGCCGGCCACCCGGCCAACGAGATGCGCTGGGAGGCCGCCCAGAAGGTCTTCACCGACGCGGGCGTCAACGTGCTCAGCGTCGCCGACGGCAACTGGGACCAAGCCACCGGGCAGCAGGTCATGACGAACCTGCTGGCCACCTATCCCGACGTCGACGGCGTCTGGACGCAGGACGGCATGGCGCAGGGCGTGTTCCGCGCCGTGCAGGCGGCCGGCCGGCTGGACCAGATCAAGATCTCCGGCGAGGCCCGGGTCGGCTTCATGCGGCTGTGGAACGGCGCCCGCGCCGACGGCTTCGAGAGCGTCGGCGTGGTCAACCCGCCTGGCGGCGCCGTCTCCGCGCTGCACATGGCCGTCAACGTGCTCGACGGCCGGCAGTTCGCCTCCGGGCGCATGAGCGGCAACACCGTCCACGTCCCGATCCCCTACACCGTGGACGAGGGCAACTTCGAGGAGCACTGGGGCAGGGTCAGCGGCGAGAGCGACGCCTACAGCCTGGACGGCTCGCTGACCCGCGACGAGGCCGCGGCCTTCTTCCAATGAGCGCGCTGCTGGAGATGACCGGCGTCCGCAAACGGTACGGCGGCGTCCAGGCGCTCGACGGAGCGAGCCTCACCGCCGTGCGCGGCGAGGTGCACGCCCTGCTCGGCCCGAACGGCTCCGGCAAGAGCACCCTGGACAAGACACTGGCCGGCACCGTCGTCCCGGACTCCGGCGAGATCCGGATCGACGGCGCCGAGGCGCGCATCGGCGGCCCGCGCGACGCGCACGCGCTCGGCATCGCCGCCGTCTACCAGCAGCTGAGCGTCGTCGGCGACCTGACGGTGACGCAGAACGTGGTGCTCGGGCTGGAGCCGGCGCGCCGCCTCGGCTTCCTCGACCACCGCGCCGCCCGCGTCCGCGCCGCCACGGCTCTGGAACGGTTCGCCGCCGCGTTCTCCGGCCGGCTGCCGCTGGACCGCCCGGCCGCCTCCCTCGGCCCCGGCGAACAGCAGATCGTCGAGGTCGCCAAGGCGCTGGCCCGCGAGCCCCGCGTCCTCGTGCTGGACGAGGCCACCGCGTCCCTGCACAAGGAGCAGGTCGAGGTGCTGTTCGAGGTGGTCGGGGAGTTACGCGCGGCGGGCGTGCTGGTGGTGTTCACCTCCCACCGGCTGGACGAGGTGTTCGCCCTCTGCGACCGCGCCACCGTCCTGCGCAACGGCCGCACCGTCGCCACCGTCGACCTGTCCTCCACCACCGAAGACGCCCTGGTCCAGCTCATGGTCGCCGCCCCCGCCCAGACACCCGTGGAAACGCCGGACGCACCGCAAGGGGCCTCCCGCCCCGTGGAAGCACCGGTTTCCGGCCGTACCGCGGCGTCGGGGGCGGTGGCTCTGGAGGTGCGTGGGCTCACCACCGACCGGCTGCGTGACGTCAGCTTCACCGTCCGCGCCGGTGAGGTGCTGGGACTGGGCGGGCTGCAGGGCCAGGGCCAGTCCGAGCTGCTGCTCGCGCTGTTCGGCGCCGCCCGGATCACCGCCGGCGACGCGCTGCTGGACGGCAGAGCGCTGCCGCTGACCTCGCCGGCCGGGGCCGCCCGCGCGGGGGTCGCCCTGGTGCCCGGGGACCGGGCGCGGCAGGGCATGTTCGCGTCCCGGCCGATCCAGGAGAACCTCTCGCTGGCCAGCATGCGCCGCAGGGCCCGGCTGAAGCTCGCGCTCAGCGCTGCGGCCGAGCGGCACGCCGCCCGGTCGATGGTCGAGCGTCTGAGCATCAAGATCGGCTCGCTGAACGACCCGGTGGCCACGCTGTCGGGCGGCAACCAGCAGAAGGTCGTCATCGGCAAGTGGCTGCTCGACCAGCCGCGGGTCGTCCTGCTCGACGACCCCGCCAAGGGCGTCGACGTCGCCGCGAAGGAGGAGATCTACGCGATCGTCCGCGGCCTCGCCGCCGAAGGGGCCGTCGTCATCCTCAACTCCAGCGACAACCGCGAGCTGACCGAACTGAGCGACCGCGTGCTGGTGCTGTTCGAGGGCTCCGTCGCGGAAGAGCTGACCGCGGCGTCGATCACCGAGAACCGGCTGGTGTCCAGCGCGCTGCGCCTCGCCCCGGGAGAAACCCTGTGAGCCTCTCGACCCGGCCACCCGGCCACCGCCCGCGCGGTGACCGGCCGCCCGGAGCCCGACCGGCCGACGGGCCGGCCGGTAGGCGAGCGATCGGTGGTCGAACGGGCCGCGGGCCGAGGGTCGCGGTGGGAGGGGTGCTGTGAGCGGGACGTTCTCGTTACGCGGGGTGCGGTTGCCCGCGGTGCAGTTGTCGGGGGCGGCGACGGTGGGGATGCTGGTCGTCGCCGTGATCGTCAACTCGGCGTTGCAGCCGAACTTCTGGAGCGGCTACGCGCTGACGTCGAACTTCGCGACGTTCGTGCCGCTGGTCGCGATCGCCGTCGGGCAGACGATCGTCGTGCTGAGCGGCGGCATCGACCTCTCGCTCGGCGCGCAGGTCACGCTGGCGAGCGTCGTCGCCGTCCAGGTCGTCGACGGCCAGCTCGACCGGCTCCCGCAGGCCGTGGCCGCCGCCCTGGGCGTCGGGCTGGTCTGCGGCGCGCTGAACGGGCTGGTGGTCGCACTCGTACGGCTGCAGCCGATCGTCGCGACGTTCGCGACCAGCTTCGTGTTCTCGGGGCTGGCGCTGGTGGTGCTGCCGACGCCGGGCGGCTCGGTGCCGCTCGAAGTGACGACCGCCTACCGTGCCGCCGTGCTGGGGCTGCCGGTCGCGCTGCTGGCGATCCTCGGGCTCGCGCTGCTGTGGTGGGCGCTGCGCCGGCACCGCGTGCTGCGGCACGTCTACGCCGTCGGCGGCGACCCCGAGGCCGCCTACGCCTCGCTGGTGCCGGTCGCCAGGACGCGGGTCTCGGCGTACGTGCTGGGCGGGCTGTTCGCGGCGCTGGCGGCGCTGGCGGTCCTGGCCAACACCGGGTCCGGCGACCCGTTCGTGGGCAACGAGCTGACGCTCGCGTCGGTGGCCGCGGTGGTGATCGGCGGGACGTCACTGGCGGGCGGGCGCGGCGGCGCGGGCGGGTCGATCCTCGGCGCCATCGTGCTCGCGCTGGTCACGAACATCGTGTTCTTCGCCGACGTGCCGACGACGTACCGGCAGCTGGTCAACGGCGCCGTGATCATCCTGGCGCTGGCCCTGGCCGGCATCCCGGCGTTGCAGAAGAGGAGGCCGGCGGCATGAGCGCACCGACCGTGGAGGCGCCGCGTCGCGCTCTCGCCTGGCGGCCGGGGCCGGTGGCGCTGGCCGGCGCGGTCGCCGTCGTCCTGGTGATCGCCGGCGAGCTCGTCTCACCCGGGTTCGCCGGGTACGGCCAGCTGGTCAACCTCATGCGGGTGGCGGCGTTCCTCGGCGTCATCGCGATCGGCCAGACCATCGTGATCATCGCGGGCGGCGGCGGCGTCGACCTGTCGGTGGGCAAGGTGGCGACGTTCGCGGCGATCATCGGGTCGCGGGTGATGGCGGGCGACGACGCGAACATCGTGCCTGCCGTCGCCCTGGCGCTGCTGGTCGCCGCCGCGATCGGGCTGGTGAACGGGCTGGGCGTCACCCTGCTGCGGATCCCGCCGTTCGTCATGACGCTCGGCATGATCGGCGTGGTGCAGGGGCTGATCCTCGCCTACACCGGCGGCCAGGCCAGCGGCCGGGCGGCGCCGGCGCTGACGTCGCTGGTCAACGGCCGGATCGTGGTCGACCTGCCGGGGCTGCTGTTCCTGTGGCTGCTGCTCGGCCTGCTCGCCGTCTGGCTGCTGCGCCGCACCACGTTCGGCTGGAACCTGTACGCCGTCGGCGCCAACCGCGCCGCCGCCGAGCTGACCGGCGTCCGGGCCGGCCGCACGCTGATCCTGGCGTACGTGCTGTCCGCGACGTTCGCCGGGCTGGCCGGCATCCTGCTGCTCGGCTACACCGAGTCGGTCTTCCTCGACCTCGCCGACCAGTACATGCTGCCGTCCGTGGCGGCCGTCGTCATCGGCGGGACGCTGCTGGCCGGCGGCATCGGCGGCTACGCCGGCACCGCGGTCGGCGCGATCGTGCTGACCGTCCTGCAGGGTCTGCTCACCACGCTGGACATCGGCGGCGCCTGGCGGACCATCGTCAACGGCGTCGTCCTGCTCGTCCTGCTGTCGCTCTACGGGCGGCAGCGACGCCTTCGGAGTTAGGGGCCTGGAGAAACGATGGAGAACAGCGAACGGCTCGGCGTCGGCATCGTCGGCGCCGGATTCATGGCGAACTTCCACGTCACCTCGTGGACCGGCGTCCGCGACGCCGACGTCGTCGCCGTCCAGAGCCCGCGGGCCGAGAGCGCGCAGGCGCTGGCCGACCGCTGCCGCGAGCTGCGGGTGGGTGACGCGCGCGCCTACACCGACCTGCGAGAGCTGGTCCGCGACCCGCGGGTCGACGCCGTCTGGGTGGTGGCGCCGAACCACGCGCGGCTGGCCGTCATCGAGACGATCGCCGAGGAGGTCATGTCCGGGCGCGCCTCACTCATGGGCGTCGCCGTCGAGAAGCCGCTCGGCCGCACCCTCGCCGAGGCCCGCCGGCTGCTGGAGGTGGTCGAGCGCGCGGGGCTGCGGCACGCGTACCTGGAGAACCAGGTGTACGCGCCCGCCGTCACCCGCGGCCACGAGCTGGTCTGGGCCCGGGGCGCCGCGTCGGCCGGGTCGCCGTACCTGGCCCGCTGCGCCGAGGAGCACAGCGGCCCGCACGCCGCCTGGTTCTGGGACGGTACGCGGCAGGGCGGCGGCGTGCTCAGCGACATGATGTGCCACTCGATCGAGGCCGGGCGCTACCTGCTGACGCCGCCCGGCGCGAACCAGTCGGACTGGCTCACCCCGGTGGCGGTGAGCGCGCAGATCGCCTCGCTGAAGTGGTCGCGCAAGCGGCACGCCGCGCAGCTGGCCGAGCGGTTCGGCGACGCCGTCGACTACACCCGGCGGCCGGCCGAGGACTACGCCCACGCGACCATCACGTTCCGCAACGGCGACGGCGACGAGGCGGTCATCGAGGCCACCACGTCGTGGAGCTACGTCGGGCCGGGGCTGCGGCTGACGTTCGAGCTGCTCGGGCCGGAGTACTCGATGAGCGCCGGCACGCTGAGCACGGAGGCGCAGCTGTTCCTCAGCAGGGAGATCCGCTCCCCCGAGGGCGAGGACCTGGTCGAGAAGCAGGGCGCGGAGCAGGGGCTGCTGCCAATCGTGTCCGACGAGGCCATGACGTACGGCTACACGACGGAGAACCGGGTGGTGACCGGGGACTTCCTGGCCGGGCGGCAACCCCGGGAGAGCCTGAAGCACGGGGTCGAGGTGACCGAGCTGATGATGGCCGCGTACCTGTCGGCCGAGACGGGCCAGACGGTGCGCTTCCCGATGACCGGTCTCGACGGGTTCGTGCCGCAGGTGGCCCAGGGCACGTGGCGGCCCGGCCAGGCGTGAGCCGCGCGCGGGAGTCGGAACCGGTGCAGGAGTACCGCCGTCTGCTGGAGCGGCCTGGCGTCACCTGGGCGAGGAGCTGATCCCGTACGTGGGAGAGGTCGGCACGAGCGCCTACTCATGAACGGCCACGACTACTGGGCCGCCTGCTTCCGCCAGCTCGGCGGCGCGCGCCGGGACATGGACGCGCGGATGCGCGAGCTCGACCTGGACCGCGTGGCGCGTGACGCGCTGGGCGGCGACGTCCCGGGCAACCTGGCGGCGCTCCGCCTCACCCCCGGCGGCAGCCGGCTGGCGGCCAGGATCCGGGCCGTGCTGGACGACACACCGCTCAGGACGACGCTGCTGCTGGACTCCTCGCTGGCCGAGCCGGTGACCGTCACGGTCGACGGGGTCGGCCACGAGGTCCCGGCGGGGGGCGCGAGGCTGGTGGAGATCACGAGCGCCAGCACGGTGATCGCCGAGAACCGATCGACCTCTCCGCACTCACCAGGCGATCACGCGGCGCGGCACCGCGTCGAGCCCACCGGGGTGGGAGCGGATGTTCGCCCGAGTCGAAGGACCGCTGACAGCGCGCTCCTTCACGCAAGCCGTACGGCACGGCCGTACGTTCGCCACCACCGGCCCCTGGCTGGGTCAACGTCGGCGGCGGCGGGCCGGGCGACACGGTGCGGGCGGCCGAGGGCGACACCGTCGTGATCACGGCGCGCGCCGTCGGCCCCGAGGTGGAGTGGCTGCAGATCAGGACCGCCGACGGGATCCTCGCGGAGGGCGGCCCGGGAACTCGCGGCCGAGCTCAGGGTGCGCGAGCCGAGTGGTCGCCGTGGCGGGCGCCCGGCCGCATCCGCGCTCTCTGCATCCCCAGGACGTGTACGCGCACACGAGCCCCGTCCACGTCGGCGGCCCCGTGGACAGGCGGGAAGACGTCGCATGGTGCCTGCGCCGGCTGGGGCTGCTGGACGAGCTGCTCACGTCGGACGGCACGTTCGCGTCCGGCAGGCAGCGCGCGGCGCACCGTGAGCTGCACGAGCGTGCCCGTCTGGTGTACGAGGCCCGGCTCCGCAGCACCTGAACGCGTCAGGGCCGGCCTCCCTCGTGGAGGCCGGCCCTGATCAGGCAGGGTGCGCCGGGTTCACATCACCCCGGTCAGGCTTCCGCGCACTTGACCCACGGGGTGAAGGTGGCGGTCCCTGGTCCCGTGGCCGGTACGTTCACGGTGAACTGCCACTCTCCCGAACCCAGCTGAGCTGCGCTGGTCACGGTGATGTTGTCGCGATCTGCGGCGTCACCGCCGATGGCGTACCCGAAACCCATCGCGTCCGCCGGGCAGCTGACGGTGTAGGTCGACTCGCCGGGAGGCGGGGCGACCGTGCCGCCGGGAGCCGCGAGCTCCTGGACGGCTGATCGGTCTGCCGGCGCCTGCTCGCCTGCGACGCCTTGCGGGCTCGCGGGCCCGGTGGTGTCTTCACGACCGGTGGCGTCTTCTTCGGGCCCGGTGGCGTCTTCACGACCGGTGGCCCCTTCTTCAGGACCGGTCGGGCCCGCGGGCCCCGTCGGTCCAGGCCGGCCGCCGGACTGGCCGGCCTCGTCGGACTGGTCGGGCTGGCTGGACCGGTCAGGCTGGCTGGACCGGTCAGGCTGGCTGGACCGGTCGGGCTGGCTGGACTGGTCAGGCTGGCTGGACTGGTCAGGCTGGCTGGACTGGTCAGGCTGCACCGGTGGTGGTGCGCAGGGCACGGCCGCGGAGAGCGCGGTCTGCCGGCCTTCAAGGACATTGTTCTGATTCACGCATTGCGTGGAGCTGGACAGGGCGCTGGAGAACGGCGTGGCGGGCGCGAACGTCAACAGCGCCGCCAGCGCGTGAGCGACTACTTCCATGAAGCCAGCCTGCGTGCCGACCGGCGAAATGATCTCGGATGACGCGCCACCGGACGGTAATCAGGGTTCTAAGATCATATAACCCGTTGTGCGCACGCACGCCCGTTTGAAGACCCCATCCGATGCGGCGGCCACGAGAATCCGACAAGAGACGGCCATCAGCCCGCCAAGCCCGGACAATGCCGGCCCCGCCGCTCGCCAACGACACGTACGGCGCGATATACGGTATCGCCCGATCGCTCGGCCGGCAGACGGGGGTCCGATGAGCGCGAACGCCACCCTGCGTTCTCAGACGCGTTTTCCGCATGAAAGAGAGTTCAAGAAAGCAGGGATATTCGGCAGGCATCGCTGGGGGTGGCTCCTGGCCGCCGGCTGGCTCGCCCAGGTGGCGTTCCGCCTGCTGCTCTCCATGCACACGTCCGCCCCGCTCTTCATCCCCGACGAAACGGGCTACCTCCTCGCCGCACGCCTCTTCGCCGGCGGCGAACCGGGCGACCTGTCCGGGCGTACCTTCTACCAGGGCGCTTATGCGCTGCTCATCACCCCGGCGTTCTGGCTGAGCGACGATCCGGCGACGAGTCACCGCATCGCCCTGGGCATCAACGCGCTGATCAGTTCGGCCATGCTGATCCTGGCCCACGCCTCGCTGCGCCGGCTGGGCATATCGAGCGGGCCGGCCTGTCTCGCCGGACATCTCATCGCGCTGCTCCCCCTGGTCGTGTATTACGCGGGTTTCGCGCTCACCGACGCGGTGCTCCCGGTCGTCGTCCTGGCCTGGCTTTTCGCGATCCACGAAATGCTTTCACGCGGAAACAGCCGCGCGTACGAAACAGCGGCGAGTGGACTTGCGGTCCTCGCTCTTTCCCTGCATCCGAGGGGTTACGTCATCGCCGTCGTCCAGGCGGCATTTCTCTGCGTGTTCGCCGTGCGACGCTCACGCATACCGAGATACGCGACAGGAACGCTGCTCATCGGCGCGTTCGCCGCCTGGGCGATGAACGGCCTGCCGGCCGCTCGCCCATATCCCCACGGCGCGCTTCCCCTCGGCGACCACCTGCTCACCCGGCTGACGACGCTCGACGGGCTGGCCTGGACGTTCGGCCTGAGCGCCGGGAAGCTCTGGTACCTGTCCGTCGGCACCTGGGGGCTGGGCGGCGTGGGGCTGATCGTGCTCGCCACCCTCGCCTTCCGGCGCGGCACGGCGGAGCCGCTGCGGGTGCTCGCCGTGATCGTCCTGGTGACCGTGGCCGGCATCGCCCTGGCCACCTCCGCCGCCACCCCGGACGAGGGGACCGTGGCCACCTTCGTCTACGGCCGCCACCTGGCGTGCATGGCGGCGCCGCTGATGATCGCCGCCCTGGCGTTCGCCCTGCGAGCCCGCCCCGACCTGCAGCTCAGGACGGTGCTCGGGGCGGTGCTGCTGACCTGTCTCACCGCCGCCGGGACTCAGCTCTACGCGGGCGAGCGCCTCTGGACCGCCTCCTTCGGGCCCTTCGACTTCCCCGAGATCAGCTTCCTCGTCGCGGACCGGAGCAACCTGCGGCTGTGGTCGGCGACGTACGCGGCGCTCCTGCTGCTCGCGCTCGCGGCGCTGCTGGTCAGGCTGGGAGGGAAACTCAGGCTCATCGCCGCCGCCGGGATCATGGCCGTCGAGGTGGCCGCCTGCCTGACGGCGGCCACGCAGATCGTCCGGCCGTGGAGCGAGCAGCTGACGAACGCCACCACCCTGAGCAGAGGTGACGCTCGTCATCCTGCCGTGGGCCGAAGACCGGTCGCCGCAGCAGAGCTGGCCCGCCGCGCCGAAGGGCCGGCACGTCGTGACGGCGAACCGCACCTTCGCCGGCGACCGGGTGGCGTGGCGCCGGTCGTAGAGACGACTGAGGGCTCCCCCGCGTGAGCGGGAAAGCCCTGGTCGAACATCGGGTGCGCCGCCAGGGACTCGAACCCCGGACCCGCTGATTAAGAGTCAGCTGCTCTGACCAACTGAGCTAGCGGCGCTGGCACGAAGGAATATACCGGTGATCCGCATCCCGGTCGAATCGGAATCCGTCGGACACCACCCGCTAGAATAAAGTTCGGCCCGAACGACAGGAGCATTGATGTTCGACTCCCCCGCCGACGTGACACAGCGGCTCGCCGCCGTCGACTACCTCTCCGACGACGCCATCTCCACCTCGGTGTTCATCGCCGCGGCGCTGGGCAAGCCGCTGCTGGTGGAAGGGCCGGCGGGAGTCGGCAAGACCCAGCTCGCCAAGGCCGTGGCGCTGGCCACCGGCTCCGACCTGATCCGCCTGCAGTGCTACGAGGGCCTCGACGAGGCCAGGGCGCTGTACGAGTGGAACTACAAGAAGCAGCTGCTGCGCATCCAGGCCACCAGCGCCGACGACGACATCTTCGGCGAGGAGTTCCTGCTGGAGCGGCCGCTGCTCAAGGCCATCAGGGCCGAGGGCCCGACCGTGCTGCTCATCGACGAGATGGACAAGGCCGACATCGAGGTCGAGGGCCTGCTGCTGGAGCTGCTGTCGGACTTCCAGGTGACGATCCCCGAGCTCGGCACCATCGTCGCCAGGCGGCGCCCGTTCGTCGTGCTGACCTCCAACGCCACCCGCGAGCTGTCGGAGGCGCTCAAGCGGCGCTGCCTCTACCTGCACATCGAGTACCCGACGCCGGAGCGGGAGCGCGACATCGTGCTCGCCCAGGTGCCGACCATCCGCGCCGACCTCGCCGAGCAGCTCGCCCGCACCGTCGCCACGCTGCGCTCGCTGGAGCTGAAGAAGGCCCCGTCGGTGGCCGAGACCGTCGACTGGGCCAACACGCTGCTGGCGCTCGGGCGCGAGGAGCTCGACGAGGCGACGGTGGCGGGCACGCTCGGCGTCGTGCTCAAGCACTCCTCCGACCAGGAGCGGGCGATCAAGCAGCTGGGGCTCCCCAGTGCCTGAGACCGGTTCGCTGGTCGACCGGCACGTCGGCTTCGTGCACGCGCTGCGCGAGGCCGGGGTGCCCGTGTCGCTGGCCGAAGGGCTGGACGCCGCGCAGGCCATGCGCGTGATCGAGCTGGCCGACCGCGAGTCGCTGCGGGCCGCCTACGCGGCCACGCTGGTCAAGAAGCCGGCCTACCGGCCGGGCTTCGACGTGCTGTTCGACCTGTGGTTCCCGGCCTCCACCACGGGTCTGGCCGCCGCGCGCCCCGACCGCGACCTGGATCCGCGTACGGCGTCCGTCAGCGAGCTGCGCGCGTACCTGGCGGGGCTGCTGACCGAGTCCGGCGACCAGGAGCTGCGCGAGTTCGCCCAGGACATGGTGGAGCGCTTCGGCCGCCAGCAGGCGGGCCCCGGGCGGCAGAACTGGTTCTCCTACAGCGTCATGCGCGCCCTGTCGCCCGAGACGCTGATGGCCACCATCCTGCGCGCGGTCCTGCAGGGCCGCGAGCGCGGCGGGCTGGCCGAGAAGAACGTGCGCCAGCGGGTCGAGACCAACCTGCGGCGCTTCGAGGACGCCGTCGCCACCGACGTGCGCCGCCGCATCGCCGAGGACTCCGGGATCGAGCGCATCGCCCGCTCGGCCGTACGCCCGCCGCTCGACCAGATCGACTTCCTCCGCGTCACCAAGGCCGACCTGGCCCGGCTGCGCAAGGAGGTGCACCCGCTGGCCCGGCGGCTGGCCGCCCGCCTGACGATCAAGCACCGCAAGGGCAAGCGGGGGCGGCTCGACTTCCGCAAGACCGTACGCGCCTCGTTGCAGAGCGGTGGCGTGCCGCTGACCACCCACTTCAAGCCGCCGCGCCCGCACAAGCCGGAGCTGGTGATCCTCTGCGACACCAGCGACTCGGTCTCGTCGTTCGCCCACTTCACGCTGCTGCTCACGTACGCGCTGCGCGAGCAGTTCACGAAGGTGCGGGCGTTCGGGTTCGTCGACACCGTGGACGAGATCACCCGGTTCTTCCAGCCGGGGGCCGACGTCGTGGAGGCCATGACCCGGCTGGTGAACGAGGCCGACATGGTGCGCTTCGGGCGGACGAACTACGGGCACGCGCTGGAGCGCTTCGCCGAACGCTACGGCGACGCGATCGGCCCCAAGACCTCGCTGCTGATCCTGGGCGACGCGCGCTCCAACTACCAGCCGCCCGCCCTCGACGTGCTCAAGTCGCTCGCGAAAGGCTGCCGGCACGCGTACTGGCTCAATCCCGAGCCGCGCCAGCAGTGGGACACCGGCGACTCCGTCGCGAGCGACTACGGCACGGTCGTCCCGATGTACGAGTGCCGCAACGTCGCCCAGCTGAGCGCGTTCATCGAGACCCTCGCCTGAGCCTCAGACGCGCTGCAGCTCCCTCGCGGCGGTGCGGGCGAGCAGCTCGATCTGCTCGGCGGTGAGCACGTCACGGTCGGCGGCCTTGATCAGCTTGGCCGCCGTCCGGGGCCGCAGCAGCGTCAGGCCCTCGGCCCGCACGATCCCGCCGCGCCTGGGCAGCACCCCGCAGTGCACGGCCAGCATGGGCGTGATCGACACCGGGACGCCGGTCTGCCGCGACAGCAGCTCGGAGAACGCCTCGGCCTGCTCGACCAGGGGCTTGGCGGTCCTGGTGCCGTACTTCTCACCCAGGAACAGCCGGCCGGCGTAACACGCGATCTCGGTGTCGGGACTCCACGACTCGTTGTCGACGATCCAGACGCCGCCGGGGCCGATCACCAGGTGGTCGATGGACGCCTGGCCGCGGATCGCCCGCCCGTCGAGGACGCGGTAGCCGAGGCGGCCGAGCGACCGGCGCAGGATGCGACCCGTGATCGCCTCGCCGCGCCGCGCACCCCGCCACACCGCGGTCGCGTGGAACGAGCGCCAGTCGAGATACCAGTCCGCCGCCGCCACGACCACCGCGAGCGCCAGGCCGACCAGCGCCGAGCCGCCGGTGAGACCGAACCTCAGCCCTAACGCGACTCCGACCACGAAGCCCACGGCGGCCTTGGCATACCGGTACTTGCGCCGGTTCGGGGCGTCCTCACGCCAGAACTTCTCGTACCACCACTGCGGGGAAGACCCTGTGTACTTCTCGTTGGGCTGCACGTAGATAGAGCCACTGGGCACCGCAAACTCCCCGAGAGAGAGTAGAAGATTGCGGGATCTGCCACGCCGAAGATCCCTCGCCGGTCAAGTGATACCCGCTCACCAACCAAGGCGAGCCTAAGGTGACGGAATTAGAACCCGCAAGGGCATCAACCGACTAGTCGGTATGCTAAAGCCGGTGACAAGGGGGACAATGTGAAGGACGAACCGGTACGGCAGCGGATTCTCGCCGAAGCGACCCGGCTGTTCGCCGAGCGCGGGTTCGAAGCGACCTCGGTGCAGGAGATCGTGGTGTCCGCGGGCGTCACCAAGGGCGCCATGTACCACTATTTCGACTCCAAAGACGACCTGCTGCACGAGATCTACGCCCGTGTCCTGCGCATGCAGATGGAACGGCTGACCCGCATCGCCGACGGCCCCGGCACCCTGAAGCAGCGCCTGCACCGGGCCGCGGCCGACGTCGTGGAGACGACGGCCGCCAACCTCGACGACTCCAAGATCTTCTTCCGGTCGATCCACCTGCTCGCCCCCGAGACGCAGAAGAGCGTGCGCGCCGACCGCCGCCGCTACCACGAACGCTTCCGCGACCTCGTGGTGGAGGGCCAGCGCGCCGGCATCTTCAGCGACCGCGTCCCGGCCGACCTCGTCGTCGACTACTTCTTCGGCTCGGTGCACCACCTGGGCACCTGGTTCCACGCCGACGGCCCGCTCACCGGCGCCCAGGTGGGCCGGCACTTCGCCGACCTGCTGCTCACCTCACTCGGGGCCGGGAACGTCAACGAGTGAGGCCAGCGCCTCCCGATGGTCGCCGGGCGTGCCCAGCGCGATCTCCGTGGCCTTCGCGCGCTTGAGATACAGATGCACGGGATGCTCCCACGTCATCCCGATCCCGCCGTGCAACTGCAGCGCCTCCTCGGCCGCGTGCAGCGCCACGCCGGCGTTCCACGACTGGGCCACCGCCACCGAGATCGACGACGGGTCGGAAGCCGCGTTCCTGGCGGCCGCCCTCGCCCGTACGACGTCGAGCCAGAGGTCGGCCAGCCGATGCTTGATCGCCTGGAACGAGCCGATCGGCCGGGCGAACTGGTGGCGCTCCTTGACGTAGGCCAGCGTCGTGTCGAGGCACCACTCGGCCACCCCCAGCTGCTCCGACGCCAGCAGCCCAGCCCCGAACCGCAGCACCGCCGCCAGGTCGCAGGTGCCCACCCGGCGCGCCCGCGTCCGGTCGAACGTGACCGTCGCGATCGGCCTGGTCAGGTCGAGCGAGGGCGCGACCCGCACCGACGCGCCCTCGACCGCGTACAGATCGCCGTCCACCGGCACCAGCAGCACGTCGGCCACGTCCGCCCCGGCCACGCCGGTGACCGTGCCCGACAACCGGTCACCGTCCACGGTCACCGACGCGCCGCGCGACGGCGCGTACGGCGCGTACGGCGAGGCCGTGAACGACACGACCAGCGCGGCGGTCCTGCGACCCTCGGCCAGCTCGCCCAGCAGCGCGTCACGGGTCGGCAGCAGCGCCCGCGTGGCCAGCACCGAGCTGGTGAAGAACGGCACCGGCGCGACCGCCCGCCCCAGCTCCTCCAGCACCACGGCCGCCTCGCTCGCCGTGGCCCCGGCGCCGCCCAGCTCCTCGGGCACCAGCAGCCCCGCCACGCCGATCTCCCCGGCCAGCGTCTTCCACAGATCCAGGTCGTGCGGGTCGGACTCCACACGCTTCAGCACCGCGGCGGGCGGACAGCGGTCGGCGAGCAGATCGCGCACGGAGGACCTGAGCTCCTGCTCGATCTCCGAATAAAGAAGGGTCATCGCGGCAGGTCCTTCCAGGGCACGTCCTTGTCGACGCGGGGCTCTGAGGGCAGGCCGAGCACGCGCTCGGCGACGATGTTGCGCAGGATCTCCGACGTGCCGCCCTCGATGGAGTTGCCCTTGGCCCGCAGGTAGCGGTAGCCGGGGCCGCGACCGTAGAAGTCGACGCTCTCCGAACGGCGGAACGCCCAGTCGTCGTAACCCAGGTCACGCCGGAACTCCAGGTCGAACCCGGTCACCGCCTGGTTCAGCCTGGCGAACGACAGCTTCATCCCCGACCCCTCGGGGCCCGGCTGACCGGCCGACAGCTGCTCGCGCAGCCGCGCCCCCGACAGACGGGTCACCTCGGTCTCCACCCACAGCTCCAGCAGCCGCTGGTGCAGATCGTGGGTGCGCAGCTCGGGGTGCTCCCGCCACGCCTCGACCACGGGCGCGACCATGCCGCCCCCGCGCCGCGCCGGGCCGCCGCCGATGGCGACGCGCTCGTTCATCAGCGTGGTCTGCGCGACCCGCCAGCCGTCGCCGACCGCGCCCAGCCGCAGGTCGTCGGGGAGCCGTACGCCGGTCAGGAACACCTCGTTGAACTCGGCCTCGCCGGTGATCTGCCGCAGCGGCCGCACCTCCACGCCGGGCGCCTGCATGTCACAGATGAAGTACGTCAGCCCGCGGTGCTTGGGAACGTCGGGATCGGTGCGGGCGACCAGGATGGCCCACCGGGAGTGGTGGGCGCCGGACGTCCACACCTTCTGCCCGTCGACGACCCACTCGTCGCCGTCCCTGACCGCCCTGGTCGCCAGCGTCGCCAGGTCGGAGCCCGCGCCGGGCTCGCTGAACAGCTGGCACCAGACCTCCTCGCCGGTCCACAGCGGGCGCAGGAACCGGCGCTTCTGCTCCTCCGTGCCGAACGTCAGGATCGTCGGCGCGGCCATCCCGAGCCCGATGGCCAGCATCCCGGCGTGCAGCTGACGCGGGGTGTCGGCCAGCTCCCGCTCCACGACCTGCTGCAGCTCCCGCGGCGCCCCGAGCCCGCCGTACCCCTCGGGGAACCACACCCAGGCCAGCCCGGCGTCGAACCGCGCCCGCAGGAACTCCAGCCGATCCCCGGCCGGATCCTGCTCCGCCAGAAACGCCGCCACCCGCTCCTTGATCTCCGCTTCGTTCACATCCACCTCTTGATCTCGCGATAGGCCAGGGATCGTTTGTGCACCTCGTCGGGGCCGTCGGCCAGGCGGAGGGAGCGGGCGCCGGCCCAGAGACCGGCCAGGGGGAAGTCCTGGGAGACGCCGCCCGCGCCGTGCACCTGGACGGCCTTGTCCAGGATCCACTCGACGGTGATGGGAGTGGAGATCTTGATGGCCTGGATCTCGGTGTGGGCGCCCTGGTTGCCCACCGTGTCCATGAGCCAGGCGGTCTTGAGGACGAGCAGCCGGGCCTGCTCGATCTTGATGCGGGACTCCGCGATCCAGTCCTGGACGACGCCCTGCTCGGCGACGGGGCGGCCGAACGTGGTGCGGGCCAGGGCCCGCTTGCACATCAGCTCCAGGGCGCGCTCGGCCATGCCGATCAGGCGCATGCAGTGGTGGATGCGGCCGGGGCCGAGGCGGGCCTGGGCGATGGCGAAGCCGCCGCCCTCCTCGCCGATGAGGTTCTCCGTGGGCACGCGTACGTCCTCGAAGAGGATCTCCGCATGGCCGCCGTGGTCGGCGTCGGTGTAGCCGAAGACGTGCATGCCGCGCTTGATCTGCACGCCCGGGGTGTCGCGGGGCACCAGGATCATGCTCTGCTGGCGGTGTTTGGGGGCGTCGGGGTTGGTCTTGCCCATGACGATGAGGATCTTGCAGTTGGGGTTCATCGCCCCGGAGATGAACCACTTACGGCCGTTGATGACGTATTCGTCGCCGTCGCGGACGATGGAGGTCGCGATGTTGGTGGCGTCGGAGGAGGCCACCTCGGGCTCGGTCATCGCGAACGCCGAGCGGATCTCGCCGTCGAGCAGCGGCTGCAGCCACTCCTTGCGCTGCCATTCGCTGCCGAACATGGCCAGCAGCTCCATGTTGCCGGTGTCGGGGGCGGCGCAGTTGGTGGCGACGGGGGCGATGGAGGGGCTTCGGCCCATGATCTCGGCCAGCGGGGCGTACTGGAGGTTGGTCAGTCCGGCGCCGTGGTCACCGGGCAGGAACAAGTTCCACAGGCCGCGCTTCCTGGCCTCGTCCTTGAGGTCGTCGAGCAGCGGGGGCGGGCTCCAGCCGCTGGTGGCGGCCTGTTCCTCGAAGGCGGCCTCGGCGGGATAGACGCATTCGTCCATGAAGCGGAGCAGTCGCTCGCGCAGGTCCTCGGTGACGCTGTCAAAGGCGAAGTCCATGCGGTGAGCCTACCGACCGGCCGGTATGAGTGTCGACCATGGAGTCAGGTGGTTCCCCGCAAAAAGGGGCAGGTGGCCATCAACGGGACACCATGCGGCTCCCTAGGGTGGCCGTCATGACCGAGAAGCTGCCCGCGCCCGTGGTGCTCCAGGACGACGTCGTACGCCTGGAGCCGCTCTCCCTCGACCACGTTCCCGCCCTGTTCGAGGCCGGGGGCGGGGACGAGGAGGTCTGGCGCTGGATGCCCGCCGCGGCGCCGGGCACGGAGGCCGAGCTGGCGAAGATCGCGCGGGGCCTGATGGACGACGACCGGCATGTGCCGTTCGCGGTCGTGTCCAAGGCAAGCGGCCGGGCGGTGGGCTGGACGACGTACGGCGACGTGCCGGGGTTCGAGGCGAGCGTCGAGATCGGCTGGACGTGGTACGGCCGGGCGGTGTGGCGCACGGCGGTGAACACCGCCTGCAAGGTGCTGCTCGTCGACCACGCCTTCGCCTGCGGCTACAACCGCGTGCTGCTCAAGACGGATGTGCGCAACGTCCGGTCGCAGAACGCCATCAGGCGCATCGGCGGCGTGCACGAGGGCACGCTGCGCCGCCACCGCAGGCGGCTGGACGGCACCTGGCGCGACACGGTCTGCTTCGGCATTCTCGACGACGAGTGGCCGGCGCACCGCGCCCGGCTGCGGGAAGGCCGCTGACCTCAGGGCAGAATGCGAACATGAGCCTGGATCATCTCGTCTACGCCACCCCCGACCTGGAGGCGACCTCGGCCGAGCTGGAGCGGCTGCTGGGGGTACGCGCCGCGCCGGGCGGGCGGCACCCGGGCTTCGGGACCCGCAACCGGCTGATCGGACTGGGCGGCCGGAGTTACCTGGAGATCGTGGGGCCCGATCCCGGGCAGCCGGCGCCTGCCGGGGCGAGGCCGTTCGGGATCGACGGTCTGGCGGCTCCGCAGCTGGCGGGCTGGGCGGTGGCGGTGCGGGACATCGACGCGGTGACGGCCCGCGCGCGGGAGCACGGCTACGATCCGGGCGAGCCGGAGGAGATGTCGCGCCGTACGCCGGAGGGCGAGCTGCTGAGGTGGCGGCTGACGCCGCCGCAGCGGGCGGGGCACTCCGGGCTGGTGCCGTTCCTGATCGACTGGGGCGGGACGCGGCACCCGGCGGACGGCGGGCTGGCGGTGGTCGACCTGATGTCGCTGCGCGCCGGCCACCCCGACCCCGAGGCGGTGCGGCGGGACCTGGCGGCCCTGGACGTCCAGCTCGACCTGGACGAGGGCCCGAACCCAGGGCTGACGGCCCTGCTCCGCGGGAAGAACGGCCCCGTCACCCTGGCCTGACCCGGCTACGTGAGCGGTCCACGCCGGGCCGGCCTGACCCCGGCTACGCGGGCGGGCGCTGGGGGCCGAGCATGCCGGCGAGGAGGTCGTCGAGGGCGGCGCGGATCTCCTCCAGGGCCGGCACCGCGCCGGCGCCGCAGACGGCGTCGAAGATGAGCCCCTCGGCGTACACGACGAGCTGGCGGGCGTGGCGCACCGGGTCACGCGAGCCCAAAGCGGCCAGGATCGCCACGGCCGGGTCGCGGAAGCGGCGGCCCGCGCGGTCGTAGATCTCGCGCAGCTCGGGGCGGCGGGTCGCCTCCAGCGCCAGCTCGTAGCGGGCGAGCGTGCGTCTGCTGTCCCGCACCTGGATGTGCACCGCCTCGGCGATGCGGGCGGGCAGCGTGGCCAGGTCCTGCGTCTCGTACGCCACCGCCAGGGCCGCCGTCTCCAGCTCGCTCAGCCGTGACAGGGTGAGCTCCAGGAGGGCGGCGCGGGTGCGGGCCAGGTTGGAGGTGGAGCCCGGCGGCAGCCCCGCGGCCTCGTCGACGGCCCGGTGGGTGAGGCCGCGCATGCCTCGCTCCGCCAGCAGGGTGATGGCCGCGTCGGCGACGAGGTCTGAGCGTTTCACGGAAGCCGATACTACAGGGGTAGTCGAACCGCACTACAGCCGTAGTATCGTGCAACTACAGACGTAGTGAAGGAGGGGCGCGATGGCCAGGGCCGTGGTGATCGGCGGAGGTGTCGGCGGGCTGGCCGCCGGGGTGGCGCTGCGGCGCAAGGGGTGGGAGGTGACCGTCCTGGAGCGCGCCCCGGCGATCGAGCCGGTCGGGTCGGGGCTGGCGATCGCGGCCAACGCGCTCAAGGCGCTCGACGTCCTGGGCCTCGGCGACGACATCCGCAAGCTCGCCACGGCGGACGGCCCCATGGCGCTGCGCCGCTCCGACGGCCGTTCGCTGGTGCAGACCACCGAGGAGCAGGCCGACGCCGAGTACGGCGACTCGGTGGTGGTCCTGCTCCGGGCCGCGCTGCTGGAGGTGCTGGCCGGCGCGCTCGGCGGCGACCGCCTGAGCCTCGGCACCACCGTGACGGAGGTGGACGCCGAGCGGGGCGTGGTCAGGACCGACGCGGGTGATCTCGACGCCGACCTCGTCGTGGCGGCCGACGGCATCCACTCGGCGGCCCGCAGGGCGCTCTTCCCCGGGCACCCGGAGCCGGCGTACTCGGGGGTGACCGCGTGGCGCGCGCTCATCCCCCGCGGTGGGCTGAGCGTCCCGAGGTCGGAGAGCTGGGGCAGGGGCACGGTGTTCGGCATCCACCAGCTGGCCGGCGACGTCGTCTACGTGTACGCGACCGACGTGCTGCCCGCGGGGGCGGTGCTTCAGGACGAGCGGGAGGAGCTGCTGCGCCGGTTCGGCGACTGGCACGATCCGATCCCGGCGCTGCTGCAGGCGGCCGACCCGGCGCGGATCATCCGCGGCGACATCTACTCCTTCGCCGAGCCGCTGCCGGCCTACCACCGGGGCAGGGTGGCGCTGGTGGGCGACGCCGCCCACGCCATGGCGCCGAATCTCGGGCAGGGCGCGTGCCAGGCGATCGAGGACGCGGTCGTACTGGCGCACCACGCGGACGGCGACCTGGCCGCCTACACCGCGGCCCGCCTGGAGCGGACGATGAAGGTCGTCCAGCGGTCGATGACGCTGTGCCGGTTGTCCAAGCTGCGTAACCCGCTGACCGTGTGGCTGCGCGATGCCGGCGTCGCGACGGCGGCCCGCGTCAGGCCAGATCTGATGCTGCGGTCGATGGACGAGGTGCTGCGCTGGCGTCCACCGGCGGAAGCGTGACCGTACGCTCCAGGGGCGGCGCGACCGGCCGGGCGTCGGGGGCGCCGTGGTCGGGGGCGAGACGGCCCAGGGTGATCGTGCCGGCCACGGTCAGGGCGGCGGCCAGCAGGGCGGGCACGGCGGTGGACGGGCTCGTGGGCAGCGGCTCGCCGAGCAGGATCGCCCCGGCGAGCACGGAGGTGATGGGGTCGATGACCTGGACGCCGGCGTAGGCGATGCCGAAGTAGCCCACGGCGTACGAGCGTTGCAGCAGCACCACCGCGCACACCAGCAGCACGGGGACGGCGAGGGTGAACCAGTGGATCAGCCGCCCCCAGTCGCCCTGCATCCCGCCGCCGACCACCCGGACGAACGTGGACACGCTCGCGGTCATGACGCCCGCCCCCACGGACAGCAGCATGGCCTTGGCCGCGCCGTGAACGCGGCCGGCGAGGAGCTGCGTGACCAGCGCGATCACGGCGATCACGGCCACGAACGCGAGCGCCGCGCCGTTGCCCAGGTGGGGCGGGACGTTGTGCGAGGGCACCAGCAGCATGAGCCAGAGCAGGCCCACGGCCACGGCGACGGACCCGAGGATCTCCGCGCGGTACGGCCTGCGCCCGTACATGAACGCGGCCAGCGGCACGGCGAACACGAGCGTGGCGACGCTGATCGGCTGGACGACCACCAGCGGGGCCAGGCTCAGCGCCACGGCGTGCAGACAGGCGCCGGAGAAGCTGATGACGCCGCCGACCCACCAGCGCGGACGCCGGACGAGCTTGAGCGAGGCGCCCTCGGCCACGGCCTCGTACTGTTGCAGTGCCGCGCCGAGCGCGTATCCCAGCGCCCCGACGAGGGCGATCAGCATGCCGGCCCAGGTCATCGCGGCCCGCGCAGGTGCAGGGATCCTTCCAGGAGCATTGCCCCAGCTTATGAGGTCACTGAGGTTCCTGAATCATCCTTTAGATTGATAAATCGGGTTAAGTTGGTCGCGACCTGCACGGACACGTGGCCCATCTTTGGCGTCCGGCAGACGCCGGAAGGGCTACGACGTCTCCGGGCAGACGCAGAAGACGTGACCCTCCGGATCGCGCAGAACGACCCACCGGGTGCCCTCCTCGCTGACCCCCGGCTGGAACTCGGGCCTGGTGGCCCCCAGCGCGAGATAGTCGGCCACCGCCCGCTCCACGTCGGGCACCCGGAAGTCGAGGTGGAACTGCTTGTCGGGGCTCGGCCACTCGACCGGCGCGCGGTCGGGGACGCGGCCGAAGTAGATGCTGGTGGTGCCGTCGGTGATGGCGGCGTACTCGTCCTCGGCGTACGTGATCTCCATGCCGGTCACGTCGTGGTAGAAGGCGGCCAGGCCCTTGGGGTCGGCGCAGTCGATGGTGAAGGCCAGCAGGCGTGCTTTCGTCGTCATGCGGCCCAGACTCCCAGGCTTACCTGACACCTAGTGTCACGTACGCGGAAGGGCCGCGCCCGATGTGGGCGCGGCCCTCCTCGCCGGACGGGATCACCCGGGGAAGCGGCCGTAGTAGTCGCCGACCCGCGTGCGGTACTCGGTCTCCTTGAACTGCGCCGCGTCGAACTCCGGCGCGTCCTTGATCTCGGCCTTCGTACGCGACACGAACACGTTCCGCTCCTGCGGATCGATGTTCGTGATCAGCCGGGCCGGGAGCAGGACCTTCTTCCCGAAGATCCACGGACCGGTGTCGACGATCACGTAGCTCTCGCCGACCTCGTACGTCGCCTCATCGACGGAGCCGATCTTCCCGTCGGTGGCCTGGACGTGGTAGCCCACGAGGTCCAGTGCGTGCCCGCGGTCATAGACGTCAGGACGGTAATCCCAGAGCTCCATGTGGGCTCTTCCTCTCTGTTCCGTCTTGCTCGGGCAAAGACTCCGCTACCCTGGTCAATCGTTGTAAACCGGGACACCTGGTCACCGTCACCTTGATGCAGTCCGCTCGGCGGACCCGGAAAGAGCATGCGAAACCGGACTGAGCGTCTCTACGAAATCGACGGGCTGCGTCTGCTTGCGGCACTGGCCGTCGTCCTGTTCCACTACCTGTTCTCGGGATGGGCCGGTGGCAAGACCACCGTGACCTTCGCCGCCGAGAGCGCCTGGGCCAAGTACGGCTACCTGGGCGTCGACCTGTTCTTCCTCATCAGCGGCTTCGTGGTGCTGATGAGCGCGTGGGGCAGGACCCCGCGCCAGTTCGTGGTGTCGCGGGTCGTGCGGCTCTACCCGGCGTACTGGCTGGGCATCGCGGTCACCGCGGTCGTCACCGTGGCACTCGGGCAGGGCCTGTTCCAGGTGTCGTTACCGCAGGTGCTGGCGAACCTGACGATGTTCCAGGCGCTGCCGAACATCGAGAACGTGGACGTCGTCTACTGGACGCTCTGGGCCGAGATGCGCTTCTACGTGATCGTCTTCGCGCTCGTCCTGATCGGGATGACGCGGGGCCGGATCATGGCGGCGCTGTGGGGCTGGCTCGGGCTGACGTTCCTGGTCGAGGCGGGCGTGCTGC
Organism: Nonomuraea terrae; assembly: GCF_044465245.1. NCBI lineage: Bacteria > Bacillati > Actinomycetota > Actinomycetes > Streptosporangiales > Streptosporangiaceae > Nonomuraea > Nonomuraea terrae. Next base: position 397,068 of record NZ_JBITLL010000001.1, on the reverse strand, counting down.
CGCAGGTCGTGGACCTGGTCGTGCAGTCGGAGTTCTCGCACTACTTCATCGCCGGGATGGCGCTGTTCATGCTCTACCGGTTCGGGCTGAACGTGCAGATCGCCCTGATCGTCCCGATCTGCCTGGGCAACGCGGTCTACCGGGCCATCGGGTACGCCGAGGCGGTCGGCGAGCGCTACTCCGTGACGTACTCGCCCGCCGTGATCACCGCCCTGGTCGTGCTCATCTTCCTCGTCATGACCTTCATCGCGCTGCGGGTGACGCGCGTGCTGGCCAGGCCGTGGCTGGTGACGGCGGGCGCGCTGACGTACCCGCTGTACCTGCTGCACGCGCACATCGGGTTCATCCTGTTCGCCCGGCTGGGCGAGACGGTCCCCAAGTACGTGCTGCTGGTCGCGGTGATCGCGGTCATGCTGGGCGCGGCCTATCTGGTGCACCGGTTCGTGGAGCGGCCGCTCGCGCCCCGGCTCAGAAGCCTGCTGTCCGGACGGCAGCCCGCCCACAAGCGGAAAGTCGCCGCTCCGGTCGGCTGAGAAATCCCGAGGCGGCCGCCGACGTGCGGCCGCTAGGGTGTCTCGCGTGCCGCGACGTCTGATCTGCTCCCCGCCGCCCGCCCACTAGCGGGCGGCCTTTCCTGAAATTTCCGGGTCTGACAGATCCGGGGGTGGTTGCTGCCCGCACACCGGGCCCATTCCGACCACTCCTTCCGGAGAACCCCTGTCATGACCCATGTCTCCGCCCGGCGGGGCGCCGTCTACATGTCCGTGTCCGCCGCCGCCTGGGGCACCGGCGGCGCCGCCGGCTCACTGCTCTTCGAGACCGCCGGCCTCGGCCCGATCGCCGTCTCCCTCTGGCGTTACCTGCTCGCCGCCGCGTTCCTGCTCGTCTGCGTTCCGTTCCCGCGCCGGTTCGGCGGCCGTACGCTGCTGGTCGGGCTGGGGATGGCCGTCTACCAGACGGCCTACTTCGCGGCCATCGCCCACTCCGGGGTGGCGCTGGCCACCGTGGTGACGATGGGCGCCACCCCGGTCCTCACCGCGCTCGGCAGCCGGTACCTGCTGCGCGAACGGCTCGGCGGGGTGGCGCTCGGCGCGCTGGCCGTCGCCCTGGCGGGGCTGCTGCTCCTCACCGGTGAGCAGGCCCTGCAGTCCCGTACGGCCTCGCTCGCCGGCCTGGGATACGCCCTGGCCTCCGCCGCCGGGTACGCCGGCGTGACGCTGTACTCGCGCCGCCACAAGGACGACGACCCGGGCGCGGCGGCCGTCGGCGGGTTCGTCGTCGGGGCGGCCTGCCTGGCGCCGTTCGCGCTCGCCGAAGGGGCTCTGCCCGAGGTCAGCTGGACGTCGCTGGCGCTGCTGGCCTACCTGGGCGCGGTGCCGACCGCGCTGGCGTACGCGCTGTTCTTCCGCGCGCTGACCGCCCTGCGCGCCACCACGGCGTCGGTGATCTCGCTCGGGGAGGCGGTGGGCGCGGCGGTGCTCGGCGTCGCGCTGTTCGGCGAGCGGCTCACGCCTGTGGCCTGGGGTGGCTGCGTGCTGCTGCTGGCCGCCGTGGCGGTGCTCGCCGCCCGCTCCGACGCGGGATGATGTGACGGCGCGGACGACGGGATGAGTTAAGGTCCGGTACGGCGGCGCCTGCCGTATCGTCGCTCCGTTCCCTCGACACGGGGGCCTCGGCCGAGGCATCGCAGGGAACGGTGGCAGCGAAAGGTGCGTTGGAGGGACTGTGGCCTCAATCAAGGGAATAGTGCGGAACCTCCTGGACCGGCCGGGAGGCGTCCCCCTGGCGCCGTACCAGAAGATCGTCAAGGCGGCGGGCGGCCGGGCCGAGCGCGTGCGCGGGCTCGACAAGCTGCCGGCGCCCGACATGACGGATCTGGCGGAGTTCTGCGCGGTCGCGCGCGAGGCCGCCGACCGGACCCTGGGGCTGCGCCCCTACGACGTGCAGCTGCTGGGCACGCTCGCCCTGCTCGACGGCAAGGTCGCCGAGATGGCCACCGGTGAGGGCAAGACCCTCTCCGGGGCCATGGCGGCGGCCGGCTACGCGCTGCAGGGCAAGCGGGTCCACGTGATCTCGGTCAACGACTACCTGGCCCGGCGCGACGCCGAGTGGATGGCCCCGTTCTACGAGGCGCTCGGCGTCAGCGTGGGCTGGATCGACCAGAACTCCACGCCCGAGGAGCGCCGCGAGGCGTACGCGAAGAGCGTGACGTACGGGCCGGTCAGCGAGATCGGGTTCGACGTGCTGCGCGACCGGCTGCGCACCGACCCGGAGGAGATCATCGTCCCGGCCCCCGAGGTCGCGCTCGTGGACGAGGCCGACTCGGTGCTCGTCGACGAGGCCCGGGTGCCGCTGGTGATGGCCGGCTCGACCGACCCGGGCAACGCGGTGCCGGAGATGGCGGCGCTGGTCAGGCAGCTCGTCCGCGGCTACCACTACGAGATCGACGAGCAGTCCCGCAACGTCTACCTCACCCCCAAGGGCGCCGACAGCGTCGAGAACCTCCTCGGCGTCGAGCTCTACGACGAGCACGAGCCCGGCACCCTGATCGAGCTCAACCTCGCCCTGCACGCCCACGCCCTGCTGGCCCGCGACGTCGACTACATCGTGCGCGACGGCAAGGTGCAGCTGATCAACCCCTCGCGCGGCCGGGTGGCCCTGCTGCAGCGCTGGCCCGACGGCCTGCAGGCGGCGGTGGAGGCCAAGGAGGCGCTGCCGCCGAGCGAGAAGGGCGAGATCCTCGACTCCATCACCATCCAGGGCCTGATCCGCCGCTATCCGCAGATCTGCGGCATGACCGGCACGGCGGTGGCGGTGAGCGAGCAGCTCGGCGAGTTCTACGGGCTCAAGGTCGCGGTGATCCCGCCCAACCGGCCGTGCGTGCGGACCGACGAGCCCGACCGCATCTACCCGACGGTGCCCGACAAGGACGCGGCGCTGGTGGAGGAGATCCAGGCGGTCCACGAGACGGGCCGGCCGATCCTCATCGGCACGCTCGACGTGGCCGAGTCGGAGAACCTCGCGAAGCTGCTGCAGCGGCGCGGCATGGAGCCGGTCGTGCTCAACGCGAAGAACGACGCCGAAGAGGCCGCGATCATCTCCCGGGCCGGCGAGCGCGGCGCCATCACGGTCTCCACCCAGATGGCCGGCCGCGGCACCGACATCCGCCTCGGCGACGGCGTGGCCGAGCTCGGCGGCCTCTACGTGATCGGCTCCGGCCGCCACCCCAGCAGCCGCCTAGACGACCAGCTGCGCGGGCGGGCCGGCCGCCAGGGCGACCCCGGCGGCTCGGTGTTCTTCGTCAGCGTGGAGGACGCGCTGATCACCCAGTTCGTCCCCGACGAGCGGCCGCCCGCCGCCGACCCCGACGGCGTCGTACGCCACCGGCGCGGCGCCTACCTCGTCGGCCATGCCCAGCGCGTGGCCGAGGGCGTCAACCTGGAGATCCACCGCAACACCTGGCGCTACACCCGGCTGCTGGAGCAGCAGCGCGAGCTCATCCTCGAGTGGCGCGACAAGGTGCTGCGCGGCGACGCCGCCGCACGTGCGCTGGAGGCGGCCGACCCCGAGCGGTGGGCGGCGATGCCGGAGGAGACGCGCGACGAGACGGCCCGCCAGATCGTGCTGCACGCGATCGACCGCTGCTGGACCGAGCACCTGGCGTTCCTGACCGACCTGCGCGAGGGCATCCACCTGCGCGCGCTGGGCCGGATGAGCCCGGTCGACGAGTTCCAGCGGGAGGCGGTGGCGGAGTACAAATCGCTGCTGGCCGAGGTGGAGCGGCGCTCGCTGGAGGCGTTCGAGGCCCCGGAGCCCGATCTGCGGCGGCCGGCGGCGACGTGGACCTACCTCGTGCAGGACAACCCGTTCGGCACGGAGTGGGACCGCATCCTCAAGCGGGTGTCCTCGGCCACCCGGCGAGGCTGACCCGGCTGACGAGTCACGGCCACTTGGGGTCGCCGGACGGCACGACCGGCCCGGTGAGCACGCCGAGCCGCTCCAGCAGCGTGATGAAGGTGGTCGCGTACGGCGAGTCGGCCGTCACCGCGGCCACCCGCGGCCAGTCGACCTGCTCGCGCAGCGCGCGCACCTGCGCCAGCAGAGCGCCGTAGTCGCAGGCGTGCTCCGACAGGGGCAGCAGCCACGAGATCACCAGGTCGGTGGCCTGCAGCACGGGGACGATCACCGCCGACGCCTTCAGCGGCTCGGCCCGGTCGAGCAGCTCGTCGGTGATGGGCAGGTCGGACACCCGGAAGATCAGGTCCACCAGCCGACCCTCGTCGTACGCCTTGACCAGCCAGTCCTCGGGCGGCTTGGCCGTCTGGAAGCCGAGCGCGCGCAGCGCCTCCAGGGCGGCCGGCACGTCGTGCTCGGTGACCACGAAATCCACGTCGTGCAAGGAGGGAGCGGCTCCCCGGGCATAGGCCGCGCAGCCACCGGCCAGCGCGAACTTCACCCCGGCGTCCTTCAGCCCGGAGCTGGCGCGCTTGAGGGTGTCCAGGATCGCGTCCGTGACAGCGTGCCCATGGCTGCTCATGTGGACGGGCTACCCAAACGATGGTCAAGTAGACGTTGGAAGCAGGTGCTTCCGGGTAGCGCCCCAAGTTATGACCGAAATTCTAGATAAGACGGAACAGGAGTACTCCAACGGCCATGACCGGCCACTCAAGAGCTACACCGGAATCCTCACCGCGTACGGCGGTACGGTCGCCGTGGCCACCGCCGCGGCGCTGGTCGCGGGCCGGCGGGCGCCCGATCACGTCGGCGTGATGGACCTGCTGCTCATGGCCGCCTGCACGCACAAGGTCTCGCGGCGGATGGCGAAGGACCCCGTCACCAGCCCGCTGCGCGCCCCGTTCACCCGGTACGAGGGACAGGGCGGCCCCTCCGAGGTGCGGGAGGAGCCGCGCGGCGCGCTGGGCGAGCTGCTGGCCTGCCCGTTCTGCCTGGCGCAGTGGGTGGCCACCGGGTACGCCGCCGGTCTCGTGCTGGCCCCCCGCGTGACCCGGCTGGTGGGCGCGACGATGACGGCGGTGGCGGTCTCCGACTGGCTGCAGCTCGCCTACGCGAAGATGATGAAGTCCGCCGAGTGAGCTAGCGGACCCGCGGCAGCACCTCCCGGGCGTAGAAGTCGAAGAACGCGTCCTGCTCGGGCCCGATCTGGTTGACGTAGACCTCGTCGAACCCGGCGTCCACGTACTGGCGGACGGCCTGGGCGTGGACCTCGGGGTCGGGGCCGATCGGGCTGCCCGCCACCGCCTCCTCCTCGGTGACCGACTCGGCGAGCTGGGCGAAGTGGCGCGGCAGCGGCAGGATCTGCGAGGCCTCCCCCTTGATGCCCTGCGTGGGCCACAGGCGGTGCACGGTCTTGCGGGCCGTCGCCTCGTCGGCGGCGTAGCAGGCCTTGAGCCCGCCGAGGGTGGGCTTGCCCGCTCCGCCGGACTCGCGGAAGGAGCGTACGGAGTCGGTGTTCGGGGCCGTGGAGATGTAGCCGTCGGCGATGCGCCCGGCCAGCTCGGTCGACTTCTGTCCCAGGCCCGACATGAGGATGGGCGCGGGCTCGTCCGGCAGCGTGTAGAGGCGGGCGGTGTCCACGGAGTAGTGACGGCCCCTGTGCGTCACCAGCTTGCCCGTGAAGAGCTTGCGCATGATCTCGACGGCCTCTTCGAGCATCTCCAGCCGTTCGCTGAGCGGCGGCCAGCGGGACTCGACGATGTGCTCGTTCAGCGCTTCGCCGGTGCCGACGCCGAGCCGGAAGCGGCCGCCGGTGAGCGCGGCCGTGGTGGCGGTGGCGTGGGCGATGACGGCGGGGTGGGTGCGGACGAGCGGGCACGTCACGGCCGTGGTGATGGGCAGCGACGTGGCCTCGGCCAGGGTGCCGATCACGGACCAGACGAACGGCGACTGTCCCTGCTCGTCGAGCCACGGGTGGAAGTGGTCGGAGATCCACAGGGCCTCGAACCCGGCGCGTTCGGCGGCTTTCGCCTGCCGGACCAGTTCTCGCGGGCCGTGTTCCTCGCACGACAGGAAATAACCGAATGTCGTCATAAAAACCCACTGCCCGTTAGTACCGGGGAAAACATGTTAAGCACCGGTTGCCTCGGGCAGTGGATGACGCATGGCTACTTTGCTCTGGATCATCGCCGTCATTCTCGTCATCGCCGGGATCTACGTCATCCTGGCCAGGCGCGACATCCTCTGGGGGATCGTGCTGATCGTCCTCGGGTTCCTGGTGGGGCCCGGTGGTGTCAGCATCTTCAATGTCTAAAGGCGTCGCGGCAGCGGTTCATCGTCCGACACGACAGGCACAGCCGCTGGGCCGATCTCCGAGAACGGCCCAGCGGCATTGCTACTTTTGCTGAAATATCAGCGTCTAACCTTCTTATTTCCCCCATCAAGGGCATGAGTGGCGTGTGACCGAATACGCGCCGCTCAGCCGCTACGAATCGGGCGCCGCCTCGGCGAGGATTCGCGACCAGCTCGCACGGTTGCGGCAGCACATGCGCGGCGAGGCCATCGTCGCGGAGGCCATCGCCAGGCTGGCGATCAGGCTGAACATCCGTCCCGGCGAGGCGGCGCAGGAGCTCGCCAGGACGGCGCAGCACAGCGGGCTCGCCCTGGTCGACGTCGCCAGGGGCGTGGAGCCCCCGCAGGAGGAGACCGAGAAGCCACCCGAGCCGCCCGGGTGGCTGCAGGGCGTCCTGGACACCGGCCACGCCTCGGTCGCCTACCTCACCCCCGTCCGCGACGCCACCGCCCGCATCGTGGATTTCCGGATCCTCGCCGCCAACGAGAGCGCCACCACCGTCGCCGGCATGAAGGGGCCGGACGTGGCCGGGCGGCGCCTGCTCTCCATCAGCCCAGGAAGCGCCGCGGGCCTGCTGGACGCCTACGTCCGCGTCTACGAGACCGGCGAGCCCTTCTTCCGCGAGCCGCTGGAGTACGTCGAGATCATGGACTCCGTGCTCTGGCCGGCCACGTTGAGCGTGCGCGTGGCCAAGATCGAGGACGGCATCCTGGCCACCTGGCGCCTGCTGGACGAGGAGGAGCTGCTCGTCTCGGGCTGGGAACGCGCCCAGCGCCTGGCCGAGTTCGGCTGGGCCGAGTGGAACCTGGCCTCGGACCACACGCTGTGGACGCCCCAGATGTACGAGATGTTCGGGCGCGACCGTTCCGAGGGACCGATGGCGCTGGAGGACCTGCCCACGGCGGTGATCCCGGACGACGTGCCCGTGGTCGAGGAGCAGCTGCGCTCGCTGCTGGAGTTCCGTGAGGCGGTCGAGACGGAGTACCGCGTCCTGCACCGGCACGGGGTGCGGCATCTCAGCATGTTCAGCGAGCCGATCCTCGACGCGAACGGCGTGCCGGTCAAGGTGCGCTGCCTGGCCCAGGACGTGACCCGCAGCCGGCGCAGGGAGCGTGCCCTGGCCGTGGCGCACCAGCAGGCGCACAAGCAGCGCCAGCGGGCCGAGGAGGAGCATCAGGTCACCGTCCAGCTGCAGAACACGATCCTGCCGATGCGGCGCGGCATCGTGCACCTGCCCGGGGTGACCGCCGCGGTGCGCTACCTGCCCGGCGAGGACCTCTTCCGGCTGGGCGGCGACTGGTTCAAGGTCCGCCAGATCCCGGACGGCAGGGTGCTCGTCGCCATCGGCGACGCGATGGGGCACGGCCTGACCGCGGCGAGCGTCATGCTCCAGACGCGCGCCGGCCTGGCCGGGCTGGCGTACACGGGCGCGCCGCCCAGCCGCCTGGCCACCTGGCTGAACGACCTCATCGTGAACTCCGCCGAGGGCGTCACGGTGACCAGCACGGCCCTCATCGGCCACCTCGACCCGGAGAACCGCACCCTGTGCTGGACGAACGCCGGCCATCCCGCGCCCATCCTCATCAGGGAGGGCCAGGTCGAGCTGGTGGAGGGCAGGTCGGGGATCATGCTGGGCGCGTTCGACGCCACCGAGTACGGCATGTCCACCGTGCAGCTGCGGCCCGGCGACACCCTGCTGCTCTACACCGACGGCATCGTCGAGCGCCGCGGCGCGGACTACGGCACCGGCCTGGACGCCCTGCTCGACGCGGCCCGCTCGTGCGACCACGACGGCCACGACGACCCCGAGGAGCTGATCGACTGCCTGCTGCGGGAGCTGGGGGTCGAGACGGCCGAGGACGACATCTGCGTCCTCGCCCTGCGCGTGTTCTAGTGCTGGTGTTCGTCGTGCGAGGGGCTCTCGGCGCAGGTCAGGCAGTAGACCGCGTACGCCCTGCCGAGCACCGGCAGGGCCACGTTGCGGACCCTGATGCCGCCCGGCGTCATGCCCTTCTCGCTGCCCTTGTGCGCGTGGCCGTGCAGGATGAGGTCGGCGCCCGCCGTGTCGACCGCCTCGGCCAGCAGGTAGCTGCCGAGGAAGGGGTAGATCTCGTGCGGCTCGCCCTCCAGCGTCTCCTTGATCGGGGAGTAGTGGGAGAGCACCACACGCTGGTCGGCCTCCATCTCCTTGAGCGCCATCTTCCAGGACTCGGCGATGCCGCGCGTGTGGGAGACGAAGTTCTTGATCTCGCGCTCGCCGAACTCGCTGGCGCACTTGCCCGCGAAGCCGCCGCCGAAGCCCTTGCCGCCGACCACGCCCAGCTTGTGCTCGCCGCACTGGACGACCACGCCGTCGTCGTTGAGCACGATGACGCCCGCGGCGCGCAGCTCCTCGGCGATCTCGTGCTCCAGGTCGGAGTGGTAGTCGTGGTTGCCGAGCACCGTGACGACGGGGATGGGCAGGCCGCGCAGCTCGTCGGCCACGAGTTTGCCCTCCTCGAGAGTGCCGTGCCGGGTCAGGTCGCCCGCGAGCATGAACACGTCCGCGCGCTCCTCGATGCCGACGAGCTTCTTGCGGTACTGGCCTCTGACGTCCTCTCCCAGGTGGATGTCGCCCACGGCCGCTATGCGCAGGTCAGTCAAGGTGCTCATCCTCCCCCGGCTCGGTGGCCTCGACGACGTTGATCTCGTTGTGCACGTGGAGCTCGGGCGCGGCCTCGTGCGCGACCTGGCCGAGCCTTTCGCGCTGCTCGGACCCGCTGACCTGGCCGCGCAGGAACAGCTGGTCGCCTCTGATGTCGACGCGAATTCCGAGCTCGTGCGTGCGTCCGTCCTCGGCCAGCGCCTGCTGGACACGGGCCGCGACGTACTGCGGAGCTTCCATCACTCGCCTCCTTCTTCACGTCGCCGCATGCCCGGGGACGAACAGCTCAAACGACTTCAAATACCGCGTATCAGTTCTATGACCGCCCGTTCGACGGGACCCGCCGTGGCGAGCTGCCCGAAGTCCGCGTCCGCCCCCAGCTCGGTCAGCGCCGCCGCGATCGTCCGGTCCCGGTCGTACGCCTCCACCACGCGCGGGTCCACGTACGACGCCCTCGCCACGGTCGGCGTGTTGCCCAGGTATTCGGAGACCTCCCGCATCACCCGGGTGATCGCCCGTTTCCTGCCGCCCGGCCCGGTCCGGCCCGCCGGCCGGGACACCGCGAGGCCGACCGCCGCGAGCACCGTGGCGTGCCAGGTGCGGAAGTCCTTCGCGGTGACCTCGTAGCCGATGATCTCGCGCAGGTACTCGTTGATGTCCTCGCTGCGCACGTCGTTCCAGCCGCCGGCGTGCCGGTAGCGCAGCAGCTCGCCGTCCACGCCCAGCGCCTTGAGCGAGCGCAGCACCTTGCACGCGCCCGGGTCGGCCACCTCGACCTCGCGCGGGATGTCGCCCTTGGCCTGGTAGGAGCAGACGACGATGCCGTTCGCGCAGGTGACGTGATCCATCCTGAGCGTGGCCAGCCCGTAGGTGTCGTAGCTCTCACCGCCGATGCGGAAGAAGCCGATGTCGAGCAGCCGGGCGGCGGCGGCCAGGACCCGCTGCCGGGTCAGCCCGCGCCCCTTGAGCTGGTCGTCCACGGTCTTCCTGAACGCGGGCAGCCGCTCGGCCACCTCCAGCACCCGGTCGAACTTCGCCCGGTCCTGCTGTTCGCGCCAGGCGTCGTGGTAGCGGTACTGCCGCCGCCCGGCGGAGTCGGTGCCGACGGCCTGCAGATGGCCGTGGGGCGAGGCACAGATCCAGACGTCCGCCCAGGCCGGGGGGATGGCCAGGGACCTGATGCGCTCCAGCGTCTCGCGGTCGCGCACCGGCCGGCCGTCGGGGCCGACGTAGCCGAACCCGCGCCCCCGCCGACGCCGGATGATGCCCGGCTCACTCTGGTCGCTGAGGTGCAGGTCGACGTCGTTCCGGACAGCTTGCTCGGGCACGTTGCGCGGCTACCCACGACGTTAGGCCGCAAACGGCACGGGCAGGTGATGCGGCATGCATGACAACGGAAAGTGGCACGAGGAGCGGGATTCCCGAGGGCACGCCATGGTGCCCGCCACCCCGCGCGACGTGGTGCACATCAGGGTGGGCTCCTTCCTGCTGGTGTTCCTGTTCGCGTTCGCGGTGCTCGGTTTCATCACCGGGGCTGTGGTGTTGAGCGGCATCGCGGTCGTGCTGGGCGTCCTGACGGTGATCGACATCACCCTGGCGGTACGACGGCAGAAACGGCGGAGCGACGGAGAGGCGGGCTGACCCGGCATGGCACCACTTCGAGGGCGGGTGGCGGTGGTGACGGGCGCGAGCGGCGGTGTCGGGCGTGCCGTCGCCAGGGAGCTGGGCGCGCGCGGGGCCAAGGTGGCCCTGATCGCCCGGGGCACGACCGGGCTCGGAGCCGCGGCGGTGGACGTCGGGGCCGAGGGCGGCACGGGCCTCGGCTACGAGGCCGACATGGCCGACTACGACCAGGTACGGAGCGCGGCCGAGCGCATCGAGGCGGAGATGGGGCCGATTTCCGTATGGATCAACACTGCTTTTTCATCAGTTTTCGCGAAATTCTCCGACATATCCCCCGATGAGTATGAACGTACGACCGCGGTGACCTACCTGGGCTACGTCTGGGGCACCAAGGTGGCCCTGGACCTGATGCGCCCGCGCAACGCCGGCACGATCGTCCAGACCGGCTCGGCCCTGTCGTACCGCGGCATCCCCCTGCAGTCGGCGTACTGCGGCGCCAAGCACGCCATCAAGGGCTTCACCGAGTCGGTCCGCACGGAGCTGCTGGCCGACCGCAGCGGCATCGACATCACCCTCGTGCAACTGCCCGCGGTGAACACGCCCCAGTTCGAGTGGGTGCTGTCGAAGCTGCGCCGCCACCCCCAGCCCGTTCCCCCGATCTACCAGCCGGAGGTCGCGGCCCGCGCGATCGTGCACGCGGCCGAGCACCCCGAGCGCAAGGAGTACTGGGTGGGCGCCAGCACGGCCGCCACCCTCCTGGCCCAGCGCGTGGCCCCCGCTCTGGTGGACCGGTACTTGGCGAGGACCGGCACGAAGTCGCAGCAGACCGACGACAAGGAGCCGACCGGCGTGGCCAACCTGTGGCAGCCGGCCGACGAGTCCGCCGACTACGGCGCCCACGGCGCGTTCGACGACCGCTCGCACGGGCGCAGCGTGCAGTTCTGGCTGTCCAAGAACCGCCGCCCGGTGCTCGTGACGCTGGCCGGGGGCGCGGCGGCGGCCGCCATGGCCGCGCTGCGCGCCAGGCGCGCCTGAAACCGGCTCGGACCTCATCGGACCTGCCCGGACCTCCTCGGGCCTCCTCGGGCATCGGGACGGCCGCGTTAAGCCCGCCGGGCGCGGGTAGGCGTGGCTGGAATCCGTATCGAGGAGGTCCATGATGCCCGAACGCGATCTGCAGTACCTGGCCGACCTGGCGGCGCAACTGCGCGTCGACTCCGTACGGGCCGCGGCCGAGGCGGGCTCCGGCCATCCGACCTCGTCCATGTCGGCGGCCGACCTGATGGCCGTGCTGTTCGCCCGGCACCTGCGCTACGACTTCGCCGAGCCGGGCGACCCGGCCAACGACCACCTGATCTTCTCCAAGGGGCACGCCTCTCCCCTGCTGTACGCGCTCTACAAGGCGGCGGGGGCGATCTCCGACGAAGAGCTGCTGTCGTTCCGGCGCAGGGGCAGCCGGCTGGAGGGGCACCCCACGCCCCGGCTGCCCTGGGTGGACGTCGCCACCGGCTCGCTCGGCCAGGGGCTGCCCGTGGGAGTGGGCCTCGCCATGGCGGGACGGCTGGAACGCATGCCGTACCGGGTCTGGGTGTTGTGCGGCGACAGCGAGCTGGCGGAGGGCTCCATCTGGGAGGCCGCCGAGCACGCGGGCACCGAGGGGCTGGACAACCTGACGGCGATCGTGGACGTCAACCGGCTCGGCCAGCGCGGCCCCACCCGCCACGGCTGGGACACCGGCGCCTACGCGCGCAGGTTCGCCGCGTTCGGCTGGCACACGATCGAGGTCGACGGGCACGACCCCGCGCAGATCGACTACGCCCTGGAGGACGCCTGCGGCACCCGCCGCCGGCCCACCGTCGTCCTGGCCAAGACCCGCAAGGGCGAGGGCGTGCAGGACGTCGCCAACCGCGAGGGCGCCCACGGCAAGCCGCTCAAGGACGCCGCCCAGGCCATCGAGGAGCTCGGCGGCGTCCGCGACGTCCGCGTCCAGGTGCGGGCGCCGGAGGCGAACGGCTCGCCGTTCCGGTTCGAGGACGGGAAGCTGGAGCTGCCCGCGTACGACGTGGGCGACGAGGTCGCCACCCGGACGGCCTACGGTCAGGCGCTGGAGGCGCTCGGCGCGGCCCGTGGCGACGTCGTGGCGCTGGACGGCGAGGTGGCCGACTCCACCAAGGCCGAGGCGTTCGCCAAGGCGTTCCCGGAGCGGTTCTTCGAGATGTTCATCGCCGAGCAGCAGCTCGTGGCGGCCGCCGTCGGGCTGCAGGTGCGCGGGTGGAAGCCGTACGCGGCGACCTTCGCGGCGTTCCTCACCCGGGCGTACGACTTCATCCGGATGGCCGCGGTGAGCCGGGCGTCCGTGAAGCTGGTCGGCTCGCACGCGGGCGTCGCGATCGGCGAGGACGGGCCGTCCCAGATGGGGCTGGAGGACCTGGCCATGCTGCGGGCCGTGCACGGCAGCACCGTGCTCTACCCGTGCGACGCCAACCAGACGGCGGCGCTGACGGCCGAGATGGCCGACCTGGAGGGGATCTCCTACCTGCGGACCACGCGCGGCGACACGCCGGTCATCTACCCGCCGGGCGAGCGGTTCCCGGTGGGCGGCTCACGGGTGCTGCGCCAGTCCCCCGCTGACCGGGCCACGATCGTGGCCGCCGGGGTCACCGTGCACGAGGCGCTGGCGGCGGCCGACGAGCTGCGCGCGTCCGGGGTGCCGGTCGGGGTCATCGACCTGTACTCGGTCAAGCCCGTGGACACGGCGGCGCTGGCCGAGGCGGCCACCACCACCGGCAACCTGATCACGGTGGAGGACCACCGGATCGAGGGCGGGCTGGGCGACGCGGTCATGGACGCGGTGAGCGAGCTCGGTCCGCGGGTGGTGAAGCTGGCGGTGACCGACCTGCCCGGCTCGGCGACCCCGCATGAGCAGCTCGCCGACGCCCGCATCGACCGCAACGCCATCGCCGGGGCCGTCAAGCGGCTGCTGTGACGAGCACGAGGAAGCCGGCGACCCGGGCCGCCGGCGGTGCGTCCACGAAGAAGCCGGCGAGCGGGGCGAGCGGTGGTGCGCCCACGAAGAAGGAGCCGGCGAGCGGGGCGGGCGGTGGTTCACCGCCGCCCCCTCGCCGGCTCCTGACGGCCGGGGCTCCGGTCAGCGGGACTTGGCCGTGGCCTTGCGGTTCGCCTTCTTGATGGCGTCGACCAGCTCCTGCTTCTTCATCTTCGAACGGCCCTTGACGCCCAGCTTGGCGGCCACGTCCTGCAGGTGCTCCTTGCTGGCGTTGGCGTCGACCCCCTCGGCGGTCCGGCCCGACCGGTCCGTCGCGCCCTTGTCCGAGGGGCCCTTCTTCGACTTCGGCTCCCAGTGGTCTCCCACCTTCTCGAAGGAGTGCTTGAGCGCCGCGAAGGCCGTCATGTGGGCGCGCCGCCCCTCTCCGTACTCCTTGACCGCGGAGTCGTGCGCCTTGATCCACGTGTTCTGCGCCTTCTTCGGCGAGCGCTTGATGGTCGAAGGCAGTTCTTCGACTGCTGGCATTCCGTTTCACCTCCTACAGCGGCGGTTCGTCGTAGTGCCTCCGCTCCTCGTACACGGTGGTGCGGCGAGCCTCGGGCTCCTCGTAGATCTCGTGGCGGTGCACCGGCTCGTCGATGGGGCCGACCGCCCTGCGCGTCACGCTGATCCGGTAGATGCCGAACCCGAGTCCGACCAGGCCACCGAGCATGAGGATCACGCCGACTACGTTGATGTCGAGGCCGGCGAGGTCGAACTCGACGGCCCAGGTGAGGATCGCCCCGAGCATGATGAGGATGATGCTTCCGGCGATGGTCATCAGATTTACCTCCTTGACACGAAGGAACCCCTATCCACATGTCGAAAAACAAACCCGTCGTGGTGATCGGACTGATGGGCTCAGGCAAGACGACCGCGGGCCGGCTGATCGGCGAGGCGCTCGGCCTGCCGTTGAGCGACAGCGACCCGTACCTGAAGGCCAGGCACGGAGGGACGGCCGCGCAGATCGCCGCCCGCGAGGGCGCCGAGGCATTGCACCGGTACGAGGCCGAGCACGTGCTGCACGAGCTGGAGGGCGAGCCGAAGGTGATCGCGGCGGCGGCCAGCACGGTGGAGGATCCGCGGGTGCGCACGGCGCTGAAGCAGGCGTTCGCGGTCTGGCTGGACGCCGCCGACGAGGTGCTGGCCGAGCGGATGCGATCCAGCGACCACCGGCCCGACTTCGGCCCGGCGGCGATGCGGGCGCGGCGCGAGCCGTACTTCCGTGCGGTGGCGGACGCGGTCTACGACGTCGGCGAGCTCCGCCCCGAGCAGGTGCGCGACGCGGTGCTGCGGGACCTCGGTTCGCCCGCCGCCGATCAGGCGTGATAGACCACGGGGGATGTTCGCCGACAAGCCCACGCTCGCGGGAGAGCGCGTCACCCTGGTCCCGGTCGGCCCCGAGCACGCCGAGGGCCTGGTCGAGCTGGTCTCCGACCCCGAGGTGCGCAGGCTGAGCGGCTCGCACGCCGGGGTCGACGCCGGCCTGGCCCGCCAGTGGTACGCCACCCGCGCCGGCCAGCCCAACCGCCTGGACCTCGCGATCACGGCCGGCGGCGCGTACGTCGGCGAGGTCGTGCTCAACGAGGTCGACACCGCCAACCTGTCGTGCAACCTGCGCATCGCCCTGATCGGCCCACGGGTCTTCGGCAAGGGCTACGGCAGCGAGGCCATCGAGCTGGTCCTCGCGCACGCCTTCCGCACCACGCCGCTGCACCGGATCAGGCTCAGCGTCTACGCCTTCAACGACCGCGCCCGGCACGTCTACGAGAAGGCCGGATTCGTCGCCGAGGGCGTCGAACGCGACGCCCTGCTGTGGGACGGCGCCTGGCACGACTGCGTGCTCATGGCCGTCCTGCGGCCGGATTGGCAGGCAAGATCCGGAAGGCTGGCATAATGATCATGGCGCCGGGGTCCCCCGAGGCGCGCGGGGGACCTGTGGCGTCGTTTTTGCCAACCATTGGGCGGTGTCGTGCATCTAAGCTGCAGTGACGATGCGCTTGGTGCCTGGTGACCCGGAAAGGCTTGGCGGCCTCTGGCTGGCCGCCAGGCTGGGCGCGGGCGGGAGCGGCGTGGTCTACGACGCCTACGACGACGAGGGCCGCAGGTTCGCCGTCACCGTCCCTCGGGGTGCGGCGAGCGCTCAGGAGTTCTCCGGGGTGCCCGGCCGGCACCTGGCGGAGGTGGTCGCCGTCGGCGTCGACGGCGGCGTCCCGTACGTCGTCAGCGAGTTCGTCGACGGCCCCGATCTGCGGCGTGCCGTCGAGCTGCACGGCCCGTACACCGGTGACGAGCTGGTGGCGCTGGCCGGCGCGCTCGCGTCCGCCCTGGACGCGTTGCACGCGGCCGGGCTGGCGCATCGCGGGCTGAACCCGGGCAGCGTGCTGCTGGCCCCCGGCGGGCCCAAGGTGATCGAGCTGGGGCTCCCGGCCGGGGAGACGGTCGGCGGGGCGTACACGTACCTGGCGCCCGAGGTGGTGACCGGGCAGGAGGCCGAGGCGGCGGCGGACGTGTTCGCCTGGGGCGCGGTGGTGCTGTTCGCGGCCACCGGGCGCGACCCGTTCCGCGGCGAAAGCCTGGGCGGCGTGATGAGACGGCTGCTCACCGCCGACCCCGATCTGAGCTGCCTGCCGGCGCCGCTGGGCGAGCTGGTCGGGCGGGCGCTGGCCAAGGATCCGGCCGAGCGGCCGGCGGCGTCCGAGCTGCTGGTCGAGAGCGCCGTCGAGCTGGGCCCGCCCGAAGGCCACGTACGCCCGCCGTCGCTGGGCGAGGCGGCCGAGCAGGTCTACCTGTCGCTCACGCCCGCCCAGCAGCAGGAGGTGCCGGGGCTGCTGCTGCGCCTGCTCGACGGCGACAGCCCCCACGACGAGGGTGACGTGCTGGCCCCGCTCATGGAGGCCGGCCTCGTCGTACGCCGCAGCGTGCGCGTGCCGCCCGCCGAGACCGCCGTCGGCAAGCTGGTGGCCGTCAGCGACGACCGGGTGGCGCCCGCCAGCGCCGCGCTCTACCGCGCCTGGCCACGGCTGCGCGGCTGGGTCGCCGACGAGCGCGACGGCCTGCCGGTGCACCGCCGCATCCGCGAGGCCGCCCGTCACTGGTCGGAGCACCGCCGCGGGCGCGGCCACCTGCTGCGCGGCGCCGAGCTCGACACGGCGCTCGGCTGGGCCGCGACCAAGCGCCGCCACCTGCGGCTCAACCAGCTCGAACGCGACTTCATCGCCGACAGCGTGGCGCAGTCCAAGCAGCGCAGGAAGCTGCTGGCGCCGTCGGTGGCGACGCTGGGTGCGCTGCTGGCGGCGGCGGTGACGATGTCCGTGGTGTCGGTGCAGGGGCAGAACGACCTGCGCGTACGCGTCATCGAGGCCGACGCCCGGGCCGTGGCCGCCAGGGCGGAGTCGCTGCGGACGTCCGACCCGCGGACCGCGATGCGGCTGAGCGTGGCCGCGTGGCGGCTGTCGCCGGTGCCGGAGGCGCGAGCGGCGCTGCAGGCCTCGCTCGTGCAGCCGGAGCTGGCCGTCTTCACCGCTCCCTGGGCCGAGCCGGGAGCCCGCCACGTGCTCCGCGGCGACGAGCTCGTCAGATGGGACACCGGCGGGGTCACCGTCTGGGACGTCGTCGGCGGGCGGCGGCCGGCGACGTACCGGCTGCCGGCCGGCAGCGCGGCGCTGAGCGGCGACGGCCGGTACGCCGAGGACGCGGACGGGCGGCCGTTCGAGGTGACCACCGGGCGGGCGCCCGCCGGGACGACGGTCTTCGCGATCGGGCGGGGCAACCGGACCAAGGTGTATCGGGGCACGCGCGTGCTGTTCGACGTGGCCGACCGGAAGGCGGCGATCTCGCCCGACGGGTCCAGGGTGGCGTTGTCGGGGCTGGACGGCCGGGTGGAGCTGTGGGAGGTCGCGCCGCGGCGGGCGCGGGTCGGGGTCGTGAAGGTCGAGCCGCTCACCGGCGCCGACGTCTCCGCGCCGGCCGTGGCGTTCAGCCCGTCGGGCACCACGCTGGCCGTGGCCGGGCGCGACGGGGTGACGCTCGTGGAGGCCGGCGTACGCGGCGTGACGCCCTCCACCAAGTATCCCCACCCCGTCACCGCCACCCGCACTCCTCCGGACTCCGGCCGGACCCTCGACCGCCTCTCCCCGAACCCGCGCGCCCTCACCACCACCTCCACGCCACGCCCCCGGAACGACACCGCCGCGGGCATCCGCGCCCCGCGCCCGAGCACAGACGCGAGCGCCTCTCGCCCGCTGGAGTCGCGCTCGGCCGAGGACACGCGCGCCGCTCGCCTTTCGGAGACGTCTCAGTCTCCGCTTCCCGCCGGTGGGGAGCGGCGCGGCACCGAGGTGGACGGCGGCTCCGAGGAGCTCCGCGTCATTCGACTGGCCCCCACACCCGCGACGCGTGGCACCTCCGGAGCCGGGAGGTCCTCCGGTGCGGGCACGACGCCTGAGCCGGGAACCCCGCGGGAGGCGTCTGGTGCGGAGGCCGGCTCGGCGGGTCGGGAGCGTGTTCCGGGGCCGGGGCGGGATGCGGCCGGCTGGGGCGTCGAGGTGCGGGACGGCGTCGAGGTCGTGCCGGGCGCCTCGGCCGGGCCGCCGGTCTTCAGCCCCGACGGCCGCCTGCTCGCCCTGCCCGGCGACGGCGAGGTACGCGTCTGGAACGTCGCCGAAC
The DNA here is from genome assembly GCF_044465245.1 of Nonomuraea terrae. Classification (NCBI taxonomy): domain Bacteria; kingdom Bacillati; phylum Actinomycetota; class Actinomycetes; order Streptosporangiales; family Streptosporangiaceae; genus Nonomuraea; species Nonomuraea terrae. The sequence continues at coordinate 378,780 of NZ_JBITLL010000001.1, read as the reverse complement.
GCCGCCTGACCGGCTCCTACCCTCTGAGGGACCCCGGCCACGGCCTGGCGTTCTCCGCCGACGGCCGCGTCCTGCGCTACCTCACCGCCACCGGCTCCGTCGTCTCGCTCGACGTCTCCGGCCTGCCGGCGCCGTCCGGCGACGACCACGTGGCCGAGTTCTCCGGCAACGGCCGCGTCGCCGCCAAGGAGGTCGGCAACACGATCGAGCTCACCGACGCCGTGCGGCACACCACGCTCGGCCGCATCGACGCCGCCGGCGACCTGGCGTTCGACGCGGCCGGTCGGCTGCTGGCCGTCGCGGGCGACCCGGTGACCGTGTGGGAGGTGGCCGGCGGCAGGCGGGTGGCCGCCATCGAGGCGGGCGGCGAGGTCCCGTCCGTGGCGCTCTCCCCCGACGGCCGCACGCTGGCCACGGCGCGCGGCGGCGTCGTGGAGACCTGGGACGTCCGCACCGGCCGCCGCGTCAAGGCGTACGAGGGGGCGGGCGCTCCGGCGCTGGCCTTCAGCCCCGACGGCACGACCCTGGCCGCCGGCGCGCGCCTGCTCGACCTGCGGACGGGTCAGGTCACCCCGCTGGAACGCGCGGCCCGCGCCGGTGACGGGGCCGAGGCGACCGCGCTGGCGTTCTCGCCCGACGGCCACCGGCTGGCGTTCGGGCTGGAGGGCGGCCGGGTGCTCCTCTGGGACGCCCGCGATCGAAAGCCTCTCGGCACGATCGAGGCGGGCCCCGCGCCGGTGGACGAACTGCGCTTCTCCCCCGGCGGCGACCTGCTGGCCGTGGACGCGACCCGGACGTCGTTGTGGGACGCCCGTTCGCTGCGCGAGGTCGGCCAGATCGGCTCGTGGGCCGGTGGGCTCGCCTTCAGCCAGGACGGCCGCCGGCTGCGCGGCGTCGCCCTCGACGGCACCGTACGCGAGACGGCGGTCGACCCGGCGCTGGCGGTGCGGGAGGTGTGCGCCCGCGCGGGCGGCCCGCTGAGCAGGGCGGAGTGGACCCGTCTGATCCCGGAGAGCGGCTACCGCGACATCTGCTAGGCCGTCGTCGGCGTGGCGTTCCCGGAAGCGGCGGACCGGGCCGAGCCGGTGCGGCCGGAGACGTCGACGGAGTCCAGCGGGACCGGCGTGAACATGGGCGGCTCCTCCTCGGGTGTCAGCGCCGTGGGCCCATAGATCCAATCGGTGAACGAGTAGTCGTGGGTGTCGCGGGCCCGCAGGAGCGCGTTGCGCCGGAGGCGGGCGACGCCGTCCAGGTGCCACAGCTCGCCCCAGGCGCGGGCCGTGGTCAGGACGCGTCGGCAGTGTTCGGGACGGACGGCTTCGTAGGCCGCGAGGGCGCCCCGCCAGTCGATCGAGCCGTCATCGGCGCGGCGCGCGGCGGCGTGCCTGGCGAGCACCCAGCCGTCCTCGATGGCCATGACCGCGCCCTGGGCCATGTACTGCAGCGGCGGGTGGGCGGCGTCGCCGAGCAGCGCGATGTGGCCGTCGACCCACGTCATGATGGGGTCGCGGTCGAACATCCGCCACCAGCGGTCGCGCCACATCAGCGGGATGCCGGCCTGGACGTCCGGGCAGGTCGCGGCGAAGGCGTGGTCGAGCTCGTCGGGTGTGCCCCAGTCCTCCTCACCCGCGAGGGCCTTGGGGGACTGGAAGACCGCGACCTGGTTGAGCATCTCGCCGCCGCGCAGCCCGTAGTGGACGAAGTGGCAGCGCGGGCCGACGTGGACCGAGACCTCGCTGAGATCGACGTCGCGGCCGACCTGTTCGATGGGTACGGCGGCGCGGTAAGCGACGTAGGAGGAGCTGACCGGCTGGTCGTCGGCCAGGAGTCCGCGTGCGACAGAATGCAGGCCGTCGGCGGCGATGACGATCCCGGCCTCGTCGGCGCGGCCGTCCGCCAGCAGTACCTGGGCGCCGGACGCGGTGTTCTCGTAGCCGCTGACCCGGGCGTCGGTGACCAGGTCGACTGCCGCGCGCCGGCAGGCGCGCAGGAAGATGCCGTGCAGGTCGCTGCGGTGGATGACCATGTACGGGAAGCCGTACACGCGTTCCAGGTCGGCCAGGTCCAGGCGGGTCAGCTCGCCGCCGTCGACGGCGTCGCGCATCACCATGCTCTTCGGCAGCACGCCGAGGCTCTTGGCCTCGTCCAGCAGGCCGTAGTCGTGCAGGATCCGGGTGCAGTTGGGCGCGATCTGCAGGCCGGCGCCGACCTCCCCGAACGCGCGGGCCCGCTCCAGGACGCGCACCCGCAGGCCCTCGCGGGCGAGGGCGAAGGCGGCGCTCAGGCCGCCGATGCCGCCTCCGACGATCAGGACATCGACGGGGTTCGCGGACACAGGTGTGGTCACGTCGCTCTCCTCGATCGGGTGACCGCTCACAACCACGCCGGCAGCGCCGGAGCGGGGAAGCCGCCGGCCGTGGTCAGCGCGTGCGGACGGCCGGCGAGGTACGCCGCGACCTCCGCGAGCGGGCCGGTGACGGCGGTGGCGTCGTCTTCACCGGACAGTTCCCAGCGGTCGCCGGTGTCGGCGGCGGCGAGGACGACCGAGGGCCCGGCAGCGTCGCCGCGCTTGCCCGCGATGTCGTCGGCCAGGGCGGCCAGGAAACCGGCGGGAAGGTCGGCGAAGGAGACACCGGCGGCCAGGTCGACGGCGTGCACCCAGACCTCGCGCGAACGCAACCACGGGATCTCGGTCGCGGGGACCGTACGGCCCTGGGCGGTGACCACTTCGGCGTTCCACTGGTCGGAGCTCAGCGCGGCGGTGCCTGCGGCGAGCCGGTCCGCGGACTCGTGCAGCCAGGCGGCCAGTTCGGCGGCGGGCTTGACGGAGCCGGCCTCGATGTCGGCATTGCGCTGGCCCATCGAGGAGTACATCGGGGTCTTCTCGCCGGTGGCGGCCCAGCGCACCAGGTTGCTCAGCGCGTCGGCGTTCGCCGCCACGTGCGCGACCAGGTGCTTGCGGGTCCAGCCGGGGAGCCCGCAGGGGGCGAGGTACTGCTCCTCGCCCCACCCGGCGACGGTGTCGAGGAACCGTTCGGTGCCGGCCGCGCTCCAGCTCATCGCGTCCTCGAACGTGCGGCGCATCAGGCCGCGCCCTCCTTGGCCACGGTGTTCTGGAGCCGGCCGATGCCCTGGATCTCGGTGACGACGCGCTCGCCGGCGGTCAGGTAGCGCTTGGGGTCGCGGGCGTGGCCGCCGCCGCCGGGGGTGCCGGTGGCGATGATGTCGCCGGGGTTGAGGCGCTTGCCCTGCAGCCACTGCTGGGTGCGGTACTGCCAGTCCCGGCGGGTGATGTCGTTGAGAACGGTGAATCCGGCGATCGCGGCCTCGGCCTCGGCGCCCCTGGCACGGCGGACCGGCGCGCCGATCACCACGGCGAGCTCGACCTCCCAGTCGAACTGGGAGGTCTCCTGCTCGAAACCGCGGTAGAGCTCTTCGAGCGCGGGGGTGACATCGGGCTGGCCAGGCGCGTCGACCGCACGGAGCCGCACCGGGGACTCCGGCGTGGTGACAGGGCTGCTCATGCGCCTAATATCGCTGCTGTCGCACTGTGCAGAACAGCAATTTCTGCTCTGCAGAATAGAGACGTCATGGACAAGCCGCTGAAGAACCCGCCGACCTACATGATCAACAGTGTTGATCACGCGTTGCGGATCGCCGCGATGCTGCAGATGGAGGGCGAGCTGACCGTCTCGGAGGTCGCCGAGCGGCTGGGCGTGGCCCGCTCCACCGCGCATCGGCTGCTCGCGATGCTGGTGTACCGGGACTTCGCGGTCCAGGGCGCTCGGCGCCTCTACCGGGCCGGCCCGGTCCTGGAGCTCGCCGCCCACTCCCCCTCGGTCGTGTCCCGGCTGCGGGCGGTGGCCCTGCCGCACCTGCGCCGGCTGGTCGACGTGCTCGACGAGTCCGTCAACCTGGCGGTGCGCACGGGGGACACGGTCCGGTTCATCGCCGGCGTCGAGTGCTTCCAGAGCCTGCGGGTGGGCTCCCGTGAGGGCATGGTGTTCCCCGCCCACCGCACCACGGCGGGACTGCTCCTGCTGGCCGAGCTGACCGACGAGGAGCTCGAGGCGGTCTACCCGGCCGAGCGGTACACCGACCGTCCCGGAGACCGGCCCGACCTGGAACGGCTGCGTACGGAGCTGGCCCGGGTGCGGCGCAACGGTTTCGTGCTCAACCAGGGCCGCTCCGAGCGCGGCGTGGTCGCGATCGGCGTGCCGCTCCGGGCCCGGGACGGGGACGCCCTCGCCGGCGTGTCGGTGTCGATGCCGAGCGGACGCTACCACCGGCACCGGCTGCCATCACTGGTCGACGCCCTCCGCCACGCCGCGGTCGCCATCGAGGCCGATCTCGCCCGCGGCGTCTGAACGGGCACCGGACGCGATCAGTCGTCCGGGGAGAGCTTGAGGATCTTGCCCTTGGGGCTGGCGACGAGGTAGCCGGAGCGGTAGCCGTCGGAGACGTAGACCAGCAGCACCTGCCGCATCGCGGCGAAGGCGTAGTCGGGGTCGACGATGAGGTAGCGGGAGGTGGGCTTGGGCACGCCGAGGTCTCTGTTGGCCCTTCTCAGCAGGGCGGGGATGGCGTCCCAGTCGAAGGCGCCGAGGTCGACCAGCGGCGTGCCGACCTTGCCGCCCCTGCCCGCGTGGATGACCGCGCCGTCACGGTAGGCGTAGGTGTCGTAGAGCTCGGGGTCGTCTTTGAGCGGGACGTCGATGGAGGCGTACGTCGGGTAGACCACCATCTCGACGATCTTGCTGCCGCCGATGACCGGGCGGAGTTCGGTGATCATGCTCCGGATGCCGGAAGGGGTCAGGAGGTTCTCCTCCTCCGGCTCGGCGGTGCCGGTCGGTGAGCCGGTCGGCAGGCCGGGGGCGGAGGTGGGCGTCACCCGGCCGGCGTACGGGACGGTGCCCATCCCCGGCGCGGGGAGGAAGTGCCAGACCAGCACCCCGGCCACCACGACCGCCGACAACGACAGCGCCACCGCCGCTCCCGCACCGCCGCGGCGGCGGGGGCGCGGCCCGGGGACCTCCCACGACGCCGGCCCATCCGGCGGGACGGCGCCGGACGACGGCACCGGCCCCCCGGAGCGCTGGGCCCGCCCCATGGACGCCGGCCCTCCGGGCCGCTGGGCCGATCCCATGGGGGGCTGCTCCGGCGCGGGATTCCGGCCGGGCGTCCCCGCGTCCGGCGCCGGAGTCCAAGGATCCCGGTCCGGTGTTCCGCCGGGCGCCGAGGTCCAGGAATCCCCGTCCGGTGTCCCCGCGCGCGGCGCCGAGGTCCAGGAACGCGGGTCCGGTGTTCCGCCGTGCCGCGCCGACGCTCGGGGATCCCCGTCCGGTGTCCCCGCGTGCGGCTCCGGCGTCCAGGGGTCCCGGTCGGGCTGCGCGGACGTCCAGGGACGCTCGGCCGGACCCATGGGGGCGGGCGTCCTGGGAGGGTGACCCGACGCTCTGGGATGCCGGGCCGAGCCCGTGGTGTGGGGAGGAGGCGCGGGGGCCTCGCCCGGGTCGGCCGCCGCGGCCAGCATGAGGTCGAGGGTCTCGGTGTCCGGCCGGGCCGCCGGGTCGCGCGTGAGCAGCGCCTTCAGGACGGGCCCGAGCGGCCCGGCGTGTCCGGGCGGCGGCACGTCCTGGTTGAGCACGGCCGCCAGCGTCGCCAGCGTGGTGCTCCTGCGCAGCGGATGCCGCCCCTCGACGGCGACGTACAACATCATGCCGAGCGACCACAGGTCGGAGGCCGGATCGCCTTCGACGCCGTTGATGCGCTCGGGCGCCATGTACTCGGGCGAGCCGATGAACGCTCCCGTGGCCGTCAGGTTCGTGGACTCGCGTACGGCCGCGATGCCGAAGTCGCTCAGCACCGACCGGCCGTCCTCGCGCAGCAGGACGTTGGCGGGTTTGACGTCGCGGTGCTGGATGCCGACCGCGTGCGCGGCCCGCAACGCGGACAGCACCTCGCGGCCGAGGCGGGCGGCGTCGGCGGGCGGCATGGGGCCGCGCTGGATGCGGTCCTGCAGTGAGCCGCCGGTGACCAGCTCCATGACGATCCACGGGTAGCCGTGCTCACCGGGGTCGACGATGTGGTGGATCGTGGCGACGTGCGGGTGGTTGAGCCGGGCGAGCGCGCGGGCCTCCCGCAGCACCCGTGCCCGCAGCCCGCGGGCGCCGTCGTGCCCGTCCATGGACGGATAGGGCGGACGCACTTCCTTGAGGGCGACTTCACGGTGCAGGGCGACGTCCCAGGCCCGCCACACCAGGCCCATGCCCCCGCCGCCGAGCCGCTCCACGAGTTCGAAGCGGCCGTCGATCACCCGATTGCCCATGCAGAGCAGCGTAGGCCGGACACGCCGCCCGCGGCCATGAGAAGCGTTATCAGAGACGAGATCGAGTCACACGGCCCTGACCAGGCTCTTCTTTCCAAGACCCGGCTGGGGAGGAAGCGCCGCGCAACGCCACGGGCGGATACGAGAGGGGATATCCGGGACGTATCGCGGTCCGAGGGTGGCCGCAAGAGGTTCTAGTTTGTCCTCCATGGATCCCCTCATCAGCCGCAGGGCGCTCAACCGGGCCACGCTCGACAGGCAGCACCTGCTGCGCCGTACCGACCGGACCGTGGTCGAGGTCGTGGAGCACCTCGCCGGGTTGCAGGCGCAGACCCCGCACACCTGGTACACCGGCCTGTGGAACCGCGTCGAGGGCTTCGACCCCGCCGACGCCGCCGGGCTGCTGCTCTCGCGTGAGCTCGTCCGCATCGTGCTGCAGCGCTCCACCATCCACCTGGTCTCGGCCCGCGACTGCCTGGCGATGCGTCCGCTGCTGCAGGAGGTCACCGGGCGCGGCACCAAGGGCGCGTACGGCCGCAAACTGGCGGGTGTCGACCTGGGCGAGCTGGCGGCGGCCGGACGGACGCTGCTGGAGGAGCGGCCGATGACGTTCGCCGAGCTGGGGCGGACGCTGGCCGAGCGGTGGCCGGGGCACGACCCGCAGGCGCTGAGCATGGGCGTGCGCTGGCTGGTGCCGCTGGTCCAGGTGCCGCCGCGCGGCCTGTGGGGCAGGAGCGGCCCGATCGCGCACACGAGCGCCGAGTCGTGGCTGGGTTTCCAGGCGCCGCCCATGACCCCGGCCGAGCTGGTGCTGCGCTATCTGGCGGCGTTCGGGCCGGCGTCGGTCATGGACGCGCAGACCTGGTCGGGCCTGACCCGGCTGGGCGAGGTGGTCGAGTCGCTGGACCTCGTCCGGTTCCGCGACGAGAACGGCAGGACCCTGTACGACCTGCCCGGCGCCGTACGCCCGCCCGAGGACGTCCCCGCCCCTCCCCGCCTCATGTACGACTTCGACAACCTCTTCCTGTCGCACGCCGACCGGTCGAGAGTGATCCCCGAGCGGGCGAAGGAGGTGCTCAAGGGGTTCGCCCGGGCCAACGTGGCGCCGCGCGTCATCCTGGCCGACGGCGTCATGGCGGGCGACTGGACGGTCACCCGCGCCGAGGGCGTCTCCACCCTGGGCCTGCACCTCTGGCAGCCGGTCGGCGCGCTCGACGAGATCGAGAAGGAGGCGCGGCGGCTGCTGGATTTCCTGGCCCCTGACGACGAACACCAGGTGAGGGTGTTCGACGGCCCTTCCAGGCCCTGACCTGCGTAAGGGCCCTGACCTGCGGTTTTCGTTCCAGGTTCGAGGGCAGGCGAGGTTGGAACGCATCCAGGGGAAGGAACGCTACGATGACCGACGTTTCCGGCATGGGTTCTCAGCCCGGAGACAAGCGCGAGGTGCTGACCAACCGTCAAGGGCACCCCGTCCACGACAACCAGAACCAGCGCACGGTCGGCGCACGCGGCCCCGCGACGCTGGAGAACTACCAGTTCCTGGAGAAGATCAGCCACTTCGACCGCGAACGCATCCCCGAGCGGGTCGTGCACGCCAGAGGAGCGCTCAGCTACGGCTACTTCGAGGCGTACGGCAAGATCGGCGACGAGCCGATCAGCAGGTACACCAGGGCCAAGCTCTTCCAGGAGCCCGGCAAACGCACCGACGTCGCCGTACGGTTCTCGACGGTCATCGGCGGGCGCGACTCGGCCGAGACCGCCCGCGACCCGCGCGGCTTCGCGATCAAGTTCTACACCGAGGACGGCAACTGGGACCTCGTGGGCAACAACCTGGCCGTCTTCTTCATCAGGGACGCCATCAAGTTCCCCGACGTCATCCACTCGCTCAAGCCGGACCCGGTGACGTTCCGCCAGGACCCGAACCGGATCTTCGACTTCATGTCGCAGACGCCGGAGAGCATGCACATGCTCGTCAACCTGTTCAGCCCGCGCGGCATCCCGGCCGACTACCGGCACATGCAGGGCTTCGGCGTGAACACCTACAAGTGGGTCAACGCGCAGGGCGAGTCGTTCCTGGTCAAGTACCACTGGATGCCCAAGCAGGGCGTCCGCAGCATGACCGCGGCCGACGCCGCCGCCGTACAGGCGAACGACCTGGGTCACGCCACGAAGGACCTGCACGACGCCATCGAGCGCGGCGACCACCCGGAGTGGGAGCTGCTGGTCCAGCTCATGAGCGACGACGACCACCCAGAGCTGGACTTCGACCCGCTGGACGACACCAAGGTCTGGCCCGAGAACGAGTTCCCGGCCAAGCCGGTCGGCCGCATGGTCCTCAACAGGAACGTCGAGAACCAGTTCGCCGAGAACGAGCAGATCGCGTTCGGCACCGGCGTGCTCGTGGACGGGCTCGACTTCTCCGACGACAAGATGCTGGTCGGGCGGACGTTCTCCTACAGTGACACGCAGCGCTACCGGGTGGGGCCGAACTACCTGCAGCTGCCGGTCAACCAGGCGAGGAACGCCGCCATCCGGACCAACCAGCGCGACGGCCAGATGACGTACTTCGTCGACACGGCCGGGGAGAGCCCGCACATCAACTACGAGCCGTCGGTACGCGACGGACTGCGCGAGGCCGAGTTCGGGCACCCCGACGATGTCGGGCCCGTCATCTCGGGCCGGCTCACCCGTAAGCGCATCCCGCGCACGAACGACTACACGCAGGCGGGCCAGCGTTACCTGCTCATGGAGCAGTGGGAGCGCGACGACCTCGTGCACAACCTGGTCACGGCGCTCAAGGACTGCGACCGGGTCATCCAGGAGCGCATGGTCTGGCACTGCCTGCTCGCCGAGGACGATCTGGGGCTGCGCGTCGGCGAGGGCCTCGGCATCCGCCCGGACGACGTGGCCCACCTGGAGCCGCTGCAGAGCCAGGACCTGACGGAGGAGGACCGCAACCGCCTGGCCAAGCTGGGCAGCAACGGCCCCCGCGACGTCTCGGACCTCAAGATGACCCACTGCGTCCCGAACGAGCGGGCCGCGCACGCCGAGGCGTGACGCGACACCGCCGCGGACGCCGGCCTGGGCCGCTGCCCGAGCGGGCCCAGGCCGCCGCGGACGCCCGGTCTGGGCCGCTGCCCGAGCGTGCCCTGGCCGCCGCGCACGCCGGCCTGGGCCGTCGCGGGAGCGTGCCGGGGCCGGCTGGTTGACGCCGGCCTGGTCACAGCAGGCCGGCGTCCTCCAGCAGCTTGCCGATCCGGCGGGTCTCGTCGTCGTTCAGCGGGATCTGCGGCAGCGCGGTGACCGGGCAGTCGATGATCCCGCGCAGGTGCAGCGCGGCCTTGAACGCCCCGAGGCCCGACGAGCTGCCGCCCATGCGCGCCCCGCCCACCCGGACGATCTCGAACAACCGGACCAGGCGCTCCTGCTCGGCCCTGGCCCCCGCCCAGTCGCCCCGGCGGGCGCGGCGGTACAGCTCGACGTACCCCTGCGGGTCGACGTTGCCGAGCCCTGGGACCACGCCGTCGGCGCCCATCCACAACGCGGAGTCGACGGTCACCTCCGACCCGGTGAGCACGCTGAACGGCTCCCGCCGCCGCATGATCACCTCCCGCAGGCCGCCGTCGTCGCCGCTGGAGTCCTTCAGCCCGGCCAGCGCGCCTTCGGCCGCCAGCTCCAGCAGCAGGTCCGCGCTCAGCTTCGTGTGCACGGAGACCGGCAGATCGTAGGCGTAGACCGGCAGCCCGCCCCGCGCGGCGACGGTCCGGAAGTGCACGCGGATCTCCTCCGGGTGCGTACGCGTGTAGAACGGCGCGGTCACCACCAGCCCCGACGCCCCGGCCGCCACCGCGACGCCGGCGTGTTCGAGCACCCGCGGCGTCGTCATGTCGATCACCCCGGCCAGCACCGGCACCTGCCCGCCGACGTGCCCGGCCACGGTCTCCAGCACCGTCCGCCGCTGCGCGTCGGTCAGGTACGCCACCTCCGACGACGATCCCAGCACGAACAGCGCGTCCACGCCCCCGCCGAGCAGATGGTCGACCAGCCGGACGAGCGAGCCGACGTCCACCTCGTGGTCGGGTGTCAACGGAGTGCACACCGGGGGGATCACCCCGGAAAGCATCACGGGCTCGGTGACATCAGGACTCGTCACGGACCCGGTGACATCAGGACTCGTCACGGACCCGGTGACATCAGGACTCGTCACGGACCCGGTGACATCAGGACTCGTCACGGGCTCGGTGACATCAGAACTCGTCATACGCGCTCCTGGATCAGTTCGAGGTCGGTGGCGCCGGCGGCCACCGGGTGATGGCAGTGGAAGAGGTGGTCGCCTTCGGCCCGCGCGGCCGGCATCTCCGCCGCGCACAGGTCGTCTGCCCGCCAGCACCGCGTACGGAACGGGCATCCGCTGGGCGGCCTGGTGGCCGACGGCACCACGCCGACCAGCGGGATGGGGGTGATCGGCGAGATCAGCCCGGGCGTCGCCGAGAACAGCGCCCGCGTGTACGGGTGCCGCGCGCCCAGCGGCACGACGTGCGCGGGCGCCCGCTCGACGATCCGGCCCAGGTACATGGTGACCACGCGGTCGCTCATCCTGCGCACCGTCTGGATGTCGTGCGAGACGAAGACCAGGGCCAGCCCGAGCCGTTCCTTGAGGTCGAGCAGCAGGTTGAGGATCTGCGCGCGGACGGACACGTCGAGGGCGCTGGTCGGCTCGTCGGCCACGACCAGGTCCGGTTCGAGGGCGAGGGCCCTGGCCACGGCGACCCGCTGCCGCTGCCCGCCCGACAGCTGGCCGGGCAGCGCGTCGGCGGCGCTCGGGGGCAGGCCCACGAGGTCCAGCAGCTCGCGTACGCGAGCGTCGCGCTGCGCCGGGGTGCCGCGCCGGTGCACGTTGAGCGGGTCGCGCAGCACCTGCCGGACGGGCAGCCGCCGGTTGAGCGCCGTGGACGGGTCCTGGAACACCATCCCGACGCTCGACCCGATCAGCGCGCGCCGCTCGGGCTCCTTCAGCGTCCACAGCTCCTGGCCGCGGAACGTCACCGTGCCGGAGGTGGGCCGCTGCAGCCCGACCAGCACCCTGGCCAGCGTGGACTTGCCGCACCCCGACTCGCCCACGACGCCGACCGTCTCTCCCGCGCCGACCGTGAGGTTCGCCTCGGTCAGCGCGTACACGCGGTCGCGGGAGAACACCCCGCCGGAGCGGGCCTTGTGCACGACGTGCACGTCCTTCAGCTCAAGCACGCTGCTCACTCCTCACCAGCGCGGGATGGTGGCAGGCCACCGCGTGCGTGGCGTCCCCCTCTAGCTCCGGCTTCTCGGTACGGCACACGTCCGTGGCCATCGGGCACCGGTCGGCGAACCGGCAGCCGGGCGGGAAGTCCGCGGGCGCGGGCACGACGCCGCGGATCTGGGTGAGCCGCTCGGCCCCCGCCTCCAGCGACAGCACCGAGCCCAGCAGGCCCCGGGCGTAGTGGTGGGCGGGCGCCCCGACGAGGGAGGCGGTCACGCCGGTCTCGACGATCTGGCCGCCGTACATGACCACCACGCGGTCGGTGACGTCGGCGACCAGCGCGAGGTCGTGGGAGACGAGGATGAGCGCGAACCCCAGCTCCTCGCGCAGCGCCAGCAGCAGCTCGATGATTTGCGCCTGGACGGTCACGTCGAGCGCCGTGGTCGGCTCGTCGGCGACGATCAGCTTGGGCTCGCGCGACAGCGCCATCGCGATCAGCACCCGCTGCCGCTGCCCTCCGGACAGCTCGTGCGGGTAGGCCGACAGGGTGCGGCGGGCGTCGAGGCCGACGAGTTCGAGCAGCTCGGCGGGGCTGCGCCGGCCGCCGCGCCGGGTGAGCTGCTTGAGCTGGGCCTTGATCGTCATGGCCGGGTTCAGCGACGACAACGCGTCCTGATAGATCATCGCCATCTCGTGGCCGAGCAGGCGGCGGCGGGCGCGGCGCGGCAGCGCGAGCAGCTCCCGCTGGTCGAAGCGGACGTGGCCGCTGACGCGGGCGTCGCGGGGTTGCAGGCCCATGACGGTGAGCGCGGTCAGCGACTTGCCGCAGCCCGACTCGCCCACCAGGCCGAGCACCTCGCCGGGGCGCACCTCGAAGCCGATGCCGTCCACGATGTCGACGCCCTCGGCGAAGCGGATGCGCAGGCGTTCGACGGCGAGGATCGGCGGGCCCTGCGGCAGCGGGCGGGCTCGTTCGGCCAGCCTTCGGGCGGCCTCGGCCAGGCCGGGCAGCTCGACGACCTCGCCGGAGCCGGGCTCGGCCTGCTCGAAGGCGTCGCCCTCCTTCTTCACCGGCGCCTTGCGGGCGGCGGGGGCGGCCCAGGCGTCGGAGACGCCCTCGGCCAGGATGTTCAGGGCCAGCACGGTGACCAGGATGAGCAGGCCGGGGAAGACGGTGGCCCACCAGCCGCCGAGCAGGACGAGGTTCTTGCCGTCGGCGATGACGCTGCCCCACGACGGGTCCGGCGGGCGCACACCGGCGCCGATGAACGACAGCGACGCCTCGAACACGATCGCGTCGGCCACCATCACGGTGCAGAACACCAGCACCGGGGCCGCGCAGTTGACCGCCACGTGCCGGACGAGGATGTGCGGCGTGCGGGCGCCGATGACGCGCTCGGCCGCGACGTAGTCCTCGCCGTACTGGGCGATCACGTTGGCCCGCACGACCCGCGCCACGGACGGCATGTAGAGGAACGCCATGGCCATGACCAGCACCGTGATGCTCCCGCCGAACACCGCCACCAGCACGGCGGCCAGGGCGATGCCGGGGAAAGCCATGATCACGTCGAGCAGGCGCATGATGGTCTCGTCCACGGCCCGGCGTGAGGTGGCCGCGACGGCGCCGATGATCGCCCCGGCGACCAGGGCGAGCCCGGTGGCGCCGAGCCCGATGATCAGCGACCAGCGGGCGCCGTACAGGAGCCTGGACAGGATGTCGCGGTTGGCGCTGTCGAGCCCCATCCAGTGCTCGGCGGACGGCCCTCCTCCGCCGGCCTCCTGGAAGTACGGGGAGTGCGGCGCGATCCACGGCGCGAGCAGCGCGGCCAGCACGACCACGGCGATGACGCCGACGGACACCCACGCCATGGGCGTCAGCCGGCCGAAACGCAGGCCGGGCCGGGAGAGGCGGTCCGCGAGTCCACGTCTCATGAGGCGCTCCTGAGGCGGGGGTTGACCAGCAGGTAGAGGATGTCGATCAGCAGGTTGACGACCATGAACCCGACCGCGATGGTCAGCACGACGCCCTGGACGACGGCCGGGTCGCCGTCACGGACGGCGTTGATCATGAGCTGGCCCATGCCCGGCAGGCCGTAGATCGTCTCGATGACGACGGTGCCGCCGATCAGGTAGCCGATCCGCAGGCCGAGCACGGTGAGCGGGTTGATCAGGGCGTTGCGCAGCACGTTGCGGCCGACGACCACGATCATCGGCAGGCCGCCGCCGACCGCCGTGCGCACGTAGTCGCGGTCCAGCTCCTCCACCATCGAGGTGCGGATGATGCGGGTGAGCTGGGCGGCGATCGGCAGCGACAACGACAGGGCGGGCAGGGTCATCGACCGCAGCCAGCCGGTCACGGAGTCGGCCGGGTTGATGTAGCCGCCGGTCGGGAAGAGCCCCTCGCCGACCGCCAGCCACTGGATCATCAGCAGCGCCAGCCAGAAGGCCGGGGCCGCGACCCCGATCAGCGACACCATGCGGATCACCTGGTCGGGCCAGCGGTCGCGGAACAGCGCCGCCGTCACGCCGAACACCAGCGCCAGCACCACGGCCACGGCCAGGCCCAGGAACGTGAGCTGCAGCGTGAGCGGCAGCGCCGTCGTGACCGACTCGACGACCGGCTTCTTGGTGAGCACGCTGGTGCCCATGTCGCCCTGCGCCAGATCCGCGACGAACCGGACGTAGCGCAGGGGAAGCGGGTCCAGCAGGCCGTTCTCCAGCTGGAACTGGCGGATCTGCTCGGGGGTGGGGTTCGCGCCCTGGAAGTAGGCGTACTCCGGTTTGCTGCCGGAGAAGCGCATGACGATGAACACGAACGCGACCACGCCGAGCAGGAGCGGGATCAGGATGAGGAGCCGCCGCAGCAGCATCCGGGCGACGACCGTCATGTCCTCTTGGCCTGCAGCAGGGTGATGCCGGGGTACGGCTGCGCGCGGACGCCGGACAGTTTCTTCGGGTCCCAGGCCGTCATGAGCTCGTTGTGGACGACGGGGTAGAGGACGGCCTGCTCAGCCACGAAGTCCAGATATTTGTGGATCAGCTCCGTTCGCTGAGCCTTGTCGGTCTCCTTGCCGGCCTCGTCCATCATCGCGAAGAGCCGCTCGGCGTCCTCGGTGCCGTCCCAGTGGGCGTACTTCATCCACAGGCCGCCGGGCACGTAGTTGTAGTGCAGGATCAGGTCGGCGTCCATGCCGAACTGGTTGGGGTTCGAGGCCGCGGCGACCACCTGGTAGTCCTGGAACTGGTCCATCTTGGTGAACAGCGCGGCCGTGTCCTGCGGCTCCAGCGTGGTCTTGATGCCGACGGCCTCCCACGAGGAGGCGATGGTCGGCAGGCAGTCGACGATCCAGCTCACGTTGACGGCCATGAGGTTGACCGTCAGGCCGCTCACGCCGGCCTCCTTGAGCAGCGCCCTGGCCTTGTCGGGGTCGTAGTCGTAGACGACCGAGGCCCGCTGGTGGTCGGGGTGGCCCTCGTTGAGGAAGGAGCTGGAGGCCGTGCCGTGGCCTTTGAGCGCCACGTCGATCATCTTCTGCTTGTCGATGGCGTAGTGCAGCGCCTGGCGCACCCGTACGTCGTCGAACGGCTTCGCGCCGGTGTTGAACATCAGGAACATGTGGTTCATGCCCCGGCCGCCCTCGACCGTGAGCCCCTGCTGCTTGAGCTGCTCGACGTTCGCGTACGGGATGTTGTCGGCGATCTGCGCCTCCGCCGAGCCGCCGGAGATCTTGGCCACCCGGGCGGCGGCGTCGACGATGGTCAGCCAGTTCATCTGCTTGACCGTGGCCGGGCGCGGCCCGTTGTAGCCCTCGAACGCCTCGAAGGAGGTGTTGGACTTGGGGTTGTGCGCCGCCAGCTTGTACGGCCCCGAGCCGACGGCCTTGCCGCCCTTGGCCTGGTCCCAGGCGCCCGGCAGGCTGAAGACGTGCTTCGGCATGATCTTCGCGATGGTGAGGCGAGGCGCCGCGTCGGGGAACGGGAACCTGAAGACCAGCTCCACGGTCCGGTCGTCGACCTTGCGCACCTCCTCCAGCCATGACCGGAAGAAGTTGCCGATCAGCACGTTCGCCTCGGGGTCGAGGACCCGCTCGAAGGTGAAGAGCACGTCGTCGGCGGTGACGGGCTTCCCGTCGTGCCACGTCGCGCCCTGTCTGAGGGTGAACGTCCACGTGGTCGCGTTCAGGTCGGCGGGCAGGGCGGTGGCGAGCGCCGGGTACGGCTCCCGGGTGATCGGGTCGGTGTCGAGCAGACCCTCGTAGACGTGGTTGATGCCGGCCATCGCGAAGGCCGAGGCGGTCTGCGTCGGATCCCAGCTCTGGTCGTTGCCGTAGCCGATGACGGCGGTGATGAGGTCTTTGTTGGATCCCGCGCCGACCGAACCGGTCGACGCCGGGCCTCCGGAACACGCGGAGAGCGTGGCCGCGATGAACGCCGCCGCGCCGGTGGCTCCGCTGTAACGCAGGAAGTCACGGCGGCTGAACTCAGAGCTCACGGATTCCTCCTGGGGGGTTGGTGCGATCCGCTGCCTGCTATTCGTAGAACGTGGGACATCCCATGTCCTATTGTGCGTAACGGCGACGCTAAAGGCGGCGACCGCTTGAGGTCAACAGTGCATTTCCGGAAAGTTACGTACGGGCCAAAGAGAAGGGGATTTTTCATGACCACTGTCCCGCGTTCGCCCCGGCCCAGTCGCGCCGTCGAAGCCCAGGAGGGCGTCAAGGACCTGATCGTGCGGCGCGGGCTCGTCGCCGGAGATCCCCTGCCGACCGAGTCCGAGCTCATGGAGGAGCTCCACGTCAGCCGTAACTCGATCAGGGAGGCGCTGAAGGCCCTGCAGGCGGTCGGCATCGTCGACATCCGCCACGGCTTCGGCATGTTCGTGGGCCGGATGTCGCTGGCCGGGCTGGTCGACGAGCTGACCTTCCACAGCCGCATCACGCTGCAGAACGGCGCCGACCACCTGTCCCACCTGGTCGAGATCCGCGAGATCCTGGAGAGCGGCCTGGTGCAGCGCCTCATCGAGCTGGGCCCCGAGGCCGACCTGTCGGCGGTCGCCGATGTCATCGCCCGGATGGAGGCCGAGTCCGGGGCTGGCCTGGTCTCCCCCGAGACCGACCGCCTCTTCCACGACCTCCTCTACCGGCCCCTCGGCAACCCGCTGGTCAGCCGGCTCCTGGGCGCGTTCTGGGATGTCTACTACCAGCTGCGCGACGCGCTCGGCGCGCCCGACGAGCCGCCGGGCGACGTGGCCAAGCGGCACCGCGACATCTACGACGCCGTGCTGGCGGGCGATCGGGCCGCCGCCGTGGCCGCCGTGCACGCCCACTTCGACGGCGTGCGCAACCGCGTGGCCAGGATCGGCGGGCGGCCGCGCCCGTGACTACGCGGGCCAGCGTTCGACGTGCCGCCAGCGGTCGCGCCACCGCGCGTACCACTCGGCGAACCACGGGTGGATCCCCGCCAGCGGCATCACGTACGCGACGGTCTCGGCGTAGTAACGGCGCTGGAAGCGCCACGGCATCCGCTGCAGCTCCTGCACGTTGCTCGCCCGGTCGGCCAGCTTCACCAGAACCGCCTGCCGCGGCGCCCTGACGAGGGCGGCCAGGTGGTCGGCCTTCGCCGCGCCGGGCGGCCTGGTCACCCAGCGCACCGCCTCGGCGACCCGGAGGCCGAACTCCCGCGTCAGCTCCGCCTCCGTGCACGAGGTGTCCTCCAGCACGTCGTGCAGCACGGTCGCGACCAGCACGTCCCGCTCGCTCAGCCCGGCCCCGGCCACGGCGACCTCCAGGGCCTCAAGAAGGTGCTCGACGTAGGGACGACCGGTGGGCCGCTGCTGGGCGCCGTGCTCGCGGGCCGCGAAGCCGACGGCCCGGCCCAGGTCGCCGACGGTGGACGGCGGCAGCGCCCGCGCCAGGTGCGCCTCCGCGTGCGCCCAGGACGGCCAGCTCGTGAAGGTCTCCATGTGTTCCTCCGTCGGTGTGATGCTGTCCCGAGCCTGTCCTAGGGTGAGGATATGGCTGAGATCGCCGTTCCCGACGGTTCCTGGGCATTCGATGGAGAAGTGCTGCGCATCGTTCCGGGCAGCGGCAAGGACGTCCACGATCTGCGCCGGACGCTCGGCGACGTGCGGGTGCCCTTGGAGGCGATCGCCGGGGTGACGTTCGAGCCCTCCCGCAAGGGCGGTCACCTGCGGCTGCGGCTGCGCAAGGGCGCCGACGCGCTCTCCGACGTGGTGGCGGGCGCGCTCGGCCCACCCGCCGACCCGTACCGGCTGACCGTGCCGAAGGACCGCGCGGGCGCCGCCGAATACCTGGCCGACGAGATCCTCGACACCCTGCGCGTCTACCAGACGCCGAGCGGCGCCTGCGACGACTATCTCGTGCCGATCCCCCAGGTGCCCGTCTCGGCGACGGCCGGTGACGGCACCGCGATTTTCGACGGCGAGCGCGTCTGGCTGGAGTGGACGGTCTTCGCCACCACCGACAAGGAGAAGGCCGGGCCGCAGGAGCTCCCGCTGTCCGACCTGGCGGGCGTCGAGTGGCGGCCGCAGGCCGCGCTCAACTACGGCACGCTGCGCTTCCGCGTGAAGGGCGAGGCCCGCCCGCCGCAGCCCCCGCAGAAGGACGTGCGCTGCGTCGCGTGGAGCATCCAGCGCTACGGCGGCGCGACGGCCCTGGTGGCCGCCGCCGTGCTGGCCCGTCTGCCGCGTGAGGCGCCGGAGTTGCCGGCCGCGCCGGCGCCGGTCTCCGACGACGTGCACGACGCGGTGCTGCGCCGCCTGGCCGAGCTGGGTGAGCTGCACCGCTCCGGCGTGCTGACCGAGGAGGAGTTCGCGGCCGCCAAGCAGGCGATGATCAGGCGGCTGCAGGAGTCGTGAGCCGCTGCCTCCGGGCGTACGATCGACTACGCACAGTAGCGATCCCTGGAGGGCACATGTTCACGGCGATGCGCATCGCGGCGGCGGCCGGGTCGTTCGCGCTCCTGCCGGCTGTCCTGCCGGCCCTGCCCGCGGTGGCCGGCCACCTCAGATGCGACACCTTCGTCCACGCCCAGGACAGCGACCTCGGCATCGCCTCGTGCAGCAACCCCACCGGCCGGACGTGGATGTTCCGGGCGGTGGTGGTCTGCGGCCGGGCGCCCGACGTGATGGGCGGCTGGGTGACCCTCCCGCCCGGCCGGCACGGCGAGTCGCAGGGCTACTGCGGCGGCGGCTCCACCACCGGCGTCGGCGCGGTCGGCGTCGACGAACGCCCGGTCTGAACGACGAACGCCCGGCCTGAGCGAGCACCGCGGTTGAGCCGTACGAAAACGATCAACGCTGCCCCACGACGGCCGAGCCGTCCGAGCGGGGGTCGCTGGCCGCCTCGAACCGCCCGCCGGGGCCGGCGCTGATCAGGTTGGCGTGGCCGAGCCATTCGTCGTGCGGCGGCACCGGCTTGGCGACGAACCCGTGGCCGGCCAGCGACCGTGCCGCCTCGGGCGGCACGTCGCCCTCGACGTAGACGGTCTCGTTGGTGTCCCCGCTCTCCTGCACGCCGACGATCCACCGCGGCGCGTCGACCGCCTGGGCCGGTGGCTCCCCGGCCATCGACCGCAGCAGCAGCTGGGTGTGGATCTGCGGCTGCCCGTGCCCGCCCATCGTCGAGCTCACCCACCTGACCTGCCCTTCCCTGGTGACCAGGACGGGCATGAGGGTGTGGCGGGGGCGCTTGCCCGGCGCGACGACGTTGGGCGAACGCGGGTCGAGCGAGAACGACCGCCCCCGGTTCTGCATGAGGATGCCGGTCGAGGGCTCCAGCACCGCCGACCCGAACGAGTTGTACACGCTCTGGATGAGCGAGACGGCGTACCCCTCCGAGTCGATCGCGGAGACGCCGACCGTGTCGCCGCCGACCCTCGCCGGTCCCGCCGGCCGCTCTTCGACGTCGAGGTCACGGCTCATCAGGTCGGCGGTGTCCATCTCGGCGAATCTGGGATCGGCGAGCAGGTGGTCGCGTACGGCGGTGGCCGCCGCGAAGACGGCCGCCAGCCGGCCCGCGCCCGCGCCGAGCACGTCGGCGGGGTCGCCGAGGCGGCGCAGCCGGTCCAGCGTACGCAGCAGCACGAACCCCTGGGTGTTCGGCGGGCTGGTGATCACCTCGTGGTCGCGGAACGTGCCCCTGAGCGGCTCGGCGATCTCCGGCTCGAACGCCGCCAGGTCGTCCGGCGTCATGACGGACCCGAGCCCGGCCAGTCCCGCCACCAGGCGTCGGCCCAGAGAGCCGCGGTAGAAGGCGTCCGGCCCTCCGTCCCGCAGCTCGGTCAGCGAGCGGGCGAGCGCCGGCTGCACGAGCAGGTCGCCCTCGGCAAGGGGGACGCCCCCGGGCAGGAACACCTCCGGGCAGCCGGCGTCCGCCGCCAGCACGTCGCGCTTCTCGGCGATCGCCGCGCCGAGGGACCGGCCGACCGGTGCGCCGTCCGCGGCTGACCGGATGGCGGCGGTGAAGTGGGCCGCCCACTCCAGGCGGGCGCCGAACGACCTGAGCGACGCCCAGCCGCGGACTCCGCCGGGCACCGTCACCGTGTCGATGCCGCGCATCGGAAGCTCGTCCCCGTGGATCTTCCGCAGGCGTTCCAGGGTCTGCCGGGCCGGGGCGGGGCCGGTCGCGTTCACGCAGTGGACCGCGCCGTCCGGGGTGCGGACGAGCGCCACGAGGTCGCCGCCCAGCGCCGTGTTGTTCGGGTAGACGACGGTCAGCACGGCCGCGGCCGTGATCGCGGCGTCGATGGCGTTGCCTCCGGCGCGGAACGCGTCCTCGCCGGCCTGCGTCGCCAGGTGGTGGGGGCTCGCGACGGCGAACGTGGTGGGGGTCATGCGCGGATCACCTCGGCGAGTGCAGGGATGAGGGTGGTGTAGGAGTCGGCGATCAGGTGGAGCCCGTCGGCTTCGAGGCCGCCGGTCAGCAGGCGAGGGGTGTCGAGGCACGCGTCGGCGGACGCCCGCAGCACCTCGCGGTATTGGTCGAGCACGCGGTTGCTCCGTGACGGCCGGCCGGCGTGCTCGTCGATCACCGGCGGGAGGAAGGCGACGCGGCGGGCGCCGTCGAAGGCCTTGGCGATGGCGGCGACGTTCTCGGCGAACCGGTCGACCGGCACGCGTTTCCACGGCGCGCAGTCGTTGGCGCCGAACGACAACACGACCACGTCCCAGCCGACGCGGGCGAGCAGCGGGGCCCGGCGCACTCCGTCGGAGCTGTCCCATCCGCCGGCGGCGCAGTTGCAGACCGTCGCCGTGCCGCCCAGCTCGCGTTCGAGCTGCTGGATGCGGTCCTTGGTGAAGCGGGCGAGCATGCTGTCGCCGAAGAGCATCACGTCGGTCACTGGCGGGCCTGGACCGGCCGGGCCGACAGCCGGGAGAGCGCCTTGGCGCCGAGGCTGGTGCGGATGTGCCCGCTCATGATTTCCGCGGCCACGGCGGCGGCGCCGGCGACGACCGCGTCCAGGAGGGCCTGGTGCTCGGCGGCGGTCTCGTCGCGCCGCGCCTGGTCGCGTTTCTCCTCCAGGCCGACCCGGCGGTAGCGGTCCGCTTTGTCCCACAGGCCGTCGAGGGTGCCGATCAGCAGCTCGTTGTGCGAGGCGACGTAGATCGCGCGGTGGAACCGGCGGTGCGCCACCAGGTCGACCACCTCGGGCTGGTCGGACAGCGGCTTCAGCTCCGCGAACGCCGCCCGCATGGCGGCGATGTCGGCCGTGGCGCGCCGCTCCGCCGCCAGCGAGGCGGCGAGGGGGTCCAGCGCCCGCCGCATCTCCAGCAGGTCGCGGGCCTCCTCGGCGGACAGGTCGGTCACCCGGGCGTCGCGGTGGGCGTCGAGCTCGACGAGCCCTTCCGACTTCAGCCGCCGCAGCGCCTCGCGCAGCGGGGTGGTGCTGATGCCGAGGTCGCGGGCCAGCATCGCCTGGTTGAGCACCGTGCCGGGGCCGTACTCGTGGGAGAGGATGCGGTTGCGCAGCGCTTCGTAGGCGAAGTCGCTCTTCCTGGAGAAAGTGTTCATCTGTGCACCTCGTGTCGGGCCGGCCCATCGCCGCCCGACGGTTCCTTGAGCACGGATCGGAAGAAGTCGGCGACGTGACCGATCACCTTCACCCCCTGATGTCCCACATCCGCGACCAGGTCGAACCGGGTGTCGATGCCGTGCTCCGCGAGGTTCCGCCGGAGCGTGCGCAACCGCTCGATCCTCGTGCCGCCCTGCTTGTCCAGCCCCGGCCGCCAGTTGGAGTCGTGCGGGTTGTTGATCTCCCAGCCTTCCACGTCCTGGTCGCCCACGACGAGCTGGATCCGTACGTTCCGCATCTCGGGCACGTCCAGATCCTTTCCGAAGATCGACACGAAGTCCTTGGTGCCGAGCCACCACTCCGTCGTGTCGTCGATCAGCGTCACCCGGCCGGGAGCGCCGATGGAGACGGCACGCAGCCGGTCCGGGTGCGCGTACAGGAAACGGTGCGCGAACTGCCCTCCGCCGGAGAACCCGTGCAGCAGGAATCGCCGCGTGTCGATCGGGACCCGGCGGGCGACCTCGTCCACCATCGCGAGCAGGACGAGGTCGAAACGGATGCCCCGGTACTCCAGGTATTTGAAGTTGTGCAGGTCGTCCGGGTCGATGATGCCCGCGGGAAAGTACGGCGCCAGCACGACCACGCGCTGTTCCTCGGCGAAACCGACGAACGCGTCGCGGTAGCGGGTGGCGGTGCGCGCGGTGCCGTGCTGGACCACCATGAGCGGGTACCGCTCGGGATCGCCCTCCCGGCGCTCGGGGATGTACAGCCGGTAGCTGAACCGCTGATCCATCTGGCAGGCGATCGCCGTGGTCGCGCCGGTGAAGAAGTGTCTGGCGGAGCTTTCCCGCGGAACTTCGCGCATCTGCCCTTTCCTTGTCATGGCGATGGTAGTCACGCCGCCCGCGGCAGGGCGACATCGGGATAGACCAGCACCTCACCTCCACCGCGCATCACAGGCTATAACCTATAGCGGTGGAGGCGCTATACGGGATTCACCCTGCCTGGAGGCGGCGGAGGACCAGGCGTGTGATGCCGCCGTGGCGGTGGATCTCGCGCTCGCGATCCGTGTCGAGGCGGACGACCGCGCCGAACTCCTTGCCGTCCGCCCGCACCGTCACGGTCGCCGCGCCGGCCGGGCTCTCGATGTCGAACAGCTCGTGGCCGGTCAGGCCGAGGCTGCGCGCGTTCTCACCCGGCAGGTACTGCAGCGGCAGCACGCCCATCCCGATCAGGTTCGAGCGGTGGATGCGCTCGAACGACTCGGCCAGGACGGCGCGCACGCCCAGCAACGCCGGCCCCTTCGCGGCCCAGTCGCGCGACGAGCCCGTGCCGTAGAGAGCGCCGCCGAGCACGACGAGCGGGATGCCCGCCGCGCGGTAGGCCATGGCGGCGTCGTACACCGTCCGCACCCGGCCGCCCTCGGCGAAGCTCGCGGTGTAGCCGCCCTCCACCTCCGGCACCAGCAGGTTGCGCAGCCGCACGTTGGCGAAGGCGCCCCTGACCATCACCTCGTGGTCGCCGCGCCGCGAGGCGTAGGTGTTGAAGCCGGTCGGCGCGACGCCGCGCTCGCGCAGGTAGCGGCCCGCCGGGGAGTCCGCGGGGATCGTCCCGGCGGGCGAGATGTGATCCGTGGTGGTCGAGTCCCCCAGCAGCACGAGGACCCGCGCCCCCTCGATGCCGGCCACCGGCTCCGGCTCGGGCGGCATCCCGTCGAAGAAGGGCGGGCGCCGCAGGTAGTCGCTGTCGGGATCCCAGCGGAACCGCTCGCCCTCCTGCTGCTCCAGGCTGTCCCAGCGGGCGTCGCCGGCGAAGACGTCGCGGTAGGCCGCGGTGAACATCTCCGGCGTGATCGCGCTCTCCGTGACCCGCGCGACCTCCTCCGGATCGGGCCACACGTCGGCGAGCCGGACGGGGCTCCCGTCGGGGGCGTGGCCGAGCGGGTCGGACGTCAGGTCGGTGTCCACGGTGCCGGCCAGCGCGTACGCGACGACCAGCGGCGGAGAGGCCAGGTAGTTCTGCCGGACGTCAGGATTGATGCGGCCCGCGAAGTTCCGGTTGCCGGAGAGCACCGCGGCCACCGTGACCCCGTCGTCGCGCGCCGCCTCCCGCACCTCCGCCACCAGCGGCCCCGAGGCGCCGATACAGGTCATGCAGCCGTACCCGGCCAGGTGGAACCCCAGCTCCTCCAGGTACGGCGTGAGCCCGGCCGCGTCGAGGTAGGAGGTCACCACCCGCGACCCCGGCGACAGGGTCGTCTTGACCCACCGCCTGCTGCGCAGCCCGCGCCGGACCGCGTTGCGGGCCAGCAGCGCGGCCGTGACCATCGCCGCGGGGTTGGAGGTGTTCGTGCAGGACGTGATCGCCGCGATGCCCACGACGCCGTGGCGCAGCCCGTTCGCGGGTGGCAGCTCCCCCGCCGCCTCCCGGAACCGCCGCCGGACCTGGGACAGCGGGACTCTGTCCTGGGGGCGGTGCGGCCCGGCGACCGACGGCTCGACGGCGCCGAGGTCGATCTCCACCGTCTCCGTGTAGTCGGCCGTGTGCTCCGGCCGGTGCCACAGCCGCTGGGCCTTCGCGTACGCCTCGACCAGCGCCGCATGCGCGGGCGGGCGGCCGGTGAAGCGCAGGTAGCGGATGGTCTCCTCGTCCACCGGGAAGTACGCGCACGTCGAGCCGAACTCCGGGCTCATGTTCGCGATGGTCGCCCGGTCGGGAAGCGACAGCGCCCGCACGCCCTCGCCGTGGAACTCCACGAAGGTGCCGACGACCCCGTGCGCGCGCAGCACCTCGGTGATCGTCAGGACCAGGTCGGTCGCGGTGGCGCCCCGGCGCAGGGCGCCGGTGAGCCGGACGCCGACCACCGGCGGCAGCGGCATGTTGAGCGACTCGCCGAGCATCGCCGCCCCGGCCTCGATGCCGCCGATCCCCCAGCCCAGGACCCCGACGCCGTTGACCATCGTGGTGTGGGAGTCCGTGCCGACGCACAGGTCGGGGTACGCCCAGCCCTCGTCGGCCACGACCACACGCGCGAGGTGCTCCAGGTTGATCTGGTGCATGATCCCTTTGCCGGGCGGGACGATGCGGACGTTGCGCAACGACGTCTGCGCCCAGCGCAGGAACCGGTAGCGCTCGCCGTTGCGCTCGTACTCCAGCTCGACGTTGCGCTCCAGCGCGCCGGGTGAGCCGAACACGTCGGCGATCACCGAGTGGTCGACCACCAGCTCGGCGGGGATCCGCGGGTTCACCGCCGCCGGGTCGCCGCCGATGGCGTGCATCGCGTCGCGCATGGCGGCGATGTCGGCGAAGGCCGGCACGCCGTTGGTGTCGTGGAGGAAGACCCGCGACGGATGCACGTCGATCGTGGAGGATCCGCCCGATCCCCACGCCAGCACCGCCTCGATCTGCTCCCGCGTCACCCGCTCGCCGTCCTCGTGGCGCAGCAGGTTCTCCAGCAGGATGCGGATCGTGTACGGCATGCGCGGCGTGACGAGCCCGTCGATCCTGGCGACCCGGTGACGGGCCGGGCCCGCGGACAGCTCGCCGAGGACGCCGAAGCTGTCGAGCCGGGCGGGCGATCTCAGTTCAGGCACGGGACATCTCCTCATGATCGGCGCCCGACGAACGTTATAACCTAGATATCGCAGGACAAGGTTATAACCTGTCGCGCATGACCCTCGTGTACGGCAACACCACCCCCGCCGACCTGATCGCGCTCGACGAACGATGGAGTGCGCACAACTACCACCCCCTGCCGGTCGTGATCGCCGAGGCCGAAGGGGCCTGGGTCACCGGCGTCGACGGCACCCGTTACCTCGACCTGCTCGCCGGTTACTCCGCCCTGAACTTCGGTCACCGGCACCCCGCGCTCGTGGCCGCCGCGGTCGAGCAGCTCGGCCGCGTCACCCTCACCTCGCGCGCGTTCCACCACGATCAGTTCGGCCTGTTCTGCCGGGAGCTCGCCGAGCTGACCGGCACCGAGATGGTGCTGCCGATGAACTCCGGCGCCGAAGCCGTCGAATCGGCCATCAAGGTCGCCCGCAAGTGGGCCTACCGCGTCAAGGGCGTCCCGAACGGCACCGGCGAGATCGTGGTCGCCGCGTCGAACTTCCACGGCCGCACCACCACGATCGTCTCGTTCTCCACCGACGAGACCGCGCGGGCCGATTTCGGGCCGTTCACCCCGGGTTTCGTCGTGGTGCCGTACGGCGACGCCGGCGCGCTCGCGGCGGCCGTCAACGAGCGCACGGCGGCCGTGCTGCTGGAGCCGGTCCAGGGCGAGGCGGGCGTGATCGTGCCGCCGCCGGGCTATCTCGCCGAGGCGCGCAGGCTCTGCGACGAGGCGGGCGCGCTGCTGATCGCCGACGAGATCCAGTCGGGCCTCGCGCGCACGGGAGCCGTGCTCGCCCTCGACCACGAAGGCGTCCGGGCCGACCTCTACACGCTGGGCAAGGCGCTCGGCGGCGGCATCGTCCCGGTGTCGGCGGTGGCCGGCCGGGCCGACGTCCTCGGCGTGCTGCGGCCGGGCGAGCACGGCTCGACCTTCGGCGGCAACCCGCTGGCGTGCGCGGTCGGCCGGGCGGTCGTCCGGCTGCTGCGGAGCGGCGAGTACCAGGAGCGGGCCACCACGCTCGGCGCCCGCCTGCACGCCAGGCTCGCGACGCTGGTCGGTCACGGCGTCGAGGAGGTCCGCGGACGCGGGCTCTGGGCCGGCGTGGACCTGACGCCGGGAGGGCTCGGCGGCCGGGAGGCGGCCGAGGCGCTCATGGCACGCGGGGTGCTGTGCAAGGAGACGCACGGCCGCACCCTGCGGATCGCCCCGCCGCTGGTGATCGGCGAGGCGGACCTCGACCGCGCGCTGGACGCGGTCGAGGAGGTCGTCCGCCTGCGGTGACCGCTACTTCCGCGTGCGGCGGGTGGTGCGCCCGCGCGGCTCGGTCAGCGCCGTACGCAGCGAGTTGAGCAGCTCGGACGTGCTGGTGGCCCGGTCGCGGTCGCGTGCGGCCAGGCCCAGCACCAGGCAGTCGGTGAGCAGCAGCGCGCTGAGCCCTTCACCGGTGTAGCCGGATCCCGAGTGCACGGCCGTCAGGGTGAGGGTCACCCGGTCGGCCAGCACCGGCAGCAGGGCGTCGGAGAACAGCAGCACCTGGGCGCCCACCGCCTGGGCGTGGTCGAGCAGGACGTAGACGTCGTTGAACAGCCGGCCGGGCACGTAGAGCACCATCACGTCGGACTTCTGCAGCCCGAGCAGGTCGTCGGCCAGCCGGAACCCGGTGCTGTTGATCAGCCGGGCCTGGCGGCCGAGGCGGCGCAGCCGCAGGGTCAGGTAGTGGGCGCACATCTCACTGGGGCCGAGGCCGAAGCTGACGATCTCGCGGGCTCCCATGAGCAGGTCGAGGGCCGCGACGAAGTCGTCCTCCGTGATCAGCCTGCGGGTCTCCAGCAGCCGCTCGGTGGCCTCGGCGAAGACGTGGTCCATCAACGACCCGGCCTCCGGGCCGGCCTTGTCGATGCGGCTGCGCAGCCGTGCCGACGGCCGGGTGCCGCCGATCGCCTGCCTGCCCGCCTCGCGCTTGAGCCCGGGCAGGCCCGAGTAGCCCAGCGCCTTGGCCGTGCGGATCACGGTCGCGTCGCTGGTGCCCGTGGCGGCGCCGATCTCACCCGAGGTCGCGAAGATGATCTCGTGCGCGTGGTCGCGCAGATATTCGGCGACGCGCCGCTCCGCGGGAGGCAGTTCGTCCAGCTTGCTGGCGATCTGCTCGCGCAACGGGTTGTCTCCGGGCTGATTGCGGCTCACGGCAGGGGGTTGACTTTCTTCTCGTAATGACTAATGTCGCACCGTAGTTGCCACTACGAAACCCGTCAATCGTAGGCTCCGCTACAGCTTCGGCTCCGGCGCGCCGTCCGGGGGGTGCGTATCCCTATCAGAGTATGAACTCACCATCGACCCAAGTCTCCCGTGCCACCCGCCGGCGGGCCCTCCGCCCGGCGCAGCGCGCCGAGACCCGCGCCCCCGGTCGCGTACCACCGGCCCCACCCACGAACCATCGGCACGCGTGACCCGCACCGCCGAGACCGTTCGCCTACCGCTACCAGCCCGTTGACCGCGGTCCACGACGGCGTGCGCGATCAGAAGACGACAGCGGTGGCCACCTCTCCTCAGCGAACCCCCCTTCCAGCCTGCTCTGCCGCGCCACGGCGACCCCTTGTAGTCGCGACTACGACTTCACGTCATGGCGTTCGCACGAGGGCCGGGCGGTGACCGACCTTCCCCCTAGACCACTGGGAACCGTCATGACAAAGCAGCGACTTTCCCGCCGGCTCGCCGCCGGCACGGCCACATGCGCCACGTTCGCGCTGGTCGCCGGGTGCGGCGGCGCGGCCGTCTCGCCGTCCCAGGCCGCCCAGCAGGCCAAGCAGAACGTACGCCTGGTCGACAGCACGCCCGCCGCCACGGGCCCGCTCGACAAGGCCACCTGGTTCATGCCCAAGGAGCCGGCCACCCTCGACCTCGACAACGACGCCGCGGGCGCCACCACCGACACCGTCATGGGCAACGTCTGCGAACGCCTCGTCCAGGCGCAACCCGACCTGACCGTCAAGCCCTGGCTCGCCGAGAAGTACGAGTGGAAGACGCCGGAGACGCTCGTCTTCACCATCCGCCAGGGCGTGCGCTTCCACAGCGGCAAGGAGATGACCGCCGACGACGTGGTGTGGAGCATGAACCGGCACGCCGCCGACGGCGCCAACGAGTCCGACGAGTACGAGAACGTCAGCGAGGTCACCAAGACCGGCCCCCATGAGGTGACGGTCACGATGAAGCAGGCCGACGCCGTGTTCCTGAAGGCGCTGGCCGGCACGGGCGGCGTCGTCCTCGAGCGCGAGGCCGTCGAGTCCCAGGGCGACGCCTTCGGCACGCCCCGCGGCGACGACGCGTGCACCGGGCCGCTGGAGCTGAAGGCATGGGAGTCCGGGCGGCAGATCGTCCTGACCAAGGCCGCCGACTACTGGAACCAGGAGCGCGCCTCGAAGACCGGCGAGCTCACCATCCGGTGGGCGGACGACGACGCGGTGGTCAACTCGCTGCTCACCGGCGAGGCCGACGGCGCGTACCTGGAGAACATCGCGTCGGCGACCCGGCTGGCCGGCGGCCCGAACACGACCGTCAGCCAGGGCCCCGACACCCGGGTCTGGAACTCGATGGTGACCGAGCGCGGCGGGCTCGCCGACGTACGGCTGCGCAAGGCGCTGTCGCTGGCCCTCGACCGGGACGGCGTCTCCCGCGCCGCGCTCGCCGGCCTCGGCGTGCCGGCCGCCGAGCCGGTCGGCCCCGGCGCGTGGGGGTACGAGGCCGGCACGTTCCGCGCGGCCTCGGAGAAGCTGGCCGCGAACGCGCCCGCCAAGCCCACCCCGCAGAGCATCGAGGCGGCCAAGAAACTCGTCGCCGAGGTCGGCGCCACCCAGCAGATCGTGGTCGCCAGCGACGGCACCACCGGCCGCGACGTGATCGCCAACGCGATCGTGGACGCCGCGAAGAAGATCGGCCTCGACGCCCGCATCATCCAGATCCCGCCCCAGCAGTACGGCGACTACTACAGCGACGCGGAGTTCAGGAAGCAGGCCGACCTGTTCACCGACGACTACTTCATCTCGAAGAACGACCCGGTCGGCTTCTACAAGAACGGCGCCTCCGACTCGACCGTCCAGTGGGTGCTCAAGGACCCCGAGTACGACGCCCTCGTGGCCAAGGCCAAGGCCGAGCTGGACGACGCCAAGCGCGCCGACCTCGCCGTCGATCTGGCGCAGCGGTGGGCGGAGGCGATGCCGTGGCTGTCGGTCGTGCAGAGCCCGACCACCGTCGTCCTGGCCAGTGACGTGACCGGGGTTCCCGCCTCCGGCGCGTTCAGGAACTACCCGTGGGCGGCCGACCTCGGGGCGAAGGGCGAGTAGACATGGCGGCGCTCCTCCTGCGACGGCTCGGCGCCATGGTGCTCACCCTGGCCATCAGCTCGTTCGTCATCTTCGTGGCCATCTACGCGGCGCCGGGCGATCCGGTGACGTTCCTGATCGGCAACCCGGAGAACATCACGCCGGAGCGGATCGCGGCGGTGCGCGCGGAGTACCACCTCGACCAGCCGCTGTTCGTGCAGTACGCCCTGTGGGCGCAGGGCATCCTGCACGGCGACCTCGGCACGTCGTTCTACTACCAGCAGCCGGTCTCCGACCTGTTGTCGTCGCGGCTACCGGTGACGTTGACGCTCGTGGGCATGGCGACGGTGCTGTTCGTGGTCCTCGGCGTCTCGCTGGGCGTCGCCTCGGCGCTGAGCAGGGGCGGCCGGGCCGACTCGTGGATCACCGGCGGCACCACGTTCGTGAACTCCGTCCCGAACTTCGTGGTGGCGCTGGGCCTCGTGTCGGTGTTCGCGGTGCAGCTGCGCTGGTTCCCCGTGGCCGGCGAGGGCGCCGGTTTCGCCGGCCGGCTGCGGCACCTGACGCTGCCCGCGGTCGCTCTGGCGCTCGGGTCGCTGGCGCTCATCAGCCGGGTGACCAGGCAGACCATGGTCGAGCAGCAGACACTCGACCACGTCGAGGCGGCGCGCAGCTACGGGCTCGGCACCTGGGCGATCGTGACCCGGCACGTGCTGCGGAACTCGCTCGGCCCGGTCGTCACGATGTGCGGGCTGACCCTGGCCGGGATGCTCGCGGGGACCACGGTCATCGAGAGCGTCTTCGGCATCAGCGGGGTCGGCAACCTGCTGGTGGAGTCGATCAACACGCACGACTTCGCCGTGGTGCAGGCGATCCTGCTCTACATGGTGCTCGCGTACATGGTGGTCACCATGCTCGTGGATCTGATCTATCCGCTCCTCGACGCGCGCACCCTCGTAAGGAGTGAGCGATCGTGACGATCGACGACATCGGCGCGCGCGCCGCCTCGGCACCGGTCGCCGACCGGCGCAGACGTTCCCCGTGGACGTTCCGGGTCTGCGTCGCGATCCTCGGCGTGGCCGTGGCCGCGGCGGTGTTCGCGCCGCTCGTCGCGCCGTACGCGCCCGACGCCACGGATTTCTCCGCCATCTGGGCGCCGCCCGGTCCCGCGCACTGGCTGGGCACCGACCAGCTGGGCCGCGACATCCTGTCACGGGCGATCCACGGCGCGCGGCCCAGCCTGCTCGGGGCCATCGCGCTGCTCGCCTTCGCGACGGTGCTGGGCGTGCTCATCGGGGTCGTCGCCGCCTGGCGGCGCGGCTGGGTGGACACCGTGCTCGCCCGGATCACCGACGTCATGTTCGCCTTCCCCGGGCTGCTGTTCGTGGTGCTCATCATCGCGGTGTTCGACCGGGGGCCGGCGACCGCCGTCATCGGCATGGGTCTGGCGTTCGCGCCGCTGATCGCGAAGTTCACCCGGGCGATCGCGCTGGAGGAGCTGGCGCGGCCGTACGTCGACGCCTACCGCCTGCAGGGCGTCGGCGGCGTCCAGCTGATCGGCCGGTACCTGCTGCCCAACCTGATGCCGACCCTCGTCGGCTACCTCGTGGTGCTGTTCGGGGAAGGGCTGATGAGCCTGGCCTCGCTCAACTTCCTCGGGTTCGGGGCGCAGCCGCC
The DNA here is from genome assembly GCF_044465245.1 of Nonomuraea terrae. NCBI lineage: Bacteria > Bacillati > Actinomycetota > Actinomycetes > Streptosporangiales > Streptosporangiaceae > Nonomuraea > Nonomuraea terrae. The sequence continues at coordinate 347,578 of NZ_JBITLL010000001.1, read as the reverse complement.
CAGCTCCGAATGGGGCCTGATGGTGCAGGAGGGCCGCGCCGGCGTGATCCAGGGCGTCCTCGGGCCCGCCCTCATCCCCGGGCTCACGATCGCGGTCGTCGTCGTCGCGACCAACGTCGTCGGGGTCCGCCTTTCCGACAAGCTCGCCGTGAGGACGTGACGCGCATGTTGCTGGCGATCGAAGACCTCCACCTGTCGGTGCCCTCCCCGGAGGGCTCCCGGCAGATCCTGCGGGGCGTCTCCCTCGACGTCTCCGAGGGAGAGACGGTGGGGCTGGTCGGCGAGTCCGGCTCCGGCAAGTCCACCACGGCGCGGGCGGCGCTGCGGCTGCTGCCCGAGCGCGCGTCGTTGTCGGGCGCGGTCTCGGTCTGCGGGCACGACGTGGCCGCGGGCGACCAGGCCGTGGTGCGGAAGGTCCGTTCCGAGCTGGCCGCCATGATCTTCCAGGAGCCGAGGGCCGTGCTCAACCCGGTGCGCCGCATCGGCAGTTCGGCCACCGAACGGCTCGTGCACGTCCACGGCGTCGCCAAGGCCGAGGCGCGGCGGCGGATCGCCGCGCTGTTCGGCGAGGTGGGGCTGGACGACACCGACCGGCTGCTGCGGGCGTATCCGCACCAGCTGTCCGGCGGCATGCTGCAGCGCGTGGTGATCGCCGCGGCGCTGAGCACCGGCCCGCGCCTGCTGCTCGCGGACGAGGCGACCAGCGCGCTCGACGTGACCACACAGGCGGAGGTGCTGGCCCTGCTGCGGCGGCTGCAGCGGGAGCGGGAGATGGGCGTCCTGTTCATCACTCACGATCTGCAGCTCGCCGCCGCCTACTGCGACCGCGTGTACGTGATGAAGGACGGCGCCGTGGTGGAGCACCAGGAGGCCGGCACCATCTTCGTCAGCCCGGCGGACCCGTACACGAAGGCGCTGGCGGACGCCGTCCCGCGTCTTCCCCAGCGCGACGACACCATGGAGGCGTCCGCATGAGCGAGGCGGTGCGGGTCAGCGGGCTGACCAAGACCTATCCGGCGCGGCGCGGCGGCGCCCGCGTGGTCGCCGTCAAGGACGTGAGCTTCGAGCTGGCCAAGGGCGAGTCGCTCGGCCTGGTCGGCGAATCGGGCTCCGGCAAGACCACGCTCGCCCGCATGCTGGTGGGCCTGGCCCGCCCCGACGCGGGCACGATCGTGATCGACGGCCGCACCCGGCAGGGGAAGGAACGCGGCAGGGCCGCGCGTCTGCGCAGGGCCAAGGAGGTCCAGATGGTCTTCCAGGACCCGTACGTTTCGCTGGACCGGCGGCTGAGCGTCGAGGCGGCGCTGCGCGACGTGTTGCGCCGGCACCTGCCCGACCCGGCCAAGGACACGGTGCAGGCGCGGATCTCCGAGCTGATGGGCCACGTCGGCCTCTCCGGCAAGCATCTCGGCTCGCGGCCCCACGAGCTCAGCGGCGGGCAGCGGCAGCGGGTCGCCATCGCCAAGGCGCTCGCGGTGGATCCCGCGGTGCTGGTGCTGGACGAGGCGGTGTCCGCGCTGGACGTCTCCGTCCAGGCGCAGATCCTCGCCCTGCTCAACCGGATCCGCGCCGAGACCGGCGTGAGCCTCGTGTTCGTCACGCACGACCTGGCCGTGGTCAACGAGGTGACCGGTCAGATCCTGGTGATGTACAAGGGCGAGGCCGTCGAGCGCGGCGTCACCGCCGAGGTGCTGCGCCGGCCCCGGCATCCCTACACCGACATGCTGCTGTCGTCCGCGCCGGGGCCGAACTGGCGGCCCGAGCGCGTCGCCGAGCTCCGGGCCGCCTTCGCGGGCACGCCGTGACGCTCCCAGCGACGCGCGCGGCGACGCTCCCAGCGATCAAGGAGATTTCATGAAAGTGCTCGTACTGCCCGGCGACGGCATCGGCCCGGAGATCGTCAGCGCGACCCTGGAGGTGCTGGACGCGACCGGTCTCGGGTTGGAGGTCGAGGTCGCCGACATCGGGTTCGCCGCCCTGGTCCGGCACGGCACGACGCTGCCGCAGCCGGTGCTCGACCGGGTCCCCGAGGTGGACGGCGTGATCCTGGGCCCGGTGTCGCACTACGAATACCCGCCGCGCGAGGAGGGCGGGCTCAACCCCTCCGCCGAACTGCGCATCCGGTTCGAGCTGTTCGCGAACATCCGCCCGTGCCGGTCGAGATCGGACCTCAGCGTGCTGCGCGCCCCGATGGACCTGGTCATCGTCCGGGAGAACACCGAAGGCTTCTACTCCGACCGCAACATGTACGCGGGCAGCGGCGAGTTCATGCCGGACGCCGGCAGCGCGTTCAGCATCAGGAAGATCACCGCGCGGGGCTGCGAACGGGTGGCCCGCGCGGCGTTCGAGCTCGCCCGCGGGCGCCGCGGCAAGGTGACGGCGGTCCACAAGGCCAACGTGCTCAAGCTCTCCGACGGGCTCTTCCTGCGCGTGGTCCGCGAGGTCGCCGCGGAGTTCCCCGACGTCGAGCTGGAGGAGCTGATCGTGGACGCCGCCGCGGCCGCGCTCATCCGGCGGCCGGACACGTTCGACGTGATCGTGACCACCAACATGTTCGGCGACATCCTGTCCGACGAGGCGGCGGAGCTGTCGGGCAGCCTCGGCCTCGGCGGCTCGCTCAACGCCGGGCACGAGGTCGCGGTGGCCCAGGCGCAGCACGGCTCCGCGCCCGACATCGCGGGCAAGGGCGTGGCCAATCCCACCTCGCTCATCCTGTCCGCGGCGATGCTGCTCGACTGGCGAGGCCGCCGCGACGGGAACGACGACCTGATCGCGGCGGCGGCCGACATCGAGTCGGCCGTGGAACGCGTGCTCGACCAGCCGGCGACCCGCACCCCCGACCTCGGCGGGAACCTCGGCACCGCCCAGTTCGCCGCTCACGTGGCGGCTCGGCTGCGCCGCGAGAGCTGACCCCCTTTCGAAAGGAAACCCTTGCCCTCCTCCCTCAACCCCGCGACCGGCGAGCCCATCGCCGACTACGATCCGCATCCACCCGAACACACGGACGCCGTCCTGAGCGCCGCCGTGGCGGCCCAGCGCGACTGGCGCGCGACCCCCGTCGCCCGGCGGCTCCCCCTGCTGAGCGCCATCGCCCGCGAACTGCGGGCCGATGCCGACCGTTTCGCCCGGCTGATCACGCAGGAGATGGGCAAGCCGATCACGGAGGCACGGGCGGAGATCGAGAAGTCGGCCTGGACGCTCGACCACTACGCCGGGCACGCCGAGCGTTACCTCGCCCCCGAGCCCGTCGCGTCCGGCGCGACGGAGAGCACGGTCGTCCTCGAACCGCTCGGCGTGCTGCTGGCCGTCATGCCGTGGAACTATCCGTTCTGGCAGTTCTTCCGCTTCCTCGCGCCCGCGCTGGCGGCAGGGAACGGCGCGGTGCTCAAACACGCGAGCAACGTGCCGGCCTGCGCGCTGGCGCTCGAAGAGCTCGTACGGCGGGCCGGCGCCCCGCCCGGGCTCTGTTCCACGCTGCTCACCGAGCCCGCCGCGGTCGCCGATCTCATCGCCGACGACCGGATCGCGGCCGTCACCCTCACCGGCTCCACCGAGGTCGGCGCGCTGGTGGCCGCGCAGGCCGGCGCGCACCTGAAGAAGCACGTCCTGGAGCTGGGCGGCTCGGACCCGTTCGTCGTGCTCGCCGACGCCGATCTGGACGAGGCCGCGACGGCGGCCGTGCGGTCGCGGTTCAACACCGTCGGCCAGAGCTGCGTCAACGCCAAACGTTTCGTCGTGGACGAGAGGGTCGCCGGCGCCTTCGTGCAGCTGGTCGCCGAGAAGACCGGCGCGCTGATCATGGGCGACCCCATGGACGAGGCCACCCAGATCGGGCCGCTCGCCCGGGCGGACCTCCGCGACACCCTGCACGACCAGGTACGCCGCACCGTGGCGGCCGGGGCGAGCCTCCTGCTGGGCGGCAACCCGGTCCCCGGCCCCGGCTTCTTCTACCCGCCCACCCTCCTCGACCACGTCACCCCGGACATGGCGGCGTTCCGCGAGGAGACGTTCGGGCCGGTGGCGAGCGTGACGCGGGTCGGCGGGCCCGAGGAGGCGATCGAGCTGGCCAACCGGACCGAGTACGGCCTCGGCGCCGCCCTGTGGACCTCCGACCTCGACCAGGCGCGCCGGCTCGTCCCCCTCCTCGACGCGGGCGCGGTCTTCGTCAACGGCATGGTGGCCTCCGACCCGCGCCTGCCGTTCGGCGGGATCAAGAAGTCCGGCTACGGCCGGGAGCTCGGCTCCTACGGCATCAGGGAGTTCGTCAACGTGAAGACCGTCTGGTTCGGCCCGGCGGTGACGGCATGAGCTCGATCTTCCGTCCCGACGAGCTGCCGGCCAAGGACCGCGGCGCCGGAGCGCGCACGGTGCCGCTCGTGACGAGCGCCCGGGGCGCGACGACCTTCCTCAACGGCATCACGAGCTTCGAGCCAGGAGCGGTGATCGGGCACCACACGCACAACGTCGCCGAATCCGTGATCGTCGTCCAGGGCGACGCCGTCGTGGACATCGACGGCGTCCGCACCCCGCTGCGCACCTTCGACACCACGTTCGTGCCGGCCAACGTCCCCCACCACTTCGAGAACGCCTCCGGCACGGCGCCCATGAAGATCTTCTGGACGTACGCGTCCGTCGAGGCGACCAGGACGCTCGTCGAGTCGGGCGAGCACTCCCGCATCGACGCCGAGCACCCCGGCGGGCCCGCCGGCCCGGCGGGCCTCGTGCACGAGAGCGCGCTGATCACCGTCCTGCCCGGCCATGAGGAGCGGTTCGAGGCGGCGGTCGCCGAGGCCGCGCCGCTGTTCCAGCGGGCGAAGGGGGCGCGCACGTTCGTCCTGGAGCGCTCGCACGAGAATCCGCGGCAGTATCGCCTCGTCGTCGGCTGGGAGTCGATCGACGACCACACCTCGGGATTCCGCGGCTCACCCGCGTTCCGGCGATGGCGTGAGCTCATCGGCGACACGATCGCCGGCCTGCCGGAGGTCACCCACTTCCGGCATGTGCTGACCGCCTTCTGACCCCCCACGATCGAGGAGTACGTCCCCCATGCCCACCACCGTCGACCCCGACCCCCAAGGGTTCTACTTCATCGGCGGGACCCCGTTCTTCGCCTCCCGCCACGACCAGCGCATCTCGTACGCCCTGTACGTCCCCAAGGACCACACGCCCCAGGCGGCGCCGCTGCCGCTCGTCGTCATCCAGCACGGCACCGGCCGCTCGGCGGAGCTCTACCGGGACCGGTGGAAGAGCTTCGCGATCGAGCACCGCTGCGTCATCCTCACGCCGCTCTTCCCGGCCGGGCTGGTGGAGCCGAGGGAGCTGCACAGCTTCAAGTTCCTCTCCTACGGCGGCATCCGTTTCGACGAGGAGCTGCTGCACATCGTGGACGAGGTCGGCGAGGTGTTCAACACCGAGACCGCCCGGTTCTACCTGCACGGATTCTCCGGAGGCGGGCAGTTCGCGCACCGCTTCTTCTACGTCCATCCCGATCGGCTGGCCGGCGTGTCGATCGGCGCTCCCGGCCGGATCACCCGGCTCGACGACTCCGTGCCGTGGTGGCTCGGCACCGGCGGGTTCGAGGAGATCTTCGGCACCGGGATCGATCTCGCGGCCATGCGGAAGGTGCCGGTGCAGATGGTGGTCGGCGGCGACGACGTCGAGACCTGGGAGATCAACAACGTCGGCGGCCCCAACTGGCTCGACGGCGTGGAGCAGACCGGCCGCACCCGGATCGAGCGGCTGGAGTGCCTGCGGGCGAACTTCGACGAGCACGGCATCCCGGTGCGCTTCGACGTCGTCCCCGGCGTCGGCCACCGGGGCAGCGCGGTGATCCCCGCCGTCCAGGAGTTCCTCGGGAAGCTGCTGAACGAGCGCCGCACCCGCTAGAGACCGGCCGGCTTCCGGCCCACCCACGAGAGCCCGCCCACCGCCCCACACACACGAGAGAACGGTATTCGTGACTCCTCCGCTCCCTGAAGGGAGCGGCTTCTCGCTAAGCCGCTTCCGCAGCCCGGCGAAGGGCAAGCCCTGCCCTCAAGATGTTGATCGCCGCGTTCACATCAGCGTGCGCAGCATGACCGCACGCCTGACATCGGAACTCGGCCTGGGTGACGCGGTTCTCCCTCACGCAGTGCCCGCAGCGGGCGCACGTGCGGGAAGTGCCGGCAGGGTTCACCGCGATCAGCTCTCGACCGGCCCTCTCAGCCTTGTGCGACAGGATCGTCAGGAACACCCCCCAACCCGCGTCCAAGATGTTTCGGTTGAGCCCGGACTTCTGCGCGACGTTCCGGCCGGGCGCCTCGACCGTGCCGGACGCCGAACGGGTCATGTTCGCGATCCGCAGGCCCTCGTGCACGATCACGTCATAGCCGCGCACCAGCGCGTTCGCGACCTTGTGCGCGTAGTCGACCCGCTGACGGCCGACCTTGCCGCACAGGGCGGCGATCCGTGCCACCTCCTTGAGGCGGCGCGTGGACCCGCGTTTCTTACGGGCCAGGTCCCGCTGAGCCGCCGCGAGACGATCGGCGGTCGCGGCGAGGCCCCTCACCGGCCGGTGCCGGTGCACCGGCACATGCCCGCCGCCCTGCAACCGCACGAACGTAGCCGAGGGATGTCCGGGCTGGGAATCCCACCGGCAGCCGTCGCCGTCCCTGGGCCACTCCACCGCGTCGAACCAGCCCCGCCCCTTGAACCGCGGAAAGCCCGGTGTGCGCCCGGCCTCGACGCGTGCGAAGAACGCGGCGAACGCCTTGTCGAGCCGCCGCAGAGTGGCCTGCTGGGAAGAGAACGACCACCGGGCCTGGCCTTCGGGGCCGTCGGCGCGGATGTGCTTCAACTCGCCCGACTGATCGCCGTACCGGATCGTGACACCAGCCTTGGCGTAGGCGGTGCGGCGGTGCTCCAGCGCGGCGTTGTACAGCTGCCGGTGATCCTCCAGGCACTGCGTGAGCGCGACGGCCTGCTTACCGGTGAGGCGCAACAGGAACCTGAACGACCTGCGCACCCCCACCTCCCACGCTCGGTAACGAGACGACCACGGTATCGGCCGGCACCGACAAAACCCGGAAGGACATCTGTGATCCGCAGACCCGGCAGGTCAGGGCACGCTCGGGCCTTGACGGCCCTCCCGCTCCCGATTCCCCCGACGGCTGAAGCCGCCGGTCCCCTCGGGAGGTTCTGATGGCGAACGACCACGCGACCATCGACATGCGCCCGGTGCACGCCTTCCTGGAGGAGCTGGCGGAGCGGGACATGCGGCTGCACTCCCTGATCGTCCACCGGCACGGGCGGACGGTCCTCGACCTGTGGCAGTGGCCGCACGAACCCCACCTCAAGCACAAGATCCACTCGGCCACCAAGAGCTTCACCGGCACCGCGATCGGGTTCGCCGAGGCCGAGGGCCTGCTCGGGCTGGACGACCCGGTGGTGAGCTTCTTCGACGGACGGCTGCCGGCCCCGCCGACGGAGAACCTGAGCCGCATGCGCGTCCGCGACCTGCTGACCATGCAGACGGGCCACGGCCGCGGCCTGTCCGGCGCGACGACCCGCCTGCGCCAGACGGGGTGGATCGGCGAGTTCTTCGAGGAGCCGGTGGTGGAGCTGCCGGGCCGCTGCTTCGTCTACAGCAGCACGACCAGCCATGTCCTGTCGGCGATCGTGCAGCGGGTGTCCGGTCAGCCCGTGGACGAATACCTGCGCCCGCGCCTGTTCGAGCCGCTGGGCATCACGGACTTCGCCTGGGAGCGCGACCCCGAGGGCGTGGCCAGCGGCGGCAACGGCCTGTCGATGCGCCCGCGCGATCTGCTGTCGTTCGGGATCCTCTATCTCCAGGACGGGATGTGGCAGGGCGAGCGCGTCCTGCCCCCAGGCTGGGCGCAGAAGGCCTCCGCCCTCCACGTACGCCGCGCCATCAGCGGCACGTGGAACGGCAGGGAGCTGCTGCCGCCCGCTCCGGACGCCGTCGCGGACTCCGGGTACGGCTACCAGTTCTGGACGACCGAGGACCGGATCTACAACGCCTCCGGCATCTTCGGCCAGGAATGCATGATCTTCCCCGACCAGGGCGGCGTGGTCGTGGTCACGGGCGCCATGGGCGAGGACACGTACCACGACCTGCCGGAGATGCTGCGCAGGACGTTCAGGAAGGCGTTCGACGGCGCGGAGCGGGAGGACGACGGGGTCGAGCAGTGGGTGCGGCGCGCCCGCGAGCCAGAGCCGCTGCGGCCCTCGGCGTGCCGGTCCGCCTTCCGCGAGACGTACGACTTCAAGCCCAACGAACACGGCGTCGATTCGCTGTCGGTCGACGTGACGGCGGACGCGGTGCTGCTCGTGATCGAGGACGAGCACGGCCGGCACACCGTCGAACACGGTGTCGGCCGGTGGCTCAGGCAGCACACCGGCGTGAGCGTGTGGCGGCTGCACCACTCCTACCAGGACGCCCGCGCCCCGATCCTGGCCGCCGCCGAGTGGACTTCCGCGGACGTCCTGCGGCTGACGTGGCACTTCCTCGAAGCGCCGTTCATCGACACGCTCACGCTCCGGTTCGACGCGGACGGCGTCACCGTCGAGCACGAGGTCAACGTCAACTCCGGCCCGACCGCGCTCCCCGCCGTCCGCGGGCTGCGCCGCATCTAGCACGCCCTATTTGGAAAGCCCCAGGAGGCAAACGGTGCTGTCACAGGTGTTGTCACAACTCGCAGCGGCCGATCCGAACCCGGACCCGGCGGCGTGGCGGATCATCACGAAGATCGCCTACTTCGCCGGCCTGATCGGGACGTTCGGCGGCACCCTGCTTCACGTGCTGGTGGTGCACCCCGTGCTGTCCCGCTCGCCGGTGAATCCGGCCCACCGCGATGTCCTGCGCCGTCGCGCCGCGCTGATCCTGGCCGCCGTCGGCACGTGGTTCCTCGTGGCGCTGTACTTCCAGCTCGCCGGGAAGGGGGCGCGGGTCAAGGGCCAGGAGATCCCGTACTCCGAGGCGGTGCTGCCGGGACGGGTGCTCGGCTACCTCACCGCGCCCGCCCAGCCCGGCGAGTGGATGTCCGCCGGCGCCCAGGCGGCGGTCCAGTACGGGCTGTGGGCGTTGTCGGCGGTCATGCTGATCCTCCTGTGGCGCTCCAGCCTGCACGCCCGCCTCACCCGCGTCGCCGGCGCGGCCTACGTCATCGCGTTCCTCGCCTACGCCGTCACGTGGGTGCCGACGGATCCGGGCGCGGAGACGTTCGACAGCGTGCTCGGCAGCGTCCTCGACCACGCGCACGTGTTGTCGGTGTCGACCTGGGTCGGCGGGATCGCCGGGCTCGCGCTGCTCGCCACGGCCCACCGCCGCCTGTCCCCCGGCGCGGGAGCCGTGTGGGCGCGGATCTGGTCGCGCTTCAGCGTCGTCGCGCTGACCGCCGTGGGCGGCATGGTCGTCAGCGGATCATGGCTGGCCTGGAAGAACGTGGGTGGCGCCGGCGACCTGCTCACCACCGAGTTCGGCCGGTTCCTGCTGGTCAAGCTCGTGCTGGTGGGCACCATGGTCGCGATCGGCGGGCTGCACGAGTTCGTCCTCATGCCGCGCATCGCCAGGGCGCGGGCGGCCGGGCAGGAGGGCTCGGTGTTCCGGCTCGCCGTACGCGTCATCCCCCGGCTCGTCGCCGTGGAGGCCGTGCTGGGGCTCGGGGTGCTGGTCGTGCTCACCTTCCTGACCGGGTCGGCCAGGGCGGAGAGCGGCTCGGCGGAGCCCGTGGTCAGCGGCGGAGTGATCATGATGGGGGTGCTGCTGGTCGCCGTGGTCGTGACGTCGTTCGTCACCACGGCAAAGATCTCCGCCCGGCTCGGCCGCACCGCCGCGGACCCCGCGGGCGGATGAGCGTCTTCACCGGGAACGCGAAAACGGCCCGTCGTGACGACGGGCCGTTTCCGGAAGGTGCGCCGCCAGGGACTCGAACCCCGGACCCGCTGATTAAGAGTCAGCTGCTCTAACCAACTGAGCTAGCGGCGCAACAGATGTAACTCTATCAGCCGCCGAACAGTGCCCGCGCCTGTCTTTCAGCCCAGCCGGCCCGCCAGCCTCTCGTACGCTCCGATCACCAGGTCCCAGAATCCCTTCACGTCGAGAGAGGTCGCCACCAGCGCGTTGGCCCGCCGGTCGCCGACCTTGAAATCGGTCACCGTCATGCCACGGGTGAACTGCCCGGCGGTCTCCACGTTCACCACGGCCGGCACGCAGGTGAACAAGGACGGGTCCAGCAGGTACGCCACCGCGCACGCGTCGTGGATGGCCGGCCCGCTCTCGGCCGTCACCACCCCGTACGACTGCGCGGCCGGCACCAGCAGCTCCGCCAGCCGCCCGAGCGGCTCCATGCGCTCCAGCACCTGCGTGGTCACCACGGCCGTCAGCGTCACGTCGAGGCCCAGCATCGTCACCGTCCACCCGGCGTCGAAGACGATGGCGGCGGCCTCGGGGTCGGCCAGCATGTTGAACTCGGCCGCCGGGTTGTGGTTGCCACGGGTGTAGGAGCCGCCCATGATGACCAGGTCGCGGGCCCATTCCACGACCCTCGGCTCACGCCGTACGGCGAGGGCGAGGTTCGTCAGCGGGCCCACGGCCACCAGCGTGATCTCGCCGGGCCGCGCGCGCAGCGTCTCCACGATGAAGTCGACCGCGTGGCCCGGCGCGGGCCCCCGCCGCGGCGCGGGCAGCAGCACGTCGCCGAGCCCCGTGGCGCCGTGCACGTGGCCCGCCCTGACGGTGTGCCGCAGGAGAGCCCCGGCGCTGCCGGGCGTGACCGGGACGTCGCCGAGCTCCAGGAACTCGCGCAGCGCCAGCGCGTTCGCGGTGGTCAGCGAGAGGTCGACGTTGCCGCCCACGGTGGTGATGCCCACAAGGTCGAGGGAGGATCCGGCGGTCAGCGCCAGGGCGAGCGCGTCGTCGATGCCGGGATCGCAGTCGATGAGAACCTTCGTCACGTCCGCAGCGTACGCATGAACCCGGACGAAGCACACACGTGACCCCGGGCATGGATCGGGCCGGGCAGTTCCCCCAAAGCTGCCCGGCCCGATCGGTGGCGGTCCAGGCCGACGCTTTCCCCCAAAAGCGCCGGCGGTCCCGCACTTTGCGAACCGCGGTCCCCCTCCGCGTCCGCATCGGTGAAGGTCCTCGGCCAGTCGCCAGAGCTACTGACCTGGTACAACGCTACCGAGGCGAATGCAACGGTCGCGTCATAACGGGGTCGAATATCGGTTTAATCCATTTACGGAAGTTCCAACCGCACGTCAGTGCCGTCCTGGAGTGTCCTGCTCACCGTGCAGTGCTTCTCGTGCACCCGTTCGGCGACCGCCCTGAAGACCTCGTCGGCCGCCTCCGACGGCAGCTCCACGTCGTACGTGACCGTCACCGGCCCCAGCTTGTTGCTCTCCACCTTCTCCGCCTGGACGGTCATCTCCAGCCGCACCAGCCGGTGCCCCCGCTTGGCGGTGAGCGGCTCGACGGTCACGATGTTGCACCCGCCCACCGCCGCCAGCAGGAGCTCCACCGGGGTGAACACCCCGGCCTCGTCTCCGCCTCCGATCCGCACCTCGGCACCGCGGGCGTTGGTGGCCCGGAATCCGCCGTCTTCAGTCCGCTCGACTCGCACGTTAGCCATGTTTAGAGACCCTACTCAGATGGCTCTCATGTTCGTTCAGCATGGTGAGGCCATGGCTAGCGAGGCGAATGCTCATCATGGCCCGATCCTCTTCTGGTCCGGTGTCGCGGTGGCCGAGTTCGGCGCCCTGCGGCCGGGATTCGGTCACCCGTGGACGCCGGTGGCCTACACCGCCGCGGCACTGCTCGTGGGTGTCGGGTTCCTCACCGTGCAGGCCGCCGACTACCTGCGCACCGAGGAGGCCAGGCAGCGGTTGCGGCTCGGCGGTTACCTGGCCGGCGCGCTGCTGGTGGCCCACCAGTTCAGCTCGACGGCGAACGTGACCGAGCCCGACCGGGTGGGCTCGCTGCTGCTGTACGCGGCGGCGGCCGTGATGGTCATCTGGAACCACCGGGTGCACCCGTCCCGGCCGCGGCTGCTCATCGCCACCGGGCTCGACCCGTCGGCGCTGCGCGAGCGCCTGGCCGGGGAGGCCGACACCGTGGCGGTCTACCGCGCCGACCGCGTCACCGACGAGCTGCGCGAGCTGGAGGCCCGTTACCGCCTCATCCTCGTCGTGGGCTCCGAGCACGACCCGCGCGCGAAGGAACGCGTCAGCGCCTCCGGGCTGAGTCGTGAGATCCCCGACATCGCCGAGCGCGCGGTCGAGGTGGCCGGCCCCCGCGGGTTCCAGAGGTACGTCGCCGGCGCCCTGACCCGGCTGTCCGTTCCCAGGTCACAGGTGAGTTTCAGTTCCCGGCAAAAGGTTTAGCCTGAGCATATGGCCTGTCTGAAAGCGTGGGCGCCGGACAAGGAGGCAAGGTGACGACTTTCCCCGGAAGCGCCCGTGTCGAAATGGTCATGGGCATGCCGGTCAGCGTGGACATCCGCACGGCCCTGCCGGAGCGCGAGCTGACACCCGTGCTCGATGACGCGTTCGCCTGGCTGAGGTGGGTGGACGACACCTTCAACCCCGCCAAGGAGGACAGCCAGGTCGGCCGGCTCAGCCGCGGTCAGACGATCCGCCAGATCCCCGAGCTGATCGAGGTCCTCCACCGCTGCGACGAGCTCAGCGAGGCCACGAACGGCTGGTTCGAGTCGCGTATCAACGGCGTGATCGACCCGTCCGGCTACATCAAGGGCTGGGCGCTGGAGCGGCTGTCCCGGGCGCTGTGCAACGCCGGGGCGGTCGACCACCGCATCAGCGCGGGCGGCGACATCAGGGTGCGCGGCTCGGCGATGCCGGGCACGCCGTGGCGGGTGACCGTACGCGATCCGCGCACCGGCGTCGTGCGCGCGGTCGTCCACGCCCACGACATGGGCATCGCGACCTCGGGGCGCAGGCCCATCGTCAACCCGCGCACCGGCAAGGTTCAGGAGGGGCTCGGCTCGGTCACCGTGGTCGGCCCCGACCTGGGCGTGGCCGACGCGTACGCCACCGCCCTGTACGCCATGGGCGCCGTGCTGGCTCGCCGTTTCGCCGCCGACCTGGCGGCGTCGGGGCCGTACGAGACCATGATCATCACGCGGGACGGCCAGGAGACCACCACGCCGGGCTTCACCCGCCACACCGGCGCGGCCACCCGCCTGGCCGTCTGACCCGCGGGCACACGGGACGGCCCGGCCGAGACGACCGGGCCGTCCACCTCTGCCGGCTAGGCGTCGGGGTGTTGGCGCAGGTATTCGATGTAGATCGGGCGCAGGGCCTCGCCCAGCTTGCCCTCGCCGGCGGCGATGGCGTCGCTGAGCAGCGCGGAGACCTTGCTGAGGTCGTTGGCGCTCTCGGTGGTGTGGCCGCTGGCGGCCTCGGCGGCCGGGATCACCTTCAGCAGGTCCCACAGGAACCCCAGGTCGCCGTGGCGGACGGCGTAACGCACCGCGCGCTCGTGCAGTTCGTGGGCCGGCAGCGACTCGAGCTCGTTCACGTCCATCTTGCTTCCTCCCCCTGCACGCCCTTCCCTCCGCCGTCAGCCCATAACTCGGAGGCATCGTAGAGGTACGGACCTATCGCGGCCCCCGTGCCGAAGTGGGAGGATCAAGCAGCGTGAGATTCATCATCAGAACCCTCGCGGCAGCGGTGGCCCTGTGGGTCGCCATCCAGCTCGTCGACGGCATCGACGTGGCCGCCCCGTCCAACTCGGCCAGATACTGGGGCGTCCTGCTCGTCGTTGCGTTGATCTTCGGCGTCGTCAACGCCATCGTCAAGCCGATCGTGAAGTCGCTGGGCTGCGCGATCATCGTGCTGACCCTGGGGCTGTTCCTGCTCGTCATCAACGCGGCGATGCTGCTGCTGACGGGCTGGATCGCCGGCCAGCTGGACATCCCCTTCCATGTCGACAACTTCTATCCGGCCGCCTTCTGGGGAGCCATCATCGTCAGCCTGGTGAGCTGGCTGCTCGGCCTCTTCATCCCCGACAACGACTGACCTTCTCCCCGGCGGCGCTCACGACAGCGGGGCGACCGAGCTGCGTTCGCGCAGCATGGGACGCTGGACGACCCGGCGGCGGCGGGCCCCGCCGTCGGCCGCCGCCGCGACCAGCCGGACGGCCGCGCGCACGATGCCGTCGATGTCCCAGTCGACGGTGGTCAGGCCCGGCGAGAGCAGCCCCGACATCGGGTGGTCGTCGTAGCCCATCACCGACACGTCGCCCGGGATCGACAGCCCCAGCTCCTGCGCCGCCGCGTAGACCCCGTAGGCGATGGAGTCGGCGAAGCAGAACACCGCGCTCGGCCGCTTTCCCGACAGCAGCTCATGGGCGGCGCCGGTGGCGGCGGCCAGGCCGTGGGAGGCGGTGACGACCTCGATGTCGAGCCCCAGCCGGTCGGCCTCGGCCGTGACGTGGACGTCGGCGGGCCGGTCGGGCGTGCTGGCCCGGGTCGGCGTGAGCACGGCGATGCGGCGGTGGCCCGACGAGCGCAGATGCTCCAGGGCGAGCGTGACCCCGCGCCGGTTGTCGAAGACGACCTCGCCGGCCGTGCCCGCGATCGAGTCGCCGATCGCCACCACCGGAACCGACTCGCACAGCTCGCGCCAGAACTCCGCCGCCGGGTCGATCGGCTGCACGATGAGACCGTCGACCCGCTGGTCGCGCAGCTGCCGGGCGAGCGCCCGCTCCCTGCCGGGATCGCCGACCGCGTCGAGGATCAGGGCGTAGCGCTCCTTCTCCCGCAGGCCCCTGCTGATGCCGACGGCCAGCGACTGCTGCCAGAGGTCTTCGAGCGAGCCGCACAACACGCCGATCATGCCGCTGCGGCCGCTGGCCAGCGCCCTGGCGATGGGATCGGCCTCGTAGCCGAGCTCGGCGGCGGCGGCGCGCACGCGCTCCATGGTCTCCTCGGAGACCTGCAGGCCGCGCAGCGCGTAGGAGACGGCCGCCGGTGACAGGCCCGTGGCCTGCGCCACCTCACGGATCGTGGCTCTCTTGCGAGGCATTCCGACAGCCTATTCCGTGACGCCGACACAACGGTGTTAGCCGCGACGGCACATTTACCTGTAATGTCAGTAGGGATTTGGGGGAGGAATCCGTGAGCATCGACGTGCACCAGCACCTGTGGACGCCTGCGTTCGTCGCGGCGCTGCGGGCCCGTACGTCGCCGCCCCGGCTGGACGGCTGGACGCTGCTGCTCGACGGCGAGCCGCCGTACGAGGTGGATCCGGCCGACCACGAGCGGCGCGACACCGGCGGCCTGGAGCTGGCGCTGGTGTCGCTGTCGAGCCCGCTGGGCGTCGAGTTCCTGCCGCCCGGGGAGGCGTGGCCGTTGATCGACGCCTACCACGAGGGCGCGCTGGGGCTGGGCGAGCCGTTCGGGGCGTGGGCGGCCACCTGCCACAGCGAGCCCGATCCCGACCGGCTGGCGGCCGATCTCGACCGGGGGTTCGCGGGCCTGCAGATCCCGGCCACGGCGGTGCCGGACGACCGGCTGCTGGAGGTGCTGACCGCGCGCGACCTGCCGCTGTTCGTGCACCCGGGACCGGCCGCCGCGCCGGCCGGCATGCCGGCGTGGTGGCCCGCGCTGGTGCCGTACGTGCAGCAGATGCACGCGGCCTGGCACTCCTTCCACGCCGTCGTACGGCCCCGGCATCCGCGGCTGCGCGTCTGTTTCGCGCTGCTCGCGGGCCTCGCGCCGCTGCACACCGAGCGCCTGACCGCCCGGGGCGGCGGCCGCGGCCTGGTCGACCCGAACTTCTTCGTGGAGACCTCGTCGTACGGTCCGCGCGCGATCGACGCGATCGTCCGCGAGCTGGGGATCGACGTCGTGGTCAACGGCTCCGACGCCCCCTACGCCACCGCCCCCCGCCCCGGCCTCGGCGCCGCCGCCGATCACGCCATCAAGGTCGTCAACCCCCGTCGTCTACTGAACAGAGAGGAGTCTCGTAAGTGAGTACGAACCAGATCAAGGGCGGGGGTACCTGCGCCGCACTGCCGGAGCGGACGCTGGACCGGCGCGAGCTGCGGGAGCTGGTCGACACGCTGGCCGCGCGGCCCGAGGAGTGGCGCCAGGAGGTCAGCTTCCCCGAGGACGGCGGGCGGCACTACGCCTCGCTCTACCGGGACGCGTACGTGGACGTCTGGCTGCTGTGCTGGCGTCCCGAGGACGACACGGGCTGGCACGACCACGACATCTCCTCCGGAGCCGTGCACGTGGTGCGGGGCGCGCTGCAGGAGTGCAATCCGCGCATCGGCGGCGAGCACCTGGAGACGGTGGTCACGGAGGGGCAGTCGTTCTCGTTCGGGCCGGACCACATCCACCGGCTCACCGGGGCGGTGGACGAGAGCGTCTCGATCCACGCGTACTCACCGCCGCTGTGGCGGCTCGGGCAGTACTCGATCGACGGCTCCGGCGTGATGCGGCGCGTGTCGGTGAGCTACGCCGACGAGCTCAGGCCGATGGACGAGCCGATCGAGTCGGTGGCCTGAGCACGCAGCAGCTCCCGCAGGGCTCCACGTCGGGCAGCGTGATCCACAGGCAGCACGTCCTGCGGAAGTAACCCTCCGCGGCGGGCTCGACCAGCCCGTCGACCGGCGGGCCGATCTCGCGCAGCAGCCGCAGGTAGTCGCCGGGCACGATCGAGGTCAGCGGCTGGGCGATCGCCTCCGCCGTGGAGCCCCACAGCGTGCGCTCACCCACCTTGGCCAGCGCGTTGACGGCCCGGATCAGCGGCAGCTGCGACTCCTGGAGCGCGCCGGCGATCGCGCCCGCGCCGGCGCCCCAGCTCACGCGCGTGGCCGCGATCGTCACCCCGGCCCCGGACACCTGGAAATACGTGTCCGCGAGCCGCATGAGCGGCACCCTGCCGTCCAGCGCCCAGCCGAGGGCCATCGGCAGGGTGTGCCAGTAGCCGTAGGTCTTCCAGAACAGCGCCGCGCCGACGTGCCGCGGGGCGTTCCAGCGCGCGGCCGTCTCGTCCACCAGCCCCGCCAGCAGCGTGTACGGCTCCCGCACGAGCTCACCGACCGGCGTCCAGGTCGCGTCGGGCTCGGTGACGAGGCCCGGCTCGACCCCGATCACCCCGCCACGCTCGTCGGCCAGCCGCTGGAGCGTCTCCGTCAGCACCATGGTTAGAGGCTAGCCTTGCCTAAAGTCGCGGGGCGCCCGGCGAACCAGCCGGCCACGATCTGCACGACCAGCACGCCGAGCCCGGTGAGCAGCGGCACCGTCCAGCCGCCCGACAGCTGCCGCAGGAACCCGAACGCCAGCGGCCCGAACGCCGCGATCACGTAGCCGACCGACTGGGCCACGGCCGACAGCGCGGTCACCGTCGCCGGGTCGGCCGGCCGCAGGGCGATGATGAGCAGCGCCAGCGCGAACGAGGCCCCCTGCCCGATCCCGAGCACGACCATCCAGAACCACGGCAGGGTCGTGGGCACGAGCAGCACGCCGAGGTAGCCCGCCACGGTCAGCAGCCCGGCCCCGACGACGTACGGCACCTGCGAGGCCCGCCGGCCGGCCAGCACGGGGACGGCGAGCGAGGTGCCGACCTGGACCAGGTTCGTCAGGCTGAGCAGATAGCCGGCCTGGTCGGCGGGCAGCCCGGCCTCCAGGAAGATCGTCGGAAGCCAGGCCAGCATGACGTAGAAGGTGAGCGACTGCAGGCCCATGAGGGCGGTGACGTACCAGGTGACGCGGCTGCGCAGCACCGTGCCGAAATGGCGGGGGCCATTCGCGGCGCGTTCCTGGCGACGCAGCGCCTGGGGCAGCCACAGCAGGGCCGCCAGCAGCGCGGGCACGGCGAGCAGGGCCGAGACGCCGCGCCAGCCGTACCCGGTGACGTGTTCGAGCGGGATCACCACGGCGGAGGAGATCGCGGCGCCGCCGACCACCATGGAGACGTAGACGCCGGTCATGAGGTTGACCCGGGTGGGGAAGTGGTGCTTGACGATGCCGGGCATGGACACGTTCATGACGGCGATCGCGATGGCGGCCAGGGCGGAGCCGAGGTAGAGGACAAGGGCGCCGTCGAGGCCGCGCAGCGACACGCCGGCGGCGATCACGACCAGCCCGGCGAGCAGCGTGCGGTCGAGCCCGAAACGCCGGGCGAGCAGCGGTGTGAGCGGGCCGAACACGCCCAGGCAGACCACCATGACGGTGGTGATCGCGCCGCCGCCCGCGGGCGTGAGGCCCGCGTCGTTCATGATCTCGTCGAGGAGGGGGGAGACGCCCGCGATGGCGGGGCGCAGGTTGAGCGCGGCCAGTGCGAATCCGGCCACGAGCAAGACGGATCTCAACGACATAGTCGAACACTCTGGCACACCTGCCTGACAACGTTGTCCGCCCCTCCGGAGTACGCGATGATCCTGGTGTGAGACCGACGATGAAGGACGTCGCCTCGGCGGCCGGCGTGGCGCTCAAGACCGTCTCGCGCGTGGTGAACGGCGAGCCCGGCGTCCATCCCCAGACCGCCGAACGGGTGCGGGCGGCCATCGACCTGCTCGGCTACTCCCGCAACGAGAGCGCCCGGGTGCT
Organism: Nonomuraea terrae; assembly: GCF_044465245.1. Taxonomy (NCBI): domain Bacteria; kingdom Bacillati; phylum Actinomycetota; class Actinomycetes; order Streptosporangiales; family Streptosporangiaceae; genus Nonomuraea; species Nonomuraea terrae. The sequence continues at coordinate 329,003 of NZ_JBITLL010000001.1, read as the reverse complement.
GCGCAGCGGGCGGACCGCCACGATCGGGCTGGTCATCGAGGACGTGGCCGACCCGTTCTACGCGGGCCTGAGCAGGGCCGTCGAGGACGTCGTCATCGAGCACGGATGCCTGCTGCTGAGCGGCTCGTCGGGCGAGGAGCCCGGCAGGGAGCGCGAGCTGGTCGAGACGTTCTGCGCGCGGCGGGTCGACGGCCTGATCGTGGTGCCGGCCGGTGACGACCACTCCTACCTGCGGCCGGAGCTGGACGCCGGCACCGCCGTGGTGTTCGCGGACCGGCCGCCCGAGCCGGGGGTCGACGTCGACACCGTGCTGGCCGACAACGCAGGAGGGGCCCGGCGGGCGGTCCGCCACCTGCTGGAGCACGGTCACCGCAGGATCGCCTTCCTCGGCGACGATCCGGCGATCTTCACGGCGGCCGAGCGGCTGCGCGGTTACCGCGAGGAGCTGGGTGACCGGTTCGACCCCCGGCTGGTGTCGATGCGGTCGCCCTCGGCGGCGGGCGTACGCGCCGAGCTGGACCGGCTGTTCGGCCTGGACGACCCGCCGACGGCACTGTTCACCGGCAACGGCCGCTACACCGTGACCACGCTGCGGGCCCTGGGGAGGCGGCGGGTGGCGCTGGTCGGGTTCGACGACTTCGAGCTGGCCGACCTGCTCGACCCCGGGGTGACCGTGGTGGCGCAGGATCCGGCGCGGATGGGGCAGGTGGCGGCCGAGCTGCTGTTCCACCGCGTGACCGGCGACGCGGGCCCGTCCCAGCACGTCGAGCTCCCGGTCCAGCTCATCGTCCGCGGCTCCGGCGAACTCCCGGCCAAGGCGTAGACCTGGCGCGTGCGGGCCCCGCCTGCTGGACGGCGGCGCGTTCTGGGGCGGGGCGGAGGGCGGGGGTCAGGGCGAGGGCGACGACGACGCCGGCGGCGCCCGCCACGGCGATGGCGTGGGCCGGTGCGATCACCTCGCCCAGCACTCCCACGAGCGCCGCGCCGGCCGCCTGACCCGACATCAGCCCCGCGTTCTGCAGCCCGAACGCCTGCCCGCGCACCTCCTCCGGCACCGCCTCCACGAACCGCCGCTGCAAGCCCAGCTGGTACGCCAGCCCGGCCCCGGCCACCCCCGCGCAGACGGCCGCCCAACCCACCCCCGGCGAGGCCGCGAACCCCAGCCATGGCGCCCCGAGCAGCACCGCGAGCGGCAGCGACAGCCGTTCGCGCAGCGCCGGCGCGGCGAACCGGCCCACGGCGAACTCCCCCACCGCCATCCCGCCCGCCGCCGCGGCCAGCACGACGCCCGCCTCCCCTTCGCCTCCCAGGTACGGCACCACCATGGCCTCCGCCCCGGCCATGCACACGCACGGCAGCCAGCAGGCCAGCAGCAACCCGCGCACCGGCCCGTCGGCCAGCAGTCGCCGGTTGACGCGCAGCGTCTGGCGTACGGCCCCCGGCCCGGCCGCGCCTGCCTGGCGTACGGCCCCTGGACCGGCCGCGCCTGCCTGACGTGCCGGACCAGGCCCGGCCGCGCCCCGCGCCGGCTGGTACGGCAGCCCCGTCCGCAGCACCACGGCGGCCACGACGGCCATCGCGGCCGTGGCGGCCAGCGCCGAGGACGGCCCCGCGAAGGCCAGGAACGCGCCGCCTGCCGCCATGCCCGCGATCTGCGCCCCGGCCGACACCATGGTGAGCACCGAGCGGCCCAGCACGAACGCGTCCCCGGGCAGCACCTCGGGCAGCATGGCGTTGCGCGCGGCGAGGAAGACCGGCGAGAACAGCCCCGTGGCCACCACCAGCGTCAGCATCGCCCACACCGGCAGCCCGGCGTAGGCGAGCAGCAGGCACGTGACCGCCCTGACCAGCTCCCCGGCCACCATCAGCCCGCGCGCCGGGATCCGGTCGGCCAGCGAGAGCAGCAACAACCCACCCAGAAGGTACGGAAGCCACCCGGCCATGTAGGCGGCGGCCGACAGCCCGGGCGACCCGGTCTGGGTGTACACCAGCACCGACAGGGCCAGCATCTTGATCTGGTCGCCGCCGATCATCAGCGCGAAGCTGCCGAACAGCACGCGGAACTCCTTGACGGCGAACACCTCGCCGAACGTCGCACCTTTCATGGACCCGATGCTGCGGCCACCCTCTGCCCCGGAGCGAGTTATTCGGATATAACCGAAAAGTGCAGGTGACGATCGAGGTCGTCCCCCAGGATCTGGTGGCGAGCAGGTTCGCGATCTCCCCGTTGATCGAGACCATGCACGCCCAGTGGGTGCTCGCCGGGCGCTACCGCGTGGGTGCGCACCGGGAATGGGCGGCGCGGTGGCGGGAGACGTACCGGGGGCTCGCGCGGCAGTACCCCGTGCTGCGGGCCGCGGCCGTGATCAGCGGCAACAAGGGGGCGGACAACGTCGACTTCATCGCCCCTCCCCCGACGGCGGTGGACGTGCCGTTCGAGGCGGAGCTGGCCGCCATGCGGGCGACGCCGCCGGAGCAGGCGCACGCGGAGATCACCAGGGTGCTGGCCGAGCGTCCGCCGGCGGCCGAGTGGGTGCGGGACCTGCTGCTGGGGCCCGACGTGGTGGAGCTGTTCGCCGAGGCGTACGCGGCGGTCTGGACGGAGATCCTCTCGCACGACTGGCCGCGCTTCCGCGCGGTCCTGCAGCGGGACGTGGCACAGCGGGCCGGGCGGCTGGCCGCCTACGGCTGGCAGGCGGCCCTGGAGGACTTCGGGCCGCAGGTCCACTGGCGGGCCGGAGGCCGGATCGAGATCGGGGCGGCCTCGGCCGGACGGGTCCACCGGCTCGGCGGGAAGGGGCTGCTCTTCCTGCCGTCGGCGTTCATGGGCGAGATCGCCGCCTATCTGGACGACGCCTGGCCGTACGCGTTGATCTACCCGGCGCGGGGCACCGCCGCGCCGCCGCCCCCGCCCGGTGGCGGGCTCGCGGCGCTGATCGGGCGCAGCCGCGCGCGCCTCCTCGTCGAGCTGGCCGAGCCCGCCACCACCACCCAGCTCGCCGCCCTGCTCGGGCAGAGTCCGGGGACGACGAGCGAGCACCTGACGGCGCTGCGCCGGACGGGCCTGATCGTCGGGACCCGCGTCGGCCGCGGCGTCCTCTACACCCGGACCCCCCTGGGTGACGCCTTGGTCACCGGTTACCCTGCGGCCTGAAGACATCGAGAACTGCGTCGGACCGCCGAATCGCGCATATCATCGATTGCGCATCGGTTCAGCACAAGTGTTCAGGAGTGCCATGAATGCCGCCGACGTCGCACCAGAGACGCAGGCCCGGTTCCCCCACGAGCTGATGTACGCGGCGGCACAGCAGTACTACCTGGAAGACGCCACCCAGGGCGACATTGCCAAGCGACTGGGCGTCAGCAGGGCCACCGTCAGCCGCCTGCTCACGGAGGCCCGCAAGCAGGGCATCGTCGAGATCAAGGTGCACAAGCCGGCCTCACTGGAGGACGGCCCGCTGGCCGCCGACGTGGCGCAGGCGCTCAACCTGCGCCGCGTCTACATCGTCCCCAAAGTGAGCGGCCCCGCCCTCGGCCCGTGGCTGGCCCCGGCCGTGGCCCGCGCGCTGGCCACCACCGGCCTGCGCTCGGGCGACGTCGTGCTGGTCTCCTCCGGCACCACGGTCTACGAGTGCGCCCGCGAGGGCCTCGGCCAGTACCCGGGCGTCACGATCGCGCCCGCCGTCGGCGGCCAGGAGGAGCCGCAGCCCTGGTTCCAGACCAACGAGACCACCCGCATCCTGGCCGAACGCGTCGGCGGCGTGCCCGCCTACCTGTACGCCCCCGCGCTGCCCGGCCCCGAGCTGTTCGCCTCGCTGCAGCACGAGCCGTCCGTACGCCGGGTGATGGACCTGTGGGCGCAGGCCAAGGCCGCGATCGTCGGCGTCGGCTCGGCCCCGCTGATGCGCCAGATGACGCCCTCGCTCATGCCTCGCGACGCCGAGAGCCTGCGCCGGGCCGTGGGCGACGTGTGCATGCGGGTCTACGACCGCGACGGCGCCCCGGTGACGTACCCGGGGAGCGAGCGGCTGGTCGCCACCCAGCTGGAGGAGCTGCGGCGCATCCCGCACACGATCGCGGTCGCCGTCGGCGCGGAGAAGGTGCTCTCGATCGTCGCCGGCGCCAGGGGCGGCTACTTCAACCAGCTCGTCACGGACACCCCGACCGCGGAGGGCCTGCTCGCGGCCGCGCACCAAATCTGAACACATTTGCTGGACAAAGTTTCTCACCCCGCGCTACCGTGAGCCGCACCACAGGATGTGCCTGCTTGTGAGGTATGTCCGTGTCTCGGGGGGCTGCGTCATGATCCCCAGTAGCGAGTGAGGAATGAACCCGTGAACAGAGCGAAGATGCGGACCACCGCGCTGGCCGCAGTGGCAGTGCTCGCAGGCTCGGCGCTGACGGCGTGCGGCTCCGGCTCGACCGCGGGCGGCGGCACCGGCGGTGGCGGCGACCTGGAGAACGCCAAGGTCGCCTTCCTCATGCCCGACCTCGCCTCCACCCGGTACGAACTCCAGGACAGGCCCCTGTTCGAGGCCAGGATGAAGCAGCTCTGCCCGAGCTGCGAGGTCATCTACCAGAACGCCGACTCCGACGCCGCCAAACAGCAGCAGCAGGCCAACTCGGCGCTCGCCCAGGGCGTCAAGGCCATCGTCATCGACCCGGTCGACTCCGCCGCCGCGGCCACCATCGTTAAGACGGCCCAGTCGCAGCAGGTGCCGATCATCGCCTACGACCGGCCGATCCCGGCCACGCCCGCCGACTACTACATCTCGTTCGACAACGAGAAGATCGGCCAGATGATCGCCCAGTCCCTGGTCGACCACCTCAAGGCCGAGAACGCCGAGGGCGGCATCCTCCAGGTCAACGGCTCCCCCACGGACGCCGCGGCCGGGCTGATCAAGAAGGGCATCCACAGCGCGGTGGACCCGAGCGGCTTCGAGCTGCTGGCCGAGTACGACACCCCCGACTGGCAGCCGGAGAAGGCGCAGACCTGGGTCAGCGGCCAGATCACGCAGTTCAAGGACCAGATCGTCGGCGTGGTCGCGGCCAACGACGGCACGGGCGGCGGCGCGATCGCCGCGTTCAAGGCCGCGGGCGGGGACGTGCCGCCGGTGACCGGCAACGACGCCGAGGTGGCCGCCGCGCAGCGCATCATCGCGGGCGACCAGTACAACACCATCTCCAAGCCGATCAAGATCGTCGCGGAGGCCGCCGCCAACGTGGCCTGGGACTTCATGCAGGGCAAGAAGCCCGCCGGCAAGGCCACGCTCTACGACACGCCCTCCGAGCTGTTCGTCCCCACGGTCGTGACCAAGGAGAACATCAAGGAGGTGCTCTTCGACAGCGGCATCATGAAGGCCGCCGACGTGTGCACCGGCGAGTACGCCGCAGGCTGCGACGAGCTCGGCATCAAGTAGGAGCGAGATGACCGTCCTGTCCCTGCGCGGCATCAGCAAGACCTTCGGCGCGGTCGCCGCGCTCACCGACATCGAGCTCGACGTCGACGCGGGCGAGGTCCTCGCCGTCGTGGGCGACAACGGCGCGGGCAAGTCGACGCTCGTCAAGATCCTTTCGGGCGTGCATCCCCCGGACTCGGGCACGGTCACGTTCGAGGGGCGCGAGGTGGCGATCACGAACCCGTCCGCCGCGCAGAAGCTCGGCATCGCCACCGTCTACCAGGACCTGGCCCTCTGCGAGAACCTCAACGTCATCCAGAACCTGTTCCTCGGCCACGAGGTCCGCCCGCTGCGGCTGAACGAGGTGGCCATGGAGACGCGGTCGTGGGAGCTGCTCCGCCAGCTGTCGGCGAAGATCCCGAGCGTACGGGTGCCGGTGGCCGCGCTGTCGGGCGGCCAGCGGCAGACCGTCGCCATCGCCAGGTCGCTGCTCGGCGACCCCAAGATCATCATCCTGGACGAGCCCACCGCCGCGCTCGGCGTCGCCCAGACGGCCGAGGTGCTCAACCTGGTCGAGCGGCTGCGCGAGAACGGCCTGGGCGTGATCATGATCAGTCACAACATGGCCGACGTGAAAGCCGTGGCCGACACCGTGGCGGTGCTGCGGCTCGGCCGCAACAACGGAGTGTTCCAGGTGAACGACGTCTCCACCGAGGACATCATCGCCGCCATCACCGGCGCCACCGACAACGTGGTCTCCCGCCGCGCGGCCCGTGAGGGGGCGGCGGGTCACACGCCGCAGGAAGGACGGTCGTCGTGACCACCCGCGAAGAGAACGCGAAGGAGCGGCGGGAGCGCGACGACCGGAGCGGAGGAAGGCGGCGGCCTCAAGGCGACCGAGCCGCCGAGCGGAGTGCGGCCATGAGCACAGACCTGCAGGACGAGCGGTTGCGCAGCCGTGACGGCGTGCGCGGGGTCGTCTCCGACATCGTGGACCGGGCGCGCGGCGGCGACCTCGGCGTCATCCCGGTCGTGGTCGGTCTCGTGGTGATCTGGACGGTCCTGCAGATCCTCAACCCGATCTTCCTGTCCAGCGCCAACCTGGTGAACCTCACCCTGGAGTCCGCCGCCGTCGGCGTCATCGCGCTCGGCATCGTCTGCGTGCTGCTCGTCGGCCAGATCGACCTGTCCGTCGGCTCCGTCAGCGGCCTGTCGGGCGCGGTGCTCGCGGTGCTGTTCGTCGGCGAGGGGCTGCCGGTCTGGCTGGCCATCGCGGCCGCCGTCGTCATGGGCGCGGTCGTCGGATGGGTGTACGGCCAGCTGTTCAACCGGTTCGGCGTGCCCAGCTTCGTGATCACGCTGGCCGGCCTCCTCGCCTTCCTCGGCCTGCAGCTGTACGTGCTCGGCAGCAAGGGGTCGATCAACCTGCCGTTCGACTCGGGGCTGGTGAACTTCGCGCAGCTGGCGTTCGTGCCGGCCTGGCTGTCGTACACGCTGGCCGTGGTCGCGGCGGTCTGGTTGTTCGTCAGCGGATACCTGCACGCGCGCGAGCGGCGGCGGGCCGGGCTGTCGGCCCGCGGCACGTCGGTGCTGGCGGTGCGCAGCGCCGCGCTGCTGGTCGTGCTGGCGTTCGTGGTCTGGTACCTGGGGCAGACGCGCGGCGTCGGCTGGATGTTCGTCTTCTTCGTCGCGCTGGTGCTGATCATGCACTACCTGCTGTCGCGGACGAAGTGGGGCCGCGCCGTCTACGCCGTGGGCGGCAACGTGGAGGCCGCCCGCCGGGCCGGCATCAACGTCAAGGCCGTCTACACCTCGGTGTTCGTGCTCTGCTCGACGTTCGCCGCGGTCGGCGGCATCCTGGCCGCCGCCCGGCTCGCCGCGGCCAACCAGAGCAGCGGCGGCGGCGACGTCAACCTCAACGCGATCGCCGCGGCCGTGATCGGCGGGACGAGCCTGTTCGGCGGGCGCGGCACGGCGTTCGGCGCGCTGCTCGGCATCATCGTGATCCAGTCCATCTCCAGCGGCCTGACCCTGCTCAACCTCGACTCCTCGATCCGGTTCGTGGTCACCGGCGTCGTGCTGCTGCTCGCCGTCGTCGTCGACTCCGTGTCGCGGCGGTCGCGGACCTCCCACGGCAGGGCCTGATGGGCGTCATCTGCGTGGACGCCGGGACCACGGTCATCAAGGCGGTCGGCTACGACGACTCCGGCGCGGAGGCGGCCGTCGCCCGGCGCGAGACCGTCGTGTCGCGGCCCGCGCCCGGCCACTGCGAGCAGGACATGGCCGCCGTCTGGGACGCGGTCGCGGCCACGGTGCGCGAGGTCGCCGCCCAGGTGGGCGGCGCCGATGTGGTGGCCGTCACCGCCCAGGGCGACGGGTGCTGGCTGGTCGGCCCCGACGGCGAGCCGACCGGCCCCGCCATCCTCTGGAACGACGGCCGGGCGGCCGGCACGGTGGACGCCTGGACCCGCGAGGGGGTCGCGGCGACGGCCTTCCGCCGCAACGGCTCCTCGGCCGCGTCCGGGCTGCCGCACGCCATCCTGACGTGGCTGAAGGAGCACGACCCCGAGCGGCTCGCCCGGTCCCGTGCCAACCTGACCTGCGGCGGCTGGATCTTCTCCCGGCTGACCGGGGAGCTGGTGGCCGACGAGTCCGACGCCTCGGCGCCGTTCATGGACCTGCGGGCGCGGGCGTACTCGCCGGAGCTGCTGGCCCTGTTCGGGCTGGAGTGGGCCGAGCGGCTGCTGCCGCCGGTCCGGCCGTGCCCGGTCGCCGGTCTGACCGCGACGGCCGCCACCGCGCTGGGCCTGGCCGCCGGGACGCCGGTGGTCATGGCGCCGTACGACATCGCCTCGACGGCGCTCGGCGCGGGAGCGGTGCGGCCGGGGCAGGCGTGCGCGATCCTCGGCACCACGCTGAGCACCGAGGTCGTCGTGGACTCCCCCAGCCTGGACGGCGAGCCGACCGGCATCACCATCGCGCTGCCCGGCGGCTACCTGCGGGCCTTTCCCACGTTCGCGGGCACGGAGGTCGTGCAGTGGACGTGCCGCCTGCTGGCTCTGGCCGGCCCGGCCGAGCTGGGCGAGCTGGCCGAGCGGGGCGAGCCGGGGGCGGGCGGCCTGGCGTTCCTGCCGTACCTGTCGCCGGCCGGTGAGCGGGCGCCGTTCTCCGACCCGCTGGCCAGGGGGTCGCTGCTGGGCATGTCGTTCGAGCACCGCCGCGAGGACGTCGCCAGGGCGGTGTTCGAGGGGCTGACCATGGTGATCCGCGACTGCCTGACGGCCACCGGGGCGGCGCCCACGGAGCTGCGGGCGTGCGGCGGCGGCGCGGCCAGCGGCTTCTGGCTGCGGCTGATCGCCGACGTGACCGGCCTGCCGGTACGCCGCTCGGCCGACGACGAGGTGGGCGCGAGGGGGGCCTACCTCGTCGGCCTGGCCGCCACCGGGGCGGCCCCGTCCGTCGCGGCGGCGGCGGAGCGGCACGTACGCCTGCGCGACGCGGTCGAGCCCGACCCCACCCGCCGCGAACGCTACGACCGGCTGTTCGCCGACTTCCTGACGTTGCGCGACGGCGCCGCGGACTCGTGGCCGCTGCTCGCGCAGATGCGTACGAGAGGCCGTACATGAGCGTGTGGATCGGCATCGACCTGGGCACCCAGAGCGTGCGCGCGCTGGCCGTCACCGGCGAGGGGCGGGTGCTCGGCACCGGCAGCCGCCCGCTGACCAGCCACCGCGACGGCCCCCGCCACGAGCAGGACCCGCGGCAGTGGTGGAGCGCGCTGGCGGCCGCCACCCGGGAGGCCCTGCGCGACGTGCCCGCCGGCCGGGTCGAGGGCGTGGCGGTGGACGCGACATCTGGCACGATCCTGCTCACCGACGCCGGGGGCGACCCGCTCACCCCGGCCCTGATGTACGACGACCGGCGCGCCGACGCGACCCGCGTCAACGAGGCGGGCGCGCACGTGTGGGATCGGCTCGGCTACCGGCGCATGCAGCCGAACTGGGCGCTGCCGAAGCTGCTGTGGCTGCTGCCGGACGCCCCGGCGGGCGCGCGGCTGGCCCACCAGAACGACTTCGTCAACCGGCGCCTGACCGGGCACGAGGTGGCCACCGACCTGTCCAACGCGCTCAAGACCGGCGTGGACCTGATCGAGGAACGCTGGCCGATGGAGGTGTTCGACGCGCTGGGCGTGCCCGCGGGGATGCTGCCCGACGTCGTCCGGCCCGGCGCCCGCCTCGGCGAGGTGTGCGCGGCGGCGGCCGAGGAGACCGGCATCCCGGCGGGCACCCCGGTCGTCGCCGGCACCACGGACGGCTGCGCGGCCCAGCTCGGCGCGGGCGCCCTGCTGCCCGGCAACTGGAACTCGGTGCTCGGCACCACGCTGGTGCTGAAGGGCGTCACGAAGCAGCTGATCCACGACCCGCTCGGCGTGGTCTACTCCCACCGCGCCCCCGACGGCTCCTGGCTGCCCGGCGGGGCGTCCAGCACGGGCGCCGGCGTCCTGACCCGCGACCTGCCCGGCCGCGACCTCGACCTGCTCAGCACGCAGGCCGAGGCCCGCTACGGCGGCGGACGCGGCTTGGCGGGAGGGCTTCCCGCGCCCGTGCCGCCCGCGGGCGCCGGCGGGCCGCTGCCGCCCGCCGTCACCTACCCGCTGGTCTCGCGCGGCGAGCGCTTCCCGTTCGCGGCCCCGGAGGCCGAGGGCTTCACGCTGGGCGAGCCGGCCGACGACGTCGAGCGCTACGCTGCCGTCCTGCTCGGCGCCGCCTTCGTCGAACGCCTCTGCTTCGACTACCTCGACCTGCTGGGCGCCCCGGTGGACGGGGAGCTCACCCTGACCGGCGGCGCCACCAGGAGCCCGTACTGGACGCGGCTGCGGGCGGACGTCCTGCGGCGGCCGGTCACACTGCGCGAGAACGCCGAGCCCGCGCTGGGCATGGCCGTCCTGGCGGGCGGCGACCCGGCCCGCATGATCAGGACGCGCGCCGTGGTCGAGCCGTCGGGCGCCGACCTGCGGGAGCCGTACCTACGCTTCGTCGCCGAACTGGAAGAGCGGGGCTGGCTGGACGCCAGAGCCGCCGCGCACGCCCGTGAGAGGACCACCCGATGACCGACCTCGTGCTCGTCCGCCACGGCGAGACGGTGTGGCACGCCGAGAACCGCTACGCGGGCAGCAGCGAGGTCGAGCTGACCCCGCGCGGCCACGAGCAGGCCGACCTGCTGGCCGGCTGGGCGGCGGGGGCGGGCCTGACGGCCGTGTGGGCGTCCACGCTCAGCCGGGCGAAGATCACCGCCGCCGCGAGCGCCGCCAAGGCAGGTGTGGAGCTGCGGGTGGACGCCCGGCTGCGCGAGCTCGACTTCGGCGAGGGCGAGGGCCTCACCTCCGCGGAGATGAAGGCCCGCTTCCCCGAGGCCAGGGCCGCCTTCGAGGCCGACCCCGCCGCCAACCCGCTGCCGGGCGGCGAGGACCCGCACGCGGCCGCCGAGCGGTTCGCCGCCGCGCTGTACGACATCCACGCCGCGCATCCCACGGGCCGCGTGCTGGTGGTCGCGCACACGACCGCCATCAGGCTCGCACTGTGCCGGCTGATCGGGGTGCCGCTCGGCGAGTACCGGCGGCTGTTCCCGCGTCTGGACAACTGCGCCCTGACCGAGCTGCGCTTGAGCATCGGGCAGGTCGCGATGCTGCAGTACAACTCCCCGATTGGAGTCGTTCGTTGACCATCCGAGTCTTGGCCGCAGGCGACCACTTCGTCCAGAACCGGCTGTTCGTCGAGGCGCTCAGGCGCGAGGTGCCCGGCGAGCTGGACATCCGTGAGCTGACGCTCCCGTGGCCGCTGGTGCCGTTCGGCAAGGTGGGCGAGGTGGACGAGGCCTCCGACGTGGAGGACGAGCTGATCGAGGCTCTCGACGGCGTGGAGGTCTGCGTGACCCAGATGGCGCCGCTGACCAGGCGGGTCCTGGAGGCCAGCCCCGGGCTGCGGCTGTTCTGCGTGAGCCGGGGCGGGCCGGTCAACGCCAACCTGGAGGCCGCCACCCGGGCAGGGGTGGCGGTGACGTTCGCGCCGGGCCGCAACGCCGTGGCCACCGCCGAGCACACCCTCGCCATGCTGCTGGCCGCCACCCGCCGGATCCCGCAGACGCACGGCGACCTGGCCGGGGGCGTGTGGCGCGGTGACTACTACACCTACGACAACGTCGGCCCGGAGCTGGAGGGCAACACCGCCGGCCTGATCGGGTACGGCGCCATCGGCCGCCGCGTGGCCCGCATGCTCGAAGGGTTCGGCGCGGAGGTGCTGGTCTACGACCCGTACGTCGACGTGCCGAACCGGGTGGACCTGCCCGAGCTGCTCGAACGCTCCCGCTTCGTCTCCCTGCACGCCCGCGCCACCCCGGAGACCGCCGGCATGATCGGCGCCGGGCAGATCGCCGCCATGCCGCGCGGCTCGGTGCTGGTCAACTGCGCCCGCGGCGCGCTGCTCGACTACGACGCGCTGTGCGACGCGCTGGATTCCGGTCACCTGTTCGGCGCCGCGATGGACGTCTTCCCCGAGGAGCCGATCCCGACGGGCTCGCGCCTGCTCACGACCCCGAACCTCATCATGACGCCGCACCTGGCCGGGGCCAGCAAGGAGACGGCGATGAAGGCGGCCTCGATCGTGGCCGCCGACGTGGCCCGCTACGTGCGCGGCGAGCCACTCTCTCACCTGGCGAACCCCTCCTGACCGACCCGCTCCAGCGCACCGTCCGGGCCGGTCACCACGGTGACGCTGAAGTCGTACGCGGTGCCGGGCAGGTCGGCGTCGTGGGCCGCGACCACCAGCGCCCCCTTGGAGACACCGAGGCCGACCAGGGCGATGAGGTCGCAGCCGCCGTCGGGCAGCCACGTGGTCAGCACCACGTCGGACTCGGCCAGGCGTACGGGGACGTCGATCTCCGCCATCCGGCCGACCAGGTCGGCGTGGGACAGGCGACGGCCCTCGGCGAGCAGCAGGGCGTCCTGGCGGCGGGCGTCGAGCGTGGGCAGCGCGGTCGGCTCCAGCGTCAGCAGGCCGCGGAAGTCGATCGTGTCGAGGGCCGGGCCGAGCGAGACGACCTGCCGCACCCGGGACTCCTCCGCGGCGAGCACCGCCGTGCGCGCGAGATCGGGGGTGGTGATCAGGGTGCGGGCGTCGCACGCGCGCAGCCGTTCGGCGATCTCGTCGGGGCCGAGCCCTGGGTCGATCGGCGCGGCCACCCCGCCGGCCGCCACCACCGTGTGGACCGCCAGTGTCTGCGCGCCCACGGTGGGGACGTGCACCCCCACCACCTGGTCGCGCCGGGCGCCCCTGCGGACGAGCCCGGAGGCGGCCCTCGTCACCTCGGTGACCAGCCGCCGGTAGCCGTAGACGTGGCCGCCGCGCAGGTCGATGAGGGCCGGACGGTCGCCACGCTCGTAGGCCCGGCGGAACACCTCATGGATCACGGTGCCGGTGGACGAGGCGGTGGGTTTCATGCCCGCCAACGTATGGCCGCACGGGCGGCCCCAGCATCCACCGATGTATGTAGGAGACTGTGCATTCGCCCGAGCTCTGGGCGGGCCCGAGCCCTGCGCGACTCGAGCCCGCTGTCACGCGCCCGGAGCCGGACCCCCACCCCTCCGAGGAGGCCCAGCCCCACGGGACGCGTGACGTCCCCGGTGGATCCTCCGCCCCGTGCGGCGCGGCCGATCGCCGGAAGAAACGCTAGGGGTGCACGGCCTCCTCGCGCATGCGCTGACATGGCCATTCGACGATGTACGCGGCCACGCCCCGCCATGTGTAGAGAGGTCACCTCCCGCCGATGACCCATGCGGCGATCTGTGTACGCGTGGAGAAGCCCAGCTTGGCCAGGATGTTGGCCACGTGGCGGGCCACGGTCGCGGGGCTGATGACGAGTTCGTCGGCGATGGCCCGGTTGCTCAGGCCGCGGGCGACCAGCCCGGCGATCTCGCGTTCCCTGGCGGTGAGCCTGCTCTCCTGGCTGACCGGCACGACCGGCTCGGGCGGCGGCTCGGGCAGGTCGCCGTCGAGGGCGCAGGCCACCGCCTGGTCCACGGTCAGCGCGCCGCCCTCGGCCCACAGCAGCCCCGTCACGGCCTCGCCCAGGGCGGCCCTGGCCGGCCGCAGCACCTCCTCGGTGCGGGCGTCCGGCTGCCGCCCGCCGAGCGTCACCGAGGCCGCCGCCAGCAGGACCGCCCGCCGGTGGTCGCCCTCGGCAGCGACCAGGCTCGCCCACGCCTCCAGCCGCCGGGCGATGCTCGCGCGCAGCCCCGCGTCGCGGCTGAGCACCAGTGCCTCGGTCAGCCTGGCCCTGGCCTGCGCGAGGTCACCCTGGTCGAGCGCCACCCGGCCGAGCCCGGCCAGGCAGCTCACGGTGTGCTGGCGGGCGTCGACGTGCCGCAGCAGGCGCAGCGCCGCCTCGTAGTGGCGCCGGGCGGTGGCCGGGTCGCCGCAGCGCCGGGCCACCTGCGCCAGGCCGATGTGGTCGGAGGCCTGCCCGTAGTGGTTGTCGAGCTCCTCGTCGATCGACAGGGCCTCCTCGAACGCCCGCCGCGCCTCGTGCAGCCGGCCCTGGTGCAGGGCGGCGCGCGCCCTGGCGCCCTGGGCCAGGGACTCCAGGATGAGGTCACCGCACTGCCTGGCCGCCTCCAGCGCGCGCTCCACCACCTGCTGCTCGCCGGTGAGCCGGGCCAGCACCACCGTGCCCGCGGCCTCGCCGTAGGCGTCCCCGGCGGCGGCGCACAGGTCGAGCCCGGCGCGTACGTGCCGCAGCGCCGGCTCCAGGTCGCCGGCCGCCAGTGCCAGCTCGCCGCGCACGATCTGCGCCTGCCCGTGCAGCGCCCGCGGCACCCGTGGCGAGCCGAGGGCGAGCAGCCGGTCGAGCCGCTCGGCCATGTCGAGCTTGCGCCCGCTGCCGATCAGCACGAACCGTACGTCGACCAGCAGGCCGAGCGCGGCCTCCGGCAGCCCGGCGGCGATCGACCAGTCGCAGGCGGCGCCCATCTCGGCCTTGAGCCCGTCGATGAGGTTGATGTGCCGCTCGACCACCGGCCACGACGTGCGCGCGCCCGGCGCCAGCGTCTGCCTGAACCGGTTGGCGAGCCCGGCCATCCCCAGCAGATGGCGGCGCCGTACGTCGGTCTCCTCGCCGGACTCGGCGAGCTGCTCCAGCGCGTATTCGCGGACGGTCTCCAGCAGCCGGTAGCGGGCCTGGCCGGCGATCTCACCGTCGAGGACGACGAGCGACTTGTCCATGAGGTCGCAGAGCCTGGGCAGCACCTCCGGCTCGGCCAGGCCGGGACCGGAGCAGACCGCCTCCGCCAGGTCGAGCGTCCACGCCGAGCGGAAGGCGGCCGTACGGCGCAGCAGCAGGCGTTCCTGCGGGGTGAGCAGGCGGTAGCTCCAGTCGACGGCGGCCCAGAGCGTGCGGTGGCGCGGCGGAGCCGTACGGGGACCGACCCGCAGCAACCTCAGGCGGTCGTCGAACCGCTCGACGAGCTGCCCCACCGACAGGAACCGCACCATGGCGGCGGCCAGCTCGATCGCCAGCGGCAGCCCGTCGAGCGCCCGGCAGAGCTCCACGACGAGCGGAGCGGTCTCGCCGGTCAGCTCGAACCCGGGCCGCGCGGCCACGGCCCTGGCCACGAACAGCCGCACGGCCTCGCTGTCGACGCCGTCGACCGACAGCGGCGGCACCCGCCACACCGTCTCGCCCGGCACGCGCAGCGGCTCGCGGCTGGTGGCCAGCACGCTCACCGACGGGCAGGCGCCCAGCAGGTCGCGGCAGAGCTCGGCGCACTCGGCCACGACGGGCTCGCAGTTGTCGAGCACGAGCAGCACGCGCCGGTCGCCGACCGTCTCGGACAGCTCGCCCGCGATGCCGAGCGCGGCGGCGGCGTGTCCTCTGACCCCGCCGTTCTCCACGTCGGCCAGCTCGACCAGCCAGACGCCGCCGGGGTGCTCGGGGGCGATGCGGGCGGCCAGCCGCAGGGCCAGCCGGGTCTTGCCGATGCCGCCGGCGCCGTACAGGGTCACCACCCGCGAGACGCGCATCAGGTGGGCGAGCTCGTCGACATCGGACTCGCGGCCCACGAACGCGTTCGGCTCGGCCGGCAGGTTGCTGAATTCGGCGGATCGCAGCATCACTGTGAGTGTGGCATCAACTACGCCGCGCGCCCAGACGTCGGCGGCGAAGAAGTCTCCCTCGGTCGAGGCTCAGGAGAGCGCCGCCTCGATGATCGCGCGGGCGACGGGCCCGACCGCCGGGGCGCGTTCCCCTGCGTCCTCCAGGACGACGCCGACCGCCACCTCCGGCGCGTCGGCGGGCGCGAAGGCGGTGACCAGCGCGTGCCGTTCCGTCCCCGGCGCCTCCCGCGTGACGGCGGTCCGCGCGGCGACCCGCACGCCGGGCACGGCCACCTGCGTGCCCCCGCCGCGCCGCACCGTCGTCATCATCAGCGCCAGGTACTTCGCCAGCGTCGGCGGCACCGCCGTCCGATACGGCACGGGGTTGGCCCGGTTCATGACGGACCCGTCCGGCAGCCGGACCTCCTGCACCAGGTACGGCCGCATCAGCACCCCGTTGTTGGCCACCGCGGCCGACATCATGGCGACCATCAGCGGCGTCACCCGGCTCTCGTGGCGGCCGATGGCGGTCAGGGCCGTCTGCGCCCGGTCCATCGCGACCGGGTACCGGCTCGGCGTCGCCGGCAGCGGGATCGTCAGGTCGCGGGCGTTGAACCCGAACGCCTCCGCCTGGTCCCTGAGCAGGTCCTGCCCGAGCTGGAGCCCGATGCCGGCGAACGCCGTGTCGCACGCCTGCTGGAAGGCGTACAGCAGGGTCGGCCGGCCGTTCCCGCACGGGCGGTCGCCGGCGTTGCGGACGTACGTCGACGTGCCCGGCAGCCGCAGGCGGGCGGGCGCGTTCACGGTCGCCGTGGGCGTGTACTCGCGTGAGGCCAGCGCCGCCGCCGTGGTGACCAGCTTGAACGTGGACCCCGGCGGATAGAGCCGGTCGAGAGCCCGGTTGACCAGCGGCCGCTCCGGGTCCCCGCGCAGCCGCCCGGTCACCCTGGCCAGCCGCTCCCGGTCGAACGTGGCCAGCACGTTGGGGTCGTACGTCGGGTAGGTGGCCAGCGCGAGGATCGCCCCGGTCGCCGGGTCGACGGCCACCGCCGCCCCCGGCACCCCCGTCGCCTTGAGGCTCTGGTAGGCCGCCCACTGCACCCGGTCGCTGATCGTCAGCCGGACGTCGGCCCCCTCGACGGCGCCGTCCCTGACCAGCGACCGGACCTTGACCCTGGCGTCCTGCCCGGACAACACGCCGTCCTCCGCCTGCTCGATGCCCGTGGCGCGGTGCAGCGAGAGGTGGCCGGTGACGGCCGCGTACAGCTCGCCGTGCCGGTAGACGCGGCGGTAGCGGTAGGGGCCGCCGCGGTCGAGCCGGCTGGTCGCGACGGGTGTGCCGTCGTAGGTGAGGATGTCGCCGCGCGGGTGGTCGTAGCGGGCGATCAGGGGGCGTTCGTTCCTGGGGTCGGAGTTGAGCGCGCGCGAGCCGAACGCCTGGATCACCGTGACGTGCCCGAGCAGGACGAACAACATCACCGCGCAGGCCCTGGCGACGTGGCGCAGCGGCACGTTGATCCGCCTCGCCCTCGATCCAGCCATGCACCTCGGTCTAACAACCGCGGCGCAAAGACACGGCTAGAGGACGCTGCGGTAGTAGGAAATCTTGTTCCGGATGTAGCCGCGCCGCGCGGCGAGGTTGTCGATCTGCCCCTGGACGTGCCGCTCGTGCTCCTCCAGGAGCTTGATGCGGTCGGGGATCGTGTGGTCGCCGGCGCGGGACAGCTCGGCGAAGCGCAGCATCTGCGCGATCGGCATGCCGGTGTCGCGCAGGCAGCGGACCATGCCGAGCCAGCTGAGGTGCTCCTCACTGAACCTGCGCTGCCCGGACGAGTTGCGCTCGACGGGCTCGAGCAGGCCGATCTTCTCGTAGTAACGCAGGGTGTCGAGGGTGAAGCCGGTCTCCTCGACGACCTCCGCCGGGGTGTACACGCTCATGCGCCCAAGAATCCCACCTGGAGCGGGCTCCAGGTCAACTCGGATTCGGGGGGCTTGACATGGAGTGGACTCCAGCTCCCAGCGTCTGGCCCATGCACATCGCACTCGGCACGATTCCGTTCGGCACCACCGTCGGCATGGACGACACGAAGGTCGGCGCGCGGCCGACCGTCCCCGGTGACACGACGCTGGACTCGGCGGAGGGCCTGTCGGCACCGGTGGTCGCCGAGGCCGCCGAGGCCGCCGAGGCCGCCGAGGCCGCCGAGGACAGCCTGCGCCGGCTCGGGACGGACCGCATCGACCTGTACTGGGCGCACGTCGAAGACCGTTCCGTGCCGCTGGAGGAGACCCTGGGGGCGTTCGACGAGCTGGCCAGGGCCGGCGAGGTGCGCGGCATCGGCGCCGGCAACGTGGCCGCCTGGCGGCTGGAGCGGGCCAGGAACGTCTCGGCGGCGCACGGCTCCCGTACACGTATGCGCAGCTGCGCCACACGTACCTGCGACCGCGGCCGGGCACGACAGGCTGGTGACCGACGAGACGCTCGACTACCTGGCCGCCGAGCCGGACCTGACGTTGTGGGCGTACAACACGCTGATGTTCGGCGCGTACACCAGGCCGGACCGGCCGATCGGGGAGATCTACCACCACCCGGCGGACGACCCGGCGGCTCGCCGTGCTGGGCGAGGTCGCCGGTGAGCTGGGTGCCACCCCGAACCAGGTGGTGCTGGCCCGGCTGATGGCCGGCGGGATCGTCCCCGTCGTCGGCGTCTCCACGCTGGAGCGGCTGGAGGAGGCCATCGGCGCGACCGAGGTCACGCTGGACGACGAGCTGCGCGCCCGCATGGACGCCGCCTGCTGAACGGCGTCACGGCAGGTGGTCGGCGAGGTAGCGGCGGACGAGCTGCTTGCACTCGGCGATGAGCTCCGGGTCGCCCGCGGGGGCGGCCTGGAAGGCCAGCTTGAGCACGGCGTCCGCGGCCTCGACGGCGACCAGGAGCGCCCGGTCGAGCCCCGGGCCCGCGGGGGCGCCCAGGAGTTCGCGCGTCAGGACGCGCAGGCGCTCGGCGACGACGACGTTGTTCTCCTGGGTGTCGTCGAGCGTCCACCTGGCGCCGTCGGGGCCGGTGAGCACCGCGCCGAAGTCGACCGCCCCGAACCCGGGGGTGGCGCGCTTCATGGCGACGAACTCGTCGACGGCCAGGTCGACCAGGCCGGTCCAGTGGCCGAGACCGGCCGACGGGATGCGCTCGCTGATGCGCTGGAGGAACGCCTCCAGGTTGCGCCAGGCCAGCGCCCGGACCAACCCCTGCTTGTCGGGGAAGAACTGGTAGAAGGTGCCGATCGGCACCCCGGCCCGGCGGGCGACCTCTTTCGTGGTCAGCGCGTCGTAGCCGGCCTCGTCGAGCAGGAGCGCGCACTCGTCGAGCATGCGCTCCACCCGTTCGGCGCTCCGGCGCTGGGCGGGGCGGCGGCGCAGGGTCTGGGTCATGACCTCCATCCTGGCCCATGCCCGGCCGGCGGGGTCAGAAGACCGACACGTGCACGTGGTCGTAATGGTTGGCGGTCGCGCCGCCGCGGTCGGACATCGGATCCCAGCCGCCGCCCGACCGGATGTCGTAGTAGCGCTGTTTCCAGATGATGTACATGACGCCGATCCTGGCGCCGTTCTCGATGAGCCAGGCGGCCAGCGCGTCGCCGGTCGCGGCGTCGTTCCCCGTGGCCATCCGGCCGCCGCTGGACATCATGAAGTCGCAGGCCCGGCCCTTGCCGTGTTCGCCCGGGTCGCCGGGGCGCAGGCAGCCGACGCCGTAGCGCATGGGGAAGTTCTGCATGATCTCGGCGCGTACGGCGACCATGCGCGGAGTCAGGCCCTCGGAGCCGCCGGGCTGCTGGAAGCCGTACTTGGCGAGCAGTCGCTCGATATCCTTGCGCTTGCTCTGCAGCTTCTTGATCTCCTGGCGCAGCTTCTCGATCTTCTCGTTGGCGTTGAGCTTCGCCTCTTTGGAGTCGTCGATCAGCTTCTGGATGTTCCTGACCCGCTGCGCGCGCTCCTCGGCCATGTAACTCATGTTGGCCGCCTGCCCCAGCACCTTGTAGGGGTCGGTGGCCGGGGCGATGATCTGCAGGCCGTCGAGGGGGCCGACCATGTAGGCGGTCTGCGCGATGCGGGCGACCTCGTCCTCGGCCGCCCTGAGCCTGGCCTCCAGATCGCCGGAGGTGTCGGTGGCCTTCTTGGCCTGGATCCTGATCTCCTCCAGGCTCTGGATCTGCCCGCGGTAGCGCTCGTTGAGCTGGGTCGCCTGTTTGGTGAGTTTGCGCAGCTCGGTGATGGTGGGGTCGGCTGCCGCCGGACGAGGGGACGACAGTCCGAGCAGCCCGGCGAGGACGGCGACAAGAACGGCGAAGCGCCCGATCCTCACACCCGTCCCCTCCCCTCATAGACGGACCGAAACTATAGAAGATGATCTTGATTTCTGTCACCCGAACCCGGGAAGTCCCGCACCTTTGGCGAAGTTTGCCCGACTTTGCGGGAGCCGCGGTCCCTTGCGCCTCCGGACAGAACATGGTTCGGTCGCCTTGACAGCAAGCATTCGGCCAGCAGGAGGCTCACGACATGCGCCAGCACGACAAGCTGTTCATCGAGGGCGAATGGGTGAACCCAGCGGGTACCGGCACGGTAGACGTCATCTCCCCCCACACCGAGGAAGTCGTCGGCCGCGTGCCTGACGGCACCGCCGAGGACATGGATCGCGCGGTCGCCGCCGCACGGGAGGCGTTCGACCACGGGCCGTGGCCGCGGATGACGTTCGCCGAGCGGGCCGAGGTGATCGCCCGCCTGGCCGCGATCTACAACGAACGCCAGAGCGAGATGGCGCAGCTCATCACCGAGGAGATGGGCTCGCCGATCACCTTCTCCAACCTCGCGCAGGCGCCCCAGCCGCTCGGCATGCTGCAGTTCTACGCCGAGCTCGGCAGGACGTTCGAGCAGGAGGAGCAGCGGCAGGGCGTGTTCGGCCCGATCACCGTGCGCCGGGAGCCGGTGGGCGTGGTGGCGGCCGTGGTGCCGTGGAACGTACCGCAGTTCGTGACCATGACGAAGGTGGCGCCCGCGCTGCTGGCCGGGTGCACGATCGTGCTCAAGCCGGCGCCGGAGACGCCGCTGGACGCGTACCTGCTGGCCGAGTGGGCGGCCGAGGCGGGCGTCCCGGCGGGCGTGTTCAACGTCGTGGTGGCCGGGCGCGAGGTCGGCGAGCACCTGGTCTCGCACCCCGGCGTGGACAAGGTGGCCTTCACCGGCTCGACGGCCGCCGGCCGGCGCATCGCGGCCATCTGCGGCGAGCAGCTCAAGCGGGTCAGCCTGGAGCTCGGCGGCAAGTCGGCCGCGATCGTCCTGGACGACGCCGACCTGGCCTCCAGCATGGGCTTCCTGGCCATGGCCTCCCTCATGAACAACGGTCAGGCGTGCGTCGCCCAGACCCGCATCCTCGCCTCCCGCAACCGCTACGACGAGGTCGTGGACGCGGTCGCCGGCATGGTCAACGCGCAGGCCGTCGGCGACCCCGCCGATCCGGCGACCGGCATCGGCCCGCTGGTGGCCAAGCGCCAGCAGGAGCGCGTGGAGGGCTACATCAAGATCGGCATGGACGAGGGCGCCAAGGTCGTCGTCGGCGGCCTCGACCGGCCGTACGACAAGGGCTGGTACGTCGCCCCCACCGTCTTCGCCGGCGTCTCCAACGACATGCGCATCGCCCGCGAGGAGATCTTCGGCCCGGTCCTGGCCGTCATCCCGTTCGAGGACGAGGCCGACGCGATCCGTATCGCCAACGACAGCGACTACGGCCTGGCCGGCACCGTCTGGACCGCCGACCCGGAGCACGGCATGGACGTCGCCCGCCAGGTCCGCACCGGAACGTACGGCGTCAACTGCTTCATGCTGGAGACCAACGCGCCCTTCGGCGGATACAAGGCCAGCGGCGTCGGCCGCGAGCTCGGCCCCGAAGGACTGAGCGCCTACCTGGAGTACAAGACCATCTCGCGGCTCGGTTAGCCTCCGCCGCTAGCCTCCGCCGCGTCGAGGGCCCCGGGCTACGGGGCCCTCGCGCGGCCGGACGCACCCAGCGCGCCCCCGCGACGCTGGATGCGGAACCCCGCGGCCGCCCGCGCCACCCCCCAAGAGCACGCTCGGCGACCGTCCGGCTACCAGAAGTATGTCCCAACGCCGCCGCAGGGGCGGTTTTCTTCCGGAGGGACTTTCTCCCGGCGGTTTCCTTCCTTACGTCCTAGATAGACGTGGATTACTCAGGAAAGGTTGGCGGAAATCCATTTGCCGATCCGGCCGATGAGTTCCGGGGTGGCGGCGGTCTCCGCGTGCCCGTATCCGGGCTCGACCCACAGCTCCTTGGGATCGCGCGCGCCCGCGTAGAGCTGCTCGGCGTGCTCCACCGGGAAGAACGTGTCGGCGTCCCCGTGGACGATCAGCAGCGGCGTCGGCGTGATCAGCGCGACGGCCTCATGGGGCGGCATCGGGATCGGGTCCCAGGGGCCCCGGGCGATCCTGGTGCGCTTGGCGATCCGCGCCGCCCACCGCCCGACCGGCCGCTCGATGACCCAGTGGACCTGCCGCATCGGCCGGGTGCCCCGGTAGTACCAGCGGGCCGGGCCGCTCACCGACACCACCGCGTCGACGCCGCCGCGCAGCCCGGCATGGCGTACGGCCACCGCCGCCCCCATCGAGAAGCCCACGATCGCGATCTTGGAGTAGCCCACCACGCGGGCGTGCCGGACCACGGCCTCGACGTCGAGGACCTCCAGGTCCCCGACCGTGGTCAGACCGCCGGAGCGGCCGTGGCCGCGGAAGTCGAAGGCGAGCACGCCGCCGTAACCGCTCAGCACGTGGACGATGCGGCGCGCGGTGCGGTCGCGCCAGGAGCCGGTGAAGCCGTGCGCCAGCACGATGCCCACGTCCGTACGGCGGGACGGGGTGTGCGCGGCGTCGATGCGGACCCCGTCCTCGGTGCGCAGCATGACGGGGAAATGGGACGCGAAGGGCATGAGAACGAGCTTAGGCTCGCTCCCCGCCGAGCTCAGACAGGGTGCGGGTGTGGCGCGCACAGGTCGTCGACGCCCATGACGACGCGGACGCGCGACTCGTCGGCCGCGTCGACGGCCGGCGGGACGTTGGAGATCATCACCCGCGCGCAGCTCCCCCGGACGAGCTCGCGCAGCGTGCCCGCGTCGAGGTCGGCGGGCAGCGACCAGATCACGCCGCCCGCGGCCATCACCGCCACGAACGCCACCAGCAGGTCGGGCCCAGCGGGCAGGCACACGAGCACGCCGTCGCCCTCCCGCACCCCCCTGCGCCGCAGCTGGACGGTCGCCATCGCGGACATCTCGTCCAGCTGCTCCTCGGTGAGCCTCAGGCCGGTCCCCGAGTCCACCATCACGATGCGCTCGTCCATACCGCCCAACGTTAGGGAGGGCATCTCCCGGACACATGGGGCGGAATATGCAGATCCCTATGCAGAAGCTCTCGGGGGCGCCTGATGGTGTTCCGACGCCCAGACCGCGATCTGCGCCCGCGAGGTGTAGCCGAGCTTCTCCATGATGTTGGCGATATGCCGCGCGACCGTCGCCGGGCTGATGACCAGCTCCTCGGCGATGGCCCGGTTGGACAGCCCCCGGGTGAGCAGCCCGGCGATCTCGTGCTCGCGCGCGGTCAGCAGCGACGGGCGTACGGAGCGGGCCGGCACGGGCACGCGCGCCGGCGCCCGCCGACCCTCCAGCACGTGGCGGGCGGCGTCGTCGGGGCTCATCGCCCGGCCGCGTGACCACAGCGCGGCGGTACGGCCCTCGCCGAGCTTGGTGCGGGCCCGGCCGAGCAGCTCCTCGATGCGGATCGTGGCGGAGTGCTGGCCGATCGACTCACGCAGCGCCGCCGCCGCGGCGGCCGTCAGCACCGCGCCCTCCAGGTCGCCTTCGTACTCGGCCAGCACCGACAGCCCGACCAGGCACCGGGCCACGCCCTGACGCTGGCCCGTCTCCCGGCCCAGCGCGAAACTGGCGGCGAGACGCTCGCGCGCGGCGGCGAACTCGTGCAGCATCGCTGCCACCCGGCCGATCCTGGCCAGGCAGCGCGCCAGGTCGAGGTCACCGCCGACCTCGCGCAGCCACGGCTCGGCCATCTCGTACTGGGCCTTGGCGGTCACCAGGTCGCCGCGGGCCTCGGCCACCGCGCCGAGCTGACCGGCCGTCCTGGCCATGATCCAGCGGTGGCCGTGCTCGCGCGCCCTGACCAGCGCCTCCTCGCCGTGGCGCTGCGCCTCGCGCAGGCGGCCGCGGGTCAGCGCCACCGCCGACAGCCCGGCCAGGCCCGCGGCCTGGTTCCAGGTGTCGCCGGCGCGCTCGGCGATCGCCAGGCCCTGCTCGGCGTGGCGCAGCGCGTCGTCGGCGCGGCCCATGCGCAGCAGCAGCACGACCATGAGGCTGTGCACGACGCAGCGCGGGAACAGGCTGCCGGGCGCCAGGCCGGCCAGCGCCTCCCGCGCCATCTCCAGCGCGCGGCCCAGCTCGTCGCGCGTCTCCAGCCCGTACGCCAGGCACGCCTTGGTGTAGGCGATCTCGTCCTCCGTCAGGCTCGACACGTCGAGCGCGAGCAGCCGCTCCAGCCAGCCGACGATCTCCGCCAGGTTGCCCCCGATGGGGTAGAGCCCCGTGCTGGCCCGGCACAGCCGCAGCCCCAGCCCCACGTCGCCGGACGCGGCGGCCCAGTCGAGCGCCGCCCGCTGGTCGGGCAGGAGTGTCCTGGTCGCGGTCAGCGCCTCCAGCCGGCGCGGCCACGGCACGCGCGGCTCGACCATCTCCGCCAGGAAATAGCGCTCCTGCAGCTCGCAGAGCACGTCCAGGTGACGCTGCCGCAGCGCCTCCTGCTCGCCGGCCTGCCGCAGGCGTCCGACGGCGAAGCACCTGATGGTCTCCAGCAGGCGGTAGCGGCTCTCGTCGCACAACACGAGCGACTTGTCGACCAGGCCGCCGAGCAGGTCGACGATCTCGCCCGCCGCGATGGGCGGCCCGGCGCAGACCCGCTCGGCCAGGTCGAGGTCGAAGTCACCGGCGAACACCGACAGCCGGCTCAGCAGCACCTGCTCCTTGTCCGCCAGCAGGTCGTAGCTCCACTCGACGGCGGCCAGCAGCGTGCGCTGCCGGGCCGGGGCCGTGCGCCCGCCGGTCGTGAGCAGCGAGAACCGGTCGTCGATGCGGTCGGCGATCTGCCCGGGGCTGAGCAGGCGCGTACGGGCCGCCGCCAGCTCCAGCGCCAGCGGCAGCCCGTCGAGCGCCCGGCACAGCCGTACGACGTCGGGCAGGCTCTCCGGGCCCAGCCGGGTGCCCGCCGCCGCCGCGCGGTCGAGGAAGAGCTGTACGGACTCGGCGTCGGCGGTCACCTTGTCAGGCAGGTCGAGCGGCGGCACCCGCCAGATCAGCTCGCTGGCGATGCGCAGCGGCTCTCTGCTGGTGGCCAGCACGCGCACCGGCGGGCACGCCGCGACCAGCGCCTCGACCACCTCGGCGCACCGGTCGACCAGATGCTCGCAGTTGTCGAGCAGCAGCAGGCAGCGCTGGTCGCGCAGCCGGCCGGCGACGGTGTCGAGCAGCGGCCGGCCGCTCTCCTCGCGTACGCCGAGCACCCGGGCGATCTCCTGGTCGACGAGCTCGGGGCGGCGCAGCCCGGCCAGCTCGACGAGCCACACCCCGTCGGGATGGGCGGCCGTCAGCCCGGCGGCGACCTGAAGGGCCAGCCGTGTCTTGCCGATGCCGCCGACACCACAGAGAGTGACCACGCGCGTCTCGGCGAACAGGCCGCGCAGATCATGCAAATCGCGCTCGCGGCCCACGAAACGGTTGGGATCGGCGGGAAGATTGTGCCGGGGGGAGTCTGGCATGTGGTCACCCTGCGTCGCGGAAGGATCACACTCTCCCACAGTGTCGCACTTTTCACAGGCCAAGCGAGCTGACGACCGCCCTTTCGTCGACGACGCGCAGAACGGGGTCGCCGAGCAGCCGCCTGGCCAGGTCGTACGGGGCCACCACGACGGTGGCCCGGCGCTCGGCGGCCAGCACGCGGCAGCCGATCAGGGTCGGCTCGTGGGGCACCACGACGTGGGCGCCGGCCGTCATCGCCAGGTCGATCACCCGCAGGCCGCGGAACGGCTCGCTGACCGCGTTGATCACGATGTCGTCCTTCCCGATGACCAGGCGGGTGGCGAGCCTGCGCAGGTCGGTCGCCAGCTCGTCGTTGTCGAGCAGCCGTTCGCCGTCGAGGGACAGGGCGGGCCCCGCGAGCGGCCCGAACTCGACCGTGCCGCCGGCCAGCAGCTCGGCGAACGGTGTGGCGCCCGGCGCGGGGCGCAGGGTGAAGACGTGCTCGACCTCGGCCGCCGGGGGGACCTCGTGCTGGGTGATCAGCATGCGGGCCGGACCGGACGGCGCGAGCACCGCGATCCCGCCGGCCCAGGCGACGGCGTGCACCGCCACGGGCAGCGCCGCGCCGAGCGGGAGGTCGACCAGAACCCGGTCGCCGTAGCGCAACCCGTGGGCGCGCAGCCCACCGGCCGCGCGGCCGACCCGTCTGGCGAACGCGGCGTACGACAGCACCTCGCCGGTCCGGACGTCGCTGACCGCCGGCTGGTCGCCCTGTATGGGTGCCGCCGCCATCACCAGCTCTGTCCAGGTCATGCCGACAATCTAAGGAGCCCCGCCCGGCTTGCCATGCGCACAATTGTGCAACCCGCTATGTAGGTGCGCGTAACCTGCGCGTACGCCCGCCGCCATGTCGTCCCGCTCCTTCCATCAGGGGGGATCAACTAGACTTATGCAGTCGCGACTTCGCGCGGCGAGCCCCACGACACAGAGCGAGACGTCATCATGCCTTTGAACAGCCGCGACGACCTGCGGAACATCGCGATCATCGCGCACGTCGACCATGGCAAGACCACGCTGGTCGACGCCATGCTCTGGCAGTCCGGGGCATTCCGCGCCAACCAGGATGTCGACGACCGCGTCATGGACTCCAACGATCTGGAGCGCGAGAAGGGCATCACCATTCTCGCGAAGAACACCGCCGTCCAGCACGGCGGCATGACCATCAACATCATCGACACGCCCGGCCACGCCGACTTCGGCGGAGAGGTCGAGCGCGGCCTTTCCATGGTCGACGGCGTCGTGCTGCTGGTCGACGCCTCCGAGGGCCCGCTGCCGCAGACCCGGTTCGTGCTGCGCAAGGCGCTGTCCGCCAAGATGCCGGTCATCCTGTGCATCAACAAGGTCGACCGCCCCGACGCCCGCATCAAGGAGGTCGTCGACGAGGTCTACGAGCTGTTCATGGACCTCGACGCCACCGAGGAGCAGATCGACTTCCCGATCGTCTACGCCTCGGCGAAGGCCGGCCGGGCCTCGATGAACCGCCCGGAAGACGGCGGCATGCCTGACTCGCCCGACCTGGAGCCGCTGTTCGACATCATCAAGTCGACCATCCCGGCGCCCACGTACGACCCGAGCGCGCCGCTGCAGGCCCACGTCACCAACCTCGACGCCTCCTCCTACCTCGGCCGCATCGCCCTGTGCCGCATCCACCAGGGTCGGCTGCGCAAGGGTCAGCAGGTGGCCTGGTGCCGCACCGACGGCACGATCCAGCGCGTCAAGATCACCGAGCTGCTCATGACCGAGGCGCTCGAGCGCAAGCCGGCCGAGGAGGCCGGCCCCGGCGACATCATCGCCATCGCCGGCATCCCCGACATCATGATCGGCGAGACGCTGGCCGACCCCGAGGACCCGCGCCCGCTGCCGCTGATCTCGGTCGACGAGCCCGCCATCTCGATGACCATCGGCACCAACACCTCGCCGCTGGTCGGCAAGGTCAAGGGCTCGAAGGTCACCGCCCGCATGGTGAAGGACCGCCTCGAGAAGGAGCTGGTCGGCAACGTCTCGCTGCGCGTGCTGCCCACCGACCGCCCCGACTCGTGGGAGGTGCAGGGCCGCGGCGAGCTGGCCCTGGCCATCCTGGTCGAGCAGATGCGCCGCGAGGGCTACGAGCTGACCGTCGGCAAGCCGCAGGTCGTCACCAAGGTCATCGACGGCAAGGTGCACGAGCCGGTCGAGCGCCTGACGGTCGACTGCCCGGAGGAATACCTCGGCGCGATCACCCAGCTCCTCGCCGTCCGCAAGGGCCGCATGGAGCACATGACCAACCACGGCACCGGCTGGATCCGCATGGAGTTCGTGGTGCCGGCGCGCGGTCTGATCGGCTTCCGCACCGAGTTCCTCACCGAGACCCGCGGCACCGGCCTGGTGCACCACGTGTTCGACTCGTACGAGCCGTGGTTCGGCGAGCTGCGCACCCGCAACAACGGCTCCCTGGTGGCCGACAGGTCCGGCCCGGTGACCGCGTTCGCGATGCTCAACCTGCAGGAGCGCGGAACGTTGTTCGTCTCCCCGACGACCGAGGTCTACGAGGGCATGATCGTCGGCGAGAACTCCCGCTCCGACGACATGGACGTCAACATCACCAAGGAGAAGAAGCTCACCAACATGCGCTCCTCCACCAGCGAGGAGACCGAGAAGGTGATCCCGCCGCGCAACCTGTCGCTGGAGCAGGCCCTCGAGTTCATCCGCGAGGACGAGTGCGTGGAGATCACGCCTGACGCGGTGCGCATCCGCAAGGTGGTCCTCGACGCCGCCATCCGCGGCCGCGCCGCCGCCCGCGCCAAGCGCGCGTAACGTCGCTCTCCCTCCGCCCGGCCTTCCCATCGGGAGGCCGGGCGGTCGTCTTTCAGCGAGCGCGGGTGTCTGTGGGAGCCCGCACACGCCTGTGGGCCGCACACGCCGGTGGGCCACGCACGCCGATAGGCCGCACACGCCGATAGGCCGCGCCCGCCGGTGGGCCACGCACGCCGGTGGGCCGTGGGTGCCGTCTGCCGGAGGCCCCGGCGCGGTTGTCCGCGGAGCGAAGGTGTCGTTCAGCGGCGGGGTAGTTCGCTGCCGCGCACGTGCGTGCACAGCCAGTCGACCAGCGGCTCGACGTCGCGCCACGTCCGCGCCACCCGGTCGCGCACCTCGGCCGTGTGCACCCACTCCGCAGGCTCGAAGCGCATCCCCGCGAACAGCGACCGGTGCCGCAGAAGCTCGATGTGCGGATGGTCCTCGCCGAACCCGCGCGGCCTCGTCTTCAGGCGTTCGCCGTACAGCGTGTAGCCGGCCGCCGTCAGCGCCCCCGTGATGGCGGCCAGCGGCTTGCCCGACAGGTCCTCGTCCACCGCCGCGCGGTAGCGGGCCACCTGGTCGGAGGCCTGCGTGTAGCAGCCGCCCGCCGCGAAGAGCCCCGCCGCGCTGATCTCGACGTAGAGCCCGATCCCGGGCATCCGTTCGACGAAGGCGCCTTGATGCGTCTTGTACGGCGACTTGTCCTTGGCGAACCGTACGTCACGGTACGGCCGGAACAGGTGGGCCTCCCCGAACTCCGGTCCGAGCTCCTCGGTGAGCGCCAGCATGGGAGCACGCACGGCCTGCTCGTAGAGGTGCTTGTGCGCACCGAAGTAAATCTTGGAATTGTCCGCCTCGAGGCCCTCGTAGAACAGGAACGCCTCGTCGGGGAAGCCGGTGAAACCCATGCCGACAAGGGTGCCACGCGCTCAGCGCGCCCCGTACGTACGCCCCGGCACCGGGCCGTTCCCGTACAGCTCCGAGACCGTGACGAAGGTGAAGCCCTTCGCGGCGAGCCGGTCGAGCACGGCCGGGACGGCCTCGACGGTGCTGCGGTGGATGTCGTGCATGAGGATGATCGAGCCGGGCCGCGCGTGCGCCGCCCGGGCGGCCACCTTCGCGGGCTCGTGGTCGCGCCAGTCGAACGTGTCGACGTTCCACAGGATCTGGGCCAGGCCCTCGCGGCGCGTCTCGGCGGCGACCCGCGCGTCCGTCGACCCGTACGGCGGCCGCATCACCCGCATCCGCACCCCGGTCAGCTGCCGTACGAGGTGTTCGGTGTGGGTGAGCTGGCGTTTGACCGCGCGCCGCGGCAGGCCGGTCAGGGACAGGTGGCTCCAGGAGTGGTTGCCGAGCTCGTGGCCGTCGGCGGCGATGCGGCGTACGGTCTCGCCGTGCCGGTCGGCGGCGACCATCTCGCCGACGACGAAGAACGTCGCCCGCACGGCGCGCTGCCTGAGCAGATCGAGCAGCCCCCCGGTGTGCCGGCTGGGTCCGTCGTCGAAGGTCAGGGCCACACACTTGAGCAGACCGCAGTCGACGTCACGGCCGGCCGGTACCGGTCGCCCAGCCGGAGCGCCCGTCGGCAGGCCCGCAGGAAGGGCGGCCGGAAGGATCGAGTGGCCGGGCTCGCGGCGCGGCGGCGCGTGGCTGACGCAGCCTGCCAGCGCGAGCAGGGCCACGGGCAGGGCCCATACACGCATGTTTCCCCCCGCAACGTGGCATGCGGGAGCCTGTTATGGATAGTCCTGGACCGGTGCCCCCCGCAGCTCCTTGGCCAGGTCGTCCCACCAGAGTGGGATATCGGCCTGGAGCTCCCTGTAGCGGCGCGCCACGCGCATGGCACATCCAGCCGGATCCGTACCCAGATGCCGACGTTTCACCGGGCCTTCCTGCCAACGGTAAAAACCATCTCTATAGTGCACGACCAGCCCTATCCACACGGAGATCGTGGCCCCGTCGCCCACCTCGTACGCGCTGGTGACGCCCAGACCGTGCAGCTCCGCCTCGAGTTTCTCCGTCGCCGCCCGCGCCTCACTCACCGCGACCGCCCGCGCGGGGACGCTCCGGATGGCCGGGGCGGACGAACCGCGAACCTCAACCTGACCTCCTGTCGGCGTAGCAACGGGGGGATATGTCCCACCTTCACTTCGGGCAGGGACGGATGTTAGGCGTTCTGGCCCGTACCCAGGGATGTACCCAGCTACGGGCGCCAGCCGTCCAGGACATGAGGTCATGATGAAACTCCGCCGGAGCTTCCGGGAGGCGTTCGACGTTATTGGTCCTGCGTCTCGCGCGGCTCGGCGACGACCATCACGAACCTGAGGTCGGCCGGGCCCGCGTTCGCGTAGCGGTGCGGCCGGTCGGCGGTGAACAGCACGGCGTCGCCCTGCCCGATCACGTGACTCCTGCCGTGCACGCTGAGCGTCAGCTCGCCGTCGAGCACGGTGAGCATCTCGCGGGTGCCGGGGGTGTGGGCGTCGCCGTCGTGGTGCTCGCCGGGGACCAGCCGCCACTCCCACAGCTCCATGATCACGGGCATGTCCGCGCCGACCAGCAGTTTCGCCTCCCCGCTTCCCTGGCGGAACGTCACCACGTCGGCTTTGTCGACCACGCGCACCATCGGCACGTCGGAGACCTCCACCAGCCGGGCCACGGTGACGCCGAGCGCGGAGGCGATGCGCGTGAGCGTCGAGACGCTCGGGTTGGTACGCCCCTGCTCGACCTGCACGAGCATGCCTCTGCTCACTCCCGACCGGGCGGCGAGCGCGTCGAGGGTGAGCCCGCGGTGCGCCCGCTGCGCGCGGACGTTGTTGGCGATGGCCTGCGTGATGAGCTCTGGGTCTTCCACAGAAGTGCAGTGTAGTGAATGCGTTTGGCAGTGTAGTGAACTCTATGTACTGTACTGCCAGTACAACACATTGAACTGGAGGCACACCGTTGACGATGCTCCTGGCGACGGCCTGTGCGATCGTGATGGGCGCGGGCGACTTCTTCGGCGGGCTGGCGACGAAGCGTTCGCAAGTGTTGTCCGTCGTCGTGGTCTCGCAGATCGCCGGGCTGGCGCTGGTGAGCTGTCTGCTGCCGCTGCTGCCCGGCGCGTTCGACGCCCGCGCGCTGACCTGGGGCGTGGCCGCCGGCCTGTCCGGGGCGGCCGGGCTGGTGCTGTTCTACCGGGCGCTGGCCACGGGGGTCATGTCGGTGGTGGCCCCGACGACCGCGGTGACCTCGGCCGCGCTGCCCGTGGTGTTCGGGCTGGCGACCGGCGACCGGCCGGGCCCGTGGGCGCTGGCGGGGGTGGCGCTGGCGCTGGGCTCGGTGCTCCTGGTCAGTCAGGACAGGTCGGGCTCCGGCCAGGTCAGCGCGTCGTCGATGCTGATCTCGCTGGCGGCCGGCGCCGGGTTCGGCGGGTTCTTCATCCTGCTGTCCATGGCGCCGCACGAGGCCGGCCTGTGGCCGCTGATGGGCGCCCGGCTGTCGTCGGTCTCGACGGTCGCCCTGCTCGCCGTGGTGACGCGGCGCACCCTGAGGCCCGGCCCGCGTTCGCTGCACGCCATCGTGGCGGCGGGCGTGCTCGACATGGTGGCCAACGTGCTCTACCTCCTGGCCCAGCAGGACGGCCTGCTCAGCCTCGTCGCCGTGCTGGTCTCGCTCTACCCGGCGAGCACGCTGCTGCTGGCCCGCCACGTGCTCGGGGAGCGGCTGCGGGGCGTGCAGGTCGCCGGGGTGGGCTGCGCGCTCGTCGCGGTGGCTCTCATAGCCGTTGCACAGTAACTTCGGCCTTGCTACGTTTCGCCCGTGCGCCCCGACCGGGCACGTGCAGACGGTGAGTCCTTCCAGCACGTCGCGGTGCCGTACGACTCCGACGCGTCCTTACTCGGCCTCGTCGTGCCGCGCGTACGGGCCGCGCTGGGCGAGGGCCGCCGTGTGCTGCTGATCACGACGAGGCTCCACCTGCTGGCCGAGGCCCTGGGGCCCGACGCCGATCGGGTCGAGACCCGCCGCCCCGCCTCCTGGTACGCCCACCCGTTCCGCATGCTGGCCGCCTGCCATGACTACACCCGCGGCCGCCGCACGTTCGTCGTCGGCGAGCCCGGCCGGCAGGGCAGGACCGAGCGCGAGACCGGGGAGCTCATCCGCTGCGAGTCCGTGCTCAACGCCGCCCTCCGCCCGGCCACGGCGACGCTGCTGTGCCTGTACGACCTCCGCGCCGTCCCCCGCGACGTCGCCGACTCCTGCCAGGTCAACCACCCGGTGCTGCTCGGCCCGGACGGCGAGGTCCCCAGCGCCCGCTACGTCGAGCCGTACGAGCTGGTCCTGCCCCACGACCGCGCCCCGCTCCCCCGCCCGCCCGGCGACGCCGTGACCATCGGCTTCGGCGGTCACGGGCTGAGGCGGGCGCGCCAGGCCGTCGCCGCCTACGCCAGGGCCGTGGGCATGGACCCCGACCGGGTCACCTCCCTGGTGATCAGCGTCTCGGAGATCGCCGCCAACAGCATCGAGCACGGCGCCGGCCACGGCGTGATCACCATGTGGCGCGCCGGCGGCGAGCTGGTGTGCGAGGTCACCGAGCCCGGCGGCGCGCTCGACGATCCCTTGGCCGGCTGCATACCACCAGAGCCCGCATCCCCTCGGGGATACGGGCTCTGGATCAGCAGACAGCTGTGCGACCTGGTGGAGTTGCGCTCCGGAGGCGGCGCGTTACGCGTCCGCCTCCATCTGTCTCTGGGGTCGTAGGGTCTACGCGGCGTTCTGGGCGGGAAGGCGTACGGCGCCTTCCTCACGGGCGTACTCCTCCAGCATGCCGCGCAGCTGACGGCGGCCACGGTGGAGTCGCGACATGACGGTCCCGATCGGGGTGCCCATGCGCTCGGCGATCTCCTTGTACGCGAACCCCTCCACGTCGGCCAGGTAGACCGCCACGCGGAAGTCCTCGGGAAGGGAGCGCAGGGCGTCCATCACGACGGTGTCGGGCAGCCGGTCGAGCGCCTCGGTCTCGGCCGACCGCAGGCCGGTCGAGGTGTGCGACTCGGCGGCGTGCAGCTGCCAGTCCTCGATGTCCTCGGCGGCCGACAGCTTCGGCGAACGCTGCTTCTTGCGGTAGTCGTTGATGAAGTTGTTGGTCAGGATGCGATGCAGCCACGCCTTGAGGTTGGTGCCCTCGCGGAACTGGTGGTACGACGTGTACGCCTTGGCCACGGTCTCCTGCACCAGGTCCTCCGCGTCGGCGGCGTTACGGGTCAGGCGCATGGCGGAAGCGAACAGCTGCGACGTCACGGGCACGACATCGCGCTCGAACCAGTCCTGACGCTGCTCATCGGTCATCGAGATCAATTCATTCCCCCTTGCGCTCTCCCCCGTATCGGCACAAGCCGCCTGATAGCGGTCCCATCATCGCAAGCCCTCAGTAAGGGGCGCGTTAGAGCGGTTCCGCACCAATCAGAAGGGGTTTCGGTCCAAGTGCTCGCGGCGTGCGTCGTCACGTCCACGGCCGGACAAGTCTCGCTATCATAACACTACCCACCCAAATTTGCATGAATAGTGGCTAGAGTCACATCGGATAGCGTATATGGACGAACTTCGTGGACCGGCGCGGCACGGGCCGCACGCCATCGGCCGGTGCCGGTCCCGCGAGCGGGCGAACCCGCCGCCGACCGCTGGTGTGACACTCATCCGCACGTCTTTTCGCCTGCCCAGGCACTGGGGAGTAAACCTCACCCTGGTAGACGCGCTGTTACCCACGGTCGGTTCACCACAACACCAACCAACCCCCATCTATTCCCCATGGGCCTGCGCGGCGGGGTCAGCCGGCGGACGGACTCGGGACTGATTCGAGGGCTCGCACCAGGGGCTCGAGCTGAGGGTCCTGGACGGCCTCACCCAAGGCTTCGCGCAGGGCGGCGTCGTGGGTGGGGCGGGCCTGACGCAGGAGGGTGAGCCCGGCGTCGGTGACGTCGGTGTAGATGCCGCGCCGGTCGGTGGGGCACAGATAGCGTGACAGCAGACCGCGGTTCTCCAGGCGGGTCACCAGGCGCGTGGTGGCGCTCTGGCTGAGCACCACCGCGTCGGCGACCTGCTTCATCTGCAGGTGCCCGCCCTCGCCGTCGCGCTGCCGGCTGAGGACGTCGAGCAGTGAGTACTCGCGCGCGCTCAGGCCGTGCCGGCTCTGCAGGGCGCGTTCGAGATGCGACTCGATCCTGCCGTGGAGCAGCGAGAGAGCGCACCAGCCCTCCGCCAGGGCGGTGAGCGAGGGATCGGTCGCGGTCACGACGGCCTCCTTCAGTCTCCATCAATCCTTGCACACGATGGCAGACTTCGCGGGAATTAGTGGGCGCTTGCAATAGCCAGCGTATGCAACTATTGTTTCCGCTTGCAATCTCCTGACGCAACCACTTGGACGGCTTTTCCATGCCTCTCGCCCTGCTCGCCCTGGCCATCGGGGCCTTCGGGATCGGCACCACCGAGTTCGTGATCATGGGGGTGCTGCCCCAGGTCGCCGCCGACTTCGGCGTCTCCATCCCCACCGCCGGCTGGCTGGTCACCGGTTACGCGCTCGGGGTGGTCCTCGGGGCACCGCTGCTGACGGTGCTCGGCACCAAGGTGTCCAGGAAAAAGATGCTGATGTTCCTGATGGCGCTGTTCGTGGCAGGCAACGCGCTTTCGGCCGTGGCTCCCGTATTCGGGGTGATGCTGATCGGCCGGGTCGTCGCCTCCCTCGCGCACGGCGCGTTCTTCGGGATCGGCTCCGTCGTCGCCGCCGGCCTGGTCGCCCCGCACAGGAGGGCCTCCGCCATCTCGCTGATGTTCACCGGACTGACGGTGGCGAACATCGTCGGCGTCCCCGGCGGCACCTACCTCGGGCAGGCCGCCGGCTGGCGGACCACCTTCGCCGCCGTGGCCGCGCTCGGCATCGTCGGCCTGCTCGGCGTGGCCAGGCTGGTCCCCGAGGTGGGCAAGCCGCAGGCCGCCGACGTGCGCACCGAGCTCGCGGCGTTCCGCAACGCCCAGGTGTGGCTGGCCATGGCGATGACCGTGCTCGGCTACGGCGGGGTCTTCGCCGCGATCACCTACATCACGCCGATGATGACCGAGGTGACCGGCTACGCCGAGGCCGCGGTCACCTGGCTGCTGGTGTTGTTCGGCATCGGCATGTTCCTCGGCAATCTCCTCGGCGGCAGGTTCGCCGACCGGGCCCTGATGCCGATGTTGTTCACCGCGCTGGGCACGCTGTCGCTGACGTTGCTGCTGTTCACCGCGACCGCCCACCACAAGGTCCTGGCCGCCGTCACGCTCACGCTGATCGGCGCCCTGGGGTTCGCCACCGTCCCGCCGCTGCAGAAATGGATCCTCGACCAGGCCTCCGCCGCTCCCACCCTGGCCTCGGCGGCCAACATCGGGGCCTTCAACCTCGGCAACGCGCTCGCGGCCTGGCTCGGCGGGCTCGTCATCTCCGCCGGACTCGGCTACACCGCCCCGAACTGGATCGGTGCGCTGCTCGCCGGCACCGCCCTGCTGCTGTCCTTCCTCGCCACCCACCTCGACCGCCGCACCCGCACCTCGGGCAAGGTCGTGACCGACGCAGGGCGACCCGCCCTCGAACACTGACCGCGCCGCACACCTCGGAAAGGAAC
Source organism: Nonomuraea terrae (assembly GCF_044465245.1). NCBI lineage: Bacteria > Bacillati > Actinomycetota > Actinomycetes > Streptosporangiales > Streptosporangiaceae > Nonomuraea > Nonomuraea terrae. Next base: position 293,138 of record NZ_JBITLL010000001.1, on the reverse strand, counting down.
GCACCATGACGTCCGTCCCCACGGTCACCCTCAACAACGGCGTGGAGATCCCGCAGCTCGGCTTCGGCGTCTTCCAGGTCCCCGACCAGGAGACCACCGCGGCCGTGACCGCCGCCCTGCGCGCCGGCTACCGCTCCATCGACACCGCGGCGATCTACGGCAACGAGGCGGGCGTCGGCAGGGCACTGGCCGACGCCGGTCTCCCCCGCGACGAGCTGTTCGTCACCACCAAGGTGTGGAACGCCGACCAGGGCTACGACTCCACCCTCAGGGCCTTCGACGCCTCCTCGGCCAAGCTGGGCCTCGACCACGTCGACCTGTATCTGATCCACTGGCCGGCCCCGGGCCGTGACCGCTACCTGGACACCTGGAGGGCCATCGAGCGACTGGTCGCCGACGGCCGCGTCCGCGCCGCCGGGGTCTCCAACTTCCAGCCCCCGCACCTGCGCCGCCTGCTGGACCACGGCTCGCTCGTCCCCGCCGTCAACCAGATCGAGCTGCACCCCGCCCTGCAGCAGGCCGAGCTACGCGCACTGCACGCGGAGCTCGGCATCGCCACCGAGGCGTGGAGCCCCCTGGCCCAAGGCGCGGTCCTGCGCGAGGACGCGATCGTGTCCATCGCCCGGCGGCACGGCAGGTCGTCCGCCCAGGTTCTCCTGCGGTGGCACGTGCAGCTGGGCAACATCGTGATCCCGAAGTCGGTCACTCCTGCCCGCATCCGGGAGAACATCGACGTCTTCGACTTCACCCTGTCGGACGACGAGATGGCCGCCGTCGCCGCCCTCGACCGCGGCCTGCGCACCGGCCCGGACCCCGACACCACGAACTGACGCCCGTCCCGCCCCGGGCGGGACGGGACCCGTCAGGAGACCGGCTTGGCGGGGTCCACCGCGAAGAGCTCGGCCAGGTCGTCGAGGATGGCGTGGGCGCCCTGGATGCCCACCGCGCTCATCCACGTCAGGTCGCTGACCTCGTGCTTGTCGCCCTTGAGCTTGCCCCACAACGGGTTGCCGACGAACTTCTCCTTGGGCTCGTCGGTCGCCGGGTCCGGGTAGCTCGCGACGAAGATGTGGTCGGCGTCCAGCTCGCCGATGCGCTCCTGGCTCACGTCCACCGCGATCGCGTCGTCCGCGGTGGGCTGATCCTCGGGGCGCGGGAAGCCGACGTCCTTCATGACGACGCCGGAGTAGGAGTTCTCCACGTACAGCCGGACGGTCGGCTCGCCCGCGAAGCGGACGATCGAGATCGTCGGCAGCTCGCCCTCCTTCTCCTTGATGGAGGCGCCGATCGCGGCGGCGCGCTGCTCGAACTCCTTGATCCGGGTGTCCGCGAGCTGCTCCTTGCCGAGGGCCTGGCCCATGAGGCGGAGGTTGTCCTTCCAGATGGCCCCGGTGGTCTCGCTGAACACGGTCGGCGCGATCTTGGAGAGCTGGTCGTAGAGCGCCTCGTGCCGTACCTTCGCCGAGACGATGAGGTCGGGCTTGAGCGAGATGATCTTCTCCAGGCTCGGTTCCTCCAGCGTGCCGACCGGGGTCGCGTCCTTGCCGTACGCCTCGGCGACCGCGCCGAGGTAGCCGGGCAGCTCGGTCTCGATCGAGCGGTACGTCGTGTAGCCCACCACCGGGGTCTCCAGGGTCAGCACCGCGTCCACGAAGCTCTGGTCGAGAGCCACCACCCGCTTGGGCTGCGCCGGGATGACCGTCTTGCCCATGGCGTGCTCGACGGTCCTGAACGGGGCCGCGCTCGAGGACGGCGGGGTCTCCGCCGGGTCCGGCGTGGAGCCGCAGGCGGCGAGCCCCACCAGGAGGAGAGCGCCGGCCAGCACCCGCAACGGTCTCATCAGATGCCTTTCGCAGAAGTAAGGCAACCCTAAATTAGGTTAGCCCTGCCTAAGCTGGCATACTCAGCGAGATCGGGCAAATGGGGAGGTGGACACGGGTGAGCGCTACGGCCGTCGCCCCGCGGCTTCATGGCATCCGCCATCGTCGGCTCACCGTGCTCGTTGCCCTGCTCGGCGCGCTGGCCGTGACCGTGGTGCTGAGCATCACGATCGGCTCCAAGTCCGTACCGGTCTCCGACGCCTGGCACGCGCTGACGGCAGCGACCGGCACCGAGAACGACCTCGTGATCCGCTCGCTGCGCGTCCCGAGGACCGTCTTAGGCGTGCTCGCCGGTCTCGCGCTCGGCGTGTCGGGCGCGCTCATGCAGGGCCACACCCGCAACCCGCTCGCCGACCCCGGCCTGCTCGGCGTCACGCAGGGGGCCGCGTTCGCGATGGTGGCCTCGATCATCCTGCTCGGCGTCGACAGCCTGCTCGTCTACATCTGGTTCGGCCTGGCGGGAGCGCTGGTGGCGAGCGTGGCCGTGTTCGCGCTCGGCATGGTCGGCGGCAGAGGCGGCCCGACGCCGGTCACGCTGGCCCTGGCCGGCACCGCCGTGAGCGCCTTCCTGGCCGCCCTGACCTCGGCCGTCGTCCTCCTGGACGAGCAGGCGATGGACGTCTTCCGCTTCTGGCAGGCCGGCTCGATCTCCGCCAGGGGCGCCGACGTGGTCTGGCAGGTGCTGCCGTTCATCCTGGCGGGGCTCGTGCTGGCGATGATCAACGCCCCCGGCCTGAACGCGCTGTCGCTCGGCGAGGACGTCGCCCGCAGCCTCGGCCAGAACATCGCCCTGACCCGCACCATCGGCGTCGCCGCCGTCACCCTGCTGTCGGGCGCGGCCGTCGCCGCCTGCGGCTCGCTCGCCTTCGTCGGGCTCATCGTGCCCCACCTCGCCCGACCGCTGTCGGGCACCGACCACCGGTGGCTGCTGCCGTACTCGGGGCTGATCGGCGCGGCGCTGCTGCTGTTCGCCGACGTGATCGGCCGCGTGGTGGCCCCGCCGGGCGAGCTGGAGGTCGGCGTGGTGCTCGCGCTGATCGGCGCCCCGTTCTTCGTCTTCCTGGTACGCCGCAGGAAGCCGGTGCGCCTGTGACCACGCTCACCACCCGCTCTCTGCGCGTCGGCCGCATGTCCTGGCAGATACGGCTGCGCAGCGTCACGGTCGCCCTGACCGGCCTCGTGCTGCTCGCCCTGCTGATGGCCCTGAGCATGCGCATCGGCGACATCGACATGTCGCTGGCCGAGGTCGTCGCCGGCACGTTCGACGTCAACAGCGCGGCCCACTTCGTCATCATGGAGCTGCGCCTGCCGCGCGCGCTCACCGGCGCCCTGGTCGGCGCGGCACTCGCGCTGTCGGGCGCGATCATCCAGTCGATCGCGCGCAATCCGCTGGCCAGCCCCGAGATCCTCGGCGTCACCACCGGCGCCTCGGTCGCCGTGGTGGCCGGTGTCGTGGCCAGCGGCAGCGTGAACAGCGGCGTCAGCGGCTTGCTGGCCACGCTCGGCATCCCGGCGCTGGCCCTGCTCGGCGGCCTGCTCGGCGCCGCGGTCGTCTACGGCCTGGCCTGGCGACGCGGCCTCGACGGCTACCGCCTGGTCCTGGTCGGCATCGGCGTGGCCGCGGTGTTCACGAACGTCAAGTTCTGGCTCCTGACGATCGGCGACGTGAACGACACCGGCCGCGCCATGGTCTGGATCAGCGGCTCGCTGAACGGCCGCGGCTGGGAGCACGTCACACCCACGGCGCTGGCCCTGGCCGTGCTGGTGCCGGTGACCCTGCTCGGCACACGTTCGCTCGACGCCCTGCGCTTCGGCGACGACACGGTCACCGCGCTCGGCGTGCGGATGAACCTGGCCCGCGCCCTGATGATCCTCGCGGCCGTGCTGCTGGCCGCCGTGGCCACCGCGTCGGCGGGGCCGATCGCGTTCGTGGCCCTGGCCGCACCGCAGATCGCGCTGCGCCTCGCGCGCTCCGGACAACCCCCGCTGCTGTGCTCGGCGGTCATCGGCGCCGTGCTCACCACGGGCGCCGACCTGATCGCGCGGACCGCGTTCTCGCCGATCGAGCTGCCCGTCGGTATCGTCACGGCCGTACTGGGCGCTCCGTACCTGATCCACCTCATCTGGAGGTCGCGAAAGTGAGACTGCAGGCCGCCGGCGTCAAGCTGGGGTATGGCGACCGCCTCATCGTGGACGGCCTCGACCTCGGCATCGAGGCGGGCACCGTGACCACGATCATCGGCCCGAACGGCTGCGGCAAGTCCACTTTGCTGCGCGCCCTCGGCCGGCTGCTCAAACCGCAGGGCGGCGAGGTGCTGCTGGACGGCAAGCGCATCGACAAGACCCCCACCCGCGAGGTGGCCAAGGTCCTCGGCATGCTGCCGCAGGCGCCCACGGCGCCCGAGGGGCTGACCGTGGCCGACCTGGTGGCGCGGGGCCGGCACCCGCACCAGACGTGGTACCGCCAGTGGTCCTCCGACGACGAGGGCGCGGTCGCCGCGGCGCTCGACATGACCGGCCTCGCCGACCTCGCCGAGCGGCCCCTCGACGAGCTGTCGGGCGGGCAGCGGCAGCGGGCGTGGATCTCCATGGCCCTGGCCCAGGGCACCGACCTGCTGCTGCTCGACGAGCCGACGACGTTCCTCGACCTGGCGCACCAGGTGGAGGTGCTTGAGCTCGTACGCCACCTGCACCAGGAGGCCGGGCGCACGGTCGTCATGGTCCTGCACGACCTCAACCTGGCCGCCCGCTACGCCGACCGGCTGGTCGCCATGCGCGCCGGCAAGGTCGTCTCCTCCGGCACCCCGCACGAGGTGCTGACCGAGGACCTGTTGCGGGAGGTCTTCGAGCTGGACGCCAAGGTCATCGCCGACCCGGTGGCCGGCACGCCCCTGGTCATCCCGATCGCCCCTCTGTCGGCACGGGGCTGACCCGCCGTAAGGCTCAGAGCGCCGACAGCGCCGCCGCGACGTCGGGATCGCCGGGGGCCAGCTCCGCGGCCCGCAGCAGGTCACGGCGGGCCTCGGCCGCCCGCCCGGCGGCCCGGTGGACCATCGAGCGGTTGAACAGCAGCTCCGGCGTCTCCTCCAGCTTCAGCGCCCGGTCGAAGGCGGCCAGCGACCCCTCGTGGTCGCCCCGCTCGTACGCCAGCTCGCCCCGCCCCGCCCAGGCCGCCGCCAGGTCGGGGTGCAGCTCCAGCGCCCGGTCGAAGGCGGCCAGCGCCTCGGCGTGGCGGTGTCCGGCCAGCTCGACCTGCCCGAGCACGCACAGCAGATGGGGGTCGGCGGGCGTCAGCGCGAGCCCCCGCTCGACGTCCCGCCGGGCGGCCGCGTGGTCGCCGGCGGCCACGCGCAGCCCGGATCTGTTCACGTAGGCGCGCGCGAACTCGGGGTCGAGCTCCAGCGTGTAGTCGAGGTCGGCGCGGGCCCCCTCCAGGTCGCCCGCGGCGTAACGGATCTCGGAGCGGTTGTAGTACGCCTCGGGGAACGGCGGGCTGAGCCGCATGACCGCCTCGTAGTCGGCCAGCGCCTCCTCCGTCCGCCCCAGCTCCTGCAGCAGGTTGCCGCGGTCGAGGTAGTAGTCGGGGTAGCCGGGGTCGGTCTCGATGGCCCGCGTGTAGTCGGCCAGTGCCTCCTGCTTCCGCCCCGACATGGCGAGCAGCTGCCCCCGGTTGGCGTACAGGACGAGCCGGTGGATCGGGTGTTCGCCGGCCAGGTCGGTCTCGGCCAGCTCGATGGCCTGCCGCACCAGCTCCATGGCGGCCTCCGGGCGGCCCCTGCGCACCTCGACCAACGCCTTGCCGTTGAGGTCGAACCCGAGGTGGAAGGCCCGCTCCCGGCGGTCGGGCATCAGCGACGTGATGGTGATGGCCTCGTTGATCCAGGCCAGCGCCTCCTCGGGGTCGCGCCGCGCGTGGTCGTGGTGGCGTACGAGGATCATGGCGGTGGCGTACGCGGCGGTGGCGCGATAGCGCGGATGCGTGCTCCTGCGCCGGGCCCGGTCGTAGAGCTCCCGGGCCTCCTCCTCGCGCTCGATGGCCTCCAGGGACGCGGCGACCCGCAGCAGGAGCCGCTGCCACCCCTCGGCGTCGTCCTCGTACGCCCTGCCGCGCAGCGCCTCCAGCCCCGCCTCGGTCAGCGCGTGGTGGAAGCCCTCGTCACGGTATCGGTCGAAGTCGGTCTGGAAGGGGCCCCCGCCGGGAGCCGAGGGCCCCTCCTCGATGATCAGCAGGCCGGGGTCGATCCGGCGCCGCAGCACGGTCACCAGCTCGGCGTCGGTCTGGTCGGCCTCGCCGAGGCCGGTCACGGTGACGGTGAGCGGCCCCGTACGGCTCAGATGGTCTCGGACGAACTCCGCGATGCCGTTGGCCAGCCTGAGGGTGCGGCGCGCGCCCGGCACGAGCACGCGCTGCTCCCTGGGCAGGGAGTCGGCCAGTGAGCGGCGGCGGGCCGGCACGGCGTCGTGCAGGCCGGGTGCCGCGGCGCGGATCTCGATGTCGTGTGCGGTGACCAGGTCGGGCCAGCGCTCAAGCGCCGGCGGGACGAGATGCGCGAGCAGCCCCGCGCCCAGTGTGTAAGGGCCGCCGATCCGGCGGTCCGCGTCAAGGAAGATCGTGTCCACGTGAAAGCCTTTCCCGTGGTCCCGGGCGGCCGGCGCCCGCGCAGTGGGCGCCGGCCTTCAGTGGATCAGCCGCAGTGCCGCGGCGCGGCCGCGGCGGTGGGCTTCACGGTTCCGGGCCGGTGAACAACGATCTTCTTCATGTGCGCCCTCTCGCGTTCATGCGGGATCGAACGATCATTGATGACGATATATGTGACCACAGACAAAAGCCGCAGATCAACATTTATCTGGTAAGGGCTACTCCCGCGTGAATTATGGGCGTGACCGTAACCTAATCGCCCAAAATGGCGTCGACGAAGACCTCCGGATCGAACGGTGCCAGGTCGTCGGGCCCTTCACCCAGCCCCACGAGCTTCACCGGAACCCCGAGCTCCCGCTGCACGGAGATCACGATGCCGCCCTTGGCGGTGCCGTCGAGCTTGGTCAGCGCGATGCCGGTGATGTTGACCGCCTCGCCGAAAACCTGGGCCTGGCGCATGCCGTTCTGGCCGGTGGTCGCGTCGAGGACGAGCAGCACCTCGTCGACGGTGGCCTTCTTCTCGATGACCCGCTTGACCTTGCCCAGCTCGTCCATCAGGCCGGTCTTGGTGTGCAGGCGGCCGGCGGTGTCGACGATGACGACGTCGACCTTCTCCTCGATGCCCCGGGCCACCGCGTCGAACGCCACGGAGGCCGGGTCACCGCCCTCGGGGCCGCGCACGGTGTCGGCGCCGACCCGCTCGCCCCAGGTCTGAAGCTGGTCGGCCGCCGCGGCGCGGAAGGTGTCGGCCGCGCCGAGCACGACCTTCTTGCCGTCGCCGATGAGCGAACGGGCGAGCTTGCCGGTGGTGGTGGTCTTGCCGGTGCCGTTGACGCCCACGACCAGGACGACCGCCGGGCGCTCGCCCGGCGCCGCCACCTTGAGTGTGCGGTCGAGGCCGGGGTTGATCTGGGCGAGCAGCTGCTCGCGCAGCAGCCCGCGAACCTCGTCGTGGGAGCGGCTGCCGAGCACCTTCACCCGGGTGCGCAGCTCCTCGACGATGGCCTGCGTGGGCGCGACGCCCACGTCGGCGGTGATCAGGCTCTCCTCGATCTCGTCCCAGACGTCGTCGTCGAGCCGGTCACGCGAGAGCAGCTCCAGCAGCCCGCGCCCGAGCGCGTTCTGCGAGCGGGCCAGGCGCGAGCGCAGCCGCACCATCCGGCCCGCCGACGGCGGCGGCACCTCGATCTCGGGCGGCGCCACGACCGGCTCGGCCGGCTTGACCGGCGGCGGAAGCGTGGTCGTCGCGCCTTCGGCCTCCTCACCCGCCGCGGCGGGCCGCTTCTCCTCCTCCTCGGGAAGCGTCGGGGCCTCGGGCGGCAGGACCGGTGGGGGCGCTTTACGGCCCGGCCGGAAAAGCAGGAAGAGGCCGCCGGCCGCCAGCAGGGCGACGACGGCCACGATCACGATGACGGCGAGGTAACCTTCCACAACACGTCAGTTTTCCAGATCATCCGGCGTGGTCAGGCCCAAGGCCACACCGATCAGGCCGATTCGCGTTCCCTGAGCCGCTGGCTGACCACCTGCGTCACACCGTCACCGCGCATCGACACGCCGTAGAGCGCGTCGGCGATCTCCATCGTGCGCTTGTTGTGGGTGATCACGATGAGCTGCGAGCTCTGCCGCAACTCCTCGAAGAGCGTCAGCAACCGCTGCGTGTTGGTGTCGTCGAGCGCGGCCTCGACCTCGTCCATCACGTAGAACGGCGACGGCCGCGCCTTGAAGATCGAGATCAGGAACGCCACCGCCGTCAGCGACCGCTCACCGCCCGACAGCAGCGACAGGCGCTTGACCTTCTTGCCCGGCGGCCGCGCCTCGACCTCGATGCCGGTCGTCAGCATGTCGGACGGATCGGTCAGCACCAGCCGGCCGTCGCCGCCCGGGAAGACCCGGCCGAAGATCTGCTCGAACTCCCTGGCGACGTCCTCGTACGCCGAGGCGAACATCCGCTCCACCCGCTCGTCGACCTCCTTGACCACGGTCAGCAGGTCGCGCCGCGTCTTCCTCAGGTCTTCCAGCTGGGAGTTGAGGAACGCGTGCCGCTCCTCCAGCGCCGCGAACTCCTCCAGCGCGAGCGGATTGACCTTGCCGAGCTGGTTCATCTGCTTCTCGGCGATCCTGGCCCGCTTCTCCTGCTCCTCCCGTACGTACGGCACCGGCGGGTCGCCGGGGACCGGCGCGTCGGGGCCGTACTCGGAGATCAGGGACTCGACCTCGACGCCGAACTCCTCCAGCGCCCGCTGCTCCATCTGCTCCAGCCGCAGCCGTTGCTCCGTGCGGGCCACCTCGTTGCCGTGCACGCGGTTGACCAGTTTGTCCAGCTCCTGGCCGAGTTCGCGGACGCGGAGGCGTATCTGCTTGAGCTCGGCGTCGACGGCCACCCGGGCGAGGTCGGCCTCGTCACGCTCCCTGGAGGCCAGCTGGACGGACTCGGCCAGCGCCGCGAGCACCCGCTTGGCGCCCTTGCTGACGGCCTCGGCCAGCGCGGCCTGACGCCTGCGCCGGTCGCGCTGGGCGGCCGCCTGGGCGCGTTCCTCACGTTCGCGGCGCGCGGCGCGCAGCAGCCCGTCGGCGCGGCCCTCGATGCCCTTGACCCGCTCCTCGGCGGTACGGACCTGCAGGCGGGTGTCCATCTCGCGCTGGCGGGCGGACTCGCAGCCGCTCGCCAGCTCGTCGCGCAGGTCGGTGGTGGGCTCGGACTCCAGCTCCTGGGCGTATTCGGCCTCGGCCAGCCGGACCTCCAGCTCGGCCAGCTCCTCCAGCCCTTCGGCGCGGGCCGCCTCCGCCCTGGCCACGCTCGCGGTCAGGCGCTCGGCCTCGTCGCGGGCGGCGTTCGCGGCCGCCTCCAGCTGGGCCAGCCGCTTGGCCGCGGCGGCGGTGCGCTGGTCGGCCTCGCGCTGGCGGCCGCGTACCTGGTCGAGGGCGCCCTGCGCGCCGCTCACACCGGCCTGGGCGGTGGTGACGGCGTGCTGGGCCTCACTCACGCGGGCCTGGGCGGCCTCCAGCGCGCTCTGAGCGGCCTGCTCGCCGGCGACGGCCTCGTCGAGCGCCAGCGCGGTCTCCTCGGCCCTGGCCTCGGCCTCCTCCAGGTCTCTGACGGCCTCGTCGAGCGCGGCCCGCACCTGCAGCACGGAGGTCCCGCTCTCCGACCCGCCGCTGGCCAGCCGATCTCCGACCAGATCACCCGCCTTGGTGACGGCCCGCAGCTCGGGGTGACGCTCGACCAGCTTCCTGGCGGCATCGAGCTCGTCCACGACCGCCACGCCGGCGAGCACATGATCGAGAGCGGCCCGCAGATGCTCGGGCACGCTGACCAGCTCGGCCACCCACCGGCTGCCCTCGGGCGCCGGCCGACGCATGCTCCCGCTGAGACGTCCGGCGGCCCCGCCCGGAGCGGGGTCCCCTGCGGCACCGTCACCCAGGACCGCCGCACCCTGCGAGTCCATCTCGCCCGCGTCCGTCTCGCCCGCATCCGACTTGGCGCCGTCCAACGCGGCGCCATCCAACGCGGCGCCATCCAACGCGGCGCCGTCTGACTTCGCGCCGCCGTTGAGCGCGACGAGGAGCGTCGCCTGGCCCAGGCTGCGCGTGCGCAGCAGGTCGAGGGCCTCCACGGCCGTGTCGAGGGTCTGGACGGTGATCGCCTCCGCGACCGGGCCGAGAACCGCCGCGACGGCCGGCTCGGCCCCCGGCGTCACCTGCATCGAGGCCGCCAGCGGCCCCAGCACCCCGGCCAGGCCGGCCTCCAGCAGCGCGGCCCCGCCGTCGCCCTTGGCCAGCCCCAGCTCCAGGGCGTCGCGGCGAGCGGCGAGCGCTGCCACCGCCCGCTGGGCCTCCTGGTCGGCGGCCCGCGCGGTGCTCACCCCCGCCTTGGCCTCCCGCAGGGCCGCACGCGGCGCGTCGAGAGCCGACGTCGCCTCCTCCAGCCCCGCGCGCGCCTCGTCGGCCGCCGCCTTGGCCTCCTCCACCGTGGCCTGCGCCGCGGCCAGCTCCTCGGCCAGCTCAGGATCGACGGCCGGCGACTCCAGCCGCTGGGCCTCCAGGTCCTCCGCGGCCCGCCGCTCCCGCTCGGCCGCGTCGGCCACGGCCTGCCGGAGGCGTCCGATCTCCTCCTCTGCGGCCCTGGCCCGGCTGCGTACGGAATCGACCTGCCCGCGCAGTTTGGCCAGCCCCTCGCGGCGGTCGGCGGCGGCCCGCGCGGCCATGGCGAGCCGCTGCTCCTCGACGCTCAGCTCGGCCTCGGCCTCGGCCCGCGCCTGAACGGCCTCCTCCAGCAGCTCCCGCGCGTGGTCCAGCTCCGCCCTGAGGATCAGCTCCCGCTCGCGCACCTCGGCGGCCTCGCGTTCGAGCTCCTCCGGGTCGCGGCCGCGGCGCTCGATGGCGGCGGCGTCGAGGGCGTGCCGGTGGCGTTCGGCGGCGAGCTGCTCCAGGCCGCTGATGCGCTCACGCAGCGACGACAGCCGGAAGTACGTCTCCTGCGCCGCCGCGAGCCGCGGCTGGGCCTCGGCCTCGGCGGCCTCCAGCGCGGCCTCCCGCTGCTGCCCCTCGGCGAGCTCGGCCTCGACCTGTCGGCGTCGCTGCGTGATCGCGGCCTCGTCGGCCGCCTCGCGCTCCAGCGTCACGCGCAGCACGCACACGTCGTCGGCGAGCAGCCGCAGCCGGGCGTCGCGCAGGTCGGCCTGGATGACAGCGGCCTTGCGGGCGATCTCGGCCTGGCGGCCCAGCGGCTTGAGCTGGCGCCGCAGCTCGGTGGCGAGGTCCTGCACACGGGTGAGGTTGGCCTGCATCGCGTCGAGCTTGCGCAGCGCCTTCTCCTTGCGCTTGCGATGCTTCAGGACGCCCGCGGCCTCTTCGATGAACGCCCGGCGGTCCTCCGGCCCCGCGTGCAGCACCGCGTCGAGCTGGCCCTGTCCGACGATGACGTGCATCTCACGGCCGATGCCGGAGTCGGACAGCAGCTCCTGGATGTCGAGCAGGCGGCAGGTGTCGCCGTTGATCGCGTATTCGCTCTGCCCCGACCGGAACATCAGCCGGCTGATCGTGACCTCGGTGTAGTCGATCGGCAGCGCGCCGTCGGAGTTGTCGATGGTCAGCGTCACCTCGGCGCGGCCGAGTGGCGGCCGGGACGAGGTGCCGGCGAAGATCACGTCTTCCATCTTGCCGCCGCGCAGCGACTTGGCGCTGTGCTCGCCCATCACCCAGGCGAGGGCGTCGACGACGTTGGACTTGCCGGAGCCGTTGGGCCCGACGACACAGGTGATGCCCGGCTCGAACCGCAGGGCGGTCGCGGAGGCGAAGGACTTGAAGCCGCGCAGGGTCAGGGTCTTCAAATACAAAGCACGTCCCCCTCTCCCTGTACGGACAAGGGAAAAGACTACTGGTCCCGGCTAGCCCACGCGGGCATCCGCGCCCGTGCGGCAGCTTGACCAGGTTTTTCCTGAAGGGGGCAAATAACAAGGGACGCCTCTTCGAGACGTCCCTGAATCTTGCGCTCCGATCACTCTCAGGTGAGTGCCGGCTCGCGCTCCTGCACGCGGCTTAGCGCCTCGTCGCGGGTTTGCGCTGCAAGAGCGTCATTGGTGGCCTGAAGTCGGATGAGTTCTGCCTCCAGATCCCGGATACGCTGCTGCAGGCGGCGCATCTCCGAGACCATTCGAGGGTCAGGACCGCCGACGTGGCCGAGTAGAGCCTTCGCCATGGTAAAGGGTCCTCCACGCTGAGTGACCAGACTGGTTCGCGCACTTCTGTTCCGCGGGAGGGGTGCGCGTGGTACCTAACAAGAGTCGCACCGGCAGTGTGGGCGGTCAAGTCGATCGAACCGCTGAGCCCCTACTGATGGGCACTCCCGACATACAACTATACCCTATTTGGGCTGTTTAACGAAACCGGCTACCGCTCTACAAAACCGGCCAAACTACCTCGGGCTTCGCTCCAACGTTCCACTACTCCATCCACCCTGCCCGGCGTGTCGCAACCCCGGAGCGACTCCAGCAGCTTGACGCACGCCTCCCTCGGGCCCTCGGCCACCACCTCGACCCGGCCGTCGTCGGTGTTGCGCGCCCAGCCCACGAGGCCCAGCTCCAGCGCCCGCGCCCGCGTCCACCACCGGAAGCCCACGCCCTGGACCCGGCCCCGCACCCAGGCGGTCAGCCGGACGTCCCCGCTCTCGTCAGGCATCTCGAACTCCTTCGGACGTCACGCCGTCCGCCGTCTCCGCGATCTCGATCCCGGAAGAGGCGCCCGGCGCCCCCTGGGTCGTGGCCACCTTACCGGCCCGGGAATCGGCCGTCCGGAAGGCGTCACGGAGGGTGCGGGTCATTCCCCGACGACGGCGCACGCGCCAGGCAGGCGGCCGCCCAGCCGTTCTCACCGGCCGTCTCGGCCGCGGCGGTCAAGTGGCGGTCCGCGTCGGCCATCACGGCCGGCTCGGCTCGGCCGGCTCGGCCGGCTCGGGCGGCTCGGGCGGCTCGGGCGGCTCGGGCGGCTCGGGCGGCTCGGGCGGCTCGGGCGTAGGCGGCGGGTCAGGCCGTGGGCGAGCCGGCGAAGGCCCGGGCGACCAGGACCGGCACGTCCTCGGCACCCCTGTGACAGCGGCGAGCGTCCACGAAGGCGGCGAAGATCATGGCTTCGGAGGCCGGGCCCGGGCCGCCGGGCCCGGGCCGAGGGCGCGTTCGGCGCGGGCTCGCCGGAGCCGGTAGGCCACCCGGTCGCCGCGCAGGCCGCAGGCCGCAGGCCGCAGGCGAGCGTGATCGCCGAGGCGGCGGGAGAGAGCCAGGCGGCGATCGGCATGCCGGACCGCCGCCATGGCCGCCACAGCGGCTCGGCGCGCTCGATCGCCTCGTCGAGGCGCTCGGTGACGGGCACGCGGCGCCACCTCGACCACGGCCACGGACAGCCCGTCCCCCTTGTGCACACCGCCACCGCGCCGAACGCGGTCCCGCCACACCCTGCCCGCGCTGCCCCAGAAGCTGTGGATGCCCGGCCTGACCGCGGTCTGGACGACCACCGCGGCGATCTCCTCCGCCTACGCACCGCCCGAGGCCGACTTGATGACGTGCTCGTCGGCGTGGTCGACCGCCCGGGTCCAGGACCTCCGCGACGGCGCCGGGACCGTCGGGCGGGGTGGGCAGTGACGAGCGCGGCGCGCCGCGGCCACCGGGTCCGCCAGGCGGGCCGGCACCTCCTCCGCGGTGGCCGCCGGCACGAGGAGGCCGTACGCGGTCCCGTCGCCGACCCGCCGTCACCGACACCGCGGCCGAGGTCTGCACCCGCACCGGCGACCCGGACGCGCCGGCCGCCGCCCTCCGCGTCGCCCAGCTCGTCCCGCCCGGGCGACCGTAAGCGGATCAGTAGAAATCGGTAAGCGGGCTCGGACAAAGTCGTGCTCACCAGTTCGACAACGCAACCGAAGGAGATGTGCCATGAGGAAACTGATCGAGTCGACGTTCGTCACCCTCGACGGCGTGATCAGCTCGCCGCACGTGTGGGGACCGCCGTACTGGAACGAGGAGCACCACGAGTACGCGGGCAAGCTGCTGTTCGCCGCCGACGCGCTGCTCCTCGGCCGTGAGACGTACCAGGGATTCGCGCAGTCCTGGCCGGCGCGGACAGGTGACCCGTACGCCGACCGGATCAACAGCCTGCCGAAGTATGTGGCGTCCACCACGCTGAAGGAGGCCGACGCCTGGAACGGCACCCTGATCCAGGGCGACGTCGCGACGGCGGTGGCGGAGCTGAAGCGGCAGCCGGGCGAGAACATCCTCAAGTTCGGCACCGGCGAGCTCGACCGCACGCTGATCGCCCACGATCTGGTGGACGAGTTCCACTTCTGGACGTTCCCCACCATCGCGGGAAGCGGAGACCGGCTCCTGGACGGCCTGGACGTGACGCACCTGAAGCTGCTGGAGACGACGCGGTTCGAGTCCGGCATCGTCGTCCTGACCTACGGACCCAAGTGATCGAAGCGCCGTGAAGACGACGTCCCCGTCGGTCGTCACGCCGCCCGCGGCTCGGCGGCGTGGTCGGCCGCCGCCGCCTCGAAGGCCCGCACCGCGGCCGTCTCCGCGGCCTTCACCCAGGCCAGGCCGAGGATCGAAGGAGGCAGCCCGGTGACGGGCACGAAGCGGATGTCGGACCGGCCGTGCTGGTCCGCCGAAGGCGTGCAGAACACCATGCCGCCCCTGCCGAGCGCCACCTGGGTCAGGCCCTCCTGCGTGGTGGCCACCTTGCCGGCCCGGGGAATCGGGCGGCCGGAAGGCGTCACGGAGGGAGCGATCCGTTCGTGCCAGAAGCGCGGCGCGGGACCGTCCAGCCCGATCAGCGGGACGCCGGCCAGCTCCTCCGCGCCGATGCGCGCCCGGCCCGCGAGGGGGTGGCGCACGGAGAGGCCGAGCCGGTGGGAGACCCGGTTCAGGCCGCCGCCCGTGGCGAGATCGGGCTCGTCCACCGGCAGCAGCGTGAACGCGACGTCCACCTGCCCGGCCCGCAGCTTGCCGAAGGGGTCGGACAGCGGGATCTCCACCAGCTCGGCCACGCACCCCGGATGCCGCCGTTCGAAGACGCGTACGGTCCCCGTGACCACGTCGGTCGGCGTGGCCAGGAACCCGACCCTGATCACGCCGGTCACCTCCCTGGCCGCGGCCCTGGCCCGGCTCACGGCGCTCTCCAGCCCGTCGTACGCGGGGCGCAGGTCGGCCAGGAACCGCTCGCCGAGGGGCGTGAGCCGCACCCGCCTGCTCGTGCGCTGGAAGAGCCGCCCGCCGATCCTGGCCTCCAGCGACCGGATGAGCTGGCTCACCCTCCCCGGCGACAGGTAGAGGCGCTCCGCCGTACGCGCGAAGTGCAGCTCCTCGCTGAGCACGACGAAGCACTCCAGTTCCCTGAACTCCATGACCCCCTCCGGCCGATCACTTAGCCCGGTTAAACCAAGCCTTCGGGGTTCGTCATTGTTCCCACCGACGCCCCGCAACAGGCTGGACGCCATGACGATCACTGATGTTTCCGTACGGGCGCGCCCGCTCGCCGTGGCCTCCGTGGCGGTGGGCACGTTCGCCATCGTGACCAGCGAGATGCTCCCGGTCGGCCTGCTGACCTCGATCGCCGCCGACCTCGGCGTGTCCGCCGGTACGGCCGGGCTGACCATGTCGGCCCCCGGCCTGGTCGCCGCCGTCGCCGCGCCCGCCCTGGCGGTCACCGCGCGGCGGCTCGACCGGCGCGTGGTCCTCCTGGCGCTGATGGCGGTGCTGGCCGTGGCGAACCTGGCGGCGGCGCTCGCGCCGAACCACGCCGTCATGCTGGCCGCCCGCGTGCTGACCGGGGTGAGCATCGGCGGTTTCTGGGCCTTCGCGGCCGGTCTCGGCCAACGCCTGGTCCCCGCGCGCCACGTCGGCCGTGCCACGTCGATCATCTTGGGCGGGGTGTCCGTGGCGTCGGTGCTGGGGGTGCCGGCGGCGACGTTCGTCTCGTCCTACGCCGGGTGGCGCAGCGCGTTCGCCGCCGCGGGGGTGCTGGCGCTGCTTCTGGTCGGAGTGCTGGCCGCGACGCTGCCGCCGCTGTGGCAGCCGGCGGGTGACGCGCCTGCGGAAACGGCGGAAAAGCGCTTCACGTGGCTCTCAGGGCCGCTGAGGGTGATCCTCACCCTGACGGCCCTGACCGTCTCCGGGCACTTCGCCGCCTACACCTACGTCCGCCCGTTCCTGGAGCAGGTCTCACACGCCGGTCCCGCCCTGATCGGCACCGCCCTCCTCCTGTACGGCGCCGCGGGCGTGGCGGGCAACTTCGCCGCGGGCGCGCGGGCCGCCAGGAACCCGAGGGCGACCCTCGTCGTGCTGGCCGTGCTCATGGCGGCGGCCACCGCGCTGCTCCCGCTCGCCGGCCTGCCCCTGGTGCTCCTCATGGTGTGGGGCCTCGGCTACGGCGGAATCGGGGTGACCCTGCAGCTGTGGATCATGCGGACGGGCGGCGGCGAGCTGGGCACGGCGCTGTTCGTCGGCGTCTTCAACGTCTCCATCGCGCTCGGCGCGTTCGCCGGAGGCCGGATCGCCGACGGCGTGTCCGTCTCGGCGGTGATGGGGGTGGCGGCGGGTCTGGCGGCGCTCAGCGCGGCCGTCGCTGGCATCGCGGGCAGGAGTAGGACGACCGGTTCATGAACGCCTCCCGCATGACCGGCGTGCCGCAGCGCGAGCACGGCAGGTCGCGGCGGCCGTACACCTCCAGCGAGCGCTCGAAGTAGCCGCTCTCGCCGTTGACGTCGACGTACAGGCTGTCGAACGAGGTGCCGCCCTGCTCCAGCGCCGCCCCCATGACCGTGCGCACGGCGGCGACCAGCTCGGCCACCTTCGGCCGGGTGAGCGTCTGCGTCGGGCGCGACCAGTGCAGCCGGGCGATCCACAGGGCCTCGTCGGCGTAGATGTTGCCGACGCCGCTGATCAGCGACTGGTCGAGCAGCGCCCGCTTGATCTCCGTGCGCCTGGCCCTGAGCCTGCGGGTGAACTCGGCCTCGTCGAACGCCGCCTCGAACGGGTCGGGGGCGATGTGGGCGATCGGCGCCGGCACGCCACCGACCAGCGGGGTGAGCATGACATGGCCGAACGTGCGCTGGTCGACGAACCTCAGGTCGGGGCCGCCGTCGGCGAAACGCAGGCGTACGCGCAGATGTTTCTCCGGCGGCGAGTCCGGGGCCACGACCAGCAGCTGCCCGCTCATCCCCAGGTGGGCGAGCAGCGCCTCGTCGCCGCCCGACAGCGGCAGCCACAGGTATTTGCCCCGGCGCTCGGCGGACAGCACGACGCGGCCCTTGAGCCGGGCGGCGAACTCGTCGGCGCCGGACAGGTGACGCCTGATCGCGCGGGGGTGCAGCACCTCCGCCTCGGCGATCTCACGGCCGACCACCCATTGCGCGAGGCCGCGCCTGACGACCTCGACCTCCGGCAGTTCCGGCACTACGGACCTCGCCCTCTCACCATGGGTCGCCTCACCGCCGGGCCACCCATTTCTCACCGTCAGGCCGGCGCCCGCCGGCCGCGGGGACGGTCAGCCGGCCGGCTGACTCTCGCGCTGCTCGCGGCGGGCCCTGATGCGGGTCCAGGCCGCCTCGGCCGCCTGCTGCTCGGCCTCTTTCTTGCTGCGGCCGCTGCCCGAGCCGTAGGACTCGCCGCCGACGCGGACCATGGCCGTGAACGACTTGGCGTGGTCGGGGCCGCTCTCTTCGACGTGGTACTCGGGCACGCCGAGCGCCTCGGAGGCGGTGAGCTCCTGCAGCGAGGTCTTCCAGTCGAGCCCGGCGCCCAGCGACGCGGAGCGCACGATGAGCGGGTCGAACAGCAGGTGGACCACGCGGAACGCCTCGTCGAGGCCCTTGTCGACGTAGATCGCGCCGATGAGCGCCTCAAGGGTGTCGGCCAGGATCGACGACTTGTCGCGCCCGCCGGTGCCCTCCTCGCCCCTGCCGAGCCGCATGAACCGGCCCAGCCCGAGCCCCCTGGCCACGTCGGCCAGCGCCCGCATGTTGACCACGGCGGCACGCAGCTTCGCGAGCTGGCCTTCCGGCAGGTCGGGGTGGTTGCGGTAGAGGGTGTCGGTGACCACCAGGCCCAGCACCGAGTCGCCCAGGAACTCCAGGCGCTCGTTGGTGGGCAGGCCGCCGTTCTCGTACGCGTAGGAGCGGTGGGTCAGCGCCCGCTCCAGGATGTCGGGGCCGAGCTCGACCGACAGGACCCGCTCCAGCTCGTCTCTGGCGACCTCCACGGCCACCGGCTTAGGACCTGCGCCCACGTGTTTCCTCCTCGGACATCTTCACATGGCGCGTCGGCTGCGAATGATGCCCGAAAACGTGGTGGGCGTCGGGGTAACGCGTAGCCCCGGCGTCCACCACGGCCGCGGGCGAACCGCCGCCGCACGCATCTGAGACGGTAACGCCGACCGAGGCACTTTGGCACCCGGTCGGCATCACGTCAACTGCTGGCGGATCAGGCGGACGGCTCGATGACCTGACGACGGTTGTAGGTGCCGCAGGTGGGGCACGCGATGTGCGGCTGCTTGGGCGACCGGCACTGCGGGCAGCTCACCAGGGCGACGGCAGTCGTCTTCCACTGGGAGCGACGGGCGCGGGTGTTGCTCCGCGACATCTTTCGCTTCGGGACGGCCACGTCACTTCTCCTGATCGTTATCTGTGTCGGTAATCAGACCTTGCAACGACGCCCAGCGGGCGTCGATCTTCTCGTGCCGGTGGTCGGCGCCGGCCTCCGCCAGCTTGACTCCGCACTCCACGCAGAGCCCCGCGCAGTCTTCACGGCAGACGGGGCTCAGCGGCAGTGCGAGCACCACCGCGTCGCGGAACGTCGGCTCGAGGTCGAGCAGCTCTCCGTCGAGCAGTGAATCCTCCTCCGAGGCGTCCTCGTCGGAGTAGAAGAACAGCTCCTGCAGGCCGACCTCGATCTCGGAGGAGACCGGGTCGAGGCACCGCGCGCACTCCCCCGCGAGGGGGGCCCGCGCCGTGCCCGAGACGAGCACGCCTTCCATCACCGCTTCGAGCCGGAGATCCAGCTCGACTTCGGCGTCTTTGGGGACGCCGATCATGTCGACGCCGAGTTCCACCGGTGCCGGGAGGACCAGGGACATCTGCCGCATCGTGCCCGGCCGCTTTCCCAGGTCGTGAGTGGAGATCACCCAAGGGGAGCGGGGGTCGAGGTGCTGAGTCATCCTGCTCTCGCTAGGCATGGCGAAAATCTCGCCGTCGTACAAGGCCGAAATCAAAGGATAGCAGGTCGCGGTCAGCCCCTGAGCCGCTCGATGAGCAGCTTGTGGACGAGGTCGGGCACCAGTCCCGAGACGTCGCCGCCGTAGCGGGCGATCTCCTTCACCCGCGAGGAGGACAGGAAAGAGTATTCGGGATTGGTCGGCATGAACAACGTCTCCACGCCCGACAGACGGTAGTTGAGCTGGGCCATCTGGAGCTCGTAGTCGAAATCGCTGACGACCCTGATGCCTTTGACGATGGCCGGAATGTCGTTCTGCTTGCAGAAATCGACGAGAAGGCCGTGGAATTTGCGTACGTTGACGTTCGGGAAGTCCTTGGTGACGGTCCGCAGGACCTCGATCCGTTCATCGACTGTGAACAGACTGCTTTTCTCGACGTTGATGAGGACTGCCACGGTCACCTCGTCATAGAGCCGTGCGGCTCGGCCGATGATGTCGAGGTGGCCATTCGTGATGGGGTCGAACGACCCCGGGCAGACTACGCGGCGCAAGACGCCTCCCAGGTCTACGGGTTCCCGGCGGCGCGACCGTACCAAACGGATGCTTCGCCATAACGACGGACCCTCTCCTCAACGTACCCTTCAGGCCACATCAGGGGCATTCCCCTGCTTTCCCTCTCGAACGCCACCAAGCCCCCGTCAACCAGCCAACCGTTGTCGCGCAAAAGCGCCAAAGTCGCCGCGACCTCGCTGTCCGCCATCACGTACGGCGGATCGGCGAACACGATGTCGTACGGCTCTTCGGGCTCCTTGCCGAGCACCCGCTCCACCTTGTCGGCCACCAGGCGAGCGCCGTCGAGGCCGAGCGACCGGATGTTCTCCTTGATCGTGCGGACGGCCTTGGGGTCGGACTCCACCAGCACGGCCTCGGCCGCGCCCCGCGACAGGGCCTCCAGGCC
This sequence comes from Nonomuraea terrae, assembly GCF_044465245.1. Taxonomy (NCBI): domain Bacteria; kingdom Bacillati; phylum Actinomycetota; class Actinomycetes; order Streptosporangiales; family Streptosporangiaceae; genus Nonomuraea; species Nonomuraea terrae. Next base: position 272,965 of record NZ_JBITLL010000001.1, on the reverse strand, counting down.
GATCGCGCCCGATCCGGCGTACAGGTCGAGTACGCGGGCGTCGCGCAGGCCGTACAGGGAGTCGAGCGTCAAGAAGATGCCTTCCCGGGCCCTGTCACTGGTCGGTCTCGTGCCGCGCCCCGGCGGGACGGCCAATCGGCGCCCACCCGCCACGCCTGCGATGATCCGCGTCATGTGACCCATTGTTCCGCATGGTCACGCAGGTCAAGAGTGGACAAGTGTCTGCCTCGACTGCGCAAGGGTGATTCACATCGGCCGGTGAGCCACGCAAGATGAGTCTGCGGCCTTCGAGATGACCCACGTGAAGGCCGACCGGCGTGATCGTGAGCCCTTCCGCACGCCGGTTCCCTCGGCACCTGACCCGAGGGTGGGCCCAGCCGGGGACGGCATTCGGGGGGAGGCCGTCCCCGCGGCTGGGTTCGTCTTTTCGATCAGCTCTCCGCCGGCTCTCCGGCGCCCTCGCCTTCAGCGCTCCCCGCGCCCTCGCCTCAAGCCGCCTTCAGGTCTTCTCCAGGTATTCGGCGCGCTCGTCGGCCAGCAGCCGGTCGATCTCGGCGCGCAGCGCGTCGTGCGCCCGCAGCTCGGGATCGCTCTCCAGCAGCCTCGCCGCCTCCTCGCGGGCCGTGGCGATCACCTCTTCGTCGCGCAGCAGCTGCAGCAGCTTCAGCGACGACCGCTTGCCCGACTGCGCCGCACCCAGCACGTCGCCCTCGCGCCGCTGCTCCAGGTCCACCCGCGACAGCTCGAACCCGTCGAGGGTGGCCGCCACCGCGTCGAGCCGGGCGCGGGCCGGGGTGCCCTCGGGAAAGTCGCTGACCAGCAGGCACAGGCCCGGCAGCCCGCCCCGGCCGACGCGGCCACGGAGCTGGTGGAGCTGGGAGACGCCGAAGCGGTCGGCGTCCATGATGATCATGACGGAGGAGTTGGGCACGTCGACCCCGACCTCGATGACCGTGGTGGCCACCAGCACGTCGATCTCACCCCGCGTGAACGCCCGCATGACGGCGTCCTTCTCCTCGGGCGGCAGCTTGCCGTGCAGCGTGCCCATGCGCAGGTCGTGGAAGGGGCCCTGGGCGAGCAGGTCGGCCACGTCGAGGACGGCGAGCGGCGGCCGTCGCTCGTCGCCGGAGGCGCCCGCTTCCGCGACCTGCAGGTCGCCCTCGTCGCCCTCCAGATCGCCGATGCGCGGGCACACGATGTACGCCTGACGGCCCAGCGCCACCTCCTCGCGCACCCGCTGCCACGTGCGCTCCAGGTAGTGCGGCTTCTCGGCGGCCGGGACGACGTGGGTCGTGATGGGCGCCCGGCCCGACGGCAGCTGCGACAGCGTCGAGACCTCCAGGTCGCCGAAGACGGTCATGGCGACCGTGCGCGGGATCGGGGTGGCCGTCATGACGAGGACGTGGGGACGGGACTGACCGGCCTTCTCGCGCAGGGCGTCGCGCTGCTCGACGCCGAAGCGGTGCTGCTCGTCGACCACGACCAGCCCCAGATCGGCGAACTGGACGTGCTCCTGCAGCAGGGCGTGGGTGCCGACGACGATGCCGGCCGTGCCGGAGGCCACGTCGAGCAGGGCCGCGCGGCGGGCGGCGGCGCCCATCGAGCCGGTCAGCAGCGTGACCGCGGTGCCGCCGAACATCCCGCCCTGCGCCAGGTCTCCGAGCATGGCGCTGATCGAGCGGTGGTGCTGCTGGGCCAGCACCTCGGTGGGGGCGAGCAGCGCGGCCTGGCCCCCTGCGTCGACCACCTGGAGCATCGCGCGCAGCGCCACCACGGTCTTGCCCGCGCCGACCTCGCCCTGCAGCAGGCGGTGCATCGGGTGTTCGAGCGCCAGGTCGGCGGCGATCTCCTCGCCGACCGCGGCCTGCCCCTCGGTGAGCGCGAACGGCAGCCGCCCGTCGAAGTCGGAGAGCATGCCGTCGGAACGCATCGGCCGCGGCTTGGCCGGCCAGGCGGTCGCGGCCTGGCGCCGCTGCAGCAGCACGGACTGCAGCACGAACGCCTCGTCGAACTTCAGCCGCTGGCGCGCCCGGCCCACCTCGGCGAAATCCTTCGGCCGGTGGATGGCGACCAGCGCCTCGCCCAGATCCTGCAGGCCGTGACGGGCCCGCAGGGCGGCGGGCAGCGGGTCGTCGAGCGGCCCGAGTGTGTCGAGGACCACACCGACAGCGCGCCTGATCGCCCACGGCGTCAGGTCTTTGCCGGCCGGGTAGATCGGCACCGGCGCCGCCGCGAACTCCTCGGCGCTCGCCTCGCTCTCCTCGAACAGCTCGAACTCCGGGTGGGCGAGCTGCCAGCGGGGCTTGCCGCGCGAGCCGAACAGCCCGACCTTGCCGGCGAACATGCCGCGCCGGCCCGGCTTGAGCCGCGACTCGGCCGCGTGGGAGCCCTTGCCGAAGAACGCCAGGTAGAGCCGGTTGCCGTTGCCGTCGACGACCTCGGCCTCCAGCCACGTGCCGCCGCGGTTGCGCATGGGCTTGCGCATCAGCCTGCTGACCTCGCCGACCACGGTGACGTGCTCGTCGACCTCCAGCGCGTCGAGCGTGGTCAGCTCGCCGCGCTCGGCGTAGCGGCGCGGGTAGTGGCGCAGCAGGTCGCCGACCGTCTCCAGGTCGAGCACGCTGTGCAGCAGCTTGGCGGTCTTCGGGTCGAGCGCCTTCGTCAGAGGCTCGTCGAAACGGCTCACGGCATTTAGTTCTACCGCCTGCGGCCGACAGGAATCCTCGATGACGCCGCCGGGGCGTCGCCGGGCGGGGCGTCCAGGACTCCCCGGATGCGCTAGCGTTGCCGCTGGAGAATACCGACGTCCTGGTCCGGTCCAGATGCTCTGGTTCGCGTCCACAGGTGTGGATCGGATATTCTCGTCTGGCTAGCCGGTTGTCCCGGCATGCCCTCCGCCCGGAAACATCAGCGGACAGGGCTACATCGACTGTTTTAAGGAGCGATACCGTGGCTTCCGTCTGCGATGTCTGCCGCAAGGGGCCGACGTTCGGCAACAACGTGTCCCACTCCCACCGCCGCACCCGCCGTCGTTGGAACCCCAACATTCAGACGGTTCGTGCGGTCGTCGGTGGCACGCCGAAGAAGCTGAACGTGTGCACGTCGTGCATCAAGGCGGGCAAGGTCACCCGCTAAATTCCACGTCCGCGAAGCCCGCCACTCCTGGGGAGCGGCGGGCTTTCGCTGTGTCCGGGGTCAGCGCCAGCGCCAGGCGTGGTCCACGGGGCCGATGCCGGAGCCGAGGGGGAAGCCGCGGGCGATGGCGCCCGTCACGTACTCCTTGGCCGCGCCCACCGCTGCCGGCACGTCGTCGCCCAGGGCGAGGCGGGAGGCGATGGCCGAGGCGAGCGTGCAGCCCGTGCCGTGGGTGTGGCGGTTGTCCAGGCGCTCGGCGGTGAAGCGGTATTCGTCGGTGCCGTCGGTGAGCAGGTCCACCGGCGCTCCCGGCAGGTGGCCGCCCTTGATCAGCGCCCAGGTGGGGCCGAGCTCCAGGACGGCGTCCGCCGCCCTCCTGAGCCCGCTCTCGTCCTCCACCTTCACGGAGGTGAGCTGCTCCACCTCCCACAGGTTCGGGGTCACCACGGTGGCCACGGGCAGCAGCCTGCTCCGCATCGTCTCGACGGCCTCGGGTGCGAGCAGCGAGTCGCCGTGCTTGGAGACCCCGACGGGGTCCACGACGAGCGGCGCGGCGTACCGGCCGAGCACCCGCGCCACCGTCTCCACCAGCGCGGGCGAGGCCAGCATGCCGGTCTTCACCGCCTGCGCCCCGATGTCGCCGAGCACGGAGTCGAGCTGAGCCTGTACGGCCTCGGGCGGCAGCTCCCAATAGCCCTGGACGCCGAGTGAGTTCTGGGCCGTCACCGCGGCGATGACGCTCATGCCGTGGACGCCCATGGCGAGCATCGTCTTCAGATCGGCCTGGATGCCCGCGCCGCCGCCGGAGTCGGAGCCGGCGACGGTCAGCACACGTGGAGGGGTCGAAACCGTCATGTCCCCCATCCAACCATTCAGGTGACGGCGCACTCCCCGGTGACGAGCCCGCAGTTCTGCGCCTTGGCGCCCTTGCCGAGCGCCGTGAACGACACGTCCACCGACTGCCCGGCCGGCAGCGGGGTCTCCACGTCGAGGATCAGCAGGTCACCGTCCTGCGTCCAGCCGGCGCCGTCCACGTCCACGACCCTGCCGTTCACCGGCATGGAGACCGTGGCGCTCTGCAGCGTCCTCGCGGAGGTGTTCGAGACCGTCAGCTCGGCCTTGTACGAGGCCGGGCGCTGGCTGATGGACTGCTCGACGTCGACGGAGCCGCCGGGCGCCAGCTCCTGCGGCTGCCGTGGCTGTTGTTGTGACTGCTGGGGTTGCGGCAGGTCCGGCGTTCCCGTGTCGGCGGGCGTAGGCGCGCGCTCGGCTCTCGGAAGCGTGTCGGTGACGGCGTCGTCCAGCACGGAGACCTCCTGCCTCGGCGTCTCCGGCGTCTCCTCCACCTCCTCGACCGGCACGTCGGGGGGCGGCTCGTCCTGCGTGGCGCCCGACGGGCTCTGGGCCTTCGTCCTCGTGGGCGCGGCCGAGGCCGTGCGGCGCGGGGGGCTGACGTTCGAGGCGGCGGTCGGCGTGGGGGTCTCGGGCGCGGCGGACTCCTCGTCCTGCACGGGCTCCTCGTCCGGCACCGTCTCGGACTCCTCCTCGTCCGGGTCGGCGACCTCGGGAGCCGGCTGTCCGGCGGATTCCTGCACGGCCGCGCAGGACGTGCCCTCACACGCGGCCGGGTCGCCCGGCGAGCTGATGAACGAGACGCCCGCCACGGTGCCGCCCAGCACGACGGCGACGGCGGCCACGGACAGCAGCGCCATCCGGCCCTTGCCGGCGCCCTCCGGGGCGGCCAGCACGTCGTCGTCGCCGCGTTTGCGGCGGCCGCGGCGGCTCCTGGGCTCGTCGTGGCCGGAGTCTCCCGACCAGCCGGAGTCGAGGAAGCCGGTCTCGGCGTTCGCCCAGGCCGGGGCCGGTGCGGGCGTCGGCGAGCCGGCCACCTTGACGTCGCCGGGCTCGGGCGGCCCGCCGTACGGCGCGTCGAACCTGGCCGTACCGTCGCCAAGCTCGGGCGGCGCGTCGAATCTGGCCGTACGGTCGCCTTGCTCGGATGGCGCGTCGAACCTGGCGGTGCGGTCGCCGTCGAACGTGTCCCTCCCGTCAGCGCCGCCGCCGAAGACGGCCGTCCGGTCGGCGGACACGGGGAAGAAGTCCCCGGTGTCCGGCCCGTCGAAAGACCTGTCGAAGGGGCCCGTGGACGGGCCGGAACGGTCGGGCGGACCGGAGGGCTGGTTCAGCGGCGCGTCCCACTCCGGCGGGCGGGCGAAGGCGCCGGTCGTCTCGAAAGGCCCGGCCCCCTCCGGCACTCCCGGAGGGAAGCCTCCCGCACCGCCGGCCGGGGGGAAGGCGGGATCACCGGGCAGCGCGAAGGCGCCGGTGGTCTCGTACGGCTCCGACTGCGGCGGGGACTGCGGCGCGTCGGCGCGCCGGGGCATGGGGGCCCACTGGCCCGTCACCTCGGGCTGGTCCGGCAGCGACGGCCAGCCCGGCGGCTCGGCCTGCTCGTCAGGACCCCAGAATGCGCTCTTCCCCCACTCGTCCCCGTCGTCGGATCCACCTCTGCCGTGACGGCGGCCCATGGTTGCCCTTTCTTCCGGTTACCGTGGCCGCCAATCTTCATAACACCTTTACTACGCCGCTGTCACAATAATCCCGGCAGTGCTACCCCAAATCGGGAAATTATCACTCAAATCGGGACAACACATCACTGAAAGTGATCCCACCCGCGCCGCCCGACCTCCCGGCCGCGCACCACGACACCCTCGCCCTCGCTCACCCGCCCCACGACCCGCCACGCCGCGGGAAGACGCACGTCGGCGGGGAACACCGCGGCCAGCGCGTGGTCCTCGCCTCCGGTGAGCACCCACTCCAGCGGATCGGCCCCGAGCTCCTTGGCCGCCGCCGCCACCGGCTCCGCCACGGCGAACGCCTCAGGATCGAGCTCGACCCGAACCCGGCTGGCCTCGGCGACGTGGCCGAGGTCCTGCAGCAGCCCGTCGCTGACGTCCAGCATCGCCGTGGCGCCCAGCCCGGCCGCCACGGGCCCCATCGCGTACGGAGGGCAGGGCCGGCGATGGCCCGCCACGGCCTCCCTCAGCGCGGGGCCGTCGGCCGGGACGCCCGCCTCCAGCAGGGCCCACCCGGCGGCGGCGTATCCCAGCCGCCCCGCGACCGCCACCACCTGGCCGGGCCGCGCGCCCGACCGCCGCACCGGAGCGCGCCCGTTCAGGTCGCCCAGGGCGGTCACCCCGAGGACCACCAGGTCACAGCGGGTCACGTCGCCGCCGGCCACGCTCGCGCCCACCGTCGCGCACTCGTCGCGGAACCCGTCGGTCAGCGCGTCGAGCCAGTCGAGGGGCAGGTCGGCCGGAATGCCGAGCCCCACCACGATGGACGTCGGCGTCGCGCCCATGGCGGCGATGTCGGCGAGGTTCTGAGCGGCGGCCTTGCGGCCCACGTCGTACCCGCCGGACCAGTCACGGCGGAAGTGCCTGCCCTCCAGCAGCAGGTCCGTCGAGACGACCACACGCCCGTCGGGCGCGCTCATGACGGCGGCGTCGTCTCCGGGGCCGAGGATTACCGCCGCTCCCTGGGGCAGACGTGCGGTAATACGATTTACCACACCGAATTCGCCGAGATCTCCGACTGTGATGGCGCACCTCCTGACGCACACAGGGTACGGTGGCCCTTCGGCGTGATCCAATCGCCCGGGGAGGACGTGATGGTGCAGGCCTACATCCTTATCCAGACCGAGGTCGGCAAGGCTGCCGCCGTGGCCCAGGAGATCGCCGGGATCCCCGGGGTGACCCAGGCCGAGGACGTGACGGGGCCCTACGACGTGATCGTGCGCGCTGAGGCCAACAACGTCGACGAGCTGGGCAAACTCGTCGTCGCCCAGATCCAGGCCGTGCAGGGCATCACACGTACTCTTACGTGTCCGATCGTTCACATCTGAAGGTCGTTCGCATGCGTGCCGCAGCCGCGCTGCTCATGCTCCTGACGCTCGCCGGTTGCGGCACCGTACGCGTCGAGCCGCCCGTCCCGCAGGGCGAGGCGGTGGCGGCCTGCGCCAAGCTCGCCACCTTGCTGCCCGAGACGCTCGACGGCGACGAGCGAAGCCCCTCGGAGCCCGAGTCGCCGTACGTCGCCGTCTGGGGCTCCGGCGCCATCGCGCTGCGCTGCGGCGTGCCCCGCCCGGCCAGGATGGCACCCACCGACCAGCTCCAGGAGATCGGCGGCGTGGGCTGGTTCGCCGATCCCGACAGGCCCACGTTGTTCACCGCCGTGACCGATCCGGCCTACATCGAGGTCACGGTCGGTGGCGAGCACGTGGCCGCGGAGGTGCTGGCCGACCTGTCGAAGCCGATCGCCCAGGTCTCAGCGCAGCCCGGGTGAGCGCGACAGGGCGAGCTGGACGAGCCGGTCGACCAGCGCCGGGTACGACAGCCCGGAGGCCGCCCACAGCTGCGGCGCCACCGACAGCGACGTGAAGCCGGGCATGGTGTTGATCTCGTTGAGGATCAGCATGCCGTCGGGCGTGTAGAAGAAGTCGACCCGCGCGAGCCCCTCGCACTCCAGGGCCTCGAACGCCCGCACGGCCATCGCCCGCAGCTCCTCGCCGGTCTCCTGCGGGATGTCGGCGGGCACGGTGAGCGACATCTGGTCGGGGTAGTACTTCGCCTCGAAGTCGAAGAACTCCTGGCCGCCCTCGACCCGCACCTCGCCGGGCAGCGACGCGGCGGCCGGCTCGTCGCCGAGCGACTGCAGCACCGCGCACTCGATCTCACGGCCGGCGATGGCGGCCTCGATGAGCACCTTGGGGTCGTGTTGACGGGCGAACTCCACGGCCGCCTCCAGGCTCGCCCGGTCGTGGGCCTTGGAGATGCCCTGCGACGAGCCCGCCCTGGCCGGCTTGACGAACACCGGGTAGCCGAGCTGCTCGGCCTCCTTGAGCACGCACTCGCGGTTGAGCCGCCAGTCGCGGTCGCGGACGACGACGTAAGCGCCCGTCGGCAGCCCGGCGGCGGCCAGCACGGTCTTCATGTACGCCTTGTCCATGCCCACGGCGCTGGCCAGCACGCCGGAGCCGACATACCGTACGCCGGCCATCTCGAGCAAGCCCTGGATCGTGCCGTCCTCGGCGAACGGCCCGTGCATCACGGGGAAGACCACGTCGACGGAGCCGAGCTCCACGGGGATGCTGCCGGGGTCGTAGGCCACCAGCGAGCTGCCGTCCGTGGGGAGTGCCAGCGCCGCGCCGCTGGTGTCGACGGCGGGGAGCTCACCGCCCTCGATGGCGTACCGCTGGTCGGAAGCGGCCAGCACCCACCTGCCGTCCTGGGCGATCCCGATGGGGATCACCTCGTACTTGGTCCTGTCGATCGCGTCCAGCACGCTGCCCGCACCCATCAGGGACACGGCGTGCTCGGAATTGCGACCCCCGAAAACGACGGCGACACGTGGCTTGCTCATGGTGTCCGAATCTACCGGGACGGCCCTGGCACGGCGAGACGAGCACGCCGTATTGCGATACTTCCGCAGGCAGAGCGGGTCAGACGCCGTACCTCTCGGGTTTCGGCGAGCGGGACATGAGCAGCATGCCGGCCTCGGACGGCGACATGCCGTCGTGGACCACCCCGACGACGACCTCGGTGATCGGCATCTCGACGTCGTGTTTCCTGGCCAGCTCCAGCACCGACTCGCAGGACTTCACTCCCTCGGCGGTCTGCTTGGTGGCCGCGACGACCTCGTCGAGCGTCATGCCCCTGCCGAGGTTCTCCCCGAACGTACGGTTGCGCGACAGCGGTGACGTGCACGTCGCCACGAGGTCGCCCATGCCGGCCAGGCCCGCGAACGTGTGGGGGTCGGCCCCGAGCGCCGCACCCAGCCGGGAGATCTCGGCCAGGCCCCTGGTGATGAGCATGGCGCTGACGTTGTCGCCCATGCCCATGCCCGCCGAGACGCCCACGGCCAGCGCGATCACGTTCTTCACCGCGCCGCCCAGCTCGACCCCGACGACGTCGGGATTGGTGTACGGGCGAAACCACGGCGGCAGGTGGCAGATGGCCTGGAAACGCTCGGCGACCGCGATGTCGGTGCAGGCGACCACGGTGGCGGCGGGCTGGCGGTGGGCGAGCTCCTGGGCCAGGTTGGGCCCGGAGACGACCGCGACCCGCTCCTCGGGCACCTCGGCGACCTCCAGGATCACCTCGCTCATGCGCTTGGTCGTGCCGAGCTCGATGCCCTTCATCAGGCTGACCAGCACGGCCTTCGGCGGGATGTACGGCCGCCAGGCCGCCAGGTTGGGGCGCAGCCGCTGCGACGGCACGGCCAGCACCACGAAGTCCGCTCCGGCGAGCGCCCGCTCGGGGTCGGTCGTGGCCCGCAGCGTGGGCGGCAGCGGCACACCGGGCAGGTAGTCGGGGTTGACGTGGTCGCGGTCGATCACCTCGACCAGCTCGCGCCGGCGGCCCCAGAGCGTGACCTCGTTGCCGGCCTCCGCCAGGATCATCGCGAACGTGGTGCCCCACGAGCCCGTTCCGAACACGGCCACCTTCGTCATGCCATCACCGTCCGGCGGGGTCGTAGGGAGTCTCGGGAGCCTTCTCGCCCCGCAGCTCCGCCAGCTGCGTGGTGACCGCCGCCATGATGTCGGCCGTCGCCGCGCGCAGCACGTCGGCGTGCGGCGGCTGCCCCGCGTACTTCGACAGGTCGACCGGTTGCCCCACCGACACCCGGAAGGTCTTGCGCGGGAACAGCCTCGGCCTCTTCTCACCGTACGGCAGCAGTTCGTGTGCTCCCCAATGGGCCACCGGGATGACCTGTGTGCCGCTCTCCAGCGCCAGCCGGGCCGCGCCGGTCTTGCCCACCATGGGCCACAGGCCGGGATCGCGGGTGCAGGTGCCCTCCGGGTAGAACAGGATCGCGCAGCCGTCGGCGAGCCGTTCGGAGGAGATGCGCAGCGACCTGGCCGCCTCGGCGCTGCCCCGGTCGACCGGGATGGCGAGCAGGCTGCTCACGGCCTTGCCCAGGAGCGGCACCTTGAACAGCGCCGACTTGGCCAGGATCACCGGCCAGCGGCCGTGGTTGTACAGGAAGTGCGACAGCAGCACCGGATCGGTCCACGACAGGTGGTTGGCGGCGATGATGACGCCGCCGGTGCGCGGCATGCGCTCGCCGTGTCGCCAGTCTTTCTTGACCAGGAGCCAGGACAGGGGCTTCACCACAACGACTGCCAGGGTTTCCCAGAAACGCGACGGTCTCGTGGGGCGGCTCATGGTCTCCTCCAACACGTACGGGTGCGCCCCAAGTCTCCCGGTTGGCCGGAGGAGATGTCGAGGCGGGATGCTTACCCTATGAGCATCCGCTGGTCCCTGGTCATTCCGGTGAAGACGCTGGTCGCGGCGAAGACCCGGCTGGCCGCCGCGACGGGGCCCCACCGAGCGCGGCTGGCCGTGGCCGTGGCCTGCGACACCGTGGCTGCGGCGCTGTCGTGCCCGCAGGTCGCCCGGGTGGTCGTGGTGACGGCCGATCCCGCCGCCGCCGGGCCGCTGGCCGCGCTGGGGGCCGACGTCGTGCCCGACCCCGACCGCGGGCTCAACACCGCGCTGCGCACGGGCGCCGCCCATGCCGTACGCCTGGCCCCGGGCGACGCGGTGGGCGCGCTGCAGGCCGACCTGCCCGCCCTGCGGCCGGCCGAGCTGGGGCGCGCGCTGGAGGCGGCGGCGGAGTTCGACCAGTCGTTCGTGCCGGACGCGCTCGACGTCGGCACGACGTTCTACGGGGTGCTGCCCGGGCGGCCGTTCACACCGCGCTTCGGCGGGGAGTCGCGGGCCAAGCACCTGGCCGTGGGCGCCAAGGAGTTGTGCGTGCCGGGCATCGACTCGGTCAGGCGCGACGTCGACACCCCCGACGACCTGCGCGCGGCGATCCGCCTGGGGCTCGGCAAGCACACCGCGGCGATCGTCGCCGACCTGTGGCCGGTCACGCCGCCACCCGCCTGATGCCGGGGGCGGTGACGATCGGGAGGTAGGACAGGCCGAGCAGGGCGACGCCGGCGGCGAAGACCCCTTGGCCGCCGAGCCACTCCCCCAGCGCCCCGCCCGCCAGCCCGCCCAGCGGCATCGCCCCCCACATGAGGAAGCGCATGCTGGCGTGGACGCGCCCCAGCATGCGCTCGGGGGTGATGCGCTGGCGGTAGCTGAGCTGCGCCACGTTGAAGACCGTGGCGGCGGCGCCCGCGAGGGCGGAGGCGACCGGGAAGATCAACAGCCGCCATCCTGGCCCGGTGGCCGCGCCGGGCAGGTGCAGGACCACGGTGAGCAGCGCGGAGCCGTACAGGGTGGGGCCCACGCCGTGCCGCCAGGTCACCCGGGACGCCAGAGCCGCGCCGGCCAGGGCGCCCACGGCGGCGGCCGACAGCAGCAGGCCGTAGCCGGCGGTGGCCACGCGCAGCTCCACGACCAGGTAGAGCAGGTAGCCGACGGCGCAGACGCCGAGGGCCACCCGGGTGAGCGCGCCCCCGGCCGCGACCCTGCGCAGCACCGGCTCCCGCAGGACGAACGCCATGCCCTCGGCCACCTGGGCCCGCAGCCCGCCCTTCCCACCGTCCCTGGACGGCTCCACAGCCCGTACGCCGGACACCAGCGCCGCGGAGCCGAGGTAGGCGACGGCGTCGGCCAGCAGCGCGAACGGGGCCGTGAGCGCGGCCACCAGCCACCCGCCCAGTCCGGGACCCGCCAGGACGGACACCTGCCGGGTGGCCTCCAGCCGCCCGTTGGCCCGCTCCAACTGCTCCTTGGGCACGATCGCGGGCAGGAAGCTCATCTGGGCGACGTCGAAGAACACCGTGCCCACGCCGAGCACCAGCGCGACGGCGTACAGATGAGGCAGGGGGAGCGCGCCGAGGCAGGCGGCGGCGGGCACCGTCAGCAGGGCCACGCCCCTGACCAGCTCGGACCAGACCAGCACCGGACGACGCCGCCACCTGTCCACCCACACCCCCGCGGGCAGCCCCACCAGCAGGAACGCGACCGTCTGGACGGCGGACAGCACCCCGAGCTCGAAGGCACCCGCGTCCAGGACGAGGACGGCGGTCAGTGGCAGGGCGACGACGGTGACCTGGGTGCCGAGCTGGGTGACCGCGTTCGCCCACGTGAATCGCCGCAGATCCCCCATGACGTGATCATGTTCGCTCGCCCGCCGCCGGACAACCTCTTACCCTGGTGGCATGCAGGCGACCGTACGCAGCTTCGACGAGGCCACCCGCTCGGGCACGGTGTTCCTTGACGACGGCACCGTGCTGGAGTTCGGCACGGCCGCCTTCGACGCGGGCCCGCTGCGGCTGCTGCGCAGCGGCCAGCGGGTCAACCTCGCGATGACGGGCGGCGAGATCACCTACGTCACCCTGTCGACCTTCCCGGTCCCCGACCGGTGAACGCGAAACGCCCGGGCCACCGTGGCCCGGGCGTTTCGCAGCGACAACCGGTTTACTTCTTCTTGCCGATTTTCTTGCCGCCCTCGTTCACCAGCTCCTTGAAATCGGAACCGGGACGGAACTTGGGCGCCCAGCTCTCAGCGACATTGATTTCCGCACCGGTGGACGGGTTGCGCGCCGTTCGGGCGGGCTTGTTCACCATCTCGAACGCGCCGAAGCCCGTGATCGAGACCTTGTCGCCGGAGGCCACGGCCTTTTGGATGGCGTCGATGACCGCGTTCACGGCCTCGGTGGCCGTCTTCCTGTCGCCCACGCGATCCGCGATGGCCTCGACGAGTTCTCGCTTGTTCATGTAAGTCCTGCTCCCCCAGTTACGGCTCGGGGTTCCGGCTCACGAGTACGACGTAGAAACCCCTTACGCGCTCGAAAGTAGGCGGGATCGCGGGGGAACTCAATCACCCTGCGTGTTTTCTACGTCTCGTGGCGTGTCGAAAGTGGCGTCGAGGGAGGTGAGAAACGCTTCCAGACGTGCCGCGGCCCTTTCCGGGTCACGCTTGGCAAGGTCACAAATGGCGAGATAACGGCGCGCGAGGCGCTCTTTGTCGGCGGCGGGGAGCATGCGGACGCGGCGGTGCGCTTCGCGCAACCGCCGCGCCAGTTCGTCGTCTTCTAGACGGTCGTCGGCAGCCATGGCTGCCGACCATTCTCGTACGTGGTGACGTCGTCGGCGTGACGCAGGGTCAGGCCGATGTCGTCGAGGCCCTCCATGAGCCGCCAGCGGGTGTAGTCGTCGATCTCGAACGCCACCGCCTCCTCGGCCCAGCGCACCTGGCGCCCGACCAGGTCGACGGTGACCTCCAGCGTGGGCTCGGCCTCGACGGCCGCCTGCAGCAGCTCGACCTTCTCGGCCGGCAGCACGACCGGCAGCAGGCCCATCTTGGTGGAGTTGTTGCGGAAGATGTCGCCGAAGCGGGCGGCGATCACGACGCGGAACCCGTACTGCTGCAGGGCCCACACGGCGTGCTCGCGGGAGGAGCCGGTGCCGAAGTCGGGGCCGGAGACGAGGATCGTGCCGCCTTCGTGGACGGGGTCGTTCAGCACGAAGGTGGGGTCTTCGCGCCAGGCGGCGAACAGGCCCCTCTCGAAGCCGGTGCGGCTGACCTGCTTGAGCCAGACGGCCGGGATGATCTGGTCGGTGTCGACGTTGCTGCGGCGCAGCGGCACCGCCGTACCGGTGTGAGTGGTGAAGGCTTCCATCGTTGTCGTTCCTTACAGGTCGGCGGGGGCGGTCAGGCGGCCGGTGACGGCGGTCGCGGCGGCGACCTGCGGCGACACCAGATGGGTGCGGCCGCCCTTGCCCTGGCGGCCCTCGAAGTTGCGGTTGGAGGTGGACGCGCTGCGCTCGCCCGGCCGGAGGGTGTCGGGGTTCATGCCCAGGCACATCGAGCAGCCGGCCTCGCGCCACTCGGCGCCGGCGGCCTTGAACACCTCGTGCAGGCCCTCCTGCTCGGCCTGCAGCTTGACCATCATCGAGCCCGGCACGATCAGCGTGCGGGTCTTCACCTTGCGGCCGCGCAGGACGTCCGCGGCCGAGCGCAGGTCCTCGATGCGGCCGTTGGTGCACGAGCCGACGAACACCGTGTCGACCTCGATCTCGCGCAGCGGCGTGCCGGCGGTCAGGCCCATGTACTCGAGGGCCCGCTCGGCGGCGGCGCGCGCCACCGGGTCGTCGAAGGACTCGGGGGTCGGGACGGACTCGCCCAGCGGCAGGCCCTGGCCCGGGTTGGTGCCCCACGTGACGTACGGGGTCAGCGTCGAGGCGTCGATCTCGACGACCTTGTCGAACACGGCGTCGTCGTCCGTGTGCAGCGACTTCCAGTATGCGACCGCCTGGTCCCACGCCTCGCCCTGCGGCGCGTGCGGGCGGCCCTTCAGGTAGGCGAACGTGGTCTCGTCCGGCGCGATCATGCCGGCGCGGGCGCCCGCCTCGATCGACATGTTGCAGACGGTCATGCGGCCCTCCATGGAGAGCTCGCGCACGGCCTCGCCGCGGTACTCGACGATGTAACCCTGGCCGCCGCCGGTGCCGATCTTGGCGATGATGGCCAGGATCAGGTCTTTGGCGGTGACGCCGACGGGCAGCTCGCCCGAGACCTCGATGGCCATCGTCTTCGGCCGGTAGGCCGGCAGCGTCTGCGTGGCCAGCACGTGCTCGACCTCGGAGGTGCCGATGCCGAACGCGATGCCGCCGAACGCGCCGTGCGTGGAGGTGTGGGAGTCGCCGCACACGATCGTCATGCCGGGCTGCGTGAGGCCGAACTGCGGCCCGATGATGTGCACCACACCCTGGCCGGCGTCGCCCATCGGGTGCAGCCGGATGCCGAACTCGGCGGCGTTCTTGCGCAGCGTCTCGACCTGCGTCTTGGACACCGGGTCGGCGATCGGGCCGAGCACCGTCGGGACGTTGTGGTCCTCGGTGGCGATGGTGAGATCGGGCCGTCGCACCTTACGCCCGGCGAGACGGAGCCCGTCGAACGCCTGCGGGCTGGTCACCTCGTGAATGAGGTGCAGGTCGATATAGAGCAGGTCCGGTTCGCCCTCGGCGCGCCGGACGACGTGTTGCTCCCAGACCTTCTCGGCCAGTGTGCGGGCCATGATCTCCTCCTGCTGGTGTGCGATGCTGCCCATCGCCGCTCGGTCGCTCGGACCCGGTCTCTTCCGTCCGCGGCGCCGTTCTCCGCGCTCGTCGTCAGAGACCGGCGCTTCCCCTCGCGGGAGAAACCTACGACTTGCTTTCTCATATGTCGAGACTGCAGTATCGGTTTATGGACAACTCTAGCGGAGTCGGAGTACTCGACAAGGCCGTTCTGGTACTCAACGCCCTCGAAGCGGGGCCCGCTTCACTGGCGCAGCTGGTTCAGGCCACCGGCCTGGCCCGACCCACGGCCCACCGGCTGGCCGTCGCACTCGAACATCACCGCATTGTGAGTCGTGACACACAGGGGAGGTTCGTCCTCGGCCCCCGGTTGTCGGAGTTGTCCACCGCGGCGGGCGAGGACCGGCTGCTGGCGGTGGCCGCGCCCGTACTGATGCAATTGCGTGATCTGACGGGGGAAAGCGCCCAGTTGTATCGCCGCCAGGGTGACGAGCGCGTGTGCGTCGCGGCGGCCGAGCGGGCCAGCGGCCTGCGCGACACCGTCCCCGTGGGGTCGGCGCTGCCCATGACGGCGGGCTCGGCGGCGCAGATCCTGCTGGCGTGGGAGGAGCCCGACCGGCTGCACAGAGGGCTGCGCGGCGCGAAGTTCACCGCCGCCACGCTGGCCTCCGTACGCCGCCGGGGCTGGGCCCACAGCGTCGGCGAGCGCGAGCAGGGCGTGGCCAGCGTGTCGGCGCCGATAAGGGGCAGCGGCGGCAAGGTGATCGCGGCCGTGTCGGTTTCCGGCCCCATCGAACGCCTCACCAGGGCACCGGGACGCCTCCACGCCGTGCCCGTCATGGCCGCCGCCGAACGCATCACCGAGGCGATGCGCCGCACGTCATGATCGGCAAAAGCAGGTATTTGGGGAGCCGAGTGCCTCAGGAGCGCACTAGCCTGAGTGCGTGACAGATCGCATCGAGGTAGCCGCCACTGAGCTGCGACCCCTGCTCGAAGAGTTCATCATGTGGGCGCGTGCGAACGCCCCCGGAAGCGACCCCGAGCTCGTGGGGCCCGCCGCACTGTGGCACCGTCTCGCCTTCTCGCAGGACCTCGGCACGTGGAAGCGTGCCGACCTGCGCAACCTGCTGCTCGAGCGCATGCCCAAGGTCGTGGAGGATCCCGACGCCGCCGCCGACGGGATGCTCCCGGCCGTGGACGCGTACCTGACGTTCCTCGACCAGACCGGCAGGCTCGCGAAGGGCTCGGACTCCCTCGCCGATCTGCAGGCCGAGCTGGACGACGTCGAAGACGAGTTCGTCGACCTCATGGAGGAGCTGCTCGAAGACTCCGAGGACGGCGACGACGACGAGGAGGCCGGTGACCTGGGCGACTTCGAGCCGTTCGCCGACCAGCTGGCCGCGCTCGACACGATCAGGCTGCGTCCCGACGCCGAGCTGGCCGAGGCCGCCCGCCGGGCGCCGCTGATCGCCATGGCGCGCGACCTGGCCGTCTGGGTCGGCCCCGGCCGGCGTGTGGGCGAGGAGACGTTGCTCACCGACGCCGAGGTCGAGGAGGCGCTGGTGGCCAGCGGGCTGCCCAGGCCCGAGACCGACGGCCCCGTCTCCGAGGCCGTGCCCCAGCTGTGGAACATCTGGAACCTCGCCGTCGACCTCGAGTTCCTCGAGCCGGGCGAGGGCAGCACGGTCGGGGTGCAGGACGACACGGCGGAGTGGCCGTTCGACGACGACGAGGACGTCCTCGACGCCTGGATGCTCGGGCTGCACTCCGTCGACTACGGCGACCCCGAACTCGACGACGAAGACCTCACCATGGCCCTGACGGGGCTGACCCGGGGCCTGCTCGCCAGGCTGCTCCTCGCGGGCGGCTCGCGCGAGCGCGACGAGCTGGCGCGGGAGCTGTCGGAGGCCGCGGCCGAGCTCGACGAGCTGGGCTCCGACGCGTGGGAGGCGGCGGGTGACCCGCTGGCGCCCGCGATCGACTGGCTGATCGGCTACGGCATGGTCGAGGTCGACGGCGACACGGTCCGCCTGACGCCGCTCGGCACCGAAGGCGTCGTCCACCTGATCGACGACGCCGACATCGAGGTCGACGCCCGTCCCGCGATCGAGTCGATGAGCGCCCACGAGCTGCTCGCGCTCAGCGCCGAGCTGCCGGAGGAGGAGGCCGACGCCGAGTTCGCGGCGTGGATGCGGCTGCGCGAGCCCCACCGGGCGGCCGAGGAGCTGCTGGAGGCGGCGTCCGAGGACGACAGCGACGCGCTGATCAGGGTGCAGGCGGCCAGCGTCGTCGGCACGCTGGGCGAGGCCGCCGTCCCGGCCTGGCAGAAGGCGCTCGAGGAGCCGTCGCTGCGGCCGTACGCGGCCACCCACCTGAGCCAGTTGGGCGTCGAAGGGGCGCCCGAGCCGTCGCAGGACGACACCCACTGGCTGATTCTCGACATGTGGACGATCTCGGCCGGGCTGGGCCGGTCCGAGTTCGTGGGCAGCCTGCGCGACATCGGCGACGAGATGACCACGGGGCTGCTCGAGGTCATCTGGAAGATCCCGCACGCCCACGTGGAGGAGCTGCTCGACCTGATCTCCCAGGTCCACCCGGACAAACAGATCGCCAAGGCGGCCCGCCGCGCGCTGTTCAAGGCTCGCTCGTTGTAGCCCGCCCTTCGGCGCTCGAACCGCCGTACAAGAGGTCCCCGCCGTCCCCGGCGGGGACCTCTTCGTTTTCTTCACGCTCACGGCGGCCGGCCCCACCCCCCCGCACGTGGCGGGCCTCCCTCCAGGGAAACGCTCCTCCAGCTCACATGGCCACCCACCGTTACGTGCGCCCACTGGGCCCTGTCCGCGAGACCCTGCTGCCCGCAGAACCACCCCCGAGATCCCCTGACCCGGAAAGCCGCCCACCAGGGGAAAGCAGCGGTGAGTGATCGGACCCTGCTGTGGGGTCGGTGGTTTCCATGCGGCATCGGGGCCTGGTCGGCGGCTTACCCGAGAAGGTGACCGTCCCCGAACGACTCCGAAGAGGGCCGGCTGCTGGGACCCCTTACAAGATCAGTTTCATCGACTCGGCTACCCACAAAGTCGCCGCCCGGGGACCATCACCTTCACCTGGTCGGCCCCGCCGGATCAACCGCGGCCGCTCGTGGCGCCGCACGACCCGGAGCCCCACCTCGCGCCGATCGATCCGACGCGCGGCGCATCCAGGTAGACCGGCCGGCCCACCGTACGAAGAATCGCCGTTCCCGAATGCCGATACATCGAGCGGCCGTTGCGTGGACGTGGACGCTGAAGCCGCACACGTGAAAGTCGGACAAAAGGGATGTGGTGCTGGAGCCGGGCACCGAAATGCGAAACGCTCCGGGCTTGGCGCACCGGAGCGGTTGTTGCAGACGTAGTCCCGACCGGATTCGAACCGGCGCTACCGCCTTGAGAGGGCGGCGTCCTGGGCCACTAGACGACGGGACCTTCGTGAGCTTGTGACAAGTGGTAGTCCCGACCGGATTCGAACCGGCGCTACCGCCTTGAGAGGGCGGCGTCCTGGGCCACTAGACGACGGGACCCTGTCCACAAGCTGATGTGCCGGGCTTCCCCGGCGACGCAGGTAACTCTACCGCACCCGCAAGACCACTCCAAACCGCTTATCCGCCCGCGAGATCGGGCCTGTGGCGTCCTACCCCCGCCCCACCACGCCGTGTTTCCACGCCGAATCGAAGGCTTGAGCAGGCTCGCCACTCCCTGCCGTCCGGCGGCGACATCCGCCGAACCGTGGTCGGCGCCAAGGGGTTCGAATCGGGCCGTGGGAGCGGCGCCAGACGCTCGCCCTGCGCGCATTCGCACAGGCCGCACTTCTGACCGGCAAGCGACTCGCCCGGGCCCGCCCAGAGCAGCGACGCCACCGGCGCCGCCGCCCCGGGGCGGCGGGAACGCCCTGGTCGCGCTACTCCCACAACAGGGATCCTGGCGACGTCGGGCCTGACAACCCGGCCAGGCGACGTCTGGCCTGGGTAACTCGTGCAGGCCTGACCGGCCGCTGGGTGGTCAGCAGCAACGCATGTCCGCCACGGCCTGACTGAAGTCACCGGCCGCGAACGCCTTCGCCGAAATCGTGAAGTACATCGTCCCGGCGTCACCCCAGCCCCACCCGAGATCCGCGTCCTCTGCCAGCTGGAGCAGGTGGATCGCGGGGCCGTCGGCGTCGCGGCGGGTCACCTGAGACGCGTACGAGGTGTCGGGCCAGCCGAAGGCGCAATGGCTGCCGGCGGTGTTCCCGTCAAGTCCGTCCATCTTTTCGAGGATGAGCGCCGACGCGCCCCAGTACGCGTCCTCGTCGAACTCGACGTCGCCATCCTCCACGTCCCAGGGATCGGGGAGCATGAGCGTCGCGGCCGCGTGTACAGGTGTGGCCGGGTAGCTCCTCGCCGGCTCGGGCGCGGCCGTCTCCACCGCCTGTGCGGGATCGGCGGGAATCACCCGCCACGCCTCAGGCGCGTAGACATCAAGCATCCGGTACTCCTCGTACGGCACGTCCGGATCGAGAGAGAAGAAATTGAGCAAGCCCGGCCGAGTGGGCACATGCTCTCCGAGCCAGGGGGCCAAGGCATCGGTGTCGAGTACGGCGTACAGGGACAACGGGACGCCGCCCACCTCCGGCCATGGGTTGCCCGGTGCGAGCAGCGCGGGGCCGGCGAGCCGGCACTGACCGGTGGCCTGGGCGTCATCCATCGCGCGCTCCAACCGGAAACCCGGGCGAGCCATGGTTGCGTACTGCCGACCGGCCTTGTCACCAAGCCGTTCGACGCATGCTCGCAGCATGCCGGCAGGGTCGTTGAAATCCACGCCGAGATCTTCGCAACCGCCACCGACAGTAATTGCTGCGAGCCCGGAGGCGAGGCGGAGTCAGGAGGCGAGGAGGCCGCGGCGGTAGGCCTCGGCCACGGCGGAGGCGCGGTCGCGGACGTCGAGTTTCGCGTAGATGTGCAGCAGGTGTGTCTTGACACTGGCCTCGCTGATGAACAGGTCGGCCGCCGCCTTCTTGTTGGTCGCTCCCCCGGCCACCAGCCGCAGCACCTCCAACTCGCGCGGGCTCAGCCGCCCGCGGGCGGGCCTGCGCAGGTCGCCGGCCAGCCGCCCGGCCACGGCGGGGGCGAGCACGGTCTCGCCCCGGTGCGTGGCGCGTACGGCACGGACCAGTTCCTCCGGCGGGGCGTCCTTGAGCAGGTAGCCGCTGGCCCCGGCCTCCAGCGCGGGCAGCACGTCGGTGTCGAACGTGGTGAGCACCAGCACGCGCGGCCCGGTTCCGCTGAGCAGGCGGATGGCGGTGACGCCGTCCATACCGGGCATGCGCAGGTCCATGAGGACGATGTCGGGGCGCAGCTCGGCGGCCAGGCGTACGGCCTGCTCGCCGTCGGCCGCCTCACCGACGATCTCGAAGTCGGCCTCATCGCCCAGCGCGGCGCGCAGGCCGTCGCGCACGATCGGATGATCGTCGGCTATCAGCAGCCTCAACGCCATCGGCCCTCCCCGCGAACGTCCTTCACCGTCTCATCGTGCCCCGACAAGCGGGCTGACGGAAACGGCCCCGCCTGCCGCCCCATGCCGGCGCGGCTGAGCGGGGGAACGAACAGACCGGCCTCAACATCGCCGATCACAGGTCCGCCTCCACCCTGGAACGACCGGCCGGTAGCGCCGATCGCGGCGTTCCGCGCCCTGGTGAACCCCGTCCCACGGTGCGGCCGACCAGGCGGGGCGGCGGTACGGGGTCAAGGAGTCTCGCTGGTCGGGATGATCGGGACGGTGGCGGCTATGGCGGTGCCTTCGTCCCGTGCCGATTCGATCTCCAACGTGCCGCCTACTGAGCGGACGCGTTGGCGCATGCTGTCGAGGCCGAAGCCGTCAGAGGGCGTCTGCGGGACGAAACCGGTGCCGTCGTCGCGGATGTCGAGGAGGACCAGATCGTCCGTGTACGACAGGGTGAGGCCCGTCCTGGTGGCCGCTGCGTGCTTGGCGACGTTGGCCAGGGCCTCCTGCGCGACCCGGAACAACGCGGCCTCCACATCCTGGGACAGGGCCACGGGGGTGCCGGTGACCTCCATCCGCAGTTCGACGCCTGCCGCGTCGGCCCACGAGCGGGCCATGTCGCCGATGGCCTCGGGCAGGCGTGCGTCCTCCAGCGGCTCGGGACGCAGGGCGCGTACGGAGCGGCGGACTTCCGACAGGCCGCGGCGGGCCAGTTCGCCGGCGCGGCCGAGGTGACGGCGGCGGGCGTCGTCGTGGCCGGCGCGGTCGGCGGCGTCGATCTGGCCGATCAGGGCGACGAGGTCCTGGGCGACCGTGTCGTGGATCTCGCCGGCCATCCGGTTCCGCTCGTCGAGCACGCCCGCCCGCCTGGCCTGGTCGAGCAGCCGGGCGTTCAGGGTGGCGTTCTCGTCGAGGGCGGCCCGGAGGCGCTCGACGAGGCGGCGGCGCCGGTCGTGTTCGCCGGACACGTACCAGCCGGCCAGGACCAGCGGCAGCGCCACTCCGGCGAGCACGGCGGGCAACGTGGCCTGCGCGCCGGGGCCTGCCTGGGTGGCGACGTTGACGATGGCGGTGAGTGTCACCCCGGCCATGGTCAGCCGGACGGGGAGCAGGGCGATCGCCAGCGGGTAGCCGATGGAGGCGAACACGACGAAGGCGGCGCTCTGCATGGTCATCGCCCCGGCCAGGGCGATGAGGACGACGTAGTGACCGACGACGAGCAGGCGGTGGGTGTCGCGACGGGCGTGCAGCCAGCCGATGGGGACGAGCCACAGCGCGGAGACCGCCGCGAGAGCAGGCCACGGCGGCAGAACGAGCCACGGCACACCCGGCCACGACACACCCGCCCACGGCGCCTCACGCGCCGGGGCGTCCTCGTCCGGGACCACGTCCGAGGCCGGGGCGCTCTCCTGGGGGGCCGCGTCCCTGCCCGGAGAGCCCTCGTCCGGGGCCGGGGCGCCCCCGTCACCCGCCACCCATCCGAAGGCGTCCCAGGAGAACTCGCCCGAGAACGCGGCCACGGTCGTCGAGACCGCGAGCAGCGCGTACGCGAGCGCCGTGTAGACCCAGCGCTCCGGGCGGTCCTGCCAGCTCATGACACCCAGCCTGGCACGCCGTCCACCGATCGGTTGATGCCCGGCTTCCACCGCACGACGAACCGGCCGGGCGATGTGCGCCGCGACCGCCCTCCGCGACCATCGGGACATGAACACACCGACCCGCAGAACCGCCCTCCAA
This sequence comes from Nonomuraea terrae, assembly GCF_044465245.1. NCBI lineage: Bacteria > Bacillati > Actinomycetota > Actinomycetes > Streptosporangiales > Streptosporangiaceae > Nonomuraea > Nonomuraea terrae. The sequence goes on along the minus strand of NZ_JBITLL010000001.1, from coordinate 250,539 downwards.
CTCGCCGCCGCCACAGGCGCCGGCACCGTCACCGCCGCCGTCGCCCCGAAGGCCAGGCGGAAGAAGGACGTCACCACGTACGTCTTCGTGAGCGGCTCGAACGGCGTGGCCTCGACCGACCCCGAGCTGACCATGCGCGGCCACCGCACGGTGGGCGTGAGCCTGCCGGGCCACGGGCCCGAGGAGCAGTTCCACGTGGCCTACCAGGCGCCGCAGGACCTGGAGACGCTGGCGAAGCTGCCGTCGCCGGTGGCCGGCGTGACCCTGGACGACTACGTCGAGGCCACGGTGAACGTCGTACGCCGCGTCGCCGACCACGGCCCGGTGATCCTCGTCGGCGGCAGCCTCGGCGGCCTGACGATCACGAGAGCGGCCGACGAGGTACCGGACCTCATCGACCGGCTGGTCTACGACACCGCCTTCTGCTGCACGAACCTGCGCTCGGCCAACGACTACGTCAACACCCCCGAGGGCCGGACGAGCCTGACGCCGAGCTTGCTGGCGGGCATCGTCGCCGACCCCACGGTGATCAACGCGGTACGCATCAACTGGCGCACGAACAACCGCACGTTCATCGACGCGGTCAGGGCGGCGTTCATGGCGGACGCGAGCGACGGCGAGGTCCTCGCGATGCTGAACTCGGTGCTGCCGGACGAGAGCATGCTGGTGGGCAGCGCCGACGCCCGGGGCAGCAAGGAGAGGTGGGGACGGGTGCCGCGCGTCTTCATCCGGCACACGAGGGACCGGACGATACCGCTCGCGCTGCAGGACCGGATGATCAGGGAAGCGGACGCGGCCACCCCCGGCAACACGTTCAAGGTCTTCACCCTGAACATGACCCACGCACCGACCGCCAGGACCTACCCGCAGATCACCGAGATCCTGCACGGGCTGGCGAAATGAAAAAACGGACGCCTCGGTCGGAGACATCCGTTCAATGCTGGGGTACCAGGACTCGAACCTAGACTAACTGAACCAGAATCAGTCGTGCTGCCAATTACACCATACCCCACCGTTACGAGCCCCTTTGCGGAGCGCGCTTGGCGACGTCCGAAAGAATAGCCCAGCTCGGGGGCTAAGACCAAAACGATTCCCGAACCGGCGCTCCACCGCCCCCGGCGGGTGCCCGTCCGTGCCAAGCTGAAGGGGACAAAACACCACGTGGAGGAGCCCCAGCGTTGGCAGAGAACCCCTTCTTCGCCCCCAGTGATCTCCCTTACCAGCTGCCTCCGTTCGGAGAGGTCCGCGAGGAGCACTACCTGCCCGCGTTCGAGCGCGGCATGGCCGAGCACCTGGCCGAGGTCGAGGAGATCGCGAACAACCCCGAGCCGCCGACGTTCGAGAACACGATCGCGGCGCTGGAACGGTCGGGACGCATCCTCGACCGTACGGCCACGGTGTTCTTCAGCGTGGCCGCGTCCAATTCCAGCGACGGCATCATGGCGATCGAGAAGGAGGTCTCGCCGCAGCTCACCCGGCACAGCGACGCGATCCGGCTGAACCGGGCGCTGTGGGCGCGCATCAAGCAGGTCACCACGGACGTCCCTGAGGAGTCCTGGCTGCTGGAGAAGTACCGCGACGACTTCATCCGGGCGGGGGCCGACCTGTCGGAGCCCGACCAGGCGCGGCTGCGGGAGCTCAACGAGGAGCTGTCGAAGCTGTCCACGGAGTTCGCGCAGAGTTTGCTGAAGGCCTCCACCGAGTCGGCGCTGGTGGTGACCGACCCGAAGGAGCTCGACGGCTTCGACGAGGCGAAGATCGAGTCTTTGCGCAAGGACGACGGCACGTACGTCCTGCCGCTGCTCAACTTCACCAACCAGCCCGGCCTGGCCCAGCTCACCGACCGCGACGTGCGGCGCCGGCTCTACGAGCTGAGCGTCGGCCGGGCGCCGGGCAACTTCGGGATCGCGGCCGAGATGGCGACGCTGCGGGCCGAGCGGGCGGAGCTGCTCGGCTTCCCCAACCACGCCGCCTACTCGGTGGCCGACCAGACCGCCAAGACCGTCGAGGCGGTGGAGCAGATGCTCGGCCAGCTCGTCGGCCCGGCCGTGCGCAACGCGCGCAAGGAGGCCGAGGAGCTGGCGGAGCAGGCCGGGTTCGCCATCGAGCCGTGGGACTGGTCGTACTACTCCGAGAAGGTCCGCCAGGCCCGTTACGACTTCGACGGCGCGGCGATGCGGCCGTACTTCGAGCTGAACCGGGTCTACCGCGACGGCGTGTTCTTCGCGGCCACCAAGCTGTACGGGATGACCTTCACCGAGCGGCCGGACCTGAGCGGCTACCACCCCGACGTGACCGTGTTCGAGGTGTTCGAGGAGGACGGCGACCGGCTCGGGCTGTTCGTGCTCGACCCGTACGCCAGGGAGAACAAGCGCGGCGGCGCGTGGATGAACAACCTCGTCGACCAGTCGTTCCTGTTCGGGCTCAAGCCGGTGGTCATGAACAACCTCAACGTCACCAAGCCGGCCTCGGGGCCGACGCTGCTGACGTACGACGAGGTGAACACGGCCTTCCACGAGTTCGGGCACGCGCTGCACGGGCTGTTCTCGCAGGTGCGCTACCCGCGGGTGTCCGGCACCAGCGTGCCGCGCGACTTCGTCGAGTACCCGTCGCAGGTCAACGAGATGTGGGCGACCTGGCCCGAGGTGCTGGCCAACTACGCCAAGCACTACGAGACGGGCGAGCCGATGCCGGCCGAGCTGGTGGAGAAGCTGAAGGCGGCCGAGAAGTTCAACCAGGGGTTCCAGACGGTCGAATACCTGGCCGCCACGCTGCTCGACTGGGCCTGGCACAAGCTGGAGCCCGGTGAGACGGTGGCCGACCCCGAGGCGTTCGAGGCGATCGCCCTGGAGGCCGCGCAGATCGCCTTCCCGCTGGTCAGGCCGCGTTACCGGACCAACTACTTCGCCCACGTCTTCACCGGCGGCTACAGCGCGGGCTACTACTCCTACATCTGGAGCGAGGTGCTCGACGCGGAGAGCGTGGAGTGGTTCAAGGAGAACGGCGGCCTCACCCGGGCCAACGGCGACCACTTCCGCCGCCAGCTGCTCTCGCTCGGCGGCAGCCTCGACCCGCTGACCGCGTTCCGCAACTTCCGCGGGCGCGAGCCCAGCATCCGGCCGCTGCTGTCCCGCCGCGGCCTCGACTGAGCGTTCACCGGAACGCGCCGGCGTGTTCGGCGGCCCACTGCGCGAACGTGCGCGGTGGGCCGCCCCGTGCGCGGGGCCGCGGCGGGTACGCGGCGTCGGCGGCCCGCACGACGCGCGGAATCATCGCGGCACGCCCAGTTCCTCGATGCGCTGCCGCAGCCACTCCTTCTCCGCCTGACTCGACGCGCGGGCGACGATCAGCATGCCTCTCCGGTACGGGTCGGGCTCGTCCTTCGCCCTGACCGGCCTGCCGCCCTCGGAGAAGAAGCTCGCCGGCGCCTCCAGGAAGGCCAGCCGGCGGCGCAGGACGTTCGCCTGGTCGGCGGGGTCGGGCAGCGCCGACAGGAACGCCAGCAGGGCGAAGAACCTGGTCTGGTCGCTGATGTCGAGGTCGGCGGGCTCGCGCAGCCGTCGCAGCAGCTCCTGCCTGCCCGCCTCGGTGATCGTCAGCACCTGCCTGCGGGCCGCCGCCGCGCCGGCCTCCTCGTGCCGTTCGAGCAGCCCTTTCGCCTCCAGCCGGGCGATGGCCGGGTAGAGCGCGCCGTCGCTGACGGGGCGCAGGTGGCCGGTCAGCGCGGCCAGGTGCGCCTTGAGCTCGTAGCCGTGCATGGGGCGCTCGTTGAGGAACCCCAGGATGGTCAGGCTCAGATCACCGCCGCTTGCCATGGGCGCATCGTAACGCTATACCTCTAAACGAGGTATATCGAAGCGAGGTAAACGATGATCCGGCTGGCCCTGCCCGTCTACGTGGAACTGCTCACCGCCGTGGTCGCGGTCGGCCTGATCGACCTGCTCTGGGTGTCCTCGCTGGGCGAGGCGGCCATCGCGGCGGTCACCGTGGGCACGACGGTCGAGCATGTCGCGTACGGGGTGTTCCTGGCCGTGCCGACCGGCGTGACCGTGCTGGTCGCCCGGCGGGACGGGCGCGCGCCACTGGCCCCCGTGATCAGGGCGGGGTGGCTGCTGTGGGCGGCCCTCTCCCTCGCCGTCGTGGTGCCGGGAGTGCTGCTGCGCGAGCCCCTGGCCGCGCTGTTCACCGACGAACCGCAGCTGACGGCCGGCTTCCTGCTGATCTCGCTCGCCGGGCTGCCGGTGTTCTTCGCCCAGACGGTCGTGGACGGGATCCTGAAGGGCCTCGGTGACACCAGGCGGCCCATGCGGCACGCGCTGATCTGCAACGCGCTGGTGATCGGCCTGGACCCGCTGTTCATCCACGGCCTGGGCATGGGCGTGCGGGGGGCCGCGCTGGCCACGGTGATCGCGCGGGTCGTCACGCTGGCGGTCGCGCTCGGATCCGTCGTACGCCTCCACTCCGCCGGCGGCGGGCTGAAGGTGTGGGAGGTGATCCGGACAGGGCTTCCCATGTCCGGAGATTTCCTGGCTCGCGACCTGGTGGGGATGGCGCAGATGGCCATCCTGGCGGGGTTCGGCACGGCGGCCGTGGCCGGCTACGGCATCGGGCAGAGGATCATGCTGGCCGGCGTCATGGTGTTCTACGCGCTGCGGCAGGCCGCGATGATCAGCACCGCCCGCTCCGCGTCCGCCGGGTCGCCGCTGCTGCTCGGGCTCGCCTCGGGAGCGGTGGTCGCGGCCGTGCTCAACGCGGTGGCCGCGCCGGTCGCCGGATGGTTCACCGGAGACCCGGCGGTGTTCCACCCGGCCGTCGACTTCCTGCGGTGGATGACGCTCTACCTGGTGCCGTTCGGCGGGCTGATCACCGTCGGCGGGGTGCTCCAGGCGAGCGGGAGGGGCGGCCGCCTGCTCGCCGCCACGCTGGCGGGCTTCGCGGTGCAGCTGCCCCTCGCGTACGGGCTGAGCGCCTGGCTCGGCGTCACCGGCGTGTGGCTGGCGATGGCCGCCGGAGCCGCGATCAGCCTCGCAGGCGCGTCAGCGCCGCGCGGATGCGGTCCTGGGAACGCTCGCGGCCCAGCACCTCGATCGACTCGAACAGCGGCAGGCCGACCGTCCGGCCGGTGACCGCGACCCGGACGGGAGCCTGGGCCTTGCCCAGCTTGAGCCCGTGGGCCGCGCCGACCTCCTCCAGAGCCTGCTTGAGCGACTCGGGATCCCAGCTCACGCTCTCCAGCCGCTGCAGGTAGCCGGTGAGGATCTCCTCGGGGGCGTTCTTCATCGCCTTGTCCCACGACGCCTGGTCGAAGACCGGCTCGTCGAGGAAGAGGAAGTCGACGTTCTGCCGGATCTCCGACAACACCGAGATGCGGGTCTGGGCCAGGCTCGCGACCTTGCTGAACCGCTCGCGGTCCCACATCGGGTCGAGGTAGGGCGCGCAGCGCTCCTCGAACGTCTCCAGCGGCAGCGCCCGGATGTACTCGCCGTTGAACGCGCGCAGCTTCTTCTCGTCGAAGAACGCGCCGGCGGAGTTGACGTCTTCGAGGCGGAACAGCGGGACCATCTCCGACCACGGCATGATCTCGCGATCGCCGCCGGGGCCCCAGCCGAGCAGCATCAGGTAGTTGACCATCGCCTCGGCGAGGTAGCCCTCCTCGCGGTAGCTCTCCAGGGCCACCTTGTCGCGGCGCTTGGACAGCTTCTTGCGCTGCTCGTTGACGATCACCGGCAGGTGCGCCCAGACCGGCGGCGTCGTGCCGAGTGCCGGCCAGAGCAACATCTGCTTGGCGGCGTTGCCGAGGTGCTCCTCGCCGCGTACGACGTGGGTGATGTTCTGGGTGATGTCGTCGACCGCGTTGGCCAGCACGTAGAGCGGCGAGCCGTCGGTGCGGGCGATGACGAAGTCTTCCTGGGCCTCGTTGGGGAACTCGACGTCGCCCCTGATGAGGTCGTGCACGATCGTCACGCCGTCGTCGGGCGTGCGGAAACGCACGGCGCCCTCGGTCAGGCCGCGCTCGCGGCAGAAGCCGTCGTAGCCGCGGTGCTCGGAGCCGGTGCGGGCGACCAGCGCCTCGCGGGTGCAGTCGCAGTAGTAGGCCCGGCCGTCGGCCAGCAGCTTGGCCACGGCCTCGCGGTGCTGCGGCTCGTACGCCGACTGGAAGTAGGGGCCCTCGAAGGTCGGGTTGGTGCCGTTGATGCCGATCCAGTCGAGGGCGGAGATGATGCCCTCGGTCCACTCCGGACGGTTCCTCGACGCGTCGGTGTCTTCGATGCGCAGCACGAAACGGCCGCCGGACTGCTCGGCCAGCGCCCAGTTGAACAGCGCCGTGCGGGCGCCGCCCACGTGAAACATGCCGGTTGGTGACGGGGCGAACCGCACCCGTACTTCAGTCACGGGAGACCACCTTGTTCGTGAGTGTGCCGATGCCTTCGATGCCGACGCTGACCTCGTCGCCGATCTCGACCGGGCCGACGCCCGCCGGGGTGCCGGTCAGGATGACGTCGCCCGGGATCAGCGTCATGACCGCGCTGACGTACGCCACCAAGGCCGGGATGTCGTGGATGAGCTGGCTCGTGCGCCCGCTCTGCCGGATCTCGCCGTTGACCGTGGTCGTCAGCGCCAGGTCGCTCGCGTCGAGATCGGTCTGGATCCACGGGCCCAGCGGGCAGAACGTGTCGAACCCCTTGGCCCGGGTGAACTGCACGTCCTTCTTCTGCAGGTCGCGGGCGGTGACGTCGTTGGCGCAGGTGTAGCCGAAGATGACGTCCTTGACGCGCTCGACCGGGACCTCACGGCAGAGCCGGCCGATCACCACGGCCAGCTCGCCCTCGAAGTCGACCCGGTCGGACAACGACGTGGGGTAGGCGATGTTCTCGCCGTGGCCGATCACGGTGGTGGACGGCTTGATGAAGATCAGCGGCTCCTCGGGCACCTCGTTGCCCAGCTCGGCCGCGTGCTCGGCGTAGTTTCTGCCGATGGCGACCACCTTGCTCGGCAACATCGGGGCCAGCAGCTTCACCTGGGACAGCGCGAACCGCTCGCCGGTGAACTGCACCTGACTGAACGGGTGACCGGCGATCGTGGAGATGAACTCCTCGCCGGGACCGCCCTCGACCACGCCGAACGCGACGGCACCTTCGCCTGTGGAGAACCTCGCTATACGCACCCGACAAGGCTATCGCCGCCTCCGGAGGGGTCGGCCCATCCGCGGCGCGCCTGCCCGCAACGAGTCAGCAACTGTCCATTATTAACCCCAAAGTCCGTTTTGGTGAGCTTCACTGGTGCAGCTGGGGTTATTTCCCCTTATTAGGGACGACATCCAGGGGGTGACGGATCGTGTCGGACACGATGTCTAACCGGCCCGGCGGAACCGGCGCGACGGGAACCGTGCCACGGGCCAGGACGCAGGAGGGCGCCGGCATGGCGACCTCACTGGTGACCGAGAGAGGCACCACCAGCATCGACGACGGTGTCGTCGCCAAGATCGCCGGTCTCGCCGCCCGCGAGGTGTCGGGCGTGTACGCCATGGGCGCGGGCGCGGCGCGAGCGCTCGGCAGCATGCGCGGCATGGTCGGCGGCTCCAGCGTCGCCCAGGGCGTGACCGTCGAGGTGGGCGAGCGGCAGGCGGCCGTGGATCTCGACCTCGTCGCCGAGTACGGCACCGCGATCCCCGACCTGGCGGCGGCGGTGCGCAAGAACGTCATTTCGGCCGTCGAGCGCATGTGCGGGCTGGAGGTGACCGAGGTCAACATCCGGGTGGACGACGTCCACCTGCCTGAGCAGGACCGGGGACGCGAGGCTCAGAGCGAGCCCGAGCAGGAGCCCCGGGTCCAATGACCGAGTCCCCGGCATCCTCCGAGACCACCGTCTCCAGGAACGCCGCCTCAGAGGCGGCCGGAGCCGCCGCCCCTGGGGATGCCGGGCAGGCTCGGGCGATCGCCGAGCGGGCGCGGGCCTGCTCCGGGGTGGTCAAGCTGTCCGGCGGCCCCTTCGGGACGGTGGCGACGTACCTGCCCGGCGAGCGGCTGACCGGAGTCTCGGCGGACGAGCGCGAGGTGGAGATCGCCATCGTCGCCACGCTCGCCCGCCCGCTGCCGGAGACCGCCGAGGAGGTACGGCGGGCGGTGGCGGACCTGGCCGGGAACCGCCCGGTGCACGTGCGCATCGACGACATCATCGACGACACCGTGGAGGGATCATGAGCAACGTCCAGTGGATGCCGGTGATCGGCATGGCCGCCGGGATCGCCCTGGGGTTCGCGGGCGCGTTCGGCGGGCTCGGTGCGTTCCTGCTGGTGCTGGTGCTGGGCGCGGTCGGCTTCCTGATCGGGCGGATCGTGGAGACCGGGGAGATCAACGTGTCCGGCCTGTCCGTGAGGCGGAAATGACCGCCGTCACCCCTGGCCGCGTGACGGTTCCCGCGCAGCGGCCCGCCCCCCTGCCCGCGCCCGAGCGCCGCGGGCGAACGGAGATCGCCGACCGGGCGGTCGCCAAGATCGCGTGCTGCGCCGCCAAGGAGGTGCCCGAGGTGCGCGACGTGCGCGTCGGAGGGTCGCCGTGGACGCGGCCGTCCACCGCGCGGGTCCGCGACGACCGGGCCACTCTGCGGTTGAACGTGAGCATGGCCTACCCCATTCCGCTGCACGCCGCGGTGGCGCGGCTCCGGGAGCACGTGATCCGCCGCGTCGAGCTCCAGACCGGCCTGGAGGTACGCCGCCTCGACATCGTCGTGACCGAACTCGGCGGCGACCTGGCGTGGGGCGGCTGACGGAAGGAACCTGACCGATGACCACGCACGACTCTCCCCCCGATGGCCCGGAAGACCGCAGACCTGCCCGCGATCGCACGACAGCGGATCATGAGGCGGACACCGAGCCGCAGGTCTGCGCCCTTCCGGACGAGGAGACGACTCCGCTTGGGAAGGCGGCCGGGGAGACGGCTCCGGGTGGACGAGCAGCCCGGGAGACGACTCCGGCGACGGAAGCCGGAGACGGCGCGGCCGGGGAGACGGCCGGGGAGACGGCCCGCGACGGTGAAATGCCGTCCGGGGCGCTTCGCGGCGGGGAGGTGCCGTCCGGGGCGCACAGCGCGGCGCTCGAAACGTTGCACGACAAGGTGGCCGACCGGGCCGCCGTACGGGCGTTCCGGCCGCGCCGCCGGATCCCCGCCGTCATCGTCGCCGTCCTGCTCACCCTGCTGGGCCTGCTGCTGGCCGTCGAGACGCTCTCGGCCCTGTTCGGCCGCCCGCTGCGCCTGGTGCCGTACGACCGGATGCTGGCCTGGGCCGCGTCGACGTCGTGGTCGAACCCGTGGTTCCTGCTCGGCTCGGCCCTGGTGACCCTGCTGGGGCTCGCGCTGCTGGCCACCGCGCTGGTGCCGGGGAAGCTGAAGATGGTGCCGGTACGCAGCGGCCACCGCGACCTCATCGTCGGCGTGCGTCCCAAGAGCGTCGCCCGGGCGCTGGCCCACGCGGCCGAGCAGGTGCCCGGGGTGCGCTCGGCGCGGGCCACCCTGCGGGGCGGCACGTTCACCGTCACACCGACCACGTCGGGCTGGCGCAAGCGCGACGAGTTCCGCAAGGACGTACGTGACGCCGTGCTCGCCAGGCTGGCCGAGCTCGATCCCGCGCACCCGTACCGGGTGGCCGTGCACGTCAAGGAGCGCAAGTGAACAGGAAGCCGGGCCGGGGCAACCGGTGGGGGCTGGCGATCGTCGGGCTGGTCCTGGCGCTGCTGGGCGGGTCGGCGCTGGCCCGTGGAATGGGCGCGTTCCCGCAGAACTGGGCCGCCTCGCGGACGACGATCGTGGACGCCAACGTGGTGGGGTTCTTCGCGCGTACCAGCCCGTGGATCTGGTGGCTGGTGGCACTGGCGGGGCTGATCCTCGGTGTCCTGGGCGTGCGCTGGCTGCTCGCGCAGTGGCACAGGGAGCCGCGCAGGACGTTCGTCCTGGACAACACGCCGACCGGCGTGACGGACGTGTCATCGCGCGCGATGGCGCGCGCGATGGCCGCCGACGTCGCGACCGGCCCCTCCGTGCTGGACGCCGACGCCCGCATGACGGGCTCCCGCCAGGACCCGGAGGTACGGCTGCGCGTGGTCGCAGACGAGTCGGCCTCGCTGCCCGAGCTCAGCCGCCATCTGGTCCGCGTGGCGCTGCCGAACATGCGCGACGCGCTGGACCGGGATCACCTGCCGGCGGTGGCCCGCGTTAGCCTGGAGCCCTCACCTGCACCGCAACGAACTGTTCGCTGACGAGAGGGGTCCTCGCGTGTCCGTCGTGAAGATCAACGTGCTGACCGTGCCCGCCGACATGCGGGAGGAGCTGGAACGGCGCTTCTCCAACCGGGCGGGGATGGTCGAGTCCGCCGACGGGTTCGAGTGGTTCGAGCTGCTGCGGCCGCTGGAGGGCACCGACCGCTACCTCGTCTACACGCGCTGGCGCAGCGAGGACGACTTCCAGCAGTGGCAGCAGGGCCAGGCGTTCCAGCGCGGGCACGCCCAGGCCGCTCAGGGCGCCCACGATCAGGGACCCGCGCAGGGACCCGCGCAGGGGCACGGGCAGGGCCACGGCCATGGGCAGGGCCCTGCCGCGTCGGGCTCGGAGCTGTGGAGCTTCGAGGTCGTCGAGAGCGCCGCCCCGAAGTCCTGAGTCAGGCGCCGGGCGCGTCGAGAGGGTTGCGGGCGATGCGCTCGGTGATGCCGCCGCGGACGAACCGCCCGGCGATGCTGCCGGGCTTGCGCGTGCCCTGCGCGGAGATGCAGGCGGCGAACTCCTCGGCGATCTCCAGCCGCGGGTGCAGCGCCAGCACCTCGCGGCGCACCTCGGCGGGGATCTCCTCGGTACGGCGGCCGGAGATGTCCATGCCGGTCGACAGTTCGAGCAGGTGACCCTCGGGGTCCTCCGCCAGGGGCACCTCGTCCCACATGTGCCGGACGATGACCTCGCTCGCCCGCGCCCGGCGCTCGGCCGACCAGCCGGCCCCGGCGCAGAACGCCCAGGCCACGTGCCCGCCCGCCTCCTCGAACGGCACCGTGTGGCTGTCGAACTCGGGTGCCATCCCGATGTCGTGCAGCATGGCCGACACGTAGAGCAGCTCGGCGTCGAACGCGATGCCGTTGTCCCGGGCGTACGCCGCCGCCCACAGGTAGGCGCGCACGGAGTGGTTGAGCAGCGAGGGCGTGTGGTAGCGGGCGGCCACCTCGTACGCGCCCCGGCAGGCGGGTGTGTCGGGAATCACCAGGTCGTCGAGTTTCACGCCCACCAGCATGTCGCAGCCGGTACGCGCAGCGGAATGCGGGGCCGCGCGGCAGACGGACGGCTAACGAATCGGGCACTCTGCTTGACCGGATGATCGCGATTCCGAAAGCATGTTCCGCCCTGACTTTCGTCCCGATCATGCCCCCGGAGGCCCCGCCGTGCGCCGGCTCGCGATCCCTCTTGCTCTCACGCTCGCGTTCGGCGCCCTCGTGAGCCCCGCGCACGCCGACAAGGTGGCCCGCACCGCGGAGTGCCAGGGCGACTGGCTGCCCGGCACGCCGACGGTGTCCGACGTCATGAACGGCGAGATCTCGCTGGTCGGGCTGCCGTCGTACCAACTCGGCAAGAAGATCAACTGGGACGCGAGCCCGTACAAGAACCGGTCGTGGGAGTACGTCTTCCAGTCGCTGCGCTGGATGGGCACCCTGGTCGTGGAGTACGAGAACACCGGCGAGAAGCGCTACCTCGACCGCGCCACCGAGATCGCCGAGGACTGGGTGGAGAACAACAAGTACGGCGCACGCGGCACCCAGCCGTACGTGTGGACCGACCATCCGGTCTCGCTGCGCACGCAGCCGCTGCTCTGCCTGAGCCGGCACGTGAACGCGAGCTGGCTGAAGGACAGCCTGGCCGTGCACGCCAAGCTCCTGTCGGACCCGAAGCTGTACAAGAAGGGCCACAACCACGGCATCGACCAGGACATCGCCCTCATGGGCATCGGCTGCCGCTACGGCCGCAAGGACTGGCAGAGCCTCGCGACGAGCCGGCTCACCAGCACGGTGAAGCTCGACGTCGACTCGCAGGGCGCGCTGATGGAGCAGGCGCCGCGCTACGCGGTCTACGTGCACGGCCGCCTGCAGGTCGCGATGGCGAACATGAAGGCCTGCGACCGCAAGGTGCCCGCCGAGATCGCCAAGCGCACCGACGCGCTGAAGGACTTCGTCGCGCACGCGACCATGCCGAACGGCTACATGGTGCCCATCGGCGACGGCAGCGCCGACACCGAGCCCAAGATGGAGACCGGCACGCCGAAGCAGGAGGTCAAGGTCTACAACGCCGGCTACGTCTTCGGCCGCACGGCCTTCGACGACCCGGAGTCGGCGTACTACTCGGTCCGGTTCGGCCCGGGGATGAAGTTCCACGGCCATGAGGACCACCTCGGGGTCACCTACTACGCGCACGGCCGCGACATCCTGGTGGACGGCGGCTTCCACTCCTACGAGAAGAGCTCCTACCGCTACTGGACGCTCTCGCCGGAGGCGCACAACATACCCACGGTGGTGGGCCAGAAGTTCCGCCCGCGTACGGCGAGCAAGCTCGTGAAGGCGCGCTACGGCGACGACCGGCAGTCGTTCCGGCTGACCGACCAGGCGTACGGCGTGAGCCGCACCCGGTCGGTCATGGTCGACCACGACAACGACCACGACCTGATGGCCGTGCTGGACACCGCCTCGGGCGGCAAGAAGATCAGCAACATCTGGCGCTTCCACCCCGACCTCAAGCTCGTCTCCACGGGCGGCGGCAAGGTCGTGCTGGGCGACGGGAAGTTCAGGGTCACCCTGCTCCAGCTGACCTCCTGCGACCGGATCGGCGGGCAGAAGGTCGAGCGGGGCGGCAAGCTGGGCTGGGTCTCGCCCGCTTACCTGGCGAAGAAGCAGGCGAACGTGGTGGTGTCGCCCGCGGCGACGTCCCTGCTGACGGTGATCGTGCCGGGGACCGACTCGCCCAAGGTGTCCTGCTCCGGCGGGAAGGTCACCGTGGACGGCGTGTCCTTCCCTGCCGGGGTGCTCTGACTTACGAAAGCTCGCGGCCGGCACGCAGCAGGCCGTACGTCACCGCCTGCTCCAGCGCCTGCCAGGAGGCGTCGATGATGTTCTCGGCGACGCCCACGGTGGCCCACTCGGCGCGCTCGTCGCTGGAGGTGATGAGCACGCGGGTCACGGCGTGGGTGCCGTGGGTGCCCTCCAGGATGCGGACCTTGTAGTCGATCAGCTCCAGCTTGGCCAGCTCGGGGTAGAGCTGCTCCAGCGCCAGGCGTACGGCCTTGTCGAGGGCGTTGACGGGGCCGTTGCCCTCGCCGGTGGCGACGATGCGCTCGCCCTTGGCGTGCAGCTTGACCGTGGCCTCGCTGACCAGCTCGCCGCCCTTGGTGCGCTCGACGATGACGCGCCAGGACTCGACCTCGAAGTGCCGCCGGCGCTCGCCCTGCACGGTGTCGCGCAGCAGCAGCTCGAACGACGCGTCGGCCGCCTCGAACGTGTAGCCCTGCGACTCCATGTCCTTGACCCGGTCGACCAGCGCCTTGGTGTGGTCGGGGGTGAGCTCGTAGCCCAGCTCGCGGCCCTTCAGCTCGACCGAGGCGCGGCCCGCCATGTCGGAGACGAGCATGCGCATGTCGTTGCCGACCTGGGCCGGGTCGATGTGCTGGTAGAGGTTGGGGTCGACCTTGATGGCGCTGGCGTGCAGGCCCGCCTTGTGGGCGAAGGCCGACATGCCGACGTAGGGAGCGTGGGAGTTGGGCGTGACGTTGGTCACCTCGGTGATGGCGTGGGCGATGCGCGTCATCTCGGCCAGCGACTCGCGCGGCACGAGGTCGTAGCCGCGCTTGAGCTGCAGGTTGGCCACGACCGTGAAGAGGTTGGCGTTGCCGGAGCGCTCGCCGTAGCCGTTGGCGCAGCCCTGCACGTGGGTGGCGCCGGCCTTGACGGCGGCCAGGGTGTTGGCGACGGCGCAGCCGGTGTCGTCGTGGCAGTGGATGCCGACCCGGGCGCTCGTGCCGACCGCCTCGTGGACGACCTCGGCCAGCTCGTCGGGGAGCATGCCGCCGTTGGTGTCGCACAGCGCGATGACGTCGGCTCCCGCCTCGGCGGCCGTTCTGATCACCTCCAGCGCGTACGCCGGGTTGGAGCGGTATCCGTCGAAGAAGTGCTCGGCGTCGAGGAAGACGCGCTGGCCCTCGGCCCGCAGGTGGGAGACCGTGTCGCGGATCATCGCGAGGTTCTCCTCAAGGGTCGTGCGCAGGGCCAGCTCGACGTGCCGGTCGTGGCTCTTGGCGACAAGGGTCACGACCGGCGCGCCGGACTCGCGCAGGGCGGCCACCAGGGGATCGTCGGCGGCCTTCACCCCGGCCCGGCGGGTCGCGCCGAACGCGGCGAGCTGCGCGTGCTTCAGGTCGAGCTCGGTCCGGGCCCGCCTGAAGAACTCGGTGTCCTTGGGGTTGGCGCCCGGCCAGCCCCCCTCGATGAAGCCGACGCCGAGGCCGTCCAGGTGACGCGCGACGGCGAGCTTGTCGGCAACGGTGAGGTTGAGCCCCTCCTGTTGCGCGCCGTCACGCAGCGTCGTGTCATATACGTGGAAACGGTCGTCGGCCATGGCTCTCTCTTCTTTCCGGATGGAATCATGGGTGGTCTGCGCGGGTGTCCGGGAAAACAAAAAGACCCCTCACGGACGTGAGAGGTCTGCGCGCCGGCGGTGTCCTTCGTCAGCCGGCGCGCCTGCCGATAATGAGCAGACCGTAGAACATGGTGCCACCCAGTGTGCCATACGGATCCAGCATCCGGCACACCGGTCCCACAGGTTGGACACGGGTGGGGACACGGGGCCGGATGCCGGTGGTCACACCGTGATGCCGTCGCCTCCCGTGATGACCCGCTCCAGCGCCGCCGCGTCGAACACCTCATTGCCCAGCATCCGCCCGTCGAGCAGCACGGTCGGCGTACCCTCCAGCTGGATCTTGGCGTTCTGCGCCAGGTGCGCCTTCGCGTACGACTGCGAGGTGATGCACGAGTCGACGTTCGCGCCGACCTTCCTTGCCGCCCGCGCCAGGTCCTTGGGCCGGAAGCCGGAGGCCACGCCGTGCGGGGCGGGCTGCATGGTGTACAGCTCGTCGCGGAAGGCCAGCCAGTTCGCCTCCGGAACGCAGCGGGCGGCCGCGGCGGCGCGGATGGAGTTGGACCGCATGGGCTCGTCACGGAAGATCGTCACCGCGTGGTAGACGACCTTGACCTGGCCGGACATCGCCAGCCTCCGGATCGTGGCGTCGACCTTGGCGTGCATGTCCTTGCAGACCGGGCAGTCGAAGTCCTCGAACACGTCGAGCACGGGCGCGTCGCTCGACCGGTCGGCCAGCACCATCGACCCGTCCGCCTGCCGGGTCAGCCGTACGCCCTCGGACGACGACACGCCCGGCTCCGAGAACGCCAGCACCCCCATCACGACGATCGCCGCGCACGCCACCGCGACCGCCACCAACCGCTTCATCATCAGCCCACTCTCACCTCATTGATCGCGCAGACCCTACCCGAACCGCGACAATGGCCGGATGAAGGCATATCTCCTCGACCCCGCCGTCGCGCGGTACGTGATCGAGCACACCACACGGCCCGACCCTCTGCTGGAGCGACTCGCCGAGGAGACCGCCGAGGTCACGGCCTCGAACGCAGGCATGCAGATCTCCCCCGACCAGGGCCGCTTCCTCACCATGATCACGAAGCTGGCGCAGCCGCGCGTGGCCGTCGAGGTGGGCACGTTCACCGGCTATTCCTCCATCTGCATCGCCCGCGGTCTGACCGGTGGCCGGCTGCACTGCTTCGACGTGAGCGAGGAGTGGACGTCCGTCGCCCGCCGGTACTGGACGGAGGCCGGGGTCGCCGACCGGGTGACGCTGACCCTCGGACCCGCGCTGGAGACGCTCGCCGCCTTCGACGAGACCATCGACCTTGCCTTCCTCGACGCCGACAAGGTCAACTACCCCGGCTACTACGAGCTGCTGATGGAACGCCTGCGCCCCGGCGGGCTGCTGCTGGCCGACAACACGTTGCGCCGGGGCTGGGTGGCCGACCCGGCGCACGACGAGGACACGACCGTGGACATCCGGCAGTTCAACGACCTGGTGATGGAGGACCCCCGGGTGACGGTCGTCATGTTGCCGGTGGCCGACGGCCTGACGATGATCATGAAGAACTGACACGCGTGTGCCGGTCCCCCGGCGGGCATCCCCACGAGGGGACTTCCGAGGGGGCAGACATGCAGTTCCGTACGCTCGGGCGGGGCGGGCCGACGGTCTCGGTGCTGGGCTTCGGCGCGATGACACTGGCGCCGCACGTCTACGCCGACGTGGACGAGCAGGAGGCGACCGACACCTTGCGCACCGCGCTGGACGCGGGCGTCACGCTGATCGACACCGCCGACGTCTACGGCGCCGGGCACAGCGAGAGCCTGATCGGGCGGGTGCTGCGGGGCCGGCGCGACGAGGTCGTGCTGGCCACCAAGTTCGGCGGGAACACCGACGACCAGGGCACGCTGGTGCCCGGCCTCGGCAAGCCGGAGTACGTGCGCCGCGCGCTGGAGGCCAGCCTCGACCGGCTCCGCACCGACCATGTCGACCTGTACTACCTGCACCGGCTCGACCCGAGCACGCCGATCGAGGAGACGATGGGCGCGCTGGCCGAGCTGGTGCGGGCGGGCGCCGTGCGGCACATCGGGCTGTCGGAGGTGTCCGTACGCACGCTCAGGCGCGCCTGCGCGGTGCATCCGGTCACCGCCGTGCAGTCGGAGTACTCCCTGTTCAGCAGGGAGCCCGAGCGGGAGATGCTGCCCGCCTGCGCGGAGCTGGGCGTCGGGTTCGTCGCCTACAGCCCGCTCGGGCGCGGCCTGCTCGGCGGCGCCATCCGCACGCGCGAGGAACTGGAGGAGGGCGACTGGCGCCGCGGCCATCCCCGCTTCGACGACGGCAACCTGCGCCGCAACGTGGCGCTGGCCGACGCCGTGGCGACGCTGGCCGGCGAACGCGGCCTGACGGCCGCCCAGCTCGCCCTGGCCTGGCTCATGCACCGCGGTGTGGTGCCGATCCCGGGCACGCGGCGCGCGGCGAACCTCCGGGCCAACGCCGCGGCCGCCGACGTGACGCTGGACGAGGAGACCGTGCGGCGGTTGGAGGAGCTGGTGCCGCCGGACGCGGTCGCCGGTGCGCGGGGCGACGAGACGTACCTCGGCAACGTGGACGAGCGGGCCTGACCTCGGCGCAGGTCTGGCCCGCGGTGGCCGCGCGGGGGCCCGTTCGCTCAGAGGATCTTGTGGACCCAGTTGTGCGGGTCGGGGCGGGTGCCGTACTGGATGCCGATCAGTTCCTCGCGGACGCGCATGGTCACCTCGCCGGGCGAGCCGTCGCCGATGGTCCAGGAGCGGTCGGCGCCCTTCACCGAGCCCACCGGCGTCACGATGGCGGCCGTACCGCAGGCGAAGACCTCGGTGAGCTCACCCGACGCGCAGCCGGCCTCCCACTCGTCCACCGTGACCAGCCGCTCCTCGACTTCCAGCCCCAGCTCGCCGGCCAGCGTCAGGATCGAGTCGCGGGTGATGCCGGCCAGCAGGGAGCCGGTCAGCGCGGGGGTGACGAGCTTGTCGCCGAAGACGAAGAACAGGTTCATCCCGCCCATCTCCTCGACGTAGCGGCGCTCGTGGGCGTCCAGCCACACGACCTGGTCGCACCCCTGCTCGACGGCCTGGCGCTGGGCGACGAACGCCGCGGCGTAGTTGCCGCCGCACTTGGCCTCGCCGGTGCCGCCGGGCGCGGCCCGGGTGTACTCGGTGGACAGCCAGACGGAGACCGGCTTGATTCCGCCGGCGAAGTAGGAGGCCGCCGGGGAGGCGATGACCATGTACTTGTAGGTCTTGGACGGGTAGTTGACGCCCAGGCCAGGCTGGGTGGCGATCATGAAGGGCCGCAGGTAGAGGCTGTGCCCCTCCGGCGTCGGCACCCACTCCCGCTCGGTCTGGACGAGAAGTTCGAGCGACTCGACGAAGGTCTCCTCGGGAAGCTCCGGCATCGCCAGGCGGACCGCCGAGCGGTTGAAGCGGGCGGCGTTCGCGTACGGCCGGAACGTCACGATCGACCCGCCGCTCTGGCGGTAGGCCTTCATCCCCTCGAAGATTTCCTGGCCGTAGTGGAAGACCGAGGTCGCGGGCTCGAGGGCGAGCGGGCCGTACGGCATGAGCCTGGCGTCGTGCCAGCCGCGGCCCTCGGTGAAGTCGATCGAGATCATGTGATCCGTGAAGACCTTCCCGAAGACGGGGTTCGCCATTACCTGCTCCCGCTCGGCCGCGGTGCGAGCGTGGTCGGATAGCTGCACGTCGAAGCTGAGCTTCTGAGCGATGGTCATGACGGCGGTCCTTCTCTCTACGATCTGGCGAAATGTCACGGTATCTGCCCGATGACGGCACGGTGCGTGCCCCGCGTCGGGGGGTGTCCGTACTTCCTATTGTCTCGCTATATGGGATGGCAAGCGGCCGATAGGGCGATTAGCCGCTTTGGACGCAAAAAAGCGCCCGGCAGTCCTTCGCGGACCGCCAGGCGCTTCCGGGGCTAGGCGGTCCTAGCCGGATACTCGCGCGGCGATGTCGTCGCCGATCTCCCGTGTGGTGCGAGCCGCCCAGCCGGCCAGCCGCTCGACGATGTCGTCGGCGACGGCCTGCTCGACCCTGGCGGCCTCGGCCTGCAGCCCGAGGTGGTCGAGCAGCATGGCGACCGACAGGATCGTCGCGGTCGGGTCGGCCTTGTCCTGGCCGGCGATGTCGGGCGCGCTGCCGTGGACCGGCTCGAACATGCTGGGCGCGGTGCGCTCGGGGTTGATGTTGCCGCTGGCGGCCAGGCCGATGCCGCCGGCGATGGCCGCGCCGAGGTCGGTGATGATGTCGCCGAACAGGTTGTCGGTCACCACCACGTCGAAGCGCTCGGGCTGGGTGACGAAGAACATCGAGGCCGCGTCGATGTGGCAGTAGTCGGTGGTGACCTCGGGGTATTCCTCGCTGATCCGGTTGACCGTGCGCTGCCACAGGTCGCCGGCGTAGGTGAGCACGTTCGTCTTGTGGACGAGGGTCAGCTTCTTGCGCGGGCGCGTCATGGCCTTGTCGAAGGCGTAGCGCACCACGCGCTCGACGCCGTGGGCGGTGTTGAGCGACTCCTGGGTGGCGATCTCGTGCGGGGTGCCGCGGCGCATGACGCCACCGGTGCCGGCGTAGAGGCCCTCGGTGCCCTCGCGGACCACGATCATGTCGATGTCTTCGGCGGACGAGTCGCCCAGCGGCGTCTCCACGCCCGGGAACAGCTTGACCGGGCGCAGGTTGACGTAGTGGTCGAAGGCGAAGCGCAGCTTGAGCAGCACGTCGCGCTCCAGGATGCCCGGCGGCACGCTCGGGTCGCCGATCGCGCCGAGCAGGAGCGCGTCGTAACCGCGCAGCTCCTCCATCACGGAGTCGGGGAGCGTCTCACCGGTGCGGTGATAGCGGGCAGCGCCCAGGTCGTAGTGCGTGGGCTCGAACTTCGTGCCCACGGCCTCCAGGACCTTGAGCCCTTCGGCGACGACCTCGGTGCCGATCCCGTCTCCGGGGATCACGGCCAGGCGGATGTTGCGCGACTCCATGGCGGTACCTTACCCGCTCGTCTCGCCTGACGAGCAACCATCTCAAGCTCCGGACGTCCGATATTTTACCTTTTTTACCCTTTACGTCCGTTTGACCGTTTCGTTAGAGTCCGACGGGCCTAATCCACGCAGCGGTTGCGTGGAGCCGGGGACCCACTTCCCCCAGGGGCGAATCGGCGACCCCACGCCGTAGGGCTGCTTCCAAGCCCGAGCCCGTCAGCTAACCCGGCCGGCCGTATGGAAGGACAAGTCCCCCTTGTCACGTATTGCCATTGCCTCGGCCGCGGGCGTCGCCGGGCTTCTCCTGGCCGCCCCCGCCGCACAGGCGACGACCGCCAAACCTCCGGCACAGCAGGCCGCAGAAGAGAAAACCCCAGCTCAGAAAGCCCCCGACGCGTCCACCATCACCTTGGACGGACACAAGCTCAAGGAGATCCAGGACAAACGCGCACCCAAGCCGGCCTGGAAGATCGCGCTCAAGTTCGCGATGAACAAACGGGGCACCCCCTACGTGTGGGGAGGCACCAGCCCACGCGGCTATGACTGCTCCGGACTCATGCTGCGGGCGTACCAGAAGGCGGGGATCCAGCTCCCGCGCGTCGCCGCGGACCAGTACGCGGCGTTCGACAAGAAGGTCTCCTGGAAGAACCTCAAACCGGGCGACCTGGTCTTCTTCAGCAACCTCGGCCACGTCGGGATGATCTCCCGGCCCGGCTACATGGTGCACGCCCCGCGCACGGGTGACGTGGTGAAGGAGGAGAAGCTCTCCGCCTGGCGGCGCAGCGCCTTCGTGGGCGGGGTGCGCCCGGACCGCAAGGGCGTGCGGGAATGGCGGGAGTTCGTCAAGCAGCGCGACGAACCCGCGCCCTCCATGCCCACCGCCACTCTCTGACGGCACCCTCTGACGGCGCCCTCTGACGGCGCGCCCTGAACGGCACCCCATGGACGGATCGGCCGGATCGCGGAGACGTCCGTGATCCGGCGCCTGTGCCGGCAAGCATGGAGCGGCTCCGCGGAGACGTCCGCGGGGCCGCTCGTCACGGCACGGCCCGGCTAGCTGCCGGAGTTCTGCGGGGCGCCGCCGTTGTCGCGGCGGTCCAGTGCGATCTGCACGGCCTCGGCCGCCTTGTCCTCGTGGTCGTCGGCACGGTTCCAGGCATACATGTCGTACATGTCACTCATCTCGTTTCGCGGAAGCGTTCCAGTGACGCCGGACTCCGGTCGCGAATCCGACCCAGCCTGATCTCGTGGTCCGGGTCGCGGACCGGACGAAGGGACTTACCGGCCGACAACGCGCCGAACACCGCGGCGAGTCGTCGACCTGCCCTAACAGGCCTCGCCGCGGCAGGTAATGAGTACGAGCACCTGGCGCATCACTCGCTACAGTACCCGAGGCATCTCGTTGGATGTCCTACTATCTCGCATGCTGAGACGCAAAGGGCCGTCACCCGGACGGGTGACGGCCCTGCGACGGCGTGGGGAGGTCAGTCCTCCAGGTCGACCGAGCGGCCGCTGTCGGCGCCGATCTCGGCCACGATCTGCTCGACCACGTCCGCGGGGATCGCGGAGTCGACGGTCAGCGCGATGAGCGCCTTGCCGCCCTTGACGTCGCGGGCCACCTGCATGGAGGCGATGTTGACGTTGTGCTCGCCGAGCAGCCGGCCGACCACGCCGACGATGCCGGGGCGGTCGGCGTAGGTGAGGAAGCACAGGTGGGCCGTCGGCTCGATCTCCATCTCGTAGCCGTTGACCTCGACGATCTTCGTGATCTGGCGCGGCCCGGACAGCGTGCCGGAGACCGAGACCTGGCGGCCGTCGGCGAGCACGCCGCGCACGGTCACCACGTTGCGCCAGTCGGGGCTCTCGGAGCTGGTGACCAGCTCGACCTCGACGCCGCGCTCCTTGGCCAGCAGCGGGGCGTTGACGTAGGTGACCTGCTCCTCGATCACGTCGGCGAACACGCCCTTGAGCGCGGCCAGCTCGATCACGCGGACGTCCTGCGAGGCGATCTCGCCGCGGACCTCGACGTTGAGCTTGGTGGCGACCTCGCCGGCCAGGGCGGTGAACACCCGGCCCAGCTTCTCGGCCAGCGGCAGGCCGGGCTTGACGTCCTCGGCGACCGCGCCGCCCTGGACGTTGACCGCGTCGGGCACGAACTCGCCCGCGAGCGCCAGCTTCACGCTCCGCGCGACCTGCGTGCCGGCCTTCTCCTGGGCCTCGTGGGTGGAGGCGCCGAGGTGCGGGGTGACGACGACCTGGTCGAGCTCGAACAGCGGGCTGTCGGTGCACGGCTCCTTGGAGAACACGTCGAGGCCGGCGCCGGCGACGCGGCCCTCCTTGATCGCGGAGTAGAGCGCGCCCTCGTCGACGATGCCGCCGCGGGCCACGTTGACGATGCGGACGGTCGGCTTGACCTGGTGCAGCTCCCGGTCGCCGATGAGCCCGAGCGTCTCCTTGGTCTTGGGCAGGTGGACGGTGATGAAGTCGGCCTGCTTGAGCACCTCTTCGAGGCTGAGCAGCTTGACGCCCATCTGCGCGGCGCGGGCCGGCGGCAGGTAGGGGTCGTAGGCGATCAGCTCGACACCGAACGGCTGCAGCCGCTGCGCCACGAGCTGGCCGATCTTGCCGAGGCCCAGGATGCCGATGACCTTCTCGTCGAGCTCGACACCGGTGTACTTCGACCGCTTCCACTCGCCGTTCTTGAGCGCGGCGTGGGCCTGGGCCGTGTTGCGCGCGCTGGCCAGGATCAGGGCGATGGTCTGCTCGGCGGCGCTGGTGATGTTGGAGGTCGGGGCGTTGACGACCATGACGCCGGCCTTGGTGGCCGCGTCGACGTCGACGTTGTCCAGGCCGACACCGGCGCGGGCGACCACGCGCAGCCTGGGGGCGGCGGCGATCGCCTCGGCGTCCACCTGCGTGGCGGAGCGGACGATCAGCGCGTCCACATCGGCGAGAGCGGGCAGCAACTGGGAACGGTCGGCGCCGTCGGTGTGGCGGACCTCGAAATCAGCGCCGAGAACGGCGAGGCCGGCTTCGGACAGCTCCTCTGCGACCAGAACGACGGGCTTGTTCACTGGTGTGAATCCTTAGGGCACGGCTGGCTTGCGAGGGACACGTCGACGGATCCCCCGATGTCCCACAGAGTCTATCCACGCTTGTGAAAGCGTTCACGAAAGACCCAGGATGTGAGACGCATCGCACGATGCGAGACGGGCCTCAGGCGTACCCCGGTGTCGGCAAACTCACTCACCCGGCTCACAACTTTGTCTTGATCGGGGGATTTCTTGCCCATTAGCCTGATAAGCCGTGGCCGACTACCTAGGGTTCGTCCTATGAGCATCGGGAATCCTGCGCTCGCCGACGTGCTCGCCCAGCATGGCTCCCCGCATCGCCTGCTGAGCGCTCTTGCCGACGGTGGAGTCCTGGTGGCAGTACGTGCAGATCGTTCCGTCGTCCTCGGGACGACGCAAGCAGGTGACCGAGTGCTGCTCGGTTACACCAGCCCCGCCACCTACGCGAGGCACCGTGGCAGCCATTCCCTGTCGGCCTGCGACGCCGACACCATCCTGGACATCCAGCGCGTCACCGGGGTGCGCGAGATCGTGATCGACGCGGCCGGACCAGCCGCCGCGGCCGTGCCCATCGCCGATCTGCAGCGCTTCCTCACCACGACGCGCACAGGGCCGACGCCCGTGTTGTCGGGGGCGGCTCCGGCCGCCTACGCGACGGGCGCGATGGCGACCGTGTCGCGCGGTGCCGCGCTGGCCCAGGTGGCTCCCCCGACGCCCGATGCTCCCTCGATGCCGTGGGTGCCCGCGCCCCGGCCGCACCTGTCCGGGCCGATGCAGCAGGTCGATCCCGGCTACCGCCGCTGCACCCACCCGATCCTGCCCGCGCTGCGCCAGGCCATCGCGCAGCTGCTCATGGACTTCCCGCTCGTGCACCACGTCTGGATCTCCGAGGCGCGGACGGCCTCCGGAGCGCCGGGCATCATGCTGCACGTCAAGGTCCACATGTCGGCCGCCGAGGACGTCGTACGCGACCTGCACCGGCTCGTCCGCGCCCGGCTGCCGCAGCTGGCCGCCTCCGGCGCGCCGATCCTCATGGCCCGGGTGGCCGACACGCGCAGCGAGCGCCGCATGATCGAGATCGGCGCGCACGTCGTGTGCGCCGACGTACGCGAGTGACCGGCGGGCCCGCGAAAGTGGGCCCTACCGGACCGAGCGGCGCTCGGCTTCAATGAGGGCATGATCGCACCGGCGGCGGCCGTGACCACCGTCCCGCGGAGCGTGCGCCTGGGCTACGGCGTGGGCTCGTTCTGCACGGCCACGGTCGGCGCCGTGCCGGGGCTCCTGCTGCTCTACTACATGACGAACTTCCTGGCCGTGCCCGCCTGGCTGGCCGGGGTGGTGGTGACCGCGCCGAAGGTGTGGGACCTGGTCGTCAACCCGCTGGTCGGCCGCTGGTCCGACCGCACGCGCTCACGCCTCGGCCCGCGCCGGCCGTGGATGCTCGCCGGCGCGCTGACCCTGCCGGTCGCGTTCTTCCTGGTCTTCGCCGGGCCGTCGCTCAGGGGCGTGCCCGCCGCCCTGTACGTCGGCGCCTGCTTCATGGCGGCGGCGACGGCGTACGCGTTGTTCGAGGTGCCGTACAAGGCGATGCCGGGCGAGATGACGCACGACTACCACGAGCGGACGTCGCTGCTGCAGTGGCGGATGATCTTCATCGGGGCGGGCACCGCCATCAGCGGCGTGCTCGCCCCGGCCATCGCCGGCAGCCAGGGCGCGCAGGGCACGCTCGCCAGCTACCGGATGATGGGCCTGACCATCGCGGTGATCCTGCTGCTGGCGATGCTCGGCGCGTTCTTCGGCACCGCCCGCGCCCCCATGACCGGCGCGCCCGAGCCCGACCGGGGCGGATGGCGCGAGCAGTTCGCCGCGATCAAGGGCAACTCCGCGTTCCTCTGGATCACGGTGCTGGCCTGCACGCAGATGCTGGCGGTCAGCATGATGCTGGCGGCGGCGCCGTACTTCGCGGCCTACACCCTCGGCGACCCGCGGTCGACGCAGACGCTCTTCGCCGCGCTGGTGGGGCCGATGCTGCTGACCATGCCGCTGTGGGTGCGGCTGGCCAGGCGGTTCGACAAGCGCGGCGCGATGATCCTGGCCGCGCTCATGTTCGGCGGCGGCACGGCGGCGGCCATGGCCACCCCGCTCTTCGGCGCGCTCTACGCCCACGTGGCGATCCTGCTGGTCGGCGTGGGCATCGCCGGGGTGCAGCTGCTGCTGTTCTCGATGCTCGCCGACGTGGTCGCGGCGGACGCGGCCGAGACCGGCAAACGGCGGGCGGGCGTGCTGACCGGCCTGTGGACGGCCATCGAGAGCGGGGTCAGCTCGTTCGGCGCGCTGATCTTCGGGATCATCCTGTCGATCGGCGGCTTCGTCGAGTCGGAGCCGAGCCGGCCCGTGCGGCAGCCGGAGAGCGCGGTGACGGCGGTGCTCGTCGGGCAGACCACCGTCCCCGCCGTGATCATCTTCATCTCCGTGCTGATCACCCTGAAGTACCGCCTCAGGCCACCCGCCGCGCCCGCGCCGGCCGCGTCCGGGTGAACGTCCCGGCCACCAGCGCCGCCAGCACCGGCAGCCCGACCACCAGCCCGGCCAGGAAGAGCCACGGGATCTCGACGACCAGTGGGTGGCCCCCCGGGTGGATGCCGGTCTCCCAGTTCCAGAGGATCAGCGCGGCGCCGGCGACGGCTCCGCCCGCCAGCCCCACGGCGGCGCCCAGCCCGGAGAGGTACGCGGCCTGGGCCGCCACCACGAGCCTGCGCACCCGGGGCGCCGCGCCGACCGCGGACATGGTGTCGAGGTCCTGGCGCATGTCGGCCGCGGCCAGCCCGGTGGCCGCGAAGGTGCCCCCGAGCACCAGCACCGTCGCCGCGCCGAGCAGCACCAGCAGGACGGGGAGCGCTTCCTCGTCTCCCCTGCGCTCCACGAGGATGTTCACGCCACTGGCCACGGTGCTGAGCGCCCGCTGCAGGCGGGCTTCGTCCGCGGGCACGTGGGCGGCGTACAGGTGACGCTCGACCACCGTGAACCCGGCCTTCTCCAGCGCCGACGCCGGGATCAGCACACCGGTCTGCGCGGGCTCTGCCGCCTTCGTCACCACGGTCGGCAGCGTGAGGCGCTCGTCCTCGCCGCCCTCCCATGGCTCGGCCACCAGTTCCACCACGCCGTCGTGCGCCATCCCGGAGCCGATCACCACGGCGCTGCCCCGCGCCAGCGCCGCCTCCGCCTGCGGGTCGTGGCGTTCGAGGAGGAACGTCAGCAGCCGCTCGTCACCGACCGGCAGGATCCCGCTGCCGTCCCACATGGGCGGCAGGCACTTCGGCGGGCCCGCGCAGTGCAGGGGGTGCCTGTCGCCTTGCAGCCGCACCTCCTTGCCCTCGGCGTTCACCGCCACCGCGCCGGGGACCAGTGGCACGCCGGGCAGCAGGCGCTCCGCTTCCACGCGCAGCCTGGACCACTCGCCGTCGGTCGTGGACGCCCAGGTGCGGATCGTCAGGGTGCCCAGCGGCTCGACAGAAGTGCGCTGCGCCTCGCGCTGCGCGAAGGCGCTGGCGGCCACCAGGCCCAGGACCACCGCCGCCATCGTGGCCCCCATGACGGCCCCGGCGGCGGAGGACGTACGGACGCGGTGGCGGGCGGCGTCGCGGACGGACAGGCGCAGCGGGAGCGGCAGGCGACCGGCGAGCCGTCCGGTGCTCTCGACCAGCCACGGCATCAGCGCGATCAGGCCGAGCGCGAGGACAACGGCGGAGATGACGACCGCCAGGTCATCGTGGCGCGCGGCGGCGAAGCACCCTCCGGTACCGAGCACGACCAGGACGAGGCCGAGCAGGGGACGGGCCGCGCGGCCCGGCGGGTCCACCGCGGCGCGCCCGGCCAGCACCCGCGCCGGGCTCTGCCGGCTCGCGTGCACCGCGGGCACCAGCGCGGCGGTCACCCCGCTGACCACGCCGAGCGCGGCCACGGCGAGCACCTCCGGCCACGGGACGTCGAGCGGGCCGTGCGTCCAGTTCAGCAGCGGAGCGCCGAAGGACGCGAACAGCGCGCCCGTCCCGATGCCGAGCACCATGCCCATCAGCGCCGCCGCGCCGCCCAGCACGAGCCCGTCGGCCAGGACCACGGCCTTGAGCTGCCGCCCCGAGGCGCCCTGGGCGGCCAGCACGGCGAGCTCCCTGCGCCGGCGCCGCAGTCCGACGGCGAAGGCCGGCCCCGCCAGCAGGACGGTCTCCATGACGACGAGCACGATGGCGACGCCGAGCGAGACCGCGCCACGCGTCGGCGAGCCGGACATGGCGGGCACCGGGCTCTCACCGTCGTCCGGCAGGCGCTCGATCAGCGCCCGGGACTGCACGGCGAGCCCCGCCTGGTTCAGCCGGCGGACGTCCGCCCGCTGCACCGAGCCGGGGGTGTCGGCCAGCCAGCCGCTGTTGTCGCCGTCGTTCTGGTGACCGAGCACGGCCTCCGGCAGGGCCGTCAGCTCGGTGCTCCCGGGACGGTTGGGGTTCTGGACCACGCCCACCACGCGCATCGGGCGGTTGTCACGCGTCACCGGAAGCGTGCCGCCGATCCGGGCACCCCGGCCGGTCAGCGCGGGAGAGACCGCGACCTCACCGGGGGCGGCCGGGAAGCGGCCCTCCACCAGCTCCCGCATGCCGCGGGTCATGGGGTCGCGCAGGTCCACCTCCAGCACGTCCACCCAGTCGTAGCCGTCGGCCAGGCGCACCTCGCCGGTCTTCTGCTGGTAGCGCAGCAGGCGGCCGTCGAGCAGCGTGCCGAGCTCGGCGGGGGTCCATTGACGGTCGGGGCGCGACGCCTTGTGCTGCCCGACGCTCCGCGCGGCCGCGTCCTGCCGCACCCGGCCACGCGTCGGGAACGTGATCAGACGCGCGTCGGCCGAGCCCAGTGTCGAGTCCAGCTGCTCGTACGGCGTGACATCGGTCGTGGCCCGGCCGGTGATCAGTGCGGTGATCACCAGCACCGGCAACCCGATCATCACCATGATCAGCGCCGTGCGGCCCTTGGCGCGCCAGGCGTCCCTGCGCGAGATGCGCAGCGCCGCCCGCAGCACCGCCCAGCGGCCCGTGAAGACGGTGAAAGCGGTGAGGTGCGGCACGCCACCTTCCGGCGCACCCGCCGCGCGCCCCTCCGGAGTACTCGCCGCGCGCTGCTCCTCCGCGCTCGCCGCGCGCTGCTCCTCCGCGCTCGCCGCGCGCTCTTCCTCCGCGCTCATCGGGCGCTCTCCAGGTGGACGCTCCCCGACTCGGCGATCAGCCCGTCGCGCAGGTAGACCACGCGGTCGGCCCACGCCGCGTAACGGGGCTCGTGGGTGACGAGCAGCACCGCCGCGCCCGCGTCGTCGCAGCGGGAGCGCAGCAGACGCAGGATCTCGTCGCCGGTGGCGGTGTCGAGCGCGCCGGTGGGCTCGTCGGCCAGCAGCAGCCGCCGCTCCCCCGTCAGCGCCCTGGCGATCGCCACCCGCTGCCGCTGCCCGCCGGACAGCTCCTCGGGGAACCGCCCGGCGATCTCCTCGGCGCCGGCCTCGGCCAGCGCGGCCATGGCCTCCGTACGGGCCTGGCGGGACCGTACGCCGTCGAGCTCTCGCGGCAGCATCACGTTCTCGGCGGCGGTCAGGGACGGAATCAGGTTGAGGTCCTGGAAGACGTACCCGACGCTGCGGCGCCGGAGGGCGGCCAGGTCGGGCACGCCGGCCAGGTCGCGGCCCTCGATCTCCACGTTTCCGGAGGTGGGCCGATCGAGGCCCCCGGCCAGGTTGAGCAGGGTCGACTTGCCCGAGCCCGACGGCCCCATGACGGCGACCAGCTCGCCGGCCGACACCTCCAGGCTCACGCCCCTCAGCGCCCGGACCTGGCCGTGCTCCCGGGTCACCTCTCGCAACCTCACGACAGTCACGTGTTCTTCTCCTTGGACGCCTTGGACACGGCATCGCAGTGGTCCAGCCAACGCTGCTCCGCCTCGGCCTTGAAGATCAGCCCGTCGAGGACCAGCCGTTGCGCGAGCCCGTCCGCGGCGCGCTTGGCGCGGGTGAGCGCCTGCAGCGTGCGCATGGTGGCCGTGCGCTGGGTGTGGATGACGGCGCCCACGTCGACGTCCGCGCCGGCCACGGCCATCGCGATCTTGATGGCGAGCTCGTCCCTGGGCCGGTCGCTCTGCGCGACCGGAGTGGCGAACCAGCGCTCCAGCTCCACGCGGCCGGCCTCGGTGATCGCGTAGAGCGCGCGGCCCTGCTCGTCGGCGCCGGCCGGCGTGACGAGGCCGTCGCGTTCGAGCCGCGAGAGCGTGGTGTAGACCTGGCCGATGTTCAGCGGCCAGGTCGCCCCCGTGGACGCCTCGAACTCCACCCGCAGCTGATAGCCGTAACGTGGCCCGCCTCTCAGCAGCGCGAGGATTCCGTGTCTGATCGACATGGATACCGAGTATGCATACTGAGTATGCCCGGCGCAACAGATGCGCGTATTCTGGACAGGGCACGAGGTTCAGGCCGATACTCCCTACATGAGTTCCACGCATCCGCCCTTTCGCGCCTCGGACGGGGAACGTGACCGGGCGATCGACGAGCTCAGAGATCGTGCCGCGGAGGGCCGGATCTCCCACGACACGTTCGTCGGCCGGGTGGACCAGGCGCTGCGCGCCCGCAGCCGGGAAGAGCTCGACAAGCTGGTGGCCGACCTGCCCCAGCGGCCGACGTTCCGGCAGCGGCTGACCGACGCCGTCTCCTCGGTGTCGGAGTTCACCACCAGGCTCCAGTCCGCCTGGCGCAGGCCGCGCCTGCCCCGGCTGGCGCTGCCCGACGACGACCGGCCGCGTTACGTCGTGGGCCGCGGGTCGGCCTGCGATCTCGTGCTGTCGGACCTGACGGTCTCCCGCGTCCACGCCGAGCTGCGGCGCGCCGCCGACGGCGAGTGGATGCTGGTCGACCTCGGCTCGCTCAACGGCACCCGGCTCAACGGGTGGCGACTGGTGGGGCCGGCGCGGGTGAAGTCGGGTGACGAGGTGTCGTTCGGCGACTGCGGCTTCCTGGTGACGTCGGGACTGCCGTCCTAACATCGCGCTAATCCCCGATAAATACGGATATTTGCGGATTACAGGCTGACTGCGCTGATTCATGCTGCAGGCGATCCCCCAGTCACCCTTGGAGACCCCATGCGGCGTACTTCAGCCTCCCTCGTCGCGGGCGCGCTCGTCGCGGCCCTCGCGTGGGCGTCCGGCCCCTCCTCCCCCGCCGTCGCCCTCGACCCCACCGCGGGCGTGGCGGACCTGACCCAGGACATCAACCAGATCCTCAGCGACTCACGGCTCACGATCGCCCGGGCGGGCGTGGTCGTGAAGAGCGCCCAGACCGGCGAGGACCTGTACGCCACCGACGCCGGCAAGCTGCTCACCCCGGCCTCCAACACCAAGCTGTTCACCTCGGCCGCGGCGGCGGAGACGCTCGGCCTCGACTACCGCTTCCCCACCACCGTCCTGAACGCCGGCCGCAAGGCGGGCTCGGTGCTGACCGGCGACCTGGTGCTGCGCGGCACCGGCGACCCGACGATGCTGGCCGAGGACTACGACGCCCTGGCCGCCGCAGTGGCGAAGGCGGGCGTGAAGCTCGTCACCGGCAGGCTGGTGGCCGATGACACCTGGTTCGACGGGCAGCGGCTCGGCAACGACTGGGCCTGGGACGACGAGACCGCGTACTACGCGGCGCCGATCTCGGCACTGACCGCCTCCCCCGACCGCGACTACGACGCCGGCTCGGTGATCGTCGCCGTCTCCGCGGAGGACGGCAAGGTCAAGGTGACCACCACGCCGCCGACCGACTACCTGAAGATCGTCAACCAGGCCACGACCGGTGACGAGACCGACGTGCTCATCGAACGCCGGCACGGCACCCGTACCGTGGTGATCACCGGCACGGTGGCGGATTCGTACCAGGAGTGGGTGGCCGTGGACGACCCCACCGCGTACGCGTCCACGCTGTTCCGCGCCGCGCTGAAGAAGCACGGCGTCAAGGTGCTCGGCCCGACCGTCACCGGCGCCGCCCCGGAAGGGGCCGGGGAGCTGGCCCGGCACGAGTCGATGACGCTCGGCGAGCTGCTGGTGCCGTTCATGAAGCTGAGCAACAACATCCACGCGGAGATCCTCACCAAGGCCATGGGCCGCGAGGCGGCGAACCAGGGCACCTGGGCGGCCGGGCTCAAGGTCGTCACCGACTTCGCCCGGGCGAACGGCGCCCAGGTGATCAACATGCGGGACGGCTCGGGGCTCTCGCGCCGCGACGGTTTCTCCCCCGCCTCGATCGCGCAGTTCCTGACCGCCGTACGGGGCAAGCCGTGGTTCCCCACCTGGTACGAGTCGCTGCCCGTGGCCGGCAACGCCGAGCGGTTCGTCGGCGGCACGCTGCGCAGCCGGATGCGGAACACGCCGGCGGCGGACAACGTCCGGGCCAAGACGGGCTCGCTCACCGGGGTCACGGCGCTGTCCGGCTACGTCACCAGCGCCGACGGCGAGCCGCTGGTCTTCTCCATCATGCTCAACCAGTACCTGTCGGCCTCGCCGAAGGACATCGAGGACCAGATCGCCGTACGGCTCGCGCGGTTCTCCCGGACGGCGGCGACCGCGGACGTCAGCCCGCTGCGCGCCGGCCAGGCGAGCCAGGCGGGCGACCTGGAGTGCTCGTGGCTGAAGCCCGTCGAGTGCTGACATCCCGCTGAACGGCGGCCCTCCACGACGCGTGGGGGGCCGCCGCGGTTTACCGGGCCCATCCTGGAGCTCCAGCTTTGCCATGGAATTTCAGTACAAACCCGACTCGGAGCGGCCAGAATTTCGTTCGACGCACTTCAGAGGCGTCCCTGGACCACGAGAGCGCCGGGCTCAGCCGCCGGCCCATCCCCCCGAGCCGGCATCCCACCGCACGCCCCTTGCGCTCCTTCCGGGCGGACCCGGCCGCGTCCCACCCCGCACACGGACGGCGGCCGGGTCCGCGATCTCCTTCGTCGATCACGCCTGGCGGCGGTCGGAGAACCGGGCCAGACCAGCGACTCGACCACGCCGACCACCGCGTACGCGAACACGGACACCCCCGTGACGACCACGATGTCGGCCCACACCTCGTCGTAGCGGAACCCGCCGATCACCCGCAGGATCTCGGCGCCGATGCCCTTCCCCGTGGCCGGCCACTCGGCGATGAGCGCGCCGATGATCGAGGCGGGCACGGAGATCCGCGCCGAGGCGAAGACCGCCGGCATCGCCGTCGGCACGGCCACCTTGCGCAGCACGGTCAGACGCGTGCCGCCGTAGGCCAGGATCAGGTCCGTGGCCTGCGGCGAGGCCGAGCGCAGCCCGAAGGCGATGTTCACCAGCGCGGGGAAGAACACCACGATGCCGCCGATCACCGCGACGCCCACCAGGTCGCGTCCGAACGCCAGCGTGATCAGCGGGGTCAGCACCACGAGCGGCACCGACCGCAGCAACATGGCGACCGGCATGAACGCCTGCTCGACCGTACGGAACAACACGGACGCCACCGCGACGACGCTCTCGGCGATCATCCCGAGCTCACAGCGTGAGAGTTCAGAGGTTCGCACGATACCTCCAACCTGCCTGGTCCGGTTTACTCGTCGTCATGCGTCCCAAAGCGGAACTCCACCTGCACATCGAGGGCACCCTCGAGCCCGAGCTCGTCGTCGAGCTGGCCCGGCGTAACCGGATCGACCTGCCGACCTTCGATGGGGAAGCCATCCGCGCGCGCTACTCGTTCACGAATCTGCAGTCGTTCCTGGACGTCTACTACGAGAACCTGGCGGTCCTCCGTACCGAGCAGGATTTCTACGACCTGGGCTCCGCCTATCTGCGGCGGGCGGCGGCGCAAGGGGTGCGGCACGCGGAGATCTTCTTCGACCCGCAGGCCCACCTGAGCCGGGGCGTGCCGCTGGAGGTGGTGTTCGGCGGGTTGTCGGAGGCGCTGAAGGACGGCGGGCTGTCGGCCGCGCTGATCCTGTGCTTCCTGCGCGACCGGGGGGCGGCGGAGGCCGAGGAGGTGCTGCGGGCGGCGCTGCCGTACCGGGACAGGTTCATCGGGGTGGGGCTGGACTCGGCCGAGGTGGGCTATCCGCCGTCGTTGTTCCGGCGGGTCTTCGACATCGCCGCCGCCGAGGGGCTGCACCGGGTGGCGCATGCGGGCGAGGAGGGCGGGCCCGACTACGTGTGGGAGGCGCTGGACGTGCTCAGGGTGGAGCGGGTGGACCACGGCATCAGGGCGATGGAGGACCCGCAGCTCGTGGCCCGGCTGCGCGGCGAGGGCATCCCCCTGACCGTGTGCCCGCTGTCGAACGTACGGCTGCGCGTGGTGCCGTCCCTGCGCGACCACATCCTGCCCGCGATGCTGGACGAGGGGCTGGTCGTGACCGTCAACTCCGACGACCCCGCCTACTTCGGCGGCTACGTGGAGGACAACTACGCGGCGCTGCGGCGGGAGCTGGGGATGACCGACGCCCAGCTCGACCGGATCGCCGGCAACTCCTTCGAGGCGGCCTTCACGGAGGTCCCCACAGACACAGTTAAGGGGCCCACCCGTGCGGGCAGGCCCCTTAACTAGGGTTTGTTCAGCCTATGAGGACTGAGTTCAGCGGGACGAGCACTCGACCGTGTCCGCGGCGGTGCCGAGGAGGAGCCCGCTCAGGAGCTCGTCGGTGTCGACGTTGATCAGGCCGTTGGTGTTGTTCTCAACCTCGCGGCCGAAGACGTTCTCGTCGCCGCAGACGAAGAAGGCCTTGTCCGCGTCGTCGTGGCCGTTCGGCCAGTCGTTGGCGAAGGCGGCGCCGCTCGTCAGAACCAGACCTCCGACGACCCCAGCGAGGATGAGCCCTGTCTTGAACATGAATGTATCTCCTCTGATACCGATTGACTACGCTCCGTAGCTACCGGGGGAAGATCTGCCCTGCCGCCCAATTCGAGAAACCATGAGATCTTTATCCTTAACCAGCCCGTGTGCAACGCCTGTACAAAACCCAAACGGAGATCATCCGTTTTGGTGATCGCGTGTGGTGCACCCGGCGTTCAGGCGGCGATCACATGACCTTTTCCGGACCATGGCGCAGAGCCCCCGAGCGGCTGCCGCCTGGAGGAGGTTCATGGTCACACGCACCGTACGCCCCATTCCATTACCCTTGAACGCCGTTCTGAACTCGGCCGAAGTCCGAGATATGCCCCTTACTACGGCAGGGTGAGGACGACCGGACCGTCGTCGGTGATGGCCACCGTGTGCTCGACGTGCACGCTTCTGCTGCCGTCGCCCGAGCACACCGACCAGCCGTCGGAGGCCATGACGTAGTCGTCGGCGCCGCCCGCCATGAGGCTGGGCTCGATCGCGATCACCAGCCCCGGCCGCAGCCGCAGCCCGCGCCCCCTGCGGGCCTCGTTGGGGACGAACGGCGACTCGTGCATGGCCCGGCCGATGCCGTGGCCGCCGAAGTCGTTCTGCATGCCGTAGCCGGCGCCGCGGCCGACCGTGGACATGGCGTGGCCGATGTCGCCCATCCGGCCGCCGGGCAGGGCCGCCTCGATGCCGGCGGCCAGCGTCTCCTCGGCGACCTTGACCAGCTTGAGATCGTCGGCGCGGGGGTGCCCGACCGTGAAACTGACCGTGCCGTCGGCGTGCCAGCCGTCGACGTACGCGGCGCAGTCGACGCTGATCAGGTCGCCGTCGCGCAGCCGGTACGACGTGGGCAGTCCGTGCAGCATGACCCCGTTGACCGAGGTGCAGATCACCCCCGGGTACGGCGTCGCGCCGAACGACGGGTGGTAACCGAGGAACGACGCCCCCGCCCGCGCCTCCTCGATGACCGTCCTGGCCACCTCGTCGAGCTGCTGGAGCGACACTCCGACGCCCGCGCTCCCGCGCACCGCGGCGTGCACGGCGGCGACCACCCGGCCCGCCTCCCGCATGGTCTCGATCTCCCCGGCCGACTTGAGCTCGATCACTTCGCCTCCCTGCGTCGATAATAATACCGGTATTATTATCACGCTCAGGCGCGTCCGGCGGACGACAGGGTGCGCAGTTCGTCGAGCGGATCGCCGATCAGCGCCGATCCGGCGAGCTCACGGGTGGTCACGTAGCCCACACGACGCAGCGGCCCTCCGTCGCCGGGCTTGGCCGTGGCCACCTTGGGCGGCGCCCCCACGGCCGACAGCCTCGGCACGATCGCCGCGCCGAGCCCGTGACCGACCATGGGCATGACCACCCCGTCGTCCTCGACCGTGATGTCGCCGGGCGGGATCCACTCGTGCGCGGCCGGCCGGCGCCGGGTGTCGCCCGAGCAGTTCTCGGGCCAGTCGATCATCGACAGCGCGCGGATCCGGATGGGCCGGCACGTACGGCTCGGCGTCCAACTCCCGGCCGAGCAGGCCCTCGACGTGCACAGACCCCACGTCGGCCCGCCCGTCGGCCACCTCGCCGGCGAGGTCCCTGCCCAGGTCGGGCACGATGCGCACGTCCACGCTGACCCGGGGATGGCGCCGCCCGAACCGCACCAGGACCCTGGGCAGCAGGCCGAAGGCGGCGCTGCGGAAGGCCGCGAGCCGGATCGTCCCCGTGGCCTCGCCCCGGGCGGCGTTCCGCGTGCCGGTCCTCATGACCTCCATCAGCGCAGGATCTGCCGCGCATGGACCGACCGCCGCCTGCCCCGCCGCAGTGGCCCGGGCGCCGCCGCGCCGCGGTCGAACAGCACGGTCTCCGTCTCGCGCTCGGCGGCGCGCAGCGCGTGCGAGACTGCTGACTGGGTTCCGAGCCGGTCCCCGGCCGCCGGCACGCTGCCCTCGCCGTCCACTGCCACGTTCGGTCGGGGTGAGATCGTTTCATGCGACGAGAACGCATGGAAGGCGTACGTTCCTGCGGAAACACCGCCCGATGGCATGCCCGGCGGGCAGGCCCTGGCGTCAGGGTCCGAGAGTGTGATGCGTGCCGAACGGCTCGGGCCTCGGCACGGACGCGGCGATCGACGGCGCCGCGGACGGCTACGCCGCGCGGGCGATCGACGCCAACGGCCGCTCGCCGGTGAACGTGGTGCAGGACGCGGTGGGCGGCCCTGTGTTCGACGCCGCGCCGCCCCCCCTTCGGCCGCCTCATCCCGTAGGGGACCTCGGGCGGCGCCGACCCGAGACCGGTCGACGCCGGCCTGCTCACCGAGCGCGACATCGCGGTCGGGGGCCACGGGCTGGGCGCGCACCTGCGCCTGCCGGGAAGCACCGCGGCCGAGCCGCTGACCGGCCTGATCGAGCTCGCCGCCGGGCGGGTGCGCCCGCTGACCGGCGGCGAGTACGCTCGCCCAGGCGCCGACGGACCTGGCGGCCGGGCGTACCGTCGGGAGGGTCGTCCTGCGGATGACGCTGGGACAGAGAGACGGCGGGCGGGAACCCCCGCCCGCCGCTGCTCCTGCGTCGGTCAGGCCTTGAGCCAGCTCATCATCGGGCGGAGCTTGGCGCCGGTCTTCTCGATGGCGTCCTCGGCCAGCTCGGCGCGGTAACGCTTGAACTCCTGCTGGCCGCCGTCGAACTCCTCGACGAGCTGCCGCGCGAAGGTGCCGTCCTGGACCTCGCCCAGGATGCGGCGCATCTCCTGACGGGTCTCCTCGTTGACGATGCGCGGGCCGCGGGTGTAGCCGCCGTACTCGGCCGTGTCGGAGACCGACCAGTACATCTTCGAGATGCCGCCCTCGTACATGAGGTCGACGATGAGCTTCATCTCGTGCAGGCACTCGAAGTAGGCGACCTCGGGCTGGTAGCCGGCCTCGATGAGCGTGTCGAAGCCCGCCTTGATCAGCTCGGAGACGCCGCCGCACAGCACGGCCTGCTCGCCGAACAGGTCGGTCTCCGTCTCCTCCTTGAACGTGGTGCGCAGCGCGCCGGCCCGCGTGCCGCCGATGCCCTTGGCGTACGACAGCGCGAGGTCGAGGGCCTTGCCGGAGGCGTCCTTCTCGACGGCCACGAGGACGGGCACACCGCGCCCGGCCTCGAACTGGCGGCGCACGAGGTGGCCGGGGCCCTTGGGGGCGACCATGCAGACGTCGACGCCCTCGGGGGCCTCGATGAGGCCGTAGCGGATGTTGAGGCCGTGGCCGAAGAACAGCGCGTCGCCCTCGACCAGGTTGGGGGCGACGTGCTCCGCGTACAGGTGGCGCTGGATGTGGTCGGGCGCGAGGATCATCGTGAGGTTGGCCTCTTCGACCGCCTCGGCCGGGGTGAGCACGCGCAGGCCGTCGTTCTCGGCCTTCTCGCGGCTCTTGGAGCCCTCCGGCAGACCGACGCGCACGTCCACACCGGAGTCGCGAAGCGAAAGCGCGTGGGCGTGGCCCTGGCTGCCGTACCCCAGCACGGCCACGTGGCGTCCCTGGATGATGGACAGGTCGGCCTGGTCGTCGTAGTAAATATCGGTCACTTGCTCTAAACCTTTCAGGCGGTACGGTCCAATGCCCTGAGGGACCGGTCGGTGATGGAACGGGCGCCGCGGCCGATGGCCACCATGCCCGACTGGACGAGTTCTTTGATCCCGAACGGCTCGAGAACCTTGATGAACGCCTCCAGCTTGTCGTGTGTGCCGGTGACCTCGATGGTCACGGCGTCGGCCGCGACGTCGACGCAGCGCGCCCGGAAGAGCTGGACGAGCTCCAGCACGTGGGAACGGCTCTCGGCGTCGGCCTTGACCTTGATCAGCATCAGCTCACGCTGCACGGACTGCGCCGGGTCGAGCTCGACGATCTTCAGCACGTTCACCAGCTTGTTGAGCTGCTTGGTGACCTGCTCCAGCGGCAGCTCCTCGACGTTCACCACGATGGTGATGCGGGAGATGTCGTCATGCTCGGTGGGCCCGACCGCGAGCGAGTCGATGTTGAACCCGCGCCGGCTGAACAGCGCCGACACCCGCGCGAGGACACCCGGCTTGTTCTCGACAAGCACCGACAGCGTGTGTCTGGTCATTCCTCGTTCTCCCACTTCGGCGCCATGTCCACGGCGATCTGGATGGTGTCGTTGCTGGCGCCTCCCGCGATCATGGGCCAGACCATGGCGTCCTGGTGGACGACGAAGTCGATCACGACAGGCACGTCGTTGATCTCCATGGCCTTCTCGATCACTGCGTCCACGTCCTCCGGACGCTCACAGCGCAGGCCCACACAACCATAGGCCTCGGCCAGCTTGACGAAGTCGGGAATGCGGCGCGTGGTCTGCAGGTCGGTGTTGGAGTAACGCTCGTCGTAGAAGAGCGTCTGCCACTGGCGCACCATGCCGAGGTTACCGTTGTTGATCACGGCGATCTTGATCGGCACCCCCTCGATGGCGCAGGTGGCGAGCTCCTGGTTGGTCATCTGGAAGCAGCCGTCGCCGTCGATGGCCCACACCGTGGCGTCGGGGCAGCCCATCTTGGCGCCCATCGCGGCCGGGACGGCGAAGCCCATCGTGCCGAGACCGCCGGAGTTGATGAACGTGCCGGGCTTCTCGTACTCGATGAACTGCGCGGCCCACATCTGGTGCTGGCCGACGCCGGAGACGTAGTAGGCGTCGGGGCCGACGATCGCGCTCAGCCGCTCCATGACGTACTGCGGGGCCAGGGAGCCGTCTTCGGCCGTGTCGTAGCCCAGCGGGTAGGTCTCCTTGAGGCCGTTGAGCAGCTTCCACCAGTCGCTGTAGTCGCCCTTCTGGCCGGAGGCCCGGATCGCGGCGATCAGGTCGGTGATGACCTCCCTGCAGTCGCCGACGATCGGCACGTCGGCGTGGCGGTTCTTGGAGATCTCGGCCGGGTCGATGTCGGCGTGCACGATCTTCGCGCGCGGCGCGAACGTCGACAGGTCGCCGGTCACCCGGTCGTCGAAGCGCACGCCCAGGCCGATGATCAGGTCGGACTTCTGCAGCGCGCCGACCGCGGAGACGCTGCCGTGCATGCCGGGCATGCCGAGGTGCTGCGGATGGCCGTCGGGGAACGTGCCGCGCGCCATCAGCGTGGTGACCACCGGGATGTCCGCCAGCTCGGCCAGCTCCAGCAGCTCGGTGGAGGCGCGGGCCTTGTGCACGCCGCCGCCGACGTACAGGACCGGTCGCTTGGCCTCGGCGATCAGCTTGGCGGCCTCGCGGATCTGCTTGGAGTGGGGCCGGGTGACCGGGCGGTAGCCGGGCAGCTGCATGGTGGGCGGCCAGCGGAACTCGGTCTGCGCCTGCAGGGCGTCCTTCGAGATGTCCACGAGAACGGGGCCGGGCCGGCCGGTGGAGGCGATGTGGAAGGCCTCCATGATCGTACGAGGGATGTCGTCGGCGTCGGTGACCAGGAAGTTGTGCTTGGTGATCGGCATGGTGATGCCGGAGATGTCGGACTCCTGGAACGCGTCCGTGCCGATCATCGACGAGGCCACCTGACCGGTGATCGCCACGATCGGCACCGAGTCCATGAACGCGTCGGCGATCGGCGTCACCAGGTTGGTCGCCCCTGGGCCGCTCGTCGCCATGCACACCCCGACCCTGCCGGTCGCCTGCGCGTAGCCCTCGGCCGCGTGCCCCGCACCCTGCTCATGCCGTACGAGCACGTGCCGGACCTTGGTCGAGTCGTAGAGAGGATCGTAGGCCGGGAGGATGGCACCGCCCGGGATCCCGAACACTGTGTCGACTCCCACGTGCTCCAGCGCCCTGACCAGGGCCTGTGCACCTGTCATCCGTTCGGTCATCGGCTCGTTCCTTGCGTGGCTACTCGCTTAAGGACATAAAAAATGCCCCGTCCCACCGAACGGCGGGGCTGGGGCGGCGCGCAGGTCGTCGTGCTTCGCTATCGGCCTGCGCGCCGGCGAAGTACTACGAGAATCTCACTGCGAAGCATGTTCAACACCATAGCCGCTCCGAACGCCCCGGTGTCAACTTGGTGGACACCAAGTCTCAAACAGTGAGACTCGTCCGCATCAGCGAGTCGACCCCGCGCGCCGCCATCGGACGCGCCACCAGGAAGCCCTGCCCACGCGTGCAGCCCATCTGCTTGAGCAGCTCGAGCTGCTCCGGACGCTCGATCCCCTCGGCCACCACGGTGAGCCCGAGGTCGTGACCGAGCCGCACGATCGTCCGGGTGAGCAGCGTCAGCGTGTCGTCGCTGCCCAGCCCCGCCACGAACGACGGGTCGATCTTGATCATGTCGACGGGCAGCTGCCGCAGGAACGCCAGCGACGCGTAGCCGGTGCCGAAGTCGTCGATCGCCAGCCGCACGCCGAGCGAACGCAGCTCCGACAGGCGCCTGACGGTCTCGTCGGCGTCCTCGACCAGCATCTCCTCGATGACTTCCAGGGTCAGCGCCGAGGCGGGCAGCCCGCTCTCGGCCAGCGCGTCCGCCACGGTCTCGACGAACCTGGGCGCCGTGATCTGGCGCGCCGACAGGTTGAGCGACAGCCCGATGTCCCACGACGAGGCCCGCCAGGCGGCCACCTCGCGGCACGCCTCACGCAGGATCCACTCGCCCAGCGGCACGATCAGCCCGGTGTCCTCGGCCGGGCCGAGGAACTGCTCAGGCGGCACGAACTCCGAGCCGCGCAACCAGCGCACCAGCGCCTCCACCGCGGTCACCCGCGAGGTGGCCAGGTCGACCACCGGCTGGTACTCGATCGCGAACTGCTGGTCGATCAGCGCCCGCTGCAGGTCGGCCGCGAGCTCCAGGCGGCGTACGACGTCGGCGTGCATCTGGGCGGCGAACACCTCGACGCGCCGGCCGCCCAGCTCCTTAGAGCGTGCCATCGCCACGTCGGCGTTGCGGATGAGGTCGCCGGCCGGCATGCCGTCCTCGGTGAAGGCCACGCCCACGCTCGCCGTGAGCGCCACGTCGCGGTCGGCGACCCGGAACGGCTCCTGCGAGACCGTGCGCACCAGCCGCTCGGCCAGGTCGACCGCGACCTGCGCCTCGCCGCCGGTCTCCACCAGCACCGCGAACTCGTCGCCGCCCCACCGGGCCAGCGTGTCGTCGGCGCGTACGGCGCCGCGCAGCCGGCGGGCCGCCTGCCCGAGCAGGTAGTCGCCGCTGGCATGGCCGACCGAGTCGTTGACCGAGGTGAACCCGTCGAGGTCGAGGAAGATGACCGCGACGTTTCCCGACGTGCGGCCGGAGAGCACCTCGCGGGTGCGCTCCTCGAAGTAGGCGCGGTTGGGCAGCCCCGTGACACCGTCGTGGAAGGTCAGGTGGGCGACCTGGTTGCGCAGGGCCTCCTGGTCGCTGACGTCTCTGGTGGTCACCAGCATCAGGTCGTCGCCGCCGACGTGGCGGGTGGCGACCGACTCGGTGGGCCGCCACGTGCCGTCGGCCGCGCGTACGCGGCAGGCGATCATGCACGCGCCGGGCGACGGGCTCTCCTCGTCGGGGTGCATCGCGCGCATGGCGAGCTGGATGCCCGGCACGTCCTCCGGATGGATGTAGTCGAAGATCGAGCCGCCGACCAGCTCGTCGGGAGGGTAGCCGTACGTGACCTCGACGCCGGGGCCTATCTCGCGGACGACGCCGTCGTGGTCGCAGACGAACACCACGTCGCCGGTGCTCTCGGCCAGCTCCATGAGCTGCCGCTCGCCGGTGCGGACCAGGC
The DNA here is from genome assembly GCF_044465245.1 of Nonomuraea terrae. Lineage (NCBI taxonomy): Bacteria > Bacillati > Actinomycetota > Actinomycetes > Streptosporangiales > Streptosporangiaceae > Nonomuraea > Nonomuraea terrae. Next base: position 209,200 of record NZ_JBITLL010000001.1, on the reverse strand, counting down.
CGCGCAGCCGGGAGTTGACGGCGGCGAGCACGAACAGGCGCACGAGCAGGAGCAGCACCACCGACACCGCGACCACCACGACGCCCGTCACCGGCTGCCCCGGCCGGCCGCCCGCCAGGTGGGCGAGGATCGTGCAGGCGGCCACGGACACCAGCACGAGCGGTGCCAGCGCGACGGCGTGGCCGATCACGGCGCGTCCGGCCACCCGCGGGCGCGGCCCCCACGGGACCGCCGCGAGCAGCAGGAACACCACCGGCGCGAGCAGGACGCTCCACAGCTGCGGCTCGCCGTCGCTCAGCCGGGCGACCGCCGTGCCGACCCCCGCCACGGTCATCGAGGCCAGCACGCCTCCGCCGGCCACGCCGAGCAACCACGAGGACGACGTGCTGGTGAGCACCGGCGGGATCACGGCGCACGTCACCAGCAGCGCCACCATGGGCGGCAGCATGACGAGCGTGAACGTGCCGGCGTCGCCCGTGTCGGCGTAGACCTGCCGCAGCGCCACCACCCAGCCGACGAGGAAGATCGAGGCCGTGCACAGGTAGGCGTCGCTCAGGCGCCGCAGGGCCGAGGCCGCGGGGAACACGCGGTCGGCCGCGACCAGCGCACCGCCCGCCGTGACCACCGTGCCGAGCAGCACGAACATGTCGGCGAAGTTGACGACGAAGCTTTCGGCGAACGGCCGCAGCGCCACCCCGGCGGCCCAGATGACGGCGCCGCCGCCCATCCAGCGCGCGGCCGAGGCCGTCTGACGGTGTGTGGCCGCCTGGCGGACCGAGGCGACCAGCAGAGACGCGGCGGCGACCAGCGCCGCGAGGCCTCCGGCGACCGCGCCGGTGACCGAGGCAGGAACGTGCGCCAGGAGCGCGGCGGCGACCGCCACCACGCCTGCGGCCGCTGCGGCGGCCGGCGGCACCCGTGGATCACGCCAGCGGATCACAGTCGTTGCCCATCCCGTCTCGTACTCTGCACCTGCGACCGCCGAAGTCCGGTCGATCACTTCGCCAGTGTGTGCGGTCGTGGGTGCGCGGGTGGTGACAACGCCGATGTCGTCACCGATCTGATAACCACACAGACCAATTGCCGCCAAGAACCCCTTGACAGTGAGTCAGGAACTTCCCGCAAGCGCAACCGTACGCACCGAAGGTCACGGACCTGACACGTTCCGGAATCCTCTCAGTACGCTTCGGTGATGACGTTGATCAGCTCTTCTCCGGCGAGATAGCGCTCCAGCTGGGCGCGGATCAGGCGCAGCATCCGCCGCCCGGAGGCCGGGGTGCTGCCCGCGACGTGGGGGGTGATCAGCACGCCGGGAGCGCTCCACAGCGGGTGACCCTCGGGCAGCGGCTCGGGCGCCGTCACGTCGAGCGCGGCCCGCAGCCTGCCGGTCTTGAGCTCCGCGACCAGGGCGTCGGTGTCGACGACGCCGCCCCGCGCGGCGTTGACCAGCACGGCGCCGTCCTTCATCCGGGCGAGGAACTTGGCGTCCACCATCCCCGCCGTGTCAGGCGTGGCCGGCACCAGCAGCACGACGACGTCGGCGGCGGGCAGCAGCGCGGGCAGTTCCTCCATCGCGTGCACGCCCTCGCGGGCGCTGCGTGCCACGCGGACGACCTCGACCTCGAAGCCGGCCAGGCGGCGTTCGAGCGCGGCGCCGATGGAGCCGTAGCCGAGGATGAGCACGGTCGAGTCGGCCAGCACGCCGGTGTGGCGGTAGGTCCACTCGCCGCGGCGCTGGGCGTCGACGAAGGCGGGGAACTCCCTGAGCACCGCGATCATCGCTCCGACCGCCCACTCGGCGGTCCCGGCGTCGTGGACGCCGCGCGCGTTGCACAGCACCGCGCCCTGCGGCATGTGCGGCCGGTACGCGTCCACGCCCGCCGTCACGGTCTGCAGCAGCCGCAGCGAGGTCATCCTGGCCAGCGTTCCGGGGACGTCGGGCACGCTGAGCAGCGGCGGGATCCACACCTCGACGTCCGCCACGCCTTCCGGCATCGGGGACGTGCCATCGTAAACAGCGCAATCAACCCCCGGAAGGCCGGAAAGCGCATCGGCCACCGCATCGGACGGAACCCAGGTCTTCATGCCGAGAACCTTACGACTCCGGGGGAAGTATGGAACACATGAGGAAGCTCTGGACGATCATGCTGATGGCCGTCGTCACCGCGTGTTCCGCCGGCGGCGGAGAGGTGCTCCCCACGGCCGCCGTGTCGGCCGAGGCCGCCCCCGGCGAACCGAAGGACGTCGCGACGAACCTGTCGGTGCCGTGGGGGATCGCCTTCCTGCCCGGCGGCGACGCGCTGGTGACCGAGCGCGACACCGCCCGCCTGCTGCGGGTGAGCCCGGCCGGTGACGTACGGGAGCTGGCGACGATCGAGGGGGTGCGGCCCGACGGCGAGGGCGGGTTGATGGGCGTGGCCGTGCGGGGCGACCAGGTCTTCCTCTACTACACGGCGGAGCAGGACAACCGGATCGTCCGCTACCGGCTGACCGGCGACACGCTGTCCGAGCCTCGGGTGATCGTCCAGGGCATCCCGAAGGGCGGCATCCACAACGGCGGGCGGCTCGCGTTCGGGCCCGACGGGCACCTGTACGCCACCACCGGCGAGGTCGGCGACGGCGAGCTGGCCCAGCGGCGCGACTCGCTCGGCGGCAAGATCCTGCGCATGACCCCGGACGGGGCGCCCGCGCCGGGCAACCCGTTCGGCACCCTCGTCTACAGCTACGGGCACCGCAACGTCCAGGGGCTGGCCTGGGACCCGTCAGGGCGGCTGTACGCCTCGGAGTTCGGCGCCAGCTCCTACGACGAGGTCAACCTGATCAGGGCGGGGGCCAACTACGGATGGCCCGAGGTCGAGGGGCGCGGCGACGATCCGCGCTTCGTGAACCCGATCCTCACCTGGACCACCGACGAGGCGTCGCCCTCGGGGATGGTGTACGCGGACGGGTCGTTGTGGGTGGGGGCGCTGCGCGGTGAACGGCTCTGGCAGGTCCCCTTGGGGCAGGACGGCTCGGCCGGTCGTCCGGTGGCCCACCTGGCCGACCGCTACGGCCGTCTCCGCGCCGTCGCCAACGCCCCCGACGGCACCCTGTGGGTGGGCACCAGCAACAAGGACGGCCGCGGCTCCCCCCGTCAGGGCGACGACCGCATCGTCTCCCTCACCCCGACCTCCTGACCGGCCTCCGTCCACCCGGGCTTCCCCCGTTCGCAGGAGGGCGGCCCCGGGCGGCTGTCCCGCCACACAGTCCCGTTGGACGGACGAAAAGGGGCATGCGCCCCCCTTTCCGCAGGCTCACCACCCCGAAGCGCCGGGATGGTGGTCACCCGTTCAGGCCTCGGCGCCGAAGGGACCGGGCACGAACGGACGGTGGTCCGGGTCCGGCCTCGGTGCCGTCAGGTGCAGGTGAGCTGGGGTTGGGGGCGGTACTCGGTGGTCAGCTTCGGGTCCTTTTTTGCGACCTTGCCGTCCTGGTGGAAGACCCGCGTGACGTCGATCGTGAATCCCTGCTGCCCCGTCGTCGGCACGCACGCCGGCGACGTGCTGGTCTCACGCCGGAACGGGGTGAAGTCCCGCCGTTCCGACTCGACCGCCTCGATCTTCTCGTACCGCTTCGTGCCCCACAGCGTGACGGTGACCGACGTGTCGGTGTACGCCGTCTTGATGAGCACCCCGTTGTCGGAGTCGTTGCGCCACTTGAGGTCGACGTCCGGGTACACCAGGTCCGCGTCCCGCCCGGCGGGATAGCCGGTGGTGGAGTACTGGACCGGCCGGTGCTCCACGTCCTCGAAACCGCCGAAGAACGCCGCGTTGTACATCGTGGTCGCGACCTGCGCGACGCCGCCGCCGACCATCGTCACCATCCGGCCGTCGACGATCTGCCCCGCCTCGACGTAGCCGTCGCCGACCGTCGGCTCGCCCGCGAAATCGTTCAGCGAGAACGTCTCCCCCGGCTTGACCACGTGCCCGTCGAGCTCCTGCGCCATGCGCTGGATGTTCTTCACCCGCTCCTGGCAGCACGCGAACGTCGTGGTGAACGAGCTGACCAGCTCGTTGATGCCGAGCCCGTCGATCTGCGAGGTTTGCACGGCGGGCGCGATGGCCTCGAGCCGGACGGGGATCGTCCGGTCGCCGCCCTCGGCGAAGACCTGCTCGGCGGCTGTGGCCAGCTGCCGGTCGTCGACCCCGCGCCCGGTGCGCGCCGGCACCAGGACGGGCTTGCCGGCCACGATCTCGTACGTCGCGTCGCGCGGCAGCTGCGCCGCGTCCACCAGGCTGCTCTCCATGCCGGCCAGCGCGGCCTCGGCGTCGAACCGCGGCGCGAGCCCACCCTCTCCGTCGGAGACGTACGTCAGGTTCGCGGCGATCACGGTCTGCGGCAGCTGCACCCGCTTGGCGCCGAGGGCGAGCGTGATCGGCGCGGCGACGGCCTGCCTGGCCTTCTCCAGCGCGTCAGCGACGGCCTCGGGGGTGGTGACGGGCGTGGCGGGGCGCAGGGTCAGCCGGAGCGTGCCGCCGCCGCTCATGAAGGTGTCACCGATCCTGCGCACGGCGTCGTCGCGGTCGAGCACCACACCGTCGGCGGGGCGACGGGACCTGGGCTGCAGCCCGGCGAAGAACACCCGGCCTTCGGCGGCCGGCTGGTCGACGGTCTCGGCCAGGCCCTCGACGAGCCTGGTGAGCTGGGAGGCGTCGACGCTGATCTCCGGCTGGAGCTCGGTCGTGCCGGTGAGGCCGCGCCACACCTCGGCGGGGGTCGGGAAGCCGCTGGGGGCCTGCCCGATCGTGCCGACGACGTCGAGTTCGAGCCCGGCCTCCTGGGGCTGGAGGGTCTCTTTCCTGTCGCCGATCTGCACGACGACGGGCCCGCTGAGCTGCGCGCCGAGCTCGGTGCGGAGTTTGTCGGCCGCCTGCGTCACGGTGAGGCCGCCGATGTCCACGCCGGCCACGTGCGTGCCGCGCAGCACCGACCCCGACATGAGCACGGCCGGCACCACGTACGCCAGCACCCCGAGCAGGACGACGAGAGTCACCAGGCCGGGCAGCAGCCGGCGGCGCCTGGGCGGCTCGGGGTCGTACGCCGGCGGCCGCTCGGGCTCGGAGCCGAACATGGGCGCGGAGGGCTTCTCCTTGCCGGCCATCGGCCAGGGCTGCGCGGGCGGCGCGGGCGGGGGCAGCGTGCCGCCGCCTGAGGGTCCGCCCGGTCCGCCCGGTCCGCCCGGTCCGCCCGGCCCGGCTCCCGGGCTCGATCCTGGCTCCTGCCGGTCCTGCGGGCCGAAGATGTCCCGGGAGACGCCGGGCGGCAGCCCTTCGATGCGCGGCTTCCTGGACTTGCCCGACGTGGGCAGAGGCACCGAGGCGAACGGGTCGGTCGGTGATTCGATCGGTCCGGCGTTACGCACGCCTCAATCTCCTCCCGGTCCGCAGCCAAGTCTCAGGCAACAGTAAGGCACGAGGATCGGCATATGTCACGGGAAATGGCTACGAGACTGTGTCAACCCAGCCACCGGTAACGGTGCTCCGGCCGCCCGGCGGTGCCGTACCGCGGCCGCAGCTCGGCCCGCCCCGCCGCGCAGAGGTGTTCGAGATAGCGGCGGGCGCTCACCCGTGAGAGGCCGGCGAGCTCGGCGGCCTCGGCGGCCGACAGGTCGCGGCCCGCATCCCGCAGCGTGTCCGCGACCAGCGCGCAGGTCGCCGCGGACAGCCCCTTCGGCATGGGCGCGGCTGTCTTGAGCGTGCCGAAGAGCCGGTCCACGTCGTCCTGGCGGGCCTCGGCGCCGATGGCGGTCAGCCGGCTGCGGGTGTCGGCGTACTGCCGGAGGCGTTCGGACAGCGCGTCGGCGGTGAACGGCTTGATCAGGTAGTTGACCGCGCCGCCGCGCATGGCCTCCCTGACGGTGGGCACGTCGCGGGCGGCGCTGACCATGAGGACGTCCACGTCGTGGAGCTGCTTGAGCACCTCCAGGCCCGACATGTCGGGCAGGTAGATGTCGAGCAGCACGAGATCGGGCCGCAGCTCGGCCACCGCGGCCAGCGCGTCCGCCCCGTTGTGCGCCACCGCGACCACGCTGAACCCCGGCACGCGCGCCACGTACCCACTGTGGATCCGCGCCACCATGAAGTCGTCGTCGACCACCAGGACGCGCAGGTCGCTCCTGATCCCGCTCATGGCCTCGCTCCGCTCGGCGGGCTCGCCCGCTCCGGAGCCGTCGTCCCCGGTGACCGCCGCGGTCGCGCCGCTCGCTCCGCTCCTCCATCCGCCCACGGCGCCGCCTCGCCCGCCTTCGCGGGCAGGAGGGCGGTGAAGACCGCGCCGCCGTTGTTGCGGACGCGGACCCAGCCGCCCCGGCGCAGGCACGCCTGCCGGGTCAGGGCCAGGCCGAGGCCGCGCGGCCCCGAGTGGGCGGCCTTGGTGGTGAAGCCCTCCCTGAAGACCTCCTCCACCAGATCAGGGGCGATGCCGGGGCCCGAGTCACCGACCCGTACGTGCAGCCCGTCGGCGTCGGCCCGTACCGACACCCCGATCGTGCCCTCGGCGCCGTCGAGCGCGTCGATGGCGTTGGCGACCAGGTTGCCGACCACCAGGACGGCGTCCTGCGGGTCGCCGAGGGTGCCTTCGGGCACGCGGGAGTCGTCCGAGAGCACGAGCCGGGCCCCGCGTTCGGCCGCCTCGGCGGACTTGGCCAGCAGCAGCGCGGCGAGGGTCGGCTCCTGGATGCGTTCGCGCAGGTCGGCGGCGTACGTTCCGCGCGTGGTGCGGGTGATGAAGCTGACGACCGCCTCGTGCTCGCCCAGCTCCAGCAGCCCGACGACCGTGTGCATCCGGTTGGCGAACTCGTGCGCCTGCGCCCGCAGCGCCTCCGTCGCGCTGCTGGTGTCGTCCAGCTCGCGGGCCAGGCGGATCAGCTCGGTGCGGTCGCGCAGGGTGACGACCCAGCCGCGGTGCCGGCCGCGTACCGACACCGGGGTGCGGTTGAGCACCAGCACGCGCTCGCCGTGCAGCACGATGCGGTCCTCGCCGGGGTCGTCGCCGCCGAGCACGTCGCGCATCCGGTCGGAGACCGGCAACCGCGTGAGGTCCTCCCCCGCGTCGATGGGGACGTCGCCGAGCAGCTCGCGCGCCGCGTCGTTGACCAGCGTCACCCGCCCGGCCAGGTCGAGCGCGAGCACGCCCTCCTTGACGCCGTGCAGCACGCCCTCGCGCTGCTCCAGCAGCGCAGCGATCTCCCGCGGCTCCAGCCCGAACGTCTGCCTGCGCACCCGCGCGGTGATGAGGGCGGCCAGGGCCAGCCCGGCCAGCAGCACCGCCAGCGCGGTCCAGATCAGCGGCGGCAGCGCGTGGGCCAGCTCGCTGGTCACCGTGGTCTCCAGCACGCCGACCGAGACGAGCCCGATGACGGTGCCGTACTCGTCGCGGATGGGCGCCTTGCCCCTGACCGTGGTGCCGATCGTGCCGGTCTCGGTGCCGACCCAGCTCCTGCCCGTACGCAGGACCGGGCTGCCGTCGGTGGACAGTCGCTTGCCGATCAGCGAGGCGTTGGGATGCGCGTAGCGTCTCTGCTCGGCGTTGGCGATCACCACGTAGTCGGCGCCGGTCTCCTGCTGGACGCTCATGGCCAGCGGCTGCAGCACGGTCTCCGGCTGCGCCAGCGCGAACGCCTCGCGCACCTGCGGGAGCGCGGCCACCGACTGCGCGATCGCCAGGGCGCGCTGCTGGTGCAGGGAGTCGAGCTGGTCGCGCGTGTGCTCCGCCCACACTCCCGCCGTGCCGCCGACGGCCAGCAGCACGATCACCATCTGGAGCGCGAACAGCTGTGTCCCGAGGGAGGCGTCGCGGACCCGTCTCACCTTGCACATGGAAACAAACCGAGGTCACGGCCAGGTCGCGACCAATACGACCACTATGACGGGAACCGTGCAAAAGCTCGACGCGGACGGAAGGGCGTTTCACCATCCCAGTTCTGACACCGTGAAATAACCCCCCATGGAGTGATCATGCGCTTGCGCGTACTCGCCGCTGTCGCGGCACTCTCCCTCGGCGCGCTGACGGCATGCGGCGCGCAGGGCGGCGGCACGTCCGCCGACGCCACTTTGCGCGTCATGGCGCCGGCCGCGCCCGGCGGCGGCTGGGACCAGACGTCCCGTGTGGCCGAGCAGGCGTTCAAGGCCGCCGATCCCCAGCGCAAGGTCGAGGTGTACAACGTGCCGGGCGCCGGCGGCACGATCGGCCTGGCCCAGCTCGCCGGCGAGAAGGGCAACGGCAACCTGCTGATGACCATGGGCCTGGTCATGGTGGGCGCCATCGAGCAGAACAAGTCCAAGGTCACGCTCGCGGAGACCACGCCCATCGCGAAGCTGACCGAGGAGTACGAGATCGTCGTGGTCCCGGCGGAGTCGCCGTTCAAGACGCTGGCCGACATGGTGGCGGCGTGGAAGGCCGACCCGGCGAAGGTGTCGATCTCGGGCGGCTCGGCGGGCGGCACCGACCACATCGTGGCCGGGCTGATGGCCAAGGCCGCGGGCATCGACCCCAAGCAGGTCAACTACATCGCCCACTCCGGCGGCGGCGAGGCGCTGAACGAGCTGCTCGGCAACAAGGTCAGCGCCGGCATCTCGGGCGTCGGCGAGTTCGCCGAGCACGTGAAGTCCGGCAAGCTGCGGGCGCTGGGCGTCACGTCCGGTGAGCGGCTGCCCGACCTGGACGCCCCCACGCTGAAGGAGGGCGGCCTCGACGTGGAGCTGTCCAACTGGCGCGGCTTCGTCGCCCCCGCCGGGCTGTCCGAGGCCGACAAGAAGGCGCTGACCGACCTGGTCACCAAGATGCACGACGCGCAGCCCTGGAAGGACGCCGTGGCCAAGAACGGCTGGATCGACTCGTTCCAGACCGGCCAGCAGTTCGCCGACTACCTGAACGCCGAGCAGACGCGCGTGAAGGCCATCATCGCCGAGATGGGGCTCGTCTCCTGATGACTCGCTGGTGGCGGCCCGAGCTCGGGCTGGCGGTCGTGGTGCTGGTGCTGGGCGTGCTGGTCGTGGCCGGGACGCTCGACGTCTCGGCCGCGGCCTCCCAGCTCGGGCTCGGGCCGCGCTTCTTCCCCATGCTGGTGGGCGGCGCGATGGTGGTCATCGGCGTCTTCTACGTGGCCGACGTGCTGCGCGGCGGCCGCGCCGACCCGGAGGAGAGCGAGGACGTCGACGTGGACGCGCCCACCGACTGGCGCAGCGTCGGCCTGGTCAGCGGCATCTTCCTGGCGTTCGCCGCGCTGCTGAACGTGCTCGGCTGGATCATCGGCGCGTCCCTGCTGTTCTTCGGCCTGTCGGTGGCCCTCGGCGCGGCGCACAAGGGCCGTGCCGCGCTGATCGCCGTGGTCGTGGGCGTGGCGACGTACGCGCTGTTCGTCTGGGGCCTCGGCGTGTCCCTGCCGGGCGGACCGCTGGAAGGGCTGATCTAGCGTGACCTCGTTCCAGCTGCTGCTCGACGGCTTCGCCGCCGCGCTCACCCCCGTCAACCTCCTGTACGCGCTCGTCGGCGTCACCCTCGGCACCCTCGTCGGCGTGCTGCCCGGCATCGGGCCGGCGATGACGGTGGCGCTGCTGCTGCCCATCACGTTCACGGTGCCGCCGGCCAGCGCGTTCATCATGTTCGCCGGCATCTACTACGGCGGCATGTACGGCGGCTCGACCACGTCCATCCTGCTCAACACGCCTGGCGAGTCCTCCTCGATGATCACCGCGCTGGAGGGCAACAAGATGGCCCGGCGCGGGCGGGCCGCCCAGGCGCTGGCCACCGCCGCGATCGGGTCGTTCGTGGCGGGCACGATCGCCACGGCGTTGCTCGTCGTGGCGGCCCCGGCGGTGGTGAGCTTCGCGATCTCGTTCGGCCCGGCGGACTACTTCGCCCTCGCCATCCTCGCGTTCACGGCCGTGTCGTCGGTGCTGTCCCGCTCGATCGTTCGCGGCCTGGCCTCGCTCGGGCTGGGCCTGGTGATCGGGCTGATCGGCATCGACCAGCAGACCGGCCAGGCCCGGCTCACCCTCGGCATCCCGCAGCTGCTCGACGGCATCGACGTGGTGATCGTCGCGGTCGGCCTGTTCGCCCTCGGCGAGGCCCTGTACGTCGCCTCCCGGCTGCGTCACGTGCCGCCCGAAATCGTGCCCGTCGGGCGGGCGTGGATGGGGCGTTCCGACTGGCGCCGCTCGTGGCTGCCGTGGTTGCGCGGCACCGCGCTCGGGTTCCCGTTCGGCGCGCTGCCGGGCGGCGGCGCCGAGATCCCCACCTTCCTGTCGTACGCGGCCGAGAAGCGGCTGGCCCGCGGCGTGTCCCGCGAGGAGTACGGCAAGGGCGCCATCGAGGGGGTCGCCGGGCCGGAGGCGGCCAACAACGCCTCCGCGGCCGGCACCCTGGTGCCGCTGCTGACGCTCGGCCTGCCCACGTCGGCGACGGCCGCGATCATGCTGGCCGCCTTCCAGCAGTACGGCCTCCAGCCCGGGCCGCAGCTCTTCGAGCACAACCCGGCGCTGGTGTGGGGCATGATCGCCTCACTGTTCATCGGCAACGCGATGCTGCTGGTGCTGAACCTGCCGCTGGCGCCGCTGTGGGCCCGCATCCTGCGGATCCCCCGGCCGTACCTGTACGCCGGGATCGTGGTCTTCGCCGCCCTCGGCGTCTACGCCCTGAACGCCACCGTGGTGGACCTGTTCGTCCTGTACGTCCTCGGCCTGCTGGGCTACGCCATGCGGCGCTTCGGCCTGCCGGTCGCGCCGGCGGTGATCGGCATGATCCTGGGCCCGATGGCCGAGATCCAGCTCCGCCGCGCCCTCGCCATCGGCGCCGGCGACCCCACCGTCCTGGTGACCAGCCCGGTAGCCGCCGTCTTCCTGGCCCTGGCCGCCCTGGCCCTTCTGACGCCCGTGTTCAGGAAGCTGGCCGCCCGCCGCACCCGAGTCCCGCTCCCCTCCCGTGAGGAGGACTAGCCACCTCCTGCGGAACCGCCCCGGCTGCACGGTACGGATCGCACACGGCCCGCACCCTGGACCACCGATGGTCATGGACCCGTCGCATGACGCGGCCCCGCCGATCCCTCGGGACCGGCGGGGCCGCGTATCGGGTCACGTTCCTACCGGAGACCGGCAGGGCCGCGTGGCGGGGTCACTCCGAGACGCCGAGCTTGTCCAGGATGAGCTGGCGGGCGCGGGCCGCGTCGGCCTTGCCCTTGCTGGCTCGCATGACGCCGCCCACCAGGGCGCCCGCCGCGGCGATCTTCCCGGAGCGCACCTTCTCGACCGCGTCGGCGTTGTCGGCCAGCACCTGGTCGATGATCGCCGACAGCTCGCCCTCGTCGTTGACGATGCGCAGCCCGCGCTTCTCGACCACCTCGTCGGGCGTGCCCTCACCGGCCAGCACGCCTTCGAGCACCTCCCGCGCCAGCTTGTCGTTGAGCGCGCCCGAGGCCACCAGCTCGGTCACCCGGGCGATCTGGGCCGGCGTGATGGGCAGCTCGGCCAGTGACGTGCCGGTCTCGTTGGCACGCCGCGCCAGCTCGCCCATCCACCACTTACGCGCGTCGGCCGGCGGCGCTCCGGCCGCGACCGTGGCCTCGACCAGGTCGAAGGCGTCGGCGTTGTGCATGGCCTGCATGTCGAGGTCGGACAGACCCCATTCGGCCTGCAGCCGCTTGCGCCTGACCGACGGCAGCTCGGGCAGGGCCGCCTTCAGCTCGGCCACCCACGCCGGGTCGGGCGCGATCGGCACCAGGTCGGGCTCGGGGAAGTAGCGGTAGTCCTGCGCCTCCTCCTTGGACCGGCCCGAGGTCGTGGTGCCGCTGTCCTCGTGGAAGTGGCGGGTCTCCTGGGTGATCTTCCCGCCTGCGGCGAGGACGCCCGCCTGACGCTCGATCTCGCTGCGCACCGCCCGCTCGACGCTGCGCAGGGAGTTGACGTTCTTGGTCTCCGTACGGGTGCCCCACTCGGACGAGCCGCGCGGCATCAGCGAGACGTTGACGTCACACCGCAGCGAGCCCTCCTCCATGCGCACGTCGGAGACGCCCAGCGAGCGCATGATCTCGCGCAGCTCGGTCACGTAGGCCTTGGCCACCTCGGGCGCCAGCCGGTCGGTGCCCGGGATCGGCTTGGTGACGATCTCGACCAGCGGGATGCCGGCGCGGTTGTAGTCGACGATCGAGTAGTCGGCCCCGTGGATGCGCCCGGTCGCGCCACCCACGTGGGTGGACTTGCCGGTGTCCTCCTCCAGGTGGACCCGCTCGATCTCGATCCGCACAGTCTCGCCGTTGATTTCGACGTCGATGTAGCCGTCGAAGCAGAGCGGCTCGTCGTACTGCGAGATCTGGTAGTTCTTCGGCATGTCCGGATAGAAGTAGTTCTTCCGGGCGAAGCGGCACCACTCGGCGATCGAGCAGTTCAGCGCCAAGCCGATGCGGATGGTCGACTCGATGGCCATGGCGTTGGCCACCGGCAGGGCACCCGGGAACGCCAGGCAGGTCGGGCAGACCTGCGTGTTGGGCGGAGCGCCGAAGGCGGTCTTGCACCCGCAGAACATCTTCGACCTGGTGCCCAGCTCGACGTGCGTCTCCAGCCCGAGCACCGGCTCGAACCGGTCGAGAGCTTCGTCATAGAGCATCGTCATAGCGACGGGGCCTCCTTCAGCAGCGGGCCGCCCCAGCGGCTCTCCAGGGCCTGCTCCACGGCGGCGCCGACGCGGTAGCAGCGGTCGTCGGCCAGGACCGGGGCCATGATCTGCAGGCCGACCGGCAGGCCGTCCTCGTCGGCCAGGCCGCACGGCACCGACATGGCCGCGTTGCCGGCCAGGTTGGACGGGATGGTGCACAGGTCGGCGAGGTACATCGCCATCGGGTCGTCGGCGCGCTCGCCGATGGAGAACGCCGTGGTCGGCGTGGTCGGCGACACCAGCACGTCGACCTGCTGGAACGCGGCCTCGAACTCGCGCGAGATGACCGTGCGCACCTTCTGTGCCTGGCCGTAGTAGGCGTCGTAGTAGCCGCTCGACAGTGCGTACGTGCCGAGCATGATGCGCCGCTTGACCTCGGGACCGAACCCGGCGGCGCGGGTCAGCGCCATGACCTCCTCGGCGCTGCGGGTGCCGTCGTCGCCCACGCGCAGGCCGTAGCGCATGGCGTCGAAGCGCGCGAGGTTGGACGACGCCTCGGACGGCGCGATGAGGTAGTAGGCCGGCAGCGCGGTCGTGAACGACGGGCAGGAGACCTCGACGACCTTGGCCCCGAGCGACTCCAGGAGCTGCACGGCCTCGTGGTAGCGGGCGAGCACGCCCGGCTGGTAGCCCTCGCCGCCGAACTCCTTGACCACGCCGATGCGCAAGCCGGCGATGTCGGGGTTCTTCGCGGCCTCGACCACCGACGGCACGGCCGCGTCGATCGACGTCGAGTCCATCGGGTCGTGGCCGGAGAACGCCTCGTGCAGCAGCGCCGCGTCGAGCACGTTGCGCGCGAACGGCCCAGGCGTGTCGAGCGAGCTCGCGAACGCGATCAGCCCGTAGCGGGACGAGCCGCCGTAGGTCGGCTTCATGCCCACGATGCCGGTCACCGCGGCGGGCTGCCGGATCGAGCCGCCGGTGTCGGTGCCGGTGGACAGCGGCGCCTCGTAGGCGGCCACGGCGGCGCTGGAGCCGCCCGACGAGCCGCCCGGCACCTTCGTCAGGTCCCACGGGTTGTGCGTCGGCCCGAAGGCGGAGTTCTCCGTCGAGGAGCCCATGGCGAACTCGTCGAGGTTGGTCTTGCCCAGGATGACCAGGCCCGCCTCGCGCAGCCGCGCGGTCACGGTCGCGTCGTACGGCGGCCGCCACCCCTCGAGGATCTTGGAGGCGGCCGTCGTGGGCATGTCGCGCGTGGCGAAGATGTCTTTGTGTGCGATCGGCACCCCGGCCAGCGGCCCGAGCTTCTCGCCGGCCCTGAGCCGGGCGTCGATCGCCCGCGCCTGCTCCAGCGTCGTCTCGCGGTCGACGTGCAGGAACGCCTGGACCTTGGGCTCGACCTCGGCCATCCGGTCGAGGTGCGCCTCGGCCACCTCGGCCGCCGTCACCTCGCCGCCGGCGATCATCGCGCCCAGCTCGGCGGCCGTCTTGCGGATCAGGCTCATGCCTCCTCCCCGAGGATGCGCGGAACCCGGAAGCGGTCGTCCTCGACGGCGGGAGCGCCCGAGAGGGCCTGCTCCGGCGTCAGACACGGACGCACCTCGTCGGCACGGAAGACGTTGGTCAGCGGAAGCGCGTGCGACGAAGGCGGCACATCTTCGGCGGCGACCTCGGCGACCTTCGCGACCGACTCGATGATGGCATCGAGCTGGGTGGCGTAGTGGTCGAGCTCGTCGTCGGTCAGCGCCAGCCTGGACAACCGGGCCAGGTGTGCGACCTCGTCGCGGGTTATGGCGGACATGAGTCGGTTAACCCGTTTCGTGGATGGAGTCTTTGGACACTGCCATCCTAGGGGCCTTGACGGATTAGCCCCGAACCATTAACTCCAGCATCAGGCGGAACGGCTGACCTCGGGCCGATAGCCGTAGCCGGCCCCGGGCCCGGCGGCGGGCCGCTCACGCAGCCAGGCCGTGACGTCGGAGGCCGGCATCGGCTCGCCGAAGAGCCAGCCCTGCCCGACGTCGCAGCCCATCTCCGCCAGCTGTACGGCCACCTCGTCGGACTCCACGCCCTCGGCCACCGACCGCAGCCCGAGCGAGCGGACCAGGTCGACGATGGAGCGCACGATGCGGCAGTCGTCCTGGGACTCGGCGATCCGGCGGACGAACGAGGCGTCGATCTTGACCTCCGACACCGCCAGCCGCTGCAGCCGGATCAGCGACGAGTAGCCGGTGCCGAAGTCGTCGAGCGCCAGCGGCACGCCCAGCGTGGCCAGCGCCTTGATCGTCTCCTGGGTGTAGGCCTGCTCGCCGGTCAGGATGCGTTCGGTGACCTCGAGCTGGATGGCCGTCGGCGGCAGCCCGTAGCGGGCCAGGCCCGCCTCCAGCCGCTGCGGCAGGGCCGCGCCGAGCAGGTCGCGCGCCGAGATGTTGATCGAGATCTGCAGCCGCGTCCCGTTGTGCCACCAGCGGGCGGCCTGCTCCAGCGCCTCCTCGATCACGTACGCCGTGAGCTGCCGCATCAGGTAGGACTGCTCGGCCAGCGGCACGAAGTCGGACGGCGCGATCGGCCCGTGCACCGGGTGGCGCCAGCGCAGCAGCGCCTCGACGCCCGGCACTTCGCCGGTGGCGAGGACGACCTTGGGCTGGTAGTGCAGGCGCAGCTCATGGTTGTCGATGGCGCGGCGCAGGTCGCCGAGGAGGGTGAGGCGTTCGGGAGAGTTGCGGTCCTTGTGCGGCTGGTAGAGCTCGACACCGGTACGCCCCTCCTTGGCCAGGTACATCGCCACGTCGGCCCGCTGCAGCAACAGCTCGAAGTCGGGCGCGTGATCGGGATACAGGGCGATCCCGACGGAGGCGTCCATGTCGAACGTCATGCCTTCAAGGCGCACCGGCTCGGTGAGCGCGGCCCGCAGCCGGGCGGCCACCTCCCTGGCCGCGTGGGCGTCCCTGATGGACGGCAGCAGCACCGCGAACTCGTCGCCGCCGAGCCGCGCCACGACGTCGCCCGGGCGTACCGAATGGGTGAGGCGGTGGGCGACCATCTGCAGCAGCCGGTCACCCACCGGGTGGCCCATCGTGTCGTTGACCTCTTTGAACCGGTCGAGGTCGAGCAGGAACAACCCCACCCGCTCGTCCTGGCGCACCTCGGCCAGCGCCTCTTCGGTGCTGACGACGAGCATCTTGCGGTTGGGCAGGCCGGTCAGCTCGTCGTGCAGGGCCTGGTGGTCGCGGCGCATGGACAGCGTGGCGGTGAAGTAGACGGCGGCCAGCGGCGCGACGAACAGCGGCACGAGCCCCGGCGAGTGGTTCATCACCACGACGACCAGGGGCGCCAGGCCGAGCAGCCCGGCGTACACCAGGCTCTGCGGACCCACGGTGGCCTTGAGCACGCGCACGATCGAGCGCCGCTCGTGCAGCGCCACCGCGCCGCAGACGAGGGCCGCCCTGGTGGCGAAGTAGGCGATGCCGGCCAGCGCGATCGCCGGCAGGTCGCCGCCGTCCGGCACCCAGGGCACGGCCGGGCTCGGATGGATCCCGAACGTCCCCAGGACGACGGCGGCGGCGGTGAGCGCGATGGTGGACTGCGCGATGTTGAACATGACCCGATGCCATGATTTCCGCGTGACCACGCCGTTCAGGGCGACGGCGATGGCCTGCATGAGCACCGCGACGGGCAGCCCGAAGTGCAGCAGCACCGCGAAGGTGAACATGGTGGACGGGTACGTGCCGCCCACGGCGGTCGACGAGGACACCATGACGGGCCTGAGCTCGCCCAGGATCACCAGCACCATGAGCACCCAGAACAGCGGCGTGCGAGCCAGCCCGACCAGGTCGGTCAGGTCCAGCCGCACCATGGCCACCACCAGGGCGGTGCAGCCGATCACGGTGATCCCGGCGAGGTACGCCCACAACGGCGTGCCGACGCGGGGACCGGTGTCGCGGGTGTCGGTTGGGTCAGTCATCGGTAACAGAACCCCCATCAGGTCACTATGGGAGAGTACGACCTTCACCCCACTTCGCGAAACCGAGCGCGTACGTTCCGTCACTTCTCCTTTCCGACATATACCCAAAAAGCACACTGTGTAGCAACACGTACACACTATGCCGCGATAAATCACACCGATTCGGGCGCCGCGCCGACGGGCAAGGCCGTCAGAAGCAGTCGAAGCGAGAACTCCTGGAGGCCGCGCAGGCACCCGAAAGAAGTCCGCCAGGACCTGACGATCAAGCAGATCCCCGACCTGGTCGTCGCCCGCCGCAACGCCGCCCATCGAGCCGACCTTCCAGACCGCCTCGACGCCCTGCGCCCCCGGCCGCTACCGCCGCCCGGCAGCCCTGCCCCTGACGCCCGGCTGGGACGGCGTGCCTTCACCCAAGCCACCATGGCCGCCGGGCACACGGCCGGTCCGCTCCGCGGAGGACCTGCGGGCCTCGAACCCGGGCACGCCCACGGCCGCATCCTGGACGTGACGGGCGACGACGCCGTCTCAAGTGTGGCCGCGGGGGTGGAGCAGATCGTCGGCCCTTTGGATGTCGCAACGCCGGTTACGGCCTGGAGGGCACTTTCGAGGAAACCCCGCCGGCCGAGGTGCGGCGGCAGTTCGAGGTCAACGTCTTCGGGACAGTCGCCACCCCGCAGGCAGCGCTGCCCCCTGTGCGCCCGCGCCGCCTCGGACATCCGATGGCCGTCACCTCCATGGGCGGGCTCATGGCCGTACCTGGCATGTCCGCCCACTGCGGCAGCAAGTTCGCCCTGGACGGCATCCTCGCGGCACTGGGCAAGGCGGTCGCACGTTCGAGATCCACGTGACGGCGATCGAGCCAGGTTCCTTCGTACCGACTGGGCCGGACCGTCCATGACACCCGCCGCGCGGACCATCGACGGCTACGACGAGCTGTTCACCCCCGTTCGTGAAGCGCGGCAGAAGGCGAACGGAAGCAACCGGGCAAGCCGGCCAAGGCCGGGGACGCCGTCGTGCACATGGCGTCGGTCGATCGGCCGCCGGCTCATCTCGTCCTGGGCTCGGACGCGCTGCGACTGATCACCGCCGCGCGCATGGTTGTGGACGAGGACATCCGCGCATGGGAGGCGCTCTCCCGTACGACCGACTTCGCGGAGGGGGCTCAGCTCTGATGCGCGACCGCCCTCCCGCGCGAAGCCGACGTACCACCGAACGCAAGAGTGTCCGGCAGCGGGCCATTCTGGACACCTCCGAGGGTCTGCCGGCGCAAAAGGGTTACGACGTCATGACCGTCGGCGACGTCGCCCAGGGTGCCGGCATCACACGCGGCGCCCTGTACTTCTCCTTCTGGAAGTGGCCACGGCGCTCGTGGCCCGGACCGTTGCGCCTGTGGGAGCGGTCCCGGGCGACTGCGGAGGCCGACGATCCGCGCCAGGCCATCGCAGCAGCCCTACCGCGCCTCGCAAGAGTTCCGCGAGAAGTTGCGTCAGGAATCTTCGGCCTGCGAACACAAGGGCTGATCAGCGCCGGTCTGACCGGCGCTCGGATTGAGCAGATCTCCGCCCTGGGGGACCGACGGAAATTCTTGCGTTTCCGAGCCACATAGCCCTATAAATCACGACAAAGCTTGGTCAAATCTTAAAGAACTGCAGGTAGGCGCAGCTACCCTGAAAAATTCTGGCAACGAACTCGTCCCCACCAGAGATCGGTGATGGCATGGAAGCAGCCGGCAGCGTCGTGGAGGGGCGACCTCAACGGTCGCCGTCGTCGATGGCGCCGGCACGGTGATCGGCTGGACCCAGGCCGCCGAGGAGCTCACCGGCTACCCCGCCGCCGACATGCTCGGCCGCCCCATCGGTACGCTCCTCCCGCTCGACGGCCACGACCGCGACGGCGAACGCGGACATCTGCCCCGTACGGGATTGATGGAGGTGCGGCGGCGGGACGGCGAGGTGGTCATCGTGCGCGTCGAGGCTGCTTCGCTCACTTTCGGTGACGACGCCGGGAGCCGGCAGGGATCCTGGCTGGTGTCGGCGATCCCGGCCGCCACCGAGCTGTCCACCGGCACCGGCGCCCTGCTGGGGTCGCTCATCAGCGGCTTCCCCGTTGCCATGGCCATCTGGGACAGGAACCTGCGCTGCGTCTGGATGAACGAGGCGGCCGAGCAGCTCAGCGACGGCTATCCGTACTACCGGGTCGGCCGCTCCCTGACCGAGGTCATCGAGGGGATCGACACGGAAGCAGTGCAGGACGCGATGCGCAAGGTGCTGGCCGACGGCCGGCCCGTGATCGACCGCGAGGCCCGCTGGTTCCACCGGAGTCACGAGCGCGCGATGTCCATCTCGCTGTTTCCTTTGGAGGGCGCGGACGGCCGGCCGCTGGGCGTGCGCTCGGTGGCCCTGGATTTCAGCAACAGCAAGGCGCGGGATCGCCTCAAGCTGCTGCGCAAGGCCAGCGTCCGGCTCGGCAGCACGCTGGACGTCATGAAAACCGCCCAGGAGCTGGCCGAGCTGGCCATTCCGGTCCTCGCCGACTACGTGACCGTCGACCTGCCGGAAGCGATGCTGCCCGGCGAAGAGCCGCTGCAGCGGTCGGCCACGACGGAGGCCGGCATTCCCGTTTTCCGGCGGGCCGGCGTGGCCTCGGTGCACGACGGGGCGCCCGAGTCGCCCTGGGAGCGCAAGGAAACCGTGTTCGTGCCGCCGGGATCACCGTTCATGGAGGTGCTGCACTCGCGCAGGCCGCACTTCGAGCCCGTGCTGGACACCTCGCCCGGCACCTGGCTGGACCTGGACCCCGACCGGGCGCGGACCGTCCACGCCACCGGCATGCACTCGCTGATCGTCATTCCGCTGCAGGCGCGCGGCGACGTGCTCGGCGTCGCGGTGTTCGGGCGCACCACCAACCCGGCGCCGTTCACCAGGGACGACCTGCTGCTGGCCGAGGAGCTGGTCACGCGGGCCGCGCTGAGCCTGGACAACGCCCGCCAGTACACGCGCGAGCGGCTGACCGCGCTCGCGCTGCAGCGCGACCTGCTGCCGCACGAGCTGTGCGGCACCGGCACCGTCGAGGTGGCCTCGCGTTACCTGCCCTCCGCCACGCACGAGGGGGTGGGAGGCGACTGGTACGACGCCATCCACCTGCCCGGCGCCCGCATCGCCCTGGTCGTCGGCGACGTGACCGGGCACGGCATCAACGCCGCGGCCACCATGGGCAGACTGCGCACCGCCGTGCGCACCCTGGCGTACCTGGACCTGCCTCCAGACGAGCTGCTCACCCACCTCGACCACCTGATCGCGAGGGACGCCCGCGGCTTCGAGGCCACGGGCGCCACCTGCCTGTACGTGGTCTATGACCCGCAGACCGGCCGCTGCACCATGGCCACGGCCGGGCATCCACCGCCCGCGATCGTGACCCCGTCCGGCGACGTGACGTTCCCGTCGCTGTCCGCCGGCACGCCGATCGGCGTGGGGCTGGGCACCTTCCAGTCGCACGAGCTGTACCTGCCGGCCGGAACCCTGCTGGCCCTCTACACCGACGGCCTGATCGAGACGCGGCAAGCCGACCTCGACACGGGCATGGCCAGGCTCGGCGACGCTCTCGCCCGTGAGGCGCCGCAGTCGGTGACGCTCGAGCACCTGTGCACGGCCGTGATCGGCTCCATCGTGGGCGACACGCCCGCCGAGGACGACATCGCCCTGCTCATGGCCCGCATCCACGCCTGACCCCGGCGTGGAGAGTCACGTCCTAGGGTGACGTGGTCCGCGATGTCGATGTGGTCGATGACTGGCGATGGGGGCGCAGTAGTCGAGCAGGCGCCCGCGTCCGTTGAGCGCTCGGGTGACCTTGAACAGCGACCTGGTGTTGAGCTCGATCACCTCGATGTGGATGCTCCGCGGTCCCCGCCAGTGCATGAACCGGCAAGAAGACGCGACCACCCGTAACGGATGACCTCCCACGACGATCAGCAGCTTGCACCAGGCCGAGCATGCCCGGACACGATCACACCAGCCCCGTGAACTGCCGCGACTTCAGGGTGGAATCCGGCCAATGCCGGTCGGCCGAAGTGGTCTTCGGGTATCGCTGATAGGTGGCCGTGTCCCGACCGTTCACTTCTCTCTACATTGTGGTCGCAGCCGCTTGCTCCGCCCACCGGTCCAGCCCGTCGCGTCCAGCCGAGGGCGGCCGTCCTGTGCCTGACCGCCTCGTACCACCAAGGGGAATCTCATGATCGATATCGGCACGCTTCTCCCCAGCGAGCGGGACGCGTGGGAAAGCTTGTTCCGCGCGTACATCCACTTCTACGGGCGGGTCGAGCCGGACGAGATGTACGAGCGGGCGTGGCTCGAGTTCCAGGCGGACACCCGGCTGCACGCCTTCGGGGCGAGACTGGACGGGCGACTCGTCGGTATCACGCACTTTTTCACCCACGGGAACACGTCCGCACCCGACACCGACGTCTGCTACCTGCAGGATCTCTTCACCGCGTCGGACGTTCGCGGCAAGGGGGTGGGGCGGGCGCTGATCCAGGCCGTCGCGGACTGGGCTCGGGACAGGGGCTGCTCCCGCGTGTACTGGAACACGCATGAGTCGAACAGCACAGCCCGGCTTCTGTACGACAAAGTCGCTGAGAATCGCGGCTTCATCCGGTATCAGATCGAACTGGCGTAGACGTCCAGCGAGAGGGACGGCGGCGGGTGCCGTCAGGTTCCTGTTGGAGGGTGTACGTCGGATGCGCGGTGGGCAGGCTCGGCGAGCATCTGGGTGACGACCTGCTCGGCCACGCTCACCCGGTCGAGTTCGCGTCAGACGTCGGCCAGATGTCGGCCAGACGTCGGCCAGGTGCTCGGTCAGGTGCTGTGCCTGCCGTCCAGGTGGCGCCGTCGTACGGCGAGTACCAGGAGCCGGCGACGGCCGCGCCCGTTGAGCTCGTCACGACCGCCGTCGCGCATGAGCACCGTCCCGCGGGTGTTACAGGTGGTCTTGCACGGTGCTGCAGTGCGGGAACAGGGTCCGATCGCAGGTGTCGGCGTTCTCCACGCAAGAACCGAAACCGCCGGTGCGGCGGCCGGCCTGAATGACCGCCGAGGGCCGCCTGTGAGGGTCGCCGAGGAGTCGCCCGGCTGCGCGCGAGGGCGGGTGTCAGGATTCGGGCGGGACGACCTTCTCCGAGGCCGCTTCCGGGCCCTCCTTGAGCAGGACCTCGAACCCCTCCCCGTCGAGGATCGGCACCCCGAGGCTTACCGCCTTGTCGTATTTCGACCCGGCGTTCTCCCCCGCGATCAGGAACGACGTCTTCTTCGACACCGAGGAGGCCACCTTGCCGCCCTGGCTCGTGAGCGCCTCGGCCGCCGAGTCGCGGGTGTAGCCCTCCAGCGTGCCCGTCACCACGAACGTCAGCCCTTCGAGGGTCTGCGGCCCCTTCTCCGGAGCCGGCTCGTCCTCCATGCGGACCCCGGCCGCCCGCCAGCGTTCGACGATCTCGCGGTGCCAGTCGACCTCGAACCACTCGCGGATCGTGGCCGCCACCCGGGGCCCGATGCCCTCGACGGCGGCCAGCTCCTCCTCGGAGGCGTTCATGATCGCGTCGATCGAGCGCATCTCGGCCGCCAGGGCGCGGGCCGTGGGCGGGCCGATGTGGCGGATCGACAGGGCCACCAGCACCTGGGCGAGCGAGGCCTGCTTGGCCTTCTCCAGCTCGTCCATCAGCACCAGGGCGTTCTGGCTGGGCTCGCCGTCGAGGTTGCGGAACAGGGAGACGACCTTCTCCTCACCCGTCTTCGGATCGATCTTGGGCAGACCGGTGTCGGGGTCGCGGACCACCGACCTGATCGGCATGATCTGCTCCAGCGTCAGGTCGAACAGGTCGGCCTCGGTGCGCACCACCGGCTGCTGCGGCGGCAGCGGCTGGGTGAGCGCGCTGGCCGCGACGTAGCCGAGCCCGTCGATGTTGAGCGCGCGCCGGCTCGCCGCGAAGAAGATGCGCTCGCGGATCTGCGCCGGGCAGCCACGCGCGTTGGGGCAGCGCAGGTCGGCGTCGCCCTCCTTCTCGTACGCCAGCTCCGTGCCGCACTCCGGGCAGTGGGTCGGCATGACGAACTCCCGCTCGGACCCGTCGCGCAGCGCCGCCACCGGCCCGACGACCTCGGGGATGACGTCGCCCGCCTTGCGCAGCACCACGGTGTCGCCGATGAGCACGCCCTTCTTCTGGACGATGGCGGCGTTGTGCAGCGTGGCCCGCTCGACGGTCGAGCCCGACACCACGACCGGCTCCATCACCGCGAACGGCGTCACCCGCCCCGTGCGCCCGACGCCGACCTGGATGTCGAGCAGCTTGGTGTTGACCTCTTCCGGCGGGTATTTGAAGGCGATCGCCCACCGGGGCGCCCGCGAGGTCGAGCCCAGCTCCCGCTGCGTGCGGAAGTCGTCGACCTTCACCACGACCCCGTCGATCTCGTAAGGGGGGTCGTGCCGGTGGGCGCGGTAGTGCTCGATGAACTCGTTGACCTCCTTGATGCCCGGCACCACCCGGTAGAGGTCGCTGACCGGCAGCCCGAACTCGCGCAGCCGCTCGTAGCAGTCGGACTGCGCCCGCGGCTCGCTCGCGCCCTCCCAGATGCCGATGCCGTGCACCAGCATGCGCAGCGGGCGCTGCGCGGTGATGCGCGGGTCTTTCTGCCGCAGCGTGCCGGCCGCGGAGTTACGCGGGTTGGCGAACGGCGCCTTGCCCTGCTCCACCAGCTGCTCGTTGAGCTTGACGAAGTCGTCGACCGGGATGTAGACCTCGCCGCGGACCTCGACCAGGCTGGGCACGTCGTCGCCCGTGAGCCGGTGGGGCACGCCCTTGATCGTGCGGACGTTGGCCGTCACGTCGTCGCCGAGGCGGCCGTCGCCGCGGGTCGCGCCGCGCTCCAGCTTGCCGTCGCGGTAGACCAGCGCCACGGCCAGCCCGTCGATCTTGAGCTCGCACAGGTAGGGGCCGGGGTCGCCCTCGGCCAGCCGCTCCACCCGTGCCTGCCAGCCCGCCATGTCGTCGGCGTCGAAGGCGTTGTCGAGGCTCTCCATCCGGTTGAGATGCTCGACCTTGGCGAAGTCGCCCGACACGGGGGCGCCCACCTTCTGGGTGGGCGAGTCGGGCGTCTGGAGCGTCGGATGGGCCTCCTCCAGGGCGAGCAGCTCACGGAACCACTCGTCGAACCGGGCGTCGCTGACCGTGGGCTGGTCGAGCACGTAATAGCGCCAGCGGGCCTCCTCGACCAGCTCGCTCAGCTCGGCATGCCGCTTGAGCGCGGCGACCGGCACGCCTTCGACCTCGGAGCCTGGCTCACTCACCGCGGGGCCTCCCTTCGTCCGACACCCTCAGCAAACGCTACCGCCGACCACCGACAAGAACACGCCTCATCCGCCCTGTGACCAGGCCGGATCTTCCCGCAGCACGCGCGCGGCCTTCCGGCAGGCCGTCAGCGCCGCCTTCGCGTACGCCGGCGAGGCCCCCGCCAGCCCGCACGCGGGGGTCAGCACGACCTGCTCGGCCAGCCGGTCCGGCGCGAACCCCAGCCGCCGCCACAGCTCCACGGCCGGCCTCGCGACCGCGCCCGCGTCGCCCAGCCGGGTGTCACGCCCAGGCACGACGCCCAGGAACAGCACCATCCCCGCCTCGAAGAGCTCCCCGAGCGCGTCGTCCGCGCGGCGGCGCAGCAGGGACGCGTCCACCGACACACCGCGCACCCCCGCACGGCGCAGCAGGTCGAACGGCACGGACGGCGCGCAGCAGTGCACCATGGGCTGCTCGAACAGCCGCAGCGCCTCCTCCACCCGCCACTCCTCCACGGCCGCGAGCCGCCCGAACCCGGACGCCGTCGGCACCGTGCCCGCCAGCACCCCCGGCAGCCCCGGCTCGTCGAGCTGCACCACGACCTCCGTCACCCCGGGCACCCGCCGCCGCACCTCGGCGCAGTGGTCGGCGAGCCCCTGCGCCAGCGAGGCCGTCAGATCGCGTACGGCCCCGGCGTCGGACAGCGCCTTGTCGCCGTGCCTGAGCTCCAGCGAGGCGGCCAGTGTCCACGGCCCGCAGACCTGCAGCTTGATCGGCCCCGCGTAGTCGTGCGCGATCTCCTCCAGCCCGTCGAGGTCGCGCCGCAGATGGTCGACGGCCCTGTGGTGGTCGCGGCCTGGACGGTCGGTCAGCCGCCATCCCGACGGCTGCACCTCGACCGCCAGGTCGACGAGCAGCCCCGCCGTCCGACCGACCATGTCGGCCCCGACGCCCCTGGCGGGGAGCTCGGGGAGGTACGGCAGCCCGGGCACCTCCCCGAACACGACCCTGATCGCCTCAAGATGATCCTCGCCCGGATGCGAACCGACCCCGGTGGCTTCCCACGTAGACATGGCACCAGCGTAGGGTCAGAACAATGAGGCTCACGAAATTCGATCATGCGTGCGTCCGCGTGGAGAAGGACGGCAAGGTCCTCGTCATCGACCCGGGCACGTTCACGGACGCCCCGGTGCTCGACGGCGCCGACGCGGTGCTCATCACCCACGAGCACGCCGACCACGTCGACGTCGCCAAGCTGAAGGCCGCCTCGCCCGACCTGGAGATCTGGACGTGCGAGGGCGTCGCCGCGGGGCTCACGGAAGTGCCGGGGAAGGTCCAGGTCGTACGCCACGGCGACGGCTTCGAGACGGCCGGTTTCCGGGTGAAGGTGTTCGGTGAGTGGCACGCTCGCAACCACCCCGACCTGGACGTCGTCCAGAACGTCGGCTTCCTGCTCGACGACGAGGTCTTCTATCCGGGCGACGCCCTGACGGTCCCCGGCGTGGAGGTGCCCACCCTGCTGGTGCCGACCGGCGCGCCCTGGCTGAAGCTCATGGAGATGGTCGAATACCTCAGGACCGTCCGCCCGGCGCGGGCGTTCTCCACCCACGACGGGCTCTACAACGAGATCGGCCTGGGCCTGGTCGACAGGTGGCTGGAAGCGGAGGGCGAGCGGCTGGGCGGCGACATCCGCCGCATCCCCGTCGGCGAGTCGGTGACGCTCAGCTAGCCGAGACGATGGTGGCCGAGCCGATGACGGTGGCGCCGGAGTAGAGCACCGCGGCCTGGCCGGCCGCGACCCCCGTCGCCGGGCGGTCGAGCTCGATCGTGAGCTCCCCGCCGCTCTCCTGGAACCGGCACGGGTAGACCTCGCCGTGCGCCCGCAGCTGCACGGTGAGGTCGCCGCGCCGCGACGGCCCGTTCCACACCGGACGGCCGCAGGTGATCGTGGTGACCTCCAGCGCCGAACGCGGGCCGACCGTCACCGTGTTGGACACCGGCTCGATCGACAGCACGTAGCGCGGCCTGCCGTCGGCCGCGGGCCGGTCGATGCGCAGACCCTTGCGCTGCCCCACCGTGAACCCGTGGGCGCCCTGGTGGCTGCCCACGACCTCGCCCTCCTGGTCGACGATGGGCCCCTCGGCCGAGCCGAGGCGCTTGGACAGGAAGCCGCGGGTGTCGCCGTCGGCGATGAAGCAGATGTCGTGGCTGTCAGGCTTGTCGGCCACGGTCAGGCCGCGCCTGGCGGCCTCCTCGCGCACCTCGACCTTGGTGGAGTCGCCCAGCGGGAAGATCGCGTGGCTCAGCTGCTCGCGGGTGAGCACGCCCAGGACGTACGACTGGTCCTTGCCCTGGTCGACGCTCCTGGACAACACTCCGTCGACCAGCCGGGCGTGGTGGCCGGTGGCGACCGCGTCGAAGCCCAGGGCGAGCGCCCGGTCGAGCACCGCGGCGAACTTGATCTTCTCGTTGCAGCGCAGGCACGGGTTGGGCGTGCGGCCCGCGGCGTACTCGGCCACGAAGTCCTCGACCACGTCGCGCTGGAAGCGCTCCGCCATGTCCCAGATGTAGAACGGGATGCCGATCACGTCGGCGGCACGGCGGGCGTCACGGGAGTCTTCGATCGTGCAGCAGCCCCTGGCTCCCGTGCGGTGGGATTGGGGGTTGGCGGACAGGGCGAGGTGGACACCAGTGACGTCGTGACCGGCCTCGGCGATCCGAGCGGCGGCCACGGCGGAATCGACGCCGCCCGACATGGCGGCAAGCACACGCAGTCCCATGACGCTTCCAGCGTACTGGCCGCCCGGGAGTGCGCGACCATGGCGGGGGTCTGGAAGTATGCGTCCATGCGACTGTTCGGGCGCAAGGACGCAGACGAGGGGGCGGGGCGCTCCCAGGAGGCCATCGCGGGGTTCTGGGCGTGGTGGCAGGAGACCAGACCGCGGCTCGACGCGCTGGTGGCGGCCGGCGACAGGAGCGGCCTCGACGAGCTGCTCGGGCCCGCGGTGGCGGCGATCCACCCCGGCCTGGTGTGGGAGGTGGCGCCCGGCGGCGAGGCCGCCCACGCCCTGGTGGTGACCGCTGCGGGCGACGCCGAGCTGCGGCCGCCGGCCCACCGCTGGGCCAAGGCGGCGCCGCCGTCCGACCTGCTGTGGGAGTTCCATCCGTCGCGGCGGGCCAACCCGCGGGCGAGCGAGCTCACGATCGAGGCGGGCGGTTACGAGCTGGCGCTCGGCAAGTTCGCGCTGGGTCTGCGGGTGCCGCCCAACCAGCCTCGGGTCGACGTGACGGCGTACCACCCGATGTTCGGCGAGCTCGACGCCGACACCCGCATGGAGGCCACCCTGCTGGCCCTGGACCACCTGCTGGGCGAGGACGACGTGGCCAGGTGGGTGGGTGAGATCGCGCCCGCGACGTTCGAGCCGATCGACGCCGTGGCCGCCGTCCACCTGCCGGTCGTGGTCGCCGACGTCGCCTCGGGCTACTCCGGCGAGGAGTGGCTGCGGCTGGAGGGCCGTTCCGGTCGCGGGGCGGCGCTGGTGGCGCAGGCCCGTCACCCGCTGCGGCCGGTCGACCGCCCGCTGCTCGACCAGCACATCGCCGTCACCGTCCCCTACAAGCACCGCGACGGCGACGGCCTGCCCGCGGGCGCCTCACTCGAGGCGCTGCGCGACGTCGAGGAGCGCCTGTCGGCCCTCCTCGACCCACGCGACGACGCCGTCCTGGCGGTGCACCTGAGCACGGAGAGCCGGCGCCTCTTCCACGTGTACGCCGACTCCACGGGCGACGCGGCCTCCCACGTCAAAAGCCTGTTCACCGCCTGGCCCGAGGGCAGGGCCCGCGTCGAGGTCGCCCTCGACCCGGCCTGGACCGCAGTCGCCCCCTTCCTCAGCTAACCGAGGAAGCCGCCCTCCCGCCCACGAGGAAGCTGCCCTCACCCGCCCGCGAGGAAGCTGCCGTCGCCTGCCCGGCGAGGAAGCTGCCGTCGCCTGCCCGGCGAGGGAGCTGCCGTCGCCTGGAGGAGCGGAGGGAGCGCAGCGACCGGAGCGGGGGAAGGCGGCGGCATTCGAGGCGACCGAGCCGCCTCACGAAGTGAGGCCATCAACACCAGCGGCGGCCGGTCAGCTCAGCCCCGCGCGGCGGGCGCGTTCGACGGCGGTGGGGAGGACTTCGATGAGGCGGTCGACGTCGGCGCCCGTCGAGGTGTGGCCCAGCGAGAACCGCAAAGAGCCTCGGGCCGCCGCCGCGTCGGCGCCCATGGCCAGCAGCACGTGGGACGGCTGCGACACCCCCGCCGAGCAGGCAGAGCCCGTCGAGCACTCCACGCCCTTGGCGTCGAGCAGCATGAGCAGCGCGTCGCCCTCGCAGCCGGGGAAGGAGAAGTGGGCGTTGCCGGGCAGGCGCCCGGCGGGGTCTCCGTTGAGCACGACGTCGGGCACGGCGTCGCGTACCCGCTTGATGAGGTCGTCGCGCAGCGCGGCCAGGCGGCGGGCGACGGCCTCCTGGTCGCGGACGGCGGCGGTGACGGCGGCGGCGAGCCCCGCGATGGCGGGGGCGTCGAGCGTGCCGGAGCGCACGTCGCGCTCCTGACCGCCGCCGTGCAGCACGGAGACCGGCGTCATGCCCCTGGCCAGCAGCAGCGCGCCGGCGCCCATCGGGCCGCCGAGCTTGTGGCCGGTGAGGGTGAGCGCGTCGGCCCCCGACCCGGCGAACGACACGGGCAGCTGCCCCACCGCCTGCACCGCGTCGGTGTGGAACGGGATGCCGTGGTCGTGGGCGATCGCGGCCAGCACTTGGACGGGCTGGACCGTGCCGACCTCGTTGTTGGCCCACATGACGCTGACCAGGGCCACGTCGTCGGGGTCGCGCTCGATGGCGTTGCGCAGCGTGTCGGGGTGGACGCGGCCGTGCTCGTCGACCTCCAGCAGCTCCACCTGGGCGCCCTGGCTGTCGCCCAGCCAGTGGGCGGGGTCGAGCACGGCGTGGTGCTCGACGGAGCTGATCAGCACGCGCCGCCGCGGCCGGCGCGCCCAGTAGAGGCCCTTGATCGCCAGGTTGTCGGCTTCGGTGCCGCCCGAGGTGAAGACGACCTCGCTGGGCCGGGCGCCGAGCGCGTCGGCGATGGTCTCGCGGGACTCCTCGACGACCCGGCGCGCCTGACGGCCCGTGGCGTGCAGCGAGGAAGCATTTCCGGGGCGTTTGAGTTGCTCCGTCATGGCCTCGATCGCCTCGGGCAGCATGGGTGTGGTAGCCGCATGATCAAGATAGGCCGACGGTCTGGTCACCCGTCCAGCGTATCCCGTTTGCGACTGTACCGTCCGGACGGTACAGTACAGGGCATGCGAAGGGACGAGCTTTTGGACGCGGCGGAGCAGATCCTCTGCGACCAGGGCTCGGCCGCGCTGACCCTGTCCGCGGTGGCCGACCGCGCCGGCGTGAGCAAGGGTGGCCTGCTCTACCACTACGGCTCCAAGGAAGCCCTGATCAAGGGCATGGTGGAGCGGTTGATCGACGACTTCGACGAGCTGACGGCCGCCCAGCCCGGTGAGACCTACACCGAGCGCTATCTTGACGCCACGCTGGCCTCCGTGAGGTCCGGCCGGCAGCGCCGATGGGCCGTCGTGACCAGCGCCTCGGGCAGCATCGACCTGCTCGCGCCGCTGCGCGACGCGATGACCCGCTGGCACCGCGAGGGCCTGGCGGAGGAGCCCGACCCGGTGGCCGCCCAGATCGTACGGCTGGCCTGCGAGGGCCTGTGGGACGTGGCGAGCCACGACCCGGAGCTCAACACCGAGGCGGACCTCCAGTCCCTGGAGCTCCGACTGAAAGCCCTGCTCCGCCCGTCCGCCTGAAAGCCCTGCTCCGTCCCTCGGCCTGATTTCCTCGGCGCCCTCACGCGCCACTCACCCGCCTGAACACCGCGGTCGTCCGACCGCGGGTACACGCCGCGCCCCGGGGTGCGGCGTGCGGCATGCCAGGCATGCCTGTTTTGTCACAAAAAAGCACGAAGAAGTACGACTCTAGTGAGGTGTCTGATGACCAGCGAGCTGAGGAGTGCCCGTTACGGGGCGGTCCTCACCTTCGTCCTAGCCGGCCTGATGGTGGGCACGATGACCGTGCGCATCCCTGCCCTGACCGACAAACTCGGCCTGACCGAGGCCACCGTCGGCACCATCCTGCTGGTGTGGGGCCTGGGCGCCCTGGTCACCATGCAATCCATGCGCCGCGTCATGGCCCGCGTGGGCAGCCGCGCGGTCCTGCGGGCGGGCGGTCCCCTGACGGCGCTCGGCCTCATCGGTGTGGCCTTCGCCCCGAACCTGCCGCTGCTGCTGGTGGCCGTGGCGTTCTTCGGCATGGCCTTCGGCATGGTCGACGTCGCCATGAACGCCCAGGGCTCCGCCGTCGAGCAGGCGTACGGACGTCCCCTGATGAACGGCATGCACGCCGGCTGGTGCGTGGGCGCCATCTCGGCGGGCGCGCTCGGCAGCCTGGCGATCGCCGCGGGCCTGCCGTTCACCGCGAACGTGGCGCTGGTCGGGCTGGTGTCGCTCCCGGTCATGGCGTTGCTCGGGCGTACGTACCTGCCGGAGTCCCCCGCCTCCGCGACGGACACGGGCGGACGGCGGCGCATGCCGCCGATCGTCTACCTGCTCGGCGCGATCATGTTCTTCGCCTTCATGGTGGAGGGCACGGTCGCCGACTGGAACGGCCTCTACCTGCGCGACGAGCTCGGCGCACCCGAGGCGGTGGCGGCGCTCGGCTACCCGGTGTTCGAGGTCGGCATGCTGGTCGCCCGGCTGACCGGCGACCGGCTGCGGGCGAGGTTCGGGGTGCGCGGCATGCTGACCGTCTCCGGCCTGGCCACGGCGGGGTTCTTCAGCACCGTGCTGCTGGCGCCGGCGGCGCTGGTGGCGGTGGCGGCGATGTTCTTCGTAGGCCTCGGCGTGGCGACGATCTCGCCGCTGACGTTGTCGCTGGCGGGCACCGCGACCGACGCCCCAGGGCCGGCGATCGCCCAGGCAGGCGCCATGGGGTACGCGGGGCTGCTGCTCGGCCCGGTCGTGATCGGCTACCTGTCGCACGCGACCTCGCTGCACACGGCGCTCGGCATCGCGGTCGTCCTCGGCCTGCTGATCGCCGGCGCCTCCCGCCTGCTGCCCGGCCACGAGCCGTCCCAGGTCACGCCTCTGCCGGTACGCGAGCCCGCCGAGGCCGCCGCCTGACCGCCACAATCGAGGCATGTCCCTCGAAAGGAACGTCCCCTTCGACATCCGGGCGTACGAGGCGCGGGTGCGGTCGTCCTCCTGCTTCATCTGCGCCATCGTGGCCGGCGACCCGGCCTACGACCTGGAGCAGATCGTCTACGAGGACGACCGTCACCTGGCCTTCCTCAACCGCTACCCCACCCTGCCCGGCTACCTGCTGGTGAGCCCGAAACGGCACGTCGAGCACGTCGTACGCGACCTGTCCGAGGACGACTACCTCGCGCTCATGCGGGTGGTCAGGAGGGTCGCGCTGGCCGTGGAGTCGGTGGTGCCGTCGGAACGCACGTACCTGCTGTCGCTCGGCAGCCGGCAGGGCAACGCCCACCTGCACTGGCACGTGGCCCCGCTGCCACCGGGCACGCCGTACGAGCGGCAGCAGTACCACGCGCTCATGTCGGAGAACGGCCTGATGCCCTGGACCCGCGAGCAGGCCGAAGACCTGGCCGGCCGCGTCCGGCGGGCGCTGGCGTGAGCCTGCCGACGGGCGCGCGCCGTGCCAGTCGAATCCGGCCCTTCACCCCATGGACCGGGCGTCCGCCGTCTGCCCACGATGGATCCCCCACATCTCGAGGAGGTGGCCTGTGGCGATCAGGCTCCGGCTCAGCGCCAAGGCGAAGACGGTCTATGTCGAACACGGCGTGTGGTTCGACGACGGCACGAAGAGCATCCACGTCACGATTCCCGGCGCCGAGGGCGCGCACTGGTCGTACTCGCGTTCCGGCGACCCGAAGTGATACGCGATCTACAAGGCGATCCTGCAGAGTCAAGAACGGTGGCCTGACGGCCAGGAGTGACGGCCCGGGGACGATGGGAGAGGGAAGAAGCGGCGCCGCATCGCGCGACGCCGCTTTCCGCTGGGGGTCTGG
Source organism: Nonomuraea terrae (assembly GCF_044465245.1). Taxonomy (NCBI): domain Bacteria; kingdom Bacillati; phylum Actinomycetota; class Actinomycetes; order Streptosporangiales; family Streptosporangiaceae; genus Nonomuraea; species Nonomuraea terrae. Next base: position 177,166 of record NZ_JBITLL010000001.1, on the reverse strand, counting down.
AAGCGCTACTTGCGCTTCTTGACCTCCTCGGTGAGCTGGGGGACGACCTGGTGGAGGTCGCCCACCACGCCGTAGTCGGCCAGCTCGAAGATGGGCGCCTCGGGGTCCTTGTTGATGGCCACGATGGTCTTCGCGGTCTGCATGCCCGCCCGGTGCTGGATGGCCCCGGAGATGCCGGCCGCGATGTACAGCTGCGGCGAGACCGTCTTACCGGTCTGCCCGACCTGGAACTGGTGCGGGTACCAGCCGGCGTCCGTGGCGGCGCGGGAGGCGCCCACGGCGGCGCCGAGCGAGTCGGCCAGCTCCTCGATGACCGAGAAGTTCTCCGCCGAGCCGACCCCGCGGCCGCCCGAGACGACGATCGCGGCCTCGGTCAGCTCCGGCCGGGCGCCCTTCTCCTGCTTGACCCGCTCGACCACGCGGGCGGCCTTGGCGGCGTCGGACAGGGTGACCGAGACCTCCTCCTCGGCCCCCGCGCCCGCGGCGGCCTCAGGGGCGGTCGAGTTGGGGCGTACGGCGATGATCGGCGTGCCCCTGCGCACCCGCGCGTGCACGTTGATGCCGCCCCCGAAGATCGACTGGTCGGCCACGAAGCCGTCGCCCAGGCCGACGGCGTCGGTGATGACGCCCGAGTCGGTCTTGACGGCCAGGCGGCCGGCGACCTCCTTGCCCTCCGCCGTGGCGGCCACCAGCACGGCGGCCGGCGACTTGGCGGCGACGAGCTGGGCGAGCAGCTCGGCCTTGGGCGCGACGACGTGGTCGACGATGTCGTCACCGGCGGCGACGTAGATCTTCTCCGCGCCGTACTCGGCCAGGCGGGCCTTGGCCTCGGCGGTGATGCCCGGACCGGCCCAGACGGCGGCGGGAGTGCCGAGGGAGCGGGCCAGGGTCAGCAGCTCGAGCGTGACCTTCTTGACCTCGCCTTCGACCTGCTCGACGAGAACGAGAATCTCCGACATTTCTCTCAAAACCCCCGTTCTCAGATGAACTTCTTGGACGCCAGGAAGTCGGCGGCGCTCACGCCACCGTCGCCCTCGTCCTTGACGATCGTGCCGGCGGCGCGCGGCGGCGCGGCGGCGAAGTCCACCACCTCGGACCAGGCGGCGCCGAGGCCGACCTGGGCGGCGTCGATGGAGGCGTCGCCGATGGCCAGCGTCTCGACCGGCTTCTTCTTGGCCGCCATGATGCCCTTGAACGACGGGTAACGCGGCTCGTTGATCTTCTCGACCACGGAGACGACGGCCGGCAGCGTGGCCTCGACCCGGTCGAACCCGTAGTCGGTGATGCGCTGGATCTTGATCGAGGAGCCCTCGACGTCGACCTTGTTGGCCAGCGTGAGCTGCGCCGTGCCGAGGCGCTCGGCGAGCATCGCGGCCAGCACGCCGGTGCGCGCGTCGGTGGACTCCGAGCCGAGGATGACCAGGTCGAACCCGATCTTCTTGAGCACCTGGGCCATCGCGTACGAGGTGGACAGCGCGTCGGAGCCGTGGAGCGCGTCGTCACTGAGGTGGACGGCCTTGTCGGCGCCCATGGCCAGCGCCTTGCGGATGGTCTCGGTGGCCTTGGCCGGACCCATGGTGAGGACGGTCACCTCACCGCCGTGGGCCTCCTTGAGCTTCAGTGCCTCTTCGACCGCGTACTCGTCAAGCTCGTTGACCACGCCGTCGGCGGCGTCGCGGTCGAGCGTGTTGTCATCGGACCGCAGCTTGCGCTCGGTAGCCGTGTCGGGGACCTGCTTCACGCAGACGACGATGTTCATGGCCGGTGGCCGACCTCCCGTAGTTCGCGTGCGCCACCGCGGCTGCGGTCGGCGCCGAATGCATCTGTCAAGACTGCCAGGTGCCCCACCGGGCATCCGACAGAGGGTCTGCCGTCGTTGTCGCGGTTATGTTACCCACCGGTAGCTTACGCGCAAACCGGCGCCCCGGGCGGCCGGCCACACATCAGCTACCGTCTCCCACCATACCGAACTTTATTCGGTACGCATCGAGCGGGTCACGCCGACAACAGGAAGACGATCCCGACGACCAGCGCCGTCCCCGCGAACAACGCGAGCACGGGGGTGCTGAACGTCGCGGCCAGCCCGAAGCACAACCCCACCACACCCGCGACGGAGACGAAATCCACGATCATGCGGCTGCGCCGGTAGGGGCCGCGCGAGAACAGCGCCACCCCGGCGTCGCAGACCACCGCCAGCGCGTACGCCGCCAGCAGGAACAGCGCCACCTCCGGCCACGGCTCGCGGGCGGCGGCCGCCAGCAGCGACACGAACAGGCCGGAGCCGATCAACCAGCGCCGGCGCACCTTCTCCCGGTGCCGCGCCCTGGACTCCTCCACCGAACGGCGGTGCCGCTCCTGACCGGGACGCCACTCGCGGGTCTCCAGATCGTCGCCGGCCGACCGCGAGCGCACCACCGGGACGGGCTGCGGCGGGACGGGCTGCGGCGCGACGACGTGGCGCACGTGTGAGACGGGCGCGACGCCGAGCCTGGCGCAGATCTGCGCGGCCGTGGGCCGTGCGGCGGGCTCGGTGGACAGGCACGCGCGTAACAGCGGCTCCAGCCACTCCGGCGCGCCCTCCAGGTCGGGCGGGTGGTGCACCACCCGGTAGGCGACCGCCGAGGCCGGGCCCTGCCCGTACGGCTGCCGCCCGGTGGCGGCGTAGGCCAGCGTCGCCCCGAACGAGAACACGTCGGCCTCCATGCCCGCCTCCCGGCCCTCCAGGATCTCGGGCGCGAGGTAGCCGGGCGTGCCGACGACCGCGCCGGAGGCGGTGACCGACAGCGAGTCGAGCGCGCTCGCGATGCCGAAGTCGATCACGACGGGCTCGCCCTCGGTCACGATCACGTTGGCCGGCTTGAGGTCGCGGTGGACGACGCCCGCCTCGTGCATGGCGTGGAGCGCGTCGGCCAGCCCGGCGGCCAGCCGCCGCAGATCGGCGACCGGCACGGGCACGGCGCTGAGCGGCCTGCCCTGGACGTAACGGGTGACGAGGTAGGGGCGTTCGCCGTCCAGCGAGGCGTCGAGCACCTCGGCGATGTGCGTGCCCCCGACCCTGCGCATGGTCTCGACCTCGCGCGCCAGCCGGGCCAGCGCGCCGCCGTCGGCGGCGACGTGCGGATGCAGCACCTTGACCGCGACCGTGCGCCCCTCGTGATCGAGCGCCAGGTGGACCTCGCCGAAGCCACCGGCGCCGAGCCGGGAGAGGAGCTCGTACGGGCCGAGGTGGTCGCTCATATCTCTCACTCTCCCCCGGGGCGGTGGCGAGGACACTCAGGACCAGGGATTCACGAACCCCAGCCCGAGACCGTCCATGAGGCTGCCGATCAGGCCCGTGATGAGGCCCATCGTGGTCTGCGTGGCCTCGTCGGCCAGGTCGTCGATGACCGACTCGGGCGCCCGCCAGGGCGCCCAGACGGGATCCTGGCCCAGCGCGAACATCACCGCGAACATCGCGGCCGTGCCCATCAGCACGACGGCGACCAAGGCCGCCCCCGGGCTGCGCAGCACGCTCGTGAGCGTGCGGGTGACGGCCTGGCGCGGCGCGCCGCCGCCGGGCAGCACGAACAGGCCCGCCGCGAAGGCGCCCGCCGCGTAGGCGGCGGCCTCGTTGACGCTCATCTGCCCGGCCCAGTGGAGCACGCCCCAGACGCACACGCCGAACAGCAGCGCGAACGGCACGTGCACCACCGACACGAGCGCGGACTTGATCAGCGCCCATGGGGTGCCGACCAGGACGAGCAGCGGGTCAGCGGCGCTGCTGCCGCGCGTCTGGCGGCGCTTGACGAGGTCGCCGAAGAGGTATTCGCCCGTGCGCAGCACGATCGCGAGCGCGACGGCGATCGCGCCCACCATGACCGGCATCATGACGGTCAGCGCGACCAGCGTGACCAGCGTGAGCAGGCCGACGAACTGGCTGCCGAACAGGTAGCGCCTGCGCTCGGCGGGCGGGGTGTACTGGCGCGGCGCGGCCGACGGCGGGGTGTACTGGCGCGGCGCGGTCGACGGCGGCGCGGGCCTGGCCTGCGTCGGGGCCGGATAGCCGGCCACCCGCTGGTCGGCGCGGGGCAGCGGCCGGGCCGCGACCGGCGCGGGCACGTAGGGCGGCGGGCGCTCCTCACGGCGCGGCGCGGGCGGCGGCGGAGGCGGCGGCGCCGGCTCGGCGTAGTCGACCGGCGGCAGCAGATCGGAGAACGAGTCCATGGTGCGGGTGCGGTCGGCCAGCCGTTTGGTGCCCGTCGGCCCCTCGAAGGACGTCTCGTTGAACGTGGTCACCGCCGGGTCGAGCGCCCTGGCCATCCGCAGCAGCGCGGGCGCGCTGGGCCTGGCCTCCGCGTCGACCTGCAGGGCCCGGGAGAGCCAGTGGCGCAGCCAGGCGGGCGCCTTGTCGAGCTGGGCCCGCCCCTCCATGATGTTGAAGCAGACCGCCTCGAACGTGCCCGTGCCGAACGGCGGCGCGCCGGTGGCGGCGAAGAACACCGTCGAGGCCAGTGAGTGCACGTCGGCGGCCTGGGTGATGTCGGAGTCGCGGATGATCTCGGGCGCGAGGTAGCCGGGCGTGCCGACGAACATGCCGGTCTGCGTCAGCCGGGTGGCGTTGACCAGGTGGGCGATGCCGAAGTCGATGACCAGCGGCTCTCCGTCGACCAGCATCACGTTGGACGGCTTGAAGTCGCGGTGGATGACGTCGGCCGCGTGGATGGACACGAGCGCCTGGCAGAGCCCCTGGGCCAGCCTGATCAGCTCGCGCGCCTCCAGAGGACCGTCGGTGAGGACGGTCTCCTCCAGCGTGCGCCCGGGCGCGAACCGCGTGACGACGTACGGCTGACCGCCGACCAACTCGGCGTCGATCACCTCCGCGACGTACGGGCTGCGCACCCGGCGCATGGTCTCGACCTCGCGGGTGAGCCGGTCGCGCGCCTTGAGGTCGGCCGCCACGTGCGGATGGAGGACCTTGATGGCGACCTCGCGGCCCTCGCCGTCGAGGCCGAGGTGGACGACGCCCATGCCACCCTCGCCGATCTTCCTGACCAGCCGGTAAGGGCCGAGGCGTTCTGGTGCTTGGGTGCTCATCGCCGCCTTCCCCGCGTCATCCCCCGGAACTCTCCCTCAGTCCTGCCAACTGCTCGATGATCGGATCGACGTTCAGCGGAGTCCATACGGCTCCCCTCGGATTGTCCCCGAACGTGCTGGCCGCGACGACCAGCGAGAGCCCCGCGCCTGCCGCGAGCACTCCCGCCAACACCATCGCCGCTGTTCTCGAGGGTACGAGGGATGCGAGCGTTCTGCGCATCTGCTTGCCGGGACCCTCGACTCCGGGGCCCGCGCACAGCGTCCACAGGGCGACGGCCGCGCCCCACGCCAGCGCGTACGACGCGTCCATTCCGGCCACCACGGTGAGCAGCAGCGTCACCGGCAGGCCGAGGATGAGCGCGTAGAGGACGAGGGCGAGCGTGATGCCCGCCGACCTGGCCAGCGCCGCGGGGAACGCGAGCACCCTGACCAGGTCGAGCGCCGCCGCTCCTGCCGCCCTGCGGGCCGTGAGCTGCGGCTGGGCCATGTCCGCCGCGCGCAGCAGGATCGCGACCGGGATCGCGACGACGGCCACGACCACGGGCGCCAGCACGGCCGCAACGATCATCAGGATCAGCAGCATCGCGCTCGCCACGCCGTACGCCTTGGAGCGCTGCAGCAGCCTGCCCGGCTGGACGCCCGGGACGTACGGCTCGCGCTGGGTGGGCGGATCGGGCTGGTAGGGCGGCTGCGCCGGGATGTAGGGGGGCACCTGGACCGGGATCGGGTTGGGCCGCTGGTAGCCCGGCCCGCCGGCCTGCGGCCCGGAGCCCGGGTACGGGCCCGGCTGCGAGCCCTGCTGGGAGCCCTGCGGCGCCGGCGGGAAGCCTGGCCGCCGCTGGTCGGGGGCCTCGGGACGGACGCGCCTGGTGGGCACGTCGGACTCGCCCGGGGGCGCCACGGGCCCGTTGGCGGAGGCCGGGGGCGGCGCGTAGGGGCCCACGTCGCGCTGCTGGATGCGCCGCAGCTCCTCCGGCGTCACCCTGCGGGTCGGGTAGGGGTCGGCCTGGTCGGGCAGCAACGACTCGTACGGCTGGTCACGGGAGGCGCCGCCGAGCAGCGACTCGTACGGCCGGCCGGGCGCCGACGGTTGTTCGGCGCCGTCGATCAGCCGCCGCGGCGTCATCGGCGGCGTGGAGACGTCGTAGGGCGGTTTGTCCCCCACCCGCGGCGGAGGCGGGAACGGCACCGGCCGCGGCGGGTCGGTGCGCGCCGGCACGGTGGTGATCTCCTCGGACCGGCCCGGCGGCTTGGACGGCAACATCCGCGCGGTCTGCTCGGCCAGCTCGGCCGCCTTGGGGCGCTTGGCCGGGTTGCGCTGGAAGGCGGCCTTCAGCAGCGGCCGCAGCTCGGGAGGCGCCGCGCCGATGTCGGCCTTGCCCGCGGTGATGTTGTAGAAGACCATCTCCAGCGTGCCCTTGCCGAAGGGCGGCTGGCCGGAGGCGGCGAAGAGCAGGGTGCCGGCCCAGGCGTGGACGTCGACCTCGGGGCCGGCCTCGTGGCCCTCGATGATCTCGGGCGCGAGATAGCCGGGTGTGCCGATGAACATGCCGGTCTGCGTCAGCCGGGTCGCGTCGACCGCCTGCGCGATGCCGAAGTCGATCAGGACGGGCTCGCCGTCGAGGATCAGCACGTTGCCGGGTTTGAGGTCGCGGTGGATCACTCCCACCGAGTGGACCGCGGCCAGCGCGGACGCCACTCCGTGGGCGACCTTGACCAGGGCGGGCAGATCGAGCGGACCGTCGTCCTTGACGATCTCGTCGAGAGGGCGGCCGGGCACGTAGCGGGTGACGATGTAGGGGCGATGACCGGTGACGTCGGCGTCGAGCACCTCGGCGATGTAGCCGCTGCGGACCCGCTGCATCGTCTCGACCTCGCGCGAAAGCCGCCGCCTGGCGACCTCGTCACCGGCGACCTCCGCGCGCAGGACCTTGACCGCCACCTGGCGCCCCTGCGGGTCGACGGCGAGATGGACAACGCCCATCCCGCCTTCACCGAGCCGCCTGAGCAGCCGGTAAGGGCCGAGTCGGTCATCGTTCATGGCATGAAGCACCATACCGGCTTAATCCCCGCCCACGAGATGAACCACGAGGCCACATTCCCACTCGTACAACGTCCAGAAAGGCCCCATCGGTTTCCCATCCAACGGTCTCGAAACGGCTTCGGTTTTGTCATCCGGCCAAGGAGAGCACCTCTGCCCTCTTGAGGCCGGCCAGGGCGGCGCCCGAGATCGCGAGCTTCGACCGGCGCACGCCGCTGCCGATCACCACTCGCGCGTGCTCGGCGACGTGCGTGTCCACCAGGATCGGCCACTCCTCCGGCAGGCCGATGGGCGTGATGCCGCCGTACTCCATGCCGGTCAGCTCGACCGCGTCGGCCATCGGCGCGAAGCTGGCCTTACGGGCGTCGAGGTGTTTGCGCACCACGCCGTTGACGTCGACCCGCATCGTCGCCAGCACCATGCAGGCGGCGTAGCGGGTCTCACCGCCCCGCTTGGCCGCCACGACCACGCAGTTGGCGGACTCGTCGAGGCGCACGCCGTAGCGCTCGCAGAAAGCCGCCGTGTCGGCCAGATCGGGGTCGATCTCGGCCACCTCGACGCCCTCCACGTGTGTCACGGCGCGGGCCACCGGCTCCGCCAGAAGGTCGATCCGCTCGGTCGGGGTCACCCAGTGCAACGTCATCCCATCTCCTCGTTCGCTTCTCCCAGGAGCCTATTGCGGCCCTCAGGAGCAGCGGGCGCGTCACGGGGACCGCAGCACGCGTTCGTGCAGCTCGGTGACGACACCGCGGGCGGACTCCATGGCCCCCGCCTGCCAGGCGATCAGGTGGGTCAGCCAGTCGCCCGCGAAGTAAACCCTTCCGGCGGGGCGTTGCAGAAGAGTGAAGGACGAATCAACGGACGGCCAGCGCACCCAGCCGCCCTCGATGTGCTCCTGGCGCTCCCAGGCGATGGAGGCGCTGGACAGCACGTTCTGCCGGTACTTCTCGCCGTGGATCTTCTTGCCCTGGGTGAGAGCGCGGCGGCGGCGGTCGTCGGGGGTGAGCGCGGCGTAGAGCTCGGCGTTCTCGTCGGTGTTGTAGTAGCCGACGAGCAGGCCGCGCTCGGAGTGGTAGCCGTGCGAGGGGTACCAGATGTGGGTGATGTCCAGGTCGGTCTCGGTGACGCCGCCGTAGATGCGGTCTTCCAGCTCCCACCAGCGGATGCCGTACTCCAGGCCGATCTTTCCGGCGGGCACCGGGACCGGGGTCCGCAGGGCCGCGGTGACCTGGGCGCCGAGGTTGTGCGGGATCCTGGCGAGCAGGTGGGGCGGGAGCGCGGCGATGCAGTAGTCGGCCTTGAGGGTGCCGCCGGTGCCGCCGGTGCCGCGGGTGTACGTCACCTCGACGCCGTCGGCCAGAGTGGTGATCTTCGTGACCCGGGCGCCGGTCCTGATCCGGTCGGCGCCGACTGCCTCGACGAGCTTGGTCACGATGGCGTCCATGCCGCCGACCGGCTGGAACATGGGGGTGGCCTGGTCGTAGCCGAAGTCGTTGGTGATGGCGTGGCCGGTGCCGGCGGCGAGGACCTGGTGGAGCGAGCCGGGGGCGGTGATGGGGGTGCCCGCACCGATCGCCGGAAATTCCGTGAAACCGCGCCGCTCCGAGCCTGCGTACTCCAGCTTCGGGCCCAGGTCGCCGAACCTGCGCAGGAAGTCCAGCAGCCGCTCCCGGTCGTCCTTGGTGATCATCTTGTCGAGCGCGCCGAGGTCGGTGGCCTTGGCGAGGAGTTCGGCGACATATCCGTACATGTCGGCTTGGGCGGTGCGGGCGCGCAGGGTCTGGCCGTTGGTGTGGACGTACGCCGCGGCGTTCCTGTTGACGAACGTCTCGATGGGGATGCCCAGCTCACGGCAGTAGTCGAGGGTCACCATCCAGGGCGCGATCCGGCCGGGGCCGGCGTTGAAGTAGACGCCCTCGCCGAACCTGACCTCCTGGGCCGGGCCCCTCAGCTCGGTCAGGCGGTCGCCGCCGCGCAGCGTGAGGTTCCGGCCGCCCGCCTCGGCCCTGGCCTCCAGGACCGTGCAGTCGTAGCCGGCCTTGCCCAGCTCGTACGCGGCCGTCAGCCCGGCCACACCCGCTCCGAGGATCACCACCGAGGCCGCCGCCCTGCCGCGCAGGGTGAAGTCGCCCGGCCGCGGCGGCGTGAACGCCTTGTCCTGCTCGGACGGCGCCAGGCCGAGCGCGCCCATGGCGGCGTACATGGCGCCGGCGCCGCCGGCCGCCCCGATCCCGACGAGCAGCCCGCGCCGGGTCAGCGCCGCGCCTTCCACCTCTTCCGCTCCCTACGCCCGTTCTGTACGCCCGTTCCGCACGCCCGTTCCGTCGTGTCCGTCAGCCGTACGGGCCGCTGCCGCAGGCGACCTGGCCGCCGATCGAGGCGAAGATGCCGAAGAGCGCCATGATCTGGGTGAAGTCGTCGGTGGTGAACTCGGTGTGGCGCGGCCCCGCCGACTTCACGCCGGGCACCAGCGACACCGCCGCGGCGATGGCCGTCGAGTTCCACTCGACGCCCAGCGTGTACGGCGGCGCCACCGCATACGGCGTGAATTCGTTCAACCGGTCGAGCGCGCGCTGCATGCCCTCACGGATCAGCCGCTGGGCGACGACGGGGGCCAGCAGCTCGGCCGAGAACTTGCCGATGCCGTTCTTCACCGCCACCGTCTCGACGTCGCCGAGCAGCTCGCGGGCCTCCTCGCCGACGGCCTCGTCGCCGGTCACCATCACCACCGGCACCCCGTGGAACCCGGCGCACGCGGCCACCAGCCGGGTCTCGCCGCACGGCTCGCCGTTGAGGTAGACGTTCTGGATCTCCTTGCCCATCCAGGTGTGGTTGAGCACGCCGTGGGGCACGCCCGCGCGGGCGTGGTAGCCGACGAACGCGGCCGCCTGGAACGTCCCGTCGAGGCCGTGGGCCATGCGCTGCGCCTTGCCGGGGCCCCTGATCAGGGTCGCCCGCGGGTCGAGCAGGTCGATGCGGAGGTTCTTGGTGGAGCCGTGGGCGTCGTTGACCAGCACGCCGCTCGCCCCGCCCGCGTACGCGCCCTCGACGGCGGCGTTGGCGTCGGCGGTCATCAGCTCACAACCGCGGTCGTAGCCGCGCTCGCCGGCGTGCATCTCCTCGGGGTCGGTGAGCCCCGTCACGCCCTCCATGTCGACCGACAGATAGACCTTCACACTCTCTCCTCAACCACCGGCCGGCCTGGAACGCGCCGGGAAACCGCTGCTGTCAGGTGCCCCACGTCTCCACCCGGCGCACCTCGTCCTCCGTCATGAGACCGACGTTCGCCTCGACGAACGACGCCGCCTCCGCGCGCCACCGCTCGGGGATCTCGCCGAGGGCCGGCGGGTAGCAGTGCTCCAGCCAGCTCGTGGACTCCTCGGTGACGTCGAAGTGGTCGAGCACCGGACCGAACACCGTGTCCTCGATCCCGGGGACGCGGGCCAGCCCGTACTGGATCATCTCCTGTCCCCCGTACGGCGGCTTCTTGAGCCACTTGCGGGCGACCGGGCTGTCGCGGGTGACGGGCGTGTCGAGCGGGCGGCGTTCGACGGCGGCCTGGATCAGCTCCTTGTACAGGCACTTGCCGCAGACGCGGCAGGGGCCGCCGGTACCGCGCAGGCACCAGCGCACCTGCTCGCGCAGCGGCGAGCCGAGCGCCAGGCGCATCGTGACGGCCTCGCTCACCCCGCCGACCGGCAGCACGATGTGCACGCCCGCGGCGGCGAACAGGCGGCCCCACCGGCCGTGCGGTGCCCACATGGGGTTGTCGGGGGTGAAGCGCCACAGGTACCGGCCGCCGCCGAGCCAGCGCGAGCCCATCTCGTAGCCGAAGCCGAGGCCGCCGAGGTCGAGCCGGTCGGCCAGGAGCAGCGCCCCCGCCGCCACCGCGTGGTGCTCGGGGTAGCCGGGACGGGGCTCGGCGAGGGTGTACTCCAGGTCGGAGGTGACGACGCTCAGCTCGCGGCCCGTCCGGGCCGCCAGTTCGGCCAGCACGTCGGAGCGGTAGTGCGGCCAGCGGTTCGGGACCCGAGGGTGGTTCACCCGGCGGAAGTGCACGAACGGCGCCTGCGGGTACATCGTGGCCGCCGCCACCGAGTCGGCCCCGCCGCTGTACGAGATCGCCAGCCTGGCCCCAGGGCGCCGCCGCTCGGCCCCGACCGGGCCGGCCTCGATCCCCCAGCCGTCGTGCAGGGCCTCGGCCAGCTCCGCCGAGATCGCGCGGTCGAACGTGATCCGCCTGCGCGTCCAGGGCGCCACGACCGTCCAGGCGGCCACGGCGTACAGGTCGGGGTGGGCGTCTTCCGGGACGCCACCGATCGTGCAGGAGTTGATGGCCAGCTTGATCGGGTGCTCGTCGGACGCCTTGCCGGTGATCTCGTCTTCAGGGTCGAGGCGGAAGCTCAGCTGCGGGCCGGCGCTCCACGTCACGCGCACGGCTGTTGCTCCGTACGGGTCCGGGCGCGCAGCTCGTCGATCGCCTGCCAGACCAGGACCTCGTTCTGCAGCACGCCGTCGAGGGCCTTGGCCGTCTCCTGGGCGAGCCTGCGAGTCTCGTCGACCTTGGCCCGCAACGCCGGGTCGGCCGGCTTGGGCGCGGCCGTCCGGGGGCGGGCGTCGCGGAGCCGTTCCACTTCCTTCTGCAGGGTGGCGACCTCGCGGCGCAGGGTCTGGACCTCCCAGAGCGCGTCCCTGATGTCCTGGCGGTGATCAGAGATCGAGATGTAACGGGAGTCGAACCATGTCCGCACGGCCTTCCTGAGCCCGGCGGGGACGAGGACGCGCATCATGAAACGCCACCATAGTGGTAATCCCTCGCCGATAATGACGAGGGCTCCACTTCCGCATGGGCGGGGCATGTGGGAAGTTCACCCCCCGCCTCGGGTACGTCAGCGGCCGGTGAACTTCGGCTTCGACTTCTCGGCGAACGCCCGCATGCCGATGCCGGCGTCGTCGGTGGCGAACAGGCCGGAGAACTGCAGCCGCTCGATCTCCAGGCCGGTGTCGAGGTCGACCTCCAGGCCCTGGTCGACGGCCTGCTTGGCGGCGCGCAGCGCGACCGTGGCGCCGCCCACGAACGTGGCCGCCCACTCCAGCGCCGCCGTGTAGACCTGCTCGTCGGGCACCACGCGGTCGACCAGGCCCATCGCGAGTGCCTCGGCGGCGGGCACGTGACGGCCGGAGAAGATGAGGTCCTTCGCGCGGGCCGGGCCGACCAGGCGCGGCAGGCGCTGGGTGCCGCCCGCGCCCGGGATGATGCCGAGCAGGATCTCCGGCTGGCCCAGCTTGGCCGACTCGCCCGCGACCCGGAAGTCGGCGCACAGGGCGAGCTCGCAGCCGCCGCCCAGGGCGTAGCCGCTGATGGCGGCGATCACCGGCTTGCCGATGCGGGCGACCGCGGTGAAGCAGTCCTGAAGCGTGCGGGAGTGCCGGGCCATGTCGGCGTACGACATGCCGGCCATCTCCTTGATGTCCGCGCCCGCGGCGAACACGCGCTCGCCGCCGTACAGGATCACGGCCTGGACCTGCGGGTCGCCGTCGACGATGCCGGCCGCCTCGGCGATCTCCCGCTGCACCTGGCCGTTGAGGGCGTTCATCTTCGGACGGTCAAGACGGATCGTGGCGATCTGGTCGGCCACCTCGACGCTCACAAACTCACCCATGTGCCGAACCTAACAGGACATGGTCATCGCGCCGCGGCCGACTTGACCTCCTCCACGGTCTTCTTGCTGCGCGACACCCGGACGAGCGCCGCCGACAGGCGGGCCAGGTCGTCGCCCGAGCCGACCAGCTTCGCCAGGCGGCCGGGCTGGCGCGGCAGGCCGAGCTTGCCGGCGCCGTCGAGCACCCGCTTGTCCAGGTGCGGCGCCACCTGCGGCCAGACGGCCTGGACCTCGCGCAGGAAGATGTCCGCCCCGGTCGGGCCGATGCCGGGGAACTCCATCAGCAACGACGCGATGCGCCCCTCGTCGCCGCCGGCCTCGTCGCGCAGCTTGCGCAGGTCGCCCTTCCAGCGCTCGATGAGCAGCTCGGCCCCCTCGCCGAGCATCGTGGAGGTGCGCTCGTCGTAGCGTCGGTAGTGGCCGCGGCCCAGCGCGTCCACGCGGTCCTGCCAGCTCGCGTCCCGCATGCCCTTGGGCGTGCCGTAGCCGGCGGCGAACAGCTCCTTGGCCGCGGCCACGGCCACGTCCGCCGAGATGCGGGCGCTCAGCAGCGTGGCCAGGACGAGCAGCTGGTAGAGCGGTTTCGGCCGGTCGGACAGCCGGATGCCGGCCTCGCCGCAGAACGTGCGGCCGTAGCGGTCGAGCAGCGCGTCGAGCACGGCTCCCTCGTTCTTCCCCATGCGGCCTCCGCTACCCGGGACCCGTCGCGGCATTCCACGCGGCGGGTTTGGCTCCGAACCCCTCGGGGAGGCGACCCGAGGACCGACACGACACACGAAGGAGCAGGGTCGTGCTGACACTGACTGACAACGCCGTGACGGCCATCCGGGACCTGATGGTCGGCGAGGACGTGCCCGCCGACGCGGGCCTGCGGATCGCGCCGAAGGAGGACCAGGCCGGGACGCTGGAGGTCTCTCTGGCGAGCACGCCGTCCGAGGGCGACCAGGTGGTCGAGAAGGAGGACGTGCGCGTGTTCGTGGCACAGGACGCCGTGCAGGTCCTCGACGACAAGTCGCTCGACGCCCAGCCCGGCACGCCGGGCCACCCGACGTTCCGCCTCAACCGCCGGGCCTGAGCCCGGCCCGCTCCACGCGTGGAGCATCGTCCGGCCGACCCATGGGTCGGCCGGCGGCGTCTCAGCCGGCGTCTCAGCCCTGGTCGGACTCGGTCTGCGGCGGGCGGGCGTCGCCGAGGCCGAACAGGCCGACCAGCGTGCCGTCCTGGTGGGTGACCACCACGTGGTCCACCTTGGCCTTGTCCATGCGCTGGACCAGCGCGTCGATCTCCTCGCTCGGGCGTACCGTGGTCGCGCTCAGCCGCATGGCGCTCTCGGCGGTGGCGTCCAGGTCGGCGCCCTTGAGCTCCCGCGATCCGATGACCCCCTGGACGACGTCGTCCTCGTCCACCACGACGGCGAGGCCGGCCGGGTCGGCGATGATGCGCTCGGTGAGCGAGCCCAGCGGGTCGTCCAGGACGGCCGTGACCGGGTCGCGCCGGACGGTCTGCGACACCAGCGCCGCATGCCCCTCGTACGGCAGGTCCGCCGAGAGCCAGTCCATCTTGCCCAGGCCGTAGTCGTGGACCTGGGTGAAGCCCAGCCGCTCCAGCCGGTGGGCGGCGCGCGGGCTCAGGTCGCAGAGCGCGTCGTGGCAGTAGACGACCACCGGGCGCGCCGGGTCCAGCGTCGTCGCGGCCGCCCTGTCGAGCTGCCACAGCGGCACGTTGCGCGCCCGCGGCAGGTGCGCCCAGGCGTATTCGGGCTCCGGCAGCACCTCGACGAGCTGGGCCTCCCCCGTGTCGAGAAGCTCCTGCACCGCTTCTCTTTCGATGATGTGCGTCATGTCCACCAGCTACCCCGATAGGGGGGACACAGCGGACGATTCGTGTCACGATGACGGCGCGTCCTCATCAGGGAGTGTCCGATGTGTAACGATCCGTTGCTTCCCGATCCGTTTCTGCCCGATTCCGTGGCGTCCGCGGTGGCCGAGTACCGCGCGCTCCGCGACGCGCACGGCCCCTGCTGGGGCGAGCCGTCCCTGTCGTACGTGGCCCAGGCGTGGGCCACCGTCTACCTGGACCGCCGTCACGACTTCTGGAACACCGGCCTGCGGCAGGTCGCCGAGCGCCATCCCGAGGTGTCCGCCGTCGAGCTGGAGGACTACCTCGGCGAGGTGGACGTCGCCCGCGTGGTGCGCGACGCGCTCGGCGGGGACGTGCCGGACAACCTGCCCGTGTTGCGGGTGACGCCCGGCGGTTGCGCGCTGGAGGCCGACACGCGGGTGGTGCTGGAGGGGGCGGCGTTCCGTACCGCGCTGTTGCTCGACTCCAGCAGGGATCAGCCGGTCACCGTGGTCGTGGACGGCACGCCGTACCCGGTCGAGCCTCGTGGGGCCCGGATCGTCGAGGTGTCCGGATCCGTCGTCGTCGACGGCCGGCCGGTCGACCTCGCGCCGCTGGGCAGGCGGGTGGCCTCGGCCACCGTACGGGTGCGGGCGGGGTTCCCGTGCCGGTGGAGCGTGACGACCGCGAACGGCCAGGGCTGGTACCCGCAGGGTGCGCCGCCCAAGCTGGACGGGAACCGGCAGCCGTACTTCCACGGCGACGACCTCGTGGTGGACGTGCCGGCCGAGCCGATCACCGTGACCGTGGCCAGGGGCATGGAGTACACCACCGCCGAGGTGACCGTGACGCCGCGGGCCGGCGCGGAGACGCTGGTCGAGCTGGCCCCCGAGCGCCTGTACGACGCCGCCGCCCGCGGCTGGTACGGCGGCGACCTGCACGTCCACCTCAACTGGATGGGCGAGGAGCCCGCCGTCCCCGAGCTGGCCGCCGCCGCGCAGCACGGCGAGGACCTGCACGTGCTCAACCTGGTGGCCGGCAACGTGGCGGGCGAGCGCGTCTACGACGTGGAGGCGCTGGAGCGCTGGGTGGGCGAGGACCTGCCGTGGTCCGACGAGCGGCACCTGGCCCGGCTGGGCGTCGAGTACCGCAACGACCTGCTCGGCCACTGCACGGCGTTCGGGCTGCGCGGGCTGCCGAGCCGCTACCACACCGGCTTCCGCGACACGGTCGACTGGCCGCCGAACGCGGTGGCGTGCGAGGAGATGCGGGCGCTCGGCGGGATCATCTCGTACGGCCACCCGTTCCACACCGCGTTCGGCGACGACGACCCCCCGGACGTCGTGCTCGACCGCGCGCGCAACTGCTCGGCCAGGGAGATCGTGGTCGGCGCCGCGCTGGGCCTGGTGGACACGCTCGACGTGCTCAACCACTCGTCGATCCTGGCGACGGCGGCCGTCTACCGGCGTCTCGTCGGCGCGGGCAACCGGATCGGGGTCTCGGCCGGGACCGACGCCGTGCTGTCGTTCTGCCGCCGCGGCACCGCCTCCGCCCCGCCCGGCTGGGAACGCGTGTACGCCGACGTCGCCGGCCCCCTCACCGCCGAGTCGTACGCCGAGGCGGTCGCGCTCGGCCGGACGTTCGCCACCACCGGGCCGTGGCTGGAGCTCGCCGTGAACGGCCACGGGCCGGGCGCCACGCTGGAGCTGCCTGCCGGGCAGGAGGTGGAGATCACGGTCTCCTCGATCGGGCCGGAGGTCGAGACCCTGGAGATCCGCACCGCCGCGGGCGTGCTCGCGCAGGGCCCCGCGGGGCGGCTGACGGCCACGCTGACGACGGACGAGCCGACGTACGTGGTGGCCGTGGCCTCCGGGCCGCCGCACCCGCGCTCCCAGCACCGCCGCGGCGCCTACGCCCACACCAGCCCGGTGTACGTGGACGTGGCCGGCGCCCACGTGGCCAGGGAGGCGGACGTGCGCTGGTGCCTGGCCTGGCTGGACCGCCTGGAGCAGCTGCTCCGCGAGTTCGGCCGCTTCGACACCCCCGCCCAGCTCGACGACCACCTCGCGCTGTACGACCGAGCCAGAAAGATCTATCACTCCCGCCTTCGCTGACCACGGCCTCGGACGGGGAGCGCCCGGCTCAGGCCTCGATCGGGCCCGCGTCGGGATCCACGGCGACCGGCTCCCGCCCCAGGGTCTCCGCGGCCGGGGGCGGCGGCTCCCGCCCGGCCATCACGTCCCAGAACGGCCCGTGCGCGATTCACGGCCGCGGCGACCCTGGGGCGGCGTGCCCGGGCCGGGCGGGCAGCTCCTGGGGGCGGCGGTCAGGTGGAGGCTGCCGGGGAGGGCGGCGACCGCGTCGCGGACGCGGGCCGCGAGCTCCCGCCCGTCCGGGCGGTCCCGGGCGCCGGCCGCCCACCCGTCGAGGGCGTACCGCCACGCCGCGACCAGCATGTCGCCGGCCAGCCGGGGACGGGCGTCGTCCGGCAGGTCGAGCCTGCGGTGCAGGATCTCCAGCACCGAACGCATGGTGCTGTCGCAGAAGTGCAGGGTGTGGGCGTCCATCGAGGGTGTCTGCCGCGACAGGCGGTAGCTGAGCAGCGCCCGGCCGGCCCACGTGTCGTCGCCCACCCGGTCCAGCGCCGCGAGCAGGGTCGCCTCCATCAGCTCCAGCAACGGCCGGCCGTCGGGATCGGCCGTCTCCAGCCCTTCCAGGAAGGCCCGCCACATGTCCTCGAGAGGCGCCATCGCGACGTCCTCCTTGCTGGCGAAGTAGCGGAAGAACGTGCGCTTGGACACCTCCACCTCGTCGCAGAGCTCGTCGAGGGTGACCCCGCCGAAGCCGCGGCTGCCGAAGAGGGTCAGGGCCGCGTCGATCAGCGCCTGGCGGGTGCGCTGTTTCTTCCGTTCGCGCAGCGGTGATCCGGCGGTCATGCCCACAGTGTAGCCCCGGAGGCGAGGGCCGCTTGTAAGCGAATGCCACTGAGTGGCATATCGTCGTAGCGTCATCTCGAGAAAGGCGCATCCCATGCGTGCCCTGCTGGTCGACCACTCCACCGCCTCCGGTCTCCGTCTCGGCGAGAGCCCCGACCCCGTACCGGCCGCCCACCAGGCGCTGATCCGGGTGAGCGCCACCTCGCTCAACTTCGGCGAGGTGAGCCATGCCCTCTCCCAGGCCCCGGACGTCGCCGTCCTGGGCTGGGACGCGGCCGGCGTGGTCGAACGCGCGGCCGCCGACGGCTCGGGCCCGCCCGCCGGCACCCCGGTGGTCACCATCGGACCCGACGGCGCCTGGGCGGAACTGCGCGCCGTCGACACCGCCATGATCGGCGCCGCCCCGGACGGGGCCGACCTGGGAGCGATGAGCACCGTCCCGGTGGCGGGCGCCAGCGCGCTGCGCGCCCTGCGCAGGATCGGCCCGCTCCTGGGCAAGCGCGTGCTGGTGACAGGCGCCACGGGAGGCGTGGGACGGTACGCCGTACAGCTCGCCCGGCTCGGCGGGGCCCACGTCCTCGCCTCCACCGGCGACCCCGCACGGCGGGGAGAGGAGCTGCGGGCGCTCGGCGCCCATGAGGTGATCGCCCACCCCGAGCAGGCCGGCGCCCCGGTGGACGGGGCCGTGGACAACGTCGGCGGGGCCCAGCTCGTGGCGGCGTTCGAGAAGCTGGCGCCGCACGGCACGCTGGTCGCGGTCGGCCACACGACGGGCGAGCCGGAGACCTTCCCGTTCGGCGCCCTCGTCGGCGACGGCGGGCGGCACGACCGCTCCCTCGTCACCTTCTACCTGCTGGACGGCTCCGACCTCGTGCCCGATCTCACCTGGCTGGCCACTCTCGTGGCGTCGGGCGACCTGGACCCCGGCATCTCATGGCGCGGCGGCTGGGAGCGGGCGGACGAGGCGATCGCCGCACTGCTCGGTCGCCGCCTCCACGGCAAGGCCGTGCTTGACGTCAAGCTTGGTTGAGGTTGCAGGCTCGGAGGCGACAGCCCACGAGAGGACACACCATGCACGCCGTCGTACTGCACGCCTTCGGACCCGCGGAGAACCTCACGTACGAGACCGTCCCCGATCCCGAGCCAGGCCCCGGGCAGGTGCGCATCGCCGTCAGGGCGGCCGGGGTGCACCTGGTGGAGACCAAGCTGCGACAGGGCGTGTCCGACGGTTTCCTGCCGCCGCTGCCGGAGCTGCCCGCGGTCTTCGGCGGCGAGGTGGCCGGGCGGGTGGAGGCCACCGGGCCGGGCGTGGACCCCGCCTGGGTCGGCCGCGACGTCGTCACCGCCGGCGGGCAGCCGGGCGGGTACGCCGAGCTGGCCGTGGCCGACGTGACGGCCGTCCACCGCACGCCCGTCAACCTGGACTACGACACGGCCGTCGCGATGATCGTCACCGGCTGCACCACCCTGCAGTTCCTGGACGTGGCCAAGCTGACCGCCGACGACGTCGTGCTGGTGACCTCGGCGGCGGGCGGGATCGGGCGGCTGGTCGTCCAGTACGCCCAGGGTCTCGGCGCGCGGGTGATCGGCGCGGCCGGCGGGCCCGCCAAGGTGGCCGCCGTACGGGAGCTGGGCGCCGACCTGGCCGTCGACTACGACGAGCCCGGCTGGGAGCGGACGGTCGCCGAGCGGCTCGGCGGCCGGAAGGTGACCGCCGTGCTCGACGGGGTGGGCGGGGCCAGGGCGCGCGCGACGTTCGGCCTGCTCGCCGACGGCGGCCGGTTCCTCACCATCGGCAACGCCTCCCACCAGCCGGTCGACCCGGACCCTCGACTGCTGGACGAGCGGTCCCTGACCGTGACCGATGCCCTGCTGCTCATCCTCGGACGCGGCCATGAACGCCCCGAGTACGAGGCCAGGGCTCTGGCGGCGGCGGCCGACGGCAGGCTCGTCCCCGCCGTCCAGACGTTCCCGCTGGCCGAGGCCGCCGCCGCGCACGCCGCCCTGGAATCCCGGCGCACCACGGGCAAGGTCGTGCTCGTCCCGTGAGCGGTCATGGGCCGCCCCGCCGATCGGCCGGGTGGCCCATGACCAGGACGAGCGCGTCCAGCAGGCGTTGCCAGTCGGTCTCGGGCAGCTCCCGCCCGAGCGGCGCGGCGGCGCCGGCCAGCGCGTCGAACAGCCTGGTCCGCACGGCCCGGTCGTCACCCAGCAGCCCGGCCAGCGCTCCGGCCGCGTGCCGGAAACGGTGGCCGCGCGCGAACTCCAGCAGGGACGCCGGCACGACGGGGGCGGCCGGGCCCTCGTCCGCGCCGGGCTCCGCCATGGTGATCACCAGGCGGGTGCCGAGCGCCTCGGCCAGCCGGTCGAGGGCGGCGACGGTCGGGTTTCCGCGGCCGTTCTCCAGGTTGGCCACGTAGGGCACCGACAGGGCGGCGTCGGTGGCCACCGACGCGACGGTCCGGCCGAGTGCCGCCCGGCGGCGGCGCAACCGCCGCCCCAGCTCCGCATGATCGACGCTCATATTTTGACAGGATACTCGATCCTCTGTTTCTCTCCTCACAGGAGAAGACTCTGGAGGAACGATGGTGCCGCCGGCTCTGCGCGTACGGGACTTCCGGCTTCTCTGGACGGCGCGAGGGATCGCGGGGCTCGGCACGAGCATGCTCGTCGTCGCCATCCCCGCCCATGTCCACGCCGTCACCGGCTCGGTGCTGGCCACGGGCGTCACCCTCGCCTTCGAGTACCTGCCGTCGCTGCTGCTGGGGCCGTTCGCCGGGGTCATGGCCGACCGGTGGGACCGCCGCCGGCTGATGATCGCCACCGATCTCGGTCACGCGCTGGCCATCTCGGTGGCGCTGGTCGCCGTGACGCCCGAGACGATCTGGCTCGTGTACCTGGCGGTGCTCGGGCAAGGCTCGGCCGCCGTCGTCTTCCGGCCCGCCGCGCAGGCCCACATCCCGGCCGTGGTGGGCACCGGACCGGTGCTGACCAGCGCGAACTCGCTCAGCGCCGTCACCACCGGCGTCGTCGGGCTCGTCGGGCCACCGGTCGGCGGGCTGGTGTTCGCGTTCGCGGGGATCGGCGCGGTCGTCGCCGCCAGCGCCACCGCCGGGCTCCTGTCCGCGGCCACCATCGCCCGAACCTCCACCCGGACCTCCACCCGAACCTCCGCCCGCCGCACGCCCCCGGATCCGGCGGCCGCCCCACGGCGGGTGCTCGACGAGATCCGCCATGGGCTCCGGTACGTCCGGCACGCCGCCGCCACCCGGGGCCTGCTGGTCGCCAACAGCGTCTACCTGCTGGCCAACGCCGCGCTCACCGCCCTGCTCGTCCCGTTCGGCGTGACCCAGCTGGGCGGCAGCGTCCAGGTCGGCTATCTGCTCTCCGCGCTCGGGCTGGGGTTCCTCGCCGGCGCGCCCGTCAGCCGCCGGCTCGCCGACCGCGGCGCCGCCAGGACGACCGTCGCCGCCGGGCAGGTGCTCGTCGCCGGAGCGTTCGCGCTGCTGTTCAACAGCACCGCGCTCCCCGTCGCGCTGGCCGCCGCGTTCCTGCTCGGCCTGCCGGCGGTGACCGTGCTGGTCTCCGTGCACACCTGGGTGCAGCGGACGACCCCGGAGGGGCTGCTCGGCCGGGTCAGCGCGGCTTTCCTGACTCTGGAGGCCGTCGCGACGATGCTCGGCGCCCTCGCGGGCCCCGCCGTCAGCGAGGGGTCCGGCCTGCGGGTGGCGCTCAACGCCGCCTGCGTGGTCGCGCTGCTGTCCGCGCCGCTCACTCTCTGGCTCGTCCCCCGGCGCCTGACCGTGTCAGACGAACCCGTCAAGAAGTGAAGAATGTCTTCGCAAAGATCTCGCCTGCGAAGGAAAATATTGAGATCGTGAACCACGACGCCGCGCCCCCAGCCCAAGGAGTGGTTCATGCGCAGATTACTGGCGATCTCCCTCGTCGCCGCGTTGCCGTTGAGCACCATGACGGCGGCCCATGCTCAGGAACCCGGCGACCGCCAGCAGGCCTTCGCCGCCGCCGCGGAAGAGTTCCAGGTGCCCGAGAGCGTGCTGCTCGGCGTCTCGTACCTCGAGTCACGCTGGGACGGCCACGCCGGTCAGCCGTCCGGCGACGCCGGGTTCGGGCCGATGCACCTGACCGACGCCGCCGCGTTCACCGGCTCCAACCACCACCACGAAGGCTCGGAGGACGCCCGCGGCGACGAGAGCCGCCCCCTCCCCGTCACCTCGCCGCCGGCCCCCGCCGACATCCCCGCCTCGCTGCGCACGATGGAGAAGGCCGCCGAGCTCACCGGTGAGACCCGCGAACGCCTGCGCACGGACCCCGCCGCCAACATCCGCGGCGGCGCGGCGCTGCTGGCCGACCACCAGAAGGCGCTCGGCGCCCCGCTGAGCGACGACCCCGCCGAGTGGTACGGCGCCGTCGCCAAGTACTCCGGCGCCGAGGAGGCCGGCGCGGCGAAGTTCTTCGCCGACGAGGTCTACGCGACGATCCGCCAGGGCGCCCAGCGCACGACCGACGACGGGCATCGGGTGAGCCTGCCGGCCGTACCGGATCTGGGCAAGATCGAGCGGTGGCTGGAGAAGCTCAAGCTGCGACCCACGCGCACCGACGGCGTGGAGTGCCCGGCCTCGGTCTCCTGCGAGTGGATCCCGGCCGCCTACGAGCAGCTCCCGAATGACGACTACGGCCACTACGACCTGGCGAACCGCCCGGTCAGCCAGAAGATCGACTACATCATCATTCATGACATGGAGGGATATTTCCTCCCGTCCATCCGTCTCAACCAGGACCCCAACTACGGCGCCAGCTGGCAGTACTCCATCCGCTCCTCCGACGGCCACATCGCCCAGCACATCAAGGCCAAGGACATCGGCTGGCAGGCCGGCAACTGGTACGTCAACGCCAAGTCCATCGGCCTGGAGCACGAGGGCTTCCTGGCGGAGGGCGGCACCTGGTACACCGAGGCGATGTACCGCTCGTCGGCCCGCCTGGTGCGCTACCTCGCGCAGCGGTTCGACGTGCCGCTCGACCGCGCCCACATCCTCGGCCACGACAACGTCCCCGGCACGCTCCCCTCGACCGTCCAGGGCATGCACGAGGACCCGGGGCCGTTCTGGGACTGGGCCCACTACTTCCAGCTCCTGGGCGCGCCGCTGCACCAGGTCGGCGGCCCCGGGTCCGGCGCGATCATGATCAAGCCCGACTTCGCCACGAACAAGCCCTACTTCTACGGCTGCGACCGCGCGAACCCGTCGGCCGACTGCCCGCCGCTCAGCGCCCACACCGTCTGGCTGCGCACCGAGCCGCGGGAGGACGCCCCGCTGGTCAAGGACATCGGCAAGCACCCCACCGGCGAGTCCCTCTACAGCGTGTACGACCACAGCGCCCGCGCCAGCACCGGCCAGCGCTTCGCCGTGGCCGACCGGCAGGGTGACTGGACGGCCATCTGGTACCTCGGCCAGAAGGCCTGGTTCCACAACCCGGCCGACGCCCCGACCGCCGTGCCGTCGAAGGGCCTCGTGGTCACCCCGAAGCCGGGCAAGGCGACCGTCCCGGTCTACGGCCGGGCGTACCCGGAGCAGGAGGCGTACCCGGAAGGCGTGCCGTACCAGGCGGTGACGCCGCTGCAGTACACGTTCTCGGCGGGCGAGAAGTACACCCTCGGCGGCCCGGCCGCCACGGAGTACTACCGCGCGGTCACCTACGACCTGGCCGACCACCAGGTGGTCCGCGGCAGGACGAAGTACCTGCAGATCCAGTTCGGCCACCGGGTGATGTACGTCAAGGCTGACGACGTGCTGGTGATGCCCTCCGGTTGAACTCCTCGACGGCGTGCCTGGTGCTCGCGAGAGCCTCCTGGGAGGATTCGAACGTGCGCTGGGCGACGCCGACGAACACGCAGTCGACGACGAGGAGCTGGCTGATGCGGCTGGCCAGGGCGCCGGGACGGAACTCCGTCTCGCGGCCGGCGGAGATCAGCACGTGTTCGGCCAGCTCCGCGATGGAGGAGCGCGGGTTGTTGGTGATCGCGACCGTGGTGGCCCCGGTCTCCCTCGCCCGCGTCAGCGGCTCGATCACGTCGGGCGTCTCCCCCGAGGTGCTGATGCCGATCGCCACGTCTCCGGGACGCAGCAGCACCGCGCTGGTCAGCGCCAGGTGAGCGTCCTGGAAGGCGTGGCTGGACAGGCCGATGCGCAGCAGCTTCTGGGCGACGTCCTCGGCGACCAGGCCGGAGGCGCCGACCCCGTAGGCGTCGACCCGCCGGGCCCCGGCGATGGCCTCGACCACCAGGCCGAGGCGTTCGGAGGTGAGCTGGGCGACGGTGTCGTTGATCGCCTCGGACTCGGCCCGCGCGACCTTGTGGATGACCTCCGACAGGGGGTCGTCGGGGGCGAGGTCGCCGGGCACCAGCCGGTCGGGCTGGGCGGCGGCCGCCGCTAAGGCCAGCCGCAGCTGCGGATATCCGGCGAACCCGAGCAGCCGCGCGGTGCGCACGATGGTGGCCTCGCTGGTGCCGGAGGCCGCGGAGAGCTCCGTGATGGTGCTCCTCGCCACCGTCGCCGGATCTTCGAGGATGAGCCGGGCGACGGTCTGGGCGGCAGGCGTCAGCGAAGGCAGCACACCGCGGACCGTGGCCACCAGAGTGTCGGCCCGCAGGCCGTTGCCGCTGTCGTCCACGGTCCTGATTATGCCGCCTGGACCAGTATTGACGAGCAGATCGGCGATCTACCGCAACGTACCGTTCGTCATGCCCGCCGGCTCCTCCGGGACCGCGATGAGCCCCAGCTCCGCCGTGGTCGCGGCCAGCGGGTGGTACGGCACCACCCGCACCGTGTAGCCGAACGCCCCCGTGCGGTCGAGCGGCACCGTGCCCGTGTAGTGGGCCCGCCCGTCGTCGTCCACCGACCCCGGGGTCAGCGGCGCGTACGCCGGGTGCACCAGCTCGTCGTGCGGCCCGACCTTGCCGTACGCGGCCTCGACCCGGACGTCGCCGGGCTCCAGGTCGCCGAGCGCGATCGTGGCGTGCAGCTCGATCGAGGCCCCGACCTCGGGATCGCTCACCCCTGTCGCCTCGACGTGCTCGACCCGCACCCCCGGCCAGGCCCTGGTCACCCGCACCCGCCAGGCGGCGAACGCCTTGGCCGGCGCGTACGCGTCGGCGCACAGCGCGCGGGCGGAGGCGGCGGCCGGGTTGTACAGCGTGAGGACGTAGTCGCGCAGCATCCGCCCGGCCAGCACCTTCGGGCCGAGCGAGGTCAGGGTGTGCTTGACCATCTCCATCCAGCGCCGCGGCAGGCCGTCCACGCCGCGGTCGTAGAAGCGCGCGGACACCTCGTGCTCGATCAGGTCGTAGAGGGCGGCGGCCTCCAGCGCGTCGCGCCGGTCGTGGTCGCTCACCCCGTCGGCGGTGGGGATGGACCAGCCGTTGGTGCCGTCGTACCACTCGTCCCACCAGCCGTCGCGGATCGACAGGTTGAGGCCGCCGTTGAGTGCGGACTTCATCCCCGACGTGCCGGACGCCTCCAGCGGGCGCAGCGGGTTGTTCAGCCAGACGTCGCAGCCCTGGACCATGATCTGGCCGAGCGCCATGTCGTAGTCGGGCAGGAAGACGATGCGGTGGCGGACCTTCTCCTGGTCGGCGAACTTGACGATCTGCTGGATCAGCTTCTTGCCGCCCTCGTCGGCCGGGTGGGCCTTGCCGGCGATCACGATCTGCACCGGCTTGTCGGGGTCGAGCAGCAGCTGGGTCAGCCGGCGCGGGTCGCGGAGCATGAGCGTGAGCCGTTTGTACGACGGCACCCGCCGGGCGAACCCGATCGTCAGCACCTCGGGGTCGAGCGCGTCGTCGATCCAGCCGAGCTCGGCGTCGGAGGCCCCGCGCTCGCGCCACGACCGGCGCAGCCGGGCCCGTGCGCCCTCGACCAGCCGCTGGCGCAGCGTGCCGCGGATCTTCCAGATGTCGGCGTCGGAGATCTTCTGGATGGCGTCCCAGCCGCGGGCCCGCTCGATCAGCGAGGGCACCTCGCGCCCGGCCAGCTCCATCAGCTCGCGGCCGACCCACGTGGGGGCGTGCACGCCGTTGGTGATCGACCCGATCGGCACCTCGTCGACGTCGAAACCGGGCCAGAGCTCCTTGAACATCTGACGGCTGACCTCGCCGTGCAACCGGGAGACGCCGTTGACGCGCTGGGCGAGCCGCATGCCCATGACGGCCATGTTGAACCGCCCGGGGTCGGACTCGGCGCCCAGGGCGAGGATGCGCTCGACGGGCACGGTCGGCCAGGCGTTCGCGCCGCCGAAGTGGCGTTCGATCATGTCGCGCGGGAAGCGGTCGATGCCGGCCGGGACGGGCGTGTGGGTGGTGAACACCGTGCCCGCCCGCACCGCCTCCAGGGCCTCGTCGAACGACAGCCGAGCCTCGGTCAGCTCGCGGATGCGCTCCAGGCCGAGGAAGCCGGCGTGGCCCTCGTTGGTGTGGAAGACCTCGGGCTCGGGATGCCCGGTGATCGAGCAGTACGCCCGGATCGCCCGCACGCCGCCGACGCCGAGCAGGAGCTCCTGCATGAGCCGGTGGTCGGTGCCGCCGCCGTACAGGCGGTCGGTGACGTCGCGGGCGGCGACGTCGTTGTCGGCCACGTCGGAGTCGAGCAGCAGCAGCGGCACCCGTCCGACCTGGGCCACCCACACCTGCGCGTGCAGGACGCGGTTCTCCGGCAGCGACAGGCGGATCTTGACGGGCGCGCCCTCGGTGTCCTTGAGCAGGCTGAGGGGCAGCCCGCCCGCGTCGAGGGACGGGTAGTGCTCCAGCTGCCAGCCCTCGGGCGACAACGACTGCGTGAAGTAGCCGTGCCGGTAGAGCAGGCCGACCGCGAGGATGGGCACGCCCAGGTCGCTGGCCGCCTTGAGGTGGTCGCCGGCCAGGATGCCGAGGCCGCCCGAGTACTGCGGAAGCGCGGCGGCGATGCCGTACTCGGGGGAGAAGTAGGCGATGCCGCGGGCGCCGTCGGGCAGGGTCTGGTACCAGCGCGGCGCGGTCATGTACTCGCGCAGGTCGTCCGCGGCGTCGGCGAGACGGCGCAGGAAGCGGCGGTCGGAGGCCAGCTCGTTCAGCCGCGCCGGGGTGACGGCGCCGAGCAGGGCCACGGGATCGTGGCCGACCTGCTCCCAGAGGTCGGCGTCGACCTCCGCGAAGAGGTCCATCGTCTCTGGATGCCAGGACCAGCGGAGATTGTGGACGAGCTCGCCGAGCGCGGCCAGCTCCGCGGGCAGGACGGTGCGGACGGTAAATCGGCGGATAGCTCTCACGTTTCTGCACCCTACGGGCTAGGAGGGACCTCTGAGTCCTTCACCCACACACGTGCCGTTCAAACCCCTTCCGGGAACAAGCATGAACAGCGACTATTGGGGCAACTTTCCTCAATGTTGGGCTCTCCCGCAGACACACACGGGAGGTCTATCCGCTGTTGTCCACACTTAACGTGCAAGGATCGAGTCTGCCGGGAAAGCCTCCGGCGGTACCGGGAGTGCCGCCGCAAACCTTTGATTGCGATGATCGGACGAATTCCCATCACGGACATCTCCCCCGTCGTCGACTGCGGGCAATGGCCCGCCAAGGCGGTCGCCGGCGAGACCTTCGAGGTCTCGGCGACCGTGTTCCGCGAAGGCCACGACGCCGTGGCCGCGGGTGTGGTGCTCACGTCGCCCGACGGGCAGCGGGGGCGCCTCAAACGGATGCGCGAGCTCGCTCCCGGCACCGACCGCTGGGGCGTCGAGGTGTGCCTGCCGTCGGAGGGTGACTGGTTGTACCGCGTGGAGGCGTGGAGCGACCCGATCACGACCTGGCTGCACGACGCCGAGATCAAGATCCCGCGTGGCATGGACGTCGACCTCATGTGCGAGGAGGGCGCCCGGCTGTTCGAGCGGGCGGCCAAGGCCGTCCGCCCCGCCGAGTGCCCCAACGGGCAGCCGGCGAACGGCGGGCAGCGGGCGAACAGCGACGCCTGCGGGCACCGGGCGGCCCTGCTGTCCACCGCGGCCACGTTGCGTGACGACCACATGGACCCGCGGGCCCGTCTGTCGGTCGCGCAACTCCCGGAGACCGCCGCGCTGCTGGAGGCCCATCCGTTCCGCGAGATGGTGACCCGGTCGAAGTCGAACAAGATCAGGGTGCACCGCCGCCGGGCGCTCTACGGCTCCTGGTACGAGTTCTTCCCGCGCTCGGAGGGCGCGGTGGTGAGCGAGACGGGCGTGTCGAAGTCGGGGACGTTCCAGACCGCCGCCAAACGGCTGCCCGCGATCGCCAAGATGGGCTTCGACGTCGTCTACCTGCCGCCCATCCACCCGATCGGGCGCACGTTCCGCAAGGGCCGCAACAACACGCTCAGCCCCGAGCCCGACGAGCCCGGCTCGCCGTGGGCGATCGGGTCGGAGGACGGCGGCCACGACGCGATCCACCCCGACCTCGGCACGATCCACGACTTCGACGACTTCGTGGGCCGGGCCAGGGAGCTGGGCATGGAGATCGCGCTCGACTTCGCGCTCCAGTGCTCGCCGGACCACCCGTGGGTCAAGGAGCACCCCGAGTGGTTCACGATCAGGGCCGACGGGTCGATCGCGTACGCGGAGAACCCGCCGAAGAAGTACCAGGACATCTATCCGATCAACTTCGACAAGGATCCCGAGGGGATCTACGCCGAGGTCAAGCGGGTGCTGCGGCACTGGATGGACCACGGGGTGCGGATCTTCCGGGTGGACAACCCGCACACCAAGCCGGTGGCGTTCTGGGAGCGGCTGCTGGCCGACATCCACCGCACCGACCCTGACGTGATCTTCCTGGCGGAGGCGTTCACCCGGCCGGCGATGCTGCGCACGCTCGCCAAGACCGGGTTCCACCAGTCGTACACGTACTACACCTGGAAGAACTCCAAGGGGGACGTGGAGAGCTACCTCAGCGAGCTGGCCCGCGAGACGTCGTTCTACCTGCGGCCCAACCTGTTCGTGAACACGCCGGACATCCTGCACGAGTACCTGCAGCACGGCGGGGTGCCCGCGTTCAAGATCAGGTCCGTGCTGGCGGCGCTGGCCGCGCCGACGTGGGGGGTCTACTCCGGGTACGAGCTGGCGGAGAACATTCCGGTACGGCCGGGCAGCGAGGAATATCTCGATAGCGAGAAATATCAGTACAAACCTCGCGATTGGGAATCCGCCGAGCGTGAAGGACGGAGCCTGGCCCCGTTCATCACCCGCCTGAATTTGTTCCGAAGAGCGCATCCGGCACTCCAGGAATTGCGTAATCTACGGTTCCACAGGGTCGACCAACCGGACCTCGTTTGCCTCTCCAAACGGCTTCCGGGCGCCTATGATCCGGCCACACGACGGCACGGTCTGGGCGACGTCGTTCTGGCGGTCATCAACCTGGATCCGCACCACACCCACGAGGCGACCGTAGATCTTGACCTGCCCGCCCTCGGGCTCGACTGGAACGCCGAGTTCGTCGTCGACGACGAACTGTCGGGCGAGTCGTACCGGTGGCGGCAGAGCAACTACGTGCGCCTCGACCCCCACATCCAGCCTGCCCACATTTTCACCGTAAGAGCCGCGCCACGGTAGAACTGAATTCAGCGGGGAGTCTTCGACGTGTGTGAAAGCGCCTCCCTCATGCGACGCCTGCGAGGCGGCTCATGAGCATCACACCCATTCCCAACACCTTCGACGAGGAAAAGCCGCGCGATCCGTACTGGTACAAACGCGCGGTCTTCTACGAGGTGCTCATCAGGGGCTTCGCCGACTCCAACGGCGACGGCACAGGGGACATCAAGGGTCTCATCACCAAGCTCGACTACCTGCAGTGGCTCGGGGTCGACTGCCTGTGGCTGCTGCCGCTGTACGAGTCGCCGCTGCGGGACGGCGGTTACGACATCGCCGACTTCATGAAGATCCTTCCCGAGTTCGGAGATCTCGGCGACTTCGTGAAGCTCGTCGACGAGGCGCACAAACGCGGCATGCGGGTCATCGCCGACCTCGTCGTGAACCACACCAGCGACGCCCACCCCTGGTTCCAGGCCTCCCGGCACGACCCGGAGGGGCCGTTCGGCGACTTCTACGTCTGGTCCGACACCGACGAGAAGTACCAGGACGCCCGGATCATCTTCATCGACACCGAGACGTCCAACTGGACGTACGACCCGGTCCGCGGGCAGTACTACTGGCACCGTTTCTTCCACCACCAGCCCGATCTCAACTACGAGAACCCGGCGGTGCAGGAGGCGATGCTGGAGGTCCTGCGCTTCTGGCTCGACCTCGGCATCGACGGCTTCCGGCTGGACGCGGTCCCCTACCTCTTCGAGGAGGAGGGCACCAACTGCGAGAACCTGCCGCGGACCCACGAGTACCTCAAGCGCATCCGGGCGGAGATCGACCGGCTCTACCCCGACCGCGTGCTGCTCGCCGAAGCCAACCAGTGGCCGTCGGACGTGGTGGAGTACTTCGGCGATCCGGTGGGCGGCGGGGACGAATGCCACATGGCCTTCCATTTCCCACTGATGCCGCGCATCTTCATGGCCGTACGCAGAGAATCGCGCTACCCCATTTCCGAAATTTTGGCCCAAACGCCGAAAATTCCGGAAAATTGCCAATGGGGGATCTTCCTCCGGAACCATGACGAGCTGACCCTCGAAATGGTCACGGACGAGGAACGCGACTACATGTACGCCGAGTACGCGAAAGATCCTCGTATGCGGGCCAACGTCGGCATCCGCCGGCGGCTGGCGCCGCTGCTGGAGAACGACCGCAACCAGATCGAGCTGTTCACCGCGCTGCTGCTGTCGCTCCCCGGCTCCCCCGTGCTCTACTACGGCGACGAGATCGGCATGGGCGACAACATCTGGCTCGGCGACCGCGACGGCGTCCGTACCCCCATGCAGTGGGACCCCGACCGCAACGCCGGGTTCTCCGACTGCGACCCGGGCCGGCTCTACCTGCCGGTGATCATGGACCCGATCTACGGCTACCAGGGCATCAACGTCGAGGCCCAGCAGAAGAACGCGGGCTCCCTGCTGCACTGGACCCGCCGCATGATCGAGATCCGCAAGCGCCACCCGGTCTTCGGGCTGGGCGGCTACGCCGAGCTCAACTCCTCCAACCCCAGCGTGCTGGCGTTCGTCCGGGAGCTGGGCGACGACCGGATGTTGTGCGTGAACAACCTGTCGCGCTTCCCGCAGCCGGTCGAGCTCGACCTGCGCAGGTTCGTCGGCGTCTCCCCCGTGGAAACCATGGGAGGCGTACCATTCCCGGCAATTGGCGAGCTTCCGTATCTTTTGACGCTTCCCGGGCATGGGTTCTATTGGTTCACGCTCCCGCCGGCCATCACCCAGGAGGAGTAGGACGTGCTCGACGAGCTCCTTGCCGCATGGATCAGCCGCCAACGTTGGTTCGGTGGCAAGGGGCGCCCGATCGACGAGCTGTCGATCGAATCCGATGTCGAGCTCACGCCCGGCCTGCGGCACCTGGTGGTCGCCGTCTGGCAGGAGGGCTCCCGCGACCGCTACCAGCTGCTGCTGGGCGAACGGACCGAGCTTCCCGACCGCCTCGGGCACGCGCTCATCGGCAGCGTGGGCGACGCCTACCTGTACGACGCCGTGCACGACTCCGACCGTACGGGGTGGCTGCTCGACGGCATGGCGAACGAGGAGACCCGCAACGGGCTGCGCATGCGGCACATGCCCGGCGTCTCCATCGACACCTCCCCGCGCAGCCTCGTGCTGGGGGCCGAACAGTCGAACACCTCCCTCGTGTACGGGGACGCGTACATCTGCAAGCTCTTCCGGCGGCTCATCCCGGGAGTGAACCCCGAGCTGGAGGTCGTCACCGCGCTGGCCGCCCGGGACGCGCCGCACATCGCCCAGCCGTACGGGTGGATCGAGGTGGACCTCGACGGCACCGACACGACGCTGGCGTTCATGCAGGAGTTCCTGTCGAACGCCAACGACGGCTGGGACCTCGCGCTGGCCAGCGTCCGCGACCTGTACGCCTCGCTGCCCGAGTTGCCGGCGGCCGAGGCGGGCGGGGACTTCGCGGCCGAGTCGCTGCGGCTCGGCGGCGCCACCGCCCGCGTGCACCAGGAGCTGGCCGACGCCTTCCCCACAGGCGTGATCGAGGTCCATGAGGTCAAGCGCATGGCCGAGGGGTTCAGGCGGCGGCTGGGGCGGGCCGTGGCGGAGGTGCCGGAGCTGCGCGCGCACGCGACGGTGATCGAGCAGGCGTACCACCAGGTGGAGCTGCTCACCGGCGAGGTGCCCGTGCAGCGCGTTCACGGGGATTACCACCTCGGCCAGGTGATGCGCACGCCGACCGACTGGGTGGTGCTGGACTTCGAGGGCGAGCCCGGCCAGCCGCTGGGCGAGCGCCGGGCGCTGTCGTCGCCGCTGCGCGACGTGGCCGGGATGCTGCGTTCGTTCGACTACGCGGCCCGGCACCTGCTGGCCGGCCACGCGCAGGCGGAAGAGCTGGAGCCCCGGGCGCAGGAGTGGGCCGACCGCAACCGGGCCGCCTTCCTGGAGGGGTACGCCGAGGGCGGCGGCGTGATCACCCGGGCGGACGCGGCGCTGCTGCGGGCGTTGGAGATGTCCAAGGCCGTCTACGAGGTCGTCTACGAGGCCCGCAACCGTCCCACCTGGATCACGATCCCGCTGGCCGCCTTCCGCCCGCGTACCGGTTAGAGCTCTACCACCAGACCCGAGAGGCCCTCGTGGGCGAGACCGCGGGCGGCACGCCGGTCGATGACGTCCTTCAGGAGGCAGCAGATCGGGCTTGACGCCCTGCTCGTGGAAGGCGCGCACCAGGTTCTCCACGCCGGCCCGGTTGATCTCCAGGCTGGAGACCTCGGTGGAGTGGCCGCCCGACTCGACCTTGGCCGCCCAGGCGGGCTGCTGCGCGGCCATCGCCTCCAGCCACGGGACGAGCAGGGACGCGGTGAACACGCCCAGCGGGTATCCGGCCGACCGGGGCGGGCGCCCTGGCCCTCGACGGCCACCCGGAGCGAGCGGCCCGCTTCCCGGGCCGCGCCACCGCACTACGCGACGCGGTCGGCGCGCCGCTACGGCCCGCCGAACGCGGCGACGTCGACCGCGTCGAAACCGCCCTCCGTACGGCCCTCGCCCCGGACGCCCTCACGGCGGCCATGACCCACGGCGCCCACCTCCCCCTGGTGGTCCACTCAGAGCGCAGGGGGGAGGGGCCGGCGGGGTGATCAGAAGGCGGGGTGGGAGCCGTAGGTGGTGAGGGTGGCGCGGACCTGTTGTTCCTGGGCCTCGGTGATCTTGCGGACCACGGCGATGGCCAGGACGGCGGCGATCATCGTGAGGCCGATGGACACGACGTCGAAGCGGGAGGCGTCCGCCAGTTGCTCGGGCTCTTCTGCTCGGAAGAGGAGGCGGCCGGCGGCGTTCGCCACGAAGGCGGCCAGCAGCCAGGCGGCCCACCAGGCGTTGATCACGCCACGCTGCGGCGCGGACTCGTGCCCGGCGCGGGTGGAGGCGTACCAGATGTCATCCACGACCTGCTTCGGGAACCAGAACGAGATGATCGGCACCACCCAGCCGAAGAACACCCAGGGCCGGGAGCGCCGGTGGCCGCCCGGCGAGAAGATCTCCGCGTTGGCCCTGACCCTGAAGAGCCACACCAGGAAGGCCACGACGCAGACCACGTAGGCGAGGAACTCCAGGATGCCGGACAGACCGTAGACGAGGTCGGCGACGCCGGCCTCCGCGTCGGAGACGGAGTCGGTGCCGGCGAGCAGGCGGTCGATCAGCCCGGCGTACCACAGGTCGATCACCGCGACGACGACGCCGATGACGCAGTTGCACACCAGGGCCACGACGGCGAAGAGGGCGACGCCGCGGACGGGGCGTAACGGCGGCGGGGGCGGCGGGTAGCCGGAGGAGGGGGGTGGCGGTGGATACACGGCCCGGACCTTTCCGAAAGGGGATGTGGGCAGCGCACCAGTATGTCGGGCCAAGAAGCGGGAAAGGACTAGTTATCCGAACCCGGCGTCCTGTTGTGATCAGGGCGGGATTTTGCGTGTTCGGTGATTGTCGCGATGAAAGCGGGCAGTGCCTGGGATGGACGGTCATCTTAGGGCAGGGTGGGAGCATGCCGATGGGGACAGAGCTCGATCGCCTCGCGGGTGGGGCGCATCACGATCCGCACTCCGTGCTGGGCGCGCACCCGGCGTCGGGCGGCATGGTCTTCCGCACGCTGCGCCCGCTCGCCGAGCGGGTGCGGGTCGTGCTGGAGGACGGTACGGCCCACGACATGAAACACGTGGCCCACGGCGTCTTCGAGGTGACCGTGCCCGGCCTGGACAAGGTGCCCTCGTACACGTTGAACGTCAAATATGCGGGTGCGGAGCCCTATGAGATGCGAGATCCGTACCGGCACTGGCCGACGCTCGGGGAGGTGGACCTGCACCTCATCGGCGAGGGGCGGCACGAGCGGCTGTGGGAGGTGCTCGGCGCGCGCGTGATGACGCACGAGGACGTCCAGGGCACCGCGTTCGCGGTGTGGGCGCCGAACGCGCGCGGCATCCGGGTGGTCGGCGACTTCAACCACTGGGACGGCGCCGCCTACCCGATGAGGTCGCTGGGCCGCTCCGGGGTGTGGGAGCTGTTCGTCCCCGGTCTGGGGGTGGGTGAGCGTTACAAGTACCGGATCCTGGGCGCCGACGGCGTGTGGCGGGAGAAGGCCGACCCGATGGCCCGGCGGACCGAGGTGCCGCCGATGACCGCGTCCGTGATCGACAAGTCCGACTACAGCTGGCAGGACGACGCCTGGATGGTCCAGCGGCGCTCGGCGCAGCCGCAGACGGGGCCGATGAGCATCTACGAGGTGCACCTGGGGTCGTGGCGGCCCGGCCTGTCGTACGTGGAGCTGGCCGAGCAGCTCTCCGAGTACGCCGCCGACCTGGGGTTCACGCATGTCGAGCTGCTCCCGGTGGCCGAGCACCCGTTCGGCGGCTCGTGGGGTTACCAGGTGACCTCGTACTACGCGCCGACGTCCAGGTTCGGCACGCCGGACGAGTTCCGCCACTTCGTGGACCGCATGCACCAGCGCGGCATCGGCGTGCTGCTCGACTGGGTGCCGGCGCACTTCCCGATGGACGACTGGGCGCTGGCCCGCTTCGACGGCACCCCGCTGTACGAGCACGCCGACCCGGCCAGGGGCGAGCACCCCGACTGGGGCACGTACGTGTTCGACTTCGGCCGCAGGGAGGTGCGCAACTTCCTGGTCGCCAACGCGCTGTTCTGGCTGAAGGAGTTCCACATCGACGGGCTGCGGGTGGACGCGGTCGCCTCGATGCTCTACCTGGACTACTCGCGGCGCGAGGGCGAGTGGACGCCGAACGTCTACGGCGGCCGCGAGAACCTCGACGCGGTGGAGTTCCTCAAGGAGATGAACGCGGTCTGCTACCGCGAGGCCCCGGGCATCTCGATGGCGGCCGAGGAGTCGACGGCCTGGCCGGGCGTGTCACGGCCGGCGCACCTGGGCGGGCTCGGGTTCGGCTTCAAGTGGAACATGGGCTGGATGCACGACACGCTCGAGTACCTGCGCCACGAGCCGGTCTTCCGCCAGTACCACCATCACCAGCTGACGTTCTCCCTGCTGTACGCCTACTCGGAGAACTACGTGCTGCCGCTGTCGCACGACGAGGTGGTGCACGGGAAGGGCTCACTGCTCGGCAAGATGCCGGGCGACGAGTGGCAGCGGTTCGCGCAGCTGCGAGCGCTGCTGACGTTCATGTGGGCGCACCCGGGCAAGCAGCTGCTGTTCATGGGCGGCGAGTTCGGCCAGGGCTCGGAGTGGTCGGAGGAGCGCGGGCTCGACTGGTGGGTGCTGGAGTTCGACGGCCACCAGGGCGTGCAGCGCCTGGTCCGCGACCTGAACCGGATCTACCGCGAGACACCCGCGCTGTGGGAGCAGGACTGCAGGCCGGAGGGGTTCCGGTGGATCGACGCCGACGACGCCTCGGGCAACACGTTCTCGTTCGTCCGGTACGCGAACGACGGGTCCGCGGTGGCGTGCGTGGTCAACTTCAGCGGCGGGCCGCACGAGCACTACCGGCTCGGGCTGCCGTACGCGGGCCGGTGGGCGGAGGTCGTCAACACCGACGCCTACGGCTACTGGGGCAGCGGCGTGGGGAACCTGGGCGCGGTCGAGGCCGACGGCGAGCCGTGGCACGGGCTGCCGCACTCGACGACGTTGCGGGTGCCGCCGCTGGGCGCGGTGTGGCTCAAGCACGACGGGCCGGGCTGACCGCCCGTTCGGGTCCAGCCTGAACGGACGGCGTGCGGCGGCTGAAAGTTCCGTGAGAATGCGCGCCGGGGGCCTGTGCGTGTCCGGCAAATCGCCCTAAACTCCGAGATCATCCCCTCTCGGAGGACGCGTGCGATTCCGCCCCCTGATCGTCAGCTCGATCGCGCTGGCCCTGCTGCCGCTGTCGAGTCCGGCCTACGCCGATCCCGCCCCTCTTCCGACGCCGACCGTGTCCCAGACACCGACGGAAGCTCCTCCTGGGGAGCCCGTCGTCGAGGAGACGCCGCCCGAACCGCCGACGGAGCAGCCTTCCGAGGACGCCCCGCAGAACCCCGAGGACAAGGTGGAGGACGGCTTAGGCGTCGACGGCGGCACCGAGCGGGCGATCGTCGAGCTGACCGACCCGGCGCAGCACGCCCCCGTGGCCGGCCAGGCCGCGGCCGAGAGCGTGGACGTGGTGCTGCAGCCGCAGGACCAGCCGTTCATGGTGGTCGAGGGCACCGCTGAGGAGCTGGCCAAGCTGGCCGAGGACCCCCGGGTCTCCTCCATCCACCGCGACCGCACGTACACGCCGGCCGACCTCGGCCCGAGCCTCTCGCTGATCGGCGCCGACAAGGCGCACGCCGGCGACTTCACCGGCACCGGGCAGAGCGTGGCCGTGCTGGACACCGGCATCGACCCCGACCACCCCTGGTTCCAGGGGCGGATCGCGGCACAGGCGTGCTTCTCGGCCGTGGAGCCGGGCGTCGAGTCGCTCTGCCCCAACGGCCTGCCCAGCCAGACCGACGGCAACGCGGCCGACGCCACCGCCCCGGCGTGCCTGCTCGACGGCGTCAACCTGTGCGACCACGGCTCCCACGTCGCGGGCATCGCGGCCGGCACCGGAGGCGTCGCCCCGGGGGCGCACATCGTCGCCGTCCAGGTGTTCAGCCGGATCAACGACGAGGACGTCTGCGGCGAGCCGGCGTGCCTGCTGGCGTACGAGTCGTCGCTGCGCCAGGCCATGGAGTACGTGTCCGGCCTCTCCGTCCCCCAGCCGCTCGCGGCGGTGAACCTGAGCCTGGGCGGCATGCTCTCCGAGAGCCAGTGCGACTCCTCGGAGGAAGCCGCGATCTTCAAGCCGATCATCGACGGGCTGCTGGCGAAGAACGTCGCGACCGTGGTGGCGGCGGGCAACGAGTACTTCGACGGGGTGTCGTTCCCCGCCTGTGTCTCCACGGCGGTGGCGGTGGGCGCGAACGACGGGCAGGACGCCATCGCCGACTTCTCCAACCGCGGGCCGCTGCTGGACCTGTTCGCGCCGGGCGTGGACATCGAGTCCTCGGTGCCCGACAACACCACCACCGTCTACAGCGGCACGTCCATGGCGACCCCGCACGTGACCGGCGCGCTCGCGCTGATGAAGCAGGCCTCGCCGCAGACCCCGATGGCGGACCTGATCGACAAGCTCAAGCAGACCGGCCGGCCGTACGTGTACGACTCCTACGGCACCCAGGTCACCACGCCGCGTCTGGACCTGGCGGCTGCCCTGACGGGGGCGGCCGTGCAGCCGCCCGTCGCGCAGACGCCGACGGTCCCGGACGAGACGGTGCCGGACGAGCCGGACCCGTTCGAGAGCGGCCCGTCGCCGGAGCCCGGCGACCCGGCGGACCCGGACCCGCAGCCTGAGCCCGAGCCGAGCACCAGCCCCGTTCCGCTGCCCACCGTGACGGTCACGGTGACGGTCACGCACACGGCGTCGCCGGCGGCCGCGGTCTGCACGCGGGGCACCGCCGCGAAGAAGCTGTCGGCCGCGAAGTGGGCCGTGGAGATCCACCGCAGCAGCGGCACCATCCCGGACGCCACGCTCACCTGCTACCTGAAGCTGATCAGCAAGTCGAGCAAGGTGTTCCCCGAGCTGACGAAGGCGTCGTCGCTGGGCACGGCGTACCGGGTGCTGAAGAGCACGAGGACGGGCAAGGCACGGCTGGACGGCGCGCTGCTCACGGCCTGGCTGAACTGGGCGCACGGCGTGAACGGCACCTCGGCCATGACCGCCGCGGAGAAGGTGCGCCAGGCCACGAAGCCGTCGTCGGCGGCACTGAAGAAGGCCACGAAGAACGTTCTGAAGATAGTTAAATAGCGAAATTTCGCAGAGAGGCCGGTCGCGATGTGCGGCCGGCCTTTCTGGCTCGCGCCCGCCGCGACGCGCAGAGGACCGCGCCCGGCACTCGCCCACCACACGATCTTCGCCATGAATCGCGCGTGCGCGCGTCAGCCTCGCGAACGCCCGAGGCGGGGTCCGACCCTTGGCCAAAGGGGTCGGTAGTGGCGGTCATGAGGGTCTCCGTGCGGTCATGGCCGCGATGTGCACGCCGTAGGCGAGTACGCAGGCTGCCCGGACGGCCGGGGCGGTCCTGGGCGCCATGGCGGGGCGGATGAGGATTCCGCAGGTGCAGGTGATGGTGCCGGTGTCGCCATCCATGGCTTCGGGTGCGTGGAGGCGGGTGATGCCGTCCGGGGTGACGACGGTGAGGGCGTGCCGGGGACAGAGGTCGGTGCCGCCGAGGACGCCTTGCTGGAGCACGCGCCATCCGGCGGGTTCGCCTCCGCGCATGGCGATGGCGTCGTAGGAGTCGGGGCAGCCCGCGGCGACGCAGCGGCGGATGCCGGATGGGGCGATGGTGATCTTGCCGAGGGTGGCGTTGATCGCGGTGGTGCGGTACTGGAGGGGGTTGGAGCCGTCCGCGCGGAGGACCTGCCCGGCGAGCCAGATGTCGCCGGGCGGGTATTCGCTGGGGCCGGCGTCACGGATGAGTATGGCGAGGGGGCGGGTGCGCTGGGGGGAGGCCCCGGCGGGGATGTAGACGACGCGGCCGGGCTGGAGGTCGCCGAGGGCGGGCGTGGTCATGGCGTTCATTGCGGTCCTCGCGATTCCTGGTCGACCTTCCGGAATGGGGGCGTTGCGTGGCACGCCAGGCGGCCGACGATACGCTGCGGCGTTGCCGTGGTCACGAGCGGCGGCCGCGCTTGGGTGCGGCACCCGCCAGGGGCACCCGGGCAGCGGCGCCCGGCCTGGGCGGCGGCCATGGCCGCCGCTCTTGCCGGGAAATGCCGCCATGAGGCAAAGAGGCGGCCAACGTTGCTTCGGACCACTTAGGTCACAGACATCACACTTGTCACACGCGGGGATGCATGCGGCTGTACGCGCGGCCGTGAGCGGGAAGGGCTTCACGGCTCCACAGCCCTTGGAGGACCAAGTGAGGCTACGGTCTCTGCTGACCTGCGCCGTGGTGCTGGCACTGACGCCGGCCCTGAGCGGAGCCGCGTCGGGTGCGGCTCCGGCGATCCACGTCCAGAACACCAGCACCGCCGACGATCCCAAGGACACCGGCGGCCCCGTCATCAGCCCCACGCTCGCCTCGCAGATCAAGGCCAAGAACAGCGTGCGCTCCATCATCCAGCTCAAACCGGGCCAGAGCGTTCAGGACGTGGCCAAGGACATCGAGCGGGCGTCCGACGGAAGCCGGGTGCTGGAGGCGGCCGGGTCACCGCACTTCTTCGTCGCCGAGGTGGACGGCCCCACGCTGAACAAGCTCAAGCAGGACAACCGTGTCCAGGCCGTCTACGAGGACCAGCTGAGCGTGCCCTTTCTCGACGCCAGCACCACCGTGATCCGCTCGGACCGGGCGAACCAGGCCGGCTGGACCGGCGCGGGCACCACGATCGCGGTGCTCGACACCGGCATCGACCGCGACCACCCGTTCTTCGCCGGCCGGATCGTGGACGAGGCGTGCTTCTCCAGCTCCGACGCCGGCGACGGCACGGTCTCCCTCTGCCCGAACAACCAGCCCACCCAGTCGGGGCCCGGCTCTGCCGACGCCGAGACCACGCAGTGCCTGGCCCGCGGCGTCAACACCTGCTCACACGGCTCGCACGTGGCGGGCATCGCGGCGGGCGCGACGACCACGGGCGCGCCGGACAACGGCGTCGCCCCCGGGGCCCGCATCCTGGCGATCCAGGTCTTCAGCCGCGTGGACAACGCGGTGACCTGCGCGATCGGTGGCGGCCAGGCGCCGTGCCTGCTCAGCTACACCTCTGACCAGAAGCTGGCGCTCGAGTACGTCTCACGGGTGGCCAAGCCGCACAACGTCGCGGCGGTGAACCTGAGCCTCGGCAGCGGCGGGCCGTTCACCGAGGCGTGCGACGCCGATCCCGGGGCGGCGGCGCTCAAGCCGGAGTTCGACGCGCTGCTGGCTCAGGGCGTGGCCCCGGTGGTCGCGGCCGGCAACAACGGCTTCGAGAACGGCGTCTCGACGCCGGCCTGCATCTCCACCGCGGTCACGGTGGGCGCGACGGACGACGCCGACGCGGTGACCTCGTTCTCCAACCGGGGGCCGCTGCTCGACCTGTTCGCGCCGGGCTGGGGGATCAACTCCGCGGTGCCGGACGACGCGTACGGGGAGAAGAGCGGCACCTCGATGGCGGCGCCGCACGTGGCGGGGGCGTTCGCGCTGATGCGGCAGGCGTTCCCCGACAGCACGGTCGAGCAGAGCCTGCGGCGGCTGCGTGATACGGGCACGCCGATCGCGGCCGGCTCCTCCCGGGTTTCACGGATCGACATGGAACGCGCCACCACGTCCGCGCCCGCCGCGGCCGACTCCCGCGCCTGAGGCGCGCGCAGCAGGGCCGGGCCGCGTGCCCGGCCCTTCGCATGCCACCACCTACCAGGACAAGAACGGATAACAGAACACTCACCCTCTCTGACATCAGTTGTCCAATAACTACACTTCCGTTGACAAAGGCCCCTCGAACCCCCCGGAGGAACAGTTGAGACTGATGTCTCTGCTGGCAGGCGCCGCGGCGTTAGCCGCCACCTCGGCAGCGCTGGTCGCCACACCCGCCCTGGCCGATCCCGAGTCCAAGATCGACTCTGCGATCACCGCGACCGGTGGGCACCGCGTCATCGTCCGCGTGCGGCAGCCGGCCCAGGTCGACGCCGTACGGGCCGGTGCGGAGGGGGTCAGGCGGGAGAAGAAGAACGTCTCCGCCGAGCCTCCGACGGAGATCGCCAACAAGCTCGACTTCTTCGTCTACCACGGCACCCGCGCCGAGCTGGAGAAGATCGCCGAGGACTCCGACGTCGTGTCGATCCGCGAGGACAAGCTCAACGAGCCCTCGCTCGTGCAGAGCGTCCCGCTGATCGGCGCCGACCGGGCGCACAAGCGGGGCTTCACCGGCAAGGGCACGGCCGTGGCGATCCTCGACTCCGGCATCGACGACGACCATCCGGCCTTCGGCGGCCGCATCGTCGCCCCGGCGTGCTTCTCGGCCGCCGACCCGATCGACGGCTCCAAGCCGCTGTGCCCGAACGGCAGCCCGTTCCAGCTCGGCGACGGCGCCGCGGACGCCGAGAGCGCGCCCTGCATGGACGGGGCCCCGCAGCCGCAGTACGGCCTGTGCTACCACGGCACCCACGTGGCCGGCATCGCGGCCGGTCAGGCGACCGCCGACTTCCCGGCCGACGGCGTCGCCCCCGCGGCGCAGATCATCCCGGTGCAGGTGTTCAGCCGGTTCGACGACTCGCCGTACTGCCAGGGCGCGCCCTCGTGCATCCTCGCCTACGACTCCTCGATCCTGACCGGCATGGCGTACGCGAACCTGCTGGCCGACCAGTACGACATCGCCGCGGTCAACCTGAGCCTCGGCGGCGGCCAGTACGCCACGGCCTGTGACACGACCGACGGGGCCGACTTCAAAACCGAGGTGGACCAGCTGCTCGCCAAGGGCACCGCGACGGTGGTGGCCTCGGGCAACGAGTACTTCGAGTCCTCGGTGTCGTTCCCGGCCTGCGTCTCCAGCACGGTCGCGGTGGGCGCGACGGACAAGCAGGACGCGGTGGCCCCCTTCTCCAACCGCGGCACGCTGCTCGACGTGTTCGCGCCGGGCGTCGGCATCTCGGCGGCCATCACCGGCGACACGTACGCCACGCTCAACGGCACCTCGATGGCTACCCCGCACGTCGCGGGCGCCTTCGCGCTGCTGCGCCAGAAGCACAAGAACACCTCCGTGGACGACTTCCTGACCTCGCTGCGGCGGACCGGGAAGCCGATCACATACTCGAGCGCGGGCGCCGAGGTCACCACGCCGCGCATCGACGTCTGGGCCGCGCTGCACCAGCGCTGACCCACCCGTTTCCAGGGGAGCGCCGCCACCGGGTGCGGCGCTCCCCTTCGGCATTTCACCGGCTTTCCGTACGATGAGGGCGTGCAGGGCCTCCTCCGCTCCGTGTGGGACGAACCGCGCCCTCCCGACGCCCCCCGGCGCGTATGGCGCGACTGGGCGCTCGTCGGCGTGCTCGTCCCGGCCATCGTGCTGGAAGGCATGCTGCGGACCGACCTGCAGTGGCGGCCGCTGTCGATGGTCTATGCCCTGGTGATGCTGCCCGCCCTGTTATGGCGGCGCCGGCACCCGTTCGCGGCGCTGGCGGTGCCCGTCGTCGTCTCCGCGGTGATCCAGCTGGTCACCGGCGCCGATCCGGCCGAGCAGAGCGCGGTGGCGTACCTGCTGCTCCTGCTCTACGCGCTGGCCCGCTGGGGCTCCGGCCGGGAGGCGGTCGCGGGGCTGGCGCTGATCAGCGGCGCGATCCTCGTCGCGGCGGTCACCGGTCAGGTCGCCGCCGGCGGTGACGTGGTGGGCGCGTTCACCGTCGTGTTGTCCGCACTCGCCCTGGGCGGCACCTTCCGTTACCGCGCCAGGGCCAGGACACGCGAGATCGACCAGGTCAAACTGCTCGAACGCGAGCGGCTGGCCCGCGACCTGCACGACACCGTGGCCCACCACGTCTCGGCGATGGCGATCCGCGCCCAGGCGGGCATCGCGACGGCGGCGGCCCACCCGGACGCCGCCGTGGACGC
This sequence comes from Nonomuraea terrae, assembly GCF_044465245.1. Taxonomy (NCBI): domain Bacteria; kingdom Bacillati; phylum Actinomycetota; class Actinomycetes; order Streptosporangiales; family Streptosporangiaceae; genus Nonomuraea; species Nonomuraea terrae. The sequence goes on along the minus strand of NZ_JBITLL010000001.1, from coordinate 134,400 downwards.
GCTGCGGGTGATCGAGGCCGAGGCGTCGCGCACGCTCGCCGAGATGCGGGCCATGGTCCGCGTGCTGCGCCGCGACGAGCCGGCGGAGCTGTCCCCCGGCCGCCACATCGCCGACCTCGCCGAGCTCGCCGGCCGCTCGCGCGTCGGGCCTTCCGTGGACGTCGAGATCCGCGGCGACCTCGACGACGTCCCCCCGTCGGTGGGGGCGGCGATCTACCGGATCGCCCAGGAGTCCGTCACCAACGCCCGCCGGCACGCCCGGCACGCCACCCGCATCGAGGTGCGCGTCGCCGCCGACGACGCCTCGGTGCGCCTGCACGTCAGCGACGACGGCGACAACACCGCCGTCGTGCCCTCCCCCGGATACGGGCTGCTCGGCATGATCGAACGCGCCGGCCTGCTCGGCGGCACCTGCGAGGCCGGCCCGAACCCCGGCCGCGGCTGGACCGTGACCGCCGTCCTGCCCCGCACGGGAGCCGCCGCGTGAACGCCATCCGGGTGGTCGTGGCCGACGACCAGGAGATCGCCCGCACCGGGCTGCGGATGATCCTGGACGCGCAGCCCGGGATCGAGGTCGTCGGCGAGGCCGCCGACGGGCTGCGCGCCGTCGAGCTGGCGCGGCGGCTGCGGCCGGACGTGTGCCTGTTCGACATCCGCATGCCGCGCTGCGACGGCATCGAGGCCACCCGCCGCCTGGCCGGGCCGGACGCGGCCGACCCGATCGCCGTCGTGGTGATCACCACGTTCGATCTGGACGAGTACGTCTACGCCGCGCTCCGGGCGGGCGCCCGCGGATTCCTGCTCAAGGACGCGGGCCCCGACCTGCTGGCCCAGGCGGTGCGCGCGGCGGCGAGCGGCGAGGCGCTCATCGCGCCGAGCATCACCGCCCGGCTGCTGGCCGCCTTCGCCGGCGCCGGCCCCGCCGCTCCCCCGGCGCAGCCCGTCGAGGCGCTCACCGACCGGGAGGAGCAGATCCTCGCCACCGTGGCACGCGGCCGGACCAACAGCGAGATCGCCGACGAGCTGCACATCTCACTCAGCACGGTCAAGAGTCACGTCGCGAGCCTGATGACCAAGCTGGGCGTCCGCAACCGGGTCGAGATCGCCATCTGGGCGTACGAGACCGACCGGGTGCGCCCGTGAGCGGACGACCCACTCGGCCACCGCGGCGTTGATCACCCAGCCCGCGCCGATGAGCAGCGCCCTGGCCACCTCGCCGGGCTCGCCCCCGGCCGGGAGCCAGGCGACCTGGGTGAACGCCTGCGTCCCCGCCCCGGCGCCGAGCGCGTACGCGCGGATCATCCAGGCGCGGTGCCGGCGGACGTCGCGGCGGCGGATCGCGGCGACGCCGAGCAGCAGGAACCCGAGCATCGCCGAGCCGGCGACCAGCCGGAACGCGGCCAGCAGGTCGCCGTCCCCCGGCGGTCGTGCCAGGAACAGGGTCAGCCACAACCCCGACGCCGCCGCCGCGAGCCCGCAGCCGGCGAGCACCCGCCCGGCGGCGCGGTGCCACCCGCGCCGCCGCAGGCTCGGGACGAACTGGAACGCGCCCGCCAGCGTGTAGACGAGCGCGGCCACGATGTGCACGACCACGGGGACGGGCGCGGCGAGGAACCGGTCGCCGCCCTCGGCGAGGTCGGGCCCGCCGGCCATCGCGCTCAGCCGGACGGCCCCGCCCAGCAACGGAACGAGCCCGAGCAGCACCAGACCGCCGCTCACCGCCCATGCTCTGGCTTCCTTCGTCATGCCTCGATCGTGACGGGGGCGGGGGCCGCGTTCATCGGCCCAGGGGTCCCTCCGCGGTGGCCGATGGGACGGGCGAGAGGTCGTACTTTCGACGGTTCCGTCCCCGGCGAGGGCGCGCTCACACTGAGGCGGCAGACACCGAGGACGAGGAGATCGCCATGAAAGCGTACGTTCTGCGCTCGTACGGTCCGCCCGACGCCCTGGAGCTCACCGAGGTCCCCAAGCCCGTGCCGGGGCCGGGCGAGGTGCTGGTCCGGGTGCGGGCCACGTCCGTGCAGCCCTACGACTGGCACTTCATGCGCGGCGAGCCGTACGTGGCCCGCGTGATGCCCGGCGGCCCCGGCCTGCTCCGCCCGCCGATCCCCATCCTGGGGGCGGACGTGGCCGGCGAGGTCGAGGCGGTCGGCGCGGGCGTGACCGGGTTCGTGCCCGGTGACGCGGTGTACGGGATGCCGAAGGGCGGCGGCTTCGCCGAGTACGTCAGCGTCCCTGAGGGCCTGCTGGCGCCGAAGCCGGCGAACCTGTCGTTCGAGGAGGCGGCGGCGGTCCCGCTGGCCGCCGGCACCGCCCTGATCGCCGTGCGCGACTCCGGCCGGGTGCGCCCGGGGCAGAAGGTGCTGGTCAACGGGGCTTCGGGCGGCGTGGGAACGTTCGCCGTGCAGATCGCCAAGGCGTACGGCGCGCACGTCACCGGCGTCTGCGGCCCGCGCAACACGGACCTGGTCCGCTCGCTCGGCGCGGACGAGGTCGTCGACCGCACCAAGGAGGACTTCACCAGGACCGAGGCCCGCTACGACGTCCTGCTGTACGTCGCGGGCGAGCGTTCGTTCCGCGAGTGCCGCCGGGTGCTGCGGCGCAAGGGGACGTACGTGTTCGTCGGCGGCGCGGCCGGGCGGTGGCTGCAGCCGGCCGGGCGCATGTTCGCCGCCCTGGCGGCGTCGCTGTTCACCTCGCAGCGGGCGGTGGGCGCCGACGTGATCGGATCTCCGGACACCCGGCGCAACCTGCTGGAGCTGACGGAGCTCATCGAGGACGGCCGCGTCACGCCGGTCATCGACCGCCGTCATCCCTTCGCCGAGCTCCGGGCCGCCGTACGCTACCAGGAGGAGGGCCGCGCCGCGGGCAAGGTCGTCGTGACCCTCTGAAACGGGGAGAGTCCATTTCGATTTGCGTCGCTTAGGGTGGCTTTCATGGACGCAGGTAAGGCGATCTTCGAAACCGTCGACAAGCTTCGCCAGCGGCGTACGGGCCCGCTGGTGCTGGAGCTCGACCTCACCGAGGGCCTCACCGAGGGCCCGCCGACGGACCCGCTCGCCGCGGTGCTGTCCATGCGCAAACCCCGCCTGGCCGACGTGCTGTCGGGCCTGCGGCGAGCCAGGCAGGACCCCCGCGTCAAGGCGCTCATCGTCAGGATCGGCGGGAATCCGCTGGGTCTGGCCACGGTCCACGAGCTGCGCCAGGCGGTGATCCGCTTCCGGGCGTCCGGCAAGCTGACCGTGGCGTTCGCCGAGACCTTCGGCGAGTTCGGCGGCGGCACCGTCCCCTACTACCTCGCCACCGCCTTCGAGCGGGTCTGCCTGCAGCCGAGCGGCGACGTCGGGCTGACCGGGCTGGCCATGGAGCAGCACTTCCTCAAGGGCGCGCTCACCAAGCTCGGCGTCGGGTACGAGGTCGGGCAGCGGCACGAGTACAAGACCGCCGCCAACATGTTCACCCAGGACCGCATGACCGAGCCCCACCGCGAGTCGATGAGCCGCATCCTCGAGTCGGTGACCGAGACCTTCGTCGCCGGCATCGCCGACGGCCGCCGGCTCGACCCGGGCAAGGTGCGCGAGCTGATCGACCGCGGGCCGTTCAGCTCCGCCGAGGCGCACGAGGCCGGGCTGGTCGACCAGCTGGCCTACCGCGACGAGGTCTACGAGGAGGTCAAGCGCGCCGCCGGCCCGGAGGCCCACCTGCTGTACGTCGCCCGCTACGCCAAGGCGGCGGCCGTACGGAAGTTGTCGCATCCGATGGCCGACTCGATCGCGCTCGTGCACGGCACCGGCGTGATCAGGACCGGCCGCAGCGGGCGCAGCCCGCTCGGCGGCAGCGGGGCGATGGGCTCCGACACGATCAGCGCCGCGCTGCGGGCGGCCCGGCGCGACGACCACGTCAAGGCCGTGGTGTTCCGGGTCGACAGCCCCGGCGGCTCGTACGTGGCCAGCGACACGGTGTGGCGCGAGGTCACGCTGACGCGCAAGGTCAAGCCGGTGATCGTGTCGATGGGCGACGTGGCGGCCTCGGGCGGCTATTTCGTCTCGATGGGCGCCGACGTGATCGTGGCCCAGCCGGGCACGCTGACCGGCTCGATCGGCGTGTACGGCGGCAAGCCCGTCCTTTCCGAAATGCTCGAAAAGATCGGGATAAATTCGGAAATGGTGTCAGAGGGAGCCAATGCCGGGATGTTTTCGCCCTCCCGCGGTTTCTCCCCCGAGCAGTGGGCCCGTGTGAACGCTTGGCTCGACCGCATCTACGACGACTTCGTGGGCAAGGTCGCCCAGAGCCGCGACCTCACCCGCGAACGCGCCCACGAACTGGCCCGCGGCCGGGTGTGGACCGGCGCCGACGCCCACGCCGGCGGCCTCGTGGACGAGCTGGGCGGGCTGGAGGATGCGCTGGCCCTGGCTCGCAAGCGGGTCCGGCTCTCCGAGGACGCACCCGTACGCGTCTATCCGCGGATGAACCCGTTGGAGCGGCTGCGCGGTCCTGACTCCAGCGAGGACAAGTCGGCCGCGCTGGCCCGCCTCCGCCTGGACGCCTGGGGCCCGTTCGCCCGCCTGTCCGCCGAGCTGGGCCTGCCCGCCGTCGGCCCCTTGATCCTCCCCGCCTGGTACGTCATCCGCTGACCCGCGAGGGGCGGCGGCACGCCGCCCCTCGCGGCGCGGGCCCCCAGAAGGTCATTTCCGCTCCGATGTACATTGCCAGGATCGGAGTGATTGGGGGGCTTTTGATGCGTTTTGTCCTAGTTCATGGTGGTTGGCAGGGAGGCTGGTGCTGGGACGCGGTCGCCGCACGCCTGCGCGCCGAAGGGCACGAGGTGTTCGCGCCGACCCTTCGCGGCTTGGCGGAAGGCGAGGTGGACCGCGCCGGGGTGGACCTCACCGCCGCCGGTGAGGGGCTGGTCGCCGCGATCGAAGAGCGGGATCTGACCGACTTGGTGCTGGTGGGTCACAGCGGCGGCGGCCCCGTGATCCAGTACGCGGCGGATCGTCTGGCGGACAGGACGCGCAGGGTCGTCTTCGTCAGCGCCTGGGTGCTCCATGACGGTGAGGCGATCCACGACGTCCTGCCGCGACCGCTCGTCGAGGGCGACCGGGCCGCGGCCGCGCAACGCCCGGACCGGACGATCCTGATGGACCCCGGCGTGTGGAAGGCCCACTTCATGAACGGCGCCACCGACGAGCAGGTCGCCGCCGTCGCGGACCGGCTGGTCCCGCAGCCGCTCGGGTGGCTCACCGAGCCGATCTCCCTGCCCCGGTTCTGGACCGCCGAGCCGCCCTCCAGTTACGTCTTCCTGCGTGACGACCGGGGCGTGCCCATGGAGCTCTACCGCGAGATGGCCGGCAGGCTGACGAACCCGCGCGTCGTCGAGTGCGACGGCCCGCACGAGGCGATGCTGACCCATCCGGAAGCGCTCGCGGACGCGCTCGTCACCGCGGCGCACGACTGAAAACGAGCGTCTCCCGGACACGAACGTCTCGCGGACGACGTCGCCGCCTGGCCGTTCCGGCGAGCTCAGGCGCCCGTGCGGTAGCGGCCTCTGAGACGGATCAGGGGGTGGCGGGCGGAGTCGACGTAGCCGACGGACAGGACGGTGGCGAGATAGAGGGTGTGGTCGCCGGCGGGGATGACCTTGATGGTCTCGGCCTCCAGCGCGGCGACGCCGCCTTCGATCACCAACGCCTGCGAGTGTTCGCCGCGGTGATACGGAGTGCCCGCCACCAGGAGGCGGGCGCTGGGGCGGCCCGGGGTGGCGAAGCGGCTGGCGATGGCGGCCTGCTCCGACGACAGCAGCGACGCCGCCCAGCGGTCCTGCCGCAGGAACACCTCGTTGAGGTAGCCGGCGCTGGCCAGGCTCACCAGCACCAGCGGGGGCTCCAGCGAGACGGACATCAGCGCCGACACCGTGGCGCCGAGGTCGTCGCGCCCGTCGCGGGCGGTCACCACCGCGACGCCCGCGGCCAGCTGCGCCATCGCCTCGGTGAACAGCTCACTCACCGCGAAAGCCCCCTGGAACAGTCGGTCAACGGCTGACACACCGCGAGAGCCTCCCGCCGAGGTGGGAGGCTCTCGCGAAGGCCGGCGTCAGGCCAGCCCGTTGGTGGTCAGCCATTCCTTGGCCACGGTAGCGGGCTCGTCCTTGTTGACGGAGATCTTCTGCATCATGTCGAGCAGCGACTCCGTGGTCAGCTTCGCCGAGATCCCGTTCAGGGTCGTCCTGATGGTGTCGGTGGCGGAGGCCTTGTGCAGCAGCGGGGTGACGTTCTGGGCGGGGAAGATGTTCTTCGGGTCCTCCAGCGGCACGAGGTCGTTGGCGGTCATCTTGGGGTCGGTGGTGAAGACGTTGCCGACCTGGATCGAGCCGTCCTTCAGCGCGTCGGCCGTGGTCGGGCCGGTCGGCTTCCACTCCTTGAACTCGACCCCGTAGACCTCCTTGAGCCGTGCCTCCCAGCGGTTCTTGAACTCGGGGGGACCGCCGACGACCAGGTCCTTCGAGACCTTGGCCAGGTCTTCCATCGAGGTCAGCGACTGCTCGGTCTGGGTCTGCCGGGAGACGGACAGGCTGTCCTTGTCCTCCGCGGGCGCGGATTCGAGGAGCTCCAGCTCAGCGGGCAGCTTCTGCTTCAGCTCGGCGTCCACCTCGTCGGTGGTCGCGGCGGTGCTCTTGGGGTCGAGGAACGCGAGCAGGTTGCCGTTGTACTCCGGCACGATGGTCAGGCCGCCGCTCTTGACCTGGTCGAGGACGACCTCGCGGCTGCCGATGCGCGGCTTCTCCTCGACCTGCACGCCCTTGGCCTCAAGGGCCTGGGCGTAGATCGAGGCGAGCAGCACGCTCTCGTCGAAGTCGAAGGAGCCGATGACGGCCGTCCCGCCGCCGGAGGCGGATCCGCTGGGAGCCGCGCTCGTGGTGTCGAGCGGGTTGCCTCCCGTGCCGCCACCACCGCAGGCGGCCAGCGCGAGCATCGCCGAGAGGAGGATTCCCGCGATGCCGTACGTGCGTCTCATTGTATTTCCCTTCTAAACGGGAGGTAATAGGGGAGATTATCGGATGGTCGGCCGCCGGCTCACCCCCGGAGACACCGTCAGCCTCTGGACGAGGGCGAACACCACCTGGACGAAGAGCGCGAACAACACGATCAGTACAGAACCACCGACGACGCCGGCGTAATCCTTGGTGGCGAAACCGTCGATGACATACCGGCCGAGGCCGCCCAGGCCGGTGTAGGCGGCGACCGTGGTCGTGGCCACCACCTGGATGGCCGACAGGCGGCACCCCAGCAGGATCAGCGGCAGCGCCACCGGCACCAGCACCCGCCCGAGCACCTGCCCGCCGCGCAACCCCATCCCGTACGCGGCGTCGCGCAGCTCGGGGTCGACGCCCTTGATGCCCTCGTAGGTGTTGACCAGGATCGGCGGCACGGCCAGCAGCACCAGCGGGATGATCACCGGCCAGATCGAGGACGCGCCCAGCAGCAGCACGAACATCACCAGCAGCCCCAGCGTCGGCAGCGCCCTGGCCAGGTTCGCCGCCACCACGACGAGCACCCCGCCCCGGCCGGTGTGCCCGATCGCGAGGCCCAGCGGCACGGCGACCAGCACGGCCAGCGCCAGTGCGAGCGCCGAGAACTCCAGGTGCTCCAGCAGGCGCGCGGGGATGCCGTCGGAGCCCGTCCAGTTGGCGCCGTCGCCGAAGAACTCCCCCAGCCAGCCCAGGAACGCGGTCAGCCAGCTCATGACGCCGCCTCCTTGCGGGCCCGCACCCACGGGGTGAGCAGGCGCTGCGCCAGGACCAGCAGGCCGTCGGCGACCAGGGCCAGCGCCACGATGAGCACGATGCCGACGATCACCGGGGGCATGAACGGGTTCTGGTAGGCCCGGGTGAACAGCCCGCCGAGCCCGCCCTGGCCGATCAGCGCGCCCACGCTGACCAGGCTGATGCTGGAGACCGCGACCACCCGCAGTCCGGCCAGCACGACCGGCGCCGCGATGGGCAGCTCGACCTGCAGCAGCCGGCGCAGCGGGGTGAAACCCACCGCGACGGCGGACTGGCGCACGTGGTCGGGCACCGAGTCGAGACCGTCCACGACGGCCGGGATCAGCACGGCCACGCCGTAGAAGGCCAGCGGGACGATCACCGTGGTCTGCGACAACCCGGTCACCGAGATCATCAGCATGAAGACGGGCAGCGACGGGAGGGCGTACACGATGTTCATCAAGCCCGAGGTGGGCTGGTAGAGCCAGCGCCAGCGGGCGCAGGCCAGGCCCAGCGGGAGCGCCACGACGAGCGCGAACACCACCGGCACGAACGACATCGTCACGTGGTCGGTGAGCAGGGTCCTGATGCTGTCGGCGCGGCCGGTGTCCCAGTTGCGGCCGAACCACTCCCACAGGGAAGGGGGGCCGTCACCCATGGACAGCCTCCGACAACGCCCGGTCGAGCGCGTCCCTGGTGGCCACGCCGACGACCTTGCCGTGCTCGTCCACGGCCACGGAGCAGCCGGACGGCGACAGCAGTGCCGCGTCGAGCGCCGCGCGCATCGAGTCGCGCCCGCGCACGAAGGTGCCGTACGGCTCCAGCTCGCCCGGCCGCACCGCCGACCGCCAGCCGACCGGGCGTCCGTCGCCGTCCACGACCAGCAGCCACGGCTCCGGCGAGCCGCCCTCGGACCCCTCGGGAACGGTGAGGTCCGTACGCAGCCGCAGGCCCTCGGTCGAGACGAACTGCAGCCGCCGGATCCCCCGGTCATGACCGAGGAACTCACGGACGAAGTCGTCGGCCGGCTCGGCGAGCAGCGTCTTGGGGTCGGCGAGCTGGGCCAGCCTGCCGCCCACCCGCAACACCGCCACCTGGTCGCCCAGCTTGATGGCCTCGTCGATGTCGTGGGTGACGAACACGATGGTCTTGTTCAGCTCGCTCTGCAGCCGCAGCAACTCGTCCTGCAGGCTCGCCCGCACGATCGGGTCGACCGCGCTGAACGGCTCGTCCATGAGCAGCACGGGCGGGTCGGCGGCGAGCGCCCTGGCCACGCCCACGCGCTGCTGCTGCCCGCCGGACAGCTGGAACGGGTAGCGCCCGGCGAGCGCCGGGTCGAGCCCGACGCGCTCCAGCAGCTCCATGGCCCTGGCCCGGGCCTTCTTGCGGTCCCAGCCGAGCAGGTAGGGGACGGTGGCGATGTTGTCGACGATCTTGCGGTGCGGGAAGAGGCCGGCCTGCTGGATGACGTAGCCGATGCCGCGCCGCAGCGTCGGCGGGTCGATGCCCTGCACCGGCACCCCGTCGAGCAGGATGCGGCCCTCCGACGCGTCGATCATGCGGTTGATCATGCGGAGGGACGTCGTCTTCCCGCAGCCGGACGGCCCCACGAGAACGGTGATCTCGCCGGTGGGCGCCTCGAAACTGAGGTTGTCCACGGCGACAGATCCGCCTGGGTAGCGTTTGGTGACAGCGTCGAATGTGATCACGGCGCGAACTCTCGCTATCGGTCTCTCCATGGCGGGGGCCGCGGCCCCCTCGCCACGACCGCCGCATGATCTCTCGGACCACAGACTACGGCGCTCCGTACTCGGGTGTCGTGCCGGGATTTCCTTAAACGCTTCACTTATTCAGCGCAAATCCGCATCTGGTAGTGCGCCGGACCGCTAAGTGTTGGCATGATTACCCCCACACTCTCCCGACGCTTCTGTTCCACCGGCTCCCTCCCCTCAGCGTCCGCACCCAGCAAGAGGATTCGGCCCCGTGACTCAGCCGATCACCGATCAGCGCCCGCGCGCAGAACTGATCGCAGAGCTCTACGACCTGCACGCCGCCGGGATGTTCGCCTACTGCGCCGACCAGCTGGGCGACCTCGGCTCGGCGTCCGACGTCCTTGCGGCGGTGTTCTCGCGCGTCCCGGCCGTCGCGCCGCCCCGTGCCGCCCTCTACGCGTTCGCCCGCCGCGAGATCCACCGGCGCGACGTGCTCTACTCACCGCCCGCCGTCGATCCGCTCACCGACCCGGCCACGGCGCTCGTCGAACGCGCCCTGCGTGAGCTGCGCCCGCACCAGCGCGAGGTGCTGGTGCTGTGCGCGGTGTGCGAGCTCAGCACGGAGGAGCTGGCCTGGGTGCTGGGCGTCGCCTCCGACACCGCCGAGGAGCTGGTGATGTCGGCGGGGCAGCGGTTCCGGCAGTCGCTGGGCGCGGCGCTGGCCTCGACGGGGCCGCGGCTGCCCAAGCCGGTCGCCGACGTCTTCGGCGCGCTGGCGGTCGCCCCGCTGCCCGACGTGCTGGGCCGGCTGCCGTGGCCGCAGCCGCCGGGCGCGCTGCGCATCCACTTCGCGGGCTCCCGTACGGCCGCTCCGGGGCCGCTGTTCGTCAAGCCGCGCTGGCCGAGCCCGCCGGTCTGGCCGCAACCGCCGGCCAAGTCCGACCCCGCGACCAGCACGGTGATCTTCCCGGCTGAGCTGATGACGCCGCCGTCCGGGGACCGGACCGCCACGCACGAGGCCACCACGGCACCGATGCCGAAATATCGGGATTCGGCGGCCGGCGATCTCCTGGAGTCCCCGGTCCCCTTGCGTGACCCTCTCGGGTCCACCCGCGCGTTCCGGCTCCCCCACGCCGTGCCCGCGAAACCGAAGCCGTCCACCCCGGAGCGGCCGTTCTTCCTGGCGGCGCCGCCGTCCACGGGGGTGGAGCCGTTCGCGACGGGTGACGTGATCCTGCCGAAGGGCGCGCCCGATCCGTACATGACCGGGGACGTGCTCGTGCACCAGGGGCCCGCCCGAAGCGCGCGCCGCCAGCCGCCACCGCCGCCGGAGCCCCAGCCCACGCCGGTGGAGTTCCTGCGGCTGTCCCCGCCCGAAGCGGACACCCCGGCCCCGGCCGAGGAGCCGGTCAAGGAGGCGGCGCCGCTGTTCCAGCCGCGTTCCAAGCCGGCCGAGCCGGTCTACCGGCTGCCGGGAACCGCGCCCAGGAGCGGGCCGAAGGCGGAGCCGATGAGCGGGCCGATGAGCGGGCCGATGAGCGAGCCCAAGAGCGGGCCAGGGCGGGGGGAGCCCGAGAAGTCGGTGCTGGCGCCTCGCCCGGTGCGCTCCCGCCCGGCCCCCAAGCGCCGCCCCCAGCAGGCCCGCCCTCAGGCGCGCCGCCGCCGCGACCGCCACCACGACTGGGCGTGGGAGGCGGTCGGGTTCCTCATCTGCGTGGCGATCGCCATGATCGTGTTCTTCTCCATGGCGAGCTTCCAGAGCCCCTGACGGTCACGCCTTCACACCGAGGCGGGCCAGCCGGTCTCCGTCGGCGAGGATGTCCAGCGCGACGACCTTGCCGCCGGCGACGGTGAAGGCCATGACCGAGAGCGGCCGGCCGTCCCGTACGGTGAGGACGCCCGGCACGCCGTTGACCAGCACCGGCCTGGCGAACTCGGCGAACCTGCGGAACATGAACGCCTGCTCGGCCACGGTGAGCGCCCCGCGCAGCTCGTTCCACGCCCCCGCGACGGGCCCGGAGTCGGTCCTGAGCACGACGTCGGGGTGGAGCACCGCCACGAGCGCGTCGAAGTCGCCGCCCCGCGAGGCCGCCAGGAACGCCTCGACCACCTCGCGCTGCCGCGCCACGTCGGGATCGGGCCGCACGGCCGCGCCCTGCACGCGGCGGCGGGCGCGGCTGGCGAGCTGCCGGGTGGCGGCCGGCGTGCGGTCGAGGACGGGGGCGATCTCGTCGAACGGCACGGCGAACATGTCGTGCAGCACGAAGGCCAGCCGCTCGGCCGGTTCCAGCGTCTGCAGCACGACGAGCAGCGCGAGCCCCACCGAGTCGGCGAGCAGCGCCTCCTGCTCCGGGTCGGCGCCCCCGGCCTCGCTGATCACGGGGTCGGGCATCCGGATCTCCAGCGGCTCCTCACGGCGGGTCTCCCGCGAACGCAACAGGTTGAGGCAGACCCGGCCCACGACGGTCGTGAGCCAGGCGCCCAGGTTCCGCACGTCGGCGGTGTCGGTGCGCTCGAACCTCAGCCACGTCTCCTGCACCGCGTCGTCGGCCTCGCTGACCGACCCCAGCATCCGGTACGCCACGGCCCGCAGCTGACTCCGGTGCGCCTCGAACAGATCGTCACGGTCGGCCATCTGTCACATTCCTTCTCCGAGCGGCGTCATAGGTGTGACCCCTATCCAACCGGACGGCTGCCCGCGCACCGCCCGAACCCCTGAGGAGATCACCATGCACGCACGGATGAACCACCCCGCCGCCGTCCTGCCCGGCGCCATGCAGGCCCTGCACGCGCTGGGCCGCAGCGTTGCGGGCGCCGGTCTGCCGAAGGCGCTGCTCGACCTCGTTTATCTGCGCGCGAGCCAGATCAACGGCTGCAGCGTCTGCCTCGACATGCACGCCCGCGACCTGAAGAAGAGCGGCGAGAGCGACGAGCGGATCTGGGCGGTGGCCGGCTGGCGGGACGCGCCGTACTACAGCGACGCGGAGCGCGCGGCGCTCGCTCTGACGGAGGCCGTCACCCGGCTGAGCGACCGGCCGGAGGCCGTGAGCGACGAGGTGTGGAACGAGGCCGCCGACCACTTCGACGAGACCGAGCTGGCCGCGCTGCTCACCGCCATCGCCACGATCAACGTGTGGAACCGGCTCAACGCCGCCACCCGCCAGGTGGCGGGCGCGTGGAACGGCTGAGCGTCACCCTGACGACAGGATCAGCCCGCTCGTGGGCACCCCCGTCCCGGCGGTGACCAGGACGTTCGTCACGCCCGCGAGCTGGTTGGCCGCGTCGCCCCGGAGCTGGCGGACGGCCTCGGCGATGCCGTTCATCCCGTGGATGTACGCCTCGCCGAGCTGTCCGCCGTGCGGGTTGACCGGCAGGGGGCCGTCCAGGGCGATGCCGCCGTCGCGGACGAAGCCGGGGGCCTCGCCGCGTCCGCAGAAGCCCAGCTCTTCGAGCTGCGTCAGGACGAACGGGGTGAAGTGGTCGTACAGGATGGCGGCCTGGACGTCCGACACGGACAGACCCGACATTTCCCACAGTTGGCGAGCTACCACTGACATTTCCGGTAAGCCGGTCATGTCGTGGCGGTAGTAGCTCGTCATCATCATCTGGCCCGCCCCCGAGCCCTGGGCGGCGGCCGTGATCAGCGCGGGCGGGCGGCGCAGGTCGCGGGCGCGTTCGGCGGACGTCACCACCAGCGCCACGGCCCCGTCGCTCTCCTGGCAGCAGTCGAGCAGGTGCAGCGGCTCGGCGATCCACCGGGACGCCTGGTGCTCCGCCAGCGTGATCGGCCGCCCGTGGAACCAGGCCGCCGGGTTCGTCGCCGCGTGCCGGCGCATGGTCACCGCCACGCGGCCGAAGTCCTCGGAGGTGGCGCCGTACACGTGCATGTAGCGCCGGGCGAACATGGCCACCCAGGCGGCCGGGGTGATCAGCCCGTACGGCACGTGCCAGCTCATCTCCAGGCCCTGCGAGGTCGGCTCGCCGCTCAGCCCGGCGTTCGGCTGGCCGAAGCGGCGGCCGGAGCGCTCGTTGAAGGCCCGGTAACAGACGACCGTGCGGGCCAGGCCGGTGGCCACGGCCATGGCCGCGTGCGCTACGGTTCCGCAGGCCGCGCCGCCGCCGTACTCGACGCGGGAGAAGAACGTCAGGTCGCCGACGCCCGTCTCACGCGCCACGGCGATCTCCTGGTTGGCGTCCTGGCTGTAGGTCACCATGCCGTCCACGTCCGCCGGCGACAGACCGGCGTCGTCCAGCGCCGCCAGCACGGCCTCGGCCGCCAGCCGCAGCTCGGAGCGTCCCGACTCCTTGCTGAACTCCGTGGCGCCGATGCCTCCGATGGCGGCGCGCCCGCTCAGCACCGTCCGTCCTCCTTCAGCGTGACCGTCCCGGTGGCGTGGTCGCCCAGGCTCACCCGCCCGTGCACCCGCACGGTGACCCGCCCGCCCGCGCGCGAGGTGACCGTCCCGCCGAAGGTGAGCCGGTCCCCCGCGTACGCCGGGACGCCGAGCCGCACGTCGACGCGCTCGATGACGGCCCGCGGCCCCGCCCAGTCGGTGACGAACCGCTCGACCAGCCCCATGGTGGTCAGGATGTTGAGGAAGATGTCCTTCGAGCCCTGGGCGCGGGCGATGGCGGGGTCGTGGTGCACCGGCGTGAAGTCGCGGGTGGCCAGCGCGGTCGAGACGATCAGCGTGGGCGTGAGGTCGATGGCGAGCTCGGGCAGCGTCTCGGGCAGCGTCTCGGGCGTCATGCCTCCTCCGGGGTCCACAGCGGCAGGACGAGCCGGTCGTCCATCGGGCGGAACGTCACCCGCAGCGGCATGCCGACCTCGACCTTCTCGATGGGGCAGTCCACGACGTTCCCGACGATCCGTACGCCCTCCGGCAGCTCCACCACGCCCACCACGAACGGGAGCTCCCGGCCCGGCACGGGCGGATGGTGGTGCACGACGAAGCTGTAGAGGGTGCCGCGGCCGGTCGCGACCGCGTGGGTGCGGGCGGTCGAGCGGCAGGCCGGGCACATCGGACCGGGCGGGTGGCGCGGCGCACCGCAGTCGGCGCACCGTTGGATGCGCAGCTCGCCCTGTTTCGCGCCCTCCCAGAAGAACGCGGTGTCCTGGTTGACCGCGGGCTGCAGCGGATACGGCTTCGCCACCTCGGGCGGGCGGAACTTGAGCACCCGGAAGAGCATCTCGGCGACGGGGCGGTGGTCCTCGTCGTACCAGGTGACGTTCCAGGTGGCGAAGAAGCCGACGCCGAGTGCCGTCCGCTTGGGGCCGGCCAGGTCCGTGAAGCGGGTGGCGGGCGTGAGCCGTTCGCCGAGGCGGGCGTAGCGGTGGTAGGTCTGCTCGCAGTCGGTCGCCACCACGCCCGTGTAGCCGGCGTCGTCGAGCGCGGCCAGCACGTCGTCCACCGGCGAGCGGTCGCGGGGCGCGTCCATGGTCCAGACCTGGGCCATGGCGGGCGGGGCGACGCCCTGCTCCAGGTAGACCGGGTTCGCGTCGCCCATGGCGGCCAGCCAGTGCCGGATCATGGGGGCGTTCACCGGGTCGGGGGCGGGGGCGCCGCGCACCTCGCCGAGTGCCGCCTGCTTGTCCGCGAGCTCGTGCAGCGGGTCCGTCATCGCGGCGGCCTCGGCAGGTTCAGGCCGAGCATGGCGATCAGCTCCCGCTGCACCTCGTTCACGCCGCCGCCGAACGTCAGCACCAGTCCGCCCTTGGTCCCGCGGTCCATGCGTTCGAGCAGCTCGGCCGTCTCCGGGTCGGACGGGTCGCCGTGGCGGGCGAGGATGTCGCCGACGATCCGGCCGGCCTCCTGCGTGCGTTCGGAGCCGTAGATCTTGGTGGCCGAGGCGTCTGGGGCGCCCAGCCAGCCGAGGTCCATGTTCGCCGCGACCTGCCAGTTGAGCAGCTCGTTCGTGCGGAACGCGGCCCACACGCGGGCGAGCGCCCGGCGCACGTCCGGGTCGCCGTCCAGGCCCGTACGGCGCGCCCAGGCGAGGAAGCGGTCGTAGGTGTGGCCGAGGCTGCCGGCCGGGCCGAGGGTCACGCGCTCGTGGTTGAGCTGGTTGACGATGAGGTCCCAGCCGCGGTCCACCTCACCGACCACCATGTCCACCGGGACGCGCACGTCGGAGTAGTAGGTCGCGTTCGTGTGGTGGCGGCCGTCCATGGTGATGATCGGGGTCCACGAGAAGCCGGGGTCGTCCGTGGGGACGATCATCATCGTGATGCCCTTGTGCTTCTTCGCCGCGGGGTTCGTGCGGGCGGCCAGCCAGATGTGGTCGGCGTGGTGGCCGCCGCTGGTGAAGATCTTCTGGCCGTTGACGACGTAGTGGTCGCCGTCGAGCACCGCGGTCGTCCGCAGCGAGGCCAGGTCGGTGCCCGCCTCGGGCTCGCTGTAGCCGATCGCGAAGTGGCACTCCCCGGCGAGGATGCGCGGCAGGAAGAAGTCCTTCTGCCGCGGCGTGCCGTACTGCATGAGGGTCGGCCCCACGGTCTGCACGGTGATGATCGGGTACGGCACCCCGGCGCGGGCGATCTCGTTGGCGAAGATCTGCTGCTCCAGGGGTCCGTAGCCGCTGCCGCCGTACTCCTTCGGCCAGCCGAGGCCGAGCTTGCCGTCACGGCCGAGCCGCCGGCAGTGCTCCATGTACGCCTCGCCGAACGGGTCCTGGGCGATCTCCGCCCGCTGCTCGGGGGTGAGGCAGGTCCTGAAGTAGTCGCGCAGCTCGTCGCGGAGCCCGCGCTGCTCGGGGGTCAGGTCGATCAGCATCAGACGAGCGCTCCGATCAGGTCGAGCTGGGCGTCGGCGCCGCCGAGCAGGTGCGTCAGGTGCTTGCCCTGGGCGAAGTAGCGGTGCAGCGGGTACGTCACGTCGAGCCCGAGCCCGCCGTGCAGGTGCTGACAGGTGTAGAGCGCGGTGAACCCCTCACAGGCGTGGTACGCGGCCAGCGCCACGTCCCGTTCGGCCGGCAGCCCCTCGCCCAGCCGCCAGACCGCCGCCCACATGGCCACGTCGAGCACTCGTCCCGCGATGTAGACGTCGGCGACCTGCATGGTCACCGCCTGGAACTCGGCCAGTGCCCGCCCGAACTGCCGGCGCGTCCTGATGTGCGACGTGGTCAGCTCCAGCGCGCCGGCCAGCACGCCGCTCGCCTGGGCGGCCGCCGCGGCCGTGAAGATCCGTACGGTGTCCGCGACCGCCTCGATCCCGGCCACCCGCTCCGCGGGAGCGCCGTCGAACACCAGCGTGGCGGCGGGCTCCCCCGTGGAGGTGTACTCCTGGACCGCGGACGTCGGCTCCGCCAGGAACAGCCCCTCGTCGGCGGTGACCAGCGTCGCCGTTCCCGGGTACGGCACGGTGGCCTTGCGGCCGGTGAGCGTCCAGTCGCCGCCCTCCCAGCGCGCGGCCGTCAGGGGCGCGTCGGTCAGGGCGCGGCCGGGCTCGCGCAGCGCGAGGGTGACCCGGTCGGCGCAGCGCCGCTGCTGGTCGAGGGTGCCGTGGCGGGCGAGGGCGAGAGTGCCGACGAGCGTGGGCAGGGCCGGCACGGGTGCGGCCCGCGCGCCCGTCTCGCGCAGCACCACGGCCATCTCGACCGGGCCGAGCCCGGCGCCGCCCGCCTCCTCCGGCACGCACACTCCCAGCAGCCCGGCCTGGCGGAGCCGTTCCTCGTCCCCCTCCTTGGCGAGGACCTCGGCGGCCAGCCTCCTCAGGTCCTGCTGGGTTTCGTCGAAGGTGAAGTCCACGCGTCCTCCAGCAAGTGCTAGGTCAACCGAATCGGAAACTAGAACAGATTCCAATCCCTGTCCAGCGACCCCCCGCGTCGGTAATGCGCGATATAGGGCTGTAACGCCGAGGACATGGGTCGATTCGGCTTCTTTGTGACCCGCTGGTAACAAGCCGTGCCTTCGTGAAATCAGATAACGTGTTCTCATGCGTCCCACGCACGCGACCGTCGCCGCGCCCTCCAGCGACGCCGAGGCGACCATGGAGAGCCACCCCGCGCAGAGCGTCCGTACGCGCAGCCAGCACCAGCGCCGCAAGCGCATCGTCCAGGCCGCCGCCGCGCTCGCCTCACGTGGCGGGGTCGAGGCCATGCAGATGCGCACGGTCGCCGAGCGCGCGGGCGTGGCGCTCGGCACGCTCTACCGCTACTTCCCGTCCAAGATGGACCTGGTCGTGGCCGTGGTCGGCGAGGAGCTCGACCTGCTGGAGAGCAGCATCGACCGCCGTCCGCCCGCGGCCGCCACCCCGGCGAGCCGCGCGGTCGACGTGCTCATGAGGGCCACCCGCGGGCTGATGCGCGAACCCGAGCTCGCCGACGCGCTCATCCGGTCATTGATCATGGCCGACGTCGAGACCCCGTTCGGCGACCGCATGACGGGGCTGCTGCTGCGGGTCTCGGCCGACGGGCTGACCCTGACCGCCGCGAGCGAGGAGCAGATCGACCTCGCCGGCTCGCTGGCCAGCGTCTGGGTGCAGGAGCTGCTGGAGATGCTGCGCGGGCGTCGCACGTACGACCAGATCCAGCGGCGCATCGAGACGGCCGCCGCCCGCCTCTTCGCCGACTTCTGACCGGTTTTTACCCGATCGTCGCCCGCTGCCCGCTCGCGTCCCGGACGCCGAGCCAGCAGGCTGGAACGCATGACGACGATGAAGGCGATCAGCCAGGACGCCCTGGGCGGTCCTGAGGTGCTGCGGATGGTCGAGGTCGACAAGCCGGTCCCCGGCCCCACCGAGGTGCTCGTACGCGTGGAGGCCGCCGGGCTCAACCCGACCGACTGGAAGACGCGGGCGAGCGGCGGGGTGCTGCGGCTGGCGCCGCCGTTCGTGCTGGGCTGGGACGTCTCGGGCGTGGTGGAGGATTCCGGCGTGGGGCAGGCGCTCTACAAGCCGGGCGACGAGGTGTTCGGCATGCTGCGCTACCCGCAGGGCCACGGGGCGTTCGCCGAATACGTGACCGCGCCGTCGCGCCACTTCGTGCGCAAGCCGCGGGCCGTCGACCACGTGCACGCCGCCGCGATCCCGCTCGCCGGGCTGACCGCCTGGCAGGCGCTCGTGGACGTGGCCGGGCTGAGGGCGGGCCAGCGGGTGCTCATCCACGCCGCCGCCGGCGGGGTCGGGCACCTGGCGGTGCAGATCGCCAAGGCGCGCGGTGCCCACGTGATCGGCACGGCCGGCGCCGCCAAGCACGACTTCCTGCGCGGGCTCGGCGCCGACGAGCTGGTGGACTACCGCGAGCAGGACTTCGCCGAGGTCGTACGCGACGTGGACGTGGTGCTGGAGACGATCGGCGGCGACTACGGGCCGCGCTCGCTGCGGACCATGCGCCCCGGCGGCACGATCGTCTCGCTGGCGATCAGCCTGCTCGACCCGGGCCTGCACGCGCGGGCGCAGGAGCTCGGCATCCGGTCGGAGGCCATCCTGGTCGAGCCCGACCACGGCGCGATGCGCGCGCTGGCCGCGCTGGTGGACGCGGGCGCGCTGCGCCCGGAGGTGGCCGCCGCCATGCCCCTCGCGGACGCCGCCAAGGCGCACGAGCTCGGTGAGACCAACCGCACCACCGGCAAGATCGTCCTCACCGTCCCGCACTGACCGCCCGCACGTCGGCCCGCGCCTGGACGCTCAGGCGTGGGCCGCGTCCGTCCTGGGGGCGAGGTCCTTCTGGGCCTCCACCTCGGCGAGCCGGTCGGCGAGTGCCGAGCGGACCATGCTGTAGGCGTCGGAGCCCAGCAGCAGCCGGCGCGGGGGCTCGGCGGCGAGAGCCGCCTCGATCATGGCGGCGGCGACCTTCCGCTGGTCGCCGATCAGGTTGGCCGGGTCCACGTCGCCGCGCGCGATGTCGGCGCGGTCGGCGTACGCCGGCAGCGGGTCGGTGGTCTGGACGGCGTCGTAGAAGGTGTTGGCGATCATGCCAGGCTCGACCAGGACGGTGCGGATGCCGAAGGGCTCCACCTCCGGCGCGAACGCCTCGAAGAACCCTTCGATGCCCCACTTGCCGGCGTGGTAGAGCGAGAAGCCCGGGAACGTGATGTGCGCGCCCATGCTGGACACCTGCACGATGCGCCCGCCGCCCTGGGCCCTCAGGTGCGGGGTGACGGCGCGAGCCAGGTGGATGCTCGCGGTGAGATTGGTGGCGACGAGGCTTTCGACCTCGGCGTCCGTGTGCTCCTCCGCCGCGCCCATGATGCCGTAGCCGGCGTTGGAGATCACCACGTCGATGCGGCCCAGCTCGGCGAACGCGGCGTCGACGACCTGACGGAGCCGAGCGGTGTCGGTGACGTCCAAGGCGCGGCGCCACAGCCGGTCGCCGTACTCCTCGGCCAGGTCGTCGAGCTGCTCGGGCCTGCGGGCGGTGGCGGCCACGCGGTCTCCGCGGGCCAGCAGCTGCTCGGTCAGCTCACGGCCGAAGCCTCGGGACGTACCGGTGATGAACCAGGTGGTTGCCATTTTCAGTACCTAACTGGTTGGAGAACTTCTTCGACCATACACTAACCAGATGGGGAAAATCCAACATCGGGTTCCCGCTCCCCGTCCGACGAGGTTGTGGAGGATTTCGTGGCACGCATGACGAAGGCCGAGCAGTCGGCCGCCACCAAGGCGCGGCTGCTCGACGCCGCCGTCGAGGAGTTCCAGGAGCACGGCCTGGCGGGGGGCCGCGTCGACCGCATCGCCGAGCGCGCCGGGGTGAACAAGCGGCTGATCTACATCTACTTCGGCGACAAGGACGGCCTCTTCGACGCCGTCATCGTCCGAGACGTCGAAACCATGATCGACGTCGTGCCCATCACCCAGGACGACCTGCCGGGATACGCCGTCTCCCTCTACGACTACCTCGAAGCCAACCCGACCGTGGGACGCCTGCTGACCTGGCGCAACCTCGAACGCATCAAGGCCTCGGACATCGAGTACGACGCGTACCGCCGCAAGGTCGACGCCGTCGCCCAGGCCCAGGCCACTCTGGCGCCCGGCTCCACGCACGCGCCCGCCGACGTCCTGGCCCTCATCCTCGGCCTCGTGCAGAGCTGGAGCCAGGCCTCCCCCGCACTGCGCGACCTCGCCGGCGCCGACGATCCCGCCCGCGCCGGACAACGCCGCCACAGCCTTCGTGAAGCCGTGAGCCGCCTCATCACCCCCCGCCACCCCGCGCCTCCGGCACCCTCGGATTCCTAGCGGCGCCGCGTTCTGTCGGTGGGGGCGGATATACAGGGGCCATGACCGAGAAGCCGACGAACGAGGATTTCCTCCGGCTGGCTGATCCGATGCGGCGGGAGTTGCTGGCCCACTGCTACCGCATGATGGGGTCGGTGCACGACGCCGAAGATCTCGTGCAGGAGACCTACCTGCGCGCGTGGCGGGGTTACGAGGGGTTCGAGGGCCGTTCCTCGCTGCGTACGTGGCTCTATCGCATCGCCACCACCGCGTGCCTGACGGCGCTCGACAGCCGCAGCAGGCGTCCCCTGCCGACGGGGCTCGGCGCGCCGAGCGAGGAGGCGAGCGCGCCGCTGGTGCAGGACACCGAGGTGCCGTGGCTGGAGCCGGTGCCCGACACCATGGTGGGCGCGGGCGGCGACGATCCGGCCGCCATCGTGACCTCGCGTGAGAGCATCCGGCTGGCGTTCGTCGCTGCGCTGCAGCACCTGCCGCCCCGGCAGCGCGCGGTGCTGATCCTGCGCGACGTGCTCAAGTGGAAGGCCGCCGAGGTTGCCGAGGCGGTCGGCACGTCCACGCCGGCGGTCAACAGCATCCTGCAGCGGGCCCGCGCCCAGCTCAGCCAGGTCTCCCCGAGCCCCGACGACCCGGTGGAGCCGCTGACGCGGGAGCAGCGCGCCCAGCTCGAGCGCTACGTCGCGGCGTTCGAGAACTACGACGTCGACACCTTCGTCGACCTGTTCACCAAGGACGCGGTCTGGGAGATGCCGCCCTACGTCGGCTGGTACCAGGGCCCGGATGCGATCGCCGACCTCGTCAGGACGCAGTGCCCGGCCGAGCGTCCGGGCGACCTCAGGTTCGTTCCCGTCGCGGCAAACGGGCAGCCGGCTTTCGCGGTGTACTTTCGCGAAGGCGACGTCCACCGGCGATTCGCCATCATGGTCCTGACCTTCTCCGGCGCCCTGATCGGCCACGTGGCGATGTTCTTCGACACCCACCTGTTCGAGACGTTCGGACTTCCCGAGCAGAAGGATGCGTGGCCCGCGCCCGGCGCTGGGCTGTGAGGCACAACGCGGGCCGGGCACCGCGGCGTGGGCTGAGCATCGTGGATCAGGCCGCGGCGCGGGCCGGGCACTGCGCGCAGCGTCTTGCGCCCTGCGGACCGACGGCGACGGTGGCGCATCCCAGGCCGCGACCATGGACCAGTCAGCGGTCACCGGAGTGCTGGCCGAGCGGGAGATGGTCGTCTCGGCCGACCTGTGTGTGGACCCGAGGCTCCACCCGGAGACCGTCGCCATCGGACACCTACTCGCTGGGGCTCGGTGGGCGGTGTCAGCCGTCGGGTGCCTGGGGAAGGACGACAGCCCTGGAAGAACGGTGCAGTCCCTCAGCCGCGTGACGCCTCCCCGGCATCCGCATTCGGCCACCACCAGCAGCCGAGCATGACCAATGCGGCCCACCGCAACCCACTGCGCCACCCCTGCGGGATACCAGCCCCGTAACGTCACAGGTCTCGACTTCAGATCCGACTTCCAACCGCGAGGGAGCTGCCGTCGTCTGGAGGAGCGGCGGGAGCGAAGCGACCAGAGCGGAGGAAGACGACGGCATCCAAGGCGACCGAGCCGGCCTCGCGGAGCGAGGCCCATGAACGCAGGACCGAGCCGGCCTCGCGGAGCGAGGCCCATGAACGCAGCCTTTCGGGATAAAGTAGAACCCGTTACAGTCACGCCAGAGCATCGTTCTGGAGGTGACTGTGGGCACACCGGTGATCGTCGAGGCCGTACGCACTCCCATCGGCAAGCGCGCGGGCTGGTTGTCCGGCCTGAAGCCGCAACAGGTTCTGGCCACCGCGTTCGACGGGCTCGTCCAGCGCTCCGGGATCGACCCGGGGGCCGTCGAGCAGGTCTTCACCGGCTGCGTCACCCAAGCCGGCGAGCAGGGCGGCCACGTCGGGCGCTACGCCTGGCTCTACGCCGGGCTGCCGTACCAGACCGGGGTCACCACGATCGACGCCCAGTGCGGTTCGTCGCAGCAGGCGGTGCACCTGGCGGCGGCGATGATCGCGGCGGGCGCCATCGAGGTCGGCGTCGGCGGCGGGGTCGAGGTCATGAGCCGGGCGCCGCTCGGCAGCAACGTGCTGCCGGCCCAGCCGCGTCCGGACGACTGGAGCATCGACCTGCCCGACCAGTTCACCGCCGCCGAGCGGATCGCGCAGCGGCGCGGGTTGACCAGGGAGCGGCTCGACTGGTTCGGGGCGCGTTCGCAGCGACTGGCCGCCAAGGCGTGGGCCGACGGGCGGTTCGAGCGGGAGATCGTGCCGGTCGGCGACGTCCGCAGGGATCAGGGGCTGCGTGAGACCACCGTCGACGGCCTGGCCGCGCTCAAGCCGGTGCTGGACGGCGGCCTGCACACCGCCGGCACCTCGTCGCAGATCTCCGACGGCGCGGCGGCCGTGCTGGTGACGAGCGAGGAGGCGGCGCGGCGGCACGGGCTGCGGCCCCGGGCGCGGATCCTGGCCCAGGCGCTGGTCGGTTCGGAGCCGTACTTCCACCTGGACGGGCCGGTGGACGCGACGGCCAGGGTGCTCGCGCGGGCCGGGATGACGATCGGCGACATCGACAGGTTCGAGGTGAACGAGGCGTTCGCTTCGATCGTCCTGTCATGGGCGAGCGTGCACGAGCCCGATCTCGACCGGGTGAACGTCAACGGCGGCGCGATCGCACTCGGCCATCCCGTGGGCGCCACCGGGGCCAGACTGATCACGACCGCGCTGTACGAGCTCGAACGGTCCGACTCGGCCACCGCGCTCGTGACGATGTGCGCGGGCGGGGCGCTGGCCACCGCCACCATTCTGGAGCGCGTGAGCTGACCCGGCCCGCGCCGTTCGTCACACGATCGGGGAGAAGATGAAGACCAGGCGCAGGCCGTACGCGGAGCAGCGGCCGCAGGACCTCGGCGGCGGAGTGTGGAGCGTGCCGGTGCCGATTCCCGGCAATCCGCTCGGCTACACGCTCGTCTACGCCGTCGAGTCGCCCAAGGGCCCGGTGCTCGTGGACGCCGGGTGGAACCATCCGGACGCCTGGGAGGCGCTCAGCGGCGGCCTGGCCTCGCTCGGGTTCGACGTGGCCGGGGTGCGCGGGGTGGTCGTCACCCATTTCCACCCCGACCACGCCGGGCTCGCCGGTCAGGTCAGGGAGACGTCGGGCGCGTGGATCGCCATGCACGAGAACGACGCGGAGCTGGTCAGGATGATGACCGCGTACGCCTCCCAGGAGCACGACGGCTTCCAGGCCGACATGTTGCGGCGGGCGGGGGCCGACCCCGGAGAGGTGCGGCAGGCGGCGGGCGCCCGTCCCACACCGCCGGCGTCGCCCGACCGCGAGCTGCGCGACGGCGACCTGGTCGACCTGCCGGGACGCAAGCTGCGCGCCGTGCACACCCCGGGCCACACGCCCGGCCACATCTGCCTGCATCTGGAGGACGCCGACCGGTTGTTCACCGGCGACCACGTGCTGCCCGCCATCACCCCGCACATCGGGATCTATCCGTACGACCGCGACGACGTCGACCCGCTGGGCGACTTCCTGGAGTCGCTGGACCGGGTGGGCGAGCTGGGCGCGATCGACGCTCTCCCCGCCCATGAGTGGATATTTCCGGATGTGGCGGCACGGGCTGCCCAGATCCGCGACCATCACGAGGAGAAACTCGACCGGCTGCACGCCCTCCTCTCCGAACGGGCGGAACCGCTGACCATCTGGGAGGTCGCCTCGATGATGACCTGGAACAGGCCGTGGGCCGACCTGCCCCCCATGCTGCGGGGCATGGCGGCCGGCGAGGCAGCCGCCCATCTGCGCACCCTGGAGGCCAGGGGCCTGGCCGCCCGCCTGGCAGGTGTCGATCCGGTCCGCTTTCACGCTCTAGACTCCTAGACATCCGATGTCTAGGGAGAAAAGCGTGGCGGTCACCGATGCGGCCATCGACAAGATCAAGCAGATGATCCTCTCCGGCGAGCTGGCCCCCGGAGACCGGCTGCCGAAGGAGGCCGACCTGGCCGTACGCCTCGGCCTGTCGCGCAACTCGCTGCGCGAGGCCGTGCGCGCCCTGTCGCTGATCAACGTGCTCGACGTGCGCCAGGGCGACGGCACGTACGTCACCAGCCTGGAGCCCCGGCTGCTGCTGGACACCATGTCATTCGTGCTCGATCTGCACCGCGACGACACGGTGCTGCAGTTCTTCGAGGTCCGCCGCATCCTGGAGCCCGCCGCCACGGCGATCGCCACCAAACTGATGAGCGACTCCGACATCGACGAGCTGCGGGTGATCCTCGAGTCGCTGCCCGCCGAGCCCACGGTCGAGGAGCTGGTGGCCAACGACCTGGAGTTCCATCACCGCATCGCGCGAGGGTCCGGCAACAGCGTGCTCTGCTCGTTCATCGAGAGCCTGGCCGGCCCGACCACGCGGGCCCGGATCTGGCGCGGGCTCACCCAGGAGGGGGCGATGGAGAAGACACGCGAGCAGCACACCGCGATCTACGAGGCCATCGTCGCCCGCCAGGCCGACGTGGCCCGGTCCTGGGCCACCGTGCACGTGGCGGGCGTGGAGTCGTGGTTGCGCCGGGCGCTGGAGCTCGACTGACATCGGACGAATGCGGCCGGTGCCGGGAACCGTGGCCCCGTCGTCAGATCAGGGCGGGCATCCGCGGGTAGGACCGGTGCCGTGGCCGACAAACTGGAGCGATACCGGAGCAAGCGCGATCCGAAACGTACCCCCGAGCCCGTCCCCGCGGCCGAGTCCCCCTCCCCCGACGGGAACGCGTTCGTCATCCAGGAGCACCACGCGCGGTCGCTGCACTGGGACCTGCGCCTGGAGCGCGACGGCGTCCTGGTCTCCTGGGCGGTCCCCAAGGGGCTGCCGGCCGACCCCGACATCAACCACCTGGCCGTGCACACCGAGGACCACCCCATGGAGTACCTCACCTTCCACGGCGAGATCCCGAAAGGCGAGTACGGCGGCGGCACCATGACCGTCTGGGACACCGGCACGTACCAGACGGAGAAGTGGTCGGACCGCGAGGTCAAGGTCGTCCTGAACGGGCGGCGGGCCTCCGGCCGGTTCGTGCTCTTCAGGACGCGCGGCGACAACTGGATGATCCATCGCATGGGCTCCGCGGTGCGGGACCCGTTCCCCGAGGTGGAGCCCATGCTGCCGGTCGAGCGCGCCCGTCCCCCGAAGGACGCCTCCTCCTACGCCTTCGAGTTCGCCTGGGGCGGGCGCCGGCTGCTCGTCCCGATCGACGGGGGCCGTACGGACGCCGCCAGGGAGCACCCGTGGCTGCGGGGGCTGGCGGAGTCGTTCGGCAGCCGCACGGCCGTGCTGGACGGGGAGGTGGCCACGCTCGGGCGCGCGGAGATCCTCGTCTTCTACGACCTCCTCTACGACGACGGGCGGTCGCTGGTCGAGGAGCCGTACTCGGCGCGCCGCGCGGCCCTGGAGTCGCTCGACCTGAACGGCGCCCACTGGCAGACCGCCCCGTCGTGGCCGGGCGATCCCGGCCCGGTGCGGAAGGCCGCCCGCGACCAGGGCCTGCCCGGCGTCATCGCCAAACGCCTGGACTCGCCGTACGAGCCGGGCCTCTCATCCTCCTGGCTCTACATCCCCTCCTGACGGGTGGGCCTCAGGAGCCGGCACGCCCGTGAGCCCCGTGACGGGAACCCCCGACGAGGCGCCGAACCGGCCGCCTGCCCCCGCGCGCCAACCGGCACGGCCGGAGGCGGACATCCCGGAGCCCCCGTGGCTTCCCGGCCGACGAGGCGTTCGTGACGGGGGCTGCGGACCACTTCGCCGGCTACCGGGCCGAGGATCAGGACCACGAGCGGCTCCGATCCGCAGCGCGGTGAGGACCCCGCGCCGCTCGACGTCCGCGACCGGCTGTGCTCCACCCCGCTGCTCAGCGGACATCTGCGGTACGCCTCACGCGGCGCACGAGGGCATCCCGCAGTCAAGCCTGGATCGAGCAGCGGCCACTTCCGCCACACAGAGGAACCGGCCCCGTTCGCCCGACGCCGCCTTCGTGTTGTGAGTCAGCTCACCGAACGGCATGCGGCGTCATCGAAATCGTGCTGCCGCACCCCTCCTGATCTGGGACGTCCAGCAGCACGGCTGACGCCCGTTCCGCTGTCCGCGGTCCCCGTGGGCATCGGCCATTGTAGTTGAAACTTAAATTTATTACCGTGAAGCAGGCGCGCCGGATCAAGCGCCATCCGGTTCGGCGGCGTCGATCAACGGGCCACATCACCTCTCGTCACGTCAGCTGCTGACGGATCCACCATGGAAGGACTGCAGATGAGCGTTGCCCTCGTGCGGAACCCCGGCGACGGACCGGTCTTCCGCTACTACCACGTACCGATCGAGCAGGTCGTGTCGACCGACGAGACGGATGGAGTGGTCACCGCCACCCGTTTCACCCTTGACCGCGCCGGCGCGCCACCCCTGCACAGCCACAGTCGGGAGGACGAGAGCTGGGTGGTGCTGTCCGGCCGCGTCCGGTTCTGGGTTGGATCGGATTCGCTCGACAAGTGCGACGTGCACGACGCCGAACCCGGCGCCTACGTCTACGGACCCCGTTCAGTGCCCCACACGCTCCAGCCGATCACTTCGACCGCGACGATCCTTCAGATCAACAACCCCGGAGCCATCGAAGGCTACTTCAAGGGCATCGGGCCCGCCGACGGGCGCCACGACGCGGAAAACGCCGACCTTCTGTCCGAGTACGGAGTGGTGGTCCTCGACAACCCGCCCCCCGCCTAGAACGCCGGGCCGCCCCTGGCGCGGGACGCCTCCCGGGCGGCTACCGGATGGCCTCGGCACTCCAGATCGAGGAGCGCGGCGACCTGGAGCGGGCGGCGCAAGAGGCCGAGAGCCGCCGATCACTCCGACGCAGGCCGGCCCGCTTCCTCCGAGGAAAGCGGGTCGACCTGTGTTCGCCGGGAGCTGCGCGGCCCCCTGGTCGGACGGCCGCGCAGCGGTGAGGGAACGAGCCCTTGAGTGCCCTCAGGACGGGGATGATCTCGAAATCAGCGGCCACCCGGAGGGACAGGCACACCACGGCCCGGCCGACGGACGCCCCTGACGATGGCGCACGCAGGGCGTTCGAGAAGACTCACCAGCCTCCCAGGCAGGAGGGTCATCCGTTCTTCGGGAGGAGGCCCTCCGATTCGAGGTCGTCCCACAGGTCGGCGGGGACGGGACGGGACCACAGGGCGGCGTTGGCCGTGACCTCCTCGGGGGCGCGGGCACCGACGACGATCGTGGCGACGGCCGGGTGGCGCAGCGGGAAGGCCATGGCCGCCTGGGGCAGCGTGACCCCGTGGCGGCCGCAGACCTCGGCGATCCGCCGCGCCCGCTCCACCAGCGGGGACGGCGCCGGCTGGTAGTCGTACGTGCCCGACGGCTCCGGCGTGGCGAGGATGCCGCTGTTGAACACCCCGGCCGCCAGCACCCGGACGCCGCGTCTGGCGCATTCGTCGAGGAGCGGCAGGCCGGACTGGTCGAGCAACGTATAACGGCCCGCCAGCATGACCACGTCGATGTCGGTCTCGCGGACGAAGCGCAGCGGCGCCTCCCACTGGTTCATGCCGACGCCGATCGCCCGCACCACGCCTTCGTCGCGCAGCTCGGCCAGCGCCGGGTACGCCTCAGCGATGGCCTGCTCCACATGGTCGTCGGGGTCGTGGATGAGCGCGATGTGCACGGCCGGCACGCCGAGGCGATCGAGGGAGTCCTCCAGCGACCTGCGCACGCCGTCACCGGAGAAGTCCCACACGCGCTGCAGCCCCGCCGACACGGCGAAGTGGTCGTCGTCGGGCGTGTCGCCCGCGTCGGTGGGCACCAGCAGGCGGCCGACCTTCGTGGACAGCAGGTAGCCCGAGCGGCCGGCCAGCGCGGACCCGAACCGGCGTTCGGACAGGCCGAGCCCGTAGTGGGGCGCGGTGTCGTACAGGCGCACCC
Source organism: Nonomuraea terrae (assembly GCF_044465245.1). Classification (NCBI taxonomy): domain Bacteria; kingdom Bacillati; phylum Actinomycetota; class Actinomycetes; order Streptosporangiales; family Streptosporangiaceae; genus Nonomuraea; species Nonomuraea terrae. Next base: position 105,766 of record NZ_JBITLL010000001.1, on the reverse strand, counting down.
CGCTCTCCCACGCGGCGTCGAGGGTGGCGCGGGCCTGCTCCTCGGGGACGGTGTCGAACAGGTTGCCGAGCGGGGCGCCGCCGAGCCCTTGGCGTGGCAGCTCGACGTTGAGGTTCTTGGTCAATCTTGTGCCTTTCCGCCCGCTATCCGGCTGATCATCAGGGCGACCAGGATGATCGCGCCGTAGATGACCGGCTGCCAGAAGCCGGAGACGCCGATGAGGGTGAGGATGTTCTGGACCAGGCCGATCACCAGCACGCCGGTGAGCGCGCCCAGGATCGTACCCTTGCCGCCGTCCATGCTGACGCCGCCGATGACGGCCGCGGCGAACACCATGAAGATCCAGCCGACGCCCTGGTTGTTGCCGATCGCCCCGAGGCGCCCGGTTTCGAGGATGCCGGCCAGCGCGGCGAGCGTGCCGCCCATGATGAACACGCCGTAGAGCACACGGTCGACCCGGATGCCCGCGGCGCGGGCGGCGTCGGCGTTGCCGCCGATCGCGTACAGCGCGCGGCCGAGTCTGAGGTAGCCGAGCCCGAAGCTGCCCGCCGCGAACAGCACACCGGCGATCCACACGGCGGCGGGCAGGCCCAGCCACACGGCGCTGCCGAGGTAGAGGATCGACTCGGGGAGCTGGAACAGCGTCTTGCCCTCGGTGGGCCCCTGCAGGAAGCCGTGCACGATGATCAGCATGGCCAGCGTCACGATGAACGCCGACAGCTGGAACCTGACGATGAGGAAACCGTTGAACGCGCCGATGGCCGCCCCGATGAGCAGCGCGAACGGGATCACCAGCACGCCGGGCAGCCCGATGCCGAAGCCGCCGGCCGTCACCGGGACCACCAGCATCACCGCGATGGCCGGCGCGGTGCCGACCGTCGACTCCAGTGACAGGTCGAACTTCCCGGCGATCAGGATCATCGCCTCGGCGAGCACGAGCAGCGAGATCGCCGACTGCTGCTGGAGCACGTTCGTCAGGTTGCCCGCCGTCAGGAACGTCGGATCGAGGAACGCCCCCACGACCAGCAGGAGGACGATCACCGGCACGAGGGTCAGGTCACGGAACCTGGCCAGCCGCACCCGGGGGGACGGTGCAGTCAAAGTGGTCAATCTTCTATGCCTTCCATCACGGCCACGAGCTCGTGGTCGGTCCAGCCGCGCGGCACGTCCTTGACGACCCTGCCGTGGAACATCACCAGCACCCGGTCACAGATCCGCAGGTCGTCGAGCTCGTCGGAGACCACGACGGCGCCTGCTCCGCGCTCGACCGCGTCTTCGACGGCGCCGAGCAGGGCCTGCTTGGCCTTGACGTCGACGCCCGCGGTGGGGTTGATCACGACCAGCGCCTTGGGGTCGTCGACGAGCGCCCGGGCGAACACGACCTTCTGCGCGTTGCCCCCGGACAGGTCGCCGACCGGCTGGTCGGGGCCTTCCGTCTTGATGTCGAGTGCGCTGATCATCTCTTCGGCCCTGGCCCGCCGCCACTGCGGGAACACGACGCCGTAGCGGCCCAGTTTCCTGGCGATCGGAAACGTGGCGTTCTCCCCGACCGACAGCAAGGGGACGAACCCCTCATGATGGCGGTCTTCCGGGACGAACCCCAGCCCGGCCCGCATCGCCGCGGTCACGTCGCCGGGCCTGACCCGGGTGCCGTTGACGGTGACGGTGCCGGCGTCGGGCCTGCGCAGCCCCGCCAGGGTCTCGGCGACGCCCACCTTGCCGCTGCTGGCCGAGCCGGCCAGGCCGACGACCTCGCCCGACCGTACGGAGATGTCGACGCCGGTGTAGCGGCCGGCCAGCGTGAGGCCCTCGCCCGACAGCACCACGTCGTCGCCGGGGGTGTGGGGGCGGGCCTCGTACGCCGCGGTGGCCTCGCCGGTCATCGCGTCGACCAGCTCGTCGTGCGGCAGGTCGACGACCGGCCTGGTCAGGATGTGCCGGGCGTCGCGGAAGACCGTGACGCTCTGGCAGATCTCGTAGACCTCGTCGAGGTGGTGGGAGATGTACATCATCGTGACGCCCTGCTCGCGCAGCGAGCGCATGCGCGCGAACAGCCGCTCGATGGCCGGGCCGTCGAGCCGGGCGGTCGGCTCGTCGAGGATGATGAACCGGGCGCCGAACGACAGCGCGCGGGCGATCTCCACGAGCTGGCGCTGCTCCACGCTGAGGTCTCCGGCCAGTGCCTGCGGATCGACGTCGACCTCGTAGGTGTCGAGCAGCTCGCGCGCCCTGACCTGGAGCGCCCGCCAGTTGATCACCGCGCCGCCGGATGACTGACGGTTGAGGAAGAGGTTCTCGGCGACCGTGAGCGCGGGGATGATCGTGGACTTCTGGTAGACGCAGGCGACGCGCTGCCGCCAGGCGTCGCGGTCGGCGAGGGCGGGCGCCGGGTCGCCCGCGAAGAGCACCTCGCCCTCGTCCGCCCCCTGGAGGCCGGTGAGGATCGAGACCAGGGTGGACTTGCCGGCGCCGTTCCTGCCGACGAGCGCGTGGGTCTCGCCCTCGGCGATGGCGATCCGCGCGCCGTCGAGCGCCGTGGTCGGCCCGAAACGCTTCACGACGTTTCGGGCTTCAACGTGAAATTTCATCACTTGACCTGGTTGCCCCAGAGGGCTTGGTCGTCCACGTTCTCCTTCGTCACGAGCGGCGCCGGAAGCTGGTCCTCCAGGCCGTTCGGCAGCTGGATGATCGTGCTGCCGTGGTCGGTCGGACCGGGCTTGAACGTCTTGCCCTCGGCCGCGGCCTTGGCGTAGAAGAGGGCGTACCTGGCGTACAGGTCGGCCGGCTGTGACACCGTGGCGTCGATGTCGCCCTTGCGGATCGCCTCGAACTCCTGCGGGATGCCGTCATTCGAGATCACGAAGATGTGCTTGGGGTCGCCCGGCGGGACGAGCAGGCCCTTCTGCTTGAGCACCTGCAGCGTCGGAGCCAGGTGGACGCCGCCGGCGTGCATGTAGATCCCCTTGATGTCGGGGTTCTGCTCCAGGCGGGTCTGCAGCATGGAGGCCGCCTTGCTGCCCTCCCACTCCGTCGGCTCGCTGAACACCGTGATGCCGGGGAACTTCGTCTTCATGCACTCCAGGAACGCCTCGGACCGGTCACGGCCGTTGATCGAGCTGAGCGCGCCCTGGAGCTGCACGACCTTGCCCTTGCCACCGAGTTGCTCGCCGAGGAACTCACACGCCTTGGTGCCGTACGCGCGGTTGTCCGCGCGTACGACCATGTAGACGTTGCCCTTGTCGGGGCGGGTGTCGACGGTGACGACGGGGATCTTCTTGTTCTCCAGCTGCTGCAGGGTGTTGGCGACGGCTCCGGTGTCCTGCGGAGCCATGACGATCACCTTGGCCCCCTGGCCGACCAGCGCCTGCACGTTGTTGACGAGCTTGCTCACGTCGTTCTGCGAGTTGGTGGCCGGCATGAGGTCGACCTTGAGCTCGTCGGCCATCTGCGGGACGTAGTTGATGTAGGAGTTCCAGAAGTCGGAGTCGGCCCTCGGATGGTCGATGCCGATCTTCGCGCTGGCTCCTCCTCCTTCCGCCGACGTTCCTGAGCCACACGCGGTGACCGCCAAGAGGGCCGCGACCGCGACCACCGGTCCGAACTTCATGGGGGGTGTCCCTTCCTTAGTGGGATGGCCGGAGCCGGAGCCCCTGCATGCCACCGTCGACCGCGAGCGCGGTGCCGGTGGTCGCGCCGGCCTCGGGGCCGGCCAGGTAGGCGATCGCCGCGGCGACCTCCTCCGCGCTGACCAGGCGGCCCATCGGCTGCCTGGCGTTCAGTGCCGCTCGCTCCGCCTCGGGGTCGTCGGCCGCCGCCAGCAGCCTGCCCACCCACGGGGTGTCGGCGGTGCCCGGGTTGACGCAGTTGACCCGGATGCCCTCTGCGATGTGGTCGGCGGCCATCGCCAGGGTCAGCGACAGCACCGCTCCCTTGGTGGCGCTGTAGAGCGCCCGCTGCGGCAGCCCGGCCGTCGCCGCGATCGAGCAGGTGTTGACGATCGAGGCGTGCTCCGACCTCCGCAGGTACGGCAGGGCCGCGCGCGCCACGCGCACCATGCCGACCACGTTGACGTCGAACACCCGGTGCCACTCGCTGTCGGGGTTGTCCTCGACGGTGCCCTGCGCCCCGATGCCGGCGTTGTTGACCACCACGTCGAGGCCGCCCAGCCGCTCGGCCGCCTCGGCCACCGCGGCCCGCACGCCGGCGTCGTCGGTGACGTCGCACTTGATCCCGACGAACGGCTCGCCGGGCGGGTTGAGGTCGAGGCAGGCGACCTTCATGCCGCGGGCGGCGAGGGCGTGCGCGGCGGCCAGACCGATGCCGGAGCCGCCGCCGGTCACGAGCGCCTTCAGTTCCTGAGTCATGCGGTCCTCCAGACCTCACCGTCGGGGAAGGTGTGGGCGGCGATCGACTCCGCGTGCATCCGCGCGCTGAAGCCCGGCGCGGACGGGGCGGCGTAACGGCCGGCGCGGATGACGACCGGGTCGACGAAGTGCTCGTGGAGGTGGTCGACGTACTCGATGACGCGGCCGTCCATGGTGCCGGTGATCGCCACGTAGTCGAACATCGACAGGTGCTGCACCAGCTCACACAGCCCGACGCCGCCCGCGTGCGGGCACACCGGCACGCCGAACTTGGCCGCGAGCAGCAGGATCGCGAGGTTCTCGTTGACCCCGCCGACGCGGGCGGAGTCGATCTGCAGGTAGGAGATGGCCTCGGCCTGCAGCAGCTGCTTGAACACGATGCGGTTCTGGACGTGCTCGCCGGTGGCGACGGGGATCGGCGCGATGCCCCTCGCGATGGCGGCGTGGCCGAGCACGTCGTCGGGGCTGGTCGGCTCCTCGATCCAGTGCGGCTCGAACTCGCCCAGCGCGTTCACCCACTCGATGGCCGAGCCGACGTCCCAGCGCTGGTTGGCGTCGATCGCGATCGGGAAGCCGGGCCCGCAGACCTCGCGGGCCACCCGCAGGCGCCGCCGGTCGTCGTCGAGGTCGGCGCCGACCTTGAGCTTGATCTGCCCGAAGCCCTGCTCCAGGGCCTCCTTGCAGAGCCGGCGCAGCTTCTCGTCGTCGTAGCCGAGCCAGCCAGGGGAGGTGGTGTAGGCCGGGTAGCCGTGCTCGACGAGGTAGGCGATCCGCTCCTGCTTCCCCTTTTCCTGACTTTTCAGGATCTGGAGGGCTTCGTCCTTCGTGAGTGCGTCGCTCAGGTAGCGGAAGTCGATGAGCCCGACGATCTCCTCGGGGGACATCTCGGACAGCAGCCGCCACAGCGGCTTGCCCTCGCGCTTGGCCTTGAGGTCCCACAGGGCGTTGACCACGGCGGAGATCGCCATGTGCATGACGCCCTTCTCCGGGCCCAGCCAGCGCAGCTGCGAGTCGTTGACCATGTCGAGGTAGAGGGCGCCGAGGTCTTCGACGTCCTTGCCCACGACGTACGGCTCCAGCGCGCTGATGGCCGCCGTCTGGACGTCGTTGCCGCGCCCGATCGTGAACGCGAACCCGTGCCCCTCATGGCCGTCGTCGGTCTTGAGCACGACGTAGGCGGCGGAGTAGTCCGGGTCGGGGTTCATCGCGTCGGAGCCGTCGAGCTCTCGGGACGTCGGGAAGCGCACGTCGTGCGTCTCCATCCCGACGATCCGGTACGCGCTCATGCCTGCCCCACCTTCTGGCGCTGGCGCCCCAGCCCGCCGATCTCCAGCTCGACCACGTCGCCGGCCCGCAGGTACGGTTGACCGGGCATGCCCATGGCCACGCCGGCCGGAGTGCCGGTGTTGATCACGTCACCCGGCTCCAGCACCATGAACTGGCTCAGGTAGCGCACGACCTCGGCGACATCGAAGATCATGTCCTTGGTGGTGCCGTCCTGGCGCGGCTCGCCGTTCACCCACAGGCGCAGCGGCAGGTCCTGCGGGTCGCCGACCTCGTCGGGCGTCACCAGCCACGGCCCGAGCGGGTTGAACGTCTCGCACGACTTGCCCTTGTCCCACTGGCCGCCGCGCTCCAGCTGGAACTCGCGCTCGGAGACGTCGTTGGCGACGGCGTACCCGGCGATGGCACCGAGCGCCTCCTCCCGGCTGCCGAGGTAGCGCGCCTCCTTGCCGATGACGACGGCGAGCTCGACCTCCCAGTCGGTCTTCACGCTGCCCCTGGGAATGAGCACGTCGTCGTACGGGCCGACCGTCGTGTTGCTCGCCTTCATGAACACGACGGGCTCGGCGGGCACCTCGGCCCCCGACTCGGCGGCGTGGTCACGGTAGTTGAGCCCGATGCAGACGATCTTCCCGGGACGCGCGATCGGGGCGCCGATCCGCAACCCCTCGGCGTCGACGACGGGCAGAGCGCCGCGCTGGAGCGCCTCGCGGACGCGCTCGACTCCCCCGGAAGCGAGGAAAGCCCCGTCGATCTCAGGCTCACCGATGTCGCGCAGGGCTCCGGCGGCGTCCATCACCACCGGCCGCTCGTGTCCGACAGGTCCTACTCGCAGCAGCTTCACACCGCTCCTTCTCTGATACATCGGATGTCTCTGCCCCTGATGCTCGTGCGGTGAGGCGGAGCGTGTCAAGGGCGCCGAGGGGGATACGTCCGATCCGTGACCTCGAAAAACTCCTATAGCGGACGATGCACGCAGGTGCGCCCGAGGAACCGGGCCGATGACTGCGTTCACCCTGCCGAAACGTCGCTCCCGAAAACGTCGGACGACAATCCGCTCGCCTCCGGCACCACGTCGCAGCAGGCAGAATTGCCCTTACTCTCGCCATACCCTCTTCAAGGCAAGATCAGGAACGAGCTTCTGCCGTCCTTGACGGCCGTACAGCAACGTAATAGAACACGTTTCAGTACGCTTAACCAAGCGCTTGATCATCAGAGGTGAATCCGCGTGCACATCGACCTCGTCGACCGGGACGTATACGCGACCGGTGGACCGCCCCACGACCAGCTCGCCTGGCTGCGCGCGAACTCCCCCGTCCACTGGCACCACGGCGAGCCCGGCTTCTGGGCCGTGACCCGCTACGAGGACGTCGTGCACGTCTCGCGGCACTCCGATCTGTTCTCCTCCGCCCGCAGGCTCGCGCTGTTCGACGAGGTCGGCGAGGAACAGGTCGCCATGCAGCGGCTCATGATGCTCAACCAGGACCCGCCGGAGCACACGCGGCGGCGCTCCCTGGTCAACCGGGGCTTCACCCCACGCGCGATGAACGCCCTCGAACAGCACATCCGCGACATCTGCGATGACCTCCTCGACAAGCTGAGCGGCGAGGTCGACTTCGTCACCGAAGTCGCCGCGCCCCTGCCCCTCTACGTGATCTGCGAACTCCTCGGCGCTCCCGTGACCGACCGCGACAAGGTGTTCTCCTGGTCGAACCGCATGATCGGCAGCCAGGACCCCGACTACGCCTCCTCTCCCGAGGAGGGCTCGGGAGCCGCCATGGAGCTCTACGCGTACGCCAACGAGCTCGCCGCCCAGCGCCGCGCGAACCCGCGCAACGACATCGTCACCAAACTCCTCCAGCCGGACGAGAACGGCGAGACCCTCGACGAGAACGAGTTCAACCTCTTCGTCCTCCTGCTCGCCGTGGCCGGCAACGAGACGACCCGCAACGCGGCCTCCGGCGGGATGCTCGCCCTCTTCGAACACCCCGAGCAGTGGGACCGCCTGGTCGCCGACCCCACCATGGCCTCGACGGCCGCCGACGAGATCGTCCGCTGGGTGTCGCCGGTCAACCTGTTCCGCCGCACGTCGACGCGCGACCAGGTGCTCGGCGGCCAGGAGATCAAAGCCGACGACAAGGTGGTCATCTTCTACGGCTCCGCCAACCGTGACGCCTCCGTCTTCCCGGACGCCGACGTCTTCGACATCGGCCGCGACCCGAACCCCCACATCGGCTTCGGTGGCGGCGGCGCCCACTTCTGCCTCGGCAATCACCTGGCCAAACTGGAGCTCCGCGTGCTGTTCGAGCAACTGGCCCGCCGCTACCCCCGCCTCCGCCAGACCGGCGAGGCAAGAAGACTGCGCTCCAACTTCATCAACGGCATCAAGGACCTCCCGGTCTCCATCGGCTGACCCAACTCGACACGTGCACGCAAACCCGACCCAGGCCCGCAGGCCGGCCCGGACACGCAGACTCGACGCGAGCACGCAAACCCGACCCGGTCCCGCAGGCCGGCCCGGACACGCGGACTCGACACGAGCACGCGAACCCGACGCCGGCACGCGGTTTCAACTAGGGCACGCGGGCGACGTGTGGAATGAGCGACGGCACGCGCGCACGCAGGCTGGCCCGGGCACGCAACTCGACCCGGGCACGCAGGCTGGCCCGGGCACGCAGATTCGACGCGGGCACGCGGACCCGACGCCGGCACGCGGTTTGGACTAGGGCACGCGGGCGACGTGTGGAATGAGCGACGGCCCGCGCGACTGCCACGCCGCGCGCCCGCCCCCTCGGGCCGCGGAACGCCGCGGCCCACCCCGACACCCACAACCACATCTCCCGCAAAGACGCCCGCCCCCCAACGCGCCACCGGCCGCCTCACCTCCAGAGGCGGCCGACCCGCACCCCCGCCGGTCCGACCGATCTCGGCGGAGATCGAGCGTGAATTCGGTGGCCTGACCCTCGTCATCCGGCAGCACGTAGGTGCGCGTGTCCTGCGGCACGCCCACCACCCGCCGATGAGCGTGAGCACGTGCGTGCACGGCGTCAAGGATCGTCGGCCCGTCCAGGAACGGGCCGGAGCAGGCAGGCCGATTCGATGACGTCGCAGCCGCCACCATCAGGTCCTCGAAGGAGGCGACGGCCGTCCCGCCGGCGACGCACCGTCCCTGGATGGGGAAGCCCGTCGGGAGGTGGCCGACGCGCCCCGGCCACCTGCCGACCCGACACACGACGAATCCCCACGGCCACCTCACTCATGGAGACGGCCGGCACCTGACACGCCGCCGACCGCCTCACCTCGGGACGCAGGACCAGCGCGCCCTGACGACCGCCTCCACACCACCCCCGCCGTACGCCGCCCGCGACACAGACGCGGACGCGCGACCGCTCACGACTCGCGTGGCCACCCACGCCCCGCTCGGCCGCGCCCGCCGTACGAGAAGGCGGCGGAGGCGGAAGGACGCCGCGCCCTAGGGACGATTCCTGGACGGCTGTCGCCGCGGCGCGTCCTGTCCGTTCGGTGACGCAGGAAGGTCGGGGGCGCGGGTGGCGTGGGGTTCAGCGGTAGCGGGAGCGGCGGCGGGCGGCGCGGATGCGGCCGAGGATGCGGGTGGTGCCGTCCGGGCCGGGTTGCCAGCCGCGTTCGATCAGGGCGTCGGCCACGCAGTGGAGGAGGTCGGCGGTCTGGCCGGGGACGACGTCCCACCGGACGGCGATCACCCGCCAGCCGCGCCGTCGCAGCTCCTCGCGCCGGTCGGCGTCGCGCCGGAGATCGGCGGGCGAGGTGTGGTGCCGGCGGCCGTCGTACTCGACCGCGACCTTGAACTCCTCCCAGCCCAGGTCGAGGTACGCGCACCGGCCGCCGTCAAGATCGACCCTGATCTGGGTGGTGGGCCGGGGCAGGCCACCGTCGATGAGGATGACCCGCAGCCGGCTCTCCTGAGGTGAGGCGGCCCCGGGGTCGGCGAGGCTGAGGGTGTCGCGCAGGCGCCAGGAGTTGAGCGGCCGGTGCCACAGAGCCCCCAGGTCGACCCCTGCACGGGCGAACTGGTCGAGGATCGCCACCGCCTCCATCCGGGGCAGCGCACGGGCGCAGTCGAGGGCCGTGCGTTCCCTGGTGGTGAGCCGGACCCCGTTGTGCTCGGTGATGTCCTCCTCCGGGAGAGGCACGACGTACGTGACGCAGCCGGAGAGCGCGACGTGGCCGTGGGCGACGAGCTCGACGGGCCAGTCGGTCTCCGGGCCGGGGATGGCCTGGAGCCCCCAGAGGTGGGCTGCCGTCTGGCGACAGGCCACGGCCTCAGAAACCGTGCGCGTCACACGCCGAGCCCGCTGGACGAGCGACGGCAACGGGCTGACCGGTGGACCTTCCGACGGCCTGGGGCGGTGCGGGACGGGTGCGGCGGGAAGCGGGTTCATGGCCGCAAGGGTGTCCCGACCGGCCAGGGCGGACAGCCGCCGAACGGCGTTCTGTGGACAACAATCGATTATCCACAATCACAGAACACCTGAAAGCAAACGTGATGACGTGGCACCGTCCATCACCGCGCTTATCACAACGAACGCCTTCTTTTGCCGAGCCCGCACCGACATGCGCCATGGCATTGTGTATTTGTCCGGTTACCCGCGCTATCCTCGAGCGGCGAGTCACCAGCGCGAAAATGGAGGGGGCACGTTGAAATCGTTCGTACGGATTTCCATGATCGCTGTTGTCGGGTGCGTCGCATCGCTGACCCAGAGCACGGCGTCAGCCGACACACCACTCCGCGAGCGGTCGGCGCTCGCGCGACTGCTCGGCGGCACCGACCTCGACAGCGCGCTCAGCACACCCGCAGAAAACCGCCTGATCGCCTACAACTCCCCCATGCCCGATTCTCCGACGACGGTCAGCGGCCCGGTCAATTCCGGAATTTCCACCAACAGCGGCAAGTATTTCAACGAGGGAATTTCCATCAACAGCGGCGACGTCTCGAACGCCAACGGCGTTTTCGGTCCTTGATCCCAGGCCCCCTCCGGAAGCTCAGGTCGCGCGCCGACCGAGCCGGCGTTCGTCTCCCCCCGAACCATCGAATTTCCCGAATCCCTCGAATTCCAATGATTCGCGAATCCCCCGAAACATCAGCCCATCCGGATGTCGCGACGATACTCACCACCGACCGCGATCCCTCCCTGCCGACTGACCGCGAGGCGGGTCAGGGATGGAGGGCGAGGCCCTTGAGGGTCTTGTCCACGGCGTTCTTGGGGCCGTGGACGGCCACCCCCACCAGGGCCAGGTCCGGCGCCTCCACCGCGCGTACCGCCGCCCGGTTGTCCGCGTCGTGGCCCGTCTTGAACATCTCCTCGATGTACACGGCCACGTCCATCCCCCGCCCCAGGGCCTTCTCCCGTACGCCCCGGAGCTCGTCCATCTCGCCCACGTAGACCAGCACCGGCTGACGGAACATCGGCAGATACTCGTTGCCCGAGGCGTCCGCGTACGGCTCACCGATCATCCCGGGCACCCCGCCGGCCACGGCGCCGGCGAGGAAGGCGGTGACGTTGAGCCGCTGCCAGGCGGCCAGGTCCGCACGGACCACGATCCCGATCTTGGTGTCGAAACGCATGGCCATGAGCCTGCCCGCCCGGCCGCCGCCCGGTCTTGTACGCTCGTGCGGCCCGCGAGACGGCTACGCCAGCACCACCGGCTGCCAGTCGGGCACCTCGTGGTAGCGCCGCAGCTCGGCCAGGCCCGACAGGATGCCGCCCCATCCCGCGTACGGCGGCCGCGCCTCGTCGAAGCCGCTCTCCACCAGAGTCAGCCGCGTCTTCCCGCCGGACCCCTCCAGCTCCCACGTGCCGACCCCGTTCCCGGGGCCCCAGTCGACCGAGAACGTACGGTCGGGCACCAGTTCCAGCACCTTCGCCGGGCTCGGGTCGTTGTCGAAGCCGCCCATCGCGAACCGGCCGCCCACGTGCGGCTCGATCTCGATCGGGAAGCCGAACCACTTCGACACGGCCTCCGAGTCGATCAGCGAGGCGAACACCGCCGACGGCGAGGCGTCGATCACGACGGATGCCCGCAGGTCGGCGGAGGTGTAGTCGGCCCTGGGCGTCAGCTCGCGGCCCTCGAAGTGCTCGGCCAGGTTGGCCAGCACCTGGCACCAGTACGTCTGCAGCACGCCGCGGATGCTCTTGCCCGTCATGACGTCCTGGAAGTCGAAGTGCGTCTGCGACACCGTCACGAACGTCGCCTCGTCGCCGTCGGCCTCCACGCTCAGCTCGGAGGTCGTCTCCTCGCCGTCGAGCAGCCAGGCGAAGCGCACCGTGCGCTCGTCGGCGTGCAGCAGCCGCTGGTGCGGCGCGTCGCCCTCCGGCGTCGTGCGCCCCCAGAAGGCGAACCGGTCGGGCAGCTCCACCTCGGCGTGCTCGGCGAGCCAGACGCGCAGGGACGCCGGGTCGGTCAGGGCGTGGCGCACCTCCTTGACGGGGGCGGGGATGCGGGCGCGGATGATCAGAGGCTCAGTCATCGTCACGTTCTCCTTCGGGCTTTGGCTCGGCTTTGGGGTAGCAGGCGACGGCCAGCTTGAACGCGTCGCCTTCGGCACCGCCGTAGCGGGTGAACAGGTCTTGCAGCATGGTCTGCAGGTCGTTCAGGAACGCCTGGCGTTGTTCGGGGCGCACGTGGATCTCCCCTGACAATCCGATGGACGGCAACTCGGGCGCGTTGCGGTCGAGCGCCGCCACGTCGGCCTGGACCTCCTCCATGAGGTCGAGCAGGTAGCCGAGGCTGAGCTCGTCGCGCGCCCTGCGCAGCCCGATCCGGCCCACCAGGCGCGGCGACAGCCAGTACGACCGCGCGCCGGCCTGGTAGATGCCCTCGGTGATGCCGCGCACCTTGCGTTCGGACACGAGGTCGACCAGCCCGGCCTCCACGAGCCGTTTGACGTGGTAGTAGACCCGCTGCGGCGTCTGCCCGAGTCGCTCGGCCACCTCGGAGCAGGTGCGCGGCTCGGCCAGCTGCCGCAGCACTTCCACGCGCTGCGGCTTGAGCAGGGCTTCGGCCTGCTCGATCTCTTCCAGGTACAGGACGTCTCTCATCGCAAAAACAATCCTTTACGTAAAAACTCTCTTTGTCAATAGCGGCGGGCCGGACGCCGAGGTCGCTCACGGGCGAGGCGGAGGCGGGCGGGCCGGACAGAGCCAGGCGTCGGGAAGAATGGAGCGGTGGGACGGGACTGGGCTCGATACTGGCGGGCGCCCGATCGAGGGCTAGAGGCGATGTACGCCCACTTCGAGCGGCACGTCTACCACCGCCACAGCCACGAGACGTACTCGTTCGGCGTCACCGAGACCGGCGCGCAGGCGTTCACGTGCCGCGGGGCGGCGCACACCAGCGCCGCCGGCATGGTCATGGCCTTCAACCCCGAGGACCCCCACGACGGTCACGCCGCCGACGCGCTCGGCTTCACCTACCGCATGGTCCACATCGGCCCGCGGCTCCTCAGCGGCGCGCTCGCCGACGCGACGGGCCGCCGCGCGGGCCTGCCGCTGTTCGCGTCACCGGTGGTGGACGACCCCGCCCTGGCGGGCGCTCTGCGCGCCCTGCACGCCGCCCTCCTGGACGACGGCGCCACGGCGCTGCGCCGCGACGAGCTGCTCCAGGCGACCATCGCGGCGATCGTCCGCAGGGCCGCGACGGCAACGCCCCATGCGCCGGCCCGGCCGACGCGGTCGAGGCGGGTGGCGGGCCAGGCCAGGCAGGTCCTCCATGACCGCCTGACGGACGACCTCACCGCCGACGACCTCGCCCACGCGGCGGGAGCCAGCCGGTACGCCGTCTACCGCGCCTTCCGGTCCGAGTACGGCCTCTCCCCCAGCGACTACCAGCGCCAGCTCCGCCTCAGAACGGCCCGCGACCTGATCGCTGCGGGAACGCCGATCAGTGAGGCGGCAGCGGCGACGGGCTTCGCCGACCAGGCCCACCTGACCCGCTGGTTCACCCGCTGCTTCGGCCTCACCCCGGGCGCCTACCGCCGCGCCACCCGTTGAGGGAGGTCAGGGCCAGGAGCTGTCCTGGTCGGGGTCGCCGCCGTCGGTGAGGAGGCGGAGGTCCGATTCGACCATCATCGCCACCAGCTCGTCGAACGCCACCCGCGGCTCCCACCCCAGCTGCGTCCGCGCCTTCTTCGGGTCGGCGCACAGCAGGTCCACCTCGGCCGGCCGGTGCAGCGTCTGGTCGGTCACGACGTACCGCTCCCAGTCGAGCCCTGCGGCGCTGAAGGCGGCCTCGACCAGCTCCCTGACCGACTTCATGCGGCCGGTGCCGATCACGTAGTCCTCGGGGGTGGCGGCCTGCAGCATCAGGTGCATGGCCTTGACGTAGTCGCCGGCGTACCCCCAGTCGCGCCGGGCCTCCAGGTTGCCGAGGCGCAGCTCGGTGGCCTGGCCGAGCTTGATGCGGGCCACCCCGAGCGACACCTTCCGTGTCACGAACTCGGCCCCGCGCCGCGGCGACTCGTGGTTGAACAGGATCCCGGAGACGGCGTACATGCCGTACGACTCGCGGTAGTTCTGGGTGAGGAAGTGGCCGTACGCCTTGGCCACCCCGTACGGCGAGCGCGGGTGGAAGGCGGTGCGCTCGTTCTGCGGGGTCTCGGTGACCTGGCCGAACATCTCAGAGGACGAAGCCTGATAAAAGCGGATCTGTCCGGACGCCGCCGCAGCTCCCCGCGACACTCCCGAGCACACCCGGATGGCTTCCAGCATCCGCAGCACGCCCATCCCGGTCACCTCGGCCGTGAGCTCCGCCTGCTCCCACGACATGGGCACGAACGAGATCGCCCCCAGGTTGTAGACCTCGTCGGGCTGAACACGTTCCACGGCCGAGATCAGCGACCCCTGGTCCAGCAGGTCACCGCGCACCACCTGTACGTCGGAGAGCAGCTTGCGCATCCGGGAGACCCGCGGGTTCGCCTGGCCGCGGGCCAGCCCCCACACCTCGTACCCCTGGTCGAGCAGGTGCTCCGCCAGATACGAACCGTCCTGGCCGGTGATGCCGGTGATCAGAGCGCGCCTGGCCAAGGGTCCTCCAAGTATCGCCTTCCGCATCCCTTTGGGACGGGAATGTACAGCTAAGCACCTCGATGGGCATCACCCGCGTAGAACACGTTCCACCGAACCACGCTCGGCCATGGCAACGTCGCAGTTCGCACCACCTGCGACGCTCACTGACAACAATTCCACCGGACCTACCGAATGGTAGCCTTTTCGGACTAAGGTCATCTTTCACGGTACACGCCCGGCTCAGGGCCTTACCGGCGGAGAAAGGGGTGTCCGTGCGGGAGCGAACGCTGCGGATCGCGCTGCTGTCCTACCGCAGCAAGCCCACCTGTGGCGGCCAAGGGGTCTATCTCCGCCACCTGAGCCGTGAGCTGGTCGCCCTCGGACACCACGTCGAGGTGTTCTCCGGTCAGCCCTATCCCGAGCTCGACGAAGGCGTCATCCTGCGCGAGGTGCCCAGCCTCGACCTCTACCGCGACGAGGACCCGTTCAGGACGCCCGGACTGCGCGAGTACCGCGACTGGATCGACCTGCTCGAAGTCGGCACCATGTGGACCGCCGGGTTCCCCGAGCCGCTGACGTTCACCCTGCGCGCCCACCGCGAGCTGAAGAAGCGCGTCGGCGACTTCGACGTCGTGCAGGACAACCAGACGCTCGGCTACGGCCTGCTCGGCATCCAGAAGCTCTTCCCGGTGGTCGGCACCATCCACCACCCGATCAGCGTCGACCGCCGCATCGAGCTGGAGGCCGCCCAGGGCGCGAAGAAGCTCACCATGCGCCGCTGGTACGGCTTCGTGAAGATGCAGTCGCGCGTCGCGCCCCGGCTGAACCCGATCCTCACCGTCAGCGAGTCGTCGCTGGCCGACATCCACCGCGACTTCAACGTCCCGCAGGCCAACATGCGCCTGATCCCGCTCGGCGTGGACACCCGCTACTTCCACCCGCGCCCGGACAAGCCGCGCCGCAAGGGCTCGATCGTCGCCGTGGCCAGCGCCGACTCGCCCATGAAGGGCGTGTCCACGCTGCTGCGGGCGGTCGCCAAGCTGGCGACCGAGCGCGACGTGAACCTCACCGTCGTCAGCAAGCCCACCCCTGGCGGCCCGACCGAGCAACTCGTCCAGGAGCTGTCCCTGCACGA
The DNA here is from genome assembly GCF_044465245.1 of Nonomuraea terrae. Classification (NCBI taxonomy): domain Bacteria; kingdom Bacillati; phylum Actinomycetota; class Actinomycetes; order Streptosporangiales; family Streptosporangiaceae; genus Nonomuraea; species Nonomuraea terrae. The sequence continues at coordinate 89,939 of NZ_JBITLL010000001.1, read as the reverse complement.
CCACGTACGGTTCGTGCACGGCATCTCCGACGACGAGCTGGGCGAGCTGATCGCCACCTCCGAGATCTCCGTGGTGCCCAGCCTCTACGAGGGCTTCTCGCTGCCCGCCGTCGAGCACATGGCCTGCGCCACCCCGCTGGTCGCCAGCCGTACGGGCGCGCTGCCCGAGGTCGTGGGCGACGCGGCCGTGCAGGTGCCGCCGGGCGACGCCGAGGAGCTGGCCGCGGTGCTGCGCCGGCTGCACGACTCTCCCGAGGAGCGCGAACGGGTCGGCAAGGCCGGCTACGACCGGGTCATGGAGCGCTACACCTGGCAGGTCGTGGCCAAGAAGACCGTCGAGGCGTACCACGAGGCCATCGCGGCCCGATCCCGCTGAATCACGAGGAGAGAGCGACAAAGTGCTGACCGTGGACTTCGCCCGGCTGCCCGTCCGCCCCGGCGTGCGCGTGCTCGACCTGGGCTGCGGCGGCGGCCGGCACGCCTTCGAGGTGCTGCGCCGGGGAGGCGACGTGGTCGCCTTCGACATGGACCAGGCGGAGCTGGACGGCGTGGCGTCCATGTTCGCGGCGATGGACAAGGCCGGCGAGGTGCCGCCGGGGGCCGCCGGCCGGACCGTGCGGGGCACGGCGCTGGACATGCCGTTCGAGGACGGCAGTTTCGACCGGGTCATCGCGGCGGAGGTGCTGGAGCACATCCCCGACGACATGGCGGCCATGCGCGAGATCTTCCGCGTGCTCAAGCCGGGCGGCACGGCCGCGGTGACCGTGCCGAGCTTCCTGCCCGAGCGCATCTGCTGGGCGCTGGACGAGGCGTACCACACCGCGCCCGGCGGGCACGTGCGCATCTACACGCTGGCCGAGCTGTCGGCCAAGCTGAAGTCCGTCGGGTTCAGGATCGGCCCGCACCACCACGCCCACGGGCTGCACGCGCCGTACTGGTGGATCAAGTGCGCGGTGGGCGTGAACAACGACGACCACCCGCTGGCGAAGGCGTACCACGAGCTGCTGGTCTGGGACATCATGAAGCGACCGGCCGCCACCCGCGTCGCCGAGGCCCTGCTCAACCCGATCATCGGCAAGAGCGTGGTCCTCTACATCAGAAAGCCATGATCTCCCGCGAGGAGGTCGTACGGACGGGCGAGAGCATCGCGGCGATCCAGCAGGACGACGGCGGCGTGCCCTGGCCCGAGGGTCACGTGGACGCCTGGAACCACGTCGAGTGCCTGATGGCCATGTCCGTGGCCGGCCTGGAGGAGCCCGTACGCCGCGGCTACGCCTGGCTGGCCCGCCATCAGCGCGCCGACGGCTCGTGGCCGATGAAGCTGGCCGGCGGCGTGCCCGCCGAGCTCGGCGGTGAGAGCAACCACGCCGCGTACGTCGCCGCCGGGATCTGGCACCACCATCTCGTCACCGGCGACCAGCGCGTCACCGAGGAGAGCTGGCCGATGGTCAAGGCCGCGCTCGACTACGTGGTGGACCTGCAGACCGAGCGGGGCGAGATCGTCTGGGAGCGCGACGCGGAGGGCAGGGCCGCGGCGTACGCGCTGCTCACCGGATGCTCCTCGATCCACCAGGGGCTGCGCTGCGGCGTGCTGCTGGCCGACCACCTGGGCGACTCGCAGCCGCACTGGGAGCTGGCCGCCGACCGGCTTGCGCACGTGCTCAACGACCACCCCGAGGCGTTCGCCGACAAGAGCCGCTTCTCGATGGACTGGTACTACCCGGTGCTGGGCGGCGCGGTGCGCGGGCCGCGGGCGGCGGAGCTGCTGGAGCGCGAGTGGGACACGTTCGTGGTGCCGGGGCTCGGCATCCGCTGCGTGTCGGACCAGCCGTGGGTGACCGGGGCCGAGACGTGTGAGCTGGTGCTGGCCCTGGACGCCGTGGGCGACCGGGAACGGGCGCTGGCGCTGTTCGCCGACATGCAGCACCTGCGGCACGAGGACGGCTCGTACTGGACGGGCTGGCAGTTCGTCAATCGCCGGCACTTCCCGCACGAGCGCTCCGGGTACACCGCGGCGGCGGTGGTGCTGGCGGCCGACGCGCTGTTCGGGTACTCGCCGGGCTCCGGGCTCTTCCGGGACGTCGAGAACGCGTGCGTGTCGGACCCCGAGGTGTGCGGCTGCGGGTCGCGCGTCCCTCCGCAACCGGCCGACGAAGGCGCCTGACCCCCTCACCAAGCTCCCGCGGCCGGACCGAAGACAAGCGCTTTTGCGGGTTCTTTGCCGGGGAAATGCGGTGCGCCGCCGGTGAAGGCCGCAATGGGGTTACTAGCTTCGTGGGTGGCCGTACGAGGCGTCTTCGGGGGAAGCGTGGGCGACACGGGCACAACATCGTTCTTGGACCAGGGCAGGACCGAGCCGACACCCGAGCCGACGCTGTCCCCACCCAGGGGGCTGCGGAGGTTTCTGGGAAAGGATCCGGTGGAGTCCGATCTGAGCCGCCGCCGCTTCCGGCTCCGCGGCGGACCCGCCCGGACGGTCTTCACCACGGCGGAGACGTCGTACGTCTTCGGCTTCAACGCGGTGATGTCACGAGAGATCGAGAAGGTCGAGGATCTGCCGGAGGAGCAACGACCCTTCGGATACGAGGGCGCGGCGGCCGGCTGCACCCTGCTCGACCTGCTCACCCTGACTCGGGGCCGGCGCCTTCACGAGCTACTGGCCGGCCCCGCCCAGCATCACCGCCACGCCGCCTACGTGGGCGCCGGCCGCGCGTACGCGCTGCTGCGGCTGCGCCCGGTGTGGGGCGCGCGGCGGGCTCACCCGCTGCTGCGCTGGCTCGCGGTGGACGGGTTCGGCTTCCAGTGGAGCCTGTCCAGGGCCGACCGCATGATCGGCGAGCGGACGATGCCCGACCTGCTGACCCGGGCGCACTGCGCGGTGTTCGACCAGGGGCTCGGGCGGCTGCTCTGGTACCACGACGGCGCCTCGCCCGACGACGTGGCCGCCCGGATCGGCGGGTACCCGCCGTCGCGGCGGGCCGACCTGTGGAGCGGTGTCGGGTTCGCGGCGGCGTACACCGGTGGGGCGGAGTCGGACGAGCTGTGGTGGCTGACCGAGCACGCGGGGGCGGACGGGTTCCGCTCGCACCTGGCGCAGGGGTGCGCCTTCGCGGTGGCCGCCCGGCTGCGTTCGGGGGCGCTGCCGGACCACGTGGCGCAGGCCGTGCTGATCCTGACGGGGGCCGAGCCGGACGAGGCCGCCGCGTGGACCGATCGGGCGCTCATCGCGCTCGGGCACGAGGCGCACACGCACGAGGACTTCCAGAGCTGGCAGAGCCAGACCCGCCGCTCCTGGACCCGCCGCCACCGCTGCTGAGCCGGACGCCGGGGCCTACGTCGGGCACGTACCGGGCTAGATGCCGGGGCCGACGCGCTCCAGGACGCGGACGGAGCCCGTCTGCGACACCTCCGTGAAGGCGCCGGAATCCAGCGCCCGCCGGTAGACCCGGAAGGGCGCCTGGCCGCCGGCGGCGGGGTCGGGGTAGATGTCGTGGAAGACCAGCGCGCCGCCGGGCATGACGTGGGGCGCCCAGCCCTCGTAGTCGTGGGTGACCGGATCCTCGGAGTGACCGCCGTCGATGAAGAGCATGGCGAGCGGGGTGCTCCAGAGGGCGGCGACCCGCTCGGACCGGCCGACGATCGCGATCACCTCCTCCTCCAGCCCTGCCGCGGCGATCGTGGACCGGAACGTCGGCAGCGAGTCCATCTTCCCGAACCGGGGGTCGACCAGGGTCGGGTCGTGGTGGGCCCAGCCCGGCTGGATCTCCTCGGAGCCTCGATGGTGGTCGACCGTGACGACCACGGACCCGGACTGCCGCGCGGCGGCGCCGAGGTAGACGGCCGACTTTCCGCAGTAGGTGCCGATCTCGCAGATGGGGCCGAGCTTGCCGTAGTGGCAGGCCGTTTCGTACAGGGCCAGGCCCTCTTCGTGGGGCATGAACCCTTTGGCGTGCTTGGCCGCGTACAGCAGCTCTGACGGCATCGTCATGGGCATGCACCCTAGCCCAACCGAATAACATTCCAGCGGACTCTTGCCCGGCTGTTCTGCAACCTGTTCTACTTGGCTCGTGAATCAGCGCGCTCGCATCGCGATGTCGGACGACGAGGTCACCGCCTTCCTGGAAGGGGCACGCAAGCTGCAGCTGGCGACCATCAACCCCGACGGCACCCCGCATCTGGTCACCATGTTCCACGCCCTGGACGAGGGGCAGGTGGTCTTCTGGACGTACGAGAAGTCGCAGAAGGCCAGGAACCTGGCGCGCGACCCACGGGTGAGCTGCCTGGTCGAGACCGGTGACGAGTACGCCGAGCTGCGCGGCGTCCTGCTGTACGGCAGAGCCGTGCCCGTGGAGGAGCGCGACCGCGTCCTCGGCGTCGGCATGATGATCGCCCGCAGGATGACACCCGGCGTGCCCGACGAGCTGCTGCTTCCGTACGTGGAGAAAACCGGTCGCAAGCGGCTCGCGTACGTCGTCGAGCGCGCCAAAGTGGTCTCATGGGATCACAGGAGGCTCAAGTGAAAGTCACAGTGGACGAGCTGGTCTGCGAGGCCAACGCCGTGTGCATGGGGCTCGCCCCCGAGGTGTTCGAGCTGGACGACGACGACCGGCTGCACATTCTTCTTCCCGAACCACCCGCCGAGGTGCAGGACCGCGTCCGTCACGCGGTCAGGTCCTGCCCGAAGGCCGCTCTGGCCCTCGAGGAATAGTCACCCCAGCCACGAGAGGAACCCCCCATGCGCGCCGCGATCCTGCACGCCGTAGGCAACGACAAGCTCGACATCCGCGACGACGTCACCCTGGCGCCCGTCGGGCCGGCCGAGGTCCGGGTGCGCATCCGGGCCACCGGCGTCTGCCACTCCGACCTGTCGGCCATGTCGGGGGTGCTGCCGCAGCCCGTGCCGCTCATTCCCGGCCACGAGGGCGCGGGTGAGGTGGTGGAGGTCGGCGGGCACGTCACCTCGCTGGCTCCGGGCGACCACGTGGTGATCAGCTGGCACCCGGCCTGCGGCGACTGCGACCTGTGCGTGGGCGGGCAGCCGTACCTGTGCAAGAAGTACCTGGTCGAGTCGTTCACCAAGGGCAACTTCCGCTTCGGCGGCGACGGCGCGACGGCGTTCGGGATGGCGGGGTGCGGCACCTGGGCCGAGGAGATCGTCGTGCCCGCACCCGCCGCGATCAAGATCGACGACGACGTGCCGTGGGAGGTCGCGGCCCTGATCGGCTGCGGCGTCACGACCGGCGTGGGCGCGGTGTTCAACACCGCCAAGGTACGTCCGGGCTCCACCGTCGCGGTGATCGGCTGCGGCGGCGTGGGCCTGTCGGTCATCCAGGGCGCGCGCGTCTCCGGCGCCCGGACGATCCTCGCGATCGACCCGCTGGCCTCGAAGCACGAGCTGGCCAGGAAGGTCGGCGCCACCCACGCGGTGACGCCCGACGAGGTGCCCGGCGCGCTCCAGGAGCTCACCGGCGGCGCGGGCTTCGACTACGGCTTCGAGGTGGTCGGCAAGTCCGCCACGATCCAGAGCGCCTGGCAGGTGACCCGGTCGGGCGGCGACGTCATCGTGGTGGGCGCGGGCGCGATGGACGACATGGTGTCGCTGTCGGCCTTCAGCCTGCTGTTCGAGGGCAAGAGGCTGCTGTCCAGCCTGTACGGCGAGTCCGACGTCCGGCACGACTTCCCGTACTTCGCCAAGCTGCACAAGGCGGGCCTGCTCGACCTCGAATCGATGATCAGCGCCCGCATCCGTCTCGGCGACCTGAACGACGCGGTCGCGGCGCTGCGCGGCGGCGAGGCGCTCCGTCAGATCGTGCTGATGGACTGACAAGCCCCGGCGGTCTCCTCCGCGCCGCACGGAGGGGGCCGCCGGCTGCCTACGCGCCGAGCAGGCGGCAGATGGCCTCCATCCGGTCGGCGATCATCCGCTCGCCGATGGCCGTGCCCGGGATGACGTGCGCGACGTGGAAGGCCCCGCTGTAGTGGTGCAGTTCCGTGGGCACCCCGGCCCGCATGAGCAGGCGCGCGTAGTCGATCCCCTCGTCGCGGGTGGGATCGATCTGGTACGCCACCGTCCAGGCCGGGGGCAGGCCGGCGAGATCCCGCACCCGGGCGCGGGCCGGAGCCGCGTGCACGGGCACGTCCGGGCCACCCGGCTCCGCGGTCCCCTTGAGGTAGTGACGCCAGCTGTGCACGGAGTTCCTGGCCTGCCAGATCGGCGCGTCGGGAAGGTCGCGCATCGACGGTGTGCCGAGCCGGTCGTCCACCGTGGGGGCGTCGAGGAACTGGGCGATCAGGCGCGGCCCGCCGCGGTCGCGGGAGAGCAGGGTCAACGCGGCCGCCAGGCCGCCGCCCGCGCTCTCGCCGAGCACGCCTATCCTGCCGGTGTCGACGCCGAGGGCCGCGCCGCCCTCGCCGCTGAGCCAGCCGAGCGCCGCGTAGCAGTCCTCAAGGCCCGCTGGGTAGGGGTGCTCGGGAGCCAGCCGGTAGTCCACTGCCACCACGACGACGCCCGCCCGGTCGGCGATCTGCCGTGCCGGGGTGTCGGTCAGCGCCAGGCTGCCCATGACGTACGCACCGCCGTGCAGGTACAGCAGGGCAGGCCGCGGTTCCGTGCGGCCGGCGGGCGCGTACACCCGTACGGGCACGTCCGGGGCGTGCGCCGGGCCGGGGACGAGCAGGTCCCGCACCGTCAAGGGGGTACGGGATTCGTACGCCGCCAGGTGCGCGACGATGTGCCGCTCGCTCTCCCGGGCCGCCGCCAGATCCGTCAGGTCCATGGGAGGGATGGCGGCGGCGAGGCCGACCAGTTCAGGGTCAAGAACGATGTCCGTCATGCCGCTCATTCGACCAGGTCAGCGCCCGGCCCCGGTACGACGATTCGTGCGCTCCCGGACGTCGATTCGTGCGCGCGACGCTCGCGCCGCCAGCCCGCGGGCGTCATGCCGAACTCGCGCTGGAACGCCCGCTCGAACGTCCGCTGCTCGCACAGCCCCACGGCGGCCCCGATGTCCGACACCGGGCGCACGTCGTGCCTCCGGTCCGCCAGCATCGCCCGCGCCGAGAGCAGCCGCTGCCGCCTGATGTACGCCCCCGGCGTGGTCCCGATCACGGAGAACAGCGTGTGCACGTGCCGGATGGAGACGTGGTGCCTGCGGGCCAGTTCGGCCACGGTGAGACGCGGGTCGGCCAGGTGCTCGCGGACATGGGCACGCATCAACCCGAGCAGCACCGCACCGGCGCTCCGGTCGGAGGGCGCCATGGGCGTCATGCCGCGCAGGGCCATCGTGAGCAGTTCGACCCCCGCCAGGCCGGCGTCGTGGCGCTGCTGGGCTGACAGGTCGTCGGCGAGCCGGAACAACTGGCCGACATACCCCGACAGCAGCCGCAGGCCCGGCGACCGTACGTCCATGGCCCGCGCCAGGCCGTCGGTGATCTCGGACGGCCGCAGGGGCAGCAGGTCGCGCGGGAACTGCAACATCAGGCTGCGCACGTCGGACACGGAGTCCATCTCCCAGGCGCTCCTGGCCTCGTACAGCACGCCGACGCCCGGGCGGAGTTCGGCGGCCCGTCCCTGCTGGAGCAGCCGGCCGGAGCCCGCCAGGTGGACGCAGAAGAACAGGTCGTCCCGCTCTGCCTTGGCGGCCATGCCCGGGGTCCTGAACGTCCGCAGCGGCGTCATGCGGGCCTGGGAGAGGGAGACGGACGTGCCCAGCAGCTGCAGGTCGAGCCTTCCCCGGTAGTCGGGCCGCCGCTCGGCGACGACCGGCATGTAGCTCTGACCGGCCGCCAGCTCCAGCTCCTCCGCGGACCGCAGACTCTGGACAAACACCCCAAAAGAGTACTGAAGGGCCTTTTGTCAGAGCCCTTCGGTCCACCTGCCCCCACCACGGACGGCGGGAGCACCCTTGCTCATCGAACGACCGGCGAACGCCCAGGCGCTGGTCGGCTCAACGCGCCGGGTGACGGGTGACCCGCGCCCCCGCAGAGCGGGAGCGCGGGGCCGGCCGGTCAGGTGGTGGAGAAGGCGGCGTCGAAGGCCGTCGTGGGCGGGGTGATGGAGTTGAGCTTGCTGATGTACGCCAGCGCCTCCTTGGCCCCGTCGAGCCGGTCCATGCCCGCGTCCTCCCACTCGATCGAGATCGGGCCTTCGTAGCCGATCGCGTTGAGTGCGCGGAAGCAGTCCTCCCACGGCACGTCGCCCCGGCCGGTCGAGACGAAGTCCCAGCCGCGGCGCATGTCGGCCCACGGCAGGTGCGACGACAGGCGGCCCTTGCGGCCGTCGCCGACCCGCACCCGGGTGTCCTTGCAGTCGACGTGGTAGATGCGGTCCTTGAAGTCGAGGATGAACCCGACCGGGTCGATGTCCTGCCACACCATGTGGGACGGGTCCCAGTTGAGGCCGAACGCGGGCCGGTGGCCGACGGCCTCCAGGGTGCGCACGGTCGTGTGGTAGTCGTAGGCGATCTCGCTCGGGTGCACCTCGTGCGCGAACCGCACGCCGACCTCGTCGAAGACGTCGAGGATCGGGTTCCAGCGGTCGGCGAAGTCCTGGTAGCCGGCCTCCACCATCGAGGCCGGCACCGGCGGGAACATCGCGACGGTGTGCCAGATCGACGAGCCGGTGAAGCCGACCACGGTGTCCACGCCCAGCAGCGAGGCAGCCCTGGCGGTGTTCCTCATCTCCTCGGCCGCCGCCTGCCGCACCGACTCGGGGTCGCCCGAGCCCCAGATGCGGGCGGGCAGGATCGCCTTGTGCCGCTCGTCGATCGGGTGGTCGCAGACCGCCTGCCCGACCAGGTGGTTGGAGATCGTCCACACCTTCAGGCCGTGCTTGTCGAGCTGGGCGCGTTTCTGCTCCACGTACGACGGGTCGGAGACGGCCTGCTCGACGTCGAAGTGATCGCCCGAGCAGGCGATCTCCAGACCGTCGTAGCCCCACTCGGCGGCGAGCCGGCACACCTCCTCGAACGGCAGGTCGGCCCACTGCCCCGTGAACAGCGTGACGGGTCTCATTCAGTCCTCCACGTTCGTGTAGCGGCTGCCTTCAGCCGCGCTCCGCTCGACCGCCTCCAGCACCCGCTGCACGCGCAGCCCGTCGGCGAACGACGGCGTGGGGTCGGCACCGGTGGCGACCGCCTCCAGGAAGTCCTTGATCTCGTGAGTGAAGGTGTGCTCGTAGCCGAGGCCGTGGCCGGGCGGCCACCAGGCGCCGACGTACGGGTGGTCGGGCTCGGTGACGAGGATCCGCTCGAAGCCGCCCCCGCCCTCGCTGACCCACAACTCGTTCATGGCCTCGAAGTCGAACGCCAGGCTGCCCAGCGAGCCGTTGATCTCGATGCGCATCGCGTTCTTGCGCCCGCTGGCGAACCGGGTGGCCTCGAACGAGGCCACCCCGCCGCCCGACAGCCGCCCGATGAACAGGGCGGCGTCGTCGACGGTGACCGTGCCCTTCTCGGCCGACGCGGTGGCGCCGAGCCCGGCCGACTCGGCCGCGAGCGGGCGTTCCTTGATGAACGTCTCCGTCAGCGCCGAGACGCCGAGGATCCGCTGCCCGGTGATGAACTGGGCGGCGTCCACGATGTGGGAGCCGATGTCGCCGAGCGCGCCCGCGCCCGCCTTGTCCTTCTGCAGCCGCCAGACCAGCGGGAAGTCCGGGTCGACGATCCAGTCCTGCAGGTACGCGGCGCGTACGTGCCTGATCTCGCCGATCCGGCCCTGCTCGACGTACCGGCGGGCGAGCGCGATCGCGGGCACCCGCCGGTAGTTGAAGGCCACCATGCTCTTGCCTGGCGCCGTGGCGGCCGCCGCCACCATGACCTCGGCCTCGGCGACGGTGTTGGCCAGCGGTTTCTCGCAGATCACGTGTTTGCCGGCCTCGAGCGCGGCGACGGCGATCTCCGCGTGGGAGTCACCCGGCGTGCAGATGTCGACGATCTGCACGTCGTCGCGCTTGACCAGCTCTCTCCAGTCGGTCTCGGCGGCAGCCCAGCCGAGCTGTGCCGCGGCAGCTTCCGTGCGCTCCTTCGACCTGCCCGCGATCGCGGCCATCCGCGGGCTCAGCGGGAGGTCGAAGAAGGCGCTGACGCTGCGCCAGGCCTGGGAGTGGACGCGGCCCATGAAGGCGTAGCCCACCATTCCCACGCCGATGGTGGTCTTGTCTGACATGCAACCCCCGATCAGGATTCGAAGCCGAGTGACAGGTAGTTCGCGACGTTCTCCCGCGTGATGGTCTCCGACGCGAGCGTGATCGACTGCGGAACCTGCCTCTCGACCAGATCACTCATGCCCTTCCCCTGTGCTATCAGACGGGCGAGCTTGATCGCCGAGGAGGCCATGGTCGGGCTGTAGGTCACCGTCGCCTGGAGCACGGAGTTGCCGGACTGGATCTCGCGCATCGCGTTCGCCGAGCCGGCGCCGCCGACCATGATGAACTCGTTGCGGCTGGCCTCGTTGATCGCGGCGAGCACGCCGACGCCCTGGTCGTCGTCGTGGTTCCAGAGCGCGTCGATCTTGCTGTGCGCCTGGAGCAGCGATGCGGCCACCTCGTTGCCGGTCTCGACGGTGAACTGGGCGTCCTGCTTGGCGGTGACGGTGAAGTTGTACTCCTTGAGCGCGTCCTCGAAGCCCTGGCTGCGCTCCTGGGTCAGCGGGAGCGTGGCGATGCCCTGGATCTCGACGATCACGGGGTTGGAGACGTTCTTGGACTGCAGCTGCTTGCCGATGAAGTGGCCGGCGGCCACGCCCATGCCGTAGTTGTCGCCGCCGACCCACGTGCGGTAGGCGAGCTTGTCGGGGAAGACGCGGTCGAGGTTGATGACCGGGATGCCGGCCTCGGTGGCCTGCAGCGCGACCTGGTTGAGCTGCTGGCCGTCGTTGGGCAGGATCACCAGCGCGTTCACCTTGGCCGCGATGAGCGACTCGACCGCGGAGATCTGCTGGTTGATGTCGTTCGTCGGCTCCACGGGCCGGAACTCGACGTCCGAGTACTGCTCGGCGGTCGCCTGGGCGTTCTTGGCGATCGCGGCGATCCAGCCGTGGTCGGCGGCCGGGGCCGAGAAGCCGATCACCACCCGATCGCCCGGCTGGTCGTTGCCGCCCGTGGCGGCGGGGGCGGGGGCCGCGCTGGTGGGCGCGGCCGCGGGCTCGTTGCTGGTGCAGCCCGTAGCTAAGAGGGCTGCTCCGCCGACAAGGAAGCCACGGCGTGCGACGTTCTCGCTCATGGTGATCTCTCCTTCAGATTCCGCCGCTGGAGAAGGACGGCGACGACGATGATCAGGCCCTTGGCGATCAGCTGGTCGCTGGTGTTGAGCCCGTTGAGAATGAAAAGGTTGGTGATCAGGGTGAAGATCAGCAGGCCCAGGATGGAGCCGATGATCGTCCCGCGTCCCCCGGTGAGCAGCGTGCCGCCGATGATGACGGCGGCGATCGCGTCGAGCTCGTACAGGTCGCCGTGGGTGGACGAGCCCGTCGTCGTGCGCGCCATGATGAGGATGGCGGCGATGCCGCAGCACATCCCCGACAGGGCGTAGAGCAGCATCGTGTGCCGGCGCACGTCGATGCCGGCCAGGCGGGCGGCCTCGGGGTTGCCCCCGACCGCGTACGTGCGCCGCCCGAACGTCGTGCGGTTGAGCAGGATCCAGCCGAGCACCACGACCAGCGCGAAGATGTAGACCAGCAGCGGGATGCCGAGCACCCGCGAGGTCGACAGGTCCACGATGGCGGAGTTCTCCGCCTGGATGAGCTGCGTCCTGCGGTCGGACATCCGCTGCGCGAGGCCACGCGCGGCCACCAGCATGGCCAGCGTGGCGATGAACGGCACCAGACGCCCGTAGGCGATGAGCCACCCGTTGACCAGTCCCGCACCGGTGCCGACGAGGATCGCGCAGATCGCCATCACCACCGGCCCGTACGACTGCGTGGCCAGGGTCGTCGCCCAGACCGAGGCGAGCGCCATGACCGCGCCCACCGACAGGTCGATGCCGCCACCGATGATCACGAACGTGGCGCCGACCGTGATCACGCCGATCGTGGCCGCCAGCGACAGGATGCTGATCAGGTTGGACGTGGTGGCGAAGTTGTCCGGCCGGGTGACCAGGCCGACGACGATCAGGATCGCCAGCGCGGCCAGCAGGCCGAGGTGGCGCATCTCGCCGACTCCGCGCAGCACGGGAACGGTCCCGCGGATCGGACCGGCGCGCCCCGTGGCCGCCGGCGCCTGCGATTTCGTGGGCTCGCTCATCACGCCGCCTTCCCATTCATGATCATGTCCAGTACGCGGTGCTCGTCCAGCCCCGCCGCGTCGCCCTCGTGGATGACCCGGCCCTCGCGCAGCACCAGCACCCGGTCGGCGAGTCCGAGCACCTCGGGCACCTCGCTGGAGACCAGCAGCACGCCGATGCCCTGTTTGGCCAGGTCGTGGATCACGGCGTACAGCTCGGCCCGCGCGCCCACGTCCACACCGCGGGTGGGCTCGTCGAGCAGCAGCAGCCGGCGTCCGCCGAGCAGCCAGCGGGCGAGCACGGCCTTCTGCTGATTGCCGCCGGAAAGGGTGCGGATCGGGCGTTCGGGGTCGGGCGGCCGGATGGACAGCAGTTCCGACAGCCGCCTGGCCTCGGCGCGCTCGCGTTTGCGGTCGATCCAGCCGAACCTGGCGAACTCCGGCAGGGTGCCGAGCGTGATGTTGGCGGTGACGCTCTGGTCGAGGAGCAGGGCCTGGGCCTTGCGCTCCTCGGGGGCCAGGCCCATGCCGTGTTTGACGGTGCCGACGACGCCGCGGCGCACCTGCTTGCCGGAGAGCAGGACCCGGCCGGAGGCGGGACGGGCGCCGTAGACGGCTTCGAGGATCTCCGAGCGGCCCGAGCCGACGAGCCCGGCCAGGCCGACGATCTCGCCCGCCCGCACGGAGAACGACACGTCGCTGAAGACGCCGCGCGCGCTCAGGTTCTCCACCCGCAGCACCTCGTCGCCGAGCTCGCGCCCGCCTCTGGGCGGGAAGACGTACTCGACGTTGCGGCCGGTCATGAGGGAGACGATCCGGGACGTCGGGGTGTCGCGGGCGGGCAGGCCGACGGCGACCGTACGGCCGTCCTTCAGCACGGTGACCCGGTCGCCGATGTCGCGGATCTCCTCCAGCCGGTGGGAGATGTAGACCACGGCCACGCCCTGGGCGGTCAGCTCGCGGATGATACGGAAGAGGTTGGCCACCTCGTCGTGGGCGAGGGCGGCCGAGGGCTCGTCCATGATGATCAGGCGGGCCTCGTGGGAGAGCGCGCGGGCCATCGAGACGACCTGCTTGGCGGCCGGGGAGAGCCGTCCGACCTCGGCCGACGGGCGGATGTCCGGGTGGCCGAGGCGGTCCAGCACCTCGGCGGCGGCGCGGTTGGCCGCCGCCCTGTTGGTGAAGCCCAGGCGGGCGTGCTCGTGGCCGAGGAAGATGTTCTCGGCCACGCTGAGCCCGTCGACGAGGTCGAGCTCCTGGTAGATGGTGGCGAAGCCGAGCCTGATGGCGTCGATCGGGCTGGTGGGGCGCACTTCCTTCCCGTCGAACTGGATGGTGCCCTCGTCGGGCTGATGGACCCCGGCCAGGACCTTGATCAGGGTGGACTTGCCGGCGCCGTTCTGGCCCAGCAGGCAGTGCACCTCTCCCGCCCGTACGTCGAGGTCGACTCCGTCCAGCGCGCGCACGCCGGGGAACTGCTTGACGATGCCCTGCATGACCAGCATCGGAGGTCCCTTTCAGGCGTTGACGATGCGGTTGATGTTGTCCGGTGACAGGTAGTGCTCGATGGCGAGCATTCCGGCGCCGAGCACGGCGGCGTTGATGCCCGTACGGCTCGGCGTGATCGACAGATGGTGGGTGGCCAGCGGGAGCGACCTGCGGTAGACCGTCTCCCTGATGCCGGCCAGGAGGTGCTCGTGCACCCGCGACAGCGCGCCGCCGATCACGATGACCTCGGGGTTGAAGAAGTTGACCAGGCTGGCGAGCACCTCGCCGATGAGCCGGCCGGCCTCTCTGACCAGCCGCAGCGCCTGGGTGTTCCCGGCCTGTACGAGCGCCACCACGTCGGCTCCCGACTCGGCGGGCAGGCCGAGCTCCGTGAGCCGGTGGGCGATCGCGGCGCCGCCGGCCACGGCCTCCAGGCAGGCGCTGTTGCCGCACCGGCAGCCGGCGTCGTCGTGGCCGCTGACCCGGATGTGGCCGATGTCGCCGGCCGAGCCCTGGGCGCCCCGGTGGAGCTTGCCCTCGGCCATGATGCCGCAGCCGATGCCGGTGCCGACCTTGACGAACAGCAGGTGCTCGGTGTTCGGGAAGGCGCCGCGGTGCTCGCCCAGCGCCATCACGTTGACGTCGTTGTCGACCAGGACCTCGACGCCCTCGAAGTACTCGGGGATGGGGTAGTCGTTCCAGCCGGGCATGATCGGCGGGTTGTTCGGCCGGCCGGTGGCGAACTCGACCGGCCCCGGCACGCCGATGCCGAGGGCGCGCAGCGCCTTGCGGGGCCGTCCCGCCTGGCCGAGCAGGTGGTCGAGGCGCTGGTCGACGTGGCCGAGCACCTTGTCGGGGCCCTCGCCGATGTGCAGTTTGTCCTCGCACTCGGCCAGCACGTCGCCGGAGATGTCCATGAGCGCGATCCGGCAGTGGGTGGCGCCCAGGTCGACGCCGGCGAAGGCGTGGTCCTCGGTGTGCAGGCGGAGCTGGCGCGGCGGACGTCCGCCGGTGGATTCGCCGCTCTCGGTCTCCTCGACCAGGCCACGCTCGATCAGCGCGTCGACGCGCTGGGAGATCGTGGACCTGGCCAGGCCGGTGAGCCTCGCGAGATCGGAACGGGTCGTGGCCGAGCCGGCGCTGATGAGCGTCAGCACGTCGCCGGCGGAGCCCGGCTGGGGGGTCATGCCGCCGACAATAAGATCACCGATGCGGCAAATCAAGAGTGAGAATCGACCAAACTCCCCTAACTTCCGCCGAAGATCGAACAAAGCCCAGGTTGCGCTTAAAATTTCCGACATTTCGGCTCTTGCCCGGCATTGGGAGCTCCACCTGATCTGTCGCTGGTGAGAGGGCCTCATCAAGGCCATGACCGCGTACGGGACACGTCGGCCCGGCCGACGCCTGAGCAGCTCGCGGCGAAGGCGGCGGTCGCCAGGGAGCGCGCCGATCTCTCCCAGTGGGTGAAGCGGGGGTCGACTCGGTGCCGGTGACGGCGCGGAACAACGCGCACATCGCGTACCGGACCGGCGACGACCGCGTCGACGAGGCGGTGGAGGCGTACCTGCTGGGAGGGGAAGGTCCCCGCCGCGGAGGTGACATGCCCGGCGGCGGGGACCCCGCGGAGCTAGAGCATCCGCTTCATGGAGTCGGAGGCCGACAGCACGTACGGCTGCTCGGCCATCACCGACTCCCAGTTGCCGGCGATGGCCTCGGGGGTGAGGTCGTCGGTCTTCCAGCCGGGCCCCTCGGCCACGAAGACGCGCGCCACCCGCCCGGCGCCGACGCTGAACACCTCGCCGCTCGCCTCGCACGACTCGTGCACGAGGTACGCCACCAGCGCGCTGACCCGCTCCGGCGTGAACCTGGCCTCGAACTCGGCCGGCAGCAGCGACTCGGTCATCCGGGTCCAGGCGATGGGCGCGATGGCGTTGGCCTTGATGCCGTTGCGCGCGCCCTCGATGCCGATCGTCTTGGTCAGGCCGACCAGGCCCATCTTGGCGGTGGAGTAGTTGGCCTGGCCGAAGTTGCCGAACAGGCCGGCCGGGCTGGTGGTGTTGACGACGCGCCCGTAGCCGGCCGCCTTCATCAGCGGGTAGGCGGCCTGGCTGACCAGGTAGGAGCCGCGTACGTGGACGGCGAGCACCGCGTCGAAGTCCTCGACCGTCATCTTGCCGAACGACCTGTCGCGCAGGATGCCCGCGTTGTTGACGACGATGTCGACCTTGCCGAAGGCGTCCACGGCGGCCTGGACGAGGGCCTTGGCGCCCTCGGGTGTGGCGACGTCGTCGGTGCTGGCCACGGCCTGGCCGCCGTTCTTGGTGATCAGCTCGACCACCTCGGCGGCGGGCCCGGCGGAGGCCCCCGTGCCGTCGAGCGCGCCGCCGAGGTCGTTGACGACGACCTTGGCGCCCCGCTCGGCCAGCAGGAGCGCGTGCGATCTGCCGAGGCCGTGCCCGGCCCCTGTGATGATCGCGACCCTGTCATCGAACCGAAGCATCGGACCTCCCGCGCAGGAGAACAACATTCTGGTACGAGTACGATAACCGCCCTCAGGCCGGCCGCCACAGGTCCGGCTCGCCCGGCTCCCTGACCACCCGCCCGCGCGCCTCCAGCCACACCAGGTGCGCCAGCGTCTCGTTGTTGGCCGAGCGCCGCATGTACGGCGGGATCGTCTCCCACGGCCGCGACCAGGTCAGCCCGGTCGCCACGCGCCAGCAGTCCACCCCGTCGTGCGCGCCCACGACCTGCTCGATCTCCGCCAGCCGCTCGTCGTGGTGCGCCATCACGTGATCCACCCGCTCGGCCAGCTCCAGGAACCGGTACTCGTGCGCGGGCAGCACCTCGTCCACCTCCAGCTTGCGCACGGCGGCCAGCGAGTCGAGGTAGTCGGCGAGCGGGTTCGGCCCCAACTGCGGGTGCACGGCCACCATGGGCGTGATCCTCGCCAGCACGTGGTCGCCGGAGAACAGCAGCCGCCGCGCGGGCGAGACGAAGCACAGGTGGCCGGGCGAGTGGCCGGGCGTCCAGACGGCCTTGAGGTCCCAGCCGGGCAGGCCCAGGTCCTCGTCGTCCTCGACCAGCCGGTCGGGCCTGGCCATGGAGACCACGTGCCGGATCCGCATCGAGGCGCCGGCCAGTTCGTCGAGGGTCTCCGGCGGGACGCCGCAGCGCAGCAGCAGCGCGCGCTCCCGTTCGACCAGGGAGTGGACGGCCTCGTCGTCGTAGCGCTCGCGCAGCAGGCGGGCGTCGGCCGGGTGCAGCGCGATCCAGGCGCCCGACGCCTCGCGTACGCGCCCGGCCAGTCCGTAGTGGTCGGGGTGCATGTGGGTGACGAGCACGCCCTTGACGTCGGTGATGGCGTACCCGGCCACGCCGAGCCCGGCGACGAGCGCGTCGTACGCCTCGTCGGTGTTCCACCCGGCATCGATGATCGCCACGCCGTCGGGGAGCTCCAGGGCGTAGACGAGCACGTACCGGAGGGGGTTGATCGGGATGGGCACCGGGATGGACCACAGCCCGGGGCGCACCCGTTCGACGTCGGGGAAGGCGCCGCCGGTCCACGCGTCCCGCTGTGCCTCGTTGGCCGGGGTCACTGCAAATTTCGCCACAGGCCGAATATAGTTCTGTATCCGAATCGTGTTCTACTGGGGGCATGAAGCTGAGCCGCGAGATCTCCGAGGCCGGCCGCTTCGTCCGGCAACCCAACCGCTTCACCGACCGCCTCGGCCCGCCCGAGCCCGGCCGCTACCGTCTCTACGCCTCCTACGCCTGCCCGTGGGCCCAGCGGGTGCTGATCGTGCGCGAGTTGCTCGGCCTGCAGGACCTCCTGGACGTCGTGATCGTCGACCCGATCCGCGACGAGAAGGGCTGGCGCGTCCCCGGCGGTGACCCCGAGTACCTGTCGGAGCTCTACCACGCGACCGACCCCGGCTACACCGGCCGTTACACCGTGCCGTGCGTCTGGGACGCCAAGGAGGGGCGGATCGTCACCAACGACTTCCCGCGGATCACCCTCGATCTGGAGATGTCGTGGGGCACCTCGCCCAACCTCTATCCCGAGCGCCTGCGCCCCGACATCGACATCATGAACGACCGCCTCTACCACGGGCTCAACAACGCGGTCTACGAGGCGGGGTTAACGGGCGACCAGCAGGCGTACGAGGAGGCGGTGGCCCGTGTCTTCACCACGCTCGACTTCCTGGAGGTGCGGCTGTCGGAGTCGCGGTACCTCTTCGACACGCTGACCGACAGCGACGTGCGCCTCTACACGACCCTCGTCAGGTTCGACACCGTCTACCACTCCCACTTCAAGTGCTCGGTGCGGCGCCTGGTCGACCATCCGGCGCTGTGGGCGTACGCCCGCCGTCTCCACGCCGTCCCGGCCTTCCGCGACACCACCGACTTCGACCACATCAAGCGCCACTACTTCATGACGCAGACGGACCTCAACCCGAGCCGGATCGTGCCGGTAGGGCCGGAGCTGGACTGGTCGCCGTAACGGGCATCCGGACGAACAGCAGGGCCGAGGCCAGCACGACCGCGGCGGTCACCCCCCACGCGGCGCCCACCCCCGCCTGGGCCGCCAGCGCACCGGCCCACACGTTGGCCGCCACCCCGCCCGCCTGCAGCGCCAGCGAGCTCGTCGAGGTGACGGTGGTGCGCTCGGCGGCGCGGACCGCGCGGTGCGTCATCTCCAGGCACAGCAGCCCGGTCACCGAGCCGCCCACGAAGAGCAGGACGTACGCCAGGGCGGCGGACAGCAGCCCGGCCGCGCCGCCGAGCCCGGCCGTCGCGGCCAGCGCGCCGACGGAGCACGCCGCCAGCGCCGAGCCCGCGATCGCGCCCCGGGCCGAGCCCCCGGCCAGCCGGGCCACGCCGGGGGCGAGCGCGCTGCCGAGCGCACTGCCCGCGAAGCCGAGCGCGGCCACCACGGCGTAGGCCATGCCGCCCGCCTCGGCGCCGCCGGCCGGCTCGGCCAGGCGGCCGGGGGTGAGCAGCTCGATGGAGGCGAGCATGACGCCCGACACGAGGGCGGCGAGCATGAGACGGCGCAGCACGGGGCCGCCGACCGCCAGGCGCACGCCGCCCGCCACCGTGGCGGGCACCTCACGCAGCACGCCCGCGAGCGAGCGGCGCCCATGCGCCGGCTCGGGCAGCGCGAACAGCACCACGACCAGGTGGATCACCGCCGCCACCGCGCCCACCAGGCTCGGTGCGGCCAGCGGGAACATCAGCTCCGGCGGCACCACGAGCGGCAGGGCGCCGCCGGCCAGCACGCCGAGGCAGAGGGAGGCCGACTCCACGGCGCCACCGCGGGCCAGGCCCGGCTTGAGATCGGCGCCGGGGCCGTCGATCCCGTGCAGCGTGTCGACGTACCAGGAGGTGGCGGGGCCGCTGGACAGCGCTCTGGCCACGCCCTTGAGCACCCCGCTGACCACGAACATCCAGAACGTCGTGGCCACGCTCATCATCACCAGCGCCGCCACCAGGAACGCGGCGGAGGCGGCCAGCACCACACGCCGCCCCAGGACGTCGGCCAGGCCCCCGGTGGGCAGCTCCAGCGTCACGGTGACGACCGAGAACACGGTGATCGCCAGCCCGGCCTGGGCCAGGCCGAGACCTCGCTCGGTCATCAGCAGCACCATGGCGGGCATCATCAGCCCCACGGGCAGCCAGGTCAGGAAATTGACCAGCAGGTAGCGCCGTAACGCGGAACGCGCGCTCACGCCTCTTCCTCCCGCTTGCGGGGGAAACCCCCGACCCAGATGTAGACCTGCCGGGCCTCCGGCTCGCCCGCGTGACGCGCGGCCAGCTCGGTCAGCAACTCCTCGGCGCGCGCCGCGAACTCGGCCAGCGCGGCCGGCGGCAGCTCGTGGACGTGGTCGCTCATGCCGGCCGCCTCCACCCACTCGGGCGCCCACTCGCCCTCGTCGAACTCCTCGATCGCACGCGCCAGATGGTCGGCCTGCCGCAGCCGCAAGACCCTGACCGCCTCGCGGCCCTCGGCCGTGCCGTAGAGCTCGCGGCTGTTCCACGACGTGTAGCGGTGGCGGGCCCGCCAGCGGCGCTCGCGGGCGTCGCGCCGGTCGGGGTCCTCCTCGATGAAGCCGTGCTTGAACAGCTCGCGCAGGTGGTAGCTGGTCGAGCCGGAGCTCTCGCCCACCTTGCGGCCGAGCTCGCTCGCGGTGGCCGGGCCATCGGTGCGCAACAGGCCGAGCAGCCGGGAGCGCAGCGGGTGTGCGACCACCTTGAGGAGCCGCGGGTCGCTGATCTCGTAGCGGTCTTCCATACGACCGACGATAGACCGCAAAGAGAATTTTGCAAATGAATCTTTGCGGTTTTCCGGCTCCTAGACTGGGGGTCATGCTCGACGACATCTGGGTGGACGACGCGGTCTTCGCCCTCCGCCCCGACTTCGCGGTCCTCGTGATGACCGCCCACGGCCTGCGCAACGGGCCCACCGACGACCGCTCCCGCGCCTGGCTGGCCGAGGCGTCGGCGTGCGAGGTCCAGACGGACAAGATCGACGCCTGGAAGGACGCCTACCGCGCGTTCGGGGCCAAGCCGCAGCGCACCCGGCCCTCGGTCGACGCGCTCACCCGGCGGATGCCGCTGCCCGAGATCAACCAGGCGGTCGACGCGTACAACTCGATCAGCGTCAAGCACGCGCTGCCCATCGGCGGCGAGGACCTCGACCACTACGCCGGCCCCGCGCGGCTGGTGCGGGCCACCGGCGACGAGGCGTCGGAGGAGGCGCTCGGTCAGCCGGATCCCGGCGAGGTGATCTGGCGCGACGACCTCGGCGTCACCTGCCGCCGGTGGAACTGGCGCCAGGTGGCGCGCACCCGCCTCACCGAGGAGACCACCAACGCGATCTTCCTGCTCGAACGCCTGGAGCCCATGTCGCTGGAGGAGCTCAAGCAGGCGGGCGAGGAGCTGGCCGACCTTCTGTCCGAGTTGTCGCCAGAGGTGCGGATCAGTAGCAGATTGCTATCGAACGGGAAATAAACCCACGGACGTACCGTTGATACCAAAGAGTAATAAATGCGGCACCACCCGGATTGACTAGGGAGGCGTGACCTCTTTGCACGGTCCTGAGAGGATCGTTCGAGGCGGCGCGTGCTCTTCGGCGCGCGGTGCCGCTTTGGGCGAGTAGCCTTGGACAGGTTCTCTAACATCAACGCCGATCTGCGGAAGAGGGCGATTTCCGCCGTGTCGTCTGAGTCGTCGCGGACAAACCCGCTGGCAAGCTTTGGTCAGAACGAATGGCTTGTCGACGAGCTGTACCAGAAGTACCTCCAAGATCCTGAGTCTGTCGACAAGGCCTGGTGGAACTTCTTCGCTGACTACAACCCTGATTACGGACCGGGCCGGACCCCGGTCAGGGAGGCGGCGAACGGCACAGTCACCGCGCCCGCGCCTCCCCAGCCACCGGCACCCGCCGCACCGGCCGCACCGGCCGCCGCTCCGGCGGCCGAGAAGCCGAAGCAGCCCGCCACCCCGGTGCCCAAGGGCGCCGAGGAGGTCAAGCTGCGCGGCGCGGCGGCCCGCACGGCCGCCAACATGGACATGTCGCTGGCGGTCCCCACCGCGACGAGCGTCCGCGCCATCCCGGCGAAGCTGCTCGTCGACAACCGCATCGTGATCAACAATCACCTCAAGCGGGGTCGCGGCGGCAAGGTCTCCTTCACGCACCTGATCGGCTACGCGATCGTCAAGGCGCTGAAGGCCCTGCCGGAGATGAACTCCTCCTACGCGGAGATCGACGGCAAGCCGACCCTGGTCAAGCCCGAGCACGTCGGCTTCGGCCTGGCCATCGACGTCCAGAAGAGCAACGGCGAGCGCCAGCTCCTCGTGCCCTCCATCAAGGCCGCGGAAGAGATGGACTTCCGGCAGTTCTGGATGGCCTACGAGGACGTCGTCCGCAAGGCGCGCGCCGGCAAGCTGGGCGTCGACGACTTCTCCGGCACCACGATCTCGCTGACCAACCCCGGCACGATCGGCACCGTCCACTCCGTTCCGCGCCTCATGCCCGGCCAGGGCACGATCATCGGCGTCGGCGCGATGGAATACCCGGCCGAATACCAGGGAGCCGCGCACGAGACGCTCGCGCGCCTCGGCATCTCCAAGGTCATGACGCTGACCAGCACCTACGACCACCGGATCATCCAGGGCGCCCAGTCGGGCGACTTCCTGCGCCAGATCCACCGGCTGCTGCTCGGCGAGGACGGCTTCTACGACGAGGTCTTCGAGTCGCTGCGGATCCCGTACGAGCCGGTCCGCTGGGTCCAGGACATCTCGGCCTCCCACGACGACGACGTGGCCAAGTCCGCGCGCGTGATCGAGCTGATCCACGCCTACCGCGTACGCGGCCACCTGATGGCCGAGACCGACCCGCTCGAATACAAGCAGCGCAAGCACCCCGACCTCGACATCCAGTCGCACGGCCTGACGCTGTGGGACCTCGAGCGCGAGTTCGCCACCGGCGGTTTCGGCGGCCGCCCGTTGATGAAGCTGCGCGAGATCCTCGGCGTGCTGCGCGACTCCTACTGCCGCACGGTCGGCATCGAGTACATGCACATCCAAAACCCCGAGGAACGGGCCTGGATCCAGGCGCGGGTGGAGAAGCCGCACGCCTCCCCCGAGCGCGCCGAGCAGCTCAACATCCTCAGCCGGCTCAACACCGCCGAGGCGTTCGAGACCTTCCTGCAGACGAAGTTCGTCGGCCAGAAGCGCTTCTCCCTGGAGGGCGGCGAGTCCCTGATCCCGCTGCTCGACTCGGTGATCAGCGACGCCGCCGACGAGGGCCTCGACGAGGTCGTCATCGGCATGGCCCACCGCGGCCGGCTCAACGTGCTGGCCAACATCGTGGGCAAGTCGTACGCCCAGATCTTCGGCGAGTTCGAGGGCAACATCGACCCGCGTACGGCGCACGGCTCGGGCGACGTGAAGTATCACCTCGGCGCCGCGGGCACGTTCACCGCGCCGAGCGGCAAGACCATCACCGCCTCCGTGGTCGCCAACCCCTCCCACCTGGAGGCCGTCGACCCGGTCCTCGAAGGCGTCGTCCGCGCCAAGCAGGACCTCCTGGAGCGCGGCGAGGAGGGCTTCAGCGTCCTGCCGGTGCTCGTCCACGGTGACGCGGCCTTCGCCGGCCAGGGCGTCGTGGCCGAGACGCTCAACCTGTCGCAGCTGCGCGGCTACCGCACCGGCGGCACCGTCCACGTGGTGGTCAACAACCAGGTGGGCTTCACCACCTCGCCGGCCTCGTCCCGCTCGTCGGTCTACGCGACCGACGTGGCCCGGATGATCCAGGCGCCGATCTTCCACGTCAACGGCGACGACCCCGAGGCCGTGGTGCGCGTGGGCCAGCTGGCCTACGAGTACCGCCAGGCGTTCCGCAAGGATGTCGTCATCGACCTCATCTGCTACCGCCGCCGCGGCCACAACGAGGGCGACAACCCCGCCTTCACCCAGCCGCTGATGTACGACCTCATCGACGCCAAGCGCTCGACCCGCAAGCTCTACACCGAGGCGCTGATCGGCCGGGGCG
Organism: Nonomuraea terrae; assembly: GCF_044465245.1. Classification (NCBI taxonomy): domain Bacteria; kingdom Bacillati; phylum Actinomycetota; class Actinomycetes; order Streptosporangiales; family Streptosporangiaceae; genus Nonomuraea; species Nonomuraea terrae. The sequence goes on along the minus strand of NZ_JBITLL010000001.1, from coordinate 66,678 downwards.
ACATCACGGTCGAGGAGGCCGAGCAGGCGCTGCGCGACTACCAGGCCAAGCTGGAGCAGGCGTTCACCGAGGTCCGCGAGGCCGCCAAGAAGCCGCAGGAGGCCGCCGCGATGCGGGTGCCTCCGGCCGAGGTGGTCAAGTGGTCCCACGACGACACGCCGACGGCGATCACCCACGAGACGCTCAAGCGCATCGTCGACACCCAGCTCAACCTGCCCGAGGGCTTCACGCCGCACCCGCGCCTGGCGCCCGTGCTGCAGCGCCGCGGCCAGATGGTCGAGCAGGACGCGATCGACTGGGCGATGGGCGAGACGCTGGCGTTCGGCTCGCTGCTGCTCGACGGCCACCCGGTCCGCCTGGTCGGTCAGGACTCCCGGCGCGGCACGTTCACCCAGCGCCACGCCGTCCTGGTCGACCGCATGACCGGCGCCGAGCACACCCCGCTCAAGGCGTTCAACGAGGGCACCTCGAAGTTCTACGTCTACGACTCGCTGCTCAGCGAGTACGCCGCCCTCGGCTTCGAGTACGGCTACAGCTTCGTCCGCCCCGAGGCCCTGGTCGCCTGGGAGGCGCAGTTCGGCGACTTCGTCAACGGCGCCCAGACGATCATCGACGAGTTCATCTCGTCGGGCGAGCAGAAGTGGGGCCAGCGCTCCTCGGTCGTGCTGCTGCTGCCGCACGGCTACGAGGGCCAGGGCCCCGACCACTCCTCCGCCCGCATCGAGCGGTTCCTGCAGGTCTGCGCGCTCGACAACATGACGGTCGCGCAGCCCACCACGCCGGCCAACTACTTCCACCTGCTGCGCTGGCAGGTGGAGTCGGAGCGGCGCAAGCCCATGGTGGTCTTCACGCCGAAGTGGCTGCTGCGCCACAAGGCGGCCACGTCCAAGGCGTCCGACTTCACCTCGGGCACCTTCCAGCCCGTCCTCGGCGACACCACGGTCGACCCGGCCAAGGTCACCAGGGTCGTCCTCTGCTCCGGCAAGCTCTACTACGAGCTGGCCGCGCAGCGTGACAAGCTGGGCAACGACAACGTCGCGCTCGTCCGGCTGGAGCGGCTCTACCCGTTCCCGGCCGAGGAGCTGGCCGCCGAGCTGGGCCGCTACAGCGCCCAGGCCGAGCTGGTCTGGGCCCAGGACGAGCCGGTCAACATGGGCCCGTGGCCCTACCTGACGCTCCGGCTGGCCGAGGAGCCGCAGACGCTCGGCGGACGCGCGCTACGGCGGGTGTCGCGCCGTGCCAACAGCTCGCCGGCGACGGGCTCGCACAACTCCCACGACCAGGAGCTCGAGGAGATCCTCGAGCAGATCTTCGCCTGATCCACCACGGCGAGCCCCCGGCACCTCGGCCGGGGGCTCGCCGCTTTTCTGACCAGGCCGTCCGGCAGGCTAAAGTCAGGCGGGCACGTCTTGCGGAAGGAACGGAAAACAGCGATGTACTTCACCGATCGGGGGATCGAGGAGCTGGTCGAACGGCGCGGCGAGGAAGAGGTCAGCCTCCTGTGGCTCAGTGAGCGCCTGCGCGAGTTCATCGACCTCAACCCCGAGTTCGAGACGCCGATCGAGCGCCTGGCCACCTGGCTGGCCCGCCTCGACGACGAGGACGACTGACCTTCGGCCTCATCTGCCACGAGCACGACCCGGACGCATAACGCGATACATCTTGAGTTTCCCGCCAACGCGACATATCGTGTTTTGTGTAGGGACGTGTCGCCGAGAAGGGCGGGGAACATGCAGCAATGGACCATCGACGAGCCCGAGCACCTCACGTTCGGCGACGTGACGTCGCTCGACGTCCGCATCGTCTCCGGCCGCCTCGACGTGCTGGCGGGCGATGGCCCGCCCATGCTGGAGATCGCCGAGATCGACTCGGTCTCCCCGCTGCTGGTCACGTACGACGAGGACGCCCGGGCGCTGACCGTCGCCTACCGCGACCTCACCTGGGACGGCATGCTCGGCTGGCTCCGCCGCGACCGGCGCCGCACGGTGCTGTCCATCTCCGTGCCCAAGACCTGCAAGGTCAAGGCCGGCGTGGTGTCGGCGCCCGCGCTCGTGGCCGGGTTCGAGCGGATGGCCCACGTCAAGAGCGTCTCCGGCGACATCGTGCTCGACGGGGTCAGCGGCGACGTGGCCGCCAACACCGTCTCGGGCGCCGTCGAGAGCCGCGCGATGGACGGCGACCTGTCGTTCAACAGCGTCTCCGGCGACCTGACCGTGGCCGACGGCACACCGCACCGGCTGCGCGCCAAAACCGTCTCCGGCCGCATCGTGACCGACCTGGCGCTGCGGCCGACGGCCCACGTGACGTTCAGCAGCGTGTCGGGTGACATCCTGGTGAGGCTGCCCGAGAACACCGACGCCGACGTCACCGCCAGAGCCACCTCCGGCAGGCTGATCAGCGCGTTCGACGAACTGTCCAACACGAGCAGCCCTGGCGCCCGATCGATGTCGGGCCGGCTGGGCGGCGGCATGGCCTCCCTCTCGGCCACCACGGTCTCCGGTGAGGTCACGCTGCTCAAGGGAGAAAAAGAATGAGCCCTGTCTTCGGTCATGGTCGGCTGCGGCTGTACCTGCTCAAGCTGCTGGAGGAGAGCCCGCGTCACGGGTACGAGGTCATCCGGTTGTTGCAGGACCGATTCCTCGGGGTCTACTCGCCCTCGCCCGGCACGATCTACCCGCGTCTGGCCCGCCTGGAGGAGGAGGGGCTGGTGACGCACGAGGTGGTCGACGGCAAGAAGGTGTTCTCGATCACCGACAAGGGGCGCGAGGAGCTGAACGACCGGCTTGACGAGCTCAACGACCTGGAGCAGGAGATCTCCGCGTCCGTCCGCGACATCGCCCGCGAGGTCAAGGAGGACGTCCGCGACACCGTCAGGTCGTTGCGTGACGAGCTGACGCGGATGGCGAAGGACGTCCGTACGGGCGCGGGCGACGACGGCCGGCGGCTGCGACGTACCCAGGACGACCTGCGGCGCCTGCGGGAGCAGCAGAAACAGCAGTGGAACGAGCACGCCACCGTCTGGCAGGACGAGGGTGAGCGGCTGAGCCGGGAGTGGCGGCGGATCTGGTCGGAGGTGTGGGCCACGCTCGGGGGCGCGCCGCCGAACCGGGCTGAGCTGGACGCCGAGCTGGGCGAGCTGCTGGCCGACTTCGTCGCGGCGGCCCGCACGGAGGCGTCGGACGCGCGGCTGACCCCGGAGAAGCTGGCCGAGCTGCGCACGACTCTCGACGACGCGACCCGCCGCATCCACGACATCCTCGAACGCTGACGTGTGGCGGCGGGCGACGAAACGGGCGCATTCCCCGCCCGGCGCGCGCCGGGCCAGTGCGTCGAGCCTGGGCCGAAAGGCTCCATGATGATGGCCGCCTCCCAGGTACACCACCCAGGAGGCCCATCAGTGATTTTTCGCTTATTCAGCGCGTGAAGACGATTTTTCCGAAAATGTCGCCCTCGGCCATCGCCGCGAACCCGTCCCGCGCCTCGCTCATCGGCAGCACCCGGTCGACCTCGGGCCGCAGCCCGGTCTGCTCCAGGAACACCGCCAGCCGCTGCAGCTGGTCGCGCGTGCCCATGGTCGAGCCGACCACCGACAACTGCAGGAAGAACACCCGGTTGAGGTCGGCCGGCGGCACCGCGCCGGTGGTCGCCCCGGAGACGACGATCCGCCCGCCCGGCCTGAGCGACTTGAGCGAATGGTCCCAGGTGGCCTGCCCGACCGTCTCCATGACGGCGTCCACCCGCTCGGGCAGCCGCGCGCCCGGCTCGAAGACCTGGTCGGCGCCGAGCCGCTTGGCGCGTTCGCGCTTGGCCTCCGACCGGCTGGTGGCCCACATCCGGTAACCGGCCGCGCGGCCGAGCGCGATCAGCGCGGTGGCGACCCCGCCGCCCGCGCCCTGCACGAGCACGGTCGCGCCGGGCTGCAGCCCGGCCTTGTCGAAGAGCATCCGGTACGCGGTCAGCCACGCCGTCGGCAGGCAGGCCGCGTGCTCGAAGCTCAGACCGGCGGGCTTGGGCACCAGGTTGCCGCGCGGCACGGCGACGCGATCGGCGAACGTGCCGTCGTACTGCTCCGACAGCAGCGACCGTCGCGGGTCGAGCGTCTCGTCGCCGCCGGAGCCGATCACGGCGTGCACGATGACCTCGTTGCCGTCCTCGTCGACGCCTGCGGCGTCGCAGCCGAGCACGATGGGCAGCCGGTCCTTCCTGATGCCGACGCCTTTGAGCGTCCACAGGTCGTGGTGGTTGAGTGCGGCGGCGCGTACGGTGACGGTCGTCCAGCCGTCCGGCGGCTCGGGATCGGGGTGCTCGCCGAGCGTCAGTCCGGCGAGCGGGTTGTCGGGATCGGTCTGGGTGGCGGTTACGGCGAACATGGCCGCACCTTACTTCAGCGTGATCGATCTCCCCATGACCGGCCGTCCGTCATTTCATGGTGACCCGGATGCCGTCGATGGCCCTGGCCCGGAACGACTCGGGCCCGGTCGCGGCCACCAGCACCTCGCCCCGGCAGACCATGTCGGCCGGCCGGCCGCGTACCTCGATCACGTCGGGCGCCTCGGCCTCCTCGTCGCAGCCGGGCGTGGGCACGAGCGCCACCATCTCCCCCAGGCCGCCGCCGAACCACAGCTGCGGCCCGACCGGGTCGTTCCGCACGACGTCGCCTGGCGAGGCGAGCCGCACTCCCCCGCCGGCCGACAGCACGAGGTAGCCGTCCTCGGTGACGCGGCCCTGGAGGTTCTCGGCGAGGTCGACGCGCTGGTCGAACGTCAGGCCCTCCCCCCGGTCGTACATCGCCAGCCGCCACGGCCCGAAGGAGAACAGCATCACCTGCCCGTACATGCCGCTGCCCGCCTGGCGCGGCCACAGGGTCACGTTGTCGGCGTAGTTCCTGATGGGCTCGCCACCTCGGGTGATCTCGGCCTCGCCGCCGTACGGGGCGACGAACTCACGGAGCCTGTCGTCGATCCAGGCGCCCTGGAACGGCCGCGACCCCATCTCGTCGAGTGCGAGCTCGGCCGGGTACCGCACGTCGGCGCGGGCGCCGTCGGGGAAGACCACCCGCAGGACCTCGTCGTCGCCCTTGGCGGTGCCGGGGACGGTGAGGAGGTTCGGCGCGGCGTCGACGCGGGTGATCGTCCTGATGGGCTCGGGGGTCCTCGTCCGCCGGGGCGTCGGCGCGGCCGGGGCCGGGTCCACGGCGCCCGGCTCGGCGACCCTCCGCTCCGCGGGCTCGGCCACGGGGTCGCGGCTGGTGAGCAGGCTGATCGCCGGGATCAGCAGCAGCGCCAGGACCACCACCAGCCCGACCCACCGGCGACGGCCGTCGCGCTCGCCTGCCTCGATGACGTCGAACTGGTCCGTCACGCCGTTCCTCAGTCCGAGTAGTGCCGAATTGTGCGCTTCGCGTCCAGTTCAGTTGACCGGGGACCTCACGCGCAAGCCCCGGAGCCGTGGCGGTACGTCACGAAATCACAACCTGGGCGCGCGGGACCGCCGTGATCGTCGGAGCCGCGGAGAGCGGTGTGACAGGCGATATCGTCCGTGGCGGCGGCTGCGGAGTGGCGTCTGATAAACGCTGTTACCAGTGGTGTCACAGAAATTCGACAGACGCTCCGACCTGCGGAAATGCCAATCGAGAATACATGCGGATTCGCTATTTCTATAACGGAATGGAACCGGCTCATGCTTTTTCACGTCGATTCCTGGCCGCGCGATTGCGCCATTCATTAACGTTCCGAGCGTTTTCCTGGCCCACCGGGGCGCAGTCCCCCGCTCTGGGCCGCCGAAAGCTGAGAGGAGCTCCATGCAATCCCGAGCAAGGCGCATCGCCATCCCGCTCGCCGGCCTCGCGGCCGTCGCCATGACAGCGGGTACGGTCACCGGCGCCGCCAACGCGGCCGCACCCTCCGACATCGTGTCCAAGAACGCCGCGACCCCCGCGGAGCAGGCCGTCCAGTTCTGGACGCCCGACCGCGTCAAGAAGGCCACCGACTACGACGCCGCCCTCGACATGTCCACCAAGGGCATCAAGGCCAGTGCCGACAAGCCCGACGGCCCGCCCGGGTCCGTGCCGCCGAGCGGCGCGCAGAAGACCACGGCGAAGAAGAGCAAGCAGGTCAACCTGCCCAACACGGTCGGCCGCGTGTTCTTCACGCTGCCGAGGACCGACCCCCGCGACCCGAAGAACTGGCGTTACTGCTCGGCCACCTCGGTGCAGAGCAAGTACCGCAACCTCGTGGCGACCTCCGCCCACTGCGTCTACGACACCAAGAAGAACACCTTCTACGACAACTGGGTCTTCATCCCGTCGTACTGGGACGGTGACAACGCCTGGAACGGCAAGGCGCCCTACGGCATCTACGCCGCCAAGACGTTCAACGCCCACGACGACTTCGTGGTGAAGGAGGACTTCGACTACGACTACGCGTTCGTCAACGTCTACAACGGGATCAAGGTCCAGTGGGAGAAGGTCGGCGGCCGCTGGCAGTGGACCAAGAAGAACGTCGGCCGGCTCGGTGACAACGTCGGCGGTCAGGGCTTCACCTGGAACAGGAACCCGAAGGCGAACGTCTTCTCGTTCGGCTACCCGGCCGGCGAGCACCCCGACGGCGACAAGCCGTACACGGGCCGCACGATGAAGTGGTGCTACGGCACGACCAAGCCGATGCCGGAGGCCAAGAAGTACAACCTGCAGGAGCACGTCGGCTTCAAGTGCGCCTTCACCGCGGGCGCGAGCGGCGGACCGTTCCTCTACCAGTACAAGAGCGCCTCGCGCACCGGCTACCTCGTCGGCGTCAACAGCATCGCCTGGGACACCGACGGCAACGACCGCTACGACCACATCTCCTCGCCGTACTTCAACGGCGACACCTACAACGTCTACAAGGCCGCCGCCAACCGGTGGACCGGCAACATGCCGTGATCGACGCGGCCCCTCCGGCCCCGGCTCCCCCTGGGATCCGGGGCCTTCCGCCACTCGGCGAATGGCGACCGAGACGTGGCGTACGCCACGCTGGAGCGGTCCGGAAAGCGGTGCGGAATGGCGTGATTCGCGCGCCGAGAATCCCCTAGAAACCCGCGTCGACCTGGGGAAACACTACCCCCCTAAAGATCACTGACGGGTGGCGCGAGTGGTGGGCTGACACCGTCCTTATAGTTGCCCCGGCACTCTAGATCAGGTAACGAATCTCTATCCAAGCTGCAATAAGCTCTGCCCATCTGGAAAAATCCTCCCTTACGACCCAAAAGAAAGGCAATTGATGATCTCCCGAGCCAGGCGCCTCGCGGCCGTCGCCCTGGGCGGCGCGCTGCTCTGGCTGCCTGCTCTCACGGGGATCGCCCAGGCCGCGCCCACCCGGGTCTACTCCGCCTCGCTGGCCAAGACCGCCGCGGACGTGAAGCGGGTCGCCGAGTACTGGAAGCCCGACCGGCTCAAGGTGGCCGACAAGTACAGCCCCGCCACCCCCGGCGCCGCCGCCGACTCCTCCTCGACCTCCGGCGCGAGCGTCGCAGGCCCCGTTCCCGCCGTCAGCCGGGCGCTCGCCGCGCAGAGCGTGGCCGCCTCGGCGCCGCGTACGGGCACCGCGCGGACCATGGGCAAGGTCTACTTCCGGTTCGGGAGCAAGGAGTACTGGTGCTCCGGCGCCGCGGTCGCGGCCAAGAACCGCAGCGTCGTCGCCACGGCCGGCCACTGCGCGTACGACGCCCGTCAGGTCAGGGCCGCCGACTACTGGATCTTCGTCCCGAACCCCGGCCTCAACGGCGAGACGCCCGACGGCATCTACGTGGGCGCCTCGATCAGCATGCACGAGGACTGGTCCGGCAAGGGCGACTACGACTACGACTACGCGTTCGTGACGGTGCACCGCGGTTTCACCTGGGTCGCCAAGGACGGCGGCTACGTCATGCAGGACGTCGGCACGCTCCAGGACAACGTCGGCGGGCTCGGCCTCGACCTGAACAAGAAGCCCGGCTCGTACACGGTCACCCCGTTCGGCTACCCGGCGGGCGCGCAGCCCGACGGCACGACGCCGTTCGACGGCAAGGCGCTGAGGACGTGCCCCACGGCCCCCACCCGCTTCACCGTCGCCCCCGCCCGCGACGTCCAGAAGGGCGTCGAGCTGCAGCCCTGCGGCTTCAGCGCAGGGGTCAGCGGCGGCCCGTGGGTCATCGGCTACGACGACACCCGCCAACTCGGCGACCTCAACGGCGTCAACAGCCTGACCTGGAACCGAAACCCGGGCGGTTTCTACGATGCGGTGTCGTCTCCGTACTTCGACACCACGACGGGGCAGATCTACCGCCACGCCGCATCGGTCACCACACCGGCAAATGTGACCTAAGTCATAGAAACCAAGTGATCACAATGGGTGATCAGCCAGTTCACTTGTCACGGAATGATCACATCCACGTTTGGAACGTTCGACCAGATTCGCCGGTAACTCCAGGCTTGCAGGTCACGCTGTAAGTTCCGGGCTGTCCGTTTGCTGAGTTGCGGAGGCGCAAGAGGCGCCTCCAGTCAGCGCAACCTGGAGTTACCTTGAAGCGAATCCTTCTCCCCGCCGGTGGCGCCGTTCTGGCCACCGGACTGCTCGCCTCCGGCCTGTCCGGCACGGCCGCCCAGGCCGCCGCCGGTGTCGCCCACGACCCCATGGCGCGCAACAACGCCGAAGCGGTCTCCGTCGCCTCCTTCTGGCTCGCCTCGAACGGCGCCGCCCTTCGCTCCGCGACCCAGTACACATGGGACTCGAAGGAGGTGCGGAAGGTCGTCTCCAAGGGCGGCTACGACGCCGACGGCCGGCCCGGCATGACGGCCCCGACCGGTGAGTCGAAGTCCACCGGCTCGGCCCAGAACATCAACCTGCCCAAGACCGTCGGCAAGGTCTTCTTCGTCGACGGCTCCGGCCGGTTCCGCTGGTGCACGGCCACCTCCATCCAGTCGAACTACCGCAACCTGGTCGCCACCGCGGGCCACTGCGTGTACGACACGGAGACCAACTCCCCCACTCTCGACAAGTGGGTCTTCGTCCCCGGCTACTACCAGGGCAAGGCCCCGTGGGGCATCTACGTGGGCAAGCAGGCCTACACCCACTACGACTTCGACGTCTACGAGGACTACGACCGCGACTACGCGTTCGTCACTGTCTACAACGGCGTCCTGTTCAACGGCGTCAAGCAGGTCGACCGCAGGGACTACCAGCGCTTCACCGGGCCGAAGCGGTCGTGGGGCGGGCGTTACTACATCCTGCTCTCCAAGGACGCCGGCCGCCTCGGCGACAACGTGGGCGGTCAGGGCTTCGCGTGGAACCAGCCCACCGGCAAGCCCGTGCGCACCTTCGGTTACCCGGCGGCTCCGCACCCTGACGGCGACAAGCCGTACTCGGGCGTGACGCCGAAGCACTGCTACGGCAACACCACCGCGAAGACGGTGGGCGCCTCCTGGCTGAAGATCGAGGAGCACGTCGGCCTCAAGTGCGCCGTCACCCCCGGTTACGACGGCGGCCCCTGGCTGCTCAACTACAGCAACGGCAAGCGCCTGGGTTACGTCAACGGCGTGACGAGCACGTTCGCCGACCAGGACACCAACGACCGGATCGACTACATCACCACGCCGTACTTCGACGGCGAGACGGCCGCTGTGTACAACGCGGCGAAGAACATGGGATCCGGCCGCATCGTCGGCCCGCGCGGGGAGCTGTACAAGTAAGCCCTACCAGGGGAAAGCGAGGGCCTTCGGCACTGTGTGCCGGAGGCCCTCGCCTTGTTTTCAGGGGTCTGTACGGCGCCGCGAGGAGCCGGCGCGACGCCCCTAGAATCGGATAAATCGGGCAGCACCGAGCCGGACCCTGAACGTTTCCTGTGTGGAACGAGCCAGATTAGACGGGGCAGGTTCCCATCTGGTTCCTGTGATCTGAGTCACATTGTGCTGGCTACGGAAAGTGGCGGGACACTAACGGCACTTTCGTCCCGGCAATATCAACCCCCTCATTTCCTGCAAAAACGTAACTTCGTGATCACGGCCCGCGAGATCGTCTGACAGGTCACGAACAGGTCACGGCGGCTGAGGGCGGGATCGGATGTTCCAAAGCGGGTTTCACCTGCGGAGATCACCACGCTATGTTCCTTGCTATCCCTTTACTGACGCATGGGACGCAAGTTGCGACCCACGACAGAGCAAGGAGCAGTTCCCTTGAAGCGCATCCTCATCCCCGCCGGTGGCATCGTCATGGCCACCGGCCTCCTGGCCGCCGGCCTGGCCGGCACGGCCACCGCCGACACGGTCGTGGCGAAGGACAACATGGCGACCTCGGCCGCCAACGCGAAGGCCATCGCGCAGTTCTGGGCGGAGAACAACGGTGCGGCCCTCAAGGCCGCCAAGGAGTCGAACGTCTGGGACAAGACCGACGTCGCCCAGCTCCAGAGCAAGGGCGGGTACAGCTCGGACACCAAGCCGGGCTCGACCGCTCCGATCGGCGAGGAGAAGAAGACCTCCAGCAAGGTCCAGAACGTCAACATGCCGAAGACCATCGGCAAGGTGTTCTTCGTCAACGACAAGGGCGAGAAGAAGTGGTGCTCCGCCACTTCGATCCAGTCCAAGTACCGCAACCTGGTCGCCACGGCCGGCCACTGCGTGTACGACACGGCGACGAACTCCGACGTCATGGACAAGTGGGTCTTCGTGCCGGGCTACTACCAGGGCAAGGCTCCGTTCGGCATCTACGTGGGTAAGCAGGCGTTCACCCACTACGACTTCGACGTGTACGAGGACTACGACCGCGACTACGCGTTCGTGACCGTGTACAACGGCGTTTCCGTCGACGGCAAGACCACCAAGGTCACTCCGAGCGAGTACCGGTCGCACGTCGCCAAGGGCGGCGTCGGCTTCGTCAAGGAGACGCCGATCACGAAGGACGAGTTCGACGCCGGCTACGAGAAGTACGGCGACGCGGGCCCCTTCAAGTCGAAGGCCGCCGACCCGAAGGTCGAGACGGTCGCCAAGCCCGCCGATGTCAGCAACAGCAACATCGACGCCTACATCCGTGGCGAGGGCCCGACCGAGGGCGTCCGGCTCACGGGTGCTGAGGTCTACAAGTCTCAGTACACCGCGGCCGGCACCGGCTGGGACAACGGCGACAAGTTCGAGCGCCTGAGCAAGGAACTCCCCATCAGCAAGGAGGAGTACGAGCAGCTCAAGGACGCCAAGGGCGACGGCAAGTTCATGGGCGAGGTCCGCGCCCAGCTCGGTGACGACAAGAAGACCGAGATCGCCTGGTTCAAGCAGCAGTACTTCATCAAGAAGTGGGTCAAGAGCACCGCTCAGATGAAGTACTGGGTCGAGGACTACTACGTCGTCGACATCTCCGCTGCTGACAAGGGCCGCCTGGGCGACAACGTCGGTGGTCAGGGCTTCTCCTGGAACCAGCCCACCGGCAAGTACGTCCGCGTGTTCGGCTACCCGGCCGCTCCTCACCCCGACGGCAACAAGAACTACACCGGCGTCACGCCCAAGTGGTGCTACGGCAAGACCAGCAGCAAGCTGCAGGGTTCTGCCGCCAAGAAGATCGAGGAGCACGTCGCCCTCAAGTGCGCCATGACCGAGGGCGCCGACGGTGGTCCGTGGCTGTACAACTACAAGAACGACAAGCGTCTCGGCTACGTGAACGGTGTCATCAGCACCTTCAACGACCAGGACAAGAACGGCCGCGTGGACTACGTCTCGTCGCCGTACTTCGACGGTGAGACCAACACCGTCTACAAGGCCGCCGCGGCCTCCTGGTCCGGCAAGATCGTCTAAGTGACGACGTTCCGCGACCGGACCTGAGCCGTTCGTGTAACCCGTGACAGTGGAAAGGGCCCGGCAACCAGCCGGGCCCTTTCTGCTTCCCGGAAAGTGAAAGGCGTTTTGACGCACGGGACGCCAGGACGGTGCCACTGGACCCATGTGATCTGTGTCACACGACTTTTCTGGAACGGATCAGGAACGGGCTCTGACCCCGCCAGTCACACTGACAACGCCCTTATGTTGATCAGGCCAAATGGTCACGAGACGGCCTTCTCGCAACTCCTGCGCATCAGCCCTTTAAACATCACAGAACGATCACGGGCCCACGAGTCGCCTGTTTTCCTCTCGAAGCGGCTACCCGGGACCAAGATCGACACTGTATGTTCCTGGCTATCCCTTTACTGACGAATGGGACGCAAGAGGCGTTCCACGACAGCGCAAGGAGTTACCTTGAAGCGCATCCTCCTCCCCGCCAGTGGCATCGTTCTGGCCACTGGTCTTCTGGCTGCCGGCCTGGCCGGCACCGCCCACGCTGATGGCAAGGTGAAGACCGACACCATCAACGCTGAGGCGAAGGCGTGGCAGGCCGTCAAGTTCTGGACCGCCAGCAACAACAAGGCGCTCAAGGGCGCCACGGCCTTCAACCCGGACAACCTCGAGGTCTCGCAGATCAAGAGCGGTGGCGGCTACACGGCCGACACCAAGGCCGGCTCCACCGCCCCCATCGGCGAGGAGAAGAAGACCACCGCCAAGGTTCAGAACGTGAACCTGCCGAAGACCATCGGCAAGGTTTTCTTCGTCAAGGACGGCAAGAAGTACTGGTGCTCCGGCACCTCGATCCAGTCGCAGTACCGCAACCTGGTCGCCACGGCCGGGCACTGCGTCTACGACACGGACAACAACGCGTCCACGCTGGACAAGTGGGTCTTCGTCCCCGGTTACTACCAGGGCAAGGCCCCGTTCGGGATCTACGTGGGTAAGCAGGCCTTCACCCACTACGACTTCGACGTCTACGAGGACTACGACCGCGACTACGCGTTCGTGACCGTGTACGACGGCATCGGCGGCGTGAACGCCAAGGTCCACAAGCTGACGCCGAGCGAGGCCAAGGCTGCTGCCGCCAAGGGTGAGAAGGTCCTCGTCAAGGAGACCCCCATCACCAAGGCCGAGTTCGACAAGGGCTTCGACCAGTACGGTGAGGCCGGCCCCTTCAAGTCGAAGCTGGCTGACCCCAAGATCGAGTCCGTCGCCAAGCCGGCGGACGCGTCCAACGCCACCATCGACAAGTACATCAGCGACGGCATCGAAGGTGTCAAGCTGGTCGGCGTCGAGACCACCAAGAGCGTTTACGACGCTGCCGCCGCCAACAGCTTCGAGAACGGCGCTCGTTTCGAGCGCCTGAGCGAGGAGAAGGCGATCAGCCAGGAGGAGTACCACTCCCTGGTTGAGGCCAAGGGCGACGGCAAGTTCGCGGGCGCGCTCCGCGTGGTCAAGGACGCCAACGGCGTCGAGACCGCGTGGTTCAAGCAGCAGTTCTACATCAAGAAGTGGGTCAAGTCGACCGCTGAGATGAAGTACTGGGTCGAGGAGTACTACGTCGTCGAGGCCTCGGTCACGTCCAACGGCCGCCTCGGTGACAACGTCGGTGGCCAGGGCGTTGCCTGGAACCAGGGCCCCGGCAAGACCGTCCGCACCTTCGGTTACCCCTTCGGCCCGCACCTGGACGGCAACAAGCCGTACACCGGTGTCACGCCGAAGTGGTGCTACGGCAAGACTGCGAGCAAGGTCCTCACCATCGCTTCCAAGAAGGTCGAGGAGCAGCAGTCGCTGAAGTGCGCCGTGACCGCCGGCTACGACGGTGGCCCGTGGCTGTCCAACTACAGCAACGCCAAGCGTCTCGGCTACGTCTCCGGTGTCACCAGCCTCATCGCTGACACCGACAAGAACGACCGCTACGACACGATCACCTCGGCGATCTTCGACGGCGAGACCGCCGCGATCTACAAGGCCGCTGCGGCCTCGTGGTCCGGCAAGCTCGTCCCGGCCGCCAAGTAATCGTGGCGCAGCAGTAACCAGCACTAACCAAAGGGCTCGGCAGCCAGCCGGGCCCTTTGGCCTGTCTGGGCTGAAAATAATGTGGTTTCCCTTACCAGAGTGACTCAAGGGTCGATAGGGTCTTTACACCCCTTTTTGACAACCGTGGAGCCTTCCGTGAAGCGCCTGCTCTTCCCCCTCGCCGTTGCCGGCCTGAGCGCCGCCGTCCTTGCCGTCCCCGCCTCCGCCGCCCCCACGTGGGCGTCCGACAACCTCTTGCCCAAGCCGGCCGACGCCTACGGCGCCGCCGCCTTCTGGATGGACGCGAACGGCGCTGCCCTGCGCAAGGCGACCCAGTACCGGCTGGACACCAAGGACGTCCCCAAGCTGGTCAGCGCGAAGACCACGGACACCACCGACGGGAAGCCGGGCATGACCGGCCCGACGACCACCGCCAAGCCGGCCGCTTCCAAGAACGTGAACCTGCCGAAGACCATCGGCAAGGTGTTCTTCCAGGACAAGGACGGGCACCTCCACTGGTGCTCGGCCACCTCCATCCAGTCCCAGCAGCGCAACCTGGTCGCCACCGCCGGCCACTGCGTCTTCGAGAGCGACGGCAAGGACGACGTCTACGACAAGTGGGTCTTCATCCCCGGTTACTTCCAGGGCAAGGCCCCCTTCGGCGTCTACGTCGGCGCGTACGCCTTCACCGCCTACGACCTCGACACCTACGACGACTACGACGGCGACTTCGCCTTCGTCGCCGTCCACAACGGCTTCGCCCTGACCGGCCAGAAGGAGGTCGTCAAGAGCGAGTTCGCCAAGTGGGCCGGCGACAAGTGGGTCAAGCACGAAGAGATCAAGAAGGACGAGTACGACGCCGGCTTCGAGAAGTACGGGCCCGCCGGGCCGTACTGGTCGAAGGACGAGGACGTCACCCCGGAGAAGGTGGCCCACAACTACCCTGGCGAGAAGACCCTGACCAAGGTCGAGGTCACGGAGTCCGAGTACGAGAAGGCTGCCAAGGACACCGCCGACGACGTCAACGGCGAGCAGTACGAGAAGGTCCGCACGCCCATCAGCCAGGAGACGTTCAAGGAGCTCCAGGCCAAGCAGGGCGACGGCAAGTGGACCGGCAAGCTCGAAGTGACCAAGGTCGGCGACGTCGAGACCGCCTGGTTCGAGAACCACTACTACATCAAGCAGTGGGTGAAGGCCGGCAAGACCGTCCGCTACTTCCGTGACCACTACTTCATCGGCCTGGCCAAGGACATGGGCCGGCTCGGTGACGTCGTCGGCGGTCAGGGTGTCGCCTGGAACCAGCCGCTCGGCCAGTCGGTGACCGTCTTCGGCTACCCCAGCGCTGCCCACCCCGACGGCGACCGCCCGTTCTCCGGCGTGACGCCGAAGTGGTGCGCGGGCAAGACCGGCACCAAGAGCTGGCAGGTCAACATGTTCAGGGTCGAGACGCACCAGGTGCTCAAGTGCTCCATGACCGGCGGCGCCGACGGCGGCCCCTGGCTCATGAAGTACGACAACAACAAGCGCACCGGCTACGTCAACGGCGTGACGAGCATGTTCCACGACTACGACGGCAACGACCGCATCGACTACGTCAGCTCGGCGATCTTCGACGGCGAGGTCGCGGACGTCTACAACAAGGCGAACTACGCGAAGACCAAGTCGATCGTCGGCCCGAACGGCGAACTGCTCAAGTAAACGAACGCGCAAGACGGCCCGGGCCTCGCGAAGGCCCGGGCCGTTCCATGTCTCCAACAGCCGGCCTTGCGGCGAAAGCCCGGATTCACGTCTCAGACGGCCGGCCTGGCGGCGAAGACCCGGATTCACGTCTCAGACGGCCGGCCTGGCGGCGTTCCACATATCGGACAGCGAGCCTTACCCCGAAGACCCCGGCTCACGTCTCGCGCAGCAGGCCTACGCGGAAGCCCGGGCTCACGTCTCGGACAGCGGGTCTTACGCGCGAAGGCGCGCGCTCAGACGGCCGCGAGCTCCCGCGCCCGCTCCCGCAGCTCCCGCACCGGCCGCTCCTCCCGGTACGGCTCCAGCCGCCGCCGCAGATCGGCCGCGTACGACCGGGACCGCACCGACTGCAGCTCCCCCGCCAGCGCCAGCGCGTCGGCCGCGGCCGTGCACGCCTCCTCCACCTCCCCGCACTGCAGCAGCCCCGCGGCCAGCAGCGACAGGTTGAACATCCGCCCCCGCACGTAGCGGCCGTCCATGTCGAGCGAACGCCGCGCCTGCTCGACGGCGCGACCGCCCTGGCCGAGGTCGCGGAAGCAGTGGGCGAACTTCGCCGCGAGATAGGCCTCGTCGAAGTAGCTGAGCCACGGCGGCTCCTCGCCGGCCCTGCGGGCCGTGAACGCGCGCTCGGCCTCGTTGAGCGAGCCCCCGCAGGCACGGGCGTCCCCCAGACCGGCGTGTGCGTGCGCCTCCAGGACGTGGGCGGAGGACTGCAGCGTCTTGATCCCCGCGCGGCGAGCGGCCATCTGAGAGGCCCTGGCGAGGTCGAGGGCGTGGCCCGGCTGGCCCATGTAGATCGCCTGGTGGGCCATGCCGGCCAGGATCTCGCCGCCGAGCGTCTGGTCGCCGGCGCTCCTGGCCAGACTCAGGGCCTGGATGAGGTAGCGCTGGGCGATGCCGTGCTGCTCCATGTCGTAGGCCATCCAGCCCGCCAGCCGGGTCAGCTCGGCGGCGGCCGCGGCGAGCCGCCTGCCGGTCGGCTCGCCGTACGAGCCGTCCTTGAGTAACGGCGAGACGGCGGTGTCGAGGTATTTGACCACCGAGGAGCGGACGCGGCCGCTGCCGAAGCGGTTGTCGAGCTCACCGAAGGAACGGGTGACCTCCTGGATCGCGGCGATGTCGGTCTGGCCGACCCGTCGCGTGCCGGTGCCGCCCAGGCGCCCGTCGGCCGGGGACGTCAACCAGCGGATGGCCCCGACGGAGCCGGCCCCGATCGCGAACGTCGAATCGATCAGGAACCTCCGTCTCTCCACATCGGCCCGCCACAGCGCTGTCACGGTCGAGATCCCCTCCTGCCACGTGTGCGTGAACTCCTGGCCGAGATCAAGCGGCGTGCTGGTGGCCGCCATCCCCAGGTGTTCGGGGGTGACCGGCCGGCCCAGCCGCAGCGAGAAGATCTCGGCGAGCAAGGACGGAACCGGATCGCGCGGACGCTGCCCGCCGATCCAGCGCAGGACGGAGCTGTGGTCGTACTTGAGGCCCGGGGTGCCGCGCGCGGCTCCGAGATCGTTGAGACACCTGGCAAGTCCCTTGTGAGAAAAGCCCGCCTCTGCGATGAGCTGCTGCAGCAGTCGATTCGGCTCGCGTTCCATCGCTCTCCTCGTCACAGGAGCCGGCGCCCACGTCCTTACAGAGAGCTACAGTTATAGCACTTTCAGTAAAGGAACCTTGGCCATTCCCCAAGGTGCCCCACACAAATCCCCGCGCCTACCCGAGGCAGCGCCAAGTAGGCGTAAAAAAACGGGACGCCCGCAGAGGGGCGTCCCGGGTGGGGCTCAGACGCGCGCGACACCGTCCGCGCGAGCCTGGGCGGCCACGGCCGCGCTCACGGCGGGCGCCACACGGTCGTCGAACGGGCTCGGGATCACGTACGTCGGCGACAGGTCGTCGCCCACCACGCCGGCCAGCGCGTTCGCGGCGGCCACCTTCATGTTCTCGGTGATGGCGGAGGCGCGCACGTCGAGGGCGCCGCGGAACACGCCGGGGAAGGCCAGCACGTTGTTGATCTGGTTGGGGAAGTCGGAGCGTCCGGTGGCCACGACGCCGGCGTGCTTGGCGGCGACCTCGGGGTGGACCTCCGGCGTGGGGTTGGAGAGAGCGAAGACGATCGCGCCGGGGGCCATCGCGGCGACGGCCTCCTCCGACACCGTCGAGCCCGACAGCCCCACGAACACGTCGGCGCCCTCCAGGGCCTCCTCGGTGGAGCCGGTGTGCCGCGCGCGGTTGGTGTCGCGGGCGAGGGCCTCCTTGACCGGGTTGAGGCCCTCGCGGCCCTGGTAGATCATGCCCTTGGAGTCGGAGACGGCGATGTCGCCGATGCCGGCCTCCAGCAGGATGCGGGTGACGGCGACGCCGGAGGCGCCCGCGCCGGCCACGACGGCCCGCAGGTCGCCGAGCGGGCGGCCGGTCAGGCGGGCGGCGTTCTGCAGCGCGGCGAGCACCACGATGGCGGTGCCGTGCTGGTCGTCGTGGAAGACCGGGATGTCGAGCCGCTCGCGCAGCCGCTCCTCGACCTCGAAGCAGCGCGGGGCGCTGATGTCCTCGAGATTGACGCCGCCGAACGACGGCGCGAGCCGCACGACGGTCTCGACCAGGGCGTCGACGTCGGTGCAGTCGAGGCAGAGCGGGACGGCGTCGACGCCGGCGAACTCCTTGAACAGCAGCGCCTTGCCCTCCATGACCGGCATGGCGGCCGACGGGCCGATGTCGCCGAGGCCGAGCACGGCGGTGCCGTCGGTGACCACGGCGACCACGTTGGAGACCCAGGTGTACTCGCGGGCGAGCGCCGGGTTGTCGGCGATGGCGCTGCAGACCCGCGCGACACCCGGCGTGTAGGCCAGCGCCAGGTCGCCCGCGTCGCGGACGGGAACGGTGGACCGGACCTCGATCTTGCCCCCGCGGTGCAGCGGGAAGGCGGGGTCGAGGTTTTCGGTGGAACGAGCGGAAGCGTCGGGTGTGGCGGCCACAGCGACCCCTGTCATCATCGAAGCGGAAGAAACCATCGGCGGACACGCGCGAGCGGGCTGGCTTCGGTAGCTGCCAGATTCCCCTCGCCGAGCGTCTCGTGAGGGGGGTTCGGGGGTCACCCGTCTCACGATTCTGCCATATACCGGTTCGGGAGCCAGACTGACGCCGTTCCGTTGACGCATCGTTAAAGGCCGGATGACAGACCGCAGCTAAACGGCCCTTAAACTGCACAAAACGCAAGTTTCCTGGCTTTTCACTTCGAGGAGGCCGTACATGGCCCTCAGCCCCAAGGGCCGCCGTGGTTTCACCGCCGGCGCGCTCGCTCTGACCGCCGCGCTCGCGCTGGCCGCCTGCGGCAGCGAGACCGGCACGAGCTCCGGCACGACCGGCGCGAGCGCGTCCGGCGCAGCGAGCGCGGCCAAGCTGGTGCAGCCCGGCAAGCTCACGGTCTGCACCAACATCCCGTACGAGCCGTTCCAGTTCAAGGACGACAGCGGCAAGATCGTCGGGTTCGACGTCGACGTCGTCGACCTGGCCGCGAAGAAGCTGGGCGTGACCCAGAACATCGTGGACATCGACTTCGCCGTGATCAAGAGCGGCGCGGCGATGGCGGCGAACAAGTGCGACGTCGCCGCCGCCGGCATGACGATCACCCCCGACCGCCAGAAGAACATCGACTTCTCCGTCCCCTACTTCGACGCCACGCAGGCGCTGCTCGCCAAGAAGGGCACCGGCGCCACGTCCCTCGACGACGTCAAGGCCAAGGGTCTCAAGCTGGGCGCCCAGGCCAGCACGACCGGCCTCGACTACGTCAAGAAGGCCGGCTTCGACCCCACCGAGTACGCCGACTCCGCCAAGGAGCTGCTGGCCCTGCAGGCCGGCCAGGCCGACGTGATCGTCCAGGACCTGCCCGTCGTCCTCACCTGGCTGAAGAAGCCTGAGGTCGCCGAGAAGTTCGAGATGATCGCCAGCCTCGACACCGGTGAGCAGTACGGCGTCGGCCTGAAGAAGAACGCCGACCCGGTCCTGCTCAAGACCATCAACGACGCCATCACCGAGGCCAAGTCCGATGGCACGTACGAGCAGATCTTCGTGAAGTGGTTCGGCAAGAAGCCCGGCGAGCTGGGCTGATCCATGGCCGACCCGAAGACGGCTGAGCCTGCCCGCGCCAGGCTCAGCCCGCGGAAGAAGCAGCGGATCAGCCGCGCCGTCCAGTACGTCGTCCTGGCCGCGGCGCTCGTCGCCGTGGTCATGTACGCCGACTGGGCCAGCCTGGCGGAGAACTTCGCCAAGGGTGAAGTGGCCTCCGAGGCGCTGCCCGAGCTGTTCACCGTCGCGCTGCGGAACACGATCATCTACGCCGTCGGCGGGTTCGTCTTCTCCTTCCTGTTCGGCCTGTTGCTGGCGCTCATGCGGCTCTCGCAGGTCCGGCCGTACCGGTGGATCGCGATCCTCTACATCGAGATCTTCCGCGGCCTGCCCGCGCTGCTGATCTTCCTGTTGATCACGTTCCTGCCGCTCGCGCTGCCCGGCTTCCAGGTCCCCGGCGGCACGTACGGGCAGGGCATCCTGGGGCTCGGCCTGGTGGGCGCGGCCTACCAGGCGGAGGTGTTCCGCGCGGGCCTGCAGGCCGTGCCGAAGGGGCAGGTCGAGGCCGCGCGGTCGCTGGGCATGTCGGCGACCAGGGCACAGATCACCGTCGTGATCCCCCAGGCGATCCGCATGGTCATCCCGCCGACCACCAACCAGTTCGTCGCCCTGCTCAAGGACTCGTCGCTGGTGCTGTTCCTCGGCGTCTCCGGCGAGTACGTCGAGCTGGCCAAGTTCGGCAACGACCTGGCCTCCCAGTACGCCAACGCCACACCCATCATGGTGGCGGGCCTGACGTACCTGATCGTCACGATCCCGCTGGGCTACCTCGCGTCCCGGCTGGAGGGACGTAAGGGGAGGACACGATGACGCACGCCATCCAACTGCAAGACCTGCACAAACACTTCGGCAAGAACGAGGTGCTCAAGGGCATCGACATGACCGTCGAGCCCGGCCAGGTGGTCTGCGTCATCGGCCCGTCGGGCTCGGGCAAGTCCACCCTGCTGCGCTGCGTCAACCTGCTGGAGCAGCCGACCCGGGGCAAGGTGTTCGTCCAGGGCGTCGAGGTGACCGACCCCGACGTCGACATCGACGCCGTACGCCGGCACATCGGCATGGTCTTCCAGCAGTTCAACCTCTTCCCCCACATGACCGTGCTGCAGAACGTCATGATCGCCCAGCAGCGGGTGCTCGGGCGGAGCAAGCGCGAGGCCGAGGTCATCGCCCGCGAGAACCTCGACAAGGTGGGCGTGGGGGCCAAGTGCGACGCGCTGCCCGGTCAGCTCTCGGGCGGCCAGCAGCAGCGTGTGGCGATCGCCAGGGCCCTGGCGATGAGCCCGGGGCTGATGCTCTTCGACGAGCCCACCTCGGCGCTCGACCCCGAGCTGGTCGGCGACGTGCTCACCGTCATGCGCAAGCTGGCCGAGGAGGGCATGACCATGCTGGTGGTCACCCACGAGATGGGCTTCGCCCGCGAGGTGGCCGACCGCGTGGTCTTCATGGACGGCGGCGTCGTCGTCGAGGACGGCCCGCCGGCCCAGGTCATCGGCGAGCCCGAGCAGGATCGCACCCGCGCCTTCCTGCACCGCGTCCTGCACCCCGAGGACTGACCCCCGGCGGGGCCGCCCGGACGGGCGCGCCCCGCCGCGTCGGGACCGCGCACCGGCACCTGGTCTGGTGTAATACTCGAGCATGGACCTCACCTCTTACGCCGAGTGGGCGGTGCGGCTGGTGAACGATCCGCGGCCGCCCCAGGGGCTGAGGCGGTTGCGCGACGAGCTGGCCGCGGTGTTCGACGCCGCGGGTGACGACCGGGCCGTGGCCGAGCGCCTGAACGCCCTGCTCGGGCGCTATCCCGTACGCCCCCAGCTGTCCGATCACGACGGCCACGACTGGCACCTGCACCTGGCCGAGGACCCGGCCGCGACCGCTGTGATGGGCCTGGCCGCCGTCGTCGCCGAGCACGGTGTCGACCGGCTCGGCCGCTGCCGGGAGCCGCACTGCTTGCAGGCGTTCCTCGACACCTCCTCCAACCGCTCCCGCCGCTACTGCTCGGCCCGCTGCGCCAGCCGCGCGAACGTGGCCGCCTTCCGCGCCCGCCGCAGGAACGCCTCCTGACGCCGGCTAGCGCCGACCGCGCATCAGGGGCCAGTAGCGCAGGACCACGCGGCCCACGATGTCGCTGACCGGGCCGAAATCCCAGCTGTCGCGGCGCCCGCTGGCCCGCTGGTTGTCGCTCTCCAGCCACCAGCCGTCCTCGCTGCGCCACTGCGCCCGCTTGACGATGAGCCGATCAGGATCGCCGGGCAGCCTGGCCACCACGAGGTCACCCGGGTGCACGGCCGCGCCCCGGCGCACGAGAAGCCAGTCGCCGGGCTCCAGCGCCGGACGCATCGATTCGCCCTCGACACGGACTCTCATGGGCCGTGGCCCCCTCCTCCGCAGGCATCGGGACACGAGTAAGGTCGGTTGTGGACCAAGCTGATTCAGCATCAAGGAAGGACTTTCTGATGCTCGCACGACTGCTACGACCCAAGCATGTCGCATCCGCCCATTGCGACCTGCCGTGCGGGGTCTACGACCCCGCCCAGGCCCGCATCGAGGCGGAGTCGGTCAAGGCGATCATGGAGAAGTACGCGGCCAACGAGGACCCGGTCTACCGCACCCGCGCGCTGATCATCAAGGAGCAGCGCGCGGAGCTGGTCAAGCACCACCTGTGGGTGCTCTGGACCGACTACTTCAAGCCGCCGCACCTGGAGAAGTACCCCCAGCTGCACCAGCTCTTCTGGGACGCCACCAAGCTCGCCGGCGCCGCCGGCGCCAAGGGCACGGTCGACGGCTCCCAGGCCGACGCGCTCCTGGCCAAGATCGACGAGATCTCCAAGATCTTCTGGGAGACCAAGGCAGCCTAAAACGGCCCATAAGGCTCTGTGCGGCCACCGGGCCGCACAGAGCCTTTTCCGTTGATGGCGCGTCTGAATCGTCCAAGCACCTCTCAGGGGCGGTAAGTTGCAGTCAGCGTCAGATACGCGAGGAGGAACGTGACCGAGGAAACCGAGACGCGCGCGGAGGGCGTGACGGGCATCCGCGACGTGGTGAGCATCAGGCTCCCCGCTGCGAGCGCCTACCTGTCTGTGCTGCGTACGGCTACCGCCGGCTTGGCGGCGCGGCTTGACTTCACCCTGGACGAGATCGAAGACCTGAGGATCGCGGTCGACGAGGCATGCGCCATGCTGCTCAGCGAGGCGGTGCCGGGCACCGACCTGACCGCGGAGTTCGAGCTGACGGGGCAGGAGATGCAGGTCCGGGTGGAGGTGGCGACGGTCGGCAGCTCGGCGCCCAAGCGTGACGACTTCGCCTGGATGGTGCTGACCGCCCTGGCCGACGACGTCGACGCGGTGAGCGACACTCCCGATCGCATGGCGATCGTCCTGCGCAAGCGCCGAGGCGCGGCCCAGAAATCGGCGGGGCCGGCGTGACGGAAAGGACTGGAGCCATGGCCACCAGCGAACACGCCGTGCCCGACAGGGTGCGCGCCCGTCAGCTTTTCGCCGAGCTGGCCGAGCTGGGCCCCGAGGAGCCGCGTCGTCAGCGCATCAGGGACGAGCTGGTCGAGCTTCACCTCCCCCTGGTCGAATACCTGGCTCGCCGATTCCGCAACAGGGGCGAGTGGCTCGACGACCTCACCCAGGTCGCCACCATCGGTCTGATCAAGTCCATCGACCGCTTCGACCTCAACCGCGGCGTGGAGTTCTCCACGTACGCGACGCCGACCATCGTCGGTGAGATCAAGCGGCACTTCCGCGACAAGGGCTGGGCGGTGCGGGTGCCGCGCCGTCTGCAGGAGCTCAAGCTCTCGCTCACCAAGGCGATCAGCGACCTGTCGCAGCGCGAGGGGCGCGCGCCGACGGTGGCGGAGCTGGCCACCTACCTGAAGATGACCGAGGAGGAGGTGCTCGAGGGCCTGGAGTCGGCCAACGCCTACTCCACCGTGTCACTCGACGCGCCCGACTCCGGTGACGACGACGCCCCCGCGGTGTCCGACTCGCTCGGCATCGTGGACGAGTCGCTCGAGGGCGTCGAATACCGCGAATCGCTCAAGCCGCTGCTCGAACGGCTGCCGCCGCGCGAGAAGCGCATCCTGCTGCTGCGGTTCTTCGGCAACATGACGCAGTCGCAGATCGCCACCGAGCTGGGCATCTCACAGATGCACGTCTCGCGGCTGCTCGCCCGCACCCTCGCGCAGCTGCGCGAGGGCCTGACGGCCGAAGACTAGTCAGCCGTCGCCGTAGAGTGCGTGGGTGGTGGGGGGAGCGAGGAGTGTCGCGATTCCCGCCACGGCGACGACGGCCAGCGGGATGCCGAGCTGCGGCACGCCTGACTGGATGAGCGTGTAGGCGACGGGGAGCAGGAAGATCTGCGCCAGCACGGCCGGTGACCTGCCCCATCGCTGCGTCCGGAACAACCCGCCGCCGGCGACCCAGAGCAGCCCGGCGCCGACCAGCAGCGCGAACACCGCCTCCGCCAGCGCGGTCGACAGGTCGACGGGCGTGCCGGTCAGCGCCTCCACGGCGGCGAAGACGCCCAGCCCGGCGGCGACCAGGCCCTCCAGGGCGACGACCGCGGTGGCGATGAGGAGACTGAGCGGGCGACCGTTCACGTCCGTACCCTACCGCCAGGCTCCCGCGGTCAGAGAAACAGGCGAAAAAATGGGACGTTAGGCCCATAAGGCACAGCACATCGACCGGCTACGCTGGCGCTATGCGCGCAATGCTGCTGGTCAACCCCAAGGCCACGACCACGAACGCCCGCACGCGTGACGTGCTGATTCGCGCGTTCGGCGCGGCCGTGGAGCTCGCCGTCGAGGAGACCCGCTACCGCGGGCACGCCGCCCGGCTGGCGGCGACGGCGCGGGCCAAGGGCTACGACGTGGTGGCGGTGCTCGGCGGCGACGGGACGATCAACGAGACGGTCAACGGACTGCTCAACCCGGTGGGCGGCGGCGAGGCCCAGCATCTCGCCGACCCGAGCTCCGGGCGGCCGTGGCTGGTGGTGATCCCCGGCGGCAGCGCGAACGTCTTCGCCCGCGCTCTCGGGCTGCCCAACGACCCGGTGGAGTCGACCGGCGTGGTGCTGGAGGCGCTCAGGGAGGGCCGCCGGCGTACGGTCGGCCTGGGCCAGGCGCTGTGGGAGGGGCAGAGCAGGTATTTCACGTTCTGCTCGGGCATGGGATACGACGCCGAGGTTGTACGGGCCGTGGAGGGCCTCAGAGGCTCGGGGCGTAAAGCTACCCCGGCCCGGTATGTGAACACGGCTCTGCGGCACTATCTGGCCACGGACAAGCGGCATCCGGCGATGACCCTGACCGGTCCCGGCATTCCCAGGGCCCGCGGGCTCTTCATGGCGATCATCTCCAACACCTCGCCGTGGACGTACGTCGGCCCGCGCCCCGTGCGCCCCACGCCGTGGGCCGGTTTCGAGACGGGGCTCGACCTGCTCGGGCTGCGCCGCATGGGGCCGCTCGCGCTCGCGCCGGTGATCCGGCACATCCTCACCGAGAGTGACGCGCTTCCCTCCGGCCGGCACCTCGTTCAGCTGCACGACGAGGCCGAGTTCACGCTCACGGCCGACCGTCCCGTGGCCTTCCAGCTGGACGGGGACTACCTAGGGGAACGCGAAACCGTAACATTTCGGTCTACACCGAACGCGTTACAAGTTTTGGTCTAGCTGGTTACATTCGGTCATTGTGTGACGCATCCGACATCCATAAGGGGCAAAACTTCGCGCCAACCCCCTTGCGTGCACTCTGCGTGGCTGACAGTCTCATCGTGGACGTCGGAACGTAGGACCTTTAACAAACCCATAAGGGCCCTACCGTCGCTCCGTGGACAAGCCCCCGTGTCCTCATCAAGGACGCGGGTAATTGTTCGCCATGGTTAGTGAAACCTTTCACAAAGTAGTAGCCGTACGGAGCCGACCAGAGGCTCCATCTACTAAGGAGTGGACGCATGGACTGGCGCCACCGAGCTGCCTGCCGTGACGTGGACCCCGAGCTGTTCTTCCCGATCGGCAACTCCGGCCCCGCCCTCATGCAGATCGAAGAGGCCAAGCAGGTCTGTCGGTCCTGCTCGGCGGTCGAGGCCTGCCTGAAGTGGGCGCTGGAGTCCGGACAGGACGCCGGCGTCTGGGGCGGTCTCAGCGAAGACGAGCGCCGGGCGCTCAAGCGCCGCTCCGCCCGGGCCCGCGCGCGCCTCACCGCCTGACCGCGGGCGCGCGTCACACCCCCCGGTTCAGCCAGGCGGGAGCGGAAGCGGGATGGACAGCACGGCCTCGGTGCCGCCCCGCAGGCGCGGCTCGATCGTGAGCCGGCCCGACAGCTCTCCCTCCACCAGCGTGCGCACGATCTGCAACCCCAGGCTGGTGGAACCGTCGAGCTCGAAGCCCGCCGGAAGCCCCTGACCGTCGTCCCAGACGGTGACGTTCAGCCGGTCGAGCTGCGCCTCGACGACGACCTCCAGCCGCTTGGGCCGCCCGTGCTGCAGCGCGTTCTGCAGCAGCTCGGTGAGCGCCATGGCCAGCGGCGTGGCGATGAGCGAGGGCAGCACGCCGAACTCCCCGACCCGACGGGGCGTCACCGCCACCTCGGGTGAGGACACCTCCCCCGCCATCGCGATCACGCGGTCGGCGATCTCGTCGAAGTTCACGAACTCCTCGGGCGCGTGGGACAACGTCTCGTGCACGATCGCGATCGAGCCGACCCGGCGTACGGCCTCCTCCAGCGCCTCGCGGCCCTCCGGGACCCGCAGCCGTCTGGCCTGGAGCCGGAGCAGGGCGGCCACGGTCTGCAGGTTGTTCTTGACCCGGTGGTGGATCTCGCGGATGGTGGCGTCCTTCGTCATCAGCTCGCGCTCGCGCCGGCGCAGCTCGGTGACGTCTCTGATGAGCACCAGCGCGCCGATCCGGCCGCCGCCCACGATCAGCGGGATCGCCCGCAGCTGCACGATGGTGCCGCCGGACTCGACCTCCGTCTCCTTGGCCGCGCGCCCGCTGGCCACGATCATCAGGTCTTCGTTGATCGGCTCGTCCGAGTAGCACAGCGCGGCGGTCACCCGGCCCAGCTCGGCGCCGACCAAGTCGGCGTGCAGGCCGAGCCGCCGGTAGGCGGACAGGGCGTTCGGGGAGGCGTACGTCACCCGGCCGGCCCGGTCGAGCCGGAGCAGCCCGTCGCCGACGCGCGGCGAGCGGACCAGGATCGGCTCCTCCCCCGAGAACGGGAAACGGCCCTCGGCCACCATCTGCGCCAGATCGGAGGCGCTCTGCAGGTAGGTCAGCTCCAGCCGGGACGGTGTGCGCGCCGACGACAGGTTCGTGGAGCGCTGGATGACGCCCAGGAAGCGGCCCTCGCCGCCCTCGACCGCCCGGCGCACCGGGATGGTCTCCTCCCTGACCGGCACGCCCGTGGACCAGTCGGGGTCGCCCTCGCGGCAGATGCGGCGTTCGTTCCAGGCCGTGTCGATGAGGTGGCGCTCGCCCTTGGCGACGACGGTGCCGACGACGTCGTCGTGGTAGACGGTCGGGCCGGTCGTCGGGCGCATCTGCGCGATCGCGATCCAGCCGGACTCGCCCAGCAGCGGAGCCCACAGGATGAGGTCGGCGAAGGACAGGTCGGCCAGCAGCTGCCAGTCGGAGACCAGCGAGTGCAGCCAGTCGAGATCGGCCTCGTCAAGTGTGGTGTGGCGGGCCACGAGGTCGCTGAGAGTCGGCACGACTGCATCATGCGTGCTTTTGCCCGTGACAACCAAACCGACCCCCTGCCGGGCGCGTACGTCCGGTCGCATACGGGACAGGCGTCCGGAGTCGCCCCGACATGGGCATAACTCCGTAGAAGGCGGGCGCACGGCCACGCGCTCGCACAGTGAAGACAGGACGGGCACAGATCCGGCCCACACACGGCGCAGACCCAGCACCGTGCAGGCAAACAGACATTTGCTGAAATCTCATAATGTGAGAACCGTCACACGTCGCAGGCGCCCGCCTCCTCGGCACGGCGGCCCGCGGCCTGCGGGAGGTGATCCACACGGGCGGGTGCTCTCTCCGCGACACGACGCGTCACCGGACCTCGGTTACGACGTTGCCGGCCGCTGCGGATATCCTTCTCCATCAACCTGAGCTGCCCGGAGCCGCGCGTGCCCACGCCCGTACGCGACCGGCGCCGGTGAGCCGCCTGCGCCCGCGGTTGACCGCTCGGGCGAAAGTGAGTTCCGATGATCTCGCGGTGACCAGACACGCCCTCACCGCCGTGGCAGAAGTGAAGGTGAGCGCGTGACAGACGACGGCCCCCGCGTTCCGAAGTACTACGACGTGAAACGCAGCCTGCTCGAGCTCACCAAGAGCCTGCCGCCCGGCACGGCGCTGCCGCCCGAGCGCACGCTCGCCGTACGGTTCGAGACCTCCCGCACGACGGTCAGGCAGGCGCTGACCGAGCTGGTCGTCGAGGGACGGCTGCTGCGCATCCAGGGCAAGGGCACGTTCGTGGCCCAGCCGAAGGTGGCCCAGGTGCTCCAGCTCACCTCCTACATCGGCGACCTGCGCACGGCCGGCCTGGAGCCGGACACCAAGATCCTCGACATCGGTTACATCACCGCCGACGAGGCGCTCGCGCGGCGGCTGGCCATCAACCCCGGCGGCCGCGTGCTGCGCATCCACCGCCTCCGGCTGGCCAACGGCGAGCCCGTCTCGATCGACACCACCCACCTGTCCGCCCGCCGCTTCCCCCGGCTGCGGCGCGAGCTGGAGGTGCACTCGTCGCTGTACGAGACGCTGCACAACGCCTACAACGTGCGGCTGACGGACGCCGAGGAGATCATCGAGACCGTGCTGGCGACGCCGTACGACGCCAAGGCCCTCGGTGTCGACGTCGGCCTGCCGATGCTGCTGCTCACCCGGCACGCCTTCGACGCCGACGGCAACCCCGTCGAGTGGGCGCAGTCGCTCTACCGCGGCGACCGCTACAAGTTCGTCACGCGCCTGCGCCGTCCGTAGCGGCCGTCGCTTCTACGCTGGGGCCATGAGCGTTCTGGTCGTCGCGGGGACCGACGGCGGCGTGGGCAAGACCGTGGTGACGGCGGCGGTGGTGGCGCTCGCGCTGCGGCGAGGGTCCACGGCGGCCGTGGTCAAGCCCGCCCAGACGGGGGTGGCGGCCGGCGAGCCCGGCGACGTCGACCAGGTGATCCGGCTGTCCGGGGCGGCCACCACGTTCGAGCTGGGGCGCTTCCCCGAGCCGTTGTCGCCCGCCGCGGCCGCGCGGGCCGCCGGGATGCCGCCCGTGTCGCTGGCGGGGGCCGCCGTGCTGGTGCGGGAGCTGGCCGAGAGCCACCGGCTGGTGGTCGTGGAGGGCACCGGCGGGCTGCTCGAACGCTACGACGACGACGGCGCCACCATCGCCGACCTGGCCCGGTCGCTGCAGGCTCAGGTGCTCGTGGTCGTACGCGCCGGGTGCGGCGCCGTCAACCAGACGGCGCTGACCCTGGAGGCGCTCGCGCACCGGGGGCTCGACCTGGCGGGCATCGTGATCGGGCGGTGGCCGCAGGCGCCGGGGCTCGCCGAGCGGAGCAGCGTGGCCGACCTGGAGATGCTGGCCGCCCGGCCGCTCGCCGGGGCCCTGCCGGACGGCGCCGGGCGGCTCGCGGCGCCGGAGTTCGCCGAAGCGGCCCGCGAGGGGCTGTCCGCCACGCTCGGGGGCGTGTTCGACCCCATCGCCTTCCGCCACCACCACACCCTCTGACCGGCCAGGAGCTCCCGTACAGGGCCGCGGGGGGTGGGGCTGGCTCCACCCCCCGGTGGCACACCAGCCCCATTTCCTCCACACTGGCCGGATCAATACCGTTACTGGCATGAAAGTCCCCCGTCCCTGGTCGGCACGGACCTGGCTCGACACGGCCCACGTGGTGACCGGCCTGCCGGTCGGTGTGCTGCTCGGCGGGCTCACGCTCGCGCTGGCCGTGGCGCCGCCCGTGCTGCGCCGGGCCGTGCCGCGGTTCACGGGGGTGCAGCGGTCGCGGTTCGACGCCTTCCTCGGCGTCCGCATCCCGCCCGTGCCCGGCCCCGCGGACTGGCGCAGCCCGTCGATGTGGCGGCAGATCGGCTACCACGTGCTGTCGCCGGTCGTGAGCGCCGCGGGGACGTTCCTGGTCGCGGTGGTGTGGGGCGGGGCGGTGGTGGGCCTGCTGGCGTTCCTGCCGCCGCAGCTGCACCGGCCGCCGATGGAGTTCCCGCTCGACCTGAGGGACAACCGGGTGCTGGCCGTGTTCATGGCGGTGGGGCTGGTGCTGCTGCTGCTCGCGCCCGTGCTCGCGCGCGGCATGGCGGCGCTGGACCTGTCGGTGGCCCGTACGCTCCTCGGCCCCAGCCGCGACGAGCTGGACCGGCGCATCGAGACGCTGCGGGAGAGCAGGGCCGGAGTGATCGACGCGACCGACGCGGAACGCCGCAGGATCGAACGCGACCTGCACGACGGCGCCCAGCAGCGGCTGGTGTCGCTCGCCATGAACCTCGGCCTGGCCAGGGCCACCCTGACCGACCTGCCGGAGCCCGCCCGCAAGGCCATCGAGCAGGCGCACGAGGAGGCCAAGCAGGCGCTCAAGGAGCTGCGCGACTTCGTCCGCGGCCTGCACCCGGCCGTGCTCAACGACCAGGGCCTGGACGCGGCGCTGTCCGGCGTCGCGGCCCGTGCCCCCTTCCCCGTGAAGTTGCGCGTCGACATCGAGCGGCGCGTCACTCCGACCATCGAGGCGGTGGCCTTCTTCATCGTGTCCGAAGCACTGACCAACATCGCCAAGCACGCCGCGGCCACCCGGGCCGAGGTGACCGTGCGGCGCGAGGGCGACCGGCTGCGCCTGCTCGTGTACGACGACGGCTGCGGCGGCGCCCGGATGGACGGCGGCACCGGCCTGCGCGGCCTGGGCCAGCGGATCGACTCCGTGGACGGGACGCTGCGCCTGTCCAGCCCGCTGGGCGGCCCGACGACGATCGAGGTGGAACTGCCGTGCGAGTAGTGCTCGCGGAGGACTCCGTCCTGCTGCGCGAGGGCCTGATCCGGCTCTTCGACGCCGCGGACATGGAGGTCGTGGCGGCCGTCAGCGACGCCGAGGGGCTGCTGCGCGCGGCCGAGGAGCACCGTCCCGAGCTGGTCGTCACCGACGTGCGGATGCCGCCCACGCACACCGACGAGGGCCTGCGGGCCGCGCTGGTGCTGCGCCGCCGGCTGCCGGGCCTGGCCGTGCTGGTGCTCTCGCAGTACGTCGAGGAGCGTTACGCCGCCCAGCTGCTCGCCTCGGCCGCGACCGGCGGCGTCGGCTACCTGCTGAAGGACCGGGTGGCCGACGTGGCGGAGTTCTTCGACGCGCTGCGCCGGGTGGCCGCCGGGGGCACGGCGCTCGACCCCGAGGTGGTGGCCCAGCTCCTGCTGCGCGGCGACAGCGACCCGCTCGAACGGCTGACGCCCCGCGAGCTCGAGGTGCTCCAGCTGATGGCCGAGGGCCGTTCCAACGCCGGCATCGGCCAGGCGCTCGTCCTCAGCGAGGGGGCGGTGGGCAAGCACATCGGCAACATCTTCGCCAAGCTCGACCTGGCGCCGGCCGAGGGCGACCACCGCCGGGTGCTCGCCGTGCTGCAGTTCCTCAGGATCAGGAGCCTGCCGTGAGGACGCTGTGGCTGGCCGCCGGGGCCGTGCTGACGACGATCGCGCTCGTGACGTCCACGGCGGTCCTCTGGTCCGGGCTCGCCGGCGCCAGGACGCCCCACGACGCCACACTCCGTTCCATCCCGTTCGCCCACGAGCAGGTGCGGATCACCATGGGCAGGGGCGACATGAGTCTGTCCATCGTCTCGGGGCGGGCCGGCGAGCTGATGATCGGCCGCTCCCTGCGTTGGTCGCGCAACCGGCCGACGGTGACCGAGGACTGGGACGAGCGGACGGCCACCCTGCGCCTCCAGGCCGTCTGCCCTGGCTCCGACCAGCTGACCGGCCCGGTCTGCCGCGCCGACTACGTGGTCAGCGTCCCGCCGGAGACCGACGTCGAGGCGAGCACGTCACGTGGCGACCTGCTCGTGAGCGACCTGTTCGGCAGCGTGCGGCTGACGTCGGTCTCCGGCAACGTGCACACCATGGACCTCGCGGGGCCCCTGCGGGTGCGGTCCGGCACCGGCGACGTCCGCGCCGAGCGGCTCGCCGGCGGCGAGGCCGACGTGGAGACGGGAGCCGGGATCGTGGACCTGGACTTCATGGAGCCGCCCGACACGGTCAGGGCCGTGGTGCGGACGCGCGGCGCCGTCACCGTGCGGACGCCCGCCGTCGCCTACGACGTGGACGTGGCGGCCGCCCACAGCGACGTGGACGTCGAACGGGACGGACGATCGCCGCGGAAGATCACCCTACGGGCGCCCGAGGGCAACGTCTCGCTGTCGTCGTGCTGCCGGTGATGCCGTGCCCAAAGTCTGTTTACCGGTGTGACTCGTTGGTAAGTTCCCGGCATGGAGTCTGCGAAGCACGCCGGTGACGCCGCCGTCGCCGTGTCCAAGGCCTATGGCGTCGAGACCATGTTCACCCTGTCGGGAGGGCATGTCTTCCCGCTCTACGACGGCGCGGTCCACGAGGGCATGCGCATCCTCGACGTACGCCATGAGCAGAGCGCGGTCTTCGCCGCCGAGGCGACCGCCCGGCTGACCAGGAAACCCGGCCTGGCCGTGCTCACCGCCGGGCCCGGCATCACCAACGGCGTCAGCGGCGTCGCGACCGCCCACTTCAACGGCTCCCCGGTGGTCGTCCTGGGCGGGCGGGCGCCGCAGTCGCGCTGGGGCAGCGGCGCCCTGCAGGAGATGGACCACCCGCCGCTGCTGGAGCCGATCACCAAGCTGGCGTTCACCGCCGCCGGCGCCGAGTCCGTCGGCCAGGACGTCGAGTCGGCCTTCCGCACGGCGCTCGCGCCCCACCGCGGCCCCGTCTTCCTCGACTTCTTCATGGACCACCTGTTCTCCCCGTCGCCCGTCCACGAGGTGCGCACGCAGTCCCCGTCGCCGCTGGAGCCCGACCCCGACGACCTGGCCGCCGTCGCCCGCCTGATCGCCGAGGCCGAGCGTCCGGTCGTCGTCTACGGCTCGGACGTGTGGATGGACCGCGCCGAGGAGGCCGCCCGCGACTTCGCCGAGACCTGGCGGCTGCCGGTCGTCCCCAACGGCCAGGGCCGCGGCATCCTGCCGTCCGGCCACGAGCTGCTCGTCACCCGGGCCCGCGGCCTCGCCTTCGGCCAGGCCGACCTGGTGATCGTGGTCGGCACGCCGCTCGACTTCCGCCTCGGCTACGGCTGGTTCGGCGGCAAGGAGGGCGCCCCGCTGGCCAAGGTCGTGCACATCGTCGACGCGCCCTCGCAGCTGGCCACCCACATGCAGCCGGCCGCCTCAGCCGCGGGCGACCTGTCGGTGGTGCTCTGGAGCCTCGGCAGTGCCTGCGCCGACGCGGGGGTCAAGCCCGACAAGTACGCCTCCTGGGCGTCGAAACTGTCCGAGGCGGCCGCCGCGGCCATCGCCGGCGACGCCGACCTGCTGGCCGCCGACTCCGACCCGATCCACCCCATGCGCGTGTACGGCGAGCTGGCCAAGGTGCTGGACGACGACGCCGTGGTGATCGGCGACGGCGGCGACTTCGTCTCCTACGCCGGCAAGTACGTCGAGCCGAAGCAGCCGGGCAACTGGCTCGACCCGGGCCCGTACGGCTGTCTCGGCACCGGCCTGGGCTACTCCATCGCCGCCCGCCTGGCCCGGCCCTCGTCGCAGGTCGTGCTGCTGCTCGGCGACGGCGCCGCAGGCTTCTCCCTGATGGACGTCGACACCCTGGTCCGCCACCGCCTCCCGGTCGTCATGGTCTGCGGCAACAACGGCATCTGGGGCCTGGAGAAGCACCCCATGCAGCTGTTGTACGGCTACGACGTGGCCGCCGAGCTGCAGCCGCACTGCCGTTACGACCAGGTGGTGACCGCGCTGGGCGGCGGCGGCGAGCTCGTCACCGAGCCGTCGGAGATCGGCCCGGCGCTGCGCAGGGCGTTCGACTCCGGCATCCCGTACATGGTGAACATCGCGACCGACCCGCAGGTCGCCTACCCCCGCAACACGACGGGGGTGTGACGGCCTACTGCTGCGGCTTGGTGGGCGTGGGGGTCGGGCTGGGCGGCGGGGAGTCCTCGGGGCAGACGCCGTCCACGACGGCCAGCACGACCGTCCTGCCCGGCTCCACCATCGTCCCGCCGGCCGGCGAGGTCTTGTCGATCCTGCCGCAGCGCGTGCCGTTGGTGGTGGACGTCTGGTCGTCGAGCTTGTACTCCAGACCGGCCTTCTCCACCAGATCCTTGCCCGCGTAGAACGACATGCCGACCACCTTGGGCACCGCGACCTTCTTGACCGTCGGTGTCGGCGAATTCGTCGGGGTTTTCGACGGCGACACGGTCGGCGAGGGGCTCGTGCTGGGCGTGCTGGTGGGGGTCTTCGTCGGCTCTTCGGTGGGCTTCGTGGGCCTGGACTCCGCGGGAGACGGCCGCTGCTGCGTCCTGGTCGGCTCGACTGACCTGGTGGGCTTGGTCACGGTCGGCTCGGGAGGCGGCGGCTCGGCGGTGGGCTCGTCTTTGTCATTCCCCAAGTACGACGCGCTGACCGTGGGCTCCGGCGTTCCGCCGGTCATGCCGGTGAGGGCGACCGCGGTCGCGCCCGCGCCGAGCACGACGGCCGCCGCGATGCCCGCGATGAGCCCGGTCCTGCGCGATCCCTTGGCCGCGCGCCGGCTTACGCGCCGCTCGGACAGCGTGGTGTCCTGCTGGGCCATCCGCACGCCGGTCTCGTAAGGACTCGGGACGTGCTGGCTGCCCTGGTGCTGGTACGCCTCGGGCGGCGGCGGCATGGTGGCGCCGGTGGTGGGCGCCACGGGCGCAGGAGGCGGTTCCGGCGCGGTGGGGACCTGCCCGGAGGCGATCGCGCGGGCCGCCTCGCTCATGGCCCGCGCACTCGGGTAACGCCGCGCGGGGTCCTTCGACAGGGCGATGTCGACCAGCGTGCGGACCGCCTGCGGGATCTCCTGCGGCAGTGGTGGCGGGGCCTCACGGATGTGCTTGAGCGCGATCGTGACGGGGCTCTCACCGTCGAACGGCCGCTGCCCCACCAGGCACTCGTACGCGACCACGCCGAGCGCGTAGATGTCGACCGCGGGCGTGACGGGCGCGCCCTCGGCCTGCTCGGGAGCGCAGTAGGCCGCGGTGCCGAGGACCATGCCGGCGTCGGTGAGCCGGTTGGCCATGTCGGAGCGGGCGATGCCGAAGTCGGTGAGCACGAGCGTGCCGTCGCGCTGCACGAGCAGGTTGCCCGGCTTGACGTCGCGGTGCACGATGCCCTGGTCGTGCACGGCCTGCAGGGCCGAGGCGGCCTGGGCGATGAGCTCCATGGCGGCCTGCGGCGGGATACGGCCCAGCCGGCCCAGCAGGCGGTCGAGCGGCTCGCCGTCGACGAACTTCATCACCAGGTAGACGGTGTCGCCGCTCAGGCCGTAGTCGTAGACGTCGACCACGCCGGAGTGGTTGATCGTGGCCATCGCCCGCGCCTCCGCCTGGAAGCGGGCGACGAACCCGGGGTCCTGCATACGGCCAGGGAGCAGCACTTTGACGGCGACGGTGCGCGCCAGGACGATGTCCTCGCCGCGCCACACCTCGCCCATGCCACCGGCGCCGATGCGGGTGTCCAGCCGATACCGCCCCGCCAGCGTCGTCCCTTGGGCCACCATAATTCCCCCGCTACCCCCCTACCTCTGTAACCTCTGCCGCCGCGCGGATCTCCAACAAAGCGGAGTTTTGTCGCGGTGAGGTAACACAGTGGTCACGGAACTCAGAGAGTGTACGACTCACCTGTCTCACATGCCACTAAAAATGCCTCAAGCCGTACAAAGCCTATCCTGGGGCCTTGCACCCGCACTTGTCCGCGTTTCCCGGAAGTCAACCAGCGGCTGAGTAGGCTCATTCCATGACGCTCGTTCCGGGGCTGCGCGCCCAGTCGGTGATCGTGGTCGAGATGGACGACACCGCCAAGAAGGTGGGCAGCGGAGACGTGCCCGTGCTCGCCACGCCGCGGCTGCTCGCGCTGGCCGAGGCGGCGACCGTCCGTGCGGTGCGGCCGCACCTCGCGCCGGGCCAGACCTCCGTCGGCACCAGGGTGGAGCTGGAGCACATGGCCGCCAGCCCGCTCGGCGCCCGTGTCCAGGTGGGCGTCGAGCTGACCGAGGTGACCGGGCGCAGGCTCGTCTTCGCGTTCGAGGCCCACGACGAACGCGCCGTCGTGGGCAAGGGCACGATCGAACGCGTCGTGGTCGACCGCGCCGCGTTCGTCGCCCGCGCTACTCGATGACCGCGATCAGGTCGCCTTCCTGGATCACGTCTCCCTCGGCGACCTTGAGAGCCGTCACCACGCCGTCGTCCTCGGCGATCACCGGGATCTCCATCTTCATCGACTCGAGGATGACGAGCGTGTCGCCGTCGGAGACGGTGTCGCCCTCGCTGACGACGACCTTCCACACGTTCGCCACCATCTCCGCGCGTACCTCAGCCACCGGAACTCCCCTCTTCGAAATGAACCAACAATCTCATGCCGCCTAGGAGCGCATGCGCGCGACCAGGCCGGTGTCGTAGTCGCCGGTGACGAACTCGGCGTTCTCCAGCAGCTCGGCGCAGAACGGCAGGTTGTTCTTGGGCCCCTCGACGGCGAACTCGGCGACCGCCTTGCGCCCCTTCTCCAGCGCCTCGGCCCGGTCGGCGCCGTGGACGCAGAGCTTGGCCATCAGCGGGTCGTAGAACGGCGTGACGGTGTCGCCCGCGGCGTAGCCGGAGTCGACACGGACGCCGTCGCCGGTGGGCTCGTCCCAGACCTTGATCACGCCGGGGCCGGGGAAGAACCGCTTCGGGTCCTCGGCGTAGACGCGGAACTCGATCGCGTGCCCGCGCGGCTCGGCCGACACCTCAGGGCTCTCGCCCGCGGCGACGCGCAGCTGCAGCTCGACCAGGTCGAGCCCGGTGACCAGCTCGGTGACGGGGTGCTCGACCTGCAGCCGGGTGTTCATCTCCAGGAAGACGAAGTCCTGCTTGTCGGCGTCGACGAGGCACTCGACCGTGCCGGCGCCGAGGTAGCCGACGGCCTCGCCGGCCCGCACCGCGGCGGCCAGCATGCGCTCGCGCAGCTCGGGCGTGATGCCGGGCGACGGGGACTCCTCGACGACCTTCTGGTGGCGGCGCTGCACCGAGCAGTCACGCTCGCCCAGCGCCAGCACCCTGCCGTCGGGCAGGCCGAGGATCTGCACCTCGACGTGACGGGCCCGCTCGATGTAGCGCTCAAGGAGCACGGCGGGGCCGTCGAGGGCGTCGCCGGAGAAGCGGGAGGCCGCCCTGGCCGCCTGCTCGTACGCCTTGGCCAGGCCCTCGTCGTCGTGGGCGACGCTCATGCCGATGCCACCGCCGCCGCCCGCGGTCTTGACCATGACCGGGTAGCCGATCTGCTCGGCGGCCTTCAGGGCCAGCGACAGGTCGGTGACCGGCTCGCGGGTGCCCGCGGCGACCGGCACGCCGGCGGCCTCCATGAGGTTGCGCGCGTTGATCTTGTCGCCCATCTTGTCGATGGCCTCGGGCGACGGCCCGATCCAGATCATCCCGGCGTCCATCACGGCCCGCGCGAACGCGACGTTCTCGGAGAGGAAGCCGTAGCCCGGGTGGACCGACCTCGCGCCGGTCGCGCGTGCGGCCTCCAGCACCTTGGCGGTGTCGAGATAGCTCTGCGCCGGGTTGGCCGGGCCGAGCAGCACCGCCTCGTCGGCCTCGCGGACGAACGGCAGGTCGGCGTCGGCCTCGGAGTAGACCGCGACGGCACGCAGGCCCATCCGCTTGACCGTGCGGATGATCCGCCGCGCGATCTCCCCTCGGTTGGCGATCAGAACGGGTCCGAGCGTCTCAGTAAGCACGCCGACCACCTTACGGCCGGTGACGCCTTGACCCCTTTCCCCCGAAAGCACCGATCCGGCGAGTCTGATCTGTAGGAACCCCACAAAAGTGAACGGCGGGAAACCCGGCAGACGTGTCGCCGACTGTAGGGCTCAGACGCGCCCGCGGTCGATGACCCGCCCGAGCGCCTCGATCGCATGCGCATCGTACGCGCCCCCCGACGACAGCCTGATGCGCTCCAGGGCCGCGCCGCCGCGGTCGCGGTCGGTCGAGGGACCGACCAGGTCGTCGTAGGCGTTGGCCACCTTGATGATGCGGCTGGCCAGCGGCGGGTCGTCGGTGATCGAGTCGCACTGCCGCCTGACGATCTCGGCCACCCGGTCGAGCACCCCGGTCTGCCTGATCACCTCGGCGCCCAGGTCGGCGATGCGGCGGGCCTGCTCCGGCTCGGTCAGCACCGTGGCGCCGCCGGGGATCGGGTCGCGCAGCGAGAGCTGGCCGATGTCGTGCATGAGGGCGGCGTACTCCAGCTCCAGCAGCTCGGGCTCCGCCATGCCGAGCTCGCGGCCGATGGCCACCGACAGCCGGCTGACCCGCCGCGAGTGGCCCGGCTCGACGTAGCCGCCGACCTCCGTGACCCGCGACAGGGCGCGTACGGTCTGCAGGTAGGTCGCGCGGATGCCGGCGTATTTCCGGAAGGCCACCTGCGTGACCAGCAGCGGCGCGGCGAAGACCAGCAGCGCCACCAGGTCCATGCTGTGCGTGGCCAGGGCGAGCAGCACACCCGACGAGGCCACGGCGGCGCCCAGCGGGAAGGCCATGTTGATCTCGTCCCGCACGGCCACCCGGAACGCCGTGCGGACCTGCTCGGCACGGAGCAGCGCGGCGATCAGCACGTCGATCAGCAGGGTGACCGCGATGAGCGCGACCATGACCGCGAGCGCCGGCCACCAGGTGCTGGTCGGCGGCTTGGTCAGCTGGTAGAGCGGATCGGCCAGCGGCCGGAAGGCGAACGCCAGCAGCGCGCCGGTGAGCAGCCGCCTGGCCATCGCGTCGAGGCGCGGCGGGCGCCCCACCGCCAGGTGCGGCAGCGCGCCCGCCGCCATGCCGACGGCGATCACGGCCACGACCTGCAGCGCGGAGTGGCGCAGTGGGTTCTGGCTGAGGTCGAGCAGCAACGTGTAGCCGAGCGCGGCGGCGGCGCCGATCGGCGCGACCTCACGGTTGCCCGGCATGGTGAGCCTGGCCAGCTCGCCGACCGCGATGAGGGCCCCGAACCCGACCGCGATCTCCGGCCGGTCGAGCCCCACGGCGGCGGTGTGGGCCACGCCCGCCAGCGCGACCATCCCGGCCGCGCAGATGAGCAGCAACTGCCCCGAGTCGAGCCGGCGCAGCACCGTGTTGAACGGCCGCTCGGTCCGCCTGACCCGCTCCGTAGCGATCATGGCCCCGTCACGACCTGGATGGGCATCGTCGGGTCGTCGTGGTCCTTCAGCGCGGTCGCGGCCACCTCGGGCGGCGGCGGATCGACGCGCCGCGGCGGCTGCCACGGCTCGCGTTCGAGAGCGCGGATGAAGGCCGCGACCATCACCGGGTCGAAGTGTCTGCCGGCGCTCTTGCGCAGCTCCTCCACGGCCTCGCCGACCGGCCGGGCGCCGCGGTAGGAGCGGTCGGAGGTCATCGAGTCGAACGCGTCGGCCACCGCGATCACCTTCGCGAACTCGGGGATCTCGTCACCGGCCAGACCCATCGGATAGCCGGTGCCGTCGTGCTTCTCGTGGTGGTGCATGATCCCGGCGTACGCCTCGTCGAGGAAGCCGATGCCGCGCACGATCTCCAGCCCGCGCATCGGGTGGAGCTGGATCGCGGCGAACTCCTCCTCGGTGAGCGGGCCGTCCTTCTGCAGCACCTTGGTGGGGACGCCGAGCTTGCCGACGTCGTGCAGCATGCCCGCGTAGCGGATCGCGCGCACGCGTTCGACACCCATGCCGATCTCCTGGGCGATCATGGACGAGGCGTGCGAGACGCGCGTGCAGTGGCCCCTGGTGTAGTAGTCCTTCGTCTCCACGGCCTGGCAGAGCGCCGCGATGGTGGCGTCGTAGGAGCGCTGCTGGGCGTGGTACTGGCCGAACGCCCAGCGCGCCACGAACAACGGCACCAGCACCAGCACCGCCGAGATCGACGCCACCGTGGCCCACAGCCCCGCCACGAGCAGCCCGAACGTGCCGTAGCCCAGGTAGGACAGCAGGAACTGGCCGAAACCCCGCATCGGCACCTCGGCGGGCCGCACGTGCGTGGCCAGCGCCACGATGGTGAGGGTCAGGGCGATGTTGAGCGGCACGAAGACGGCCGTGGCGGCGGCGTACGGGCCGATGAGATCGTCGAAGGCGTTGACCTGCGGCACGCCCACCCGGCCGTCGAGCGCCACGTAGACCCAGCCCGCCGCGTAGCCGCAGATGGCGAACTGGGCGCCGTTGAACAGCCGTTTGACCAGCGGCAGCCCAGGCCGAACGCTCAGCACGGCGGTCAGCCCCACGAGCGCCGCGCCGTCGGGGCCGAGCAGCACCACGGCCGCGAGCGAGGCCGAGAAGCTGACCGACACCGCGAACTGCTCGACGGTGAGCAGCGTCGGCATCGACTCGCACACCAGGAACAGCAGCGCGAGCACCAGGAGGATGTCGAGATCCTCCGGGGCCACCGGCGTGCCGGAGACGATCACACCGCGTACGACGAGAGCGGCCACCGCGCCGATCACGGCGACCAGATAGACCCTTGCGGGCCACGGCAGATCACGCATTGCGGCCCTCCACGGCGATCAGGTCCAGGAAACTCCCGGCGGAAGAACCGGGCCGAACATCATGACCACGGCGCCGACCACCAGGATGGCCGTGAGCAACCGGGCGACCATTGAGTTCAACATCCACATGCCTCCACGTCGACTTTGGCAATCACGCTACAGAAGACGACGTGGCCAGATGGGCCGAGTCGGAAATCGCAAGCAAAGCGTAATCAAGCCACTACTTCCGGCGACGCCCTGCGGCCCACTCGACGGTGTTCTTCAGGCCGGTCGAGAGGTCGACGCGCGGCTGCCAGCCGAGCCCTTCGTGGGCCGGCACCGGGTCGACCGCCATCGCCGGCAGGTCGCCCAGGCGCGGCGGCGCGAAGCCGGGCTTGTCGGGGGCACCCGCCGCGTCGGCGATGAGGGAGTGCAGGCGCCGGTCGGTGGTCTGGATGCCGGTGCCGAGGTTGAACCTGCGGCCGTCGCCGCGCTGCCCGCAGGCCCGGACGAAGCCTTCGACCACGTCGTCGACGTAGATGTAGTCGCGGGTCTGGGAGCCGTCGCCGTAGACGACCGTGGGCGTGCCGCCGAGCAGCGCGTCGGTGAAGATCGCCACCACGCCGGCCTCGCCCTCCGGGGCCTGGCGCGGGCCGTAGACGTTGGAGAGCACGAGCGTGGTGTATTCGATGCCGTGCAGCGCGCGGAAGGCCGCGAGGTAGGTCTCGCCGCTCAGCTTGGAGGCGGCGTACGGCGAGCGCGGGTCGGTGGGGGCGTCGCCCGGCACCGGGATCGTCGCCGGGCGGCCGTAGACGGCCACCGAGGAGGCGAACACCACCTTGCGGGCACGGCCCTCACGGGCGGCCACGAGCACGGACGCGGTGCCCTCGACGTTGACCCGGGCGTCGTGCACGGGGTCGGCCACGCTCTTGCGCACGCTGATCTGGGCGGCCAGATGGCACACGACCTCGGGCTGACACTCGGCCATCAGGGCGGACAGCCCCGGGTCGAGGACGTTCATCACGTGCAGCCGGAAGCGGTCACTGGTGGCGGCGCCCGACAGGTTGTCGGCGTTGCCGGAGGACAGGTCGTCGACCACGTCGACCTCGTGTCCGTCGGCGAGCAGACGGTCGACGAGATTCGACCCGATGAACCCGGCACCCCCGGTGACCAACACGCGCATGCCGAGAATCCTAGTCGGCGGTGAGCTCCGATCTCACTTCGGCGATGCGCGCGAGCACCTTGGAACGCAGGTCGGCCGGTACCGGATCGCAGCCGCAGTGCTTGGCCACGAGGTGCTTGATCGCCTTGTCCAGGTCGTATTCCTGCAGACAAGGGCTGCACTCGTCGAGGTGGACGCGGATCTCCGCGACGTCGTGCTCGGTGAGCTCGCCGTCGAGATAGGAGTAGACCTTGTCCAGCACCTCGCTGCAGTCGGTTTCGTGGGGCTTGCCACAGCTCATTTCGATCCCTCCGCCGGGACGAGGCCACGCTCGCGGGCGTAGTCCTCAAGGAGGCCCCGCAGCTGCCTGCGTCCCCTGTGCAGCCTCGACATCACGGTGCCGATCGGCGTGCCCATGATGTCGGCGATCTCCTTGTAGGGGAAGCCCTCGACGTCGGCCAGGTAGACCGCGATCCGAAACTCCTCCGGCAGAGCCGCGAGCGCCTGCTTGATGTCGCCGTCGGGCAGGTGCTCCAGCGCCTCCACCTCAGCCGACTTCAGGCCGGCCGAGGTGTGGGACTCGGCGCGCGCAAGCTGCCAGTCCTCGATCTCCTCGGTGCCGGACTGCTTCGGCTCCCGCTGCTTCTTGCGGTAGCTGTTGATGAAGGTGTTGGTCAGGATCCGGTAGAGCCACGCCTTGAGGTTCGTGCCCTCCTGGAACTGATGGAACGACGCGAACGCCTTGGCGAAGGTCTCCTGTAGCAGGTCTTCCGCGTCCGCGGGATTTCGGGTCATCCGGAGCGCAGCGGAATAGAGCTGTTCGAGAAACGGCATGACGTCGCGCTCGAATCGCTCGCTTCGCTGCTCCAGCGTCTCCGCGCCTGTCGCGGGCACCGGACCCACCCCCCTAAGATCACCGGTGGCCGGCTGTAGCGGTACACCACCGTACTCAGGGGAGGATACCCGCTGACCCACGACTTCCTCGTCAGTGGGTTGGGGGCTGAGCAATGTGAGCATGCTCGTCGCAACACGCCCGCGCCCTTGTCTGTTCCCGCAAGATAGAAGGTACGAAGGACCCGGTGCGGGGAACGTCATAACGTACCGGCTGGTAGCCCTTTACCCGGAACCCAGGAGTCGCGTGTGCTGCCCATTCCGGCCGAGGAACTGAACGGCTCAGGGACGCTCGGGCCGTACTGGACCTTCTACCGCGCCGTCGCCGCCGAACAACTCGACCGCTGGCTTCCCGCCGAACCCTCCGTGGTCCTCGACCTGTCGGGCGGGCGCGGGCGGTGGTCGGGGCAGGCGGCCAAGGCGGGCCACCGGGTGATCGAGGTGCTCGACTTCCGCCGGACCCTCGACGGGCACTCGCGGCTGCACGACGCCGGCCGCGTCCGCCACATACGCGCCGACGACCTGGCGTTCCTGCCCGACGGATGCGTGGACGCGGTGCTCTGCGAGGAGCGGGCGATGTCGATCGAGCTGATGGCCGAGTCGGCGATGAACGACGTGGCCCGCGTGCTGCGGCCCGGCGGGCGGGCGCTGGTGTGCGTCGACTCCCTGGTGCTGGGCATGGCGATCCTGGCCGAGCAGGGGCAGTGGCAGCACCTT
Source organism: Nonomuraea terrae (assembly GCF_044465245.1). Classification (NCBI taxonomy): domain Bacteria; kingdom Bacillati; phylum Actinomycetota; class Actinomycetes; order Streptosporangiales; family Streptosporangiaceae; genus Nonomuraea; species Nonomuraea terrae. Next base: position 23,488 of record NZ_JBITLL010000001.1, on the reverse strand, counting down.
CGGCAGACCAGCGAGGTCATGCTCGTGCCGTGGCCCGACGGCAGCATCACGCGCTGCTTCAGCAGCGGGCAGCTGCGCGAGCTGCTCGCGGGCGCCGGGCTGGAGGTCGAGTGGATGCGGCCGCGCACGGTGCTGTCGCCGTCCACGGTCGACCACGTGCTGGGCTCCGACGCGCGGGCGCTCAACTACCTGGTGCGCACGGAGCTGGAGGCGCAGCCCAACGACGACGACACCGTCGGCATCCACCTGGTGGCCAGCGCCCGCAAGAGCTGACTTACCGGCGCCGCTCGCGTTTGCCCTGACACTGGACGCAGCGGGCCGCCTCGGGGCGGGCCTCCAGCCGGCCGGCAGGCACCGGTTCGCGGCAGTCGACGCACTGGCCGTACACGCCTTCCTCGATGCGCTTGATCGCCTCGATCACGGCGTGGCGCTGCGTGGTGGCCACGGTGAGCATGGCCTGGGCGCGGTCGGCGTCGGTCAGGTCGGAGCCGGCGTCCGCCGTCGAGCGGTCGCGTACGGCGACGGGGTCTCCCCGCAGCACCCCGATCGACCGGTCCAGCTCGGCGAGCATGAATTCCAGCCGCTCACGAGCGGTCGTGACGTCCACGACACCGCACCTCCGGTAAATGAGCCGCGGCTAGGACTCCCCGGATGTCCAGCCCGGTTAGGAATGGGGGAGAATTTCCGAGCGACGAACCCCGGGTAAAGGGGACGCATCGCTTTCCTCACCGGATGCCCACGTCCTGCCCTTCTTACACCTTAGAAAAGGGCGGTTTCCTCCACTTCCGGTAGAGGTTTGATGAGGTCCGGGCCATTGTTGCGGACGTTGTTGACGTCCGTGGAGATCGGATGAGCCGTGAGCCGCCCCGATTCCGGCGGCGCCAGCAGCCGCGCGGCCTGACCCGTGTCGGTCAGCTTGGGGTCGAGCCACTCGGCCCAGCGGTCCTGCTCGATCATCATCGGCATTCTGTCGTGGATGCGGCCCAGGTTGTCCTCGGCGTCGGTGGTGATGACGGTGCAGGTCACCAGCCACTTGAGCGGGTCGTCGTCGGCGCGCGACGGATCTTTCCAGAACTCGTACAGGCCGGCCATGGCCAGCACCCCGCCGTCGGACGGATGGATGAAGTACGGCTGTTTCTTCTTCTTCTCGCCCTCGACCGGCATCCACTCGAAATAGCCGTCCGCCGGCAGCAGGCACCTGCGCTTGGCGAACGCCTGGCGGAACGACGGCTTCTCGGCCAGCGTCTCGGCCCTGGCGTTGATCAGCCGCGACCCGATCGACGGGTCCTTGGCCCAGGCGGGCACCAGGCCCCACTTGACGATCCTGAGCTGCCGCACCGCGCGCTCGGCCTCCTTGGGGACGCGGCTCAGCACGGCGTAGACGTTCTTGGTGGGGGCGACGTTGTAGTCGGCGCCGAGCTCCGTGTCGGGGTCGCCGTCCTGCTCGACCTGGAACTCCTCGAGCAACTCGTGCTTCTTGCGCGCCGAGGCGTATCTACCGCACATGACCCCACCTTGCCACGCCGGGCTTTCGCTCGCGTGTTCGTCTCGCCCGGAGGTACGGGGTGGTTTGTAGGGCTGGGTCGTGCGCCGCGAAGGACATGCGGCCAGGCCCACGGGTGGAACATGCGCCGCCACCCGCGAGCAAGGACGATCGCCCACAGTCGCGGGAAGCGTCGTTCAGCCACCGTCCACGGAGATCAAGACTCGGCCGGAGTCCACGGGAAGAACGCTCGGCCACCGTTCACGGGCTTGGCGACTGTCCGGGGGATGACGCTCGGCCTCGGTCCACGAAACTCCGTTCGGCCACAGTTATGGGCAGGGCCGTTCATCCACAGGGACGACAGTGGGGCCACTCGTCATCCACAGGCTGTGACCGCGTCCTGGCACGGCCAGTACTCTTTGACCATGCCCGCGACCACGTCCGCCACCCCGTCCGCACCGCTCTGGCCCGCACCGACGGCGACCGGCCCGGTGACCGCCACCGTCAGGCTGCCCGGCTCCAAGTCGGTGACCAACCGCGCGCTGCTGCTGGCCGCCCTCGCCGACGGCCCCGGTGTCGTACGACAGGCGCTGCGCAGCCGCGATGCCGATCTGATGGTGTCGGCGCTGCGCGCCCTCGGCGCGAGCCTGGTCGCCTCAGGCGAGACCGCCGCAGGGGTCGACTGGCATGTGACGCCGGGCCCGATCCGCGGCGGCGTGAGCGTCGACGCCGGCCTCGCGGGCACGGTCATGCGGTTCGTGCCGCCGATGGCCGCCCTGGCCGACGGCCCCGTGTCGTTCGACGGCGATCCGCACGCGCGCAAGCGTCCGATGGGCCCCATTCTCGACGCGCTGCGCTCGCTGGGCGCGCGGATCGACAACGACGCGCTGCCGTTCACCATCAGGGGGCCGCTGACCGGCGGCGAGGTCACCCTCGACGCGTCGGGTTCTTCGCAGTTCGTCTCCGGGCTGCTGCTGACGGCGGCGCGGTTCGAGAAGGGCATCACGATCCGCCACGTCGGCCCGCCGGTGCCCTCGCAGCCACACATCGAGATGAGCGTGGAGATGCTCAGGGCGGCGGGCGTGACGGTCGACGCCGGCGAGCGCGACGTGTGGCGCGTCGAGCCGGGCCCGATCGCGGCCAGAGACATGACGGTCGAGCCCGACCTGTCCAACGCTGCTCCGTTCCTGGCCGCGGCGCTCGTGACGGGCGGCACGGTGACGATCCCCGCCTGGCCGGTGCGCACCACCCAGGCGGGCGACGCGCTGCGGGACCTGCTCGCCGCCATGGGCGCTACGGTCACCCGCCCGGCCGCCGATTCCGGCACCGACTCGGGCACTGTCTCGGGCACCGCCGACCTGACGGTCACCGGCACGGGCGAGATCCGCGGCCTCGACGCCGACCTCCACGAGGTGGGCGAGCTGACGCCGACGATCGCGGCCCTGGCGGCGCTGGCGACGACGCCGAGCCGCATCCGCGGCGTGAGCCACCTGCGGGGCCACGAGACCGACCGCCTGGCCGCCCTGGCCACCGAGATCAACCGGTTGGGCGGCGACTGCGAGGAGACCGACGACGGGCTCGTGATCCGCCCCCGCGCGCTCCACGGCGGCGTCTTCCGCAGCTACGACGACCACCGCATGGCCACCGCAGGCGCCGTGCTCGGCCTCCGCGTGCCCGGCGTGGAGGTGGAGAACATCGCGACAACCGCCAAGACCCTGCCGGAGTTCGCCCAGATGTGGACAGCAATGCTGGAAGCCAAGTGACCAGCCCCACTGCCCCACCGTTCACCACCATCCTGACCCCGGGCACCACCCCGGCGCCCGGCGCTGCCTCATCCGCGACCAGCAACCCGCCCGCCTCGGACGACGCCAACCAGAAACCCCGATCCCACACCCCGACGAACAACGCCGCTGGACACCCGGCCCAGACCCACCCGGCCCTGACCCACTCAGCTCTGGCGTACTTAGCCCTGACCCTCTCGGCCCTGGCTCACCCGGCCCTGACCCTCTCGGCTCTGGCCCATTCGGCCCTGGCTCACTCGGCTCTGGCTCACTCAGCTCTGGCCCATCCGGCCCTGGCTCACTCGGCTCTGGCCCATTCGGCTCTGGCCCATTCGGCTCTGGCCCATTCGGCTCTGGCCCATTCGGCTCTGGCCCATTCGGCTCTGGCCCATTCGGCTCTGGCCCATCCGGCTCTGGCCCATCCGGCTCTGGCCCATCCGGCTCTGGCCCATTCAGCTCTGGCCCATTCAGCTCTGGCCCATCCGGCCGCAAGGGACGCCACCGGGGAGGCCGACCCCCTTACCCGGATGAACGACGGCGCCGTGCACCCGGCGACCGGTGCCGTTGTCCCCTTGGCAAGTGCCGCTCCGAACACCGCTCTCGCTATGGAGGGCGATGGCGGGAAGCTGGTAGCTCACGCTGCCGGCCCGATCGCGGGCCTTGCCGATTCGGGGTGGGGCGTCCGCATGCCCATGAGCAGCCGTGACAGCCGAGTGTCCGTGGAGCCTGGTTTCGCGATCGGCGCACCGGGCACCCCGGGAAAGGGCAGCACGTGATGACGCGCTGTCCGCAGGACCACGCAGACATCTACCGGCACGCCGCCGCCCGTTCATCCCGGGTGGCACGTGCCACGCCAACAGCAGCCGCGCACACCGGCGCCCGACGGGCTACGGCCGTGCCCGGCGCGCTCACAGCGGGAAACCCTCCGGCGGCTCCCCTTCCGCAGGCCCGGCCTTCGCGAAGAGTGACGCCTCGGAGCCCCGCACCCGGAACGTCCGGGACGTTCACGACGTTCGACACCCAGAGAGCCGGGACGCCGGGCACCGGCACCTCGGGGGCAGCCCCGACGCCGGGCACCGGAACGGCGGGGCCTCGAACGTCGAGGACGGCCCACGACGTCCGGTACGGGCGCGCGCCTCAGGACGTCCGTGGCTCCGGAGGCCGGCGCGTCCGGAACGCCGGGGCCGGAACGTCCGGGATACCCACGACGTCCGGAACCGGACAGCCCGGAGACGGACAGCCCGGAGACGGACAGCCCGGAGACGGACAGCCCGGAGACGGACAGCCCGGAGACGGACAGCCCGGAGACGGACAGCACAGGGCACACTCGCTCCTAGCCGAGAAGCCGGCGGGCGAGAGCTCAGAGGCCGTGACGCCACAGGCCGAAAGACAGAGACAGAGGGGAAGCGAGCGTATGGGAGCGGACCGCTGAGAAAGCGGGAATACGACGAGGACGACGTACGGGTCAGGCCGGGCAAGGGTTCGCGGCCGAGGACTCGCATTCGTCCTGCGCACGAGGATGCCGTCGAGGGATTCGTGGTGGCGGTCGACCGGGGCCGCTACACCACGCTGGTCGAGCCAGAGCGGCCGAAGGGCTCGGCCCAGAAGCGCAAGCCGCCGCAGCCCAGGCTGGTCGTCGCCATGAAGGCCCGCGAGCTGGGACGCAAGGGCGTCGTCGTAGGCGACAGGGTGGCCCTGGTCGGTGACGTGTCGGGCCGCCCCGACACGCTGGCCCGTGTCGTACGCGTGGAGCCCCGCACGTCGATGCTGCGCCGTTCGGCCGACGACACCGACGACACCGACGGCATCGAACGCCCGATCGTGGCCAACGCCGACCAGCTCGTCATCGTCACCGCGCTGGCCGACCCGCCGCCGCGGCCGCGCATGATCGACCGCATCCTGGTGGCCGCGTTCGACGCCGAGATCGACGTGCTGCTCTGCCTCACCAAGTCCGACCTCGCGCCGCCGGGCGAGCTGCTGTCCCTCTACGAGCCGCTCGGCGTCCCGCACGTCGTGGTCCACAAGGGCGGGCCGCTCGACGAGCTGTGCGACCACCTGACGGGCCGCATCAGCGTCATGGTCGGGCATTCGGGGGTGGGCAAGTCCACGCTGGTCAACGCGCTCGTCCCGGACGCCAACCGAGCCGTCTCCCACGTCAACGCGGTCACCGGCCGGGGCCGCCACACGTCCACCTCGGCCGTCGCCCTGGAGCTCCCCGAGGGCGGCTGGATCATCGACACCCCGGGCGTACGCAGCTTCGGGCTGGCCCACGTGTCGGTGGAGACGGTGCTGGCGGCGTTCCCCGACCTGGTGGAGGGCACGGTCGAGTGCCCGAAGGGCTGCACACACCTGGGCGAGGGCTGTGCCCTCGACGCCTGGGTAGCGGCCGGCAACGCCGACCACCATCGCCTGGAATCCCTCCGCCGCCTGCTGTCCAGCCGCGAGGGCACCCCAGAGGAATCCCCCCACCGCGACGATCCCGCCAACGACTGACAGTGATGACGTGAAGGAGCGTTTCCCGCCGGCGCTTGACCCGACGACTGACTGACCCTCGGGTCCTGAACGCGATCTGCCGGCCCCGGCCGGGAAGCGCTCATGCGCTCACCGGACGGGCTTGGGCAACACGTGCGCGTCAGGGGCGGTTGGGGCGGAGGGTCCAGGTGACGGTGAGGGCGGAGACGAGGGTGCCGTCGGCGTTCGTGAGGTCCACGGCGACGTCGAACACCGGCCGTTCCCCCGCCTCCAGCCGCCCCAGCACCTCCTCGCGCTCCGCGAGCAGCCGCGCCTCCGCGCGGATCTCCCCCATCGCCACCTTGCGGAAGTCGATGGTGGCCGTCGTCGGCAGCGGTACGGCACGCCCCAGCTGATCGCCGAAAACGGACAGCACGGCCGCCCCCGACGCCGTCTCCGCGAGCGTGAACAGCACCCCGGCGTGCGGCCCGCCCACGTGGTTGCGCAGGTCGTCGCGGTCGGGCACGTGGCACACCGCCCGCCCCTGCGACACGCCGTCGAAAACCACCCCCAGAGTCCGGGCGAACGGGACGCTCTCCAGCAGCAGACCACCGATATCTGTCGACATGGTGGACATGCTACTGGTGGGTAACTGGAAGAGGAGTTACCAGAAAAGGGGCGTTGGCCACTGATGTCGGGATAAGCGACACGGTAGCGTGGGCGACCGTGCAGGGTTATAACGATGATCTTCGTCTCGCGCATGTCATGGCGGATGCCGCCGATGACCTGACCATGCGGCGGTTCAAGGCGGTCGACCTCAAGGTCGAGACCAAGCCCGATCTCACGCCGGTCAGCGACGCCGACCGCGCGGTGGAGGAGACCATCAGGGGAACGCTGCGCCGGGCCAGGCCGCGGGACGCGGTCGTGGGCGAGGAGTTCGGCAAGACCGGCTGGGGCGCCCGTTCGTGGATCATCGATCCCATCGACGGCACCAAGAACTACGTCCGCGGCGTCCCCGTCTGGGCCACGCTGATCGCCCTCATGGAGTACGGACGGGTCGTCGTCGGCCTGGTCTCGGCCCCCGCGCTCGGCAAGCGCTGGTGGGCGGCCTCCGAGGGCGGGGCGTGGACCGGAAAGAGCCTGACGAAGGCCACCCGCATGCAGGTGTCGTCGGTGTCGTCCCTGGAGGACGCCTCGTTCTCGTACAGCAGCTTCGGTGGCTGGGAGAAGACGGGCCGACTGGAGAACTTCCTCGACCTGGGCCGCTCCTGCTGGCGGACCCGCGCGTACGGCGACTTCTGGTCGCACATGATGGTCGCCGAGGGTTCGGTGGACCTGTCGGCCGAGCCGGAGCTGTCGCCGTGGGACATGGCGGCGCTCACCGTGATCGTCGAGGAGGCCGGCGGCGTCTGGACCGACGTCGCCGGCGTGCGGGGCCTGGAGGGCGGCAGCCTGGTCTGCACGAACGGTGTCCTGCACGACGAGGTGATCAACCGCCTCAACGGCACCACCGTCCTGGGCTAGGCGCGCGGACCGGCCTGTGACTGGAGGTGGGCGGTGGTGGCGTTCAGCTCGCGTTCATCTTTGATGGTCACATTCCCCTCGTAGGTCACCCCGGCGGGCGGGTCGTCGTGCCCCAGCGGGTCGGCGTCCCAGAAGTTGCGCCGGTAGACGACGTTCTCCAAAGGCGGCGCGACGTGCAGCACGGCGGTGTTGTCGGCCCGCAGGACGACGTTCTCCTCGAGGGTCACCCAGCTGGCGCCGTAGTCGGTGTAGAGCCCGAAGTTGTACGGCGTGATGGTGTCCCTGATGACGTTGCCCCGCACCACCGCGCCGTCGGCGGCCGAGTCGCCCTGCGGCCCCGACAGGTAGACGCCGCCCCCGTCGGCCAGCGCCTTCATGGTGTTGGAGGTGAGGTTGCGCAGGATGCGGGTGCCCCGGCCCGGCCCGGCGACGATGCCGCAGTGCGGCACGTCGGCGACCTCGTTGCGGGCGATGACGCAGCCGTGCGTACCGGTCACGGAGATGCCCGGCGAGCCGCTGAACTCCAGCCCCACCTCGCGGATCCGGTTGTCCTCGACCGTGGTCTCCCGGCTGCCCGACACCACGATCGCTCCGGCGGAGAGCGTGTCGAAGCCGCAGCCGCGTACGGTGAGGCCCTCTCCGCCCGTGATGCCGAGCCCCGAGGCGCCGAGCCGGGTGAACCGGCAGCCCTCGACCACCGCGCCGGTCGTGTCCTCGAACGTCACGCAGGCCGGAATCGTGACGGAACTGACGGGATACGTCACGAATCCGTCGTCCAGCATCGCCTTCTCGACGTCCCCGCCCTCGTAGTAGCCGCTGCCGTGGTAGTGCGGGAAGCCCTCCGGCCGCCCGGGCCGCAGCCAGGTGGCGTCGGCGAACACGAGCCCCCGGAAGGCCACGTCCCGCGCGCCCGTCACCCTGACCAGGGTCTCCAGCACCGGCGCCACCACGGGTGTCCGCGCCGGGTCCTCTCCCGGCCGCGGCAGGTACAGCAGCACGTGGTCGCCCGGCCGGGAGCGGTCGAGCACGAAGGTGCCCGGCTCGGTGAGGAAGCTCGCGTCGTTCTCGATCCGGGTCGGCAGGCCGGGGCCGCGCGCCGGCATGCCCTGCCAGCTGAAGTCGTACAGTTTCATGGCCAGCCCGAAGCCCGGCTGCGCCATGGTGATCGAGCCGCCCTCGTCCGAGACCGAGACCGAGGCCACCGGCAGGCGGGCCTCCGTCCACGGGTAGACGCCCCGGTAGACGAACTCGACGTCGCCCGGGCTGCGCCAGCCGAGCGGGGCATCGGTGACGTATCCGGTCTCGGTCTGGACGGCCGTGCCGGGCAGGCCGTCGCGAGCGGCGCGGGACGCCCGGCGGCCGTCCACGGTGAGCTGACGGGTCTCCAGATCGCCGACCTCGGCGAGCCAGACGCCGTCGCGCTCCCGCCACCCGGTGATCCGCCGGCCGCCGCTGATCACGGCCTCCTCGCCGCTGTACGCCTGGTAGACCGTGCCTGAGTCGGCCTCGGTGAGCTCGAAGGGACGGTCGAGGACGTGGAGGCCGCCCCTGAGGTTGACGACCGCGCCGCCGGAGACCTCACGGGCCGCCTCCCGGGCGCGTTCCAGCGTCGCCAACGGACGCTCGATCGTGCCTGGCCAGGAGTCGTCGCCGGAGGGCGCGACATGGAGCTGGAACATGCGAACCGCCTTTGCTGTTTATGCCGTACACGTAGTAGTACACCATAAACGAGGGAGGCGCCAATGACGCAGGACCCCGACCACGCGGTCGAGTTGTTGTGGCGGGAGCGGGAACGCGAGCCGCGGCAGGGCCTGAGCCTCGACCGCATCGTGCGCGCGGCCATCGAGCTGGCCGACGCCGAGGGGCTCGCGGGGTTGTCCATGCGCAAGGTGGCCGACCGGCTCGGCTTCACCACGATGTCGCTCTACCGCCACGTGCCCGGCCGTGACCACCTCGTCGATCTCATGCGCGACGCGGTCCTGGCCGAGCATCCGGAGGCGGGCGCCGGGGGCGACTGGCGTACCCGCCTGGAGGAGGTCGCCCGCCAGGCGTGGCGGCTGCGCCGGCGGCACCCGTGGCTGGCCGAGATCCGCGGCACCCGCCACGTCCCCGGGCCCAACGCGGTCGCCCGCTACGACGAGATGCTCGGCGCGCTGACCGGCACCGCGCTGCACCCGTCCGAGGTGATCGCGGCCGCGGGCGTGGTCGCCCGCTTCATCGACGCCGAGGCCCTGCTCCTGGTGGAGACCCAGCGCGAGGAGCGCCGCAGCGGCGTGTCCGAGCAGGAGTGGTGGGGCGCCCGCGACTCCCTGTACGACCGCCTCGACCGCTACCCCGCGCTCTCCCACCTGTGGGAGGCCGGCGGCTGGGACCACCCGGAGGACTCCTTCGAGTTCGGCCTGGCCCGGCTTCTCGACGGCATCGAGGCTCTCATCCGACGGCGTGACGAAACCCGTGACGGAATCTGCCGGGAATGCGGCACACCGCTGGAGCCCGCCGACTCGGGCCGCCCCCGCGTCTACTGCTCGCGGGCCTGCCGGCAACGGGCGTACCGCAGGCGCCAGACCGGTTAGAGGGCCAGCACCCGCCGCACGGCGTTCATGAGGCCGTCCCGGTACGCGCCCCCGAACAACACCACGTGCACGAGCAGCGGATGCAGCCGGTGCAGCGGCACCCGCTCCCGCCATCCGTCCGCGAGCGGCCACTCCTCCTGGTACGCCCCCAGCACCCGGTCCAGGTACGGCAGTCCGAACAGGTCCAGCATCGCCAGGTCGGTCTCCCGATGCCCGCCGTGCGCCGCCGGGTCGATCAGCACCCCCGACCCGCCCGACCACAACACGTTCCCGCTCCACAGATCCCCGTGGATCCGCGCGGGCGGCTCGGCCGGCCCGGCCACCTCGGCGAACCGCTCCACCGCCCGCTCCACCAGCGTGACGTCGGACGCCGGCAGCCGCGCCGTCCGCAGGAACGGCAGCACCCGCCGCGCGGCGTAGAACGCCGGCCAGTCGTCGGCGGGCGCGTTGTCCATCGGCAGTGTGGCGATGAACCCCCGCCACGGCGCCCCGAAACCCGGCGCGCCCGCCCGGTGCAGCCGGGCCAGCGACCGCCCGAACCGCTCGGCCGCCGCGGGACTCGGCGACTCGGCGTGCACCCAGGACAACACCAGCCGGTCCGGCCCCACCTCGACGACCTCGGGAACGTCGATGACCTCGCCCAGCCACCGCAGCCCGGCCGCCTCGGAGGCGAAGACGTCCGACGCCGTACCGGTCTTCACGAAAACCTCGCGCCCGTCGTCCAGCACCCCCCGCTGCAGCCGCCGGCCGTGGGAGGCGCCCAGGTCCTCAGTCGATCTCATCGGCGATGTGCTTGGCGACGCCCTCGGAGGCCGCCTCGACCAGCGCGAGCACTTCCTCGAACCCCTCCCGGCCGTCGTAGTACGGGTCCGGCACCTCGGCGCCCTCCGGCGCTGACGGATCGAACGAGCGGAACAGCCTGACCTCCACATCCGGGGGCGCGATCCGGCTGAGGGTGGCCACGTTGTCCCGGTCCATGGCCAGCACGAGGTCGTAGCGGTCGAACCAGTCGCGGGTGAACTGCCGGGCCCGGTGGGCGCTGCCGTCGTAGCCGTTCCGGGTGAGGATCTCCAGCGCTCGTTCATCCATGGGGCCGCCCACGTGCCAGCCGCCGGTCCCGGCGCTCTCGACGGTGACGCGGTCGCCGAGCCCGCGGTCTTCGAGGGTTTTCCTGAGGACGACCTCGGCCATCGGCGAGCGGCAGATGTTCCCCATGCACACCACGCAAACGCGATAAGTCATAGCACCCATCATGAGGGTGACCTGGCGCGTTCACCGAACGTTCACCCTTGTCAGGGGGTGTGAGTCACCTTGGCCGCATAACTTTCATGGCGACTAAGGACCAAGTGGGAGGACCCAAACCGTGAAGTATGCAGGCCGGCTCGCCGCCGTCGCCCTCGCCGGCGCGCTCTCGCTCGCTGCGTGCGGCACAGACAACAACAACCCCCAGGCCGGTGCCACCTCATCGGCCGCCGCCGCGGGGAACGACGCAGGTCTGAGCGGCACGATCAACGCCGCGGGCTCCTCGGCCCAGGCCAACGCGATCACCGAGTGGACGAAGAACTTCACGGCCACGAACCCCGGTGTCACCCTCAACTACCAGCCCAGCGGCTCCGGCGCGGGTGTGCAGTCGTTCATCCAGGGCACGGTCGCCTTCGCCGGCTCCGACTCGGCGCTGAAGGAGGACGAGGCCCCGCAGGCCGACGCCCGCTGCAAGACCGGCAAGGCCATCAACATCCCGATGGTGACCGGCCCGGTCGCGGTCGTCTACAACCTGCCCGGCGTCGACGGCATCCAGCTGTCCCCCAAGACGCTGGCCGGCATCTTCAACAGCAAGATCACCAAGTGGGACGACGCCGCCATCAAGGCCGAGAACCCTGACGCGCAGCTGCCCTCCACGCCGATCCAGGCGTTCCACCGCTCCGACGAGTCGGGCACCAGCGACAACTTCACCAAGTTCCTCAAGGCCACGGCCGAGACCGACTGGCCGCACGAGCCGGGCAAGGCGTGGCCTGCCGAGGCCAAGGGCCAGGGCTCCAAGGGCTCCGACGGCATCGCCTCCTCGGTGAAGGGCACCGAGGGCGCCATCAGCTACGTCGAGCTCTCCTACGCCGAGAACTCCGCGCTCCAGACGGCCAAGGTCGCCAACGGCGCGGGCGAGTTCGTCGAGCTCACCGCGGAGAGCGCGGCCAAGACGGTCGAGACCGCCGAGGTCACCGGCACCGGCAACGACCTTGCCCTGTCGATCGACTACGCCACCAAGACCCCGGGCGCGTACCCGATCGTGCTGGTGACGTACGAGATCACCTGCGAGAAGGGCCTGCCGGCCGAGGAGGCGAAGGTCGTCAAGGGCTTCCTCCAGTACACCTCCAGCGACGAGGGCCAGGCGGCGCTGACCGAGCTGGGTTACGCCCCGCTGTCGGGCGAGCTGCTCACCAAGGTCCGCACCGCTGTCGAGGCGATTTCCTAAGAATCCATGACAACCAACGTTCGTACCCGTGAAGGCGGGCCGGTCAAGCACCGGTCCGCCTCGCGGCGCAGCCATGGTGAAGCACCCTTCCGCATCGTGTCCACCGCGGCGGGCATCATCCTCCTGGCGATCATGGCGGCCATCGCCGTGTTCCTCATCAGCGAGGCGATCCCGGCCCTGCGGGCGAACGAGGCCAACTTCTTCACGGAGCGGACCTGGGACCCGAACAGCCAGCAGGTCTTCGGCATCGCCGCGCTCGCTTTCGGCACGGTCTTCAGCTCCGCGCTCGCGCTGGTCATCGCCACCCCGATCGCCGTGGGCGTGGCGCTGTTCATCTCGCACTACGCGCCCCGCCGGCTCGCCGCCCCGCTCGGCTACCTCATCGACCTGCTCGCCGCCGTGCCCAGCGTGGTCTACGGCCTGTGGGGCGTGGCCTTCCTCGTGCCCCTGCTGCGCACCCCGTCGCAGTGGCTGAACGAGAACCTCGGCTGGTTCCCGCTGTTCGCCGGAGAGGGCATCGTCGGCGGCAAGACCATGCTGGCCGGCGCCATCGTGCTGGCCATCATGATCCTGCCGATCATCGCGGCCATCTCCCGTGAGGTCTTCCTCCAGGCCCCGAAGATGAACGAGGAGGCGGCGCTCGCGCTCGGCGCCACCCGCTGGGAAATGATCAAGATGGCCGTGCTGCCGTTCGGCCGCCCGGGCGTCATCAGCGCCGCCATGCTCGGCCTCGGTCGCGCCATGGGCGAGACCATCGCCGTCGCGCTGATCTTCCCCGCGACCTTCGACATCACCTTCGAGATCCTGACGCCGCACGCCAACAGCATCGCCGCGAACATCGCCAACGGTTTCGGTGAGGCCAACAACATCGGCCGGGGCGCGTTGATCGCCTCGGGTCTGGTGCTGTTCGTCATCACGCTGCTGGTCAACATGGCCGCACGGATGATCATCAACCGCCGTAAGGAGTACGCGAGGGCCGGCGCATGACCACCATCCAGCACATCTCCACCAGCCGCAGAATCAAGGACCGGGTCGTCCAGGGCCTGGTCTATCTTGCGTTCGCGGCGGCCGTCGTACCGCTCGTGTCGGTGCTCTGGCTCGTCATCTCCAACGGCCTGGCCCGTTTCGACCTGGAGTTCCTCACTCACTCCATGAACGGCATCGGCGCCAGGGACGCCCACGGCGGCGCCTACCACGCGATCATCGGCACGCTGACGCAGGTGCTGCTGGCCGGCGTCATCTCGGTGCCGATCGGCCTGTTCACCGCGATCTACCTGGTCGAGTACGGCAACAACGGCCGCCTGAGCCGCGCCATCAGCTTCTTCGTCGACGTCATGACCGGCATCCCCTCGGTCGTCGCCGGCCTGTTCGTCTTCGCGTTCTGGATCCTCTTCCTCGGCTTCGAGTACTCCGGCTGGGCGGGCGCGCTCGCGCTGTCGATCCTCATGATGCCGACGGTCGTCCGGTCCGCGGAGGAGATGCTCCGGCTGGTCCCCAACGACCTGCGGGAGGCCTCGTACGCGCTGGGCGTGGCCAAGTGGCGCACGATCGTCAAGGTCGTGCTGCCGACGGCGTTCACCGGCATCGTCACCGGCGTCATGCTGGCCGTGGCCCGCGTCGCCGGCGAGACCGCGCCTCTGCTGATGACGGTGTTCTTCACCAACTCCATCAACCACGACCCGTTCAGCGGGCCGCAGATGGGCCTTCCGCTCTTCGTCTTCGACCAGGCGGCGCGTCCCAACGACACCGCCATCGACCGGGCCTGGACCGGAGCCCTCACGCTCATCCTGATCGTCATGCTGCTCAACCTGGTGGCGCGCCTGATCGCGTGGTGGCGCTCGCCTGCCAGGGCCCGATAGGGGGTAACACCGCAATGTCCAAGCAGATTCAGGTCTCGGGTCTCGACGCGTACTACGGCTCGCACAAGGCGATCGAGGACGTGTCGATGACCATCGAGCCCCGCTCGATCACCGCGTTCATCGGCCCGTCCGGATGCGGCAAGTCGACCTTCCTGCGCACGCTCAACCGCATGCACGAGGTGATCCCCGGCGCGCGCGTGGAAGGCAAGGTGCTGCTCGACGGCGAGGACCTGTACGCCCCCACCGTCGAGCCCGTCTCGGTCCGCCGGATGATCGGCATGGTCTTCCAGCGCCCCAACCCGTTCCCCACGATGTCGATCTACGAGAACGTCGCCGCGGGCCTGCGCCTCAACGGCCGCGTCGGCAAGTCGGAGATGGACGGCGTCGTCGAGGAGTCGCTGAAGGGCGCCAACCTCTGGAACGAGGTCAAAGACCGCCTCAACAAGCCCGGCGCGGGCCTGTCCGGCGGTCAGCAGCAGCGGCTCTGCATCGCCCGGGCCATCGCGGTCAGGCCGCAGGTGCTGTTGATGGACGAGCCCTGCTCGGCCCTCGACCCGATCTCCACGCTGGCCATCGAAGACCTCATGGCCAAGCTGAAGGACCAGTACACCATCGTCATCGTCACCCACAACATGCAGCAGGCCGCCCGGGTCAGCGACAGGACGGCGTTCTTCAACCTGTCCGAGCAGGGCAAGCCCGGCAAGGTCGTCGAGATGGACGAGACGTCCCGCATGTTCACCAATCCATCCCAGAAGGCCACCGAGGACTACATCACGGGGCGCTTCGGCTGATGACCCACCTGCAGGGGGCATCCACGATGAACGGGGACACGAGGACGAAGCCCATACTGCTCATCGCCGACCCCGACAGCGCCGTCGTGGAGGAGCTGGCCGCGGCCCTCGAACAGGAGGGCGTGGCCGTCTCAGGCGCCTCCGACGGCGCCCAGGGCCTGCTGCAGGCCGGCGCGCTGCAGCCTGACGTCGTGCTGGTCTCGGCCACGCTGCCGGTCATCGACGCGGTGGAGTTCGTCCGCGCCGTCCGGGTGGCGCGCGCCGTACCGGTGCTGCTCGGCATCGACGAGGGGCATGCCGAGCAGGCGGTACGCGCGCTCGCGGCCGGCGCGGCCGCCTGCGTGGCCAGGCCCTACCGCGTGCCCGAGTTGCTGCCCTTCATCCAGGCGGCCTCACCGGAGTCGCGCAAGGTCCTGGCCGTCGGCGGCGTCGAGCTCGACGTCCAGGCCTACCAGGTACGCGTCGGCGGCCGCGCCGTGCACCTGCCGCTGCGGGAGTTCGAGCTCCTGCAGTATCTGATGCGCAACGCCGACCGCACCGTCACACGCGAGCAGATCATGCGCCATGTCTGGCACGCCGCCGCCAACACCTCGACCAACACCATCGCGGTGCACGTCAAGCGGCTGCGGGCCCGGCTGGGCGACGAGGACGACCAGCTCATCCAGACCGTACGCGGGGTGGGCTACCGGCTGGTCACGCCGAGCATCTCCGAAACTCCCGCATGATCCGTTCCGCCACGCCTTCGACCGTCGCGATCCCGTACCCCACTTCGGGGCTCCCCTCGGTGAGGACCGCGACGGCGTAGTCGCGGCCGTCACCGCTGATCAGTCCCACGCTGATCACGGCCCAGCGCTTGTTCGACACGCGCCTGAGCCAGCCGTTCTTCAGCGCCACGCGCTCGCCCGGGCACGCGGCGGCGCTGACGCCCCAGTCCTGGCCGTCCACGACCGCGCCCATGAGCCTGCGTACCTGCGCGCGGTCGCCGGCCCGGAGCGGGCTCTTCTCCGACACCAGCGCCGTCATGAGCCGCACCTGGTCCTCCACGGACGTCGGGGTGATCCCCCAGCAGTACAGGTCCACGCAGGTGCCCGGCACGCCCCTGGTGTGCTTCAGCCCGAGCTTCCTGCCCGCCTCGGTGAACCCGGCCGGGCCGCCGATCCGCAGCCACAGCCGGTCCGCCGCGTGGTTGTCGCTGTGGCGGATCATCAGCTCCGCATCCCGCCGCACGGACTCGGGCAGCTTCTTCCAGCGCGTACGCAGCAGCAGCGCCATGAGGATCTGCGCCTTCGCCGTACTGGCGGTGATCAGCCGCTCGCCTCCGTGATAGCGGTAGACCTGTCCGGTCGCCAGATCCTTGACCATGGCCGTGACCGGGCCGGGCCGCCCGGCCAGATAGCGGTCGAGCCGCCCGGAGATCCGCGCCGCGGGCACCCGCGGCACCGCCTCCCGCCTCGCGACCTGCTCCACCGCCGGCTGCCGCGCCTGCGGGGCCACGCGGGCGACCCGCACGGGCACGGCGGCCGGAGGCACGGCCGCCATGGCTCCGGCAGGTACGTGCCTCTTCACCGATACCAGCGGCAGGATCAGGGCCAGCACGATGACCAGTCGCGGTATCGCCTTGATCCCGGCGGCGACCACCCGCCGATTATCCCGAAATTTCGGGACACGGGGCTAGACGCGGGCGGCGGCCAGTTTCGCGATCGCGTCGTCGTCGCAGGTGGCCCAGAAGCCGCCCACGACGTCCTCCAGATGCTCCAGCGACTCCGCGCAGAACAGCACGTCCTGATATTTCGTGATGTCGTACTCCGTCGTCCCCATGGCGGCCAAATCGAGCGGCCGGATGTCCATCCCCCGGAACTCCTCGACCTCCCCGTACGACGACAGGATCCCGGCCCCGTACGCCCGCAGCTCCCCGGCCTCCCGCATCACCCCGAACTCCAGCGTGAACCAGAACACCTTGGAGACGAACTCCAGCGCCTGCTCGCTCTCCACCCGCCGCGCGGCCTGCCCCGCCAGCCGGTAGAGGGCCGCGTACCGGTCGCTCGCCAGCGCGTTGGCGTGCCCGATGACCTCGTGCACGACGTCCGGCTCCGGCGTGTAGAAGGGCACGGAGTGGTGCCGGATGTACTGCGTGGAGTGGAAGAACCCGTCCGCCAGCACCCCGTAGAAGTCCCGCAGCGGCACGAGCCCCGCCGCCGGCAGGTACCGGAACCCGGTCAGCGGCTCCAGCAGCCGCGACACCTCTTCGAGCTGCGGGATCCGCTCGCGCGGCAGCCCCAGCCGCTCTGCTCCCGCGAGGTACTCGGCGGTGGCGTACTTGGCGTGCTTGACCGCCAGCTCCCGGGCGACCGCCGCCCACACCTCGTGCTCCTGCTCGGTGTACTCGGCCTCGGGGATCGGCGTCCCCGGCCGGTAGTTCAGGGCCAGCGCGGCGATCGCGTTGCGCCGCGCCCGATATACCGGATCCGCGAACCCCGGATGGGACGAGGCCAGCTCGACCACCACGGACCCATCCTCCTGGGCCGCGACCGGCGCGAAGTACTGCGCTTCCTCAAACATGCCTCATATGACAGCAACTCGCCGCAAAGGTGGCAATAGCGCTCAATTCTGCTGAACGATACGCTCAATTCCTCCCTTCGTACGACATGATCACTGGTCGAATCGCACAGTCCCCAAGGAGCCCCCGTGGACGATCTCGATGCCCGACTGCTCGTGACCATGCGGGCGCACCCGCGCATCGGCCTGACCGAGCTGGCCCGACAGCTGGGCGTGGCCCGCGGCACGGTGCAGACCCGGGTGGACAAGCTGATGGCGGCCGGCGTGATCAAGGACTTCGGGCCGACCGTCGATCCAGCGCGGACGGGATACCCCATCCTGGCGTTCGTCTGGCTGCAGATCGCCCAGGGCCGGCTGGCGGAGGCGGTGGAGCGGCTGCGCAGCGTGCCCGAGATCCTGGAGGCACACGGTACGAGCGGTCAGCATGACCTGCTCTGCCGCGTGGTCGCGAAAAGCACCGATCACCTGCAGGACATCATCGCCGACGTCCTGACGTCGCCGGCGGTGCAGCGCACCGACACCACGATCGCACTGTCGACGCAGATCCCGTACCGAATCGAGCCGCTCCTCCTCCCCCACTGATACGATTCGTCACCATTGAGTAGTAGATAGACATTCGGGGCAAGAGTGGCGTTCGACAACCAGTCGCACAACCCTCTTCAGGGTGCCTACCTCCCACCCCCGGCGCAGCCCCGAATCCCAGGCCCATCGGCCGCCGGCACTCCACGCCCACCTGCGCCCGGCGCCCCGAACCCTGCGGGCCCACCCGCCGCCGGCTTTCCGAGCGCACGCGGCCCCATCCCAGGCCCTCCCGGACCGCCACCCGGCCCACCCCCCGCCGGCCTGCCGGGCTCACCAACTGCCGGCGCCCCGTACCCGCCCGGCGCATTTCCCGCCGGACCTGCGAACGCTCGCGGCCCCATGCCAGGCCCTCCCGGGCCGCCGCCCGGCCCACTTCCCGCCGGGCCGCCTCCGCGCCTTCCAGGCTCTGCCGGCCCGCGGAAACGTCGCACCGGCCTCTGGGTGACGGCCGGCGTCGTGGCGCTCGTCGTGACCGTGGCCACCGGCGCCGGAGTGGGACTACTCCTCCGCGATCAGTCCGGGACCGCCACCCCACAGCCGGGCGTCACCATCTCCCACAGCCTCGCGCCGGAGACCGTCGTCGTCACCGACGCGGAGATCGACGACCTGCTCACTCGCCACACCGAGGGCCTGACCCGCGGCGACGCCGAACGCTTCCTGTCGATCTTCGACCCGGCGGACAAGCAACTGCTCCAACGCCAACGACGCGTCTTCGAGAACCTGCGCAAAGTCCCGCTGAGCGAGGCCGGCTACCGGGTGCTGCGACGCTCGGGACGCTCCGAGGACAGCTTCGGACGCGGCGTCACCTTCACCCAGGACGTCTCGTTCGTACACCGCTTCGCCGGCATCGACCTGCGACCGGTGTCCGAGTGGTACCGCTGGACGCTGGAGAAGAAATCGGCCGACGCCCCACTCCGCGTCACCGCGGTCGGCGGCGCCCCGCCCCCGACGCTGTCGTCATCGTCCCCCTCAAAAACCATGTACTACCCGGGCCCATGGGACATCTGGCCGGACATCACGGTCGTCCGAGCAGGTGCCGGGGTCGTACTCGCCCGTCCCGAACACGCCGCGCTGGCCCGCCGCGTCGCGCCGATCGTCGAGCAGGCCACCGCACACCACAGCGCCTACTGGAAGCGGCACGGCGAGCATCAGGACCTCGTCCCACAGGGCTACCTGGTCGCTCTCGTGGCCGGCAAGGACCAGCTCGGCAAGCTCTTCCGTACGTCCGAAGCCACGGAGGCAGGCGTGTCCATCGGCATGCCGAGCGCTGCGGTGGGATCTGATGACGTCGTCGTCGGCGGAACCCGGGTCGTACTCGACACCACCTCAAGCTTCTTCTCCTCCACCGACGGAATCGGCACGCTGACCCGGCACGAGCTGGCCCACTCACTCGTCTCCGCCCTGGATCGCAGCAGCGGCCTGTCCTTCCTCGGCGGCCGCCCTCACTGGATCGACGAAGGCTTCGCCGAGTATCTGGCCAACAAGCACGCGCCCGTCACGAGCGGCCTGAGATACCCCGAAGGCCGCGCGTACCTGGCCGGACAGCGCTCCCGCCCCTTCACCGGCGAACTTCCGCACAACGACATCTGGGCCGGCGGCGACCTCACCGACGCCCACTACTTCATGGGCGAACTGATCATGCGCTTCACCGCCGACCGTTACGGCGACCGCCGCCTCGTCCAAGCCGTGACCGCCGCCTACCAGCAGGACAACGACGACCTGGCCGAACCCGCGTTCTACGACGCACTTGGCGTCGACAAGGCGGACTTCGAGCGGCAATGGGCTGCCTATGTCCGCCAGCAGCTCACCTGATCGGACCCGCACATGACACACCACCCCAACCCCACCGACCCGCACCAGCCAAACCCCAGCGCCCGCGGCCCCCACGAGCCAGACCCCAGCACCGCCGGCCCCCGGCCAAACCACAGCACCGCCGGCCCCCACCAGCCGAATCACGCTAGCTCTCCTGGCCCGCACCAGCCGAGCTACCCCGCCCCGAACCACCCCGGTCTCCAGCACAACCACCTTGCCCCGAACCACCCCAGCGCGCCCGCACCCCACCACCCCGGATACAGCGCGCCCGCACCACCGCCACAAGCCGCATACCCCCCGCCACCACAGGGCGCCTACCCATCACCGCCGCCCTATCCGCCCCCGGGCCCGCAGCAGTCGTCACCACCTGCCCCTCAGTGGTCCGCTCCGCAGACCCAAGCCCCGTGGAACCCCGAACCCCCACGGCGCAACAAGAAGGGAAAGACCGCCGCCCTGGTCTCCCTGGGCCTGGCCGTGTTGCTCGCCGTCGGAACCGGAACCGCATGGCTCGTGTCACAAAGCGGCGAACCGACCACATCCCCACCCCCTCAGACGCAACCGCCCGTCAAGACATCCGAACGCCCGGTGTCGCAGTGGCAGATGCCCATGATCGGAGCCGGCGGCTCAGACTTCACCTCAGGCATGAGCTTCGCCACCTGGCTGACCGACACCGCCATCATCAGGGTGCAGAAAGACGGCGTACTCGCCTACGACCTGTCAACGGGAAAACGCACCTGGGGCACCCCATCCCCCGGAGAGCAGCTCTGCGGCGCCACCCCGGACGCGCCCGGGGGCGTGGCCGCCATCGCGTACGGCGAGTCCGGCCTGTGCGACCACCTCGCCGGCATCGACACCGCCACCGGCAAGATCACATGGCAGAAGCCGATCCACGCAGAACAGGCCACCACGTCCAACACGATGCTGGCTCCGATGATCGTGAGCACCGACGGCCTGGCCATCACCCTGATCGACGGCAAGGTCTCCGCCTACAGCCTGACAAACGGCACCGTACGGTGGCACGCGACCGCCCCCAAGGACTGTTCGCTGCGGGACACCAACGCCGGACCCGGCCGAGTCGTCATGCTGGCGCACTGCCTCTACCCCCAGCCCAGCGACCTGGTCCTCGTCGTGGACCCGGAAACCGGCAAGATCACCCGCAAGCACCCCAGCCGTCCGGTCCATTCCGGCATCGTCGCCTCCGTGGACCCGATCGTCACCCAGATCGACGACGCCAAGGGCACACACTTCACCCGCTACGACGATTCCGGCAAGACCGGCGAGGTCACGGTCGACGAAGAGGTAGACCTCCTCCCCCTCAACCAAGTCGTCGCCGTCCAGGGCATGCGCCTGCACTACCGCCTGGCCATCCACGGGGACCGCCTCTACCTGGCCAGCGACGCCGAGAACGTCCCCAACTCCATGCGCATGCGCAACACCGCACTGGCCTACGACTTCAAAACCGGCCGCCGAGTCTGGGAGTCCTCCGGCACCCGCGCCTCCCGTCTCGCCTACATCCGCGCCGACAACTCGGGCCTCCTGGCCCTCGAGGTCGGCGACCACCGCGACCTCTCCCCCCGCCTGATCTACATCGACGCCAAAACCGGCAATACAAAAGGTCTCGGCGGCCTCCCCCGCGAGTTCGGCTCCGAAGCCGAACGAGCCAAGGTCTACGAACAGAACGGCGCCATCGTCATCGTCCCCTGGAGCTCAATAACCGCCAGCAACGCCATCAACTACTACAAGCTCCCCTACGGACCACCCGCACCCCGCGAACCCCACCACCTCCACATCGCCCCCGAGCCACCAACGCCCCACCACACCTCATCCACCGGCAGCCCGGCAGCACACCTGCTCGCCAGCCGAACCTCTTTCCGACGCGACGTGGAGACGGTGACGTCGACGAACGAGCGCAGTGCCACCGTGCACATCTCCGGGCCGGTGAGGTAGATGAGTCCGCGGCCCTCCCGCCCACAGCCACGCTGACACCAGAGCTCCTCCACCGTCAGCAGTTCCTTATGGCGCCCACCCCTCCACCAGCCGCCCAGCGGCTCCCCCAACCCCCTGAACACCGATCTCAACACCAAAACGCCGCACCACCCTGCGACTCCAGCCCGAAGACACCGCCCCCTCCCGGGAAGACACCGCCCCCTCCCGGGCGCATCGGCTCAAGGCCTGCGGATTCGCCACTCGGCAGCGTCGACAACACCAACCATGCCGCACCAAGCACAAACCCCGTCAGCCGCCGCAGACCACGCCAAGCCCAGTCACCGCCAGCCAACTAGGGCCAGGTAGTACACCCGCTCCGCCACACCAGCCCCCACAGAGCCCAGTTCCCCCAAAGAAGCGGCCCCTCACTTGGGGCGGCCACGTCCACCGCAGCCACCAGCTAGCCACCAAGCAGAACCAGCTGGGCCGACCGGAATCACAGCCACCGCCGGCAACCCACGCCAGACCGCTTGTCCTCCCATAGGATGCCTCGGTACTTCTGTGGCAGTTCGTCGATGAGCGCGCCCTCGGGCTCAGACGTCATGGCGACCCGGCCGCATGGCGACCCGGCCGCACACCTCGACGTACCGGTAGGGGGCGTCGGGTCGATGACGAGCAGACTCACCCGCAGTTCGCGCACCGGCTCAGGCGCTAGAGTTGCACACTTTCAAGCGCCGGCGGCTCCCTCACTGCATCACCCACCGACTCCGTCGCCCAGCGCCAACAACAGCACCACGGCACGAGACAGCAAAAGCACCGACGCACTCAGCCGACTTGGCCGACGCAAGCTCCGAAGCCGTCGCCGAGCGCCGAACAGGCAGCCCTGAAAACGCAAAAAGGGCCCCACACCGAAGGCATGAGACCCACACAAACCGACACGCCAGACAGCCGACGCATCCCTTCCCGCACCGACAAAGCCGGAACACGCCGGCGGCGAGCGTGCCGAGGAACCCCGACACCCACGGCGCCTGTGCCCCTCCACCACCGACGCCGAAACCCGCCCCAGACACAGGCAAGCTCCACATCGGAACGCACGAAACCGGCACCCATACCGAACGCGCCAGAACCCCAAACACACAACCGCCGCACGACACCGCCACAGCATCCAGCCCTGACCGCGACACCCGGAACACACAACCCCCAGGAACGCAGAAAGGGCCCCACATATCAGCGTGGAGCCCTCGTAGTATCAGCGCGGAGCACTCGTAAAACACAAAAAAGAAGGGGGCCCCGACACCCGCAGGTGTCGAGACCCCCCTCAAAAAATTGTCCGGCGGTGACCTACTCTCCCACACCCTCCCGAGTGCAGTACCATCGGCGCAGAGAAGCTTAACTTCCGGGTTCGGAATGTAACCGGGTGTTTCCTTCCCGCCATAACCGCCGTAACTCTATGAAACTAACAAGCAAACCAACCGCTTGTTGTCTCAGAATTGCCTAGTGGACGCGAGCAAACCGATCCTTCGGTGTGGCGCAGCTCTGGACCCGGCGAAGAGTAACAGAGCGCAGCACACACCAAAGCACAATGCTTTGTGGTCAAGTCCTCGGCCTATTAGTACCGGTCAGCTCCACACGTTACCGCGCTTCCACCTCCGGCCTATCAACCCGGTCATCCACCGGGAG